>NZ_JABKKE010000001.1 GCF_013166575.1 Xylanibacter rodentium
GTACGCCTGCAGGGGCTCGAACCCTGGACACCCTGATTAAGAGTCAGGTGCTCTACCAACTGAGCTACAAGCGCATCGCGTTGTCTTTTCGTTTTTGCGGGTGCAAAGGTAGGAATTATTTTTTATTCGGCCAAATGTTTTGCAGACTTTTTTAGATACATCATAACATTTGAGTGTATTGTTTATTTTTGACAACTTTGCTTGGATGTGGATTCATTCTTGATGGTCTGTGTCGGCAGAGAGACGGATTTTCAGATAGAAGTCGCACAGCATGCTGTTGTATCCGTCACTTCCTATGACGAGTTCTGATGTCTCGGTTGTTCCATCCTGATGTCTTCCAAATGCCATCAGCACGCGCTTTGGTGGTTTGCAGGCCGTTGTTTTCACAGTACAGATACGTTTTGTGTGAAGTCCTGCTATTGCTGCGGCGGAGTTCATCTTGTACATATTGTCGAAAGGTACAATTACCGACAGCTCTCCGGCTGGGTCGAGCAGTCCGGACGAGTGGTGCATCAGTTCGTCATACGACAGCGACGAAGCATGCCTTGCCATGGACCGTTGTTTGTCGGGGCATTCCAGCGAATCCGTGAAATACGGGGGATTGCATACAATGGCACTGAACATTTTGCGAATGTGGGCACTTTCTTCCAATGTGCCGGCAGGGCATGCGTGGTCATACAAACACTGCAATGACCGATGCTCTATGTTTATGCGCGTGGCGAAAGGCGACGCCAAGACATTCTCCTCCGCCTGGGTTGCTGCATCATTGTCGATGTCGATGCCGGTTACTGTGGCATGGGGGAACCTTTGGGCCATCATCAGTGCTATCAGGCCGGTGCCGGTGCCTACATCAAGGATGTGCTGCCCGGTGCCGGCGTGTGGAGATGCCGGCACCGGCATGCGTGCCCACGCGCCGAGCAGGGTGCCGTCGGTGCCTACTTTCATGGCACAACGGTTTTGCCGCACGGTGAACTGCTTGAAGCGGAAATAGTCGTTCGACATATTAGAACTCTGCAAGAGACTTCTCTGCGCGTGCAAGATCCTCCGGTGTGTCTATACCTATGGTCTCCACATCTGTCAGTCCCACCTTTATGCGGTATCCGTTTTGCAGCCAGCGCAATTGCTCGAGACTTTCCGCTATTTCAAGCGTGCTTTGCGGGAGTCCGGTAATCTCGGCGAGTGTCTCCCGGCGGTAGGCATACATTCCGATATGTTTAAGAAAAGGGTAGGCCGCCGGCCATCTGCCTGGCTCGCAGCCCCGCACGAAAGGAACTATGCTGCGGCTGAAATACATGGCATAGCCGTGGTTGTCGACTATGATTTTCGGCGAGTTGGGATTCGCAATGGCATCATAGCTTGTGCTGTCGCAGCCAAATGGTTTTCCAAGTGTTGCAATCTGTGTGCGACTGTCGTCAAAACAGCGGCATATCGTTTCTATCTGCGAACGGTGGATGAACGGCTCGTCACCCTGTATGTTTATTATCACATCATGGTCTGTGCCGAGTTTTGCCACGGCCTCCTCTATGCGATCTGTGCCGCTTTTGTGGTGAGGCGAGGTCATAATGACATTGCCGCCAAACTCTTTGACAGCATTGGCTATACGCTCGTCGTCCGTGGCTACACATACGTCAGCCAGCACGCGGGCCACCTGTTCGTAAACTCTTCTTATTACATATTTTCCGCCGAGCATAGCCAGCGGTTTGCCGGGAAAGCGGGTGGAGGCATATCGGGCGGGAATTATTCCGATAAATTTCATGTGATGCTGATTTTTAGGACATGTTTCATCAAGTTTCCGAGTGTGTTCATGACAGAGCATGAAAAACTCTGCAAAGTTATAAATTATGCAGGTATATTCAGTTAAAAAATCTAATCTTTTTTGCCATATTGACTTTTTTTTGTAATTTTGGCATTGCAACGTATTAATTTTATGCATAAGAAGTTTAAATATCAATTCATATCCATACTGCTGGTCATGGCCTGTCCGACGGCAGCCGCCCAAAAGATAACGTTAGGGACATGTACGACAAAAGACGGAGCCGAATACAAGGGCGAGATGTCCGGAGGCAAACCTCAAGGCAAGGGGAAGGCTGTTTATAAAAGCGGAAACTGGTACGAGGGGAACTTTGTCAAGGGAAAGCGCCAGGGCTTCGGTGTATACACGTTTGCCGACGGCGAAAAATACGAAGGGCAATGGTTTCAGGATCAGCAACACGGTCAGGGGACTTATTACTTTGCCAACAACAACAAATATGTAGGCTTGTGGTTTCGTGATTATCAGCAAGGACACGGTGTGATGTACTATTACAACGGTGACCGCTATGACGGTGAATGGAAACAGGACCACCGCAACGGAAAGGGCACCTATACCTTTGCCGGAGGCGCATACTACAAAGGTGATTGGGTCAATGACAAGAAGAGCGGCCGGGGGGTGTTCGATTGGGGCGACGGCTCAAAATATGACGGCCAATGGCTGGATAACCGCCGTTCCGGACAGGGCACTTTCCATTATGCCGACGGAGATGTATATACCGGCCAATGGAAAGATGACATACAGAACGGCATGGGAATATACAAGTTTAAAAACGGTGACGTGTATGAAGGGGCCTATGTCCAGGGGGAACGCACCGGCACGGGGGTGTGCCGCTATGCCAACGGAGACAAATACACCGGACAGTTTTTTGAAGGCGACAAGCAAGGCGAGGGCACACTGGTATGGAAAAACGGCAATACGTATTCCGGCACATGGAAAGCCGACAAGCCTAACGGCAAGGGGAAACTCACGATGAAGAACGGGGACGTGTTTGAAGGACAGTTCAAGGCCGGCAAGATAGACGGTCCGGGAGTAGCCAGGTATGCGGACGGCTCAAAGTTTAAAGGCACATTCAAGAACGGCAAGCGCAACGGGGCGGCCATAGAGGAAGACAAGGACGGAAACCGTTTTGAAGGTACGTATGTGGACGATCTGAAGGACGGACGCTTTGTAGAGAAGGACCGCAACGGCAATATTACGGCCCGGGGTACATATTTTCGCGGGAAGAGGCAATTGGACAAATAGAGTAAAGAAATACAAATCATGTCTTATCGCATGTGTATGCGATATAGAAACGGATTTTCACATAAAAGAAATATAAAAACAAACATAAGTTAAAAATAAATCATTCATGCTATTATGGTAATCGACACACTTGACAATTTCAGCAAATACGAGTCCTTGAACCCGCTGTTCAAGGATGTGGCAGAGTTTCTCGCAGCGAACAGTCTCAATGAACTTGAGGAAGGCAAGCTTCAGATAAAGGGCGGTGACCTATTTGTAAACATAACCACGGCAAAAGGAAAGACACCGGAAGAGGCGGTGATGGAGACTCACAAGAAGATGATCGACATACAGATACCATTGTCGGTGCCCGAGACATACGGATATACTCCGCTGTGCGCACTGCCTGATGCGGAATATAACGAGGACAAGGATATCACCAAGATGCCCGGTGTGATTGCCGACAACTATGTGACATGCCGTCCGGGCATGTTCGCAATCTTCTTTCCACAGGACGGACACGCCCCGTGCATATCGCCGGAGCCGGAAATCAAAAAGGCTATATTCAAGGTTTTAGCATAGTACGACATCATGGCAGAAGTAAAAAAAGATACCACGAAGAAGACGGTGTCAAAAGTTGCGCGCAAGACAAAGACGGCGGATGCGACAAAGACACAACATATAGGCCTGGTGAAAAACGACTCATGGCTCGAACCGTTTGAGGACGCCATACGCGGACGTCATGAAAATGCGGTGAACAGGATAAGCCGGCTGACGGGAAAAGGCAGGAAGACACTGTCTGACTTTGCCGGCGGACATCTGTATTTCGGACTGCACAAGACAGCAAGAGGATGGGTGTTTCGCGAGTGGGCGCCTAATGCCACTGAGATATATCTGATAGGCGATTTCAACGGATGGCAGGAGAACCCGAAATACAAGATGAAACGTATTGAGGGTACTGGCAACTGGGAGCTGAAACTCGGCGCCAAGGCACTCAAGCATGGTGACTTGTACAAGATGAAGGTCAGATGGAATGGCGGTGAGGGCGAAAGGATTCCTGCATGGTGCCGCCGCGTGGTGCAGGACGAGAGTACCAAAATATTCTCGGCACAGGTATGGAACCCGGAGAAGCCGTATGTGTTCAAGAAGAAAAACTTCAGGCCCAGCAAGTCGCCACTGCTCATATACGAATGTCATGTGGGAATGTCACAGGACGCAGAGAAGGTGGGCACATATAAGGAGTTTACCGAGAATGTGCTGCCACGGGTGATAAAGGACGGATACAATTGCATACAGGTAATGGCCATACAGGAGCATCCGTATTATGGTTCGTTCGGATATCATGTAAGTTCGTTTTTCGCTCCGTCGAGCCGTTTCGGCACACCCGAGGATCTGAAAGAGATGATTGATACGGCCCACCGGAACGGTATAGCTGTGATAATGGATATCGTGCACTCGCATGCCGTGAAGAACGAGGTGGAGGGGCTTGGCAATCTGGCAGGCGACCCGTGCCAGTTCTTCTATCCCGGAGAGCGGCGTGAACATCCGGCATGGGACAGCCTGTGCTTCGATTACGGCAAGGATGAAGTGCTGCATTTCCTGTTGTCCAACTGCAAGTATTGGCTTGAGGAGTATCATTTTGACGGTTTCCGTTTTGACGGTGTGACATCGATGCTATACTACAGTCACGGACTGGGTGAAGCCTTTGGCGGATATGCCGACTATTTCAACGGACATGAGGACGACAATGCCATCTGCTATCTCACACTTGCCAACAAGCTGATACATGACGTGAATCCCTATGCCATCACGATAGCCGAGGAAGTAAGCGGTATGCCGGGACTGGCGGCAAAGTTTGAAGACGGCGGATACGGTTTTGACTACCGTATGGCAATGAACATTCCGGATTACTGGATAAAGACAATAAAGGAACTCAGGGATGAGGACTGGAAGCCGAGTTCCATATTCTGGGAGGTGAAGAACCGGCGTCCGGACGAAAAGACTATAAGCTATTGCGAGAGCCATGACCAAGCTCTTGTAGGCGACAAAACGATAATATTCCGGCTGATAGATGCCGATATGTATTGGCATTTCAAGAAAGGCGACGAAAACGATGTGGCCCACCGCGGCATCGCCTTGCACAAGATGATACGACTT
Source organism: Xylanibacter rodentium (assembly GCF_013166575.1). Taxonomy (GTDB): domain Bacteria; phylum Bacteroidota; class Bacteroidia; order Bacteroidales; family Bacteroidaceae; genus Prevotella; species Prevotella rodentium. Next base: position 5,192 of record NZ_JABKKE010000001.1, read on the forward strand.
GTGACCGCGGCATCCATCAACGGCGGGTATCTCAACTTCATGGGCAACGAGTTCGGCCATCCGGAGTGGATTGATTTCCCGCGCGAAGGCAACGGATGGAGCTACAAATATGCACGGCGTCAGTGGAATCTTGTCGACAACATGGAACTTGACTATCACTATCTTGGCGATTTTGACCGTGAGATGTTGAAAGTAATCACGAGTATAAGGAACTTCCAGAACAAACCGGTGCAGGAGATATGGCATAATGACGGAGACCAGATATTGGCTTTCAGCAGGGGTGAACTGATATTTGTATTCAATTTCAATCCCACAAGGTCATTTACCGACTACGGTTTTCTTGTGCCTACAGGTTCGTATGAGGTGGTGCTGAATACGGATGCCAAAGAGTTTGGCGGGAATGGTCTTGCCGACGATACGGTGATGCACATGACAGTGTTCGATCCGATGTATGTAAGCGACCGTAAGGAGTGGCTTAAACTTTATGTCCCGGCCCGTTCGGCAGTAGTACTGAGACGTAACTGATATATAATTATGTTGATTCTGGATGTATTGCAAAGGCATTCTTTATTATGAACTATAACACCCCGAATACCAAGAATAGCACGGTCGTCGTGAAGGCGGCATGTGCTATTGTTTTTTGTTTGTTTTCATTTGTCTACCTGTATTTCTATCAGGTTGACATGCTTTCCGTCGCCCAGCATATCCTTAGTGGCGGAGTCACACGCTATGACAGGTTGATAGGGGCTTTGGTGATAACGCTGTCATTGTTTCTGTTGCAGCTCGGCATTTCTGTTTTCTGCAGATTCAATGGCAAATACCATGCGTTGACATATTTTCCGTCTCTCCTTATCTTGGCGATAATAACGGATATCGGGCCGGAGATAGTATGCGGTTTGGGTAGTAACCATTGGTTGTGGTTCGGACCGTTGGCCTTGTTGTTGTGGTTTGGCGTGGCCGGGATATTGAAGAAGTATCGGTTTTATGAGGCACCTGCTTCGGCTGTAGGTATTTTTTCACGTACGATGTGGATCAATATAATGATTATGACGGTGATGCTTCTTTTTGTCGGAATAGCGAGCGACAGCTATTCGGTATTTCATTATCGCATGCATGTGGAGAGGTGCCTGATGGAACGCGATATAGACAAAGCACTCGAAACGGGCAAAAAATCGCTCGAGACAGATTCCGATCTGACCATGTTGCGTATTTATGCATTGGCACGGTCAGGAAGGCTTGGGGACGAACTGTTCACATATCCTGTGGCAGGGACCAGCGATGATATCATACCGTCTGAAGATGGTGCACATTGTATAATATATCCCAATGACAGTATCTATAAGTTTCTTGGGGCCAAACCGTCCCGTCCCGTTAAGGCATTGACGTTTCTGAAAGGACTGATAAAGCATAATCTGGCTACGGATGCCGTTCGTGACTATATACTGTGCGGATACCTGATAGACCGCAATCTTGATTCTTTCATATATCATCTGCCGAAGTTTTATGAAATAGATGACAGTCTGCCAAGACATTACCGTGAGGCACTGATATTGTATACTCACCAGCGTTCCAATCCGGCTTTGGTATATCATAATGTAGTAATGGACACTGACTTTAATGATATGCAGGCTTTGGAGCGCCAATATAAAACGGAGGCAGCCCGCAAGAGAAAGGTTTTCGGGCAGTATGCAGGTACCTATTGGTGGTATTACAAATACATGAAATGATAATCGCACAGTATGGGAATGTCAATATCCGTGCTGACGACCTGGAGGATTTGCGGATTACAAATCCTCTTTATTCATCATCATGGCCACGGCTGCTGACGCGCGTCGCCAGTCGGTGTCAAGAGAAAAGCGTGTGATACAGTCTCCACTGGCATAGTAGCAAAGTGTTATTTCGGTATCGGTATCGTTGAATAGAGGGTTGGAGAACGAAGCATCCATGAACAGTTGCATAATCTTCTCCTGTACATTCTGTGGCTTGTCTCTGTATTCCAATATCTTCTGTATATAGACATTTACAAAATTGTTCATGGCAAAGGCCTGTTTGTCGAGAAACAAGGCTGTTGAGTCGGGCATCTGCTCACGCATTTTTATCAGCATATAGTCGAGAGCATCTACCTTAAATTGATTTATATGTTTTATCATCCCGTCTGTGAGCGGATTCTCTATGGCTGCATTGGATTTGTTTCTTATCTCGTTGTAAATGTCCTGAGCCACAGTCTTTGCAGTTGCAAGAAAGCAGAGGATGGCTGCAAAAAAAATCTTTTTCATATATTCCGTGTTTTATATGTTTTTTATGTTAATGTCTCATAGAAGTAACTGCCGGAGAGTAAGGTATTGCCATATATTCATATATGCCGTGTGAGGGACAGTCTGTGACTGATGCATTCGGGCAGCTCTTCGTCATAATGTGTCACCATAATCATGGTTTTGTTCCTGCGCTGACAAAACAAATTGATGATGTCCTTCACCATACAGCGGTTCGTGTCGTCAAGTCCATGGAGCGGTTCGTCGAGTATAAGGAGCTCGGGGTCTTTTACAAAAGCACGTGCAAGCAGTACGAGGCGTTGCTCGCCACTCGACATTTTAAGAAATGAGGTGCTCTCCATGCCTTCAAGCCCGAAGATGTTCATCCACAATCGGCATATTGAATATTCCGATTGGGCGGGCTTGACATACAGACCGACAGAGTCTTTCAGGCCACTTGCAACAATGTGTATGGCGGGAAGGTCGCGCAAGTATGCACGGTGCATTTCCGGGGACACGTAGCCTATGTGTTTCTTTATATCCCAAATGCTCTCTCCTGAGCCTCTTGGATGGCCGAACAATTCGATATCACAGGCGTAGCTCTGCGGATTGTCTGCGCAGATCAGTGAAAGCAGTGTACTCTTTCCTGAGCCGTTTTTGCCATTCAAAGCCCATCGCTCTCCGTTTTTCACCGTCCAGTTGAGTTTGTTCAATATGATGCGGTTGCCATAACTGATGGTTACGTCATTCATTTGTACCACACGGTCTGTACGGTATTTGCAGTCTTTGTATGGCAGTTCGGCAATGGCAGCTGCTTTAATGCTGTCCAAGACATGTTTTGCGTGTGGATTGCTGTGAATAGAGAGATATTCATCTTTGGGCACTTTCGGATGGACATGCATTTTGCTGACCTCTATGACATGCGTTATGAAAGTCGGGATGTCATCTGTTTTAGATAATACCAAAACGATTTGCAAAGCATGTTCTTTTGAAAGTGAATCAAGCAAATCTTTCAATTGGTCACGCGTTTCCGAATCCAGTCCGATAAAAGGATTGTCCATTATCATCACTCTCGGATTTGAAAGTAGTGCCTTGGTTATCTGGAATTTGCGCATTTCTCCGCTCGAAAGCATCACCACATTCTTGTCCGAAAGATGGCTTATGGAGAAAAGGTCGTAGAGATGCTTTTGAAGTTGCCGCCGTTCGGTACTATCCGTATCTGCCAGCATGTAGGCTTCTTCAAGCAATTTGCTGACGGGGGGCATGCTTTCGTCTATCTCTTGCTGATTCCATCGTTTCTGCATAAAATACGTGCTGTTGCCATCACCGTACGTATCTCTGAAAGTGATATACTTTATATTGTCTGAAACAAGACTTTTCTTGCTTGGGCGGAAGTCGTATATAGGTCCGTTACCGATAAGCGGATGTTTTCCGGTGAGGATATCCACCAACATGGATTTCCCTCCTCCATTCGGCCCGACTATCGCGATATGTTCACCGTCAGACAATGCAAAATCTACCGGCTCGTTCATCCGCCATTCCGGCATACGGGGTATCCCTTGTCTTATATCTATTATTGTCTGTTGCATACCCTGTTACGGTTTTTGTTTACGAAGTCTTTCCATCCATTGTAATTGGCTTGTGACTCGGGACGGCCCATTTGCAAATAGTGGCAGTAGGCAGCGGCAAGTGCATCCGTTGCATCCATAAAATCGCACATCTCATTGTCGGGTATATGCAACATCCGCTGCAACATTCCCGCGACCTGTTCTTTTGATGCCAAGCCCTGCCCGGTGATGGCCACTTTGATTTTCATAGGAGCATACTCGTGTATAGGCACACTGTGGCATATGGCAGCGGCAATGGCCGTGCCCTGTGCTCTGCCGAGTTTCAGCATCGACTGTATGTTTTTGCCGAAAAATGGCGCTTCGATGGCCATTTCATCGGGGAGATATGCTTCTATTATGCCCGTTACGCGAGAATATATGTGACCGAGTTTCATGTACTGGTCGCTGAACTTGCGCAAGTCTATGACTCCCATAGTTATCAGTCGGGCCTTGTTGTCCACAACTTTCAACAGTCCATAGCCCATTATGTTTGTTCCGGGGTCTATACCGAGTATTATTTTTTCCATAATCATCGCAAAAGTACAATAAAATAAGCATTTAATCGCAGATATTTATCTTTATTTATATAAAAACTTTTCGGCTCATGTGCCTGGCTTGAATAATTGGATATTTATGTCGAAATTGTTTCTCTTTTATTTTGAATTTAGTCTATTTTTTGTTAACTTTGCGTCTTCAAAGCAATAGCACGTAGATGAAACATATAAGAAATTTCTGTATAATAGCCCATATTGATCATGGCAAGTCTACACTTGCCGACCGTATGCTTGAATTTACAAAGACCATACAGGTTACCGGAGGTCAGATGCTTGATGATATGGATCTTGAGCGTGAGCGTGGAATAACAATAAAGAGCCATGCTATTCAGATGGAATATGTATTCAAGGGGGAGAAATATATACTCAATCTCATTGATACTCCGGGGCATGTCGATTTTTCATATGAAGTGTCACGCAGTATTGCTGCCTGCGAAGGGGCGCTATTGGTTGTGGATGCCACTCAGGGGGTACAGGCGCAAACAATATCCAACCTGTATATGGCGATAGACAACAATCTGGAGATAATTCCCGTAATCAATAAGATTGATATGCCGAGCGCAATGCCGGATGAAGTGGAAGACGAGATTGTTGACTTGATAGGATGTGAACGTTCGGATATCATAAGAGCCAGCGGCAAGACCGGTGAAGGTATAGAGCAGGTGCTCAATTCGGTAGTCGAACGTATTCCCCATCCGGAAGGCAATGTCGACGCTCCTCTTCAAGCGCTTATATTTGACTCTGTGTTCAACTCGTTCCGTGGAATCATTGCCTATTTCAAGATTGAGAATGGTGTGATAAGGCAGGGGGACAAAGTGAAATTCTTTAATACGGGAATGGAATATACCGCAGATGAAGTGGGAGTTCTGAAGATGGAGATGATACCTCGCAAGGAACTGTCAACCGGAGATGTGGGATATATAATAAGTGGAATAAAGGACAGCAAGGAAGTGAAAGTCGGTGATACAATAACGCATATTGTCCGACCTTGCGACAAGGGTATAGAGGGTTTTCAGGAAGTAAAGCCTATGGTATTTGCAGGAGTATACCCGATTGATCCGTCTGATTATGAGAACTTGCGCGCATCTCTTGAAAAGTTGCGTCTTAATGACGCTTCACTGACTTTCATGCCTGAGTCTTCAATCGCATTGGGATTCGGATTCCGTTGTGGTTTTCTCGGATTGCTCCATATGGAGATTATCCAGGAACGTCTCGATCGTGAATTCAATATGGATGTCATCACTACAGTGCCCAATGTCTCATATATGTGTTATGACAAGCAGGGTGGTGTGAAAGAGGTGCACAATCCATCGGGATTGCCCGACCAAACGCTGATTGACCATATAGAAGAACCGTATATCAAGGCTTCAATAATTACTTCGGCCGACTATATCGGTCCTATTATGACCCTTTGTCTTGACAAGCGCGGAGAGCTAATGGACCAGCAGTATGTGAGTGGCAACAGAGTAGAACTGCATTTTATGCTACCTCTTGGTGAGATTGTAATAGACTTTTATGATAAGCTAAAGAGCATATCCAAGGGATATGCCTCGTTTGATTACCATATAGACTGTTTTCGGCCTTCCAAGCTGGCCAAGTTGGACATATTGCTCAACGGTGAGCCTGTTGACGCTTTGTCTACCCTTACACATCAGGATAATGCTGTAACATTCGGGCGCCGTATGTGCGAGAAATTGAAAGAACTCATACCAAGACAACAGTTTGATATAGCAATCCAAGCTGCCATAGGTGCAAAGATTGTTGCACGCGAAACGATAAAATGCGTGCGGAAGGATGTGACGGCAAAGTGTTATGGAGGTGATGTCAGTCGTAAACGAAAGTTGCTTGAGAAACAGAAGAAAGGAAAAAAGCGCATGAAACAGATAGGCAATGTAGAAGTTCCGCAGAAAGCATTCCTTGCTGTATTGAAATTAGAATAACAAACTGCAATAAACTAAAGGAGGAAATAAAATGCATAATATCGGATTGACAAAACGTGACGTAGCTCGCGAACTTGCCCGACGCTACAGTACGATGACACACGATGAACTTGATGTTCTCGAGAATATTCTTGTCCCTATGAAGTTTGCAAAGGGTGAGAAAGTACTCTGCGAGAAAGAAACATGTAGGCATATCTATTGGATAGTCAAAGGGCTGGTAAGGCAGTTCTATCATAAAAACGGTCAGGAACTTACAGAGTATATGGCTGTGGAAAACTATATAGTAATGTCTATTGAAAGTCTGTTCAAGGAAGAGCCGACACGAATGCAAATAGTAGCTCTTGAACCAACTGTTATATATGCCTTACCCAAACTTCAGCTTGAGCAGGTGGCCATGAGGAGTGTGAATATTCAGATATTGTATCGTAAAATACTGGAAGAATCGCTCATACAAAGCCAGTTGCATGCAGATATGTTGCGTTTTGAAACTGCCCGTGACAGATATATTAAATTTGCCAAGCATCATCCGCAACTTGTATTGAGAGCTCCTTTGGTTCATATAGCGAGCTATCTTCAGATGACTCCCGAAACACTTAGCCGTATAAGAAAAGCGCTTCTTATGGAAGAAAGGTAGATTCTTATCGGGAATAGTCAGATTTATGGTATGCAAGTATAAAATCAAGAATCAACGTGTATTATTGTTATTCTTGATTGTCTATTTCATATTTGCATATCATAAAATCAATGCCGGCACAATACAACTTTTCGGAAATGGAGAGCGAATGATTACAATCTGATTGCATGGATTTTATTTATAAAGAAATCTCTTTATACTCTTCTTCGGCGTTTTTTCAAACTCTTTGTCGCATAATTCAATTTCAGTCAGTTTTGAATATGACGGAAGAACATTGTTGATGTCTTTTCTATTCTGTTCCATGATGCTTTTCAGTTCAGGGATTCCCATACCCATATTGCCAGCCTCTTCAAAGTCAGGATATACTAGACCAACAAGTTTTTCACCACGTTGAACGACGATACTCTCTGTTACCATTGGCATGGAATTCAGCTTGTCTTCAATCTCTTCCGGATAAATATTCTGTCCGTTTGAACCGAGAAGCAGATTCTTTGAACGGCCTTTGATGAATACATTTCCGGCCGCATCCATTGTACCCAAATCTCCTGTATGGTACCATCCGTCCTTGTCAAGAACCTCAGCCGTAGCTTCGGGATTTTTGAAATAACCAAGCATAACATTCAACCCTCTTGTCAAAATTTCACCAGGTGTATTCTCAGGATCACAACTGTCTATCTTTACTTCCATGTGCACCACAGGACGTCCGCAACTGCCTTGCACAAAGGTATGATAGTCCGAATAACAGATGATTGGAGCGCATTCTGTCGTTCCATAGCCAACGGTATAAGGGAATCCTATCTGCTTGAGGAAAACTTCTATTTCCTGGCTGAATGCAGCTCCGCCTACGATTATTTCATAGAAATTTCCTCCAAATGCCGCTACGACTTGTTCGCATATTTTTTGTTCCACTTTCTTGCTGATAACAGGCATATTGAGCAGCAACTTCATGCGGTGGTTCTGTATTTTAGGGAAAACTTTCTTTCGTATAATTTTCTCTATTACAAGTGGTACTGCAATGATAACGGTTGGCTTTATTTCAGTAAAGGCCGCCGCAATGACAGCGGGGCTAGGTATGCGTGTAAGGTAATATACATGGCAACCATATAAAAACTCGAATATAAACTCAAAGGCCATTCCGTACATATGGGCCATAGGCAATATACTTATGACATTATCACCGCGTTTTATCTTTTTCCCTAATACGCCAACGGCAAAATCATAATTGCTCCACAATGCCCGGTAGGGTATCATCACACCCTTTGAAAATCCTGTTGTACCACTGGTATAGTTTATCATTGCCAGCTCTTCTCCGCTACACTCCTTGTAGTAATGCACATGTTCTTTTCTGAAATACTTCGGATACTTCTTTCCGAATATCTCATTTAGATGTTCACGTGCGTATGTCAGCTTTTCTGTTCTTGATACAGCCAGTGAGTAGTCGGGGATATTGATTATTCCTTCCAATGCCGGCATCTTCACAGGATCAATGACTGTTGCCACCACATCCCCTACAAACAGTAACTTTGCCTCGCTATGGTTTACTATATTGTGAATTTGGTCTGCCGTAAATTCATGCAGTATAGGAACAGCCACTGCACCGTATGTCAGTGTGGCTAAAAATGCTACAGCCCAATTGCTGCTATTGCGACCGCACAATGCAATCTTATCTCCGCGCTTTACCCCACTGTTCTCGAACATGATATGCAGCTTTTCTATCTTTCGTGCCACATCATGATATTGAAGGGTAGGACCCTTATAATCTGTCAGTGCATCGAACATCCAATTCTCAGTGATGCTCTTTTCTATTATAGCGTTGAAGCTAGATATTTGTTCCATAATAATAGACAATATTTACTGTTGTGCAATATTCAATAGACAGAAGACTTCTATGGAATGTCCTTGTATAAATATCTTTTTATACTTTTCTTGGGAGTTTTCTCAAATTCGCTTTCGTGTATGCGTATGGCGGACAGCTTGCTGTATGCAGGCAGTGTAGAGTTGATGTCCTGTCTGTTCTGTTCCATAATACTTTCCAAATCTTCATTGGTGAATCCCATATTATGTGCTTCGTCATAATCGGGATGTACCAAAGCTATGAACTTGTTTTCTTTTTGTACAATGATACTTTCATTGATCATTGGCATAGAGTTCAATTTATCTTCTATTTCCTCTGGATAGATATTTTGACCGTTAGCGCCAAGTAACATATTTTTTATACGTCCACGTATAAATACATGACCGTCACGGCTCATTGTACCCAAATCGCCAGTATGGAACCATCCGTCGCTGTCAAGAACTTCGGCAGTGGCTTCAGGATTTTTATAGTAACCTAACATGACATTCATGCCCCTTGTGACTATTTCGCCTGGTATGTTTTCCGAATCACTGCTGTCTATCCTGACTTCCATGTTTGATACGGGTGTACCACAACTACCTGATACAAAATCATTTTTATCACTGAATGTTATCAGGGGTGCGCATTCTGTCGAGCCATATCCTACAGTGATAGGGAAGTCTATGCTTTTCAGGAAAGATTCTATCTCTTGGTTGAGTGGAGCTCCTCCTACCACAACCTCATATGCATTACCTCCAAATGCGTTGTAGACATGTTCGCATATCTTCTGTTTCACCTTTTTATTAATGACCGGCATGTTCAATAGCAATTTCATGCGGTTGTTCTGTATCAGTGGAAAGACCTTTTTGCGTATAATTTTTTCAACTATAAGTGGCACTGATATGACAATTGCCGGATGTACATCAGAAAATGCCTGTGCTATTATTGCAGGTGAAGGCAAACGGGTGAGGAAATAAAGGTGGCATCCATGACAGAACGGGAAAAAGAATTCTATTGCCATTCCATACATGTGAGCCATAGGAAGTATGCTGAGTGTATTGCTGCCTTGGGCAACATGCGTGCCTATCGCACTCATGCAGAAATCCAAATTACTCCACAATGACCTGTAAGGCAACATTACACCCTTTGAAAATCCTGTAGTACCACTGGTGTAGTTTATCAAAGCCAGCTCTTCTGCGCTATCTTTGTGATAGTTCACATGCTCCTTTCGGAAAGCCTTGGGATATTTCTTTCCGAAAAGTTCGTTGAGATGTTCACGGGCAAAGCTGAGTCGTTCAGAACGGGATGTCATTAAGGAATAGTCAGGTATATAAACGATTCCTTCAAGTTCTGGCATCACATCCGACTCTATAATCTTGGCTACCACATCACCTACAAAAAGCATTTTGGCTTCACTATGGTTTACAATATTGTGAATCTGCTCTGCATTAAACTCATGTTGTATAGGTACCGATACCGCTCCATATGTCAGTGTGGCAAGGAAAGCTACAGCCCAATGTGCGCTGTTTCTTCCACAGATGGCAATTTTGTCACCTGCTACTACACCACTATTTTCAAACAGTATATGCAACTTCTCTATTTTTCTTGCTACATCATGATATTGTAGTGTTATACCCTGATAATCTGTCAGTGCGTCACGATGCCAATTGAGAACAATGCTTTTTTCTATATATGAATTAAAACTATCATTCAGTGTCATTGCACAATATTCGTTTTTGTGTGCAAAGATAAACTATTTCTTGCACAATTCCAAATAAAATGTGCAATATTTACTCATATCTCATAGATTTGGCAGGATGAATATGAGATATAAGATAACTGGGACCTATCAGTACGGTAATACTGATTAATAATGTTGCAGTATTAATTAATAGTATCAAAGGAATATTTATTTCCATTGGGGCCGTGTTTACATAATAAGTAGCAGGATCAAGGCTTATCAATCCTGTCTGTATTTGCAATACAACTAATCCAATACCAATGATGTTGCCCCATAGAAGCCCTTGTCCTATGATAAACACAGCAAACCACAAAAATGTGTGACGCACAGTGCTGTCAGCTGCTCCAAGGGCTTTCATGACACCTATCATCTGGGTGCGTTCGAGTATTATAATCAGGAGTCCGGATATCATGGTAAATCCGGCAACACATGTCATTAAAGCTAATATTATCCATACATTGATGTCAAGCAGTTCTAACCAAGAGAATATTTGCGGATATGCTTCGTAGACAGTTTGCGATGTGAGTGTTTCACCATATCTGTCAACAGTCCTGTTTACCACGTTTTCTACGCATTGAGCCGTCTTCTCCAACTGTTCAAAGTTCGTTACTTGCAACTCAGCTCCACTGCACATATCAGTCTGCCACTTGTTTAATCGTATAGTGGTGTAAATATCGGTAAGGCACAGTGAATTGTCAAACTGTGTCATTCCTGTGTCGTATATGCCTGTTATTGTAAATTTGCGGACTCTTATATCGTTATCCGATATGAAATAAGCAAAGACTTTGCTACCAACATTAAGCCTGAGTTTGTCAGCAGTGATGCGTGATATGAGCAGACTACCACTGTTCTTGTTATCACTGAAAGTTGGTATTTTGCCATCAACAAGACTATTGTGTAAAAATGTAGTGTCGTATTCTTGCCCTACACCCTTGAATGATATGCCAAGAAAGTCGTTTTCCGTTTTCAATATTCCTTGTGTAATGGCATAACGTTCCACTCTGGCTACACCGTCAATTTCTGTCAATACTTTCATCATGCTGTCATCAATACATACTGGGTGGCTGTCTGTATTCTGTATGTTGAGAAAGTTTTCGATTTTGATATGGCTGCCAAATCCCACAACCTTGTCACGGATGGTATGTTTGAATCCTATAACTACAGAAACGGTGATTATCATCACAGCAAGACCTATTGCCACCCCTGCCGTTGCTATGCGTATTGCCGGTCGGCTGACTTTGGTACCGGTGTCATTACTGCTATATATTTTTTTAGCTATGAATAAAGGAAGATTCACTTTTCTATCTATTCTCTTTTATACTTTATCTTCATCCTTACGTCGGCCTGGATAGGCTTCAAGAGCTTTTCGAAGTACTTTCAGTGCACGATTCAGGTCTTCCTTGTTGAGTACATATGCTATACGTACCTGATCTATGCCTGCACCAGGTGTCGTATAGAAGCCTGCTGCAGGAGCCATCATTATTGTCTCTCCTTCATAACTGAAATCTGAAAGACACCAGCGGCAAAATTCTTCAGCATCATCCACTGGAAGTTTGGCAACGGTATAAAATGCTCCCATTGGAATAGGTGAGTAAACTCCCGGTATCCTGTTTAGCCCGTCAATAAGACACTTGCGCCGTTCCACATACTCATCATAGACATCACGATAATAATTTTCAGGAGCATCGAGCGATGCTTCAGCTACAATTTGTCCTATAAGCGGTGGGGATAGGCGCGCCTGACAGAATTTCATAACGGCTCCCCGTACCTCTTCGTTTTTAGTTATGAGCGCGCCAATGCGTATTCCGCATTCTGAATATCGTTTGGAAACAGAGTCTATCAGTATGACGTTTTGTTCGATACCATCCAAATGGCAGGCACTGATATATGGTGATCCCGTATAGATATACTCACGGTATACTTCATCGGAGAACAAATAAAGGTCATATTTTTTCACCAAATCCCGTATTTGGTTCATTTCGCGCCGGGTGTACAAATATCCTGTGGGATTGTTAGGATTGCATATCATGATTGCGCGTGTGCGCTCATTGATGAGTTCTTCAAACTTTTCCACTTTCGGCAGTGAGAAACCTTCATCTATTGTTGTCGCTATGGTACGTATTCTTGCACCTGCAGATATAGCAAAAGCCATGTAATTGGCATAAGCCGGCTCCGGCACAATAATTTCGTCTCCAGGATTGAGACATGACATGAAAGCGAACAGCACGGCTTCGCTTCCGCCTGCTGTGATTATAATATCATCGGCAGTTACGTTGATATTAAACTTCTTGTAGTAATCGACTAATTTTTCACGATAACTCAAATACCCTTGTGAAGGTGAATACTCAAGTATGTCACGATCGATATGTTTCAATGCATCTAAACCTACCTGCGGTGTTGGCAGATCGGGCTGACCGATATTAAGATGGTAAACTTTTATTCCACATTGCTTTGCTGCAGCTGCCAATGGGGCTAGTTTCCTTATCGGTGACTCTGGCATTTCATGTCCGCGAATCGATATTTCCGGCATTGTTGTCTGAATTGTTGTTTTGAACTGCAAACTTACGCAAAAATATCCATATACGTATGTTTTTCTAAAGAAATTTTAGGTTGCTCCAAACCAAAATATAAAAAATAAAGTAAAACTAAGATATGTATGGAAGCAATATTATTTCCCGTAATATACTTTGGTTGATATCATAATCATATTGCAAAGGTACATAAAAAGCATGAGTTTTTACACCGGCATAATAAAGAAATTATTTTTTCTTTAGAGGAAATATAAAGAATCTGCTCTTAACAATTTTTTTAAATATAGATTCTCCTTTTACAATTAAATAAACTACTTTTGTGTCCCAAAACAAATCCATGTATTATGAATTACGGAGAACTTGTATACTCCGGCGACATGGCTGTCGCAAAGACAATAAAAACACCTATTGGTGTGCTTTATAGGAAGCATTCTGATGGGAGAGGTTCAAATTTGGTTGACTTGAATGAATGCATTACGGGTTGCACGACAATGCTTGATTGTTTGCGATACGAATGCAGGGTTAATAGAAATTTGACAGATAAGCATCAGATACATTTTATATTGGACGAAACAGGCGAGAATGCCATTCGGCTTTGTGTAGAACAAGGCAGTTTCATATCTGTTGCCAAGTTGCTTCGCGACACTCCTTCAATAGTTGCACATTCAGGATTTATAAAAACCTTAGTGGATGATTTGCTTGCCTTTACAGCCTATCTGCATTCACATCAGATTTATCATCTTTGCTTTTCTCCTGATAATGTGTTTGTGCGCAAAGGAGACAATAATGTGATGTTGCTATCACATGGTTCATTCTATATCAATGCAATATCTCCGAAAGTATTTTATGAAGGCTATGAAGAATATATTGCTCCTGAAGTTATGAATGGGGAAGCAGCGGATGCCAGAAGTGATGTATATTCGTTAGGCAAATTCTTCTCTTATTTATTTGCAGTGGCAGAAAATCCGTATACATATAATAAGGTAATTCGGAAAGCCATTCACAATATACCAGAAGACCGGTATAACAGTGTAGAAGATATGGTAGAAGATATTAAGAAAGCCGGCATGCGTAAAAGTATTTTTATAAATTCTGCCATTGCTGCGGGCATAGCGTTGTTTATTGTCGGACTTTATTTTCTACTAATGCCGTCATCGGATAGCACTGTCGGATTTGAGTCAATATCGCAAACAACCCCCGAAACCATATACAATCCGGTGTCTGATTCAATGGAAACAGATACGACCGAAGAACCGGATACGGGTTCTTTCATGTCGGTTGAAAGGCAACAGAAAATGAAAGAATATGAAGAGAAAAGCGAACAGATATTTCGCAAGAGATATTCCCGTGAGGCAGAACGTATCCTGTCGAAGATATACAACAAAGACTATATGGGCAGTAATGAAAAGAAATTCATGGCCGCAAGCCAGCCCACTATAGATGAATTGGTTGCCGCTCAGGAAGAGCTTGCGTCGCAATCGCATATAAGTAAGATTAGAAGTCAGCGTATCGCGACAGAGATAATTGAAGAAATAACCGAACGGAAGAAGAAAGAACTGCCCGTTTACGGTATTCAAAAATAGCAGACAACAATTAATTATTAATAGCAAATGAGAAGTAGAACAGCAGAATGGTTTGAATGCAAAATCCGTTATGAGAAAACAATGGAAGACGGAATGCAAAAGAAAGTGACAGAGGCATATACAGTAGATGCACTCAGCTTCACCGAGGCCGAGCAGCGTATAATGGAGGAAATGTCATCGTATATAAGTGGAGAGTTCGAAGTGGCAGACATTAAAAAAGCTGTTTATAAAGAAATTTTCTTCAGTGACGAGGATATGGCAGACCGTTGGTATAAGGCAAAGCTGCAGTTTATTACAATAGACGAGAAGTCCAGCAAAGAAAAACGTTCGACAGTAAACTATCTCGTCAATGCCGGGACACTTAATGGAGCGGTCAACAATATCGGATCGGTCATGAACGGTACCATGATAGATTATGTTATAGCATCGGTGGCTGAGACCCAGCTTATGGATGTGTTTGAGTATAAAAAGAAAGACGCGGAAGACAAACCTGAGTACGAACAATAACCCAATGAACTTTTCTATGGAATACGATATACGACGGAACATCCATGACGTGTCGGATTCTCTGCGTCCAGGTGTCGAGTTGGTTGCCGTAAGCAAATATCATCCCGATGAACATATCAAGGCTGCATATATGGAAGGACAACGAGTGTTCGGAGAAAGTCACGAACGCGAGTTGACAGAAAAGTACAGGACGTTGCCAAAAGATATACGATGGCACTTCATCGGACACTTGCAGACCAACAAGGTTAAATATATCGTTCCGTATATCTCAATGATAGACTCCGTAGATTCCTTTAAACTTCTTAAGGAAATCGACAGGCAGGCAGCGAAATATGAACGTATTATCGATGTGTTGCTTGAGATTCGCGTAGCTCAGGAAGAAACAAAATACGGCTTCCTTCCTGACGAATGCCGACGGATGCTGGATGCCGGACAGTGGCGTGAGCTTGACCATGTACGGATTTGCGGGCTGATGACGATGGCCTCCAATGTAGATGATGAGAATCAGATACGTTCAGAATTTGAACAGGCGGCAGCGTTGTTCGATGAAATCAAGCAGCAATACTTTGCAGACAATGAGGCTTTCCGTGAACGTTCATGGGGTATGAGCGACGACTATCATATAGCCATGGACTGCCGTAGCACCATGGTGCGTGTGGGTTCCAAAATATTTGGTCCGCGTATTTAGAGTTTTGATATTCGATGAGTGATATTCCATTGAAGTGTTTTATCATCTGTAAAAGCGGATATTCTAATTTTGAGGAAGCATAAGGTTTTCATGACATCCGATGCAGACATCGGCCGTTTCATCATAATAGAATATCCGTTTTTATATCCATACGTCACTACTTCACCGTCACCCAATCTCAGCAACAGCCCATTCCATTCAATCAGACCGGCAGATACAGAGTAATAGTAAAATTTATTAAAACAGATAGAATAAGGCAAAATAGTTGCACAAAAATTATATTTTGCGCAATATTTTATCTAATTTTGCAAAATATTTCCATAGGTACATTAATAATAAGTAATATATAGTATTTAGATTATGGATTGGTTTATTAATCTATTTACAGCGTCCGACTCTGTCGCACACATTGCATTGTTGTATGCGATGGTTATAGCTGTAGGCGTGCTTCTTGGAAAAGTGAAGTTTGGAGGCATAGCCCTTGGAGTTACGTTTGTTTTGTTTGCCGGCATTGTGGCCGGTCATTTGGGGCTGACAGCACCTGCCAACATTCTTACTTTCATTCAGGACTTCGGACTCATCCTCTTCGTTTTCATGATCGGACTACAAGTGGGACCAGGTTTCTTCGAAAGTTTCCGAAAGGGGGGAGTCACGCTTAATATGCTTTCATTGGCAATGGTGTTGCTCAATGTCTGCATTATGTTTGCATGTTACTATATATTCTTCGACACAGAGAATGTGAACAATCTGCCGATGATGGTCGGTACACTCTACGGAGCCGTGACAAATACACCGGGACTTGGAGCTGCCAACGAAGCTCTTGGCAGCGTGTTTACAAACGATGTGCCGCAGATTGCATCCGGATACGCTTGTGCTTATCCACTTGGTGTACTTGGAATAATCGGAGCTACCATAGCTATACGATATATATGCAAAGTGAAACTGGACAAGGAAGAGCACCGTTTGAAGAGTGAAGCTCAGGAGAATGCCAGTGTCAAGCCACATATGATGCACTTGAAAGTAACAAACACATATTTGGCAGGACGCACTCTGAAACAGATCCATGATTTTCTGAACCGTGATTTTGTGTGCTCGCGCATATTGCATGACGGTCATGTGAGCATACCCAATCGCGATACTGTGTTTGAACTCAACGACTTTGTGTTCATCGTATGCGCCGAGGCCGATGCCGAACCGATAAAGGCTTTTATCGGTCCGGAAACAGAAGTGGCATGGGAAAAGCAGGATCAGCCACTTGTTTCAAAGCGGATACTTGTCACACAGCCATCAATCAACGGCAAAACTCTCGGTCAGATGCACTTCTCCTCTATACACGGAGTCAACGTTACACGTGTCACCCGTCAGGGAATGGATCTTTTTGCAAGTCTCGATTTGTCACTGCAAGTAGGTGACCGTGTGATGGTTGTAGGTCCGGAAGACGCCGTAGACCATGTCTCGCATGTGTTGGGCAATTCCATCAAGCGCCTTGAAGCTCCCAACATTGCCACGATATTCCTTGGTATAATAATGGGAATCATCTTCGGGAGTCTGCCCATTGCCATCCCCGGCATGCCAGTCCCTCTGAAACTCGGTATTGCTGGAGGTCCGCTTATAATAGCTATTCTCATCGGCCGTTACGGATATAAAATACATTTGGTTACATATACAACCACAAGTGCAAATATGATGCTTCGTGAAATAGGCCTGGTGCTTTTCCTTGCGAGTGTGGGAATAAAGGCCGGTGCCGGCTTTTGGGACACTGTGGTGCAGGGAGACGGTTTGAAATATGTATATACAGGATTCCTGATAACTGTGATACCGATTCTTATCGTCGGCACGATAGCCAGACTGAAGTATCGGTTCAACTACTTCACTATTATGGGAATGATAGCCGGTACCTATACGGATCCGCCGGCATTGGCTTATGCCAATCAGCTATGTTCCAAGGAAGCTCCGGCAATAGGTTACTCTACGGTATATCCGCTGAGCATGTTTTTGAGGATTCTTACAGCGCAACTCATCATCCTATTCTTCTGTGGAGGATAATAGGATAGGGGTTGCGCCCTGTTTTTTACCATAAACAAATTATATATAACAATAATAGACTACACCAAATGAAGAAATTCGGATTACTGTTGGGCACATTGTTGTTGACAGGTTCGTCGGCGATGTTCGGTCAGATGGAGAAAAGCATCAGATTGAACGAAGTGATGACCGACAACACAGCCAACTTGCAGGACGAATACGGAAAGTGTGAGGCTTGGGTCGAGATAGCCAATGTATCGTATACTACGTACAATATCCGTGGCATGTATCTTACCACCGACCGTTCCGTACTCGACAAGAAGATTAGTGTTCCTGAGCGTGTGAAGCGTATGAGCATCATTCCTAACGGAGAACCACGTACAAATCTTGGCGCACGCCAGCATTTGCTACTGTTTTGCAACGGCACTCCTGCTCAGGGTGCCCTGCATCTTGATGTGAAAATAGACCCTGGGAAGCCTACATGGATAGGACTGTTCAGTGGCAATGCCACAGACCTTGTTGACTCAGTCACCGTGCCGCCACTTGGAGCAAACCAGTCATATGCCCGTGTTAAGGACGGAGCCCGACTGTGGCAGATAAAGCCCGTAGATGCAGTTACACCGGGCATATCAAACTTTATTCAGGCGAGCGAGACGAAAGTTGCAAAGTTGAAGCGTGACGATCCTTACGGATTCGGTATATCGGTGCTTGCAATGAGTATAGTATTTGCATGTCTGGCCATGCTGTTTTTGTTCTTTACATTTTTCGGATGGCTTATGCATCACCGTTCTACGGCAAAGAAAGTAGCGGGTGTACAGCCGCTTAAAGCCGGTGTGAAGACAGTTGAAAAGGCAATGGAAATCGGAAACAAGACCAGCATCATACTCCAGGACGGTTTGAAGTCAAAAGGTATTGACAAGGAAATCTATATTGCCGTCATCGCCATGGCCATCAAACAATATCAGAACAATGTGCACGATATGGAAAGCGGTGTGATAACAATAAAGCCGAAGCATACCGACTGGAACGTTGAGTATATCCAGATGACACAGTTTCATGAGTAGAAGACATTTCAGTGAATAGTATTTATTCCCAATAAAACAATAAAAAATAAAGAATATGAATCAGAATAAATTTCAGTATAAGGTACAAGGCATAGATTATGATGTCGAAATAGAAGAGATGGAAGGCAATCTTGCAAAGGTTAATGTAAATGGCATTTCATTTGAAGTGGAACTGAAGCAGCCCATCAATCCTTCGCATATCATTACACGCACCAAAGTTGAAGCCCCCAGACCATCGTCAAGCAACATGTCTAAAACCACTACGACACATTCTGTCACGGAACAGCCCAAGACTGCAACGCCGGAAGCCGGCGGCACCGCTGTCAAGGCTCCGTTGCCCGGAACAATCACATCAATAAACGTGAAGGTGGGCGACAAGGTGAACGTGGGCGACTGCGTAGTGGTGCTCGAAGCCATGAAGATGCAGAACAACATCGAGACCGATACGGCAGGTACAGTAACCTCAATATCTGTCAATCAGGGTGATTCGGTAATGGAAGGTGCAACATTGCTCACTATAGCTTGATATCATTATGGGATTTACAAATTTCTTGGTTGAGAACTTCAACGAGTTTCTTACCTATACTGGCTTTGCCAACGCCACTGCAGGCAATATAGCCATGATTGTTGTCGGAGCAGTCCTCATATATCTGGCGATAAAGAAAGATTTCGAACCATTGTTGCTTATCCCCATCGGACTCGGTATCATTCTCGGAAACATCCCGTTCCGCACGGATGCCGGTCTGGAAATAGGTCTTTATGAGGACAATTCCGTACTGAACATATTCTATCAGGGTGTGCGCATGGGATGGTATCCGCCGTTGGTATTCCTTGGAATCGGAGCCATGACCGACTTCTCCGCACTGATAGCCAACCCCAAACTCGTGCTAATCGGAGCCGCAGCCCAGTTTGGCATATTCGGAGCATACATGGTGGCTTTGGCCCTCGGATTCGAGCCGAATCAGGCTGCCGGTATCGCCATCATCGGCGGAGCCGACGGTCCCACCGCCATCTTCCTTTCGTCAAAACTTTGTCCCAATCTAATGGGAGCCATAGCCGTGTGTGCCTATTCGTACATGGCACTGGTTCCGCTGATACAGCCACCGTTGATGCGTCTGCTTACAACGAAGAAAGAGCGCGTAATCCGAATGAAACCTGCACGCCAGGTGAGCCAGACAGAGCGCATACTCTTTCCTATAATAGGATTGCTGCTTACGACATTCCTTGTGCCTTCCGGCCTTCCTCTTTTGGGTATGCTGTTTTTCGGTAATTTGCTGAAAGAGTCCGGCAAGACCACCCGTCTGGCCAAGACTGCCGGCTCTGCACTCAATGATGTCATTGTGATGTTGCTCGGACTGACCGTAGGTTGCTCTACACAGGCCAGCGAATTCCTGACCATCAACACTTTGTTCATCTTCGCCGTCGGTGCTTGTGCCTTTGCTGTTGCTACGGCAAGCGGTGTGCTGTTTGTGAAACTGATGAACTTGTTCCTGCCTGAAGGCAAGAAACTGAATCCTCTCATAGGAAATGCCGGCGTTTCGGCCGTTCCCATGAGTGCCCGTATCAGCAACAACCTCGGACTGGAGTACGACCGTCACAACTTCCTGTTGATGCATGCCATGGGTCCTAACGTTGCAGGAGTCATCGGTTCTGCCGTTGCAGCCGGAACACTCCTCGGATTCCTTTCATGAGTTTGTTATGAGGCAATATCAGCCTAAAATAGCTATAATCGACCCTAATACTCTCGCAGTATTAGGGTTGAAAGCTATTTTACAGGATATAATGCCGATAATGTCGGTTGACGGTTTCGGGTCGTTTGCCGAGCTTGAAGCAAACAGTCCCGATTCTTATTACCACTATTTTGTTTCGATGGACATTCTCTTGAAGTACCGTTCGTTTTTTGATGAGCGCCGCAACAAGACCATCGTTCTCAGTCCGTCGCTCGATTCTTCACGCCTTTTCCAGTTTCATTGTCTTTGCATCAATGTTCCCGAGCGCAATCTTGTCAAGTCATTGCTTGCCCTTGAACAGAGTGCCCACGCACACGGACGCAACCTGCCGCCGGCATCCGGACCGTCCGGGGCGGGCATATTGTCAGACCGCGAAGTGGAAGTGATGACATACATCGTACGTGGATATATCAACAAAGAGATAGCCGAGAAGCTCAACATCGGATTGGCCACAGTGGTCACACATCGCAAAAATATCATGGAAAAGCTGAATATAAAGAGTGTGTCCGCCCTTACCGTGTATGCTGTGATGCACGGATATGTAGACATAAACAATATTTAATGTTTATCTTCACGTACTTGGAACTTTCTTTACTTTAACGTATGTTAAGCGCTGTCGCGGACGCCATTTCCATACAAGGTTCTGAAAACGGCCCGTTTTGGTGAAAATAGAACGTATTGACTGTCAGTGCTTTATGATTTTAAGGCCTTTAAAGAAAGCAGAGAGGGCCGTTTCGTCGTGCAATATAGGCCATATTGCATTTCAATATGGCCTATATTGCACGACGAAACGGCCCGAATGGGAATGCCAAAAGGCTGGTTTTGTAGTGTTATGAGGTCAAAAACGTGCAGAAATAAGACAGGAATGTCCTTGTTTATTTTCTATTTTGATAAAAATGAAATCCGTTTTTTTCAGAATAATCCCTACATGACAACACTTTTTAAGATATAAGGTCGCATGGGCTTGCTTTTATGGCCATGTGTAATATGGATCGTAATCATATCAATATGCCGGCCCGAACAACATGCCGGCATATGTAGGGAGAAGTACGTCCGCATAGCTGCATAAACATCATTGAACGATTTTCAAACTTACGTTAAAACGCCTGTTTGTTGTCACAGATTGCCTGTCAGGCATATTTTTTGCTTGATACAAATAAATTTCAAATAACAACTGATATGGCATTTATAGACTATTATAAGATTCTTGGAGTGGATAAGGACATCCCTCAGAAAGATGTGAAGCGCGCTTATCTGAAACGTGCAAAACAGTTTCATCCCGATCTGCACCCTGACGACCCTAAGGCAAAAGCGAAGTTTCAAGCGCTTACCGAAGCATATGATGTTATAGGCGATCCAGACAAGCGAAGCAAGTACGACAGATATGGCGAGCAGTGGCGCAATGCAGATGCTTTCGGAGGTGCAGGCAACGGTGCTTACGGATATTCGGGAGGAGGTTCTCCGTTCGAGGGTTTCGATTTTTCCGGTTTCGGAAGTTCCGGTGGCGGGTTCAGTTCGTTTTTCGAACAACTCTTCGGCGGGTCAGGCCGCGGACGTACACGTGGCGGCGACAGGACAGGTTTCGGCGGTTCGCGTAGAGATACCGGCGACATGAATGCCACCGTAAGCATCGATATATATACGGCGTTGCTCGGAGGTGAAATAATGATTCAGCCCAGCAACGGGGCCAGAATAAGGCTTAAAGTGAAGCCGGAAACGCAAAACGGCACTAAAGTTCGTGTGAGAGGCAAGGGGTATGACAGAGGAGACGGCACCTATGGCGACCTTATCATAACCTATAATGTCAAGCTCCCGACGGGGCTGAGCGAGCGTCAGAAAGGACTGTTGAGAGAGATGCAGCAAGGATAAGCTATTAAAAATAGTCAATTTATTATGTTGGCTTAAAAAAAATAATTACCTTTGCGCACTATATAATAAGGAATAATAATCAAGAACAAATAATATGGCTGAGAAGTTTGCCGAGCATAATGGTTTGAATTTGACTCAAGTTAACAAGGAGATACTTGAGAAGTGGACCGAAAATGACGTGTTCCACAAGTCTGTTGATGATAGAGAGGGATGTCCCCAGTTCGTTTTCTTCGAGGGACCTCCTTCTGCCAATGGTCATCCGGGAATCCACCATGTGCTTGCACGCTCCATAAAAGACACTTTCAACCGTTACAAGACGATGAAAGGATATCAAGTACACCGAAAGGCAGGTTGGGACACTCACGGGCTTCCGGTGGAACTTGGCGTTGAGAAAGAACTTGGAATAACAAAGGCAGATATAGACAATCACGATTCCGATAAATATATATCGGTTGAAGACTACAACCGCAAGTGTCGCGAAAACGTGATGAAGTTTACGGCAGAGTGGCGCGCACTGACCGAGCAGATGGGCTATTTCGTAGATCTCGACCACCCCTATATCACTTACGACAACAAGTATATTGAGACACTGTGGTGGCTGTTGAAGCAGTTGTATGGCAAAGGCTTGCTTTACAAGGGATATACCATCCAGCCTTATTCGCCCGCAGCCGGAACCGGACTAAGCTCGCACGAGCTGAACCAACCGGGATGCTACCGCGACGTGAAAGATACCACGGTGACGGCATTGTTCAAGATTGCCGACCCAAAAGCTGAGTGGACGGAATGGGGCACACCGTATTTTGCGGCGTGGACAACGACACCATGGACGTTGCCATCGAATACAGCCCTGTGTGTTGGTCCTCGTTTCACGTATGTGGCTGTGCAGACGTACAATCCGTATACCGACGAACCGATAACCGTGATAATGGCCGAGGACTGTCTGGAAAGTTATCTTAAGCCCGAAGGAAAAGAACTTGCCATGAGTGCATACAAGCACGGCGAGAAGACTGTACCGTATCGCGTTGTTGGCAGATATACCGGTTCCGAACTCGTCGGGATGGCATATTCGCAACTGATGCCATGGGTGGCTCCATGCCAGAAGCTGGATGACAATGCGGCGCCATATGTCCGTGAATACGCAGAGACACATCCGGAGAAAGTCTTCTGTTGCGAGAATGGGAAGGACCGTTTCGTGGAACTCGGCGAACTTGCATTCCGTGTAATCCCCGGTGACTACGTCACTACCGAGGACGGAACAGGAATCGTCCATATAGCACCTACATTCGGAGCCGATGACGCCAAGGTTGCCAATGCCGCACATATCCCGCCATTGTACCTTGTCAACAAGAAGGGCGAAACACGCCCGATGGTCGATCTGGAGGGAAAATACTACGAGATGGATGAACTTGACGGTGAGTTCGTCAAGCGGTGTGTCGACAAATCATACGGTACTCATGCGGGAGATTTCGTGAAAAACGCATATAAACCGGAGTTTACCGTCAACGGAAAATATGACGAGAATGCTGCCAACAAGGCTGAAGACCTGAACATCATAATCTGCATGGAGATGAAACAGGCCGGCACGGCTCTGCGCATAGAGAAACACGTGCACAACTATCCGCACTGCTGGCGTACGGACAAGCCTGTGCTCTACTATCCGCTTGACAGCTGGTTCATACGTTCCACAGCTAAAAAGGAGCGCATGGTGGAACTTAACAAGACTATCAATTGGCAGCCGGAATCTACCGGCAGCGGACGTTTCGGCAACTGGCTGGAGAATCTGAACGACTGGAACCTGTCGCGTTCGCGCTTTTGGGGAACACCGCTGCCGATATGGCGTAATGAAGATGGTGACGAAATCTGCATTGGCAGCATGCAGGAACTTTATGACGAAATAGACAAATCGGTGGCAGCCGGAGTAATGGACAGCAATCCGCTCAAGGACAACGGATTCGTTCCCGGTGACTATTCGGAAGATAATTACAGCCGCATAGACCTGCACCGCCCGTATGTCGACAACATAATACTTGTCAGCGACAGTGGTAAACCAATGAAGCGTGAGAGCGATCTCATCGACGTATGGTTTGATTCCGGTTCGATGCCATATGCACAGATACATTATCCGTTTGAGAACAAAGAGATGATTGACGGGCGAAAGGCGTTCCCCGCCGACTTTATCAACGAAGGTGTTGACCAGACGAGGGGATGGTTCTTCACGCTCCATGCCATCGCAACTATGGTTTTCGACAGCGTGGCATTCAAGAATGTGATATCCACAGGACTTGTTCTCGACGCCAAAGGCAACAAGATGAGCAAGCATGTGGGCAACGTCACCGACCCGTTTGAAATGATGGACAAGTATGGTGCAGACCCCGTGCGCTTCTACATGATGACCAACTCAGAACCTTGGGACAATCTGAAGTTCGACCCGGAAGGTGTGGATGAAGTGCGCCGCAAGTTCTTCGGCACGCTGTATAATACATATTCGTTCTTCAGTCTGTATGCCAATGTTGACGGATTCAACTATACAGAGGCCGAAGTTCCGCTGGACGAACGTCCGGAAATAGACAGGTGGATTCTTTCGGTATTGCACTCGCTCGTCAAGGGTGTCGACAAGGAATTTCACGGTTATGATCCGACACGTGCCGGACGTCTCATCGAGACTTTCGTAAATGACGATTTGTCAAACTGGTATGTGCGTCTTAACCGTAAGCGCTTCTGGGGCAAGGAAATGAGTAAGGACAAGTTGTCGGCATATCAGACGCTCTACACCTGCCTTGAGACAGTGGCAAAACTGTTGGCTCCCATGGCTCCGTTCTATTCAGACCGTTTGTATATGGACCTTGTCGGTGCAACTGGACGCGACAACGTATGTTCGGTACATCTGGCCAGATTCCCTGAAGCAGACGAGAACTTTATAGACAAGGACCTTGAGGCACGCATGAATATGGCGCAGAAGATTACATCTATGGTCTTGGCCCTGCGCCGTAAGGTGAATATAAAAGTGCGCCAACCGCTTCAGAAAATAATGGTTCCTGCAACTGATGATGAGCAGAAACGACATATAGAGGCCGTCAAGGAACTTATTATAAACGAGGTCAATGTCAAGGAACTTGATTTCGTGGAAGGTTCGAATATACTTGTGAAAAAAGTAAAGTGCAATTTCAGAACCATGGGTAAGAAATTCGGAAAGATGATGAAAGGCGTAGCTTCCGTAATGGATGCTCTCAGCCAGGAAGAGATTGCCGGACTTGAGAATAATGGAAGCATTGCCA
The DNA here is from genome assembly GCF_013166575.1 of Xylanibacter rodentium. GTDB lineage: Bacteria > Bacteroidota > Bacteroidia > Bacteroidales > Bacteroidaceae > Prevotella > Prevotella rodentium. The sequence continues at coordinate 31,026 of NZ_JABKKE010000001.1, forward strand.
TAAATGTGGACGGTGAAGAGGTTGTGGTCGACGCAACTGATGTGGACATTATCAGTGAGGATATTCCGGGATGGCTTGTCAGCAACGAAGGAAATCTTACAGTGGCTCTTGAGGTTGAACTCACTGATGAGTTGAAGAATGAAGGAATGGCCCGTGAACTGATAAACCGTATACAGAATCTGCGTAAGGATGCAGGATTGGAAATCACAGACCGTATCGATGTGTCTATATCGGTTGACGAGCGTATAAAGAGGGCTGTAGACTCTTTTGACGAATATATCAAGACACAGGTTTTGGCCGATTCTATCTCATTGACAGATAATGATGGAGCAGAGACCGAGTTTGACGGGCTGAAAGTCAATATAAAGGTTGAGAAGAAATAACTAATATTAATAATTTAATAATCAAGCTGTTATGATAGAAAAAGTGCGTTATAGTGATGATGAGCTGGAGGAATTCAGAGAGATCATCAATGGAAAGCTGGTTTTGGCACGACGTGACTACGATCAGATGATGAGAGTGCTGATGAATCAGGATGGCAATGATGTTGACGACACATCACCAACATATAAGATATTGGAGGAAGGCAGTGCAACTCAGAGCAAGGAAGAGCTGATACAGTTGGCAAGCAGGCAACAGAAATTCATCAAGGGTCTTGAAGCTGCTTTGATACGCATAGAGAACAAGACCTATGGTGTAGACCGTATCACAGGAAAGCTGATACCCAAAGAGCGTTTGCGTGCCGTACCTCATGCCACGCTCAGTGTCGAGTCGAAACAGAATAGAAAGAAATGACAGAGAGCAAGAATGTGTTTACTAAAGGAAGAATGGCTATATTCATAATTATAGCCATTCTTTTGATAGACCAAATAATAAAGATTTGGGTCAAGACCAACATGACTCTCCATGAAAGCATATATATAACGGATTGGTTTCGTATATGCTTTATCGAGAATAACGGCATGGCCTATGGAATGGAGATAGGCAGTAAGGCAGTCCTTTCCATATTCCGTATAATACTGATAGGTGCTATCGGTTATTATATGTATCTTCAGATAAAGAAGAAAGCCCGTTTCGGTTATATAGTCTGTTTGGCAATGGTGATAGCCGGAGCATTAGGCAACATATTTGACTGCATGTTCTATGGTCTTATATTCAATGCATCGTCTGATTTTTACACATCTTATTTTGTTCCTTTCGGTACCGGTTACGCTCCTTTCCTAATGGGAAAGGTGGTGGATATGTTTTATTTCCCGCTAATCGTGACCACATGGCCACAGTGGATACCCTTTGTCGGAGGGGAAGAATTTATATTTTTCAGCCCGATATTCAATTTTGCCGATGCAAGTATAAGTGTCGGATTTGTACTTCTCATGCTGTTTTATCGTACTGAGTTGAGTCACATCACATTCAAGAACCAACCGGCAGAAATTGTCGACAACAAAGATGACAAAGAAACAGAACATGAAGAATAGATTCCCTTTGGGGCGTCTCGTTTATGTCATCGGTTGGGTCTGCATGTTGTCTGTGATAATGTCATGCAAGCCGACAGTGCCGTCAGATTATATACAGCCGGATACAATGGAGGACATACTATATGATTATCATATATCCCAAGCCATGGGATTCAGAAATGTATCTGCTGAAAGGTCTAATATATACAACCGGAATTTGTATTATCACGCAGTGTTGAGAAAGTATGATGTCACAGAAGCCGAGTTTGACTCGTCACTGGTTTACTATTACAGCCATGCAGACAGGCTGCGTGACATATACAAAAGAGTGTCGGAACGGATGGAGAAAAGTGCCATAAATCTTGGAGCTTCAGAAGGGGATATAGCAAAATACTCTCAATTTAATGCCGATGGTGATACTGCCAATATATGGCGTGGGGCACAAGCAACGGTATTGAGGCCGACTCCTCCATACAACAGGATGGACTTTACGATAGAGGCCGATTCTACATTCAGACGAGGCGATTCGTTCATGTTCAATTTCATGACAGAGTTTGTCTATCAGGCAGGAGCAAAGGACGCTGTCATATGTATCAATATCCGATATGACAACGACAGTGTGTCAAGTCATTACAACCACGTATCTGTATCAGGTTTCTCGCAACTCATGGTGCCTGGATGTATGAAAAATGATATTAAGTCAATCAATGGGTTTGTCTATCTGAACAACGGTAATGAGCGTTCATACACACAGAAGCTAATGTTCATAGACAGAATACAGATGATACGTTTTCACAAGAAAGTGGTTGAAGAGCCTAAAGATACAGTGCATGCACGTGTAGATGCAATGTCGGAACAGCCGATACACAGTAGTGTCGACGCCCCTAAAACCGATAAAGTGGTGATGAAAAGAAAAGATTCACCGTTACCGATACATAATGACCCCAAAAAGGATAAGGCGAATAGCAGTAAATGAGATAATAGTCCGGGAAGATATAATGCCTCAAAGCATTATTGAGATTGCTGGTGGTATTGTCAAAAGTTATTATCCGTTTACAGATGAACAGCCGTGCACAGAGTGGATTGGCGGTACTGTAGAAATAAAAACAGATGAACATGGATATCTGAGAGTTTATAAGAATGAAAATTTAATAGAATAATTATGAATCTTAAAGTACGTTTGGCACTGATGAACTTCATGGAGTTCGCAGTATGGGGAGCATACCTTACATGCATCGGACTATATCTGAGTCGAATAGGAATGGCATCGGAGATTGGTTACTTCTTTGCTGTTCAGGGCATCGTTTCTATATTCATGCCTGCCGTAATGGGAATAATAGCGGACAAATGGATTCCTGCCCAGCGATTGTTGGGCATGTGCCATCTTGTGGCAGGTGCATTTATGATTGCTGCCGGATGGTATGGCTATACAGCCGGCAACAGTTCTGAATTTTCGGTGCTGTTCTCCTTATACACTATCAGTGTCGCATTCTATATGCCGACATTGGCCTTGTCCAATTCAGTTTCATATAATGCGCTGACCAAAGCCGGTTTGGACACAGTAAAGGCATTTCCTCCAATCCGTGTTTTTGGTACCGTAGGATTCATTTGCTCAATGTGGTTTGTCGATTTGACCGGTTTCAAATCCACTCAGAACATTCTTGTTACTTCCGGCGTATTAAGCCTGATTCTCTTTTGCTATACATTTACATTGCCATCATGTCCTGTAGAAAATAGTAGCGACAGAAATGACAATAAAGACCCGTTCGGCCTGAAGGCGTTTACTCTGTTTCGTCAAAAAGAGATGGCAATATTCTTTATTTTCTCCGCATTGCTTGGTGCTTGCCTACAGATAACAAACGGCTTTGCGACACCGTTTCTTGAAAGTTTCAGCAGTATAGCCGAATATGCAGATACATTCGGAGTTCAGCATTCCAACATTCTTTATTCAATATCCCAGATGAGCGAGGTGTTCTGCATCCTCCTTATAACTTTCTTCATGAAACATTTCGGAATAAAGAATGTTATGCTTATAGCAATGTTTGCATGGGTATTGAGGTTCGGATTGCTGGGAGCCGGCAATCCCGGTCCCGGAGTGTGGATGTTCATTCTGTCAATGATAATCTATGGAGTTGCTTTTGATTTCTTCAATATATCCGGTTCGTTATACGTCGATATGACAACAGATACCTCAATGCGTTCAAGTGCACAAGGACTGTTCATGGTTATGACAAACGGCATAGGAGCAACTGTCGGTTCACTTGCTGCACAATATTACGTTACGGCACATACAGATACAAACGGAATGGTTGAGTGGCCGACATGTTGGTATGCATTTGCGGCATATGCTCTCATAATTGGAGTTGTATTTGCGCTGATTTTCCATCCGAAGAAAAAAGCAGAAGCATAGATGAAGAGCATACAACTTATATTTGACGGTATATCAGAGGTTGCCGGATGCAACGGCCTGGTCGTTCTCAGACTCACAGATACGGAGAAAAAACGTTGTTTGGGCATCATTTGTGATGAAATGATGAAAACTCAGATTGGTATCAGAAATGTACCAATTGATGTAAGAAACAAGTTTCTTCCGGAAGTGATGATGCAAATGATGGCAGAAATGAATGATAAGATATCGTACAGAATAGACATTACCGGCATTGCAAACGGAGAGTACAAGACCATGATTACCAATATGCATACGTTCAGCCAGTATTGTATCAGGCTTAGCGACGCGATTCTTTTTTCCATTATAAGCGGCACTCTTATCTTCATAGACGAGCAACTGATGCTGAAACAAAGTTCTCCATATTCGGAAAATCAGATGCAAATGCCAATACCTATAAATTCTCTTGATACAAAAAAGTTGCAAGAAGAATTGGACAAGGCCATAAACTCTGAAAACTATAGACTGGCGTCACATCTGAAGGAAGAGTTGGACAAGAGAAAGAACAGCTGACAATAGCATGGCGCTTTTGTAAAAAACATTGTTATTTGATATGAAAGAGGTAAGATACTTTTATGTTCCAAATGCTGATTCAATAACGGAACTTCCGGACGACGAGGCCCTGCACGCACTTCGTGTGCTTAGGCTGAAAGAAGGTGACAAGATGATGTTGATGGATGGGGTAGGGAACTTCTATTGTGCTGAAGTGACGCTCGCAGCCCATCGCAAATGTATGTATAAGATAACCGACACGATTCCTCAGAAGCCGCAATGGGCAGGAAAACTTGGTATAGCCATAGCGCCGACTAAAATGATGGAGCGGATGGAATGGATGGTGGAGAAAGCTACGGAGATAGGAATAGATGAAATATCGTTTCTTGATTGTCAGTTTTCAGAGCGTAAGGTCATAAAGACAGACAGACTTGAGAAGATTGTCGTTTCGGCCGTAAAGCAAAGTAGGAAGGCATGGAAACCCCAACTGAATCACATTGAGGCATTCAAGGAATTTGTCAACTGTCCGCGTCAAGGCAAGAAGTTTATAGCCCACTGCTACAACGAGATTCCGCGGAAGTTTCTTTTTGACGAATTAAGCAATGTCGATCCTGCCGACGAAGTGACCGTGCTTATAGGTCCGGAAGGCGATTTCTCAATCGACGAGGTAAAGACGGCCATTGATTGCGGATATACTTCCATCCATTTAGGACAAAGCCGGTATCGAACTGAAACCGCAGCCTTATGCGCATTGATGATGATGCAATTATCAAAATAATAAAAATATGAAGAAAATCTTTTTGGCAATAATATTGTTTGTCACAAATGGCAATCTTTATGCTCAAGGTGTAAAGATGCGTGATGTGTTCAGTCAGATGCCGGATACACTGTTGCCATATCTTTCTCAAAACAACAAACTGGATATGATGGATTTTATGGAATCAGGGATGACAGCAGATATTGTTAACGGGTTTGATGAACATACATGTATGACAACTCTTACAGATGACTATATAAGAATATCGCTTAGCCCGGCTTCATCCATAGAGATGAAATTGTTGAGTACGGATAAAATGCTGCCGGATTCTGCGGATTGCATATTATGTATGGTCCGTACTGTGGGAACGGTCCAAAAATCAAGTACAGTCAGATTCTATACATCAAAATGGACTGAGATAAAAACAATACCAGATCCGATGGCAGGTCATGCAGAGAGCACCATTGTCCATCCTGATACGATGGACATTGATGAGTTTGAAAAGTTAAAGTTATCGTTATTGTCTCCGAGAGTCGTGTATGCCAGCCTGTCTGAAAGTGAAAATACTCTGACGATTGGAATATCTCCGTCGGTACTTTCCATAGAGGATAAAACACGAATAAAACCTCTTTTAAATCAAACAACACTTAAATGGAACGGCTCAATCTTTAAAGAAGGTTAATACGGAGTAAAATATTAGCAATAACTATTGCATATAACAAATAAAGTTGTAACTTTGCAACGTGTTTTTCATGGTATTAGATTATTAAGGTTAATAAAAAGGTTGGTTGTCGTGAGACAACCAATTTTTCTTTTTTATATACCCTAATGCCGGTTGAGATACGGATTCCATTGTTTTTCTTTTTCCATTGTTGTTTGGGCACCATGGCCAGGCAATATTGTTGTTTCGTCAGGAAGCTGTTCCTGTATACGCCTGAGACTATTCATGATATCGTTATAGCTGCCTGATTCCAAGTCCGTACGGCCTATACTCATATTGAAAAGCGTATCGCCGGAGAACGCAACATTTTCCTCTTCACAATAATAAAACACGGACCCCGGAGTATGTCCCGGGGTGGACAATACTCTAAAGAGATGTGTGCCGAACTTTATATCATTGTTTTCCATCAATAACTTTCCGACAGGCGGCATGTCGTAACCAATGCTTATGTTGGCAAAAGCAACGGCCTGTTGCTTCAGTGTCTCTTGCAAATACGCATCTTTCATATGCAGTTCAGGCTTCAATCCGAATTCATTGGATATCGTATCGTTGCCAAAGTTATGGTCAATATGGGCATGTGTTTCAAGCAGATGACAAGGCTTTAGCATGTTGTTGACGATATAATCGACAACAGCACATCGTTCTTCTTCATAAAAAGCGCCGCAGTCTATGATGACGGCTTCGCGCGTTTCATCACTCACTACATAGCAATTCTCTTGAAACGGATTGCATACAAAGCGTTTAATCTGTAACATTTTCTGTTTCGTTATGCAGGTAAATATATGATATGTTTTTCTTTAAACCATGGTTCTTTAAACCAGTTGGTTATTTCTGTCACTTCGACAATATGCCTGTATTGCCTGATTTCTTCCTGAACATCACCGCCTTTCAGACATATAATACCATTGGGCACTGAATTTTTATGCTGTCTGGATATATTCTTGCCTACAATTTTCATGAGATCGGGTAATTGCATCACGGCACGACTCACTACAAAGTCGAATTTCCCTTTTTCCTCTTCACCACGCAATTGGACAGGAGTGCAGTTCTTCAATCCTATCGCTGTGGCAATCTCTTCTGCCACACGTATCTTTTTGCCGGTGCCGTCGATAAGTTTGAAACTGCATTCCGGAAACATTATGGCCAGTGGTATACCGGGAAAACCTCCCCCTGTCCCGAAATCCAGAATGTTTGTTCCCTTGCGGAAATTTACCATCTTGGCTATTGCCAATGAATGCAAGACATGATGCTCGTATAAGTTGTCGATGTCTTTACGTGATATTACATTGATTTTTGAATTCCAATCACGATATAGACTGTCGAGATTTTCAAATTGCTTTTTTTGTTGTTCAGTAATGTTGGGGAAATACTTCAAAATTTGCTGCATATACATTAAATGGTTTATTTGTTATATCTTTAGAAAGAAACTATATTGTTTATATTATCTTTACACAAAATGCAAATATATGATAAATAGGTCTAAATACAAAATAAAACTTGATTATTCTGATTAATTTTATTAATTTTGCGCACTCAAATAAAAGTGAATACAGAATGAAAAAGTTTAAAGCAGCCTTATTTGATTTGGACGGTGTCGTATTTGATACCGAACCGCAATACACTGAGTTTTGGGGCAGTCAATGTCTTGAATTCCATCCTGACAAACCAAATCTGGCAAAAGATATTAAAGGACAGACACTGACACAAATTTACGACAAATATTTTAGTGGAGAATTGCAAGACAAGCAGGAACTTATAACGGAACGGCTGAACGATTTTGAGAGACAAATGCAATTCGAATACATCCGTGGATTTGAAAAATTCATTTCCGACTTACGCTATAATGGTGTGAAAACGGCTGTAGTGACCAGCTCTAATATTCCGAAAATGAATAGTGTCTACGCTATCCATCAAGAGTTTGAATCTTTGTTTGATACAATACTTACGGCAGAGGATTTTGCAGAAAGCAAGCCATCTCCCGATTGTTATCTGAAAGCAGCTGCGAGACTTGGCGTACGGACAGAAGAGTGCATTGTGTTTGAAGACAGTTTTAACGGTCTGAAATCAGGACAGGCTGCCGGCATGACGATTGTAGGGCTGTCCACAACAAATGCTGCCGCTGCTATCCGCCCGTATTCGGACATTGTAATAAGTGATTATACAGACATCTCTTTCAGCAAATGCAATGAAATGATAGAGTCAAAAGGATAATAAATAAAAGAATAATTATGAATGGTTATTTGATTAGTGACACACGCAAAGTCACGACACATCGTCTCATTGAGATGAAACGTAAAGGAGAGAAAATATCAATGCTCACTTCATACGATTTCACGACGGCAGGTATAGTTGACAAGGCAGGAATGGATGTCATTCTCGTTGGAGATTCTGCATCTAACGTAATGGCCGGCAATACAACTACGCTTCCCATGACTGTAGATCAGATGATTTACCATGCCCGTTCGGTCGTACGTGGTGTAAACCGTGCACTTGTCGTCTGTGATATGCCCTTTGGAAGCTACCAGACAGGCGATACCGATGGTGTAAAGAATGCAATACGCATAATGAAAGAGAGTGGATGCGATGCATTGAAATTAGAAGGCGGAGTAGAAATACTGGACACTGTGCGCCGTATCCTGGATGCAGGTATACCCGTTATGGCTCATTTGGGACTCACCCCGCAGAGTATCAATAAATTTGGCACTTATGCCGTACGGGCCAAGGACGAGGCAGAGGCTGAGAAACTGATAAGCGACGCCAAAGCTCTTGACGAGGCCGGATGTTTCGGACTTGTATTGGAGAAAGTGCCGGCAATATTGGCAACAAAGGTCACAAAGGAAATCTCCATACCGACTATAGGTATCGGTGCCGGTAACGGTACGGACGGACAGGTTCTTGTTGTAGCTGACATGTTAGGTATGACCCAGGGCTTCAGCCCGCGCTTTCTCCGTCGGTATGCAAACCTGAACTCGATAATGACAGAAGCCATTGGGCATTATATTGAAGATGTCAAGAACGGTGATTTCCCTAACGAAAAAGAATCGTACTGACTTTGACAGAAGCAATGAATATTTCATTTTTTTCTTGCGACATTCGCTTTTGATGACGTTTGTCGGCTTTGTAATAATGGCACTTTCGCATTCCCAAAGTGCCACTTTTGCATCCTCAAAGTGCCGCTTTCGCATTCCTTAAGTGGCACTTTGGGAATATGAAAGCGGCACTTTGACTTTAATTGATTTGAATTGTTGCAGAGCAATTAGATGTTTGTCACAGGACTCAATGTCACCATTTTCGGAACAGCTCAAAGGTAAACTTGCATCCGAACTCTTTGGGTTTACCTTCAAGAAAACTGCCAAAAGCTCCAATTGACAGATAGCGGGTGGTAAATCCGTATCCTATTTCAAAATAAGGTTTCGTGTATTCTATCTGCAATACGCTTACATATATACGTTCTGTTTCTATGTATCTGCCAACAACAGGCATCCATGTAAGTAATAGAAGAGGTGATTCATAGGAAAAATTGGTCCGGATATAATATTTTGATGCATTATACCATTGACTGTTCAGCAACTGGAAATTCCCACTCCAATCATCGTCCCATCCTCCCGGAATGTAGTTCTCACGAAAATTTGAGAAGTCTACAAAATAATCGGTAGACTTGTTTGTATAAAAACCACCGCCAACTCTAAAGCTATATTTACTCAATAGGTTCAACTTTTTCTTGAATGACAAATCGAACTCCCATTTTTCATATTTAGTATCTGAACCTAAAACATTTGGAATGCTGCGTTCATAGTTGGCTGTGAATATAGGTCCTGACTTGTATGGCACGAAGCCAAGCGTGACCTGAGGTGCAAAACTTTTGTATACGGATGGCTTACCTATCAGTTCAAGAATTTTTTTGTTCACGGCGTTGCGCTGGTGATATACACACCCCACTGATACATTAAAGTGCTTGAAAAGTGATATGTTACTTTTGAGTTGCAACATATGATCATCGAAATAGTCAAGATCAAGTGATGAAAAATCAATTGTGTCACGTGTTTCATTCTTCAGAATATCAAGAACACTGGAGTTTGTTATTCTATTGCCGGTCTTCCATGTAAGCTCTGTCCATGCATCATGTTTCTTATTGTAAGTATATCGCATTGGTATATTAAAATACCATTGTTTTATTTTAAAATTATAGCCCATATGTGGTGAAAGGGTAATGTTGCTGTTTGCAGAGAAATTGTAGCGTGCACCCATATTTATTTTATATGACAAACCGCGACTGCCACTGTAACTCATGTATAAAGGATTTACGAGTGGTGAAAATTTAATGTATACACGCTCGTTTTCTGCTTTTATACTGTTGAGCATATGGTCACCGATAATATCCCAGGCTATTTTCCTCAGTTTTGTTTTTCGCCTGAAAGATTTACTGTTCAATGTATCTCGGGGTGTTTTCTCTTCGATGTATATCCTATAGGCTTCTTTTTCGTTATCTGCCAACGGAATGGGTCTGATGCTGTCCATGAGTTTAATGTCAGACGTATTGGTGGAGTCGGGTAATGAGGTCTTATTGTCAAGTACAAGCAAAAAATGTGCATCGATATCATTTCCCAAAAACCTGAATCCAGCCTCAGTCTGGCACAGTGTGGGTAAAAGAGGATTACCGTATGAATCGTTTCCCATATCAGCGCTGACATTGAAATGTATCATGTCGTAATTACCTTTCAGTGTAACACGTAATATGCGTCCTGTAAGTCTGTCAACTTCCGCGCTTCCGTTCACAAGCTGGGTGTTTGTAATACGTGGCTTGAATGATACTATGGCATTATTGCCATCCGTGTCTGAGATATTATAGCGATAATATTTCGAGTTCTTGCTATAAAATGGCGATAATATATGGTCATTAAACAATGATATATTGTATAAATCGGGAATGATATAGTCAAGCATCACAGGCATTGTCTTGCGATAGCTTGATATGCTTCCTGTTGTCACTTGACGCTTTATATCATAATCATTTATGTTTTTGAATTTTATTTTACCGTATGTCTCACCGATATTGTGTCTGCTGCCTCTCGCTATGGTATACATGGATGGCACAAAAAATAGGGTAGGGTTACGCCTTTTTGTGTGAAAACTGTATTTAAGATATATGTTGTCAGTCGTGTCCGGTATGCTCTCTATAAAATTATTACGGTAGGAGAATATACGGTTCATGAGCAAAGTGTCACGCTTTATTTCTGACAAAACAAAACTGGGCATGAATAAAAACATGCCCAGCAGTATTCTAAATGTAATGAACCATCTGCATTTCATGGCTCAAAAATACTAATAATATTCTAAGTTTCAAAAAATATTATGATATTTTAGCCTAAATATTTCATAAGAATCTTTGCGTTGCCACTGTCACGCAATTTGGCAATACTCTTTTCGCGGATTTGACGTACACGTTCTCTTGTAAGCCCCAATTGGTCGCCTATCTCCTCGAGGCCTTTCTCATGACAGCCTATGCCAAAGCATTCACGTATAATGGTTATCTCACGTTCCTTGAGGACCTTGTTGAGCACAGTGTTTAGTTCCTGTGCCATAGACTCATGGTCTACATGACGGTCTGTACGACTGTCGTCGCCACTGGCCATAACATCAAGCATACAATTATCCTCACCGTCCTGAAATGGAGCATCTATTGAAACATGATGCCCGTCGGCCATAAGGCTCTGACCAATCTTGTCTTCGTCAAGATTGGTTGCGTCGCTAAGCTCTGACACGGAGGGATGGCGTTGGTTTTCCTGCTCAAATTTGTTTATTTCATGATTGATTTTATTGAGTGAACCAACCTGATTGAGAGGCAGTCGCACAATACGGCTCTGTTCGGCAATAGCCTGAAGAATACTTTGGCGAATCCACCATACTGCGTATGATATGAATTTGAATCCTCGTGTCTCGTCAAATTTCTGTGCAGCCTTTATCAATCCGATATTACCTTCGTCTATCAAATCAGTGAGCGTAAGACCCTGATGCTGATATTGTTTGGCCACAGAAACAACAAACCTCAAATTTGCCGTAACGAGTTTGTCCTTGGCGCGCTCGCCTTCCGGACCACCTTTACGTATTTTCTGTGCCAATTCAATTTCTTCATCAATTGAGATTAGTGGAGCACGTCCTATTTCTACAAGATACTTATCAAGTGCCTCGCTCGAACGGTTCGTAATACTCTTTTGGATCTTTAATTGTCTCATTCTCTTCTTTGCTTTTGTTTTAACTCCTTGATTATCAATCTTATATCGCTAATACAGCTGAAAAACGCTGCAAAATTACAAAAAAAAGCGATAAGTTGTATGTCAATACAAGTGTATTTTTGCTTAAAAAAACATAAAAAACAGGTTTTTCCAAACAAAACAAGTATTCATATTATGTATGTTTGTACCGAGTCGAGTTTCAAAAGAAGATTATACATACAAATCCCATAAAAGCGATATTCTGATTATGCAATACGTCATTGTTTCGGATATAAAATGCTTTAATAAAGTACTTATCTATAGAAAAAGAAAACGTAAATCGTTTTTTTTTTGTATATTTGCCGAGCCATTTGGATTTGCTTAGATGGCATTCTAAATTAAAACAAATTATGAAAAAACTAATATTATTAGTATTGGCAGGCATTTTGATTGTTACAGTCTCAGCACAGGAGAAAGCTGTAACAACCAAAATTACAACAGTTTATGATGAGTTTAAGCCCGCTGTAATTACTTTGAAGAACGGTAGCGTAATAAGACATAAGCAAGCTAATGTATTTATGAAAAATGGCTCCTTATTATACAAACACGGTAAAACAAACATGCAAGCCAACATGAATCAGATAAAAACAGTGGATTTTGGCGACCGTCATTATTGCTGTATAGATACTTTGTTGGCATATGTTGTAGATTCTGTGGCCGGAAACAAATTGCTTTGTGCAACACTGATAGATATGGAATCATATATGGCACAATTGTTGAACAACAGACAGATAACCAATCTTGAGATAAAGTCACAGATCAATGTCACTTCATTGGATATGTCGGACGATGAAGAACAGCAATATCCTCTTGTGAATTATTTTTTCTATGAGTTAGATGGAAAAATAATAAAGGTTCACGAACGAATTATAAACAATATAATATCAAAGGAAAAACGTCGCAAATTCAAGACTGTGATTATGATGCCGGAATTCAGTTGGAATGATAAAGAATGTCTTATTGAATTGCTGAAGGCCATATAATGACATAAAATACATAATGGGCATTATGATAAATAGAAATTATCAGGTAATTAAATATCTTTCTCTTTCCGCCCGATTCAATCAAATAAAATAAGGACTAATTTATAAAACGATGAAAAAAACTGTATTATCTATTTTGCTTGCAGCCGGTATGCCTGTAATTACCGGCGCACAATCATTTGATTTTGACATGACAAAGCCGCAGCCTGTGTATTCCGACTCTATCGGATACGGATATGACATACTGCCGGTGCCGACAGCCAAAGGAAAATCTCCATTCTATTTTTCAGTCAAGGTTCCAGATGGAAACTATAAGGTGAAAGTGATACTTGGCTCTCAAAAGAAAGCAGCCAATACTACGGTCAGAGCCGAAGGTAGGCGTCTGATGGCAGAAAATGTCAATACCACCAAAGGAAAGACTGCAACATTCGAATTTGTCGTGAATAAACGTTCACCACAGATTAATGGAAAAGAACGAGTCAGGATAAAAGAACGAGAGAAAGAATATTTAAGCTGGGACGACCGTTTGACACTTGAATTCAATGGCGATGCCCCTGCTGTGAAAAGTATTCGTATAGAGCGTGATGACGCTTGTCCCACCATATATTTGTGTGGAAATTCCACTGTTGTAGACCAAAACAACGAGCCTTGGGCCAGTTGGGGACAAATGATTACAAGATGGTTTGACAGTGGTGTGGCTGTATCAAACCATGCAGAGAGCGGTCTCACTGCAGGATCTTTCCTTGCACAGAACAGGCTTGCCAAAATTATGTCAACCTTGAAAAATGAGGATTATGTAATATGTGAGTTTGGACATAACGACGAGAAAGAGAAAGGCCCAGGTACGGGAGCATGGTATCATTATACACGCAATCTCAAGATATTTATCGACAATGTACGTTCTAAAGGTGCCACGATTATCTTTTGCACTCCCACACAGCGCCGTCAGTTTGCAGACGACAAGAAGACTATAAAGGAAACTCATGGAGATTTCCCCGCAGCCATGCTTGCTGTAGCAGAGCGAGAGAATGTGCCGGTAATAGACCTGCACGAAATGACGCGTGAGTTTTTCCAGACCCTGGGGTATGAAGACAGTAAACGTGCTTTGGTACATTATCCTGCCAATACATTTCCAGGTCAGAAAAAAGAACTTGCAGACAACACCCATTTTAATCCCTATGGAGCATACGAGGTTGCAAAAATGGTCATAATGGGTATGAAGAAACACAATCTTACCGTATTGAAGAATCTGAGAGCAGACTTCAAAGACTTTGCTCCAAATATGCCTGATGATTGGAATACATTCAAATGGGCACCGGCTAAAAATGCCGAGATGACAAAACCGGATGGGAATTAATCTATAAAAACAGTTGGAATAAAATCCATTACCTCCTATAGGAATTGAACTATTAAAATTATGATAAACAGACTATTTACAATTGCGGCAATGTCAATTATTGCCGGAGGGACGTTTGCTCAGTCGTGGCCGACAGCCTCTTTGGAAGCCAAACCTGGCACACGATGGTGGTGGTTGGGCTCGGCAGTCAACGAAAGCGATTTGCAATGGAATATGCAGGAATATTCCAAGGCCGGACTCGGTGCCTTGGAAATAACACCATTATATGGTGTGCAGGGAAACGAGAAAAATGAGCTCAGTTTCCTTTCCACACCATGGATGAACGCTCTGAAATTCGTTCAGACTGAGGGTGTAAAAGACAGTCTGCTGATAGACATGAACTGCGGCACAGGATGGCCGTTCGGCGGTCCAGAGGTACCTATAAGCGAAGCTGCTGCCAAACTAGCATATACGGACACCGTCATTACTGGTGCAGAACTGCGCAAAGGTATCGACATAAGCATAAAAGACAAGAAAGAGAAACCTTTCTGCACATTAAGCAAAGTCATGGCCTATAGCGATGACGGTGTTAAGGATCTTACATCTATGACCGACACTTCCGGCATGTTGGTTTGGAAAAAATCTGTCAAAAAACACAGTTATCGCATCATCGCCATATATTGTTCACGTACACGTCAAAAGGTAAAGCGAGCCGCTCCCGGAGGAGAAGGCTATGTGATGGACCACTTCGACAAGAGCGCTGTAGCACATTACCTTGAACGCTTTGAGAAAGCATTTGCCGAAAGCAACACCCCCTACCCTCATTCATTCTTTAATGATTCATATGAGGTATACAAGGCAAACTGGACCCCGAAAATGTTTGAAGAGTTTGAGAAACGTCGTGGATACAAATTGGAAGAACATTTGCCAGAACTGCTTGGTGATGTTGACGACAAAGATAATAAGGTATTGAGCGATTATCGTGAAACACTGAGCGACCTGTTGCTTGAGAACTTCACCGAACAGTGGACGGCATGGGCACATCAGCATGGAGTGAAGACGCGTAATCAGGCACATGGTTCACCAGCCAACCTTATTGATGTATATTCAGCTGTAGATATTCCGGAAATAGAAGGATTCGGACTGTCAGAATTCGGCATCAAAGGACTCCGCAAGGACACAGGATATACACGAAAGAATGACAGTGACGTATCGATGTTGAAGTATGCATCATCGGCAGCCCACATCAATGGCAAGACCCTTGTAAGCAGTGAGACATTGACGTGGCTCACAGAGCATTTCCGTACTTCGTTGTCACAATGCAAACCTGATATCGATCTGATGTTCACATGCGGGGTAAACAACATGTACTTCCACGGTACATGTTACTCTCCGAAAAACGATCCGTGGCCGGGATGGCGTTTCTATGCATCCATAGATATGAGTCCCAACAACAGCATATGGCGTGATGCACCATATCTGATGAAGTATATCGAAAGATGCCAGAGTTTCCTGCAAATGGGACGTCCGGACAACGATTTCCTTGTATATCTGCCGATACGTGACATGTGGGCGGAACGCAAGGGCAAAGGTGCCGGTTCATTACTGATGCAGTTTGATATACACTCCATGGCCAGAAAAGCTCCTGATTTCATAAAAAGTATTCTGGATATCGACAAGGCCGGATACGATTGTGACTATATCAGCGAGAAGTATCTGCTTACTACTTCATATAAGAACGGTATGCTCGAAACTGCAGCCGGTACACGCTACCATGCACTTATAATACCGGGTAGTGGTCGCATGCCTGAAAATGTAAAAGCCCACGTTGATGTCCTGAAATCACAGGGAGCCAATATTATATACGGAACAGCAAAGGCTGAAATGGAGAAGGCTGCAAAGGCAGAGCCGATGAGACACAAACATGGGCTACGCGCCATTCGCAGAAAGAACGATACCGGATATCATTATTTCATTGCCAATTTGTCTCCTGATGATATTGATGCACGCATACCGCTGTGCGTCAATGCACGTGATGCCAGATGGTTTAACCCACTCAACGGAGATATTTATAAGGCCGATATGACTTCTGATGGTGTTCGTATGAATCTGAGAAGTGGTGAGTCAATGATTTTGCAGACATACAACAGTCCACAGAACGACGGTAGGAAAGAAAGGAGTCTTGCGCAGACATACGCCACAAAGATTCTTGATGGCAAATGGTCACTCTCCTTCCTCAGCAGTGCACCGGAAGTGAAAAAGACCTTCGACATGGATACACTGCGTACATGGGAAGAGCTTGACGACGATTCCATTAAAGTTACTATGGGTACAGGTGTGTATACCACAACAGTAAAGATGACAAAGGACGAAGCGGCTTCAGACTGGACAATTGATCTTGGCGACGTAAGAGAGAGCGCACGCGTATATATCAATGATACGTTTGTCGGATGTGCATGGTCGGTGCCGTTCACCCTCGAATGCAGGAAAGCCTTCAAGGCCGGAGTGAACACCGTACGCATAGAGGTTACCAATCTGCCGGCTAACAGAATATCCCACCTTGATCGACAAGGCGTGAAGTGGCGTAAATTCAACGAAATCAACGTTGTATCCATTAATTACAAAAAGACCGGATATGAAAATTGGGAACCTATGAAGAGCGGTCTTAACTCGGTTATAAAGCTCTATAAAATAGAGCAATAAGCTGTAAACATCCCCATTTGCTTTAGCAACAATCAATGGGATATAAGAAATCGGGGCACTAGGAAGTGATATCCTATGCCCCGATTATTCTTTTTTAATGTACCATTTATATTGACACGGTTGTCATACTAATGAAGATTCCCACTATGGTACGTGGACGCGTGTGTCCAAGGCTCCTTTCCTGTTGGGAAGCCCGGGTGGACTCTATTTAGTAACGCGAATCCAATCTATATCCATAAACCCTGTAACACCTTTTCCTGCAGGTTCTTCAGCCACGAAACCGAACTTGGCACCAATCCATTTGCCCTCACGCATCTGAAACTCGTCGCCTACAGCTGTGAATTTCTTTCCATCTTTACTGTATGAAAATTTAAGTTTGGCACCTTCCTTCACCGCAAGACGCAGATAAATATCCTGATATATGGCAGGATCGTAATTTATTTTGTCCTTAGCCGTAGGGTTAAGTTCTGCCAATACCTTAACATTTTCAGCTTTGTTCCCGTCAGCCTTGTGGCATGTTATTTGTTGCAACTGAAATTTGTCCCCCACCCGCCTTACCACGAGTGCGCTGTAGTCACGTCCCATCATTATTATTCCACCATACTGGTTGTCTTTCTTTGCTGCAAACTTTATCTTTGCCGTAGCGGTGAAAGCATCGGCCGGAGTCTTTTGCAGAAGCAGGTTGGGCGCTTCCCATAGGTTTACGAATTTCTCACTCAACTTGTGAGTGTACATGCGGAAAAATCCGTAAGGAGTTGGCTGGCCATAAGACTGGTCATAATTGGAATGCCACTGCCATTGCTTACCAAGCTCAACAGTATTGAATTCATCACTTTCCACCGGATTCAGTATCGGATAAGTCGTGCCCACATTCGGTTTCTTATATCTCGTCACAGGGTCACCGCATAGGTCACCATCCTTGTCCACTCCCATTACAGGCCATCCGTTTACCCATTTTACAGGTTGCAGATGTACCACACGTCCGTAGGCACCTTTATCCTGAAAATGCATAAACCAATCCTCTCCTTGTGCCGTGCGTACCCATCCGCCCTGATGTGGGCCGTTGATGTCCGACTTGCCTTGAGCCATTACAGTCTTGTGCTCATACGGTCCGTAAGGGCTTTTCGAACGCATGGCCAATTGCCATCCGGTGGCTACGCCTCCTGCCGGGCACATTATCCAATACCACCCGTCATGTTTGTAGAACTTAGGACCTTCAGCTGTGTGGTGCTCGTTGTTTCCGTCAAACACTATCACCGGATCGCTAATGGCCCGTGTTCCGTCAGCCGAAAGCTCTCTTACAGACAGCACACTCTTGAATCCGGCACGACTGCCTGCCCATCCGTTCACGAGATAGCATCGGCCGTCGTCATCCCACAACGGTGTGGTGTCAATCATACCCTTACCTGGAATAACAAGCACCGGATCGTCCCATCGTCCGGCTGGATCCTTTGTCTTGACCATATACACGCCATAGTCCGGATCTCCCCAATATATATAATACTCGCCGTTGTGATATCTTATGCTTGGAGCCCATACACCCATACCGTGAGCCGTTTTGTCAAACACCTCCTTTGGAGTGAGTTCACGCAAAGCATGCCCAACAATCTCCCAGTTCACAAGGTCTTTGGAATGTAATATAGGCAGTCCCGGTATGCAGTTGAACGAGCTTGCCGTCATGTAAAAGTCTGTTCCTGATGCTCCCACGCACACATCGGGGTCACTATAGTCAGCATTGATGACAGGATTCTTGTAGGTTCCGTCACCATTGTCCGGACACCATACTTCCGAACGGTACTGTGCCTGCGATGGCAGAGCCATTGCCGCAAAGATTAGTAATAAAGGTAGTTTCTTCATAAAGATTTTATTTTTAATTGATAGTTGTTGTTGTTCACGATTTCCATCGACCTGACAATCTCGTCATCCTCAGGATCCACGGCCAATGCCACGTGTCCCATTGTCCGCCTTAGGTTTATTTCCACGCAAGGATGTAACAGATATCCCCTTCCGTCACTTTGGGGCACAATCATCATGTCAATACCCAGCGGCCCCGCATATTTGTTGTTGTACACGTCACCGAGATATGTGCATATACGTTCTTTTACATTCAATATATACTCGTCCGGAATATATTTTCCTATTATATCCAGCTTATATGTTTCCGTAGCTATTACGTTCCCTGTATATGCTCCGTTTTTCGTGTTGAACAGTGACATCCCGACATAGTCCACTTTCCCATGTCCGTCACTGTAAAACTCCATTCCGAAATCCATTATCTTTCTATAATACGGTTCTACCATTACGCCTCCCTGGATTTTTAACATGTTTTTTATCCAGCCTGCAAGATGGTTTCCTATACATTTTTCGGCAAATCTTATTCCCCTGCCGCTACAGCTCCAAGGGGCCTTGATTACTATCCGGCCATATCGGTAAAGCAGTTCGGCCACCATATCCACATTGCCACAAAAGAAAGATTCACCGACAAAAATGTCTCCAGCAAATTTTTTCAATAAGCCTGTGGCCGTTTGTCTGTGTGATAGTTTGCGTATCATCTCCAAATGTCCCATATCCGGCAGTGTATCACATATTATACCGTTTTGTAATATACTGTTGACTATGGCAGAGTCCCATCCCCACACATCAATCTTTTCCACTTTCATGCCGGCAATTTCCCCCGGCATTACAAATTCTACATTTCCTCCTGCTTTACATCCGGAAGCTGCAAGCCTAGCACGAATCTTCTTCAATGTGGCATATGCACGTTTGGCATCTTCCACCATTACCATGTCATCGTCACCGGCCCAGAGAGCCGGCAGAAATCCCATGTCTGTACGAAATGCCCTGACAGAATGTGAAGCTGTGAAGTTCTTCAAATTGGCGGCCATAGCCAAATCATGCTCAGGATTAAATATGTGTAATGTCATTTGTCATTGATACGTTTTATGTCTTTGGGCTACAAAATTAGCTTATTTTTTTCACATTTTGTAATATTGACTTTGCAAATTGCGAAGAAAGTATTATCTTTGCAAATAATTTAGAAGATTAAAAGAATGGAAGTTTTTTTCAGAACTCATACCAATCTTGTAGAGCATACAAATGCGCCGGTCCGTCGCACCCTTATGGATGA
The DNA here is from genome assembly GCF_013166575.1 of Xylanibacter rodentium. Lineage (GTDB taxonomy): Bacteria > Bacteroidota > Bacteroidia > Bacteroidales > Bacteroidaceae > Prevotella > Prevotella rodentium. The sequence continues at coordinate 51,317 of NZ_JABKKE010000001.1, forward strand.
GATTGATTGGAACGACCGTATGATCGGAATTAAGGGTACAAGAGGCGTTGGAAAAACGACTTTCCTTCTTCAATATGCAAAAGAGAAATTCGATATACAGGACAAGCGCTGCCTCTATGTCAACATGAACAATTTCTATTTCCAAGGGCGTGGCATCGCAGACTTTGCGGGAGAATTCTATAAGCATGGCGGACAGGTGCTCCTTATAGACCAGGTGTTCAAACAGCCGGACTGGAGCAGTGAGCTGCGCAAATGCTATGACGAATACCTTGGACTGAAGATTGTCTTCACCGGTTCAAGCGTCATGCGACTGAAAGAAGAGAATCCCGAGCTCAACGGTATTGTCAAAAGTTACAATCTGCGTGGATTCTCGTTCCGTGAATTTCTCAATCTACAGACGGGAAACAACTTTGCGCCATACACGCTTGACGAAATATTGAACGACCACGAGCATATCATTAAACGCATACTTCCTAAAGTATCTCCCGGCAAGTATTTCCTTGACTACATCCATCACGGCTTCTATCCATTCTACCAGGAACACCGCAACTATTCGGAAAATCTTCAGAAGACCATGAATATGATGACCGAGGTAGATATTCTCATGATAAAACAGATTGAACTTAAATATCTTACGAAGATAAAAAAACTTTTCTACATGCTCGCTGTAGACGGTCCCAAGGCTCCGAATATCAGCCAGCTGGCCAACGACATAGAGACAAGCCGTGCCACGGTCATGAACTATATAAAATACTTGGCCGATGCCCGTCTGATAAACATAATCTATCCCGTGGGACAAGACTTTCCAAAGAAGCCTTCAAAAGTGATGATGCACAATTCGAACCTTATGTTTGCCATCTATCCCATTAAGATTGACAAGCAGGATGCCATGGAAACATTCTTCGTCAACTCACTGTGGAAAGACCACAAGGTCAATCAAGGCAATCACGACATGTATTACACGGTTGACGGTTCGATGAAGTTCAAGATATGCGATGCGACGACGCTAAGCAAGAACAAGATTTCCTCTGATACTATATATGCACGGTATAACACGGAAGTGGGCAAAGGCAATCAGATTCCGCTATGGCTTTTGGGCTTCCTTTATTGAGACATCAACAATATGAAGATAAAGCAAATTCATTGGGACATTAAAAACAACTATACAATAATTTATTCATTTAAATATTTTATCTATTAAAATGGCAAAAGAAAAGAAATTTATCACTTGTGATGGCAACCAAGCAGCAGCACATATCTCGTATATGTTCTCTGAGGTGGCAGCCATCTACCCCATCACTCCGTCATCGACGATGGCAGAGTATGTGGACGAATGGGCAGCTCAAGGCCGTAAGAATATCTTCGGCGAGACTGTTCTCGTACAGGAAATGCAGTCGGAAGGCGGTGCTGCCGGAGCCGTTCACGGTTCGTTGCAGGCCGGCGCCCTGACTTCAACCTATACAGCATCACAGGGTCTGCTGCTGATGATTCCCAACATGTACAAAATTGCCGGTGAGTTCCTACCCTGCGTGTTCCACGTATCGGCCCGTACATTGGCTTCACACTCTCTGTGCATCTTCGGTGACCATCAGGACGTTATGTCAACCCGCCAGACCGGCTTCGCCATGTTGGCCGAAGGTTCGGTACAGGAGGTTATGGACTTGGCCGGTGTAGCACATCTCGCTACCATCAAGAGTCGTGTTCCGTTTGTCAATTTCTTCGATGGTTTCCGCACATCCCATGAGATTCAGAAGATCGAGATGCTTGAGAACGACGATCTCGCTCCGCTGGTAGATCAGCAGGCACTGGCCGAATTCCGCAGTCGTGCCCTCACTCCCGAACATCCTGTTGCACGCGGTATGGCTGAGAACCCTGATACTTTCTTCACACACCGCGAATCATGCAACTCTTACTACGATGCCGTTCCCGCCATCGTAGAGGAATACATGGAGAAGATTTCGGAGATAACCGGTCGCAAGTACGGTCTGTTCAATTACTATGGAGCCGAGGATGCCGATCGCGTTATCATCTTGATGGGTTCTGCCAGCGAGGCAGCACGCGAGGCCATCGACTATCTGACGGTTCAGGGTGAGAAGGTTGGTCTGGTGTCTGTTCACCTCTACCGTCCGTTCTCAGTCAAGCACCTGCTCGCAGCAGTGCCTAAGACAACCAAGCGTATCGCTGTTCTCGACCGTACCAAGGAGCCGGGAGCCAACGGCGAGCCTCTGTATCTCGATGTCAAGGAAGCTTTCTATGGTGTGGAGAATGCTCCTGTCATTGTCGGCGGACGCTACGGTCTGGGGTCTAATGATACCACACCCGCACAGATTCTCTCCGTATACGAGAACCTTGCATTGGCCGAGCCGAAGAACCACTTCACACTCGGTATTGTCGATGACGTTACATTCACATCACTGCCACAGAAGGAAGAGATTGCTCTCGGAGGCGAGGGTATGTTCGAGGCCAAGTTCTACGGACTCGGTGCCGACGGTACTGTAGGAGCCAACAAGAACTCTGTAAAGATTATTGGTGACAATACCGACAAGCATTGTCAGGCATACTTCTCTTACGATTCCAAGAAATCGGGAGGTTTCACTTGCTCTCACCTACGTTTCGGTGATACACCAATCCGTTCCACATATCTTGTCAACACACCTAACTTCGTCGCTTGCCACGTTCAGGCTTATCTCAACATGTATGATGTGACACGCGGTCTGCGCAAGAACGGAACATTCCTTCTCAACACTATTTGGGAGGATGACACACTCGTTGCCAATCTGCCCAACAAGATCAAGAAGTACTTCGCCGACAACAACATCAAGGTATATTACATCAACGCTACCAAGATAGCACAGGAAATCGGTTTGGGCAACCGCACCAACACCATCTTGCAGAGCGCTTTCTTCCGCATCACTGGTGTTATCCCCGTAGACCTCGCCGTAGAGCAGATGAAGAAGTTCATCGTCAAGTCTTACGGAAAGAAGGGACAGGACGTTGTAGACAAGAACTACGCTGCTGTAGACCGTGGCGGTGAGTACAAGGAACTGGCCGTAGATCCCGCATGGAGCAATCTGCCCGCTGATGCAGCCAAGGAGAATAACGATCCTGCATTCATCAACGAAGTGGTTCGTCCTATAAACGCACAGAATGGTGACTTACTCCCCGTATCAGCCTTCAAGGGCATCGAAGACGGTACATGGCCTCAGGGCACAGCCGCATACGAGAAGCGTGGTGTGGCAGCTTTCGTCCCTACATGGATGTCCGAGAACTGTATCCAGTGCAACAAGTGTGCATACGTTTGTCCTCACGCCTGCATCCGTCCGTTCGTAATGGACGAAGCAGAGGCATCAGGTCTGAATGCCGTATCACTCGACATCAAGGCTCCCGCAGCGCTCAAGGGCATGAAGTTCCGTATGCAGGTAGGTGTTATGGACTGTTTGGGTTGCGGAAACTGTGTCGATGTATGTCCGGGCAATCCAAAGGCCGGCGGCAAGGCCCTCAAGATGGTTCCGCTGGAAGGTGAGCTCGACGAGGCTGCCAACTGGGAATACTGTGTCAATAACGTCAAGAGCAAACAGGATTTGGTTGACATCAAGCAGAGTCCGAAGAACTCGCAGTTTGCCACTCCGCTCTTCGAGTTCTCAGGTGCATGCTCCGGCTGCGGTGAGACTCCTTATGTGAAACTGATTTCACAGCTCTTCGGCGACCGCGAGATTGTAGCCAACGCTACAGGATGCTCTTCAATCTATTCAGGTTCTATCCCCTCTACCCCATATACAACCAACGAGAAGGGGCAGGGTCCGGCATGGGCCAACTCACTGTTCGAGGACTTCTGCGAGTTCGGCCTCGGTATGACATTGGCCAACAAGAAGATGCGTGCCCGCATTGCAGAGTTGCTTACAGCAGCAGTTTCCGACGAGCATGTACCTGCCGAATTCAAGGCTGCCGCTCAGGAGTGGCTTGACGGTAAGGACAATGCTGATGCTTCGAAAGCTGCCGCCGCCAAGCTCAACCCGATGATAGAGGATGGTGCCGCCAATGGTTGCGAGACATGCAAGAAGCTCAAGGAGCTGTCACACTATCTTGTTAAGCGCTCACAGTGGATTATCGGTGGAGACGGTGCCTCTTACGATATCGGTTACGGAGGTCTCGACCACGTCATCGCTTCTGGTGAAGATGTCAACATCCTCGTACTCGATACAGAGGTTTATTCCAATACCGGCGGTCAGTCATCAAAGGCCACACCGCTCGGTGCCATCGCCAAGTTTGCCGCTTCAGGCAAGCGCGTGCGCAAGAAAGACCTCGGTATGATTGCCACTACCTACGGCTACGTATACGTTGCCCAAATTGCTATGGGTGCCGATCAGGCCCAGTGCCTCAAAGCTATCCGCGAGGCCGAGGCTTATCCCGGACCGTCTATCATCATCGCCTACGCTCCGTGTATCAACCACGGCTTGAAGAAAGGCATGGGCAAGGCACAGGCCGAGGAAGCCGCTGCTGTGGCATGCGGTTACTGGCACTTATGGCGCTTCAATCCCGCACTCGAGGAAGAAGGCAAGAATCCGTTCACGCTCGACTCCAAGGAGCCGGCATGGGAGAACTTCCAGGATTATCTGAAAGGCGAGGTTCGTTTCCTCTCTGTTATGAAGCAGTTCCCCAACGAGGCTGCCGACCTGTTCAAGGCTTGTGAGGATATGGCAAAGAAGCGTTATCAGAGCTATGTCCGCATGACCAAGATGGACTGGAGCGAGTAAGTTTTTCTTTCCAAATGTCAGCCGGCCTCGATAACAAGGCTAAATTACAGGGCCGGCTGATTTTTAAACAAGTATGAAGGATGAGATGCATAAATGTTTCTCATCCTTCTTTTTATGTGTAGAGTCAAAGTCATTTAACGGGCCAAAGATAAAATGCATTTAACATTGCCATTACGGCTTTACTAGTTATAACGGAGCCACCACAGGAAAGTGATGTAAATGAATTCAAATTTTATATTATTAACTTTACTGCCTAATGTTAATAATATTACTCATTAAAATTAATGACTTTACTTAGTAATATTATTAACATTAGTGCAACCGTATGCACGGACTATGTGCTGAAGACACTGAGTGAACCTCTGCATTTCCGATTTAACACACCCATCAAACCATAAACGCAGGAACAAACCATAAACGCAGGAATATACCTTTTAGCACGTAACAGATATAAATGATTAATTATTAATCAAAAAATACAATACATACAAAAGGAATGTCCCTGCATTTATGTGGTGATTATAAACATATAATTGTGAGTTTTGCAACACCTTATGGTATAGCGTACCGTAAGCATGTCGACCATATTATTCCTTCAGCGGGCAGGCGAACTTGTCGCCCGTCTGTCGTATCAGTTCGCGGGCATAGTTCTCTGGATATCCGGGACGCTTCACTCTTTCGCCGAGTCCCTCCTTGTTGCGTAACAGATTGCCTTTGGAGTCCTCCGGCTTGATAATCATGTCGTTGTACTTCACAATCAGATGGAAAGCCAACTGCTTCCAGCGTGTAAGCATCTGCATGGCTTTTTCACCGGTGTAGGCAGTAAGATAGGCACGGGCCTCGATCGGATTCTGCTTGTACAGTTCGGCTGCGCGAGCCTCTACCTTAGGCTGGGCTGCAAAGTAAGAAGCATCAAGCGAGTCTCGCACTTCACGGAGCGACGGAAACATGAGGCTGTAACGCGGATAGACCATATTGCTCACCCAGTTACACACCCAATAGGCATTGTCCATACTGAATGTCAACGCATCGGCTCCAGGTGTAGCGTAACATTCAGGAACCTTGTCCGTTGCACAATAGACTGGTGTGAAAGCAACCATATTGCCATCGTCATTTCCCCACCATAGCACACCACCTATCTCACGAGGCAACCACGAGCGCATTTGGCTGACATAAACAAAGCCTGGCTGTTGCGTGCTTACAGGACGCTCATTGAAGTATTCACGGCCGTCTACGGTAAACGTGAGTGGCGTGGGACGGTAAGGCATCTGCCATATACCACCGCCAATGTCGCTGTCAAGCGCAAAGGGCGTACCCTCGTAATGGTCGCGCATAGCCTCTTCCACATCGTGTACGCTGAGTTTGCGTGACGGAACTATCCACAGCGGCATAGGCTCGGTATCCTTCACTTTGCCCTCGGCATAAGGAACATAACGTGCCATGCCGCTGCTGAAACGGTTAAAGAATGTCCACACCCGAGCCTCGCAAAATCGTCGGCCGCCAAAATCAGGTGCGGCATACGTTTCACAAAAGCTAAAATCAGCATCCTTGCCATTGAACCATCCCATCTTGCGGGCATACTTGATTACATTCTTCGAACAAATCACATTCTCCTTGTCCTTAGGATTGAACGTGCGTATACGGCTTTGATTGGCATGAGCACAGATTGCATTATCAGGCACACGCAATGCGACCCACACCACACTCTTACTACCCGGGCCACAGCCCATCATCTCCATAATCCAAGCCTCATTGGGATCACATATTGTAAAAGTTTCCCCCTCGCTGTTATAACCATATGTCTCTGTCAATGTTGTCATAACAGAGATAGCTTCACGTGCCGTTCGCGAGCGCTGAAGTGCAATATATATGAGCGAACCATAATCAAGAATACCAGTAGAGTCGACCATCTCCTCACGGCCTCCGAATGTGGTCTCGCCTATAGTCACCTGATATTCGTTGATGTTTCCTATCACGTTGTACGTCTCTTCAGCTTCTGGAATCTCGCCATGATACACGTTGGTATCCCAATCGTAAATCTTTCGCATCTCGCCCTTGGCATGACGGCCGGCCGGATAGTGGCACAGACTTTGGAACATACCGTAGTCGTCGGCACTGTACGAGCATATCACCGACCCGTCGATGCTGGCTTTCTTGCCCACAATGAAATTGGTACATGCAGCAGCATAGCCCGAAGTTACGAGCAATGCCGCAATCAATGCTTGTTTTCTCATCTTATTGTATTTAATGCTCAGCAAGCCTTGAAACTCATATCGAGACCTTTGACTGAATGTGTAAGCGCACCCACAGAGATAAAATCGACACCACACTCGGCATAGTCGCGTATGGTATCGAATGTGATACCGCCACTTGACTCTGTCTCATAGCGTCCGGCAATCATCTCTACGGCCTTACGTGTATCAGCCACCGAGAAGTTGTCGAGCATGATACGGTCGATGCCGCCGCAATCCATGGCTTGCTGAAGCTCGTCGAAGTTTCGCACCTCAATCTCGATTTTCAGGTCGAGACCTTTCTCTTTAAGATACTCGTGACAGCGGTTGATGGCATTGGCTATGCCTCCGGAGAAGTCAACATGGTTGTCCTTGAGCAGAATCATGTCGAACAGTCCTATCCGGTGATTGCATCCTCCGCCTATTTTCACAGCCTGCTTCTCAAGCATACGCATGCCGGGAGTGGTCTTGCGAGTATCGAGTACACGTGTTTTAGTGCCAGCCAGCCGCTCCACATAGCGTCCTGTCATGGTGGCTATGCCGCTCATGCGCTGCATGATATTCAACATGAGGCGCTCCGTCTGGAGCAACGAGCGCACACGTCCGGTGACAATCATTGCTATATCGCCATTCTTCACCTTAGAACCATCGCCCATAATTACTTCAACCTGCATTTCTGGGTCGAAGCGGCGGAACACCTCGCGGGCCACTTCCACTCCGGCCAATATACCTTCTTCCTTGATAAGAAGGTGCGACTTGCCCATTGCATCCTCGGGGATGCAACACAACGTGGTATGGTCACCATCACCAATATCCTCTGCAAACGAGAGATCGATAAGTCTGTCATTCAATTCGTCTACGCTTAACATTATATCTTGATATTTTAAACTTGATTTTTGTTTTTATATTTATGTCTCGTCAGTATGTTTTCCTATCTTGTCAAACAAATATTCCTACCTTTACAATAATCAATTAAAGGTATACCCCAAAACCTAAACGGAAGCCCACAGAACTGTAATCGCTGTGACTCTTAAACGAGTGGTTGTAGTAAATCTCAGGTTCTATTGTCACCGTATGGCTGATAAAGAAAGCATATCCAATCTGAACGCTCGGCATGAAATCGTCATAGTCACTTCCACGATGAACATAATCGGCCGATGCTCCAAGGAACAAACCGTTCTGCACAATATAATAACGGGCACCGACACCCAAAGAGAGTTCTGCCGATACATCTTTCTTTTTGTCATATGCCATCTGAGCTGTCACCATCCAATCATCCATAAAAAGATATCCGCCCTTTGCCTGTAATCCAAAATGACTCTTTTCCGAACCGTTATAACTCATATTCAAACCCGATATGGACGAGCCGATATACTTCTTTCCATTTTCAAACTGAGCGTTAGCCGAAACGGTCATTACAAGACCGAGAAGCATCAATGTTAGTTTTCTCTTCATAATTTCTATGATTTTAAAGTTGATTCTTTATAATAACGTCTTCGCCATATCATAAACCAGAAAATTGCGGCAAGCAATGTCATACCGCCAAATGTATAGGCTAACGGCTCAGGCAAATTAAAAGCCTGACGTGATACGAACAAATACGTACTGCATATTGTTGTCATGAATAAAGCCGGAACGAGTGTTACAATATATGGCTTACCTTCTTGCACGAGATAAACAGTCAATGTCCAGAAAGTGAAAACGGACAGTGTCTGATTGGCCCATCCGAAATACTGCCATATAATATTGAAACCATCAGGATTCTCTATCTGCCAGAAAAGCATGGCAATCGACAATACAAAAAGCGGTATACAGATATAAAGACGCTTGCGTACAGGGCGCTGGTTCATGCCGATGGCTTCGGCTATTATCAGACGGGCTGAACGAAAAGCCGTGTCACCACTGGTAATCGGAGCCGCCACCACTCCGAACAAGGCCAGGATTCCTCCTACGACCCCAAGCCAGTCGTTACATATTATATTGACCACAGCTGGTGCCGATGTGTGAAAACCGGACTCACGTGCCGCTTCTATAATCTGATATCCCGGAGAAGGCGAGCCATAAAAGAAATACGACGATACCGTTGCCCATATCAGTGCCACAATACCCTCGGTAATCATGGCACCATAAAAAATCGGACGCCCCATCTTCTCGCTCTTCACACAACGTGCCATCAGCGGACTCTGTGTTGCATGGAAACCACTTACAGCCCCGCAGGCAATTGTGATAAACAAGCATGGGAATATCCGGTCCGTCCACGAAGAATCGGCATTCATCCCCATATTGCCAAGTCCATCCCATAATTCCGGAACATCCGGCATCTTTACAAAAAGAACAATCATAAGGGCAAAAGCCATGAAGAGCAAAGACAATGCAAACAGCGGGTAAATCTTTCCGATAATCTTATCTATAGGAAGCATCGTCGCTACAATATAATATACAAAGATAATGATAATCCACATGGCCGAAGTACCGCCTATGGAATGTAGTATTTCTGCAGGACTATAAACAAAAACGGTACCTACCATTATAAGAAGCAAGACTGTAAAAACAAGCATTACCCTCTTTGTTGTCATTCCGAGATACTTGCCGATGAGTTGGGGAAGGCTTGCACCGCCATTACGCATGGAAAGCATTCCACTGAGATAGTCGTGAGTCGCTCCCGCAAATATACATCCCAACACTATCCACAAGTAAGCCGAAGGACCGAATTTGGCTCCCATAATAGCACCGAATATAGGTCCCGTACCGGCTATGTTCAGAAACTGTATCATGAATACTTTCCAATTCGGAAGCGCAATATAATCCACTCCGTCGGATTTGGATATGGCAGGAGTAACACGATTGTCAGGCGAGAAAACTCGTTCTATAAACCGTCCGTACAGAAAATAACCTGCAATCAAAGCCAAAAGGCTAAGAACAAAAGATACCATCGTTCTATTCTTTTATTTTAAAAATCCTTAGTGCAAAAGTAACTATTTAATTTGAGATATGAAAAAATAATCATAACTTTGCGCCCAAATATTTAAAATATGAAATCCTTTTATACAATCAAACGATATATAACAGTTTTTATAATCATTCTTTTCGGAATAAATCCGGACATATATGCACAGTTCCACATAAGAAAGCATGAAGTGAGAGCCGTATGGCTCACAACCATCGGCGGACTTGACTGGCCTCATTCATATGCCCGTTCCGAACGCTCCATAGCAAGTCAGAAGCAAGAGTTATGCAACATACTTGACAGACTGAAAGCAGCAAACATAAATACAGTGCTCCTTCAAACCCGCATACGCGGTACAGTGATATACCCTTCGTCGTATGAACCTTGGGACGGATGTTTGTCAGGCATACCCGGTATATCTCCCGGATACGACGCATTGGAGTTCGCTACGGAAGAATGTCACAAACGTGGCATGGAGTTGCATGCGTGGGTTGTCACTATACCTGTAGGAAAATGGAATAAGGAAGGATGCAAAAAGTTGCGTGCTAAGTATCCATCAATGATAAAAAGGATTGGAGACGAGGGATATATGAATCCTGAACGTAAGGAAACTGGTGAATATCTTGCAAAGATATGCCGTGAAATCACGGAAAACTATGATATTGACGGAATACATCTCGACTACATACGCTATCCGGAGACGTGGCAAGGTCCTATAGATAGAGTTCATGGACGTGACAATATCACACGGATTGTAAGACAAATCAGCAATACGGTCAAGACTGTCAAACCATGGGTGAAGATGAGTTGTTCGCCGATAGGCAAATATGACGACCTCACGAGATACCGCAGTTATGGATGGAATGCCCGGACAAAAGTCTGTCAGGATGCACAAGCATGGTTGCGCGACGGGCTGATGGACGAGCTATTCCCTATGATGTATTTTAGAGGAGATCAGTTCTATCCTTTTGCACTCGATTGGAAAGAAAATGACTACGGACGCATAATATCCATCGGATTAGGCATTTACTTCATGTCTCCTAAAGAGAAAGACTGGGATTTGGATGTAATAACCAGACAGATGAACGTGCTGAGAAGCCAAGGCATGGGGCACGCCTATTTCCGTTCCAAGTTCTTCACGGACAATCTGAAAGGTATATATGACATTGCCAAAACCGACATAGACAACTATCCGGCACTCATTCCTGCAATGACATGGCAGTCATCCGTAAAACCAATGCCACCGATGCAATTGACTGTCACCGTAACCGACGAAGGTGATCTGTTGGCATGGAGCGGAGCACAAGACATGTCCGACGGTCCATATCTGATGTACAACATATATTCTTCTACCGAATATCCGGTCAATACAGAAGATGCACGCAACATCATTGCAGCACGATACAGGAACGAGTCCGCCATTATCCCACGAAAGAAACATTCCGCCCCACTCTACTATGCCGTGACTGCCACAGACAGATACGGCAATGAGAGCAATCCGGCAACAATTCCCTCAAACGAAGAAACTGACTTAAAATCATGCCTGCCACTGCTTGAAAACAACGGCATTACATTGCAGGCTCCCGACAAAGGCAAAGTACTCGATGCCGACTATCTTATGATAGAGACCCTGCAGGGCAACATCATAGCCACACGTCCATATTGCGAAACCGGTATAGACATATCGGAAATACCTGAAGGCATGTATGTTCTGAAATCACTCGGACGCAAAGGCATCGGCCACCGCATGGGACATTTCACAATTAAACGGCCGCATAATAGACAATACTGAACAAAGACTTCTTTTCTCTTTGGAAGCATTTCCATCGGAAATACAAGACATCAGACTGCCATATAATACATTTGAAATACATCCAAAACAAACAATAACAAACAAAACCATAAATGAAATGAAAAGAATAGCATACGCCATCATCACCGCTCTGGCATTGACAGCATGTCAGGAGTCACTCGAAGAAAGATGTGCCAGAGAGGCAGAAGAGTATACAAAAAAGAAATGTCCGGCAAGGATAGACCAAAACACCGTCATCGACAGTCTGGTATTCGAGCGTGCCACCCACACGATGCACTATTACTACACACTGACCGGAACAGCCGACGACCCGAAGACATTCACGATGTTCAATGCCGAAAACGTGCTGCTTACACAGCTTAAGAACTCAACGATGATAAAAACATATAAAGACGCCGGCTACAGTTTCGCATATACCTATCATTCTAAAAAGGAAAAGGGCCGCATATTGTTTGAAAAGACATTTACCAAGGAAGACTACAAATAAGCATAAAATTATCAGGAACAGCCAATACTCCAATTGGAGTATGAAAGGCTTACAAATCAAATACGGTGTGTCGGATATGTCCGGCACACCGTATTTGATTTGTAAGCCACAAAACGCAACAGACAATTATTCGTCAGCAGGTTTCATATTTGTATATACCGTCTGTACATCGTCAAAGTCCTCGAGCTTCTCTACCATCTTCTCTATCGTCTCACGTTCCTCTGCCGTAACTTCCTTCTGGTCGTTGGGAATACGTGTAAACTCGGCTCCGGTCACCTCAAATCCCTCGCCCTCCAAGTGCTTCTGAATCTCGCCGAAGCTTTTAGGGTCGCCATAGATTGTGATTTCACCGGTCTCCTCATCCTCGTCAAACTCGTCTTCCACACCATAGTCGATAAGGTCGAGAATCATTTCGTCCATATCCAGACCGTCCTTCTTCTTGAAAGTGAACACGCTCTTGTGGTCAAAAAGGAATGAAAGACTGCCCTGAGTGCCAAGGTTGCCGTTGAACTTGTTGAACACCGAGCGCACATCACCAACCGTACGTGTGGTGTTGTCGGTCAGAGTCTCCACAAACACAGCCACACCGTGAGGTCCGTATCCCTCATAAGTCACTTCCTTGTAGTCACTCTGATCCTTGCCCATAGCGTTCTTTATGGCACGCTCGACATTATCTTTCGGCATGTTCTCACGCTTGGCATTGGCTATTATGGCACGCAACGTAGGATTGTTCTCCGGTTCCGGTCCTCCGGCTTTCACCGCGATGGCTATCTGCTTACCAATCTTTGTGAATGTACGGGCCATGTGTCCCCATCTCTTCAGCTTTGCAGCTTTACGATATTCAAATGCTCTTCCCATTGGAATAAATGTTTTTTTAGCGGAGCTCCGCTCCAAGTTTATTCTTTAAATTTGTTATCAGCTTGTTCATTATGGCATCTATCTGCTTGTCGTTAAGCGTTTTTGTCTCATCCTGCAGAATGAAATTGACAGCATAGCTCTTCTTTCCTTCCGGCAGATTCTTGCCTTCATATACATCAAACAGTTCTACTTTCTTCAGCAGCTTCTTCTCCGTCTGGCGTGCAATATCCTCTATCGCGGCAAACTCGACACTATTGTCAAGCAGCAATGCCAAATCGCGGCTCACGGCCGGATACTTGCTTATCTCGTTATAAAGCACCTTGTTCTTGCGTATCACTTTCATAAGTGCCGTCCAGCTCAGTTCGGCATAATAAACGGGAGCATCTATATCTGCTGTTTTCAGAATCTTCTTGCCAAGCACACCCATTTCCACGAGTTTCTTTCCCCCGCGGTTTTCAATCACAATGCCGGACGAGAATATATCGTTGTCGCTCTTCTTGCGCACTGTCATTCCCGGCTGCACGCCTATACGACGCATGATGTTCTCCACATACGCCTCCAGTTCGTAGAATGTGCTGTCCTCGTCGGGATGGGCCCAGCTGCCTTCCACACGCTTGCCGGTGATCCAGAGCGCCAGATGATTGTCTTCACTGTATGCGGCCATGGGGTTGTCATCGTTCTTTCGTTCGGGGCTGAAATGATAAACATTGCCGAATTCAAAGAAACGAAGATTTCCGTTCTTCCGCTTGGCGTTGTGCTCGATGCTCTCCAGTCCGCCGAACAGCAAGGTCTGACGCATCACGTTAAGGTCGGTGCTGAGCGGATTCATAATCCTAACACAATTCTCCGTCTTGAATATATTGCGCTCATCATAGTATGCCCCTTTCGTCAGCGAGTTGTTCAATATCTCATTGAATCCGCAACCTACAAGCTGCTCACTCACTGTATCGGCCAGACGATGCTTCATATCCTCATCACCCTTGACCACAAGACAGCTCTTCAACTGGGTGGGAATCTCGACATTATTATATCCGTAGATACGCAGGATGTCCTCGACCACGTCACACGGACGTTGCACGTCAACCCTGTAGGCGGGTATTTCTATCTCCAGTCCGTATGCATCTTCGCCGAGTATTTTCATTTCGAGGCTCTCACAGATATCCTTAATGGTCGTTTCCGGTATCTCCTTGCCTATCAGACTGTTTACATAATCATATTTAAGTGACACTTTGGCGGGGGATATCGGCATGGGATACTCATCGCGTATCTCCATCGACACCTTGCCGCCAGCCAGTTCCTTACACATTATAGCAGCCTGCTTGAGTGCGTAAATCACACCGTCGGGATCTATGCCACGCTCGAAACGGAACGAAGCGTCAGTGCTAAGTCCGTGACGGCGTGCACTCTTACGTATCCACGTCGGATGGAAATAGGCACTCTCCAGCACAACATTGGTAGTGGTGTCATATGTGCCGCTACCTTTTCCACCGAAGATTCCGGCTATGCACATCGGTTCCTCGGCATTGCTTATGCTGAGGTCGTGTGCGCCCAAAGAATGCTCCACACCATCGAGTGTGACAAACTTTGTCCCCTCGGGCTGTGTGCGTACCACAATCTTATGGCCGGCAACCATGTCGGCATCGAAACAATGAAGAGGCTGACCGTATGCCATCATTATATAATTGGTGATGTCCACGATGTTGTTGATAGGGCGCAGACCAATCACTTTCAGCTTGTTCTGCAACCACTCCGGGCTTTCTTTCACCTCACATCCGGTGATGCTGAGGCAGGCGTAGCGACGACATGCCTCGGTGTTCTCTATCTCTACATCTATCGGAAGGTCTGTATTGTCCACGACAAAACTGCTGCAATCGGGGCGATGCAGGCTAGTCTTATATCCGTTCTGCCTCAGCCAGGCATAAAGATCGCGGGCCACTCCCCAATGCGACAAGGCGTCGGCGCGGTTGGCCGTTATGTCCACTTCTATCAGCCAGTCACTTTCCAGATTGTAATATTCGGCCGCAGGCTGTCCCACCGGAGCGTCTTCCGGCAAAACGATGATGCCGTCGTGGCTTGTCCCCACTCCGATTTCGTCCTCGGCACAGATCATTCCGCAACTTTCCACACCGCGAAGTTTTGACTTCTTTATCACAAACTCCTTGTCACCGTCGTAGAGTACACACCCCAAATCCGCCACAATGACCTTCTGTCCGGCTGCAACATTGGGCGCACCGCAGACAATCTGCGACGGAGTTTCGCGTCCCAGGTCCACTGTCGTTACGTG
The DNA here is from genome assembly GCF_013166575.1 of Xylanibacter rodentium. Classification (GTDB taxonomy): domain Bacteria; phylum Bacteroidota; class Bacteroidia; order Bacteroidales; family Bacteroidaceae; genus Prevotella; species Prevotella rodentium. The sequence goes on from NZ_JABKKE010000001.1 coordinate 66,691, forward strand.
AAGATGGTCTGAATTAGGGTGTATGTCACATGTCAACACCTTACCGACATACAGACCTTTCAGTCCTCCCCTTATACTCTGCACCTCCTCGAGAGCATCCACTTCAAGTCCTGTCGACGTAAGCGCATCGCACACTTCCTGAGGCGTAAGCTCGAAGTCGACATATTCCTTTAACCACTTATAGGAAATATTCATTATAATGATTCTTTAGTATATACATGAAAAATATCGCGCAAAATTACAAAATTTCCCTCATCCGTGCAAACTTTCTTTAAGCGGATTAAAATATATCGCAAAAAATTATCCTGCGCTGCTTAGCCGCATTTCATCCCAACCGTAGTTTTTCTACAGCTCCGGCATGAACGTAATATACATTTTCGTAACGTGACAGCAAATCTGAAGAGAACAGGAAGTATACGCCTGCCGTTACGCTCATTATGACAGGACGATGCCGTACCGTCTGTCCGAACTTTCTTTACTTTAACGTATGTTAAACAACATCCATAATACAAATTTCAGCCTACGGTCCGAAAACGGCTCTTTTTTCATCAAAAGAAAAGCTCTGACTGTCAGCATATTGTGAAAATATGACTTTGTAATGATTGCAGAGAGGCCGTTATTGCATTGCAATATGGCCTATATTGGAACGCAATAATGGCCATATTGCAGCGCGAAACGGCACAAACAGGAATGAAAAAAGGCACATTTTGCACTCCAAACCATGCAAAAACGTGCCCTAAGAGTATTGTTCCGACCTTTCTTTCGTTCTATTTCGAGAAAAAAGGAATTCGTTTTTTTTCAGAAAAAGGAAGACAATGTCAGCACATGCCATCCATATATCCGGCACACATCTCGGCACACCGCTCACCGTCGACACCGGCCGACACGATACCACCGGCATACCCCGCACCCTCACCGCAGGGGAACAATCCGCTCAGACGTATGTGCATCAGAGTTTCGGGAGAGCGCAACAGGCGCACAGGAGCCGATGTACGGGTTTCCAATGCTATCATGACAGCCTCGTTTGTAAGAAAGCCATGGCTCATCTTTCCGAACTGCCTGAAACCTTGCTGCAAACGTGACGAGACCTCACGCGGCATCCAGAAATGCAACGGAGAGGAAATAAGCCCCGGCGCGTATGAGCTTTTCGGCAAGTCGTAGCTGAGGCGGCTGTTGACGAAATCGGCCATGCGCTGTGCCGGCGCCGTCTGCTTCATGTTGCCTTGCTGCCAGCAGTCGCGTTCCATACGCTCCTGCCACTCCATCATGCGCAACGGACTTTCGCCTTCAATGTCTTCGGGCCGCGTCTCTACTACCATGCCGCTGTTAGACCAACGCCCCCCACGCGAGCTCGGACTCATGCCGTTGACCACAATCTGCTGCCTGCCGGTTGCAGCCGGGATGACAAAACCACCGGGACACATGCAGAACGAATAAACCCCGCGACCGTCGACCTGAGTCACAAACGAATATTCGGCGGCAGGAAGATATTGCCCGCGTCCCTGCCTGTTATGATACTGTATGCGGTCTATCATCTCCGACGGATGCTCAAGCCTTACGCCCACGGCAATGCCCTTGGCCTCCATTTCTACTTTCGCTTCATCCAGATATCTGTAGACATCACGTGCCGAATGACCTGTGGCCAGTATCACCGGACCGCGGAAAGTGAGCTCCATGCCCGTCCTGAGGTCTACAGCCTCGATGCCTTTGACCTCGTCGCCTGCTACTACAAGCCTTGTCATCTTGGTCTCGTGATGCACTTCGCCGCCCGATTTCAATATCGTGTTCCTCATGTTTTCTATCACCCTCGGCAGTCTGTCGGTACCGATGTGAGGATGGGCATCGGCCAATATGGCCGTCGAAGCACCGTGCTGGCAGAACACATTGAGAATCTTCTCCGTATTTCCGCGTTTCTTGCTGCGGGTATACAGCTTGCCGTCGGAATAGGCTCCCGCCCCGCCCTCGCCGAAACAGTAGTTGCTCTCGGTGTCAACCTGCTGCGTCTTGGTGATTCGCGACAGGTCTTTTTTCCGCTCATGTACATCTTTGCCCCGCTCGACAACCACCGGACACAAGCCCAGTTCTATCAGCCGAAGGGCTGCGAAAAGTCCGCCCGGCCCCTCGCCCACAACGACTACACGCCTTGCACCCGACACATCACCGTATTCTGTACGGACGAACATATCGTCGTGAGGCTGCTCGTTGATGTATACTCTCACTTTCAGATTGACATATACCGTGCGTTGCCTGGCATCGATGCTTCTCTTCAGCACCCGTATGCCGGTCACCGTACGTGCATCGAAACCGTACTCCCGGGCCACATACTGTCTTATGCTCTCTTCGCCGGCAGCCACCTGCGGCACCACTCTTATCTGATATTCGTTGACCATAGCTTTATTTTAACGTGCGCAAAGGTACATCAAATATACGGAATAAAAGAATATTATTTACCGTTCATCGCTCATTCTTCATTTTTTCCTTTCCTTTTTCCGCTGATTTTTAGTAATTTTGCAACGTTTTTATGCAGGATTCAAACAAATAAAACAAAACAATATGGAATTAGCAAGCAAGTACGACCCACAAGCCGTGGAGTCGAAATGGTATCAGTATTGGCTTGACAACAAGCTGTTCAGCAGCAAGCCCGACAGCCGTGAGCCCTACACTATCGTCATTCCGCCGCCAAATGTGACAGGTGTGCTACACATGGGACACATGCTGAACAACACCATTCAGGATATCCTTGTGCGCCGTGCACGAATGGAAGGCAAGAACGCATGTTGGGTTCCGGGCACCGACCACGCTTCGATAGCCACAGAGGCAAAGGTGGTAAACAAGCTGGCGCAGCAAGGAATAAAGAAAACCGACCTTACACGCGACGAATTTCTCAGACACGCATGGGACTGGACCAACGAGCACGGTGGCATAATCCTGAAACAGCTGCGCCGTCTGGGGGCCAGCTGCGACTGGGACCGTACGGCATTCACCATGGACGACAAGCGCTCGGAAGGTGTCATCAAAGTGTTCTGTGACCTTTATGACAAGGGACTCATCTATCGCGGAGCACGCATGGTCAACTGGGATCCGCAGGCACAGACGGCTCTTTCGGACGAAGAGGTGATATACAAGGAGGAGCACTCCAAACTTTACTATCTGCGCTATATGGTGGCCGGAGAGCCCGGCAAGTATGCCATCGTGGCAACAACCCGACCGGAGACCATCATGGGCGATACGGCCATGTGCATCAATCCGGCCGACCCCAAGAACCAGTGGCTGCGCGGCAAGCGTGTCATAGTGCCGCTGGTGGGCCGCGAGATTCCGGTTATCGAAGACGACTACGTTGACATCGAATTCGGTACGGGCTGTCTTAAGGTAACTCCCGCACACGACATCAACGACCATGCTCTCGGTCTGAAACACAATCTCGAGACAATAGACATATTCAACGACAACGGAACCATCAGCGAGGCTGCCGGAATGTATGTCGGAATGGACCGCATGGACGTGCGCCGACAGATAGAACAGGATCTCAATGATGCCGGACTGATGGAGAAAGTGGAGGACTACAACAACAAGGTGGGATATTCGGAACGTACCAACGTGCCAATCGAGCCAAAACTCTCCACGCAATGGTTCCTCTCGATGAAGCACTTTGCCGACATTTCGCTCGACCCGGTGATGACGGACGAAGTACAATTCTATCCTGCAAAGTACAAAAACACATACCGCCACTGGCTGGAGAACATCAAGGACTGGTGCATCAGCCGCCAGCTATGGTGGGGACACCGTATTCCGGCATACTACTTCACGACGGCTGAAGGCAAGCGCGATTTTGTCGTAGCCCGATCGGCAGAAGAGGCTTTGGCCGAGGCACAAAAGAAAAACGCCGCACTGACGGCCGCCGGGCTTGAACAGGACGAGGACTGTCTGGACACATGGTTCTCATCGTGGCTGTGGCCTATATCCGTATTCGATGGTGTGAACAACCCTGACAACGAGGAAGTGAAGTACTACTACCCCACGAGCGACCTCGTGACCGGACCGGACATAATATTCTTCTGGGTGGCCAGAATGATTATGGCAGGCTACGAATACCGCGGAACTTTCCCCTTCAAACATGTTTATTTCACAGGTATAGTTCGGGACAAACTGGGACGCAAGATGTCGAAAAGTCTCGGAAACTCGCCCGACCCGCTGATGCTTATCGACAAATATGGCGCTGATGGCGTGAGAATGGGTATGATGCTATCTGCACCGGCCGGCAACGACATACTGTTTGATGAGGGCCTTTGCGAACAGGGACGCAACTTCAACAACAAGATATGGAATGCTTTCCGACTGGTAAAAGGATGGCAGGTGGCCGAGTGCGGGCAGCCCGCAGCCAACGCTACAGCCACACAGTGGTTTGAGGCGAAGCTGAAACAGACCAACGCCGAAGTGGACGATCTGTTCAGAAAATACCGCATTTCGGAGGCACTGATGGCAGTATACCGTCTGTTCTGGGATGAGTTCTCGAGCTGGTATCTTGAGATGATAAAGCCTGCATACGGCCAGCCTATCGACAAGAAGACATACGATGCGACCATACAGTTCTTCGAAACTCTTCTCAAGATGTTGCATCCGTTCATGCCTTTCATCACCGAAGAGTTGTGGCAACACATCTGCGACCGCAAGGATGGAGAGTCTATCATGCGCGACAAACTGGAAATGGCGGCCATGACTGCCGACGAGGAAAGACTGGCAGCAGACATAGAATGTGTGAAACAGATTGTAAGCGGTGTGCGTACGGTGCGCAACCAGAAAAACATTGCACCAAAAGAGGCACTCACCCTACAGGCTGTAGGGACAAACAAGTATGAGGCTTACGGCTGTGTGATACGCAAAATGGCAAATCTCGCAACCATCGATACTGTCACGGACAAAGACGCCGCAGCCGCAGCCTTTATGGTAGGCACTGATGAATTTGCTGTTCCGCTGGGCGATATGATAGATATTGAGGCGGAAACAGCCAAGCTCGAAGCACAGCTGAAGCATCTCGAAGGTTTTCTTGCCGGCATACGCAAGAAGCTGTCCAACGAGAAGTTCGTGGCCAATGCCCCCGAAGCCGTAGTGGCAATGGAGCGCAAGAAGCAGAGTGACAGCGAGGAAAAGATAGCTGCTATCAAGGAATCTCTTGCGGCTCTGAAAAAGAACTGATACATGGCTTGAAGTAAATGGGTGTATCAGGATGCAAATATTGCATCCTGATACACCTGTTTGTTTATTTCACTTGTACCTCAGACCGACAAACAAAGACTATCTGTTTTTCCCGATAAGTCCGCGAACTGTGAAATATATCCATTCCTGGGCACGGAACAGTAGCCACGACGGCATAGGACGATAACCGAACTTGGAGGCTGTACGGCTGTCAAGCATGCTGCGGTTTATGGACTTCCATGCTCTCTTTATCTCTTCAAGCCCATACTTTCGGTCTGCTGCCGGCAGCTCTCTGCCATGGCAATGATAGAACATATATACATCTACAAGATTGAGCCAACGATGATTCTCATATCGGGATATCTGTTGCGGGGTGGCTCCGGCCTCTTTCATCTGGCCAAGCATACTTTCATTGGCCCGAAGATAATCGAAACGACGCACTGTCACGACATGGGTGGCAGAAGTCGGATGCTGACGGTAAAAGTATAATCCGGTGCAACGGCGTACTGTCCTTGACCGCAAATAATGTATTCGCGTGGTGTTGTCGTCGCTGTAAAGACGACAGGTTGTATCATAGGGATAGCATTTGTGCAAGGAGGTACGTATCATATACAATCCGTGTATGCGCCATGTCAGGCTCGCCTCGAACGCCTCGTTGCCGCCAAGACACTCAAAAGGCGGCATTTCATAGCCATACGGAGCCTTGCCGGATTCCACCATCTGAACCTCAAAAAGCACGCTGTCTGTCTCCGGATGACACTCAAACACCGCTACAGCCTTTTCCAATGCATCATCGGAAAACCAGTCGTCGGCATCAAGCATGCAAGTATACAACCCTCTGGCTATCTTTAATCCTTCATTGCGGGCAAATGCCTGGCCACGGTTATCGGGCAATGTAATAACATCAATCCTGGAATCCAAAGCGGCATAATGTCTCAACAGAGACGGTGAACGGTCATCGGAGCAGTCGTCTATACATATTACCTGTATGTCACGCAGTGTCTGACTCAACAGCGAATCAAGACACTGACACAGATACTTCTCTGCATTGTATACAGCGACAAGTACGGAAACTTTAGTCATGACGGTGCAATATTTTTCGCATCAAGGCATCCCACAAGGAAGTCTTCTTGCGCAGAATATGAACAGAAACCGCCATACTGGCTGTACAAACGCACATACCTGCAAGCCAATAGACGGCAGAAGAACCTGCAAATGTCACCCAATAAGCCACTCCTCCAAGGAACAACTGGATTCCGGCATACAGCAACACCGATGACGAAACAATGTAACGGTAACGTATACGGGCGTACACATATACGAGAATCAAATCAACCAGATAGGATAATGACAAGGCAAGACCAGTGCCGAAAAGGCCCCAACAATCGTAAAAGAGAATTATAAGAGCTACAAGAAGCATATCATAAATAATCTCAAGTATAAGATATGACAACGAATCGCCCTTGGCCAATGTCACATAAGATATAGGAAGCGACATGGCTTTGAGATACATTGAGAACACGGCCACCTGGGCCATAGGCACTATCGGCGCAAAGTCGCTGCGGAAAAGCAACGGCATCAGTAACGGTAATGCCAACATCAGTATGGAAAGCATTGGCGAAAGCAGCAATACCGATATCTCTATCTGACGGTTTATGGTTATGTTGACAGCGGCCGTATCATGATTCACGGCAGACAAACGCGGGAAATAGTCTGTCTCCATAGACGAAAATACCATGCCGGCGTATGTCACGGTGAGCATGAAACCGGCATTGTACAATCCGACAACTTCAAGTCCTCCGGAAACATTCAGATAAGAACGTATCACCATCTCGGCACCACTGCCGAGTATTCCGGCAAAAACAAATGCAACACCAAGCCGAACCATCTCCATTCCCTCTCCAAGTACACCACCCAAACCACCAAGTCGAAACGGGTAAATACGCCAAGAATACGATATCGTGATTATCATACTGGAAAGAGCTACAAGCACTATTACCGGCACTATACCTGATTCTCCGAAAAAATAATATATAGGAATGGATATCAGCAATGCCACAAACACCATATATATCTGTATAGACGCAAGGACACGCAATCTGCGCAGTGCCTTCAATATGGCCGTCTCGCCACCTGTAACCGCAAGCATGGCAACAGCCGGAGCCAGCAAGACAAAATGAAGAGTATGGTCGCCCCAGGAAAAAGTATAGTCGCTGAGCAACGGACCTACGGCCATACACACAAGCATACCAAATAAAGCTGTAATGGCGCTCCAGGCACGTATTACCTTAACAAAATGTCTGATGCGCACCTCATCTCCACTGTCTACAATCTCAGACAAATGCTTTACAGCACTGAAAGAAATTCCGAAATTAGTAGCTTGGGATATAAAATTGATTGCTGTATTGAACAATGAAGCCAGTCCCATTCCGGCAGGACCGAGAAGCAGAGCTATCAGCTTGTTGCGAACAAGCCCTATGATGATATTCAGTCCCTGGACACCACCAAATATACCTGCATACTTCAATACGTGAGTATAACTGTCTTTCTTTTCCGTTTCGTTCATTAAAATAATAAACGAATGTTTGATGCTTTTATTACATCAGCCAGCTAATAAAATCAGTTTAATCCAAAAGATTATAAAAATTAGCGTCAAGTGTCCACTTAATTCAAAATTAAGTTTGTACCTTTGCATATAAGCAGATATATGCCGTATGGCAATATGTGCAACATATCAGCAAAACATTCCCAATGAACAGCCTACTGACTATAATCATACCCGTATACCGCGTCAGCAATACGATGGACAGATGTATAGAAAGTATTGTCAGCCAAAAGTATGACAATATGAGAATCATACTTGTAGACGACGGTTCACCCGATGACTGTCCGGAGAAATGCGATAGATGGGCCGCAAAAGACAACAAGATAACTGTCATACACAAACTAAACGGCGGCCTTAGTGATGCACGCAATGCGGGACTCGATATTGCAGGAGGAGACTATATCACATTTGTCGACTCCGACGACTATATACATCCGGACACCTATTATGATGTAATGCACTTAATATCACAACATCCGGAATATGACATATTGGAGTTTCCGGTATACAAATTCTTCGGAACGTCCGGACAACAATTACTCACATTCTCCAACAAGGAATATCATGATATTGCCGACTATTGGATGACAGGACAAGCCTACGACCATGCTTATGCGTGGAACAAGATATACCGCCGCCGGTTGTTCGACAAGGTTCGATTTCCTGTAGGCCGCGTTTTCGAGGATGTATACACGTTGCCACAGCTGTTGGAACATTCCAAGATTGTAGCAACAACTGACAAGGGTTTGTATTACTATTGCCAAAACGACAATGGTATCACCGCATGCGCACAGGGAAACGAATTGCGTATGTTACTCGAATCACATATCAAAGTGATAAACAAATATAGGAAACATCCCTTGTTTCACCATTATTATATGCATGTTGTCAATATACAGATATGCGAATATGAAAAAAACGGTGACAAACCACTGCTCAGACAAGAAAGAATCAAGAGGCTTGACGGTCTCAACATGAAATCTAAATTGAAAGCCATAACAATCAACTCATTAGGAATAAAAAGATTATGTATACTGATAAGATTTATAAACAATATAATAAAACTCCATTAGTGACTTTCATTGTCACTTGCTATAATCTACCGATATGGATGATTAAAGAATGTCTGGAAAGCATTCTCGCACTTTCCCTGCGCCCTTTTGAAAGAGAGATAATCTTAGTGGATGACGGTTCGGAAACAAGTCCTGTCAATGAACTTAGCGGCCATCTGGACGACATAATCTATGTAAGACAGAAAAACGGTGGCTTGAGCGAGGCACGCAATGCAGGTATAAGAATGGCAACCGGACTGTATCTGCAGTTTGTCGACGGGGATGACAAACTGATTCAAGCAGGTTACGAACACTGTCTTGACATAGTCAGATACCACGACATGCCTGATATGGTGCTTTTTGACTTATCAAGTAAAATGACAAACCAAATGACATTCACCGAGGTTAAACCTGTCTGCGGAACTGAATATATGCAACACAACAATATTCATCCGTCATCATGCGGATATATCGTGAAACGTACAACGTTGGGAGAACTGCGATTCACACCGGGTATATACCACGAGGATGAAGAGTTTACACCACAACTGTTGTTAAGAGCAGAAATCATATATCCCACCCTCGCTACAGCATATTTTTACAGAAGACGTACGGGCTCTATCATTTCTGACCAAAACAAACGAAGCATACTGAAACGGCTTAACGACAAAAAACAGGTGATAATACGACTTAACGATATGTCTGACCGTTTGCCTCATAACGATCGTACCGCAATCAACAGACGCGTGGCACAACTTACTATGGACTATATCTATAACATTATTATACAGATACACAGCCGTAAATATCTTGACAAGCAACTTGCCGAACTACACTCCAAAGGTCTGTTTCCACTGCCGGACAAGGAATATACCACAAAATACAAATGGTTTCGACGTATGACAAACAGCAATATGGGACTCACGGTCTTAATGCGCACTCTGCCATTTCTAAAGAAAGAAAGATGAAAATACTGCTTTTAGGAGAATATAGTAACGTACATGCGACACTGGCCGAAGGTCTCAGAATGTTGGGACACGATGTCACCGTAGCGTCCAATGGAGATTTCTGGAAAAACTATCCACGCGACATTTCACTTGTACGCCGTCCCGGACGACTCGGAGGAATAATGTTAATGGCCAAACTGTATGCCATACTGCCACGTCTTAAAGGTTACGATGTTGTACAGTTGATCAACCCGATGTTTATAGAACTGAAAGCTGGTAGACTTTTCCGTATATACAAATATCTGCGCAGACACAATAAAAAAGTCTTTTTAGGCGGATTCGGCATGGATTGGTACTGGGTTAATACATGTGTCAACAATATGCCTTTGAGATATAGTGACTTCAATATCGGCAAAACACTACGCACAAACAAAGACGCCATCAAGGAGCGCCACGACTGGATCGGGACAGACAAGGAACGACTGAACAAGTATATAGCTGACAATTGTAACGGCATAATAACAGGGTTATACGAATATTGGATATGCTATCATCCGGCATTTCCCGAAAAAACCACCTATATACCATTTCCTATACATATTCCGAAAACGGTACCTGAACCTGTATTCAACGGTCCTTTAAAAATCTTTATCGGAATAAACAAAACAAGAAACGAATACAAAGGGACCGACATAATGTTGCATGCAGCAACCGACATAGCACATAAATATCCACAAAAAGTGGAACTGAGAATTGCCGAATCCGTACCTTTTGACGAGTATGAAAAGATGATGAACGGCAGTGATATCATTCTTGATCAGCTATACAGTTATACTCCGTCGATGAACCCGTTGCTCGCTATGTCAAAGGGAATAATATGCGTGGGCGGTGGAGAGGAAGAGAACTATGATTTAATAAACGAACACGAACTTCGTCCAATAATCAATGTCCAACCATGCTATGATAGTGTATACCGGGAGCTGGAACAATTGATAGCCCATCCTGAACGTATCATCACACTAAAAAAGCAAAGCATTCAATATGTGAGAAAGCACCACGAATATATAAAAATAGCTCGCAAATACGAAAGTTTTTATAAAGGGGAACAAGATATCTTATAAATAAAGTGGCCGAAATCAACATTCCGGCCACTTTATTTTGCAGTAAATCATGAGATTATGCCTCTGCAGAAGCCTCCTCCTCTGCAGCGGGGGCTTCTGCCTGAGCTGCAGCCTCAGCCTGTGCGGCTTTCTTCTCAGCTACCTTCTTTGCTATAGCTTCGTTGATTTTCTTCTCAGCCTCCAACTCCTTGGCGTAAGCGGCTTTCTTTGCTTGTTCGTCTTTCTCACGAACAGCGTCAGCACCCTTAACCTTGGCTGATTTCCAAGCGTCGAACTTCTGCTGTGCAGCAGCCTCATCAAAAGCACCTTTCTTAACGCCACCACGGAGATGCTTCATAAGATAAACGCCCTCACGGCTCAGGATGTTACGTACAGTGTCTGTTGGCTGTGCACCAACCTCTACCCAATAAAGGGCGCGGTCAAAATTCAAATCTACTGTGGCTGGATTGGTATTGGGGTTATAAGTTCCAATCTTCTCAGTAAATTTACCATCACGTGGTGCTCTTGAGTCAGCGATTACGATGCTGTAAAAGGCGTAGCTTTTACGACCGCCACGCTGCAATCTGATTTTTGTTGCCATTGTTTTATTTGTTAATTAGGTTTGAATTTATGCTGCCAACTCGTGACAGCGGATGCAAAATTAGTGCTTTTTTACAAAAAAGCATTTACACCAACTTTATTATTATTATTTTTTAACAAGAGTAAGCCCGGCTTTCATTCCTTTCACACTTCCCATAAGAGAAGTGACCGTCTTTATACTTGAATTTGTTGACCTGCTTCCCAAAGTCTTGAACATGTTGAGCAACTGGCTGGTATCAGTCACAATCATTAGTGTCTTTCCTTCAACTTGAGTCGTTATTGAAACAGGCTTTATCGTTCCATAGGTGAGAATCAGCTTTGAATCCTCTAATTCCCATTTGCCTTTAACATTTTTGTTCTTCAATACCTCTGTGAATGTGCCGTCTTCGTTGAATGTTATACTGACAGCTCCTGGCACCATGCCAAACCTTGTCAAGTGCTCTTGTATCTTGTTCTCAATCTTCTTTGCAGCCAGGCTCGCCCCCGCCTTGGCTAAAAAATTATCCGATTCAAAAACAATGGCCGGCTCCGTATACTCCCATGTACCAACAATTTGATTTTTTGTAGCCTGCTTATTGCTTGAGAAGATAGATGTAAGATTGGAAATCAAGTCATTTCCTGACGAGCCTGAAGATTTATTTCCTGTTACAGCGCCCAATATATCTCCCAAGTTAACCTGAGCCATTACACCAACATTCCCCTCCATGGACAAAAAGCCCAACAATGCAAATTTCAAAATAGACTTCTTCATAATAATTATATTCCTAAAATTCATTGGCAAAAGTAATATTTTAATTGAATATGTCCAAATAAAATTAACAAAACTTCTTTATATGAGTTTTTTTGTTTATTTTTGTACTGATTTCATCTATTTCTGACAAACTGAAACGTGAGCAACAAAGAAAAATACCAACTATCAATACTGATACCTGTATACAACCATGTATGCAAAGGTCTGGTGGAGAATCTCCATCTACAGGCTGAAACAGAAGGATTGTTATACGAGATTATTGTAGCAGATGACGGCTCTACAGACATTGCTGTAAAAGAGAAAAACAGCCGCATCAGTACTATCAAGAATTGCAGATATATATCAAGAGACGTGAATGTCGGCCGGGCTGCCATCAGAAATTTTCTTGCAGAACAAAGCCGGTTCAAGAATCTGCTGTTTTTGGACTGTGACATTGAGTTGCCGGACAGCCATTTTCTGAAACGATATATAGATGCTGACATTAAAGCAGTTCTTTATGGAGGAGTATGTACAGAAGGAACCCATTCACTGGGCAAGCACAATATAAGATATATATATGAGCACTCCTCCGAACCTCATCACACTGCGCTGGAAAGAAGTAAACAACCATACAAAAGTTTTCGGACTACTAATTTTATTATATCCCGAAATATAATGCTTGCCCACCCTTTTGACGAGCGATTCAAACATTATGGCTACGAAGATGTATTTTTCGGCAAAGAACTCAAGCACAACAACATCACAATAATGCATATCGATAATCCTGTGTCTATAAGGGATTTCGAGCCCAATGATGTTTTCATATCAAAAACCGAAGAAGCATTGCGCACGTTGTATTGTTTCCGCAATGAACTTGCAGACTATTCCAAAATGTTGGAAAGTATCAGACGTATGGAAAAGTTCATACCAATGGAATTTTTCAGAATGTGGCACAGAGTATTCGGAAAGTTGGAATTGAAAAACCTGAAAGGAAACAGCCCAAGACTTACTATATTCAATATGTACAGACTTGGTTACTACCTGTCGCTGAAAGACGTCAAATGAATCAACTGAATTTCTTTCCAAAATCATTATCAAGGTCACATCGGTTCAAACAGCAGTAAATACAGTAAAAGGATTTTAATAAAGAAATATATAAACAATAACTTCAAAAAACTAAAACAATGAGAAGATTTGCATTTAAAATGATTCTGAAAAAAGGATGTGAGGCTGAATATGCCAAGCGTCATGCAGCAATCTGGCCCGAACTGAAACAGATGATAAAGGACCAGGGGGTAAGTGATTACAGCATATTCTGGGACAAGGAGACAAACCTACTCTTCGCCGTACAGAAATGTGACAAAGAGACCAATAGTCAAGACACGACAAATGTGGATCCAATTACACAAAAATGGTGGAACATGATGGCTGACATCATGGAAGTAAACCCGGACAATTCTCCTATTTCAATACCATTGGAAGAACTTTTCCATATGGACTAATGCTTAAAATATCTGTCCGCCAACCGTACATATTCAAGCCATACTACAATAGCCATCAACCTCGTGTGTAGAAAGGTTGCCCGGAACATTCTTTATTTGGCATATATTAAAGCGAAATCAAAAGCACCGTTTTGGGGCTGCAGCCCCAAAACGGTGCTTTTGATATTTCAGATAGTAGCATTTGATATAAAATCAGACTTATCAAGTCTATGAGTTGGTACTATCTTATTTTCAATCTGTCACCAACTTTTATCTGATAATAAGGCGACAGACGATTCATCTTATACAAACTTCTCAAGCGTATACCATAAAGTTGTGATATAGTGTACATGGACTCCCCGGCACGTACATAGTGCATACGCCCTTTGTAAGCTTTTGGTGCCTTAGTCTTCTTTTTCTTCAAATATACGATATCGCCCTCGTCAAGCACATCCCTGCGGTCACGCTCGTTGTATCGAGCCAATGCACGGTACGAAATACCGACTTCTTTGGATATAGATTTGAATGTGTCACCAGCACGGGCTTTAAGATAATAATTCTTGTTGAATTCGTATATGGGATGGAGATCCTGTCTGCCCACAGAGATATCCCTACTATGCCTGACCATAAACCTATTGTATCCCTTTGACCTATCATATTCATACAATCTGTAAAGCTGTATTATCTCAATCAAGCGGTCTGCATATTTTGGATTAGTGGCATATCCGGCTGCTTTCAGACCACGTGCCCATCCCTTATAATCCGTGATACCAAGACGAAACAGATTTCTATAACGGTTGCCATTCACAAGAAATCGTGAATGATCCTCATAGCTGTCACGTACATTCCGGTAAGCTCTGAAACACTCGTCGGGCGCATCATCAGTATGATAAGTCTTTGCTCCGGTCCAGCCATGACACTTTATTCCGAAATGATTGTTTCCGCGCTTTGCAAGTGCACTAAGCCCTGCCCCCGACTCGAAAAGTCCCTGAGCAAGTGTTATACTGGCCGGTATGCTATACTTGTGCATCTGTTCTATGGCCAAATCCTTATATTGGTTTATGTATTGCTGATATGCCTGATTCCATCTCATTTGGGCATTGATTCCCAACGAAAAGGGAATAATAAGCAATGTCAGTAACAATCGTATCATAAAGAACAAATTACATTTTTATATTGCAAAAATAGCGAAAACAATCCATTTATCACAGATTAATTACTAAATTTGCAATAAAATTGGATTTATTTATGAAAAAAAGAGTGATTGAATCTGTTATTGGCATCTGCCATATGGAAGAACTTGACAACACGGAAATCCGTTTGGTAAAAAAAGCCATTGAGGCTACAGAACGCTCCTATGCGCGCTACTCCAACTTTAAAGTAGGTGCGGCATTGCTTTTGGAAGACGGAACTGAAGTTATCGGATGTAATCAGGAGAACGCAGCCTATCCTGTTACAATATGTGCCGAGCGCTCAGCACTCTTTTCCGCTGGTGCACAATATCCCGAACTTGCCGTGACAACAATAGCCATAGCGGCACGAAACGAAAATGGCGAATTGCTTGCCGAACCAATCACACCATGTGGAAGTTGCCGGCAAGCGCTGATTGAAACAGAAACAAGATACGGACGCCCCATAAAGATTCTTTTATACGGAACATGCCATATATACGTTATCGAAGGAATCAGAAATCTCATGCCACTTTCATTCTCGGACAAGCAGATGTAGATTCAAGCCCGAACAGATGTTGGCATATCTGATATGCACTATCTGTACTGGTAACAGCCAAGATCCGGTCTTTCGCCACGTTCCACACCGTCACGGTCGGTGGGATATGCCGTTATGACTTTTCCTTTCCCGATAGCAGTAGACAGAGAATCGAGATGAAAATCGTAATAAAGATTCTCCTCATCGACAATCACGAAATGCGATTTCCCCTGTATTTCGTCATCCGGAGTTTCAAATACAACATTCACATATTGCTCCGATTCCTTTATTTCTTCAGTCTCGGGGGTACGCATAATCATATTTTCAAAATAATAGACAAATGGCACATCCGAGTCCTTGTCCCTTGTCTCACCCTTTATTTCATCTTCGGAATACCCCGTGATTATTGAATTATAACATTCCAGCATATATAACGGATAGTCCTTATCATCAACAAAATTTGTAAAACGAAGAGCAAAGCCACGGTCACCGCTGAACGGATAGAACTGGGCAAGAGTGCAATATATAAGTTGTGCACTGCCTCCATAAACGGCCAGGCAGTCGCCGAGGGTATTGCTGATACGACAATTTGCCAAAGAAATGTTAGAGTTGTAGCTTATCACCCCCGGCCCCTTACAATTATGTATGGTGACATTTTCAAGTGCAAGACGCTGATTCTGTCCATCGTATTCGGCCGAATCGCAAATGATTCCGTACTCAGAACTATGAATATCAGCATTACACAGGCGATTGGATATAGAAGACGAATGGATGTTTATACCCCTCCACTGTCCGCTCACACGGTCATAGGGAAGATATTCGAACATGCGGTCCAACCGATCACCACGAAATATAACATCACCTTTATGAGAATCTGATTCCGGATTGACAAGTATGCGCCCATACACGTCTATTCCTGCTCCACTGTGAAAATACATCACAGTAGGAGAATTGATAGTGAGTGTAGCCCCCTCTTCCACCTTTATTCCTTTTCTTATCAATATCGGCTTGGATTCGGATATTACTGTATCACGGTCAACAATAATACTATCGTGCATTATAGCATCCCATGAGTAAGCACGCAGATTGACACACTGCTCCACCCCACTCTCCAAAACAAATGCAAGTTCATCGGTCACAAGTTCCGGTTTGTCAGAACCGGTGGCAGACGACGTCAATTCAACAAATACCCGTATGCTGTCACCCTTACGTATTTCAAGATCACGAACTACACTTCCTAACGTATTGTCAAGATATGTCCCATCTACATTAATACGAAAACCGCTCTGATTTCCATGCCTCAGACGTACATGCCGCAACCTCAGTCCATCCTCATTTTTATTGTATACCCAAAAAGTCTGCGTAGAAGTAGGTACGGTGCTGAACACTGTATCAAGACTGACTGTGTCACGTGAAAAAGAAAGAACGGCAGAACGACTCGTCGTGAAAGAGTCATCGTCACTACATGACATCAATGCAGTGGCTATTGCCATGATATAAAAGAATAGTCGTTTCATCTTAATGATAAAACGACTATTCACTTGTTTTATTGTATAATTTACTTGTTATCGCCAAAATAACGTTTGTAGAGACCCATGAATCCTGCACAGTGGCGTGCTTCGTCCTTAGCCATCTCATGCACAGTGTCGTGTGTAGCATCCATTCCTGCAGCCTTGGCGTTCTTTGCTATACGGAACTTATCTTCGCAAGCGCCCTTTTCTGCTGCTATACGCGCCTCAAGATTAGCCTTTGTGCTGCCCAACACATCACCGAGGAGCTCGGCAAACTTTGAAGCGTGTTCTGCCTCCTCAAAAGCATAACGCTTGTATGCCTCCGCTATTTCCGGGTATCCTTCACGATCAGCCTGACGACTCATTGCAAGATACATACCCACCTCACAGCACTCACCGTTGAAATGTGCATTGAGATCCTTTATCATCTCCTCGTTTGCCCCCTCGTTCTTTGCTGCGCCAAGAACATGTACTGTGGCAAAATCAGCCTCGCCGTCCACTGTCATTTCCGAGAATTTTGAAGCCGGAGCCTTACAAAGCGGACATTTCTCAGGTGCTGTCTCACCCTCATATATATATCCGCATACCGAGCAAATAAACTTTTTCTTCATATCCGTATTCGTTTAATTTGATTAATACTAAATCAAGGTGCAAAGATAAATATTCTCTTTCAGATAAACAAACATTTCGTCGGAAATATTATATTTCTTACTTCTTCCATTTAGCTCCTTCGCGCAAAACAAATTTTATCTTCTTTCCCTTTGAAACCGTCGGTCTGTCCCACTCGCCGGCAAACAGCTGAATTGTTGTTTTCTTGCCGTCGACCGCATTGTCCACAGCTTCCTGCACGGTGAAGAAATCACCGATACCATTTGAAGCGACGGACATATCCCGATGCACCAAATGCTTCTTAAGCGCAGGTATCTCTTCCGATACGGCATCGGCAAGCAACCCCGCCACCACGTGGGCACCGTATATGTTATAATGTGTGTTGTCCTGACGGCCTTTAGGTATCGAAGGCTCCTCGCCTGGCATAAACCACATATGCAGTTTTCTCGAAGCCTCACGTCCCATTCCCTGCTCGAGTTCGTGAGTTATCTTATTGGCATCCACAAACACCACCCCAAGTTCTTTTGCCACATTGCGCGGAGCTACAATATAGTCGCCATGCGTATCAACCAGGCTGTCACCCTCTTCATTGCTCTTAACCGTCGTCGGACCGGTGGTTTTTCTTAAGGCCTCGTCATCATCGTTTTTCGGAGCCACCTTCATGAAATTGCGACGTACCACGCTGTT
The DNA here is from genome assembly GCF_013166575.1 of Xylanibacter rodentium. GTDB lineage: Bacteria > Bacteroidota > Bacteroidia > Bacteroidales > Bacteroidaceae > Prevotella > Prevotella rodentium. Next base: position 84,913 of record NZ_JABKKE010000001.1, read on the forward strand.
GAACAATACCGGTATACCGCCCTTATCACGTGTCTCACGAACAAACTTACTCAAGTTGGCATCGAATGTCGTTCCTGGGTCTGTATGCCTGTCAGCTTTGGGCTTCTCGTCATTATGCCCGAACTGTATGAACACATAGTCACCGGGACGTATCTTGTCCACCACTACCTGCCAACGCCCTTCGTCTATGAAACTTTTAGAAGATCGCCCGTTGACGGCATGATTGTCTATTCGTATGCCGTCGTCAAAATAACACTGCAAGGCCATACCCCAGCCACGCTCCTTGTTACCATTCTTTATGCTCTTGTTGGCCATTGTAGAGTCACCAATCATAAATATAGTGACCACCTTGTCCTGCTTGAATGCAGACAATACCATCAATACCACGGCCATGTAGCCTAATACTTTAATTCGTTTCATTTGTTTTAGTCGTTTCAGTTTTTACATATTATTTCTTGTTCTCCTGTCTTTCCAATTTCTTGCAGAGTCCGTTGTCCCCTCCGTTTCCTTTATCAAAAGGATATCATTCTCAAGTGCCGGCAACGTCTTTCATACAGTCATCCCGTCTGTATCAGTCTGTCTGCAATCACATTGCCGGCACCGGAATCAGCTATCCAACAATGTCGATAAGTTCGTCAGACGTAACCATAGTCTGTTCCCCTGTCGTCATGTTCTTCAGCATCACCTTGCCTTCCTTTATCTCATTCTCTCCTGCTATAGCCACAAAAGGTATTGCCTTGATATTGGCATACGCCATCTGCTTTTTCATTTTGGCTGCATCAGGATATATTTCTGTCTTTATGCCGGCATTACGGGCATTACGGGCCATCGACATGCAATATGCGGCTTCTTTCTCTCCGAAATTTATGAAAAGCAACCGTGTTCCAGTAACAGCTTCCTTTGGGAAAAGCTCAAGCGTATTCAATACATCGTATATACGGTCTGCACCAAACGATATACCCACTCCACTTAATCCCGGCATACCGAATATACCCGTAAGATTGTCATATCGTCCGCCACCGGTGATGCTTCCCATTGGCGTATCAAGTGCCTTGACCTCAAAGATGGCACCGGTATAATAGTTCAGTCCGCGTGCGAGTGTCAGGTCAAGCTGTATCTCGTTGTTCAGTCCTGCCGTTTTCAGTGTATCGAGGATAAAACGAGTCTCTTCCACTCCCTTCAGTCCCACTTCACTGTCTTTCAACACATCACTGATTGTCTGCAACTTCTCATCGTTCGTGCCGCTGAGAGAGATGATCGGCTGCAACTTCCCAATGGCATCGTCACTGAGGCCTTTATCCCTCAATTCAGCGTTTACGCCATCCGGCCCTATCTTGTCGAGCTTGTCTATTGCTACGGTTATCACAGTTATCTTGTCAGCCTCGCCTATCACCTCGGCAATACCGGTTAGAATCTTCCTGTTGTTTATCTTTATCTGTACCCGGATGCCCAAACGGCTGAAAACCGTGTCGACAATCTGCATCAGCTCTACCTCGTTAAGCAACGAGTCGCTGCCCACAACGTCGGCATCACACTGATAGAACTCGCGGTAGCGTCCTTTCTGCGGACGGTCGGCACGCCATACCGGCTGAATCTGGTAACGCTTGAAAGGCAACTGCAACTCTTCACGGTGCATCACTACATAGCGCGCAAACGGCACTGTCAGATCATAACGTAGCCCCTTCTCGCTGATACGAGATGCCAAATGCAAGGAATCGCGCCTGGCAAGTTCTTCATCAGTCACTTTATTAAGATAATCGCCACTGTTAAGCACCTTAAAGAGCAATTTGTCTCCCTCTTCGCCATATTTCCCCAACAGTGTCTGCAATGTCTCTATCGCAGGCGTCTCTATCTGTTGATAACCGTAGAGTGCATATACCGAACGTATCGTGTCAAAAAGGTAATTGCGCTTTGCCATTTCTACGGTAGAAAAGTCGCGGGTACCTTTTGGTATACTTGGCTTGTTCATTGTTTTCTATATTATTTATATTTAAACATTAAACCTTATGATTATGCGGTATAAGGCATATCATAAAGTTTAATGTATGAAGTTCAAATATCAAATGTCCAATTATTTCAGTCTCTCACTATGGTCTGCTCTCTGTCCGGTCCGATGGAAATAATCTTGATGGGTGTCTCCAGTTCTGCCTCAAGGAACTTGACATAGGCATTGAATTCCTCGGGAAATTCGGCCTCGCTTACCATTTGGGTCATATCCGTCTTCCATCCGGGCAGTTCCTTGTATACAGGCTCTATGCCGTCCTCTATATTATACGGGAAATAGTCAATCTCCGCACCATTCTGCTTATATGCCACACAAGCCTTGATTGTGTCGAAACCGTCAAGGACATCGCTCTTCATCATGATCAGCTTGGTTACACCGTTGATCATTATAGCATACTTCAATGCCACAAGGTCTATCCATCCGCAGCGGCGTTCGCGGCCCGTTACGGCTCCGTACTCGTGACCGAGGTCGCGAATTCTGACTCCTGTCTCGTCAAACAATTCCGTAGGGAACGGTCCCGCACCGACACGCGTGCAATATGCTTTCATGATGCCATACACATCACCAATCTTGTTAGGTCCGATGCCAAGTCCGGTACATGCTCCGGCACAGATGGTGTTTGAAGACGTAACAAATGGATAAGAGCCGAAGTCTACATCGAGCATGGTGCCTTGGGCTCCCTCACAAAGTATGCTCTTACCCTGCCGGAGCAGTCCGTTTATTTCGTGCTCGGAATCAACGATGTGGAAACCGCGCAGATACTCCACACCCTCCAGCCATTTCTTCTCAACATCTGCAATGTCGTATTCCGTATATCCCATCGACTTCAGAATGCTCTCGTGCCGTGCCTTGTGCTCCTTGTATTTCTGCTCGAAGTTATCGAATATATCTCCCACACGCAATCCGTTGCGCGATATCTTGTCGGTATATGTCGGACCGATACCCTTTCCTGTCGTACCTACCTTGCTTTTGCCTTTGGCTGCCTCATAGGCTGCATCGAGCACACGATGGGTCGGCATAATAAGATGAGCCTTCTTCGATATGTGCAGACGGCTCTTCAGTTCATGCCCGCTTGCTTCCAGCGCCTTGGCCTCGTCCATGAACAAATCGGGTGCGAGTACCACTCCATTGCCGATGATATTCACTTTGCCTCCCTGAAAAATTCCGGACGGTATGCTGCGCAGCACGTACTTCTGTCCTTCGAATTCCAATGTATGGCCGGCATTTGGTCCGCCCTGGAAACGGGCCACTACATCGTATTCAGGAGTAAGCACGTCTACCACCTTGCCTTTTCCTTCGTCACCCCACTGGAGTCCCAGCAGAACGTCAATCTTACCTTCATTCATTGCATTTATCTTTTTGTGATTTCTGTTTCGCCCTATTGGTTTTCTGTTTGGTTATCTGGGCCTGACAGGTACTGCATATACCATATACATAAAGCGAAAAGCCATCCTTGCGGAATCTCTTCAAATGCATTGCAGATATGGCAGCATCTATTTCAGAAGACTTAAACTCCGTCACCTTGCCACAAACCGTACATATCTGGTGGCAGTGACTGTTATCGTCGTAACAGGCCTCATATTTTGTGCTGCCCTGAAAACGGTGGCGTATTACGAGCCTGAGCTCCATAAACAACTTTAATGTATTGTACAGTGTGGCACGACTTACGGGAAAGTGGAAACCCTCACTGAGTCTGTCCCCGAGTTGCTCAAGAGTGAAATGCCCGTCCATACTATATACGGCATCAAGTATGGCATAACGCTCCGGAGTTTTACGATGATTGTTCAGTTCCAGATAACCGGTCAGTATCTGCCTCACAGAAGCCTTTACATTATCTTTCATTTGCGACAACACTTCATCAACCGTACAAAATTAATATAAATTCCTCAAATAACGGCCGCATAGTCAAAAAAGTTCAATACCAATGCTCTTCAGAGCATTTTCGGCCATACGCCTGTACACCAATCCGAGTTCTGAAAAACGTATTGCACTGGCCATCGCCGCCTTTCTTACCCGCAGCGTTCCTCCCTGCATGGCTGCCGTCATTTGGTCGATATATTCGTTGATACCCCGGGTATTGGGTTCCTGTCCGTTCATGAACAGACGTGAAAGGACACTGAATCCACACATCTGATACATCTCGTTGTCAGACGCTATCCATTGATAAGCTTTCTCCGCCGCAAACGGTAGACGCCAGTACAGACATGACGATGCGATCTCGGCTATCTCCCATTCGCGTGTCTGTTCCATCCATATGTCCGTCACCTCGGGCAACATCCGGTCTGCCGGCATCACGAACACGGCCAATATCTTGCACTCACGCACATCGTCCTTCCACAAGGCTATGGCCAATTCATAGTCCTCACCGATTTCCCGGGCCTTTTCCTTGAGCATGGGCAGCGGCGCGCCCCAGTTTATCCTGTAGGCGACGCCTTTGTCACGCATAGACTGCGCTGTCTGGCCATCCATCATCAGGCGGAAAGAGCGTTTTATCTCTTTTACTCTGTCTGCTGTCATCCGATTTCCAACTTAAACCTTAGGATTAAATCATTCATATTCTCGCTATGGCAAAATCCGGACAAAAACGTATATCTCAGGTATATCACGATTAAACCATAGAATACTCTCTGCCGTAACGCAACATCTGTTCGTCATAGCTTTCGGTATAGTCGACCTTTATATCGACTACATTGCCTTCCTGGTCACTTACCGGCACAAGCACCGGATTGATGAAGCCTTTGTATGGCGCAATGTCCAGACGGCGATAACGCTCCAGCACTTCGGCATGCAGGTGTGCATCTATTTTCACGCCATATGCCTCTACCAGATTCCGGGCCGCGCCATAGTCTCCTTCACTTTTTATTCTCTGCACTTCTGCCAGCAGAACGGCAAAAAGCGAACGCAGACGGGCGTAGTCCTCTATGTGAACAAACGTCCGTCCGTCGTCTCCCTTGACCATTTTTACGGCAGTTCCCTCTGCCAGACACCATCGTGCCACGAGAGCACGGTTGCGCATGTGGGCCTCCTCGATGTTGCGGCCGGGCTCTATACGTACAAGCTGCGTCATAAGTCCGTTCATCATATACGTATAATAATGAGCCTTGTATGCCTCCCCATCAGGCAACAGACCGAGTTCTGTCATTTTCTCGTCCGCCATATAATAAAGTCCGAACAAATCCGCCCGAGCCTCCTCTATCGTGTTGCCATACTCTTTCAGGGCATCACTGTTTACGCCGGGCAACAGCCGTCCGGAGCCATGACCCAGACACTCGTGCAAATCGGTGTGCAACTCATCGCACACTTCACCGTAACGCTCGACCAACAGCTTAGTCTCCTCGTCCGCGATGAACTCTTCACTCATGCCGCTCTCACGCGATGCGACACTGTAGGCGCTTATCAGGTTACCGATAGTGACGCTCTTGCTGCCGTGCTCGGCACGTATCCAGTCAGCGTTGGGCAGATTTATACCGATGGCTGTCGACGGATACTCGTCACCGCCGAGCATGGCTGCCTTCACCACATTGGCCGTGACACCCTTGACCACCGGTTTGCGGAAACGGACATCAACAGGCGAATGATCTTCAAACCACTGTGCATTGTCGCTCACCGTGCGCGTACGACGTGTAGCTTCAATGTCCTTATACTCCACAATGCCTTCCCACGAACCTTTCAGACCGAGCGGATCGCTGTATACCTCTATAAATCCATTTATGAAGTCGACCATTCCGTCTGTCGACTTCACCCACTTCACTGAATATTCGTCAAAAACATCCAGACTCCCCGTCCGGTAAAATTCTATCAATGTGGATATAACATCACGCTGCGCATCGTTCTCCGCATGTTCCATGGCTTTTTCCAGCCAATATACGATACGGCTGATTACAGGACCGTATAGGCCTTCCGTGCACCATGTTTTCTCAGAAAACTCACCGGTGGAATCTTTCACAAGTGTCGTATTAAGACCATAGGATACCGGTCTTTCGCCATCGCCTGTCTTTTTCTGCACATCGTAAAAAGCCTCCGCCTCTGCCTGCGTCACGTTGACATAATATGTATTGGCCGACGTTGCAACCAAATCATCACCCGCTATCTTGTTCAGACGGGTGGGCAACACGTCGGAATCAAATATCACAGGCACAAGTTCATCGCACAATTCCCCTACAGTCATTCCATCAAGTGGCAACAGCGCGACATCGGCCATTGCTACGGCATTACGGAAATAGGCCTCACTGAATCCGGGTTTGAACTTCTCGCACCCATAATGATGGTATATGCCGCTCGAAAACCACACCCGTCTCAGATAATCCTTCAGGGCAATATAATCAAGAGTGGTGCGAGCTATATCCCGGCTCAACACCACTGCTTCAAGAGTCTTTCTTATTTTAAGATTGTACCCGCCAAACTGTCCGAACGTGATGTCACGTCCCCACAACGTAGCCTCGGCAAGGCAATATATCAATTTCTTCTGATTCAGAGACAATCCGTCAAAACCATCCAGGCGGTAACGGAGCATCTGTATATCAGCAAACCGGATGTCAAGATAATTAAAGTCGGAAGAACTCATCACACAATTTCAGACTCTCCCTTTACACTTTTCTTAAACCTTTGTGCCATGACAGCCGGATGATGCGCCTGGTGCAACAGGCGATATTCGCGTGGTGTCATGTTCATTATCTTATAGAACGATGCGTAGAACGACTGACGGTTGGAGAATCCTACCATATCGCTCACCTCCTCCATCTTCAGATCCTTGTAGCGTTTGTCCACAAGAATGGTCATCGCTTCTTCTATACGGAACTTGTTTACAAAAGAGGTATAATTCATATGAAAACGAACGTTCACAACCGCTGATATATAGCGCGTGTTGGTTCCAAGATCCTCGGCAAGTTTTTTCGCCGAATAATCCTTATCCTTATACTTTTTCTGCATGACGATGATATTGAGAATCTTCTCTTTCATCTCATCCATCAACTTCGGGCTGACCAGACTTCTGTAGGCTGCTTCCTTTTCCTTTCTCTCTGTAATATTATACTTTGCCATAACCTATTGAAACTTTTTTATTATTTTGATGCTGCAAATTTAGCAAAAAAAATTGATAGTACAACTATTCCTTTATGATATATTTTCTAAAATAATCCTAAATATGGTCATAATAAATTATAATAAAGCGCCAATACCTTTTATTCTGACAATAAGACAAAGACAAATGGCTCTTGAAAGGCTATATTTTTTTTGGACATAAGGACAAGAAGACACGGAAAATGTTTTCCAACTCAAATATTTGAAAGATGCAAATGATTTTATTATTAGAATGCAATGAAGCATATACGATAAGTTTTTAGCAAAAAGAATAAAAAGCACACGAAGCATACAAAAAAAGAAACGGATTACTTTCAATTTGAAACCACCGGCCGGGAAATGTGCATTTACCTCTTTCGGACGAATTCTCCAAAAAGCTGAGAATGTTCTCCAAAACGGAGATTTCGGTATGAAAATAGCGAAATGAATTCTCCGTTTTGCCATTTCATGTGTTAAAAACGCTATTTTGGTAATGACTTTTTTCGATATTCCTTACAACATGTGTCGCGTTTTATTAACGGTATTGCCGTGGAATAAGCGTTATTATACAGACCATTGGATACAATTAAGGACCGTTTATGTAAGATTGGTTGGTGCGTTTTAAAAACGGAGAATTCGGAGAATCTCCGAAAAAGGAGTATGCACTACATATGATTTCACAGGGTATATAATAATCTATTATTTAAATACATATTATGTATTTAAATAATAGATTATTATATAAAATATTTACTTACAGATTATAACATAATACACACATCCTGTTTTCGGAGATTCTCCGAATTCTCCGTAATAAATCACAACATCAATTGTAAATAAAAATAGCCTCCACACATCATATATGAGTCTCTGTTACACAGCACATCACGACTTTCCTTTATCTTTAAATGTAAATATTCAGCAAAATTCCGTCCATAGAAAACTCGGAGAAATGACTTTGAAAAATGCTATTTCAGCATACGAAAAACACGTTTTTAACACATGAAATGGCAAAACGGAGAATTCATTTCGCTGTTTTCATACCGAAATCTCCGTTTTGGAGAATCAATCCGGCCCGTTTTTACGCGGGTTTTCTCTCATTCCTACAGAAAGGCATGTGGGGCAGAAATGCAAAAACATGCCTTAGGGTTCTGAAAATCGTATTTCCAGGCAAAGAATCGTGGATTGAGGCCCCAAAAATGTGTCATTATGCCTCTGAAAACAATACCCTTTATGCAGAAATAGCAAAATTCCCGCATCCCCAAAGTTCCGTTTTCGCATTCCTAAAGTGCCACTTTCACATCCCCAAAGTGGCACTTTTACATACTCAAAGTGCCACTTTCGCAATGCAATACTGGCCGTTCTGATGCAACAATATCATAACAGTCAGACACTTTCGATACACTACTTTCATTTTTATTATATGCAAGTAGTTTGGTTTTATGGTCTTTTTGTCATAACTTTGTAGTCGTATTTTCCAAGTGGGTGTATCAAGAACTCGATTCTTATGAAGTTTACAGAAGCATATTCTTGCATTTGTCCACTGATTTGTCCACTGTGATAGGTATTGAATATGATAACAAGATAGAAAACATTTCGCATGAACGAGAAAGACAGAATATTACAGCTACGCAACGAGCTGCATGAGCACAATCGCAGATACTATGTACTGAACATGCCGACTGTAAGCGACATGGAGTTTGACATGATGATGCGCGAACTGCAGGAACTTGAGGCACGACATCCGGAGATGGCCGACGACAACTCTCCGACACAGAGAGTGGGAAGCGACATAAACCGTGAGTTCACTCAGGTAGAACATCGCTATCCTATGCTCTCACTGTCAAATACTTACAACGAGGCAGAGGTGGCGGACTTCTACAATTCGGTAAAGAAAGGATTGGGTGGCGAAGACTTCGAGATTTGCTGCGAGATGAAGTACGACGGACTGTCCATCAGTCTGACATACGAGAACGGACGTCTGGTGCGTGCCGTTACACGAGGTGACGGGGTGCGCGGTGACGACGTCACGGCCAATGTGAAGACAATAAAATCAATTCCATTGGTAGTAAATGCGGAAGTTCCGGAGAAATTTGAAATACGCGGTGAGATACTTATGCCGTGGCGGGTGTTCGAACGCCTGAATATGGAACGTGAGGCAGCCGAAGAGCCGCTCTTTGCCAATCCGCGCAATGCGGCAAGCGGAACGCTGAAAAGCCAGAACTCCGCACTTGTAGCCAGCCGCCAATTGGATGCCTATCTGTATTATATGTTAGGCGACGAGCTGCCTTTTGACGGACATTGGGAGAATCTTGAAACCGCCCATGGGTGGGGATTCAAGACAAGCGATGGCATGCGCAAGGTCAAGACCCTTGAAGAAATATACGAATTTATAAGGTTTTGGGACAAAGAGCGCAGCAATCTGCCGGTAGCCACTGACGGCATAGTGCTGAAGGTCAATTCTTTGCGACAGCAGCGTGCTCTCGGTTACACAGCCAAGAGCCCAAGATGGGCCATAGCATACAAATTCAAGGCCGAACGTGAGCGTACACGTCTGAACGAGGTGACATTCCAAGTGGGACGTACAGGCCATATAACCCCCGTAGCCAATATGGAACCCGTGCAACTTGCCGGAACAACAGTACGCAGGGCCACGCTCAACAATGAAGACTTTATCCGTTCATTCAATCTTCATATCGGCGACTATGTGTATGTGGAGAAAGGCGGCGAGATAATACCGAAGATTGTAGGTGTGGACGAGAAAAGCCGAGAAAGCGATGCCGAACCTGTAAAGTTTGCCGTGTACTGCCCTGAATGTGGTGCCACGCTGATACGTCCAGAAGGCGAAGCCGCACACTATTGTCCGAATGATTCGGGATGTCCGCCGCAGATAAAAGGACGCATAGAACATTACATATCGCGCAAAGCGATGAATATAGACAGCCTGGGACCGGAAACTGTAGACGAGTACTATCGCCGCGGACTGATACATAATGTGGCCGACCTCTACGATATCCAAGTACAGCAGATTAACGGTGATGGCAGCCGTGAGAAGTCAGCCCGCAAAGTGGTACAGGGCATAGCCGACTCGCTACAGGTGCCCTTCGAACGGGTGGTGTTTGCTCTCGGCATACGGTTTGTGGGCGAGACGTCAGCCAAACTCCTTGCCCGCCATTTCAAGACGATGGATGCGTTGGCCTCTGCCGGCATCGACGAACTGATGCAGGTGGAAGGTATTGGCGAAGTGATAGCGCGCAGCGTGATAACCTATTTCCACGATCCTGTAAACATGAAAATAGTGGAGCGACTGCGCGACTATGGCGTACAGATGCAATTGAGCGAAGACCAAATGGCTGGCACAGACGACCGACTGGCCGGCCGGACGATAGTGATAAGCGGTGTTTTCAGCCGCCACAGCCGCGATGAGTACAAGGCCATGATAGAGAAATACGGCGGTAAAAATTCCGGTTCGATAAGTTCAAAGACGTCATTCGTCCTTGCAGGTGAGAACATGGGACCTTCAAAACTCCAAAAAGCCGAGAAACTTGGAGTTCGGATAATCAGCGAAGATGAATTCTTAAAAGAAGTGCTTGGTGCGGATTGAGTCTGTAAAGACAAATTCACCATCAGGCACAACGAATATTGTGCGCCCACACAACAAATATTTCAAAAATATATCAATAAAAGTTTGGGAAATATAAAAAAAAGCCATATCTTTGCATCGTTATCCTGAAAACAATCTTTTTACCTTAAAAGGTACTAATACCTATTGAAGTATATGGAGCGACTGCCTGTGAAGGTCATCGCTTTATTTTTTTATACGGGACACTTTCATCGAATACACTTAACCATGTTTCAATTACCGGTAGGACACGCTTTCGGTGCGTTTGCTCATATTTATTCAAGTGAGTATAAATGTGCTGTTTCGATTTGTAAAAGAGGCATTTGAAAATCAAACCAGTTATAAATCCAACGTCAGACAATGGTTGTTGTATAATGCAAATGTTTAATTATTGTTAAATCAGTGGTTTTTGTTTCATTATCTCTCCACCAAATCCATTTAAATATAGTAACTTTGCGCCCGATTTAGTCCGTGGAGGCTCAAACAAGTGATAGCACGAAGCATGTCCGCCTGCCGGAAAAAACCGTTTAATATAATATTAATGTACGCAATTGTAGAAATTAACGGTCAGCAGTTTAAGGCCGAACAAGGCAAAAAGCTCTTTGTTCACCACATCCGTGACGCAAAGGAAGGTCAGGCTGTTGAATTCGAAAAGGTGCTGCTCGTAGACAAGGACGGCACTGTCGAGGTCGGTGCACCTACCGTAAACGGTGCAAAGATTGTATGTGAGGTGTTGAATCCCCTGGTAAAGGGCGATAAAGTCATCGTATTCAAGATGAAGCGTAGAAAGGACTATCGCAAGAAGAATGGTCACCGCGCACAATTCACAGAGGTAGAAATCAAACAAGTAATCGCTTAAAAATCAGGAGGAAGTAGAAAATGGCACATAAAAAAGGTGTTGGTAGTTCGAAGAACGGCCGTGAATCAGCTTCACAAAGATTAGGCGTTAAGATTTGGGGTGGCCAAAAGGTAATTGCAGGCAACATCATTGTTCGTCAGCGTGGTACAAAACACAATCCCGGCAACGGTGTGGGCATCGGCAAAGATGACACCCTTTACGCATTAGTGGATGGAGTTGTAAACTTCAAGCGTGGTCGTCGTGACAAGAGTATAGTTTCGGTTATACCTGACGCAGAAGCATAAACCGAAGAAATAAACAATACATAATTTATTCCAAACAAACAACAGGAGTCCCATATCTCTGCATTCAGAGAAATGGGACTTCTGCCGTTATTATCAATTATATTCCACGTCACCCTACACTGCCCTCCAGCCCACGCATTGCCAATGCAGATATGGAAGAGACCGCAATGTTGTTTTTAACATTTAAGACAACGATTTTAAGCGACAAAAAACCATCGTCTTTAATCTTTTTTCCGTATCTTTGCATGATATTTAAGAATAGTTTATAAAAAAATAATATAATAATATTATGCTTACACTCAAATTAATCAGTGAAGAAACTGAACGTGTGATAAAGGGCTTGGGAAAAAAGCACTTCAAAGGTGCAAAAGAAGCCATTGAAAATGTGCTCGAAGCAGACAGACGCCGTCGTGAAGCACAAGCAAAATCAGACAAGAACAAGCAAGAAGCCAAACTTATGGCTGCCCAAGTGGGAACACTGATGAAGCAAGGCAAGAAAGAAGAGGCTGAAGAAATAAAGTCAAAAGTAGCCGCACTGAAACAATCCGACAAGATTCTGGAAGATGAGATGACCAAAGCGGAAAAGGAACTGACGACACTCTTGTGCTCGATTCCAAATATCCCCAACGACGATGTACCGGAAGGTGCCGGTGCCGAGGACAATGTGGTGGTGAAAGAAGGCGGTCAGATGCCCGATTTGGGCGAGGAAGCCATGTGTCATTGGGATCTATGCAAGAAATATAATCTGATAGACTTTGACCTCGGTGTTAAAATCACAGGAGCGGGATTTCCTGTATACATCGGTAAAATGGCCCGTTTGCAACGCGCATTGGAAGCTTTCTTCCTTGAGGAAGCACGCAAGAGCGGCTATCTGGAAGTACAGCCGCCATATGTTGTCAACGAGGCATCCGGATATGGTACGGGGCAGTTGCCCGACAAAGAAGGACAGATGTACCACTGCAACGAGGACAACCTATACCTGATTCCTACGGCCGAAGTTCCGGTGACAAACATATTCCGTGACGTGATTCTCGACGAGAAAGACTTGCCCATCAAGCGTTGTGCCTACTCCGGATGCTTCCGCCGTGAAGCCGGCAGTTATGGCAAGGATGTGCGCGGCCTGAACCGTCTGCATCAGTTTGACAAGGTTGAGATTGTACGTATCGACACTCCGGACCACTCGTACGAAAGTCTCAACGAAATGCTTGAACACGTGGAAGGTCTGGTAAAAAAACTCGAACTGCCCTACCGCATACTACGTCTCTGTGGCGGTGACATGAGTTTCACTTCTGCCATATGCTACGACTTCGAAGTGTATAGTGCCGCACAGAAACGCTGGCTGGAAGTTTCATCAGTATCGAATTTCGAAAGCTATCAGGCCAACCGACTGAAATGCCGCTACCGCAACTACGAAACCAAGAAGACGGAATTGTGCCATACACTGAACGGTTCGGCTTTGGCCCTACCTAGAATAGTGGCCACTATCATAGAAAACAATCAGACACCGGAAGGCATACGGGTACCGAAGTGTCTCGTACCCTACTGCGGTTTTGAGATATTGGACGACAAAAACTTTTAAAAGTCGTATGCTTCCAACCTCCAAATCTTCAACAACATGTTCAGAATAGTAAAGAAAAAGCGTTTCTCAGAGAAAGTTTTTCTCTTTGAGATAGAGGCTCCGATGATAGCAAAGAGCCGTAAGGCAGGCAATTTCGTGATTGTGCGCATCGACAGTAAAGGAGAACGCATGCCACTGACCATAGCAGACTCTGATATAAAACGCGGCACAATAACACTTGTAGTGCAGGAGGTTGGTCTGTCGTCAATCAAGCTGTGCCGGTTGAACGAAGGTGACAATGTAGCCGATGTGGTGGGACCCCTCGGCACACCGACACACATTGAAAAGTTCGGCACAGTGATTTGTGCCGGGGGTGGTGTCGGCGTGGCTCCGATGCTTCCCATCATCCGGGCGCTGAAAGCTGCAGGCAACAGAGTATTGTCAGTCATTGCCGGACGTAACAAAGACCTGATTATATTGGAAAACGAGGTGCGCGCAAGTAGCGACCGGCTTATCATAATGACAGATGACGGCTCTTACGGTGAAAAAGGCATGGTGACGGCCGGCATGGAAAAACTGATACAGCAAGAAGGTCATGTGGACAAGGCTTTTGCAATAGGACCTCCGATAATGATGAAGTTCTGCTGCATGCTCACACAGAAATATGGTATACCGACCGACGTGTCGCTCAACACCATCATGGTAGACGGCACCGGCATGTGCGGAGCCTGCCGACTGACTATAGGCGGCAAGACCAAGTTTGTGTGTATAGATGGTCCGGAATTCGACGGTTCGCTGGTCGACTGGGACGAGATGTTCAAACGCATGGGAACATTCAAACGCGCCGAACAAGAGGAACTGGAACATTTTAAAACCGCAGCAAACGCATCGCCGGATGCTGAGCTCAAGGCTCCGGACAGCAGTGTGCCGGCTGAAAACGGGACTGCCAACAACTGTAAAGGCGGTATGAAAACCGATACGACCGCAGAAAACGTACAGGAAATGACATCACGCGAGGCACAATGGCGCAAGGTATTGCGCGCATCGCTGAAACCGAAAGATCGCACAACGATACAAAGAGTGACAATGCCGGAACTGGACGCCGACTACCGAGCTACAACACGCACAGAAGAAGTCAACATAGGACTGACACCGGAAATGGCAATGCAGGAAGCCAAACGATGCCTTGATTGTGTCAACCCAAGTTGTGTGGAAGGATGTCCGGTGAACATAAACATTCCGACGTTCATAAAAAACATAGAAAGAGGCGATTTCCTATCGGCAGCCAAAGTCCTGAAACAGACTTCCGCTCTGCCTGCTGTGTGTGGCAGGGTATGCCCTCAGGAAAAGCAATGCGAGAGCCGGTGTACATATCTGAAAATGAACAAGCCGGCCGTTGCCATCGGTTATCTTGAAAGATTTGCGGCAGATTATGAACGCCAAAGCGGGCTGATATCCGTGCCGGAAATGGCTCCGGCAAACAATATAAAAATTGCCGTGGTTGGTTCCGGACCATCGGGACTGAGTTTTGCAGGAGATATGGCAAAACGCGGTTACGACGTGCACGTTTTCGAGGCTCTTCATGAAATTGGCGGAGTGCTGAAATACGGCATACCGGAATTCCGTCTGCCCAACAGTATTGTGGACGTAGAAATAGACAACCTGCGAAAGATGGGAGTGCACTTCACTACAGATTGTATTGTAGGAAAGACCATTTCAATCGAACAATTGGAAAACGACGGATTCAAAGGCATATTTGTCGGCTCCGGTGCGGGGCTCCCCAACTTCATGGGTATACCCGGTGAAAACCTTATCAACGTCATGTCGTCAAACGAGTACCTGACACGAGTGAATCTGATGGATGCTGCCAATCCCGATACCGACACTCCAATGAACTTTGGAAAACATGTGATGGTGGTAGGTGGAGGCAACACCGCCATGGACTCATGCCGCACGGCAAAACGCTTGGGAGCTGAGGTGACCATAGTATACCGCCGTTCGGAAACAGAAATGCCGGCACGGATTGAAGAAGTGAAACATGCTCGTGAAGAGGGAATAAACTTTCTCACATTGCACAACCCAATAGAGTATATCGGTGACGCAAACGGAACCGTCAAGCAGGCTGTACTCGAGGTAATGCGACTCGGAGAGCCGGACGAAGGAGGACGCCGGCGTCCGGAACCGACAGGAGAGACAAAGGTAATAGATGTAGACCAAGTGATAGTGGCGATAGGCGTATCCCCCAACCCACTCGTCCCGAAATCTGTAGCGGGTCTTGAACTTGGGAAAAAGAATACTATAACAGTAAACGACATGATGCGTTCGTCGCGCCACGACCTGTTTGCCGGAGGTGATATAGTACGGGGCGGAGCCACCGTGATACTCGCAATGGGAGACGGACGGCGTGCAGCAGAAAACATGGACAAACAGCTAATGGAAGAACAAAACAAATGAACGGGCTGTATACAGTATTACTGCTCATACTAAGCAATGTGTTCATGACACTTGCCTGGTATGGGCATCTTAAATTGCAACAGAATGGCACATCAAGCAACTGGCCATTGGTGGGAGTAATTGTATTTTCATGGGCTATCGCCTTTTTTGAATATTGTTGTCAGGTGCCGGCCAATCGCATAGGCTTTCAAGACAACGGAGGCCCATTTAGTCTTGTACAGTTGAAAGTTATACAAGAATGTATCAGCTTGGTTGTATTTGTTATAATGGCAAATATCATGTTTCACGGACAGAACCTGCAATGGAACCATGCACTTGCTTTCCTTTTGATAGTGTTTGCAGTATATCTTGTATTCATGAAGTGATGCCATGCCAGCGAGCAACAATAAAGACAAACTTGAAAGAAAAATTGTAAAACGCTTTAGAAAAGCGCTTTCCGACTATCGACTTATAGAAGATGGAGACAAAATTCTTGTAGGTCTGTCAGGTGGAAAGGATTCATTGTGTCTGTTGGAGATGCTTGGTAGAAGAGCTATGATAAACAAGCCGGAATTCAGTGTCGAAGCCATACACATAAAAATAGAAAACATAAATTACGAATCGGATACGGCATACCTGAAAAACTTCGCAGAACGGTTTGGCGTACCATTGCATATCGTCACTACACGATTCGACAAGAAAGACGATTGCCGCAAACCGACATGTTTTCTCTGTTCGTGGTACAGACGCAAAACAATACTCAGATTTGCCCAAGAATCAGGATGCAACAAGATTGCTCTCGGCCATCATATGGACGACATCATACACACTGCGTTGATGAACACATTTTACCAAGGACGCTTCTCCACAATGCCGGCAAGTCTGAAATTAAACAAGATGCCCCTTACCATCATCAGACCACTATGTCTGGTGGCTGAGGCCGACATAAGAATGTATGCAGAAATACAAGGCTACGAAAAACAGCTCAAGCGATGTCCACACGAGCGGGAAACAAACCGAACTGCAATCGGAAAGATGTTTGAAGAACTGGAAAAAACAAATCCGGAAATAAGGTATTCCGTATGGAACGCACTTGAAGCAGAGAATAAGTTGATTGAGTAGTCTTTAATTTTTGTTAATACATTATGAGGTAATGAATCTTTTCATTACCTTTGTTAATCCTAAAACAACAGAGACATAATGAAGAGAACGTTTTTATTCGTAATAATGGCAATACTGGCTTTCACATACTCGCCGGCGCAAAGAAAGATTGCACGGAAGGCAAAGCCCGCAAAAGAAACAAAAGAGAATGTTGATCCACGGATTGAGAGCATGACAATCTCAACACAGAAAGTAATGTTCATTGACAGTATCGTAGCAGACAAAAATACTTTTCTGAAAGAATACAGACTCAATGACGAAGCCGGCTCACTGCATAGATACAACGATTTCTTTGCAACCGACAAGTTGCCCGAATCATATATACATATCAACGAAATGGGCAATAAATGTTACTATTCGCTTGGAGACACATGCGACATGAAATTGTACACAAGTGACATGTTGGACAAGACTTGGACCGAACCGGTAGAACTTAAAGGCATATACGACAAAGAAAAATACAACTCCTTGTCATTCCCGTTCATGATGGCCGACGGCACCACATTATATTTTGCAGCCAAAGGCACGGAAAGTATCGGTGGATATGATATTTTTGTCACACGGTTCGACTCCGAAACGGGTCAGTATCTCAAGCCCGAGAATATTGGAATGCCTTTCAACTCTGAGGCAAACGACTATATGTATGCAGTGGACGAGCTTGACAGCATAGGATGGTTTGTCACAGACCGCAACCAACTGGAAGGCAAAGTATGTATATACATATTCATTCCGTCGGACACACGGCAGACATATCAGACTGAGGCATACTCGACGGAACAGATTGAACGGTTTGCACGCATAGCTAAAATATCCGATACTTGGGAGAACAAGAGCATCAGGTCAAAGGCCATGGCCAGATTAAAAAGCATTACAGAAGGGAAAAGAGAAAATAACAACGGCAGCCGAATGCGCTTCGTCATCAATAATAACACGATATACCGAACGTCAGCCGATTTCCGTTCGAAGGAAAATATACAAAGGTTTGAAACACTGAAAACGATGACATCAAATCTGAATACTCTTGCCACAGCATTAGACAAGGCACGCAAGTATTACTCCAAAGCCAATGCTCAAGAACGAAACGAACTAAAAGAGGAGATACTAAAAAGCGAAAAACAATATGAGCGTCTGGAAATGGATATAAAACAATTGGAAAAGGACATAAGAAACTCTGAAAACCAATATTATGTCAAAAAAGAATAGACTACACTTTTGTCTGACTGCTGAAATAGACAAAGAACAGTTCTAAGTAAAAAATCAACTTAAAAATAACGATATTATGAAGAAATATTTTGCAGAATCGGAACTGATAATCAATCAAGACGGAAGCATATTCCATCTTCACTTGAAACCGGAGCAGATGGCCGACAAGATAATCCTCGTTGGAGATCCCGGACGAGTGGAACTCGTGGCATCACATTTCGACAGACGTGAATGCGAAACGGAAAATCGAGAATTCCGAACTGTCACAGGAACTTTCCGCGGCAAACGCATCACTGTACAGAGCACAGGCATAGGCTGCGATAATATAGACATTGTTCTGAACGAAATGGACGCTCTTGCAAATATAGACTTCAAGACACGTACAGAAAACGAAGCACACCGACAACTGACCTTTGTACGCATCGGTACATGCGGAGGACTGCAGCCATACACTCCGACTGGAACATTTATAATAAGTGAGAAAAGTATCGGGTTCGACGGGCTGCTGAATTTCTATGCTGGACGCAACGAGGTGTGCGACTTGGATTTTGAACAGGCATTCACCAAACACATGAATTGGAACAGACAGCTCGGCTCACCATATGTGATAGACGCAGACAAGGAACTGACCGAGCGTATCGCGGCAAACGACATGGTACGCGGAGTGACTATAGCCTGTGGAGGATTCTTCGGCCCGCAAGGACGTGAGTTGCGCATTCCCCTATCCGACCCTGACCAAAATAAGAAAATAGAACGATTTGTACATAACGGTCACCGCATCACAAACTTTGAGATGGAAAGTTCGGCCATTGCAGGACTGGCCCGACTGATGGGACACAAAGCTACAACATGCTGTATGGTAATAGCCAACAGACTGGAGAAACAGGCAAATACAGGATACAAAAATACTATCGACAATCTGATAGAAAAAGTATTGGAACGAATCTGACATATATATAAATGGCAAATGATACAATATGCGCCCTCGCCACACCGGCCGGGGGCGCCATTGGAATAATACGTATATCAGGAAGTCTGGCTATAAACATAACCGATAGCATTTTCCGTCCTGCCAATGTATGCAGAAAGAAGGACGGAAATGAAAGTACCACAGCCGGACATCTCAAGAAAGCGCGCACACAAACAATACATTATGGAACAATAACAGATTCCGAAGGGAATATCATAGATGATGTTCTCGTGGCATTATTCCGTGCCCCTCATTCGTATACCGGCGAGGACAGCACTGAAATATCATGTCACGGTTCACGTTATATCCTCAATAAAGTTCTACAACTGCTCATTGATGCCGGATGCCGACAGGCACAACCGGGCGAATACACACAACGTGCGTTTCTCAACGGCAAAATGGATTTAAGCCAGGCTGAAGCCGTGGCCGATCTGATCGCAGCCACCAACAGCGCAACCCACCGTATTGCAATCGGACAATTACGTGGTAATATCAGCACCGAACTGTCACAACTGCGAGACCGTCTGCTGAAAATGACATCTCTCATCGAACTGGAACTCGACTTCAGTGACCATGAAGAGCTGGAATTTGCAGACCGCACTGAGTTATTGTCATTAGCAAACACGATATCCCAACACATCAACAACCTGACATCAACATTCGCTTCTGGCCACGCCATCAAGCAAGGCATACCGGTAGCCATAGTCGGGAAGACAAACGTCGGTAAAAGCACACTGCTCAACTTACTGGTAGGAGAAGATAAAGCCATTGTAAGCAACATACACGGTACAACACGTGATGTAATAGAAGATACGACCGACATTAACGGAGTTACTTTCCGGTTCGTAGATACGGCCGGATTGCGTACCACTGACGACGAGATAGAACGCATCGGAATAGAGCGCACTTACCGGAAACTGAATGACGCAACCATTGTTTTATGGATTGTAGATTCCATTCCGTCTCACGAAGAATGCAGGGATATAATAAGCCGCTGCCATAACAAAAAGTTGATAGTGGTCAATAACAAGACCGATATAACCGATATTACCACACAACTCTCCAAGCTATTCTATTGCATAACCCAATCTTATATTACAGATAGCAACGAAGAAAACCGCACTTACTTATCTTCAAATTACAATACTGAAATTACAGATACAAAGACAAAAACGACAATACCATCATCTGATATAGAAATTATAGGCATCAGCGCTGCAACAGGCAACAACACCGAAACTCTGCGTAACACGATATATCGTTTGGCCGACATTCCTGCCATACACGAAAATGATGTAATACTCACATCTGCCAGGCATTATAACTCTCTTATCCTCGCACATAAGAGTATAATTCGAGTAATTGATGGATTAAATCTCGGGCTTAGCGGTGATTTGCTCAGCGAAGATCTACGCATATGCATAGAACATCTGGCCGAAATAACTGGCAACCAAATTAACACAAACGAAGTTTTAGCAAATATCTTCAAGCATTTCTGCGTCGGAAAGTAAGGGGTGATTACCAACGATTAGCACATATCATCAATGATTATTAAGGCGTTCATTTTGAGCGCCTTTCTTTTTAGCCTTATAAGCGATGATTATCGTTTATAGGGCTTTTTTAGCTCATTTTTGTACCGCATTTGTTGCTCGCTTGTTACTCTCCGATTTTAGTGGATACACTGGTACGTCATGGTACGTGGTGGTACGCGATGAAACATATTTGGCGAAATAAACGGATAAATAAAATGAGTAGTAGAATAGACATTCAGAAAAGATTTAAGTGGTGCAATGCTGTTTTCATAGCCCATAAGACCACCACAGAGTATTGTTCACACCGATGCGCAAACCTTGCCTATAAAGACAGGGTTAGGAAACAGCGCATTGAAAGTCTGCAACACAAACTTGGGAAAAGCATCAAGACACCTCCAAACTTAAACAAAGAGTATCTTACCCCATCAGAAGTAGCCGAACTATTAAATATCGGGCGCACTTCCATATATCGCTATATCCGCAATGGAGTAATCAAGGTAATCCGAATTGAAAGAAAAACACTTATTCGCAAAGCTGACATAGAAGATATGACAGACTTTTTTGTTCAAGAAGCAGAAAACAAACAATCCAAAGAAAAAGCCCCTATCACTGACTTCTACACCACCGCCGAAGTCAAAGAGAAATATCATGTAAACGAATCATGGATATTCTTGGTGGCTAAGAAGAACAACATACCTCGGACTTTCAATCGTGGCAAGACCTACTGGAGTAAGAAACACATGGATGCTTACTTTGCCAAGAAAGCTCCGAACCCCGACATTACCGAATGGTACAACACACAACAAATGCAGGAAAAATTCGGCATGACCTTATCCGCTATCTACACTTTCGTTTCCAAGAACGACATCCCGAAGAAGAAAGAGGGTATCATGGTTTATTATTCCAAGAAGCACGTGGATATAGCCAAAGGTGTGGCACCACCCAAAGAGCCACAGTATTATACGGTAGCCGAAGCAATGGAGAAATTCAATCTTACCCGTGACCAACTCTATCATTATGCGAAGTATCATAATATCCCAAAGGTCAAAAAAGGCAAATACACGCTTATCTCCAAACCTGAATTGGAGAAATTGCTTGAAGCTCCAAAGATTGGATAAGTTATTTTTCGGTGAATGTACCCACCATTGAATCACCTTATTCCTTTGCATCAAACAAATGTAAAACTCTAAATATTAAAAAGTATGACACACACGTGTACAAAAGTAACAGTTTGTCAGAGAGCGATTCGGAATAATCGCATCTCCTTGTATCTGGACTATTATCCGGCAATTCGTAACCCCGAAACCATGCAGATGAGCCGTCGGGAATACCTCGGCATTTACATCTATGCCCACCCGAAAAACGAAATGAAACGGGAGTTTAACAACGATATGTTGAACAAGGCAGAGGCTATCCGTTGCATCAGGGTACAGTCGCTCATCAATGAAGAGTTCGGCTTCTTGGATAAGACCAAACAAAAAGACGACTTCCTCGCCTACTTCAAGAAGATGTGCCGAAGTAAGGATCAGAAATGGATGTTTGTCTATCAGCATTTCTATAACTTCGTCAAAGGGCAATGTACCTTTGGTGAGGTAAATGTGGACTTGTGCAAGAAGTTCAGAGAGTATCTGTTGAACGCCAAACAACTCAAACATAGCAATCGCCCCATATCCCTCAATTCGGCATCCGGTTATTACTCCACTTTTAGAGGATTATTAAAGATTGCCTATCGAGATAAATGGTTTCGAGAAAACATCAATGACTACCTTGATAAGATTGAGCCACAAGATGTGAAGAAAGAGTATCTGACACTGGACGAAGTGAAACAACTTGCCGCCACCCCTTGCGACATCCCCGTTCTGAAAGTCGCTTCTCTGTTTGCTTGTCTGACAGGCTTACGTATCAGCGATATTCTCAATCTTCAATGGGAAGACTTTGCCATCGCTCCCGACCAAGGCTATTGTTTGCGTATCAGAACACAGAAAACCCAAACAGAAGCAACGCTCCCCATCAGTTACGAAGCCTACGAACTATTCGGTACGCCCGACACAAGTAAGGTATTCAAAGGATTACAGCGAAGCATGATTAACTATCCGCTGAAGAACCGGCTCAAAAAGGCAGGAATAACGAAGCCGATAACCTTCCACGGATTTCGTCACTCCTACGCAGTTATCCAAATCTCTTTAGGTACAGATATTTATACGGTTTCAAAGATGCTAACCCACAAAAACGTTTCCACCACTCAAATCTATGCAGATTTGGTTAATGTGAAAAAACGGGAGACAGCCAATAAGATTTCACTGAAATAAATACACCTATGAAACGAGGAATCATAACAAACAACGGGCAAGGCATCCATATTTCTGATAGCGAAGTATGGATGACCTCTTGGGAGATTGCCGACTTGTTTTATACAACGGTTGGAGCTATCAATCTTCGCATAAAAACGATATTGAAAGCCAATATCTTAAAGGAGTATGAAGTCTGCCAATGTATAAGATTAAAGAATGGGAATTATGCCGACGTGTATAATCTCAACATGATTATAGCCCTATCCTACCAAATAAATACTGGACATTCAGCTGAATTCAGGAAATGGGTTATCAATAAAGTTGCCTCCAAGCAGAAGAACATATCACTATTTATTCCAATAAGGTCAGCTAACACTTACAATTGCTAATACCCACAACTTAAAAGTCCGATGTAGGCTAGTCCCATGTCGGACTTTCCTTTGCTATTGTGGCACAGGTGGCATAGAAAAATGCTACCTATCGGTGCCAAAAGCTACCACTTCTCGGGAAATGTATCTACACATCTTGCAAATGATATATATTTGCACATAAACGATTAACATATATCATTATGGAGCAGAAAAAGACAGAACATATTACTTTGAATCTGATTGTTTTCGGAACAATCGTCATCATTGGTATTTTAGCCCGTCAGACCGCATTGCACTATGGTTGGGATGAGTTCAGCGGCTACCTTATTTTGGTGGTATGCTCCATTGTCATAGGAGCTATCTATCTCAATCTACAAATGGTATTCAGCCAACTTCTTTCACCGACAATAGAGAAGTGCTTTATGAGATTTGAGTGTTACCGCAATAAGGCTATAGCGGTAGAATCTCCAGTGGCACACACGGGACTTGCCGAAAATACTATAAATTCAGAACCTATCATTTCTGAACCAGAACCAGAACCCGAAGTCGAAACTACATCTGACACAACAGAAGAAGTTTCTACTCCTTCGTGTCTTGAACTTAATGAAGACGTGGCAGAACTTCCAAAGGAAGAAGCCACACCTTCTACTATCAATAATATATCTATCGAAGAATCCAAGCAACCGACAGAATACGAGATATTCCGTGCCAATGCTATGGCCGAAAAGGAACGGGCATCGCAAGAAAAGTTAGATAAGGTTCTCTCATATACGAAACAACACTTAGTTCTCTATCTTAGCGAAACTGACCTTAATCGTCTATGTGGATATATCACAGAATACTACTTCTCAGATTCCCTGCCTAAAGTTGAGCAGATAAAGGTAGATGCTCAATTAAAAACCATTGACATCATGCACTTTGGTTGGAATATCGGCAAGGTATTCGGCAAACCACGCCTACAGACTGCCACATTCATAAAAAGAGTATTTGCTCATACTCTCCGTGATTCGGAAATATCCACCATTGAGCGCAAAATGTCGCACACGGAATCTGAGTGCAAGATTAAGCTGGATAGAAAGATTGCATAACCAAGAAGCTACCTTCTATTTTGACTAGAATAATGAGCCTCTAAGCTATGTAGCTGTTGAACAAACAAGTTTGTTTGTTTCGTATTTTCAACCTTATGGTATAAACATATCATTATATATTCTGCCAATAAATTTTCATTGTGAATATAATGATGAGCACAATCAAACACAGGTATATTAGGGTCTAACTTTACATTTTCCACAACATCTATACGGATAGGAAAATATCCATAAACATTGAATTTATCCGATGTCCTAGCCCAACACCACTTATATAGACAAGACCCACCAAATGAATCAGATGTATAGTTCCTTATATAGTATAAGATTTTTAAACGCTTCCATAGGTATGGCAATAGTATAACGAGACCTATTGCCAGAACAATTATCCACAATGGTATAGGGTATGTAATATATGATGATGGAATACTAAATAGAATTTCCAATAATCCTATCAATGATAAAACACCACCAACTATTGGCTTTGAAAAGAATAACAACATTTTTTTCATTGTGTAGAACTTATCTTTAAAACTGTACCTATTTTACAAGTACAAAGGTAGCTAAATTCCTTGTAATCACGGCCAACCACCTTCAAAAAGTTATTCATCAGTTATATTTTGGTGAATAATTCCACCATTGAAACACCTGTTTCCTTTGCCGTCGAACAATTAAAAACGAGCGACGTATGCAAAAAGAAACAGTAACATTTGATAAGCTGCCCGAAGCGGTAGATTATCTGACCGAACAGGTCATCGAGTTGAAAAGAATGGTGTCGGAACTTCAACCTCCTACATCAGACAAACACGTGTTGGTTGAAATTGAGGATGCTTGCCGTATCATCAGAAAAGCCAAACCAACCATTTATACCTTGGTACGCAAGGGACTGCTTCCTGCCTATAAGAAAGGTAAGAAGCTCTATTTCTACGAGGACGAACTTCTTTCTTGGATTGAGAACGGACGGAAAAAGACTTCCGAACAAACATATGAGGAGATGCTGGCAAATATGCAAGGCAGTGTCCGTCATAAGCCCAAATCATCCGTGAAACTTAAATGAGTGTAGCTATGGATACATATTCTATTAATCCGGCATCCATCATTGACAAAGCGGTTGATTTAAGTATGCGACTGGCGGGTACTGATTTTCCAGTCAGCATATTTCCGACAAAAATCCAACGCATCATCAGCGAGGTACACGAATGCCATAATTACCCTACTGACTACATCGCCGCAGCCATCCTTACGGCAATAGCGGTCGGCATAGGTAACATGCATCTTGCCCAAATCAAACAAGGCTGGCTGGAAAGCCCCATCCTGTATATGGCATTGATTGGAAGACCGGGAGCTAACAAAAGCCATCCGCTCAGCTTTGCGATGAAACCGTTTCTTGATTATGACTACCGACAGAATCAGGAATTTGAAAAGGCTCTTGCCAAGTACGATGAGCTGATGAGCATGAGCCGCAAGGAACGTGCGGAAAGCGGTGGAGAGCAATTTCCGCAAGAGCCTATCCGCAAACGCTTCTTGGTTTCGGATGTAACGCCCGAAGGATTGAGCCTCATTCATGCGCAAAATAAACGCGGGCTATGCTTGTGGGCCGATGAATTATCCGCTTGGTTCAAGAACTTCAATCGATACAACAACGGTTCGGAAGAACAGTTCTGGCTTTCGGTATTCAGTGCCAAGACCACCATATCCGACCGCAAGAATGCCAAGAGTTTCATCTTCATCAAGCGTCCGTATATATCGGTCATTGGTACTATCCAAAAGAAAATCCTGAACGAGTTGGCTAAAGGTGAACGCTCCAGCAACGGGTTTATCGACCGCATCCTGTTTGTGATGCCCAATCTGCAACAGAAGGCACGATGGAATGACAAAGAATTGCCGGAAGATATAGAACAAGAATGGAATGCCATTATTGACCAACTTATACAATCAGAGTGTAACCTCAATGAACAAGGAGAGATTGACCCGCAAATTCTCTGCTTCTCAGAGGATGCCAAGAAACGGCTTTACGAGTGGCAGCACCATTTCTCAGAGCTGTGCGACCGGGAAACAAATGATACCATCGTAAGTATCTATTGCAAGCAGGAGATATACATCATCCGCTTCTGCCTGATTATCCAACTGGCACGATGGACTTGCGGAGAGTGTGACAAGACGTGTATCGACCTGCTGGCCGTGGAGAGAGCCATTAAACTGACGGAGTATTTCAAAGAGTCCGCATTGAGCGTACAGAATATTCTGAATGAAAATGCCCTCAACAGCCAGCAACAAGCGATAGTCAATCTGTTGCCTCCTTCCTTTACTACTGCCCAAGCTATACAGGTAGCCGAGCAAAACGGAATGAAGGAGCGGACATTTCAACGCTTCCTCAATGACAATATCGGGAAGTTGTTCCGCAAAGAGAAGCATGGAGAATATTCAAAGATTAACCTGTGACATTTTTGTCGGTTTTGACACTTTCCAAGCGAAAACGACAATAACGACAAAAATGACACATATAAAAAGAAACATACAATGAGTACACATAGATTCATATTAGAACCCTACAAAGGTGTCAGCACCCGGCATACTTGCCCGAACTGCCACCGCAAAAGATGTTTTTCAAAGTATATCGATACAGAGAAACAAATCCGGTTCCCTGATTACGTAGGTCGTTGTGACCATGAGCAGAAATGCGGTTATCACTTCACGCCTCGTGATTACTTTGAGCAGAATCCATCTGAAAAAGAAAAGTTTGCTGAGAATAGCTTCGGAAGTTATACACCTATTAAAGATGTAAAACCGATAGCCATCTCCTACATGGATTTGGATATAGTCAACCAATCATTGCGTGGCTATCCTGCGAACAAGTTGTTTCAGTTTCTATCGGCTCAGTTCGGAGAGGCAGAAACATTAAAGCTAATGAAGAGATACAAGGTTGGCACATCCAAGTATTGGGACGGTGCAACCGTATTCTGGCAGACGGACAATCAGAATAAAGTTCGCACGGGTAAGATAATGCTTTACAATTCCGAAACAGGTAAGCGGATAAAAGAACCGTACAATCATGTCACGTGGGTACACTCCGTACTGCACAAGGGCGATTACAATTTGAAGCAATGCTTCTTTGGTGAACATCTGCTTCCTGAAGACAAAAGCCGTCCTGTTGCACTGGTCGAAAGCGAGAAAACAGCACTCATCGCTTCCTACTATCTGCCGCAATTCTTATGGATAGCATCAGGTGGAAAGAACGGCTGTTTCAATGCCAACAACCTATCTGTTCTAGCAGGAAGAAACGTTGTGTTATTCCCTGACTTGGGAGCGACCGACTATTGGCAGAGCAAAATCGGGCTGATGAAAAGCTACGGAATTGAGGTGCGAATGTTCGATTATCTGGAAGCCAACGCCACCGAAAACGAGCGAAAAGAGGGGTACGACATAGCCGATTATCTACTCAAAGTGAAGCCTGATGAAGCCATCCTTCAACAAATGATAAGGAAGAATCCGGTCTTGAAAGCACTAATAGAAACATTCGATTTAAAGCTCGTCAGCGTACAACAAGGCATTCCACAACCGAAGGTTTCACCACCCAAGAAACGAGGATTCAGACTTTGAACTTAGGGAGAGGAATCGAGACTTTTTTTACTGTAGCAAGTTAATGTCGGTGTATTACATTTCCCGACCACTTGCTCCTCAAAAAGTCTGAGGAGGCGGTTCCCAATGGTCACACATTATTCACTAAAAACAGATTCAAATGGAAAAGAAATATACAGTAACACTCCGTCTGTCATATCAGCAATACGCATGGCTTGGTGCGCTTTGCAGACGGAGCAAGCAGACTCAAAGCGAAGTGATCCGTTCGCTCATCGAAAACGGTTCGGTACGTGAACGAATCACGCAAGAGCATATCCACATCATCCGTCAACTGATTGGCGAAAGTATCAATCTTAACCAGTTGGCAAGACAGGCAAACACCTACGGTTTCTTCGCTGTAGCGGACAGATGCAAGGAAATGGCTCAGCACATTAACCTACTTATAAAACGTTTGAAAGATGATCGGTAAACAGACTAAAGGGACATCGTTCGGTGGCTGTGTTAGCTATGTTCTCAAAGAGGAGAAATCCAAATTGCTGGAAGCAGTTGGAGTAGAAGGTACACCCGAACAGATGGCGGAGCAATTTGAGTTACAATCGCTACTCAATGATAAGGTAAAGAATATTGTCGGACATACTTCGCTCAACTTCTCACCAGAAGATAGCGAACGCTTGAAACATGATGATGAACTGATGTTGCAAATTACCCACGACTACATGAAACTGATGGGCATCGAAAACACGCAGTATATCATTGCCCGGCATATCGACCGTGAACATCCGCATTGCCACATCGTCTTTAATCGAGTGGACAATGACGGCAAAACGATTAGCGACAAGAATGACTTTCGCAGGAATGAGAAAGTTTGCAAAATGTTGACCGCCAAATATCGCTTGCATTTTGCCAATGGTAAAGACCATATCAAGGAAGAACGATTGCGCCCTTATGACCGAGCAAAGCATGAGATATACAAAGCGTTGAAAGAGGAACTGTCCCAAGTACAAAATTGGGCTGACTTAAAGGATGCACTTGCCGACCGAGACATTGATATGAAATTCAAGGTCAGCCGAACTACACGGGAAATACAGGGTGTAAAATTTGAGTACAACGGTTTTTCTTTCTCCGGCTCTAAGATTAGCCGAGAGTTCAGCTACTTGAATATCGACAACCGACTAGAAGAGAATGCTTGTGCATCCTTGTTTGAATCACCCAAACAGGAATCCAGACATAAGGAAGAAAATGTACAACAAAGCGTTTCCCATTCCGATGATGGCTCAAGCATCAGTCTCGGCTTGCTAAACGGCAACTCATCCTACGATGCCACTGCCGCAGAAGAAGCCGAGTTCAATCGCCTGATGAAAAAGAAAAAGGCTAAGCGCAAGCGAGGCTTTCGTTTATAATTCACTATTCATTAATTTTTTAAACTCAATCAATTATGGTACAAAACGATTTGATTCTTGATTTCAATCTCTACTTGTGTGAGAAATTCGGCTACAGAAACAGTTGTAGCGTGATGCAAAATGCCAATGGCTTTTGCGTGGACATCCGTGAACGTGATTTAAACTGCTACATTCGCTTCTGGGAGTACAGCGACGGAAGAGGCAACTTCCCCGACTGGTCTATCATCATTGTGCGCAGCAACTTCAAAAAGAACCAAGAAGAAAGCCTAAAAGATTTGGCTCGCTTCTTCAAGGAGTACATGCCACGCTACGGTTACAAATACCTCTGCACCGAAGGCGACGACTACAAGTATTATCAGACACTCGGTTTGAAACTTATCCATAAAGACTTGTTCGGGCAAGATAACTATGGATTGGCGTTGAAAGATTTGAATGTCTGATACTTGGTTTAGGGTTAAGGAGAGGACTTTTTCCTCTCCTTTTCTCTTTATATAGCAGATAATTTTATATCTTTGCAAGCGGAAATAATGAGTATTCTTCGAAACATATAAAAATAGATAAACTCAAAGAGATGTCTCAATATAGTTTCTCATATAACTACGATTCGCTATATGATGCGTTCAATGCGGTGAATAGGAAGGGAAAGATGCAGAAAAGGTATCTTTCTCCTGAATATTTGGCTAAAGCTCAGGAGTATCGTGAAATGAGAAAGAACCTAAATAAAATATTGAGAAAGAAAAAAGCTGAGCGCACAGAGGAAGAAACGAGTGAGGTTGACAAGTTGAAGCAATTGATGAAAAATAATGCTCAGCAACAGAAAATCTTGTTGCAAGAGCATCTTAGCAAAGTGTCTTCAAGGATTTTATCAAGCAGCTTTCGTTTCAACCTTACTCCAGATGCGTCAGAAGATCCGCAGAAGCCGCTTTATACTATTGGAGCTACAGCTGAAGAGTTTTTCGCGATGCAAGTCCTTTGCAGAAATATGAAGAAACTGTTTAAAATATCTATGTCAAGTCGTCACGAGATACTTTTTCAGTTAAAGACGTTATTAATGGAAGATAAAAGCAGGTACTATATCATCCGAACGGATGTTTGTCACTGCTTTGAATCGATACCGCATGATAAATTATTTAAGTATTTGGAGGGCAACAATCTGCTTGATGTAAAGAGTAAATCCCTCTTGCACGGACTTATTAGAAAGGAGTTTGAAGTCAAGAATCTTCGTCCACGTGTACCGACTCCACGAACTGGTATTCCAAGAGGTTGTGCTATCAGTTCACTACTATCTGAATTCTATTTGTCCAAGATAGATGAGATGATTAAGTATACATTGCCCGGTATATTATTTCTTGGTAGGTATATGGACGATATGGTGCTTGTTATTCATCCTGATATCAGAGATGAATACCATAAACCAATAGATTGGTACATTGATAAACTTGAAAATATTTATTCCCAAATGGGATTAGATATACATACGCCATCAGATGGTTCAGGGAAATGCTACACTTATGATTCGGCTAATACCGTAGATTTAGATTTTAATCTATTAGGATATAATATTCATATTGATAAAGAAGATAATCTACTATTTTCGCTCTCTCAAGACAAATTGGATCGTATTACAAGCAGAATAGATAAGTCGTTTACAACTTTTTATAAGATGATTGATATCGCAGGTTTTGATGTTGCAGCACACTATCTGTTTGATGCGCTTCATGTGTTAACCTGCAACATAAATCTGTACAACGCAAAGAAAGGGGTTAAAGTTGGTATTTTTTACTCCAATCAGCTATTGGATAATAAAAAAAATCTATCATATTTAGATGGACAACTGAAGCGCAATATAGGTAGGCTAAATCTTTCTTCAAAGAAATCTATTGCAATTGCACATAGAACTGCAATAGAGGAAAGTCTAAAAAGGAAGCTTGCATTACTATCTTTTACAAAGGGTTTTGATTATCCTCACAAGCGTTACAAAGTAAAGAAGCAGAGACTTCGAACAATTAAATCATCGTGGGTATGAAGCGTAGAAAAAAGGTAAAACTAAATTATAGTAAAGAGCGAGTACTCTTTTCAGACGTTCTGCCATACGAGTGTCCGATTATTTTCTCAAACAAGTATCTATACAGATTTCTTGCAAAATACCTATGGGTAGGTAAAGTTGGAAAGAAAGAGACACAATTGAAACAAACAAAACGAACTGATGAAGAAGATTCATCTGCTTTTGCTGCATTACTTTTTGGCTGTTATGAGCATGGTAAGCCAATAAGTGATTTGAAACACAAGAATAGTGCCCTATTCTACCCATATCAATTTAATATCGCCCACAAGACGAATAAGACCCGAACGCTGTCAATTATACATCCGTATAACCAGTGGCAGGTTGTGGAGTTTTATGATCAGTATAAGTATTCTATACTCTATCTTTGCAATCAGAGTAAATACTCTATTCGCAAACCGCACAAGATAGCACAATACTTTTACTATAGAGATCGACTTCACCGAAGGTTGTCCGGGCATGAAAGTGATAAAGTTGAATTGTTCTTCAATGAATATGAAAATTTGAAAACTTATTTCAGCTACGAGAAGTATTCAAATATATACAAGTTCTATGAGGATTACAGATACCAGCGTGCAGAAAAGAAATTCAAACTTCTTGTGAAGTTCGACCTACAGAGTTGTTTCGACAGTATTTATACCCATACCATAAGTTGGGCAACAGCAGGTGGTGCGGACAAGGTAAAGGTCTTACCTGGATATCATGGTTCATGGGTTGGCGATGCATTTGATAATCTAATGCAATCGGTCAATGCTCGCGAGACGAATGGTATCGTAATAGGTCCGGAGTTTTCTCGAATCTTTGCAGAGATTATACTTCAGTATATAGATCAAAAGGTTGAACAGGAACTATTGGGAAAAGACCTCCGTCAGAAATCCTCCTATGAGTGTTATCGGTATGTTGACGACTATTTCCTCTTCTATAATGACGAAAATGACAGGAATCTCTTCATGGAAAGTCTAACAAAATGGCTGAAGGAATTCAAATTGCAGATTAGTCCATCCAAAACAGAAGAGTTTGAAAGGCCCTTTATAACAAAGGTGACTATTGCCAAACAGCAAATTGAAAATTTGCTGAGCACTATATTCTCGACTCCACTTTGGGAAGAAGTAGAATCAAAATTAAACGCAGAAGAAGAGGAGGAAACGGAAGACGAAGAATTAGATAAAGACAGAGAAATATTAGATAAGAAATTCAATATATACCTGTCTGCAAATAGCGTAAATGCTCAAATAAAAGCAATAGTAAGGGAATGCGGAATTGAATATCGCGATATAGCAAATTATCTGCTTGAGAAGATAAGTCAACGCCTTGACGCTTTTCTTAATCGATATGAAATAGGTTTCAAGAAGTATGAGCGCCTGATGTCAAAAGAAGAGGCGAATAAGGATGAGGTTGAAATTCATGCACAACGAGTACAAAGGAAGCTCACAAGTTATCTTGTATCTCTAATTGATGTGGTATTCTTCGTGTTCAATAGCAACAGGCAGATAAATACAACATTGAAATTGCTGAAGATAATGAATTCCATCATTATCTATGGAAAACGACATGGTGATTTCAAAGTTAATCCGGAGGTTAGATTCCAAACGATAAGCAAGGATATTATCTTTAAAAAGATTCAAGATGAAATAGCCTTGGTGCTGGCTACAACAGATACACATCGAAACACCTTGCATGAAAGCCTCTATCTATTAATATTGGCTAAAGAGTTAGGCTATGCATATCTACTCGCACCGGAAGTTATTAAATCATTCATTGGTAAAAGTGAACTACAGTATAACCTTTTCGCATGTATTATATTATTGTATTACTATGCGAATCACAAGTGCTATTATGAACAAAAGGCTTTATTGAAAAAAGAGATTTTAAAGAAGTATCGGCTTGTTGCGGAATCTGAGCGCAAACGCAATTCAGAACTCACGATTCTCACGGCTGATATGATGACTTGTCCCTTTGTGGATGATGCATACAAGCAAAGCCTTCTTGCATTGATAGGCATTACAGAGATAAAAGATCAGCAGATGATAATGCGCTTTGCCAAGAAGCAAAAGTACATTTTCACCCGCTGGACAATGTTTAATTTAAATAAAGAATTACAGGCAAAGATTTCACAGGAGGTATATTCGTAGCTTCTGTAACAGCTGTTGGTCCAACTACACTTTCACACACATAACCTTCAAGCTAGCCGAAACGACGCAGGAAGTTACGTTTTCCAAAATGGTTGGTTAGGATTGTACCAAATGTGAAATCTTGCTTTTTTAAACACTTACATCCGATTGAGCGGCATTTGAATGTAATCGAGTGAGGAGGAAAAGTTTTCTTCCTCTTTTCTCTTTTTATAGCATAATATTTTATATCTTTGCAAATATATATGATATAAAGACAAAGCAATGGATAAACCCATGAATCGGATAAAAGAAGTGCTTGAAGAAAGAGGCATAAAACAAACTTGGCTGGCTGAGAAACTTGGCAAGAGTTTCTGTATAGTTAATGCGTATGTATGTAACAGACGGCAACCCAGTTTAGAAGTGTTGTTTGAGATAGCCAAAATCCTAAATGTAGATGTTAAGGAACTTATTCATTCATCCGAGAAATAACGAATATCCTTGTTTTACCCATTCAATAAATTTAAAACAGAAATAATATGATTACAGGTGATATAAAACAAAAGGTAGATGATGTATGGCAGACCTTTTGGAACAATGGCTTTACCCAACCATCAGCAATCTTTGAACAGATTACCTATCTGCTCTTTATGAAGATGCTTGACGACAAGCAACGTGAAAAAGAAGCGATAGCCAACTTTACGGGCGATGTTTTGCTTAATCCTACATTCCCCAGCGGTGTGTGGCACAATCCTTCCACCAATCAAGATGTGCCATATAACGAAATGCGTTGGCACGTGTTCAAGGAAATGGAGCCGACAAAAATGCTGGATCGGGTGCGCAACGATGTGTTTATCTTTTTGCGTTATGTGGGAAAAGAGGGTTCGGCTTATAGAAAGGCTATGGAAGACACGGTTTTTCAGATTACCAATGCTCGACTGTTATCTCGTGTTATTGAAGGTATTGAAAAAATTACTTCCGATGGTGCAGACATGATGGGCGATGTATATGAGTACATGCTTGGCATCATGGCGGCATCGGGTACTAACGGACAATTCCGTACCCCCCGCCATATCATCCGCATGATGGTGGAACTGATGCGTCCTACTCTTGACGATACCATCTGCGACCCGGCAATGGGTTCTGCCGGTTTTATTATGGAAGCGGCCAAATACATTGCAGAGCATCAAAGCGATGAATTGCTCAATATCGAAGAAGGAGACCGTTTCCGCAAAGAGATATTTCACGGTTCCGATTCGGACGCTTCTATGCTCCGAATCGGCTGCATGAACATGATGCTTCACGATGTGGATGAACCCAATTTGTACTACCGTAACTCACTGTCGGACGAGAACAACGATACAAACCGCTATACCCTTTGTCTCGCTAACCCTCCGTTTGCAGGTAGTCTCGACACTGATGACATAGCGCACACGTTGAAAGCGGCTGTCAAGACCAAGAAAACAGAACTGCTGTTTCTTGCCTTAATGATGCGGATGCTTCAAGCGGGCGGACGGTGTGCATCCATCGTACCGGATACGGTTCTCACAGGCGATGCACAAGCCTACAAGACCATACGATCGGCATTGGTGGATAAGCACTGCATGCAAGCCGTCATCACGATGCCTTCCGGTGTGTTCCAACCTTATAGCGGAGTCTCTACCGCCATCATTATTTTTACCAAGACAGGCACAGGCGGCACTGACAAGGTTTGGTTTTACGATATGCATGCCGATGGGTTCTCGCTCACCACGCAGCGCATTCCACAGCCTGAGCAAAACGATATTCCCGATATCATCTCCCGTTTCCACAACCTCGAAGCGGAAGCCGACCGCAGTCGCAAAGAGCAATCGTTCTTTGTCACTGCCAATGAAATACGTGCCAACGGCTACGACCTCAGCTATAAGCGTTATCACGAAGTAGAGTATGAGGCTGTTGAATACGAAGTTCCTAAGGCTATCATTGCCCGTATGAAAGAAAGGCAGAAAGCTATTGATGCTGCCTTTGCCGAGTTCAAAAAACAGCTAAATTCGTAAGGGTATGAAAGTGGATAAATCAAAGTGGGAGAATACTTTAATAAAAGATTCCATCAAGACTCTAAAAGTCAAAGATGCAGTTCAAAAGAAAGATTACCTTTTAACTGGGAAATATCCCATTATTTCTCAGGAAAAAGACTTTATATCCGGATATTGTAACACAGAAGACAATCTCAATAAAGATTTAGGAAGTATCGTCATCTTCGGAGACCATACCCGTACTGTCAAATATGTAGATTTTGATTTCTGTGTAGGTGCAGATGGTGTTAAAGTATTACAACCTAACAACAGCTTATCTGCTAAATACCTATATTATTTCATTAAGTGGTCAAACATACCGAGTAACGGTTATGCAAGACATTTCAAGTTCTTGAAAGAGGTAAAAATTAAATACCCAACAGACATATCTATTCAACAAGCAATAGCGACTGAATTGGATGCACTGCAAGAAATGATTGACGGTTACAAGGCACAGATTGCCGACCTTGATGTCCTCGCTCAATCTATCTTCCTTGATATGTTTGGTGATCCTGTGACTAACCCTAAAGGATGGAATTTGCAAACACTCAAAGAGGTTTGTTCTCATATTGTTGATTGCCCTCATTCAACACCTCAAAAATCGGCTATTCCAACAGAATATCCTTGCATCAGAACCTCCGAATTGACAGATTCAGGAATTGAATGGAACACAATGCAATACTTAAACGAAGAAGAGTATTTAAAACGAACGCATCGGTTAAAGCCTCAATTTGGAGATTTAATTTATGGTCGTGAAGGAACTGTAGGAGGTTGCATTATGGTACCTAAAGAAAAACATTTTAGCTTAGGACAGAGAACAATGTTGTTTAGACCCTCTAAAATAAATTCCTATCTCCTTTTGGCGATTATTCGCTCCCCTTGGATTAGGAATCAAGCCGAACTAAAAACAGTTGGACAAACTGTTAAACATATCAACATAAAAGATATTATCGAATTTACTATTCCTGTGCCTCCACGAACATTGCAGCAACACTTCGCCACCCAAGTTGAAGCCATCGAACTGCAAAAAGAGCTACTCCGTCAGCAATTAGCCGATGCCGAGACCTTAATGGCAGAACGGATGCAATATTATTTCTCTTAAAACAAGACAACGGCATGAAAGAGATTGATAAGAAACTGATAGAAACCATCAGCCGATATGTGGCTTCGGGAATAGACCAACAGGTGGATTATGAAAAATTCTACCTCTATTCACTGATTACCCATTCTACGGCCATTGAGGGTTCGACTGTTACCGAAGTAGAAAACCAGTTGTTGTTTGACGAGGGAATTGCAGCCAAAGGTAGAAGCCTGAACGAACAGATGATGAATGTGGACTTGAAAAACGCATACCTCTATGGCTTTGAATGGGCGAAAACCGGACAGCCATACACTGTTGAGTTTTTATGCGAATTGTCAGCCAAAGTCATGCGCCGTACAGGTTCGGAATACTCCACTATGGGCGGCAGTTTCGATTCCTCAAAAGGAGAATTGCGACGGTGCAATGTAAGTGCCGGAATAGGAGGCAGAAGTTATCTGGCATTTCAAAAAGTACCTAAAGCAACAGCAGACTTTTGCGATTGGTTAAACGGAGAACTGGCATCTGTGGACAGAAACGATATGGCAGCATGTTATAGGTTGAGTTTTGAAGCGCACTTCCGTCTTGTCACCATTCATCCGTGGGTGGACGGCAACGGGCGTACTACCCGATTGCTGATGAACATCGTACAACGGCAGTTAGGTCTTATCCCGTCTATTGTTACCAAAGATGCTAAAGGCGAATACATTCAGGCTTTGATTGACAGTCGTGAGCAGGAGGATAGTACCATTGTTCAAGATATAATGCTTACGCAACATACTATCAATCTTGAAAATCGGATTTTACAGTATCAGCAAAGCATGAATGATACTGTAAAAACAAAAAGTGATACTGTAAATGATACTGCAACGCCTAAAGACACCACAGCCCGGCTTATTACAGCCATTAAAGAACACCCTGAATATACATACGATGAGTATGCCAAACTCCTGAATATCGGTCGTGCCACTGTTGCTCGACATATCAAGAAGTTAAATGGAACGGTCATTCAGCGTATCGGTTCAGATAAAGATGGCTATTGGGAATTTATAAAAGACTAAAAGTTATGAGGAACTTCGACATCATAAAAGACATTGACGGATTAAAAACGATTTATCGTTATTGTGCCACGGCTGAGGATTTTCAAATGGCTAACCCAATGGTTTCTGCCATGCAAGCCCGACTTGCACTGGAAATGATGGTAAAAACCGTTTATCGCTTGAAAGGATGGCAGATAGGGGAACGTGCCTCGTTGCTTTCACTCACGACCGACGAACGCTTTACGGCATTCATAAACAGCGAAGACCTGATGAAGCGCATCCACTATGTGCGTAAGATTGGGAACAATGCCGCACACGCCAATGATGGATTCGTAGGGCGCAAAGAGTCTTTCTTTGCCGTACTGAATCTATATTACATCATTGGTTCCATCCTATTGGCTTGGCAGGTGATTGACACATTGCCGGACTTTGACAAAGAGCTGATTCCCCAATCACCTCAACCAAGTAACATTGCCGTTGTTCCTCAAACAGAGCAAGCCTCTTCAGCGACCACGCAGACTGCCGATACTGCCGCAAAAGCGGTGAAAGAAAGTTCAGATGCACAACCTACAACGGTGGATGCCCAGCCTGTTGTAAACGACCTCTCGGAAGCAGAAACCCGAAAATTGTATATCGACCTGTTGCTTCACGAGGCAGGTTGGAATGTATCTGGACATAAGGGTGAAATCATCCCCCGCCATGCCGGAATAGAGATAGAGGTACAGGGTATGCCCAATGAGAGCGGTGTGGGATATGCGGACTATGTACTGTTTGATGCAGACGGAACGCCACTGGCTGTAGTGGAAGCCAAGCGCACCAGTGTAGATGCGACAGCTGGTCGCCATCAAGCGGAATTGTATGCCGATCGTCTGGCTAAACACTACGCCTGTCCTCATCCTGTTATCTACTACACCAATGGTTTTGAAACCCATATAATAGATGGTATCGGTTATCCGTCACGCAAAGTGATGGGATTCCATACCATTGACGAATTGCGCAGAATGATAGCACAACGGAGTCGCAACGACATTACCGACTTGCAGATTTCGGACAAGATAACCAATCGCAACTACCAAAAGCGAGTGATTGAATCAGTGTGCAAACATTATAACGACAAGCATCGTCGTGCCCTGCTTGTGATGGCTACTGGTACGGGAAAGACGCGTATCAGTATCTCACTCGTCGATGTGTTGGTGCGAAACAATTGGGTAAAGAATGTGTTGTTCCTTGCCGACCGTATCGAACTGGTCAATCAGGCAAAAAAGAATTATACAAAGTTATTGCCCAACATGACAGTCAGTTCCTTACGTGACAGCGATGTGGATATATCGGCACGTATCCTTTTCTCCACTTATCAGACCATGATAGGACATTTGGACAGGGATACCAAGACATTCTCATTAGGCAGATTTGACCTTATCATCATTGACGAAGCACACCGCAGTGTGTTTGGCAAATATGGAGCAATCTTTGAGTATTTCGATGGACTGCTCTTAGGACTGACGGCAACCCCTCGTGATGAAGTTGACCGCTCTACATACGACCTCTTCGGTATGGAGCAAGGCGAGCCGACCGACAGTTACGAATATGACGAAGCGGTAGCTGATGGCTATCTGAACCCATTCAAGGCAATAAAAGACAACTCAAAAATTCTGACTACAGGAATTGACCCCGAACAACTTACTCCGGAAGAACGGGAGCAATTGGAAGAGATTTTCGAGTATGAGAAGATGAAAGCAGGATTGGAGCCAGATGAACCGTACAGCCGCACCATTAACGCAACGGAGATATTCAAATACATCTTCAACCAAGACACCGTAGATCATGTGCTGAACCGCCTGATGAACGATGGAATCCGAGTGAAAGACGATACCATGATAGGCAAAACCATCATATTCGCCTATAACCACAAACATGCCGTGTTCATAGCCGAACGGTTTACCGCACTTTACCCCGACTTGGGAGCGGACTTCTGCCGAGTAATTGATAATTACGAGAAATATTCATCCGACCTAATTGATAAGTTTGCCGATGCAGAAAAGCAACCACAAATTGCCGTATCTGTAGATATGCTCGACACGGGCATTGATGTGCCTGAAATCGTAAACTTGGTTTTCTTCAAACCTATCCACTCCAAGATAAAGTTCTGGCAAATGATAGGCAGAGGCACACGTCTGTGTGAAAATTTGTTTGGCGAAGGTAGGAATAAAGAAGAGTTTCTGATATTCGATTTCTACCGAAATTTTGAGTATTTTGAGATGAATCCCGAAGGAGCCAAACCCACAAAATCGCAGTCCATTGTAAGTATGCTTTTTAATCTTCGCACTGATATTAAATTCGCCTTGCAGGATGGAGCATATCAAAGCAAAGAAGAATCAAAGGCTTTTCACGACAACCTTGCCGGCATCTTGCACAAGCAAATAGCCGACTTGAACAGGAATCGGATAGATGTGCGCCTTCAACTGAAAGCCGTAGAGACATACGCCACACCAGAAGCCATGGTCTGTTTGACTCTTGGCGATGTGATGGCAATGAAAGGTAATATCTCACCTTTATTCAAAAATGCAACGACAGACACTTCTGCTCTAAAATTTGATGCCCTTGTGCTAAAATCTCAACTTGCGTTAATAGATGAAACGGTCAATTCCACATCGTCAGAGCGGAAAATAATGGACATAGCCAGTTATCTCAAAGAGAAAAAAGCCTCTATTCCGCAAGTAATGGCTAAGATGAATGTACTTAACGAGGTACTGTCCACTCATTTCTGGGAATCGAAAAGTCTTGGCTCTCTCGAACGCATCAGGCTGGAGCTTCGTGAGCTTATACAATACTTGGATGGTGGCACGGCAGGGCAAACATTTACAATCAATATAACCGACACATTTGAAGAAGATAGTTCAGGTGTCAATATAACCCCAATCCGTACCTATCGCCGTAGAGTGGAAGACTATCTCAAAGAACATCTATCAGATGATGATACTTTGCAAAAGATATACCACCTTGAACCGCTGTCCGAACAGGACATTGCCCGATTGGAACAGATTTTCTGGGAAGAATTAGGCTCAAAAGAAGAATTTGATGCACAAACGAGAACAAAGCCCTATCAACATAATGTAGCCGCCTTCATTCGTTCCATCATTGGAGTGGAACAAGATGTGGCTCTGGAAAAATATCGTGCATTGATACATGGTGCGGAACTAACCCGTATGCAAGAGGAGTATCTGCGTACACTCATTCGCTATGTATGCGAAAATGGCGACATTGCCACTGTTGTATTGCAGCAACCACCTTTCAATAAGTTCACAGCTATCTTCCGTGATAGCCCTAAAGCACTTATTGATTATGTAAAACTAATCAGTAGGGTGATTGCGGCGTAAATAAAAGAACAATAGAAAACAGAAGATAATTATGGGGAAGACAGTAACAACATATCTCATAGACGGAGACCCGAAAGGAACTCAATATGCATTCATCAGCAATAAGATTTGCCAGATGTTTGTCGTGCCACGTTCTAACCTCTCTTATCTGAATACTCAAGAGAAGTTGCAGAAACCTGCATTTTATATATTACTGGGCGAAGATGAATCAACTAAGCCGCAGGCATACATTGGTGAAACGGAAAATTTTAAAGAGCGTGTGAAAGACCACGACAGCAAGAAGGTGTTTTGGCAAAAAGCACTTATATTCGTATCGAAAGATGCCGATATGACTAAAGTTGATGTGCAATACCTAGAACATAAAGCGATAGCTGAAGCCAAGAAAGCAAACGCTTTTGTTTTAAGCGATAATAAACAAATCCCTAAAGCACCGAATCTACCAGAGCATCAACAAGATTCAATGGATGAATTTTTTGAAGATGTGAAATTTCTGGCATCATTTATCGGTTGCAATATCTTTGAAGTATCACAACCCAAAGAGGAACATCTATTCTACACCAAAGGTAGAGGGTGCAATGCAAAGGGCTTCTACAGTTCCGATGGCTTTACAGTCCTAAAAGGGAGTATTGTTGCCAAAACAATGGTTCCGTCTTTCAACTGGAAAGAAAAACGAGAAAAGATGCTTCAAGATTACACTTCCAACGAGAACGGAATATTGGTATTAACATCGGATAAAACTTTTTCAAGCCCCAGTACTGCCGCAGATTTCTGTATTGGTAGCAGCAATAACGGCTGGTTAGTATGGAAAGATAAAGAAGGAAACACATTGGATTCTGTTTATAGAAAACAGTTGGATTAATAACATATCAATTGGAGGCAAATATGGAAATTATCAATCTACTAGACTTCACAGACCGCATTGAACTGAGAGAATGGCTAGAGGTCAATCATAACCAGGCGAAATCGTGTTGGGTTGTAACTTCACGCTCTAAACAGCCCACATACGAATGTATTCCATACATTGAGGTTGTTGAAGAAGCATTGTGCTTCGGGTGGATTGATTCGACTCTAAAGAAACTACCAGACGGACGCCTTGCACAGCGGCTTTCACCTCGTCGCAAAGGAAGTCATTGGACTGAGTTAAACAAAGAACGTTGTATCAATCTTGAAGATCGAGGACTTATGACAGATGCCGGACGCCAAGCATTTGAGAAAGCCTATCCCTACGAAATAGTTCCCAAAGGTTCTCTTATGGAAGAAAGAATCATGATGCATAATAAGGAATTAAGACCGGGATTATACAAGTAATTCTTATCATTATAAGATATATCAAGACGATGAACGAGAACAACATATTCCCTATTCAATCAGACTTTGAACGAATTAAAAAGCAAAACGAAAACGGTTCGGAGTACTGGACTTCTCGTGAGTTGTGCACCGCATTAGGCTATAGCACATA
The DNA here is from genome assembly GCF_013166575.1 of Xylanibacter rodentium. Lineage (GTDB taxonomy): Bacteria > Bacteroidota > Bacteroidia > Bacteroidales > Bacteroidaceae > Prevotella > Prevotella rodentium. Next base: position 127,505 of record NZ_JABKKE010000001.1, read on the forward strand.
CCAAAAATTTAATCGTACTCTAAACAAAGCTATCGCTATAGCCAATAAGAAAGGTTGTAATACTACCGAGCATTTTAATGCTACGTTTGAGATGGTCAAACTAAATTCCGGTTCCTTTCGTAAGGTAAAGAATATACATCTATCACGAATTGCCTGTTTGATGATTGTTGAAAATGCCGATAGCAAGAAACCACAAGTGCAGATGGCAAGAGAATATTTCAAACAAGAAATATCAACTCCTGAATTAATCGACAATAACTTGTCATCCAATATATTGCTATATAAGACAAAACAAGGAGAAAGTCGTATAGAGGTCATCTTCAATAATGAAACATTTTGGATGTCGCAAAAGCGAATGGCCGATTTGTTTGGTGTTGAAACGAATACGATCAACAACCATCTGAAAGAGATTTTCAAAAGCGGAGAATTGGAGGAGAGTTCAGTTATTCGAAAAATTCGAACAACTAAACTTGATGGCAAGAACGATGATACATTGTTCTACAATTTGGATGCGGTTATTGCCGTTGGCTTTCGTGTGGGCAGTTATCAAGCGAGCCAATTTCGGATGTGGACAACATCGGTTCTAAAAGAAATGATCATAAAAGGATTTGTATTGGATGATGAACGCTTGAAACAGGGCAAACATTTTGGCAAAGATTATTTTGACGACCTCTTAGAACGTATCCGAGAGATACGAGCTTCAGAACGTCGGTATTATCAGAAAATCACTGATGTTTATGCCGAATGTAGTGCCGATTATGACCCTAAGGCTGAGACCACTCTACAATTCTTCAAAATGGTGCAAGATATGATGCATTGGGCTACTTCCCATCAAACGGCAACCGAAATCATCTATTCAAGAGCAGATTCACAAAAGCCCCACATGGGACTTACCACGTGGAAAAACGCTCCTGACGGCAGAGTTCAAAAGTCGGATACAATTATCGCTCAGAATTACCTATCAGACAAAGAAATCTCAGCTTTCAATCGTCTATCAACCGCATTCCTTGATTTGGCCGAACTTCGTGCCGAACGGCAAATAATTTCCACAATGGCAGATTGGAAAAAGCAATTAGATGATTTCTTGACTCTGTATGAGTATGATAAATATAATAAGGTTGACACCATTTCCTTCGAACAAGCGAAAGAAAAGGCATACACTGAATATGATAAATTCCGTTTGATTCAAGACAAAGAGTTTCTTTCAGATTTTGATAAAGAAATCAAGGCATGGAAAAAGAAAGGATTGTTTGGTAAGGATTAATTCTATCTATAAACACTATTAACAGGAACATAAGATGAATCATAGTAACACATTCTCACTATCTTTTCCCGAAGCCAAGACAATTATTGTCTCCGGTGACATTCATGGAGACTTTAATCAGTTGGTGTTCAAACTCTGCATCCAATATCAGCTTACAGATACTTTGATAATTGTAGCCGGGGATTGTGGCTTTGGCTTCGAAAAGAAAGAGTACTATGAGCAGATGGTTAGACGAAATGTCAAGCGAATGAACCAAGCCAACAATTGGATTGTGTTTGTGCGTGGTAATCATGATAATCCGGCTTATTTTAATGGTTCAACGTTCAACTTCAAACGCTTCATTGCTGTTCCCGATTATACTATTCTACAAGCCTGTAATCATACCATCCTTTGTGTTGGCGGAGCTATCTCTATTGACCGTATCTGTCGCATAAATGAATGGAATAAACGCAAATACCGTGTTCATTCAAATGAGTCACAAGAAAATGATATTTCTCGCAATTTGTATTGGCAGAACGAAGCTCCTATTTACGATTCTGATAAGCTGAATACCATCCGTGCAAACTTCTTGATTGATACAGTTGTCACACATACCGCACCTTCATATTGCGAACTATTCTCAAAAAGCAATCTTAACCAATGGACTGAGAACGATCCTTCATTGATCGAGGATATACAATTTGAACGGAGAACGATGGATATGCTTCTGCACCATCTTAAAACCGACAACCATCCGATAAACCATTGGTACTATGGTCATTTTCATCAAAGTTGGCATTCTGCCATTAATGGAATACTATATCAGATGCTCGATATTATGGAATTCTGTCAAATATTTTGATTTATACCATTTCGGGTATAATATTGATGTAATAAATAGAATTATACCCGATAGGATATAATAGTTATTGCATAAATACAAGTGTTTCTGTTAGGGCATACAAACATTTTCCATAGTGGGCAAACGGAGCAATTACATTTTTTCAAGCGAATAAATCTGATTCGTTACACTTTTTCAAATGAATATCACCCATTATCATACACTTTTTCAAGCGAATCAAATGTAAATCCTACAAAACATGAACATTTTTCTACCATCCAACACCATTCAAAGAATAAAAATCAACCGCAACCCACAGAAATTCCAAGAAAACCACTACCTTTGCATTCAACAAGCGTTCTGTAACATACCCGTGGAAATACCCTATCATTCAATACCTTGTATCTGATAGCGGACATTCCACAAAAGGGCTGAAAAGAGGCGGTACAACACGTATATGCAAAACCATGAAATACAACGATTTGCATTTGTCCCTACATTCTGTGTATTTGTCAAAACAGAGGTTGTACCGATTAAAATGAATGGTCACTGATAATCAGTGATGTAAAGATGCTGCGTTGGCAAGTAAGTGGTGATTACCAACGATTAGCATATATCATCAATGATTATCAAGGCGTTCATTTTGAGCGCCTTCTTTTTATAGTCATCGTTTAAATGTTATTCAGTTGATTTGTTTGTATATGATGTAAACTGCCTTGCTGCTATTCTCCTTTGAGATGGCTACCACTTCATAATTGAAAAAATCCAAAAGTTGATTAATTTTTATCAAGTCGTAACGTTTCCTTTCCTTGTTTAAAATCATGAATGGACACAAGCAATTGCATGAGCTTGTCAGACGATTCATTCGCTGTTCTTCATGGTTCACACTTGCGCAAAACCACGGAAAAATCGCACTTCCAACTTGAACTTACTGATATCATCACCTATTGTCTATTCAGAGACCAGTCCTAACGACTTCCACCCTTTTAACAACGAATGAACGTCATTTGCTGCAGTATCCGTGTCAATATCATATTCTTCACAAAGAAGATTTACCAAAGTCTCTTCTGTAAACGATTCCTTTGCAGAAGAAGCCTCCCATAAAAATGCCGCACTTTCGTTAAGATTGATTAGTTTATTGAAATCCAAATTATCCAAACCGTACGCTATAATTACTTTCTCACCACAGATATTACGTATTTCAAATCCGTCTTTTATTCTCATATGTCCTTATTCTTTGCATGCTACAGGAAAATATACAAACACTATTAAATCAATAAGAAGCCACTTGACCGAAAGTTACTGAACCGAAATCCATTAAGTTATAATTCTTCTATCAGAACTCCAGCAATACGCGTCCGTTGATTTGGCGTCCCGTCAGGTAATTAGGTACAGCATACTGCTGATTTGTCACATCTGTCACCCAATAATAAGAGTTGACATTGCTTATGCCGAACAGGTTGAGACAGTCAATGCCCACCCATAAATTCTTCAACAAAGGACGCTTCTTTCCGTCCTCGTTGTCGTACGCCCGGTAGCTCATGCCTATATCCGCACGCTTGTATGCCGGAGCACGGAAGTTCTGATATTCCAGCCCACGATGCGGAGGACCGAAAGGCAAACCGTCGGCAAAGGCCAGCTTCAGCGTCATCTTCCAGCGTTCCGTACCGGGGAAATAGTCTGTGAAATGCAGGTTGACAGCATAGCGTTGGTCAGTAGGCATAGGTATCCATTGCCCATTCATCTTCTGTCTTGTACTCATCAGAGAGAATGTCACCCACGAGTCCGTTCCAGGTACGAACTCTCCATACAACTTCAAGTCGAGACCTGCTGCATATCCGTTGCACATATTCTGTCCGTAATATGTTATCTTCACATTGTTCACGTTGTATGGTACAAGATTGTTCAGTATCTTATAGTAAGCCTCGGCCGTGAACTTATACGGCCTCTCCTTCATCTTGAAACGGTAGTCAAAGGCAGCCACAAAGTGTATGGAGCGCTGACTCTTTATCTTATTGTTTAGCGTAGCAACGGTTACTCCCCCCACGGTGGTTGTGTCGCGCAGTTCTTTGAAAAACGGAGTCTGATAATAAAGTCCCGTTGCCAGACGGAATGTCATGTTCTGGTCGAATGCCGGTATTATGGCCAACGATGCGCGCGGAGACACCACCGTCTCCTTGTTGAACGACCAATTGCTGAACCGGACACCATAGTTCAATGTATACAACGTCTGGTTTTCTTCGCCGGAGGCAAAACGGTAAGTATCCTGTACATATCCCTCAATACGGTTGGCATCGAGCCGGTTTCTCGAATTGAGCGAATAAATCAAATCAAGTCTGTCGGCAGAGTGAGGCATCGAATATCCGGCCGAATCCCGCATCTCATACTCACGCGAGTTTTCCTTTATCTTTTCCCGCTTGTATGTCATACCGGCTTCAATGTCGTGATGTTTGGTCTTGTGCTTTACCATCAGTTTCAGACTTTTCACATCGGCAGTCAGATAGTTGCGTGCATGCTCCATGTATGTTCCTACACCGAGGTTTACATTTGTCTGTGTATCGTCAAGCCAATATTGCCCTTGTGTATCGTATGTCTCCTGTTCCTTGGTATAAAATGCCGATGCCAGCAGCGACACTGTAGTACGGTCGCCAAAATGGCGCGAGATGCCCAATGTACCGAAATATGTGCGGAAGATGTCCTTCTCCTGACCGTCAAAGTATACTCGGAACGACTTCACGTTCTCCATCGTTCCGAAAGACGTCTCGCGATCGGTCGGCTTGAAGTTGTAGTGATTTTCCGATATGTTACCGATAAAATCCATCGTCCACCGACTGTTCGGTTTATAACTGAGATACGTCTGGTAATCAAGGAAGTTGGGCTTATACTCGCCTTTTGTCTCCAACGAACCGAGCAGGTAGCGATTGGTCTTGTACCTTATACCATGACTCATGGCCAGCTTCTTCGATGCAACGCCAGCATATGCACTTGCCCCTAACAGCGACGCCGACACTGTAGCCTCGGTACGCTTCGGACGCTTGTAGGTTATGTCAAGGGCTGACGACATCTTGTCGCCGTATTTGGCTTCAAATCCTCCCGACGAAAACGCCACGGCCTCCACCATGTCGGGATTGATGATGCTGAGTCCCTCTTGCTGACCGCTGCGTATGAGCAACGGACGGTATACCTCCACATTGTTGATATACACGGAGTTCTCGTCAAAACTGCCGCCACGGACATTATACTGCGACGACAGCTCGCTGTGCGTAGACACTCCTGCCTGTTGCTGTATCAGTTCCTCGACAGCATTGCCCGATGCCGTGGGCACGCTCTTCATGTCTTTTATGTCAAGACGCTCTGTACCGGTGGTCTGCCGGCGTTTCTCCGTCACCACCACCTCACCCAATGCCTGCATGGACGGCAGCTGCACCTCTACGTGCATCTTTCCCTTTGGCCGGCGGAACACACGCTTTCGGGCGTTGTATCCCACCATCGAGAACTTCACGACAACGCTGTCCCCTGAATCCAGAGATATGCTGAACTCCCCTTTCAGGTCAGTCATCACCATCTTCCCCTGTTCCAGGCATGACACCGTAGCCAATTCTATCGGATTGTTCTCCTCGTCCACCACACGCCCTGTCAGCGTGAATCCGTCGGCAAAAACGCCCGTATATGCCGTTGTCAGCATTATGAGCAGTGCTATATATCGTATATTGAAATAAGTCTTCATTGTATTAGATAACGATAAAATATATGTATTATTGCCACATACATGAATATAATAACGCGGATTATGACAGGCATACGTAAAATATATCACAACAATACCAACCATCCATTCACCACTTATACCTCCACGACATGACAGTGTTGAGCCATCGTGCCGAAAAACGGAACCAGCGATAGGTGCTGACGGGTTTCCCACCGAAACGCAGGATAAATTCGCGAAACGGATTCTTGCTGAACGGAAGTCCTACATCCATGAAGTGTATGTGCGAATATCCACGCGAATAGGCATTGTCTATGGCATGCCAGATGGTCATGACATCCGGACGGACCATAACGAAACTCTTGCGCAGAAATGCGAAATACCACAGATAGGCATCACCTTCCGAATATGCACACGCACAGCACCCCACCACACGGCCTTTGTACCGTGTGACAAAAAGCCGGGCATGCTCCGTCTGCATCAGTCCGCGGAAGAAGTTGCAGTCAGGAATATACCGCTTCAACTTGAACCGGTTGTGACTTCTGAGCAGCGCACAGAAAGCTCCGAGTTCCTCCTCTCCCTCCACTTCTGCCGTCACCACCCCCTTTTCATAGGCCCGTTCTATGCGCTTCCTCATCTTCCGGCCCAAACGTTCTGCGGGCGGCATACTGTGCAGCGAATTGTGTATTCCCATCCAGTGAACAGGAAAAAAGCCGGCCTCACGCAACAGTTTATATCCGAACATCTTTCCCGAAAGATTGCTTATCTCGACATACATCACACGCACTTGCAGCCGTGACATCAGCGACACAAGCATTTCTCTGAAAAGTTCCGTAACGGTATATTCCCCATCACCTGTCTCCGACAAGTCCGCCACATACTCCCCCTCACCCCATATCCGGCAATGGGCACACAGGCAAGGCGACAACAGAGGCCTGCGGTGTCTAACGACAGCGAGCAGATGGCCCAGCACGCGACCGCCTCCATCTGTCACAACAGCCATATAAGGCTGCTGACGCGGTGTCTGCTCCAGCAGTGCAAACAGAGACCTGCTGTGAAAGAAGTTGCGGTACTCCATCTCCGGAAGGTCGTCGGCACGGGTATATATCGTTGTCACTGTATTTTTCATTTCGCAAAAATACAAAATCTTTTCATAAAAGCGACAGTCAGACACGTTTTTATGGCCACAACCATCCGTAACCGGGAAAATTTATATATATTTGCATCACGTTTACATTATTACATGTCAAATAACATATAAAAACCATGACAGACTTCAAACAACTCGTACAGCAGCGACGCAGCTGCCGAAAATACACAGACAGCGAGATTGATGCCGAAGACATCAGGCTTATAATGCGTGCGGCACTGATGTCACCGACGTCCAAGGGACAACGCAACTGGCACTTCATCCTTACCGACGACAAGACAACAATAGAGAAACTGGCCGACGCCAAAGACATGGGCTCACAATTCATGAAAGGCGCCGCTGTGGCCATAGTCGTGACCGGCGACCCGCTGCAGAACGACTGTTGGGTGGAAGACGGAGCCATAGCAGCCATTTCAATGCAGTATCAGGCTGAGGAACTCGGCCTGGGCACATGCTGGATACAAATGCGCGGACGCGGTCTGAGCGACGGCACCGCCGCCGACGATGTAATACGCGGTGTGCTCGGCCTGCCCGACAACTACAACGTACTCTGCATTATTGCTGTCGGGCAAAAAGCCGACGAGCGCAAACCGCAGAACGAGGACAAACTGAAATGGGAAAACGTACACATAGATAAATTCTGATGAAAATAGTATTAGCAGGTGCAGGCAAACTCGCCACCAATCTCGGACAGGCCCTGCACGCAGCCGGACACGACATCGTACAGGTGTACAGCCGCACAATGGAGTCGGCAGCGGCACTGTCCGCCATCGTGGGCGGCTCTCCCGTCACCGATACCGGAGCCATTACCGACGATGCCGACGTATATATCATGTCGGTCACCGATGCGGCCATGCCCGTCCTTGTCCCCGTGATATGTAAGGGACGCGAACAAAAGGTATTCGTACACACGGCCGGCAGTATGCCGATGGACGTGTTTCAGGGCATGGCACTGCACTACGGAGTGCTCTACCCTATGCAGTCGTTCTCAAAAGAGCGCAAGGTCAACTTCCGTGAGGTGGCATGCTTCACCGAGGCCAACGACGAGTATGCCGCCGGAATAATCGGACGTCTGGCCTGCGACGTCAGCGACAATGTGAAACCGCTTTCGTCAGAAGCCAGGAGGCATCTGCATCTGGCAGCCGTCTTTGCCTGCAACTTCGTAAACCACTGCTACGCCATCTCGGCCGACATCCTCGCCCGCCACGACATTCCCTTCGACGTGATGCTGCCCCTCATCGACGAGACTGCACGCAAAGTGCACAGCATCACTCCGGCATCGGCACAGACAGGCCCTGCCGTGCGATACGACGAGAACGTGATACGCAACCAGAGCATGCTCCTGCGCAACAATCCTCTGATAAAGGAAATATACGAGAGAATGAGCATGAGCATACACCGCAAATACACAAAGGAATGATCAACTACGACCTTACGAAAATACGGATGATAGCATTCGACGTGGACGGTGTGCTCAGTTCCGGGACAATCATGCTGCACCCCGAAGGCGAACCCATGCGCACCGTCAACATAAAAGACGGCTACGCCATACAGCTCGCCGTCAGACTCGGGCTGCGTATAGCCATCATTACCGGTGGCAAAACCAACAGCGTATACAAAAGATACACCGGCCTGGGTGTTGAAGACGTATATATGGGATGCAGTGTCAAGATCAATACATACGACGGACTGCTGAAGAAGTACAATATCAAAGACGACGAGGTGATGTACATGGGCGACGACATTCCCGACTACGAAATCATGCGCCGTTGCGGATGTCCCGTATGTCCTGCCGATGCCTGTCCCGACATCAAGGACATATCCATATATATAAGCGACAGAAACGGAGGACACGGATGCGGACGCGACGTGATAGAACAAGTGTTGCGCGCACAAGGCAAATGGCTCAACGGCCGGGAGGCATTCGGGTGGTGACCGGAAAGCCAAAGGCCTGCAAAAACAAACTCCAAAACAACAATAACAATGCTCGACAATCTTAATAAATACAATATCGTTCTGGCAAGCAATTCCCCCAGACGCAGGGAACTGCTTGCCGGACTCGGCATACCGTTTGAAGTGCGTGTGCCTGACGATATAGACGAGAGCTATCCCGCAGGAGAACTCAAGGCTCACGACGTACCCTTATACATAGCCGCCAAAAAAGCCGACGGCAACCGCATATACATGAATCCCCGCGACCTGCTCATCACTGCCGATACGGTGGTGATAGCCGAAGGCGAGATTTTAGGCAAGCCCTCCGACAAGTCCGAAGCCTGCCGCATGTTGCACAAGCTGAGCGGCAAGACCCACTGCGTGGTCACAGGTGTCTGCCTTACCACATCCGACAGGCAGAGCCGCTTTTCCGTGTCGACCGATGTAACGTTCAAGACACTTGCCGACGAGGAGATAGACTACTATGTATCCACCTGCCGTCCGTTCGACAAGGCCGGAGCCTATGGCATACAGGAGTGGATTGGCTACATCGGCGTGACCGGTCTCAGCGGAAGCTATTTCAATGTGGTGGGCCTGCCGGTGCAGCGCATATACAGCGAACTGCTGAAGTTCTGACCTTCCAAGCACTGCAATATACAGAATATGCACACAATAATGACGAACAATCCATGTATTTAACAAAAGAGAACAAAAAACACGTTCAATACTAAACAAAAGTTAATACATGGAAAATAATTGTCCAAAGTGTTTGTCCATTCAACAAGAATGTGTACCTTTGCATCGTACAACTAGTAATTTTAATCTATATTTATCATTTTCCTAATTGGAATCTGTCTGTGAAGATAGATTCCTTTTCTTTTTATCCCCCTTTAGGACTCACATCACCTCTATCACTATCTTCTCGCCCCTTGCCAACGCCTCGACCATACGGTTCATCAGAAGTGTAAGTGCAGAGCGCGAGTTGACCAGCCGCCCGCGAAGCCTGTTCCACCCCACGAGGATGCATCCCTCGGTGTCATCGGCAGTGTTGCCTGCGTGTATCCTTATGCCGCTGAACCGTGGCACCCCCAGCAGCAGCGGCAGCCACCGTCTGAACCGTGGCGACTTGGTTATCACTACCGGATATGCCCCCTCTCCGATGGCAGTGCGGCCCGGCACCTTGGCTACGCCTCCCGCCAGATTGCGCCATTGCGGCTCCAGCGTGTCACAGAAGTACTGTCCGCCTATGGCAAGACGCCCGATGGTGTAACCATCCTTCTTCGCAATTCGTGTCAATGTAATCTCCATAACTCTCTTATTTTAAACATTAAAAAAAAACACCAAACATCATACAGCCTCTCACATCATCTTGACATACACCCCCTTCTTCCTCCCCTTCTTCACGTATCCCCGCTCCATCCAGTAGGCCACGAGCTTGCGGTTGGCATCGACGGTCTTGTCGGGTCGCAGCCTTTGCACGTCGTCGCGCGTGAAACTCTCCGGCAGCTTGTCGTAGACATCTGCTGTATATACCTTGCGCTCAGCCGTGCGCCATTTCTCGCCCACAGCCTCCTTGCGTTCGCGCATCATCACCGAAAACTTCATGTACTGCATATCCAGACAGAAGTCGGCCACCACGCGCGCAAACTTTATTGCCGACGACGACACTGTGAGCACACCCGTGCGCTCGAAGTCGTCCAGATGCTCCATTATCGCGTATGCCACGCCCGCCCGCGTACCTATCAGAGCCGTACGCTTGCGCAGATCGTCCAACTCGTAGTCGAGTTCGTTCTTTGCCCTGTCGGCCTGAGCCTCGCACCACTTGTACATAGACTTTGTCAACGTAGTGGCATCCACGTGTCCGCCCAACCGGTCCAACCGCCATGCCACAGAGCGCACCAACCCGCGTTTTTCCTCATTCATCTCTTTGCGGCATTCCATCATCCTGAACGGCTCTGCGACCATCGGAAAATACATCAGTCGCGTGGGCAGTCCCGAGAGCACCGTACCCTGCGGCACAAACGTGTTGAAAGCATCTTCCGTACCCGAGATTACGAGATTGTAGTTCACCTCCACCTCACCGTTTATCACCTGGTCACTGGCATAGTCCACACCCCAAGGCTCGTTGTGAAACGCCTTGCAGTATATGTCGTTCTTCTCTATCCACGTGCCGCCGCGCTGCGATCTGATCGCCGTGGCCAGCTCCGTCTCGCATGAGTACAGGTGCAGACCCGTCCGCGACATCCCGTCGGCGTTCTCCTCCACGGCGTCCATAAGCCGGGTGATGAGCATGGCGTTGGATATCTGTATCGGCACCACCCTTATCACAGGGTGCGGGCGTTCCATCTGCTTGCGTTCGTTCTTCCGCAACTCTTTCTCACGACGGTATTCGGCCTCCATATGCCGGCCTTTGGCGTCGGCCGCACGCACCGGCTCCATCCACATGGCATCGAGCTCACGGATAAAGGCCTTGCCGCTTGCCGCCGGACCGATGATGAATACGAGGCCCGAGAGCCGCGTCTCGCTGCCGTCGAAGTGGTCGAAGCGTATCCTCGTGAGCAGTGTGTATATCATCACCAGCTGAGCCAGCACAGCACCCATCCGCAGCCGCGGCTCCACCGTCTCCGTCGCCTCTTTCAGTCCCGGAGGCAACGTGGGCAGGCGCCGCCACCACCGTGCCCACGACCTGCGGCTGCAGGCCGCAGGTGCCCTTTGGTCGTCTGCGGCGGCACATGTGGTGGCGGCATATTCTCTCTTTGCCTCGGCCACCACTCTTTTCAGCCTGCGCGGCATGCTGCACGGGGGAGCCGAGCAGGCCGAGCGCACCACAGCTTTCAGCTCGGATTCCGACAGTCCCAGCCTCGGCAACACGCTGAGAAGCAGCTGCTCCCTGTTGTCGCAGATATGCCGCAGATGCATCGCCAGCTGATACAGCTTGGTGTTGCGCTCGCCCTCTATAGGCACACCGCCGTTGTACTTCCACCAGACGTCGATTATCTGCGAGTAAGGAATGCCCGAGAATGACAGGGCGGCCGCCTCTGCCGCCCATTCCGCCCCTGCCGCCGGTAGAGGCGGAGGCTCTACCGGCGGCAGGGGCTCATTCACCTTGAGCGCATCCTCCGCACCGGCATCATGACCTGCCGCATCCGGCCCCCAGACCGTCTCTTCTCCGGGGAAAAAGAAAAAATATCCCCGTGGCACGACAAACGAGCAGCGGGCATAGTCCTTCACCGACGCATCGTAAGTATCATCGCCCAGCCGCGTAGCCATCCATTGCTGCGCGGCAGCAGGCGTCATGCCGTGCGGGATGCGGAATATGAGCCGCAATCCCTCATACGACGGAGTAATGTGCGCCAGCACAATGCCCAGACGTGCGGGCTGCCCGTCACAAGCGGCGAGCACCTTGTGCTGCCAGTAATCGTGTGGCGACCCGATATGGTCGGCATCATACATGGCCAGTCCCGACGGCACAGCCTCCGAGTTCTTGCGATGGCCCGAGGGAAAAGCGGCATGAGGCATTATTACAGGCAACTGCTTTTTCAGCCGGCTCTTGCGTACCTCATAGTCGGCATGTGTCATCCCGCCGCTGTCGCGCGTCGCTTTCAGCTGTCGCAAGTCGGCACACACGGCAGCGACACGCGGCGAGTCGACAGCGGAGTTGAGTCTGTCCCACGTACACATCTCCACCCTGCCACTCACACTGTCAGCATAGCCGAATCCCAGTGGCCTGGCTCCCTGCGGTGTATTCAAATTTTCATTCGATGTGTTCATATCCATTGCTTTTTTACGTTGTCATATCCGTACACACTCCCGTTTCAGAAGCGATACGGCACAAAGGTAGCACTAAAGGCGCACATACAAAAAGTCTCCGCAAAGCCCGTGCAGCTTGCGGAGACAAAATGAAGAAAATCGTGAAACGGACGGTGAATATCCGTACTTATACCCCTTTCCGGAACAGACTCAGAAAACGTCTGCCGACGTTGACGCGGCGCATCACCTCGCGTCTGTCAGACTTGTCTTCAAATGTCCATTCCGGAAACGTGCCGTACACCACCGACAACTTGCGGGTGAGCGACGACGAACACGGGCCGCCGGCTATACCCAAATCATCGGTGATATACTTCACGAACGAGGCGGCACTGTAGAAACGGTGCGGCAGACGGTGCTCGTCGGCCTTTCTGAACAGCTCCATCACCCACGCATAATCGTAAGAATAGAGCAGAACCCTTTCGCGCTTCATCTGTTCCAGAACAGCCTTCACCCGCTCATCGTCGGGCGTGAGCGCCGGCTCCTCCACAATTTCCAACGGCGGTTCCGGTGCCACATCGGCCCCGGAAGGCGGCACATCGGCGGAAACTGTCTTGACCGTTACGGCCGTAACAGGGTGATTGCTTGCCGGAGCACTGTAATTGTTCACCGGAGCATTGAAATTGTTCACTGTCTGATTGTCGATACGGTCCACATACATAGCACCGGCATTGATGTTGATAATCTTGTCCATAAGCTGTAAAACGTTTTTAAAAGAAAAAAATAAAAAAAGATAAAATAAAACAGATAAAAGTCAGAAAGAAAAAGAAAAAAACATGCCTCCCGTGACCGTCGTGTACGGCCTCAATCCTGCTGCCCGGCAGGGCTGTCAGGCCGTCTGCCCGTCGGTTCGTCGGGCTTGACCGGTGTATTCCGCCCGTCCTTGCAGCCATTATTTACAGTTTGCTTGCCGACATTCTCGGCATACACACTGCCATGATCAAAATTGTTGTTGTAGACGATGGTTTTCGCACATTGTCTCTCCGCCTCGCGCCGGGACTGAAGTGCAGCGATTTCGGCCACAGTGCTTTTCAAGAACAGCAACACCGCTTCTTTATCGCTGTCCGGCAGAAAGTCGGAACAAAAAATGTGTGCTATGGATTCGGTGCAGAATCTACGTGTCGATTCGGCAAAGTCGCCCGTGCACGGGCCGGGATTACTTACCACCAGCACCAACAGCTCTCCGAAACGCCTCAAGGACATGTCCCCAGGAGCGGTTTGGTTTTGTTGCGATATGTCGGTATTGGTGTGTGTCATGACTGTGTGCTGTGGTAAACGTTATGTAACTTGACATATTGGTTGTGAGAAACGGTGACGGCTTGACGCCCTTGACGATGGATGAGCCTGGATTTATTCCACCCGTAATACGGACATTGCCGCCCGCGACAACTATAATCCCCACGCACTTGCGGTGACGAGATGTCTCCGGCACATGGCACAACGTCTCCGCCACACCTCGTGGAGAGAATGCGTTTGGGATGTTGACGTTGTCGGTATGTGCATACTTCATGATTGTAACAATAAAAGGATTATTTTTGCAAAGGTTATGATAATTTGTTAAATATACAAATTTTTTTGCAACTTTTTTGCATATTCACCTCATTTTTTTCACCCAACCGCTTTTCATATCCACTACTGACCTCATTTCCATTTATGCTTGCAAATCGAAAGTATTCCGCGAAAAACGCTCTTCATTCCGCTACAGCCAATTCTCCGAAATGACGAAACAAATTCTCCGGAGAGCTGCTTTGGGAACGAAAAAGACTGTTTGAATTCTCCGTTTTGTCGGTTTAACATATGTTAATGGGTGCATCGGGACAGCCAATTCTCCGTTTTTTCACGAATAATGTTGCTTTTTATGACGGCAGCACCACACTCGTTGTTTCCCGCAACCAGGTACAGATGCACCGTGGAACACACTGCCGGGCTACGACTTTCACGGATAATTCAATGTGTGCCCGTCATGCGTCTGTCGCAACATAAAGTATATGTTTATGTCAAGATAATTGGTACAATCTCAAAGGCGGAGAATTCGGAGAATTGAAAAACAAGGTATTCGCCATATACGATTCCCGTATGGTATATTCCAATCTGTTATATATAATATTATATATAACAGATTGGAATATAAAATAAGTAGCTAACAAAATCAAACTACATTATCGTCCGGACATAGGATGGATGCGCCCCGGTCGTACTTTTCCACACGGTAGAGTATGATAGATGCACCTTGAAAGGCAAAAAGCACACAGCCACCACATTGATCCACATTACGATTCGTAGGATGTGGGCGCCTTGAAAAGGCAGCAAGCGCAGAGCCCGGGGAAGAGCGAAGCGGCACCCCGGGAACAACATGATGTCCCATTCGCCCTGCAAGGGCAAAAGCGTTAGTTATCAGATATTTATAATTTTCCATCCCATATATTTTTATGCTTTTGCCCTTGCAGGGCGCGGGGATTCTAACACATGGATTCCCGGGGTGCCGCTTCGCTCTGCTCCGGGCTATGCGCTTGCTGCCTTTTCAAGGCGCCCACATCCTACGAATCGTAATGTACATCAACGTGGTGGCTGTGTGCTTTTTGCCTTTTCAAGGCGCATCCATCCTATGTCCTGAGGATAATGCAGTTTAATTCTGTTGATTAACTTATAAGAATCAGTTATGAACATTGTTTTCGGAGATTCTCCGTTTTCATTTCTCCGAAAGCGAGTATTTTTGTAATAAAAAAGTATCTGCCATACATCCGTGTCCGCTGTCTTAAGAAAGGCTTGACGTGGTAAACTCAGCTTCATTCTGTAAAAACATTACGCAGTGTGTCCGACGGAGAAAACGGAGAATTGGCTGTCCCGATGTACCCATTAACATATGTTAAACCGGCAAAACGGAGAATTCAAACAGCCTCTTTCGTCTCCAAAACACCCTTCATAGAATCCGTTTCTCCGACTTTTTTGCCCGTTTTTCTCTCCGATGACGGCCGGACACGTTGAGAAGAAGTGCAAAAAAACGTCATCCACTAATACTACATTTCACATCCTCAAAGTGCCACTTCACATCCTCAAAGTGCCGTTTTCGCAATGCAAAAGTGGCACTTTCACACCCCAAAAGTGCCACTTTCACTATGCGATATGGGCCATATGAGAATTTAACAAACAATGCGTCACAACAAATGCTTTTCACACTCATAAAGTTCCGGTTATTATTTGTATATTAAATCTTTTTTTATTACCTTTGCACATCGGACATTTATATGTCCGCACTTGATTCCGGACGCCTTGCCGACTGCCTTACTCAGGCACATGTCGGATAAAAGGAACCGACCGGCGGCCGGGATATTGCGACATAGGCAAAAAAGGAAACAACTCATATTATAATAACATAACTACAGAATATGTCAAACAACAAAGAAAGACTCTTTACCGAGTTCGCTGCGCCCACCACGCAAGAGTGGCTGGACAAGATTCAGGCAGACCTGAAGGGCGCCGACTTCAACAAGAAGCTGGTATGGAGAACCAATGAAGGATTTAACGTACAGCCTTTCTATCGCAGGGAAGATGTACTGAAACTGAAGACCCCGGACGCTCTGCCCGGCGAATTCCCGTTTGTACGCGGCAACAAGAAAGACAACAACGAATGGTATGTGCGCCAGAACATCGTTGCCGAAGACGCCGCAGAGGCTAACGCCAAGGCCCTCGACATTCTCGGCAAGGGTGTCGACTCGCTCGGTTTCCGCATCCCCGGCGACAAGGTGAGCGCCGGTTTCATAGAGACTCTGCTCAAGGATATCCGCTGCGACATCGTGGAAGTGAGCTTCCGCACATGCCCGTGCCACGTGCTCGAGCTGACCGACATCCTGACAGCCTATTTCGAAAAGCAGGGCTACGACAAGGAGAAGATTGTGGGCGGCATAGGCTTCGACCCTATCGAGAAGATGCTGATGAAAGGCAAGGACACATCGAAGATGCTCGCCAACGCTCCCGTACTGGTGGAGAAGCTGAAGGACTATCCCAACCTGCGCTGCATCATGGTCCATTCGGAGGCTCTCAACAACTCCGGCGCATACATCGTCCAGGAGTTGGGCTATGCCCTGGCATGGGGCAACGAATATCTGCACCAGCTCGTAGAGGCCGGTGTGGATGCGGACCTGGCCGCACGCAGCATCAAGTTCTATATGGGCGTAAGCGAGAACTATTTCATGGAGATAGCCAAGTTCCGCGCCGCACGTTTGCTTTGGGCAGAGATTGTGAAGCAATATGAGCCCAAGTGCGAATGCTCGTGCAAGATGATCGTCAACGCCCAGACCACGACTTACAACCAGACCATGTTCGACAGCTATGTCAATCTGCTGCGCACACAGACCGAGACAATGAGTGCCGCCCTGGCCGGTGTGCACTCCATAGTGGTTACCCCGTTCGATGCTGTATACGAGCAGCCCACGGATTTCTCGGAGCGCATAGCCCGTAACCAGCAGCTGCTGCTTAAGGAAGAGAGCCATTTTGACAAGGTGGTCGACCCGTCCGCCGGTTCTTACTATATCGAAGAGCTCACACACTCGCTGGCCGATGTGGCATGGAAACTGTTCCTCAAGATTGAGGAGGAAGGCGGATTCCTCGCCGCCGTAAAGGCCGGAACCGTCCAGGACGACATCAACGCCACCAACGACAAGCGTCACGCAGACGCCGCCAAGCGCAAGGAATTCATCCTCGGCACCAACCAGTTCCCCAACTTCACGGAGACATCGGACGGCAAAGCGCCGAAGGCATGCGCCTGCTCGTGCGGACACAATCACGAGGCCACCATCAAGGCCATCAGCACGACACGCCTGGCAGCCGACTTCGAGCAGCTGCGTATCAGTACGGAAAACAGCGGCAAGACTCCCGTCGCCTTCATGCTGACAATAGGCAACCTGGCATGGCGTCAGGCCCGTGCACAGTTCTCGTCGAACTTCCTCGCCTGCGCAGGATACAAAATCATCGACAACCTCGGTTTCGAGACCGTCGAGGAGGGTGTCGACGCAGCTTTGGCAGCCGGAGCCGACATCGTAGTGCTCTGCTCGAGCGACGACGAGTATGCCACATATGCCGTTCCGGCTTTCCGGTATCTCGACGGACGCGCAATGTTCATCGTTGCAGGTGCGCCCGCATGTATGGAAGAGCTCAAGGCCGCCGGCATAGAGAACTTCGTGCACGTAAAATGCAATGTGCTTGAAACACTTAAGGAGTATAATGCAAAGTTGGGAATATAATTTCAATTAAACGCAAAAATACGGAGTATACAGAGTCACGAACCAAGACCTTGCATCCTTGCGCCCTTTGCGTTTAAAAAACAAAAAGATATGAGAAAGAATTTTAAAGACATAGACATATATGCCGGTATAAAGGCCGCCGACGGCGCCGACTGGCAGAAGACTAACGGCATCGCTCCCAACTGGAAGACACCGGAGCACATTGAGGTCAAGCCCGTTTACACAAAAGAGGATCTCGAGGGCATGGAGCACCTCGACTATACGGCCGGTATACCGCCGTTCCTGCGTGGTCCGTATTCAATGATGTATCCGTTCCGCCCGTGGACCATCCGCCAGTATGCCGGATTCTCCACAGCCGAGGAGTCGAACGCGTTCTACCGCCGCAACCTCGCTTCGGGACAGAAGGGACTTTCCGTCGCTTTCGACCTCCCCACACACCGCGGCTACGACCCTGACAACGAGCGCGTGGTGGGCGACGTCGGCAAGGCCGGAGTGTCCATATGCAACGAGGAGAACATGAAGGTGCTCTTCGACGGCATCCCGCTGAACAAGATGTCGGTGTCGATGACGATGAACGGAGCCGTGCTGCCCATCCTGGCTTTCTATATTGTGGCAGGTCTGGAACAGGGTGCCAAGCTCGAAGAGATGGCCGGAACGATTCAGAACGACATCCTGAAAGAGTTCATGGTGCGCAACACATATATCTACCCGCCTGCATTCTCGATGAAAATCATCGCCGACATATTCGAGTATACATCGCAGAACATGCCGAAGTTCAACTCCATCTCAATCTCGGGATACCACATGCAGGAAGCGGGAGCCACTGCCGACATCGAGTTGGCATACACGCTGGCCGACGGTATGGACTATATCCGTGCCGGAGTGAACGCCGGCATCGACATCGATGCCTTTGCCCCGCGCCTGTCGTTCTTCTGGGCCATCGGCGTGAACCACTTCATGGAGATAGCCAAGATGCGCGCCGGACGTCTGTTGTGGGCCAAGATCGTGAAGAGCTTCGGTGCCAAGAACCCGAAGTCGCTCGCTCTGCGCACCCACTCGCAGACATCGGGATGGTCGCTGACGGAACAGGATCCGTTCAACAACGTGGGCCGTACATGTATCGAGGCTATGGCCGCCGTACTCGGCCACACACAGTCGCTGCACACCAACGCTCTCGACGAGGCTATCGCACTGCCTACAGACTTCTCGGCACGTATAGCCCGCAACACTCAGATATACATACAGAACGAGACAAAGGTGTGCAAGCAGATAGACCCTTGGGCCGGTTCCTACTACGTCGAGACACTGACCAACGAGCTGGTGCACAAGGCATGGGAGCACATCCAGGAGATAGAGAAACTCGGAGGTATGGCCAAAGCCATCGAGACCGGTGTGCCCAAGATGCGCATCGAGGAGGCGGCTGCCCGCACTCAGGCCCGCATCGACTCGGGCGTGCAGACCATCGTCGGCACGAACAAGTACCGTCTTGAGCATGAGGACCCCATCGATATCCTTGAGGTGGACAACACCGCCGTGCGCAAGCAGCAGGAGGAGAACCTGGCTGCCGTACGTGCATCACGCGACGAAGAGGCTTGCCGCAAGGCGCTGGCCGAACTCACCGAGTGCGTACGCACAGGCGAGGGCAACCTGCTGGCTCACGCCATCGAATGTGCGAAACTGCGTTGCACGCTGGGAGAGATCAGTGATGCCTGCGAGGAAATCGTAGGCCGTTATAAAGCTGTAATAAGAACAATATCAGGAGTGTATTCATCAGAAAGCAAGAACGACAATGACTTCGAGCTGGCATGCCGGCTGACGGAGGAATTTGCCAGGAAGGAGGGCCGCCGCCCGCGTATCTTCGTGGCAAAGATGGGACAGGACGGCCACGACCGTGGCGCCAAGGTAGTGGCAACGGGTTATGCCGACTGCGGTTTTGACGTGGACATGGGGCCGCTCTTCCAGACGCCGGCCGAAGCAGCCCGCGAGGCTGTGGAGAACGACGTGCATGTAGTCGGCGTATCGTCATTGGCAGCCGGACACAAGACGCTCGTTCCGCAGCTCATCGAGGAACTGAAGAAGGCGGGCCGCGAAGACATCATGGTGATTGCCGGCGGTGTAATCCCCGCCCAGGACTACGACTTCCTCTATCAGGCAGGAGTAGCCGCCATATTCGGCCCCGGTACTTCAGTAGCCAAAGCTGCTGTGGAGATGATGAAGATATTGCTCGACAAAGAGTAAACAAGAATCATAAGGTAATATAAAAAGACGTATTCTATATGCCGGAGTGTATTCATCTACATTCCGACATATAGAATATGTCTTTTTTGTAGTTACTTAATTCATCACCACAGTAGAGACTCGGCACAGCATCATTGTTTTTCATGTAATGCGATTGGGGCTGTGTCAAAATATAGATATCGAAAAATATGTCCCTACAAGCAAAATGGACCGGATTTTGACACAGCCCCATAAGTTATAACTAAACCGGACTTTATCCGAGAATTATCTGCACTATACGCTCGGCTGTGCGTCCGTCCCATCTGTCTGGCAACGAGCTTTTCTTCCAGTTGCCGTCGATCATGTCGGCAAGAGCCGAACGCAGCTTGTCCGCATCCTCTCCTACCAGCACGTTTGTGCCCTGCTTCACGGTTTCTATATGCTCCGTGTAACTGTTGAGCGTGATGCACGGCACACTGTTGAACGTGGCTTCCTCGGCCACATTGCCCGAATCGGTAATGATTCCCTTGGCGTTGGCCGACAGGTAACCGAACTCCAGATAGGGCAACGGCTCCACGATGTGTATATTGGGAAAGGCGGCAGCCAGCGGCTCCACCACGCTGCGGGCCAGTCCGCGCAACGGAGCCACAACGGGGATACCAGCCGGAACTGATGTGCCGATGACCTCGATAAGAGCAGCTATCCGCCCGCTGCCGGCCAGCAGGGCCTTGCGGTTGACGGTGAGCACGATGTATCCGCTATCGGAAAGGCACAGCGACTCGAAGACTGCCGGACGGCGCAGACGCTCACGGTTGAAACGAAGCGTGTCCATGAGGATATTGCCGACCATATATATCTGTGACATCTCGGCTCCTTCGCGTGTAACGATGCTGCTGGCACCAGTACCGGCCGTAAAGAGCAAATCGCTCAGGCCGTCTATCACCAGGCGGTTTATCTCTTTGGGCATGCTTATGTCGAAAGACCGGGTGCCTGCTACAAGATGCGCCAGCTTTATGCCACGCTTTTTGGTCACTATGGCCGCTGCCATCGTAGACGCAAGGTCGTCGACAACAATCACCACATCGGCCGGATAAGAATCAAGATAGCGGTCGAACTCGGACATCACACGTCCTGTAAGTTCATTCAGACTAGCACAGTCTACACCAAGGAAAACATCCGGAGGGGCTATATTCAAATCGTCGAACAGCGACTGTTCAATCGTCGCATCCGTATCCGCGCCGGTATATACCAACCGGTAACCGACGTCGCGTCTCTCCCCGATCACCCGTTCAATAGCTCTTATTATTGGTGCCACCTTTATGAAATTGGGACGGGCACCGGCCACTATACAAATATTACGCATGGGCTCATTACATTTGTTCAGTATATTGTCAATCACGTGCAAATGTACAATAAAATAGTGATATTATACACCGGCAGGATAAAGAAAATTATTTTTCTTTAGAGGAAAGATAATAATATATTCGGAATAAAGCATCCATATCGCCATCTATATTTACATGAGTCGGACAACAGAATTAAGTCGGACAACAGAATTAAACTACATTATCGTCCGAACATAGAATGAACACGCCCCAACGGGGCAACGAGCACATAGCCCGGGGCAGAGCGTAGCGGCACCCCGGGTATCAAACATCGACACTCCGCGCCCTGCAAGGGCAAAAGCATAAAAAACATACAATACATAAACTGTAAACACTTGATAATTAATGCTTTTGCCCTTTCAGGGCGAGTGTGTACAATCGTGTTGTTCCCGGGGTGCCGCTTCGCTCTGCCCCGGGCTATGTGCTCATTGCCCCGTTGGGGCGTGTTCATTCTATGTTCGGACGATAATGTAGTTTGATTCTGTTGACTGACTTGGATTTACATATGCCGCTATCCGAAAACGAATACCACGGAATGATACAGTTGGGCCAGCAATATATAGAACAGAAAGAACGGAGCAAACATCCCTATACCCTTGAACAACGACTTGTATACATCTTCCATACCACAAAAACGGGCGGAGACAATGCCGTAAACGACCGAAAGGGAAGTGACCCCGAACGCAACGACAGGAACAATGGACGAACTGAAAGGCGACGGAAAAATATGGCCGGAGGCACTGAGCAGAACGGCATGGGGAATAAAAGCAAGAAGTCCGAAAGCACCGGCATATACCAGCAACAGTATCCCCACAAGTGTCAAGGCGATGCGCTCACGGTAACGCAAGCTATAACCGGAACGGAAGACACATGCAAGGCCACTGCCATAAAAACATCCTACAGCTATGGACAAAAGAAGAATCCATACAAGCACAGGACCGGCAAGCATATCGACAAAGCCACCGAAGAACCATCTTATACCCTCCCCGTCAAGCATACTCCGTATACCGCTGTCGGGCAGAAGAACACTGAGCATCCATGAGGCAAGAACAAGCACTATCTCAAGAACGCCAAGCACAATGGCTATATATGCCAAAATCTTATTCATGACACGATGAAATCATTCGTCGTCCGGCTCAAGACTGTCCACATCGAGTATGCGCAGTTCGAAAGCACGCACGACAAGTCTGGTGGCATTGACACTGCTTCTCCCGTTGCCATCAGGAAAAAGTTTCTGTATAAGCTCGTTCTGACGCTTCTCAAGACTCTTCACACCAAACGGCATTCCTCTCAAACCGGCTATCTGCTCCTTGGTATATCCCAAGGCAAGATGCCGGAGCAGGCGCTCGTCATATTCGTCTATCTCGTAATGCACGAACGCTTCCTGACGTGCGAGCTGGCGGCCTACGGAACTTTTGAAACGCTCCACTATCTTTTGCAGAATCGGCTGGTTGAAGACAAGACGCTTGCCTTCCATTACGCTGCGTACATCACCACGCGTGAGCAGTTCGCCACTCTTCAGAATTATACCATCGGCACCGGCATCGAGCACATCCACCCATAGCTTCTCATTGAGAATCTCACCGGTAAAAATAAGAATCTTCATATTGGGCCAGGCATCTCTGGTATGGCGGCAAATCTCCACTCCGACCGTTGTCGAACCGCCAAGTCCAAGGTCGAGCAGCACCAGATCGGGAACATCCTCCTTCATCAGCTGCCAATAAGCCGCTTCGCTGTCTGCCGTACCTATAATGTCTGCCTCGGGAATATCATTGCGTATGATACCTTCCGTGCCTTTCAGTTCCAACGGCACGTCTTCCACTATTATAATCTTGAACTTCTCCATAATCGTATTGCTATTTTATTCATGAATACCTTGGTAACGTAATCTTCACTATCGTCTCTTGCCTGCATACCGTTGCCAATATGCCGCAACCACGCCGGTTGGCGCTCTCCGAATGGTCACGGACAATCTGACGGCAAAGCAGGTACGGAATATTGTCCACTGAAGGGACAAACAAATCCGAGGCCTTACGTTCGTCGATATGCAGGCCGGTCATTTTCACTGAGAACTGCACATATCTGTCATCCTTTGCCTCTGCCGTGACATCAAGCGGCAGACGTCCGTTCTGTTTCCTGAGTATCTCGAAAAGATATTCCAACAGATTGCGATTTCCCAGGACACAAAGTTTCTCTCCACGGACATCCTTCACTATATCATGTATAGGAACAGCAGAAAGCGCCAGTTGGAGACTCTCCGTCTGCCGGACAGCCTGACGGCTCAATATGGAATATATGTCACGATAATATACAACAATCTCTTTCATTGCCTCCATATCATTCTCTCCACCATCTACAAGCTGGCGTATACGGCTGGGATAATACATAGTTTCATGTTTCAATGCCGAAAGGCAATTGTCCGATATAGAATTGGCTATATGCAGATTGTTGTCCTCATATTCCGTGCGACGACACTCATCTTCTGCCAATTCGATATTGTAAAACTGCTCTTTACGCGATAATATTGCGTCACGCAATACATTGTCTATCCGGTCTACAACTTCCTGCAGCTCCTCCGGATACTGCTCATTGGCGAGCGGGCTTATCCTCTGTAGTTTTTCTGTTGGCTCTGCATCGCTAAGAAGTATCTCGTTTACAGACTTCACACGCTCCACACAAAACCGATAATAGAGCCTATGGCGATAATACAACATATAGTACGCCGGCAGAATCATTATCAGAACAAGTATCAGGACGATGATGGCAACGGTCTTGTTGGTCTGTGACTGCTGCATGGTGCGGCAATAGTCGGCAAGTGTGTTGTCGGCCGACATCTCTTTGAAAAGGAGGGTGTATATCTTGTTGTTATAAGCGTATATGCGCCATTGATGCAGGGCAAGTGCGGCCACGGCACTCTCGTTGCGTATGTCAAGTATTATGTTGTAGTTGGTATTTACACTGTCCTGAAACCATCTTATCTCAGGAAAAACAAGCGAAATATCACCTTCACGCTGCATGAAATACTGTCCGTCGGGATAAAGCTCACGATAATGAAGGTTGAGATACTTGCGACAAGAATCGGCAAAACGCATCGTATTCTCATAGGTTCCGTCTATATTGGAAAAATATGCACTGTCGGCAAACGATTTTGCCCGTGACAGATTACTCTCCGCCGTCACTCCATTGGCAGGAATGACGGCAACTGACATCAACAGAACAAACAATACGGTACGCGCAATGCCCTTAGGCAGACGGAAGAAGAATCTGCTTCCGTGCCCTTCTTCGCTGACAGCCGAAAGTTTGCAGACACTGAATATACGGCTTATCTTACGGTATTTTTCCATTATTCCGCGACAGTTCATAAGCCCGAACCCGTGTCCGTTGTAAACCTTATGGTCAAAAATTCCGTCAAGTTGTTCTGCGGACATTCCGCGTCCGGTATCCTCAACTGATATTTCCACATAGTCATTCTCTTCATAAGCGCTTACTTTGACACTGCCACCGGATGGCGTGAACTTGCGCGCATTGTCGGCAAGAGTGTTTATCATGAACAATGTGAGCACTCTGTCCGCCTTGACCCAAGCATCGGTACGGCCGACGGTAAACTGCAACCCGGACATGACGAATCCCGTCTTGCTCCGCGCCACAATATCAAACAACGGCTGCAATGGGAAACTCTCTATATGAAGGTCGATATGGCCACGACGAAGCTGAATCCAGTGTGTAAGCACATCATTGTATTCTTCTATCTTTCCTGCAAGCTCTGCCACATAGGCATAACGTTCCGAACGACGTTTTGAATCTTCATTACGTGAAGAAAGCTGGTTGACTTCGTTTATTATGCGGTCGATAAACGGGATTATACTGCAAACCAACGAAACCTTGGCACGATTTTCAAGACTGCGCCGTTCTCCATTGCGTACACGTATCTGTCCCAATGTATACTCTTCATGTATTTTCTCTATCCTGTCTTCAAGGTCTGCTGTCTGCTTGACGTTTGCAGCCTGCCATTCACGCAAGGGCATAAGAAGACTGTCCATGGACAGTTTTCTGCTACGTTTCCGATTGAGGTAATAAAACAGACAAAGCATGAAGACGAGCAACAGAATTGCCGTCGCAACGGCTATAATCATGATATTAAGTTGCAACGCGGATTTATTAAGTTTGCCGGCCCGGGATTCCAGATAACGGTCCTGGCGTGTCTTCTCCTGAAGTTCTATATATATATTGCGGTTATAGTCACTGGCGGGCTTGTCGTTGATGGCCGAATAGACCACACTGAGTTGCTCACGGATACTGGCAACAAGATCAGGAGCCTGTTCTATCTTCGTGTTTTCCAAAGCCTTTTCCAGATGGTACAGAGCCAGATTGTAGTCGCCACGCTCCATGAAACACGAGGCAAGTGTGCGGTGGGCACCGGCTATCTGATAGACATCGCCATATTCACTGAACAGCTGCAGGGCCCGAACGGCCATCCATTCCGGAACAGTATTGTCGTCAATACTGTCCGGAACAACGAAATTGACAGCAATGGAATTGTCCTGTAGCAGTTGCGTACGCGACTCATCGGATACCAGGTGTTCTGCCATTGCCTCAAGCGTATTTGCCTCAAAGAATGTATACCCGTGTTGTGCAGCTATAAGATAGCATTTCAGCAAACTCTCAAACTCTTTCTGAATTATATCTTTTTGCTGTCCGTCAGATATAATTCCTCCTGCACCGACATTATATAAATAGCTCAGATATTGAACAGTGTCCTTCTGTATCTCACCGTCGATATCTATATTCAAAAGGGATTCGGCCGAACGACGTTCCAGTCCGACATAATAATAATATATGGAATTGACGATATGAAATTCTGTCTCTGCATATATCATCCTTTTGTGCATCCGGCCGGACAGTCCGGCACGTTCTTCATTGATTCGTGCCATACGCATACGGGCACGCTCACAATAGTCATAGAACTCACGGTTGCGTGACATCCGTTGACAAAGACGCATCTGCTGGACATCGCATACAAGCAGTTCCACCTGATTGTCTGTGCATGATGCGACCTCGTCAAGCAACCTTTTGGCCACATCATAATCCATACCGGCCATGTGGACAAAAGCCATGTTATTGAGCGCCTCCGCCCTACCGTCTCCATAATGCTCAGACATATCATAAGCACGGACGGCATACATGGCGGCAGAATCAAGATTACGATAATGACAGGCGTATGACAAACCATTCAGCTCGTCCACCTGCGGCCTATCATGATGTGAACAGGCTGAAAAAGACAAAAGGTTCCAAAGGAAAAACAAGAGACCTTTGAAACCTTTTGATATAATGTGACTATGCGCGTGCCTTAGCAATGTAACCAAGAGCCTCAACACACTTATCGGTAATTGCCTGCCAGTTTTCGGCTGCAATGACGTCTTTGGGGAACAACTTGGATCCCATGCCGACACAATAAACACCGGCTTTAATCCATGATGTAAGATTGGCCTCATCGGGCGAGACGCCACCTGTCACCATCAACTTGGACCAAGGCATCGGAGCCATAAGACCTTTCACGAGATTGGGACCAAGCACATCACCGGGGAATATCTTGCACAGATCGCATCCTGTCTCCTGAGCTGCTCCAACCTCAGACACGCTACCGCATCCGGGAGTATAAGCCACCAGACGACGATTGCATATCTTGGAAATCTCAGGATTGAACAACGGACCGACAATGAAGCAGGCACCAAGCTGGAGATAGAGGGCTGCGGTAGCAGGATCGACAACAGAACCTACTCCCAGTGCAAGCTCGGGACATTCCTTCGCAGCGAACTTTACAACCTCTTCAAACACCTCGTGAGCAAAGTCGCCACGGTTGGTGAACTCAAAAGCACGCACACCGCCATCATAACAAGCCTTTACGACTTTCTTTGCCACCTCGGCATCCTTGTGATAGAACACCGGCACCATACCTGTCTGGCCTATCTTTGCCAGAACTGCTATTTTATCAAACTTAGCCATTTATATTATAAATAAAATGTGTACAAACAAATATCAACGCTGTACGCGACCGTTTGCATTGCCTCCGGCCAATGCCTCAACCTCGGCAACACTTACAAGATTGTAATCGCCATTGATTGTGTGCTTAAGTGCAGATGCCGCTACAGCAAATTCAAGTGCCTCACCCTGCGTAGGTTTGGTAAGCAATCCGTGAATCAAACCACCGGAGAAAGAATCGCCTCCACCTACACGATCTATAATAGGATTGATTTCATATCGCTTGCTCTGATAGAACTCTTTGCCATCATAAATAAGAGCTTTCCATCCATTGAATGTTGCCGAATAACTCTCACGCAGCGTTGAAACCACATACTTGAAACCGAATTCTTCTTTCATCTGCTTAAAGATGCCCTCATATCCGGCTGCATCAGTCTGACCGCCTTCCACGTCTGCATCAGGTTTGAAGCCAAGGCAGAGTTCAGCGTCTTCCTCGTTGCCGATACATACATCGACATACTTCATCAACGGACGCATTATTGAAATAGCTTTCTCCGATGTCCACAGTTTCTTACGGAAGTTCAAGTCTACAGAAACAGTCACACCATGGCGCTTTGCAGCTTCGCAAGCCAAACGTGTAAGCTCGGCAGCTTTGTCCGAAACAGCCGGTGTGATGCCGGACCAATGGAACCAGTCAGCACCTTCCATAATTGCATCAAAGTCAAAATCAGACGGTTCAGCCTCTGCAATAGCACTATGAGCACGGTCATAAATGACTTTTGAAGGACGCATGGAAGCACCTGTCTCGGCATAATACAGACCGACACGCTCACCGCCACGGGCAATAAACTGAGTGTTCACACCATAACGACGCAGGGAATTAACTGCAATCTGTCCTATTTCATGAGCAGGCAATTTGCTTACAAAATAAGCGTCATGTCCATAATTGGCACAACTGATGGCCACATTAGCCTCACCGCCACCGGGAATGATGCGGAAAGAATCTGTCTGGATAAAACGGTCATTACCGTCAGGTGAAAGGCGGAGCATAATCTCGCCTAATGTTACAACTTTAGCCATTTTGATTTTAATATTTTATTAATGTTGTTTATAATAGACAGTTTGTTTTTGAGTACAAAAATAGTATTAAATTCTTAAACAGCGAAAGAAATCCGGCAAAATCTTTAATATTTCGCAAAATATACGAATGCCTGTTATCGCAATTCATTTTTTATTGGTATTTTTGCAAAGACAATAGCAAAACGATAAGCATGGTTCCTGACAAAATCAGAATAAAAGACATAGCAGAACATTCAGGGGTATCTGTCGGTACTGTTGACAGAGTACTCCACAACAGACCTAACGTATCAAAGGCTGCACGCGAGAAAGTAGAGAAAACACTCAAAGAGCTGGACTACCATCCAAACATGTATGCAAGCGCACTGGCATACAACAAAAGCTACACTTTCCACTGCATTATCCCCAAACACGAATCAGAAGCATACTGGGAAGAAATAGAGGAAGGGGCTATGAGTGCAGCCGAACATCGCCGCGACTTCCACATCAACATAAAAATCAAATACTATAAACGCTTCAGTTCAAACACATTTGTCAAAGTTACTGAAGAAAGTCTGAAAGAAAATCCCGACGGAGTCATAATCGTTCCGTCAAAGCTTGACCTCACACGCAAGTTCACGGACGAGCTTCACGAAAGGAACATACCTTTCGTATTCCTCGACTCCTATATGCCAGATCTTAAACCATTGGCTTTCTATGGCCAGGACTCTTTCTGTAGCGGATATTTTGCCGGAAAGATGCTTATGCTCATTGCATCCAATGAGAAAGAAATCATGCTGATGAAACAGATGAAGGACGGGAACGTTGCCAGCAAACAGCAAGAAAACCGCGAGACGGGATTCAGGCACTACATGCGCGACCACTTTCCGAATGTAACCATAACGGAAGTCAACCTGCCATTGGATGAAGAAAGGGAAAAATATGATGACATACTTGAAGAGTTCTTCTCGACCCATCACAATGTCCACCATTGTATCACATTCAATTCCAAAGCTCATCTCGTCGGAGAATTCCTGCTTCGCAGCAACAGGCGCAACGTGCAGATAATGGGCTACGACATGGTCAGTAAAAACGCCGATTGCCTTCGGCAAGGCTCCATATCGTTCCTCATAGCCCAACACGCATATATGCAAGGTTTTTCATGTATAGAATCGCTTTTCGAAGCGATTGTGCTTAAAAAGGAAGTAACCCCTGTAAACTATATGCCAATCGAAATACTTACACGGGAAAACATTGACTTCTACAGGCGCACCCAATTATAATCAATATTGAAGAGACAAAAAGTATTAACTAAATAACTACTTAAATGGAACAGACTATTATCAAAATCAATCCGGCCGATACGGTCATCGTATGCCTGCAACCTAAAAGCAAAGGCGACGTGGTGGAAGTTGACGGCAAGAGCATCACCGTCAATCAGGACACACCGGCAGGTCATAAGATTCTGATTACAAACACCTGCAAAGGCAAGGATATCATAAAATACGGATATCCGATAGGCCATGCATTGCAAGACCTCAAAGCCGGCGACTGGGTTAATGAGAACAACCTGAAAACCAATCTGGCCGGAACGTTGGAATATACATACTGCCCTGTCAGTGAAACACTTGACATCAAAGATGAAAAGCGGACATTCAAAGGATATGTACGCAAGAATGGTGAGGTTGGCACACGCAACGAAATATGGATAGTACCCACGGTGGGATGCGTGAACGGCATCGCCGAGAAACTCGCCGAGAGGCTTCGCTGCGAGACGGGCACTGAAGGGGTCGATTCAATATACGCCTGGCATCACAACTATGGATGCTCGCAGTTGAGTGGCGACCATGAGAATACACGCAAAATACTGCGTGACATAACCCTGCATCCCAATGCCGGAGGTGTGCTTGTTCTCGGTCTCGGATGCGAGAACAACCAGCCCGAACTTTTCGAACAGCTGCTCGGCGACTATGACCGCGAGCGAATCAAGTTCCTCGTAACACAGAAAGTAGACGGTGACGAAGTCGAAGCCGGCATGGAGATACTGCGCGGCCTATATGCCAAAGCATGTGAAGACAAACGCGAGGATGTATCCGTAAGCAAGCTACGTGTAGGCTTGAAATGCGGAGGCAGCGACGGGTTCAGCGGCATCACGGCCAATCCGCTTGTCGGAGAGTTCTCAGACTGGCTTGTCGCTCAAGGCGGAACGTCCATCCTGACTGAAGTTCCCGAGATGTTCGGTGCCGAGACCATACTGATGAACCGCTGTAAATCCACCGAGCTGTTTGACAAGACAGTGAGCATGGTCAACAACTTCAAGGAATATTTCCTCAGTCATGGAGAGCCTGTCGGCGAGAATCCGTCGCCCGGCAACAAAGCCGGAGGCATATCGACACTGGAAGACAAAGCCCTGGGATGCACCCAAAAATGCGGCCGTGCCCCGGTGAGCGGTGTGCTTGAATATGGCGACAGGCTGGAAGCCACCGGCCTGAACCTGCTCTCAGCTCCGGGAAACGACCTCGTAGCATCTACGGCATTGGCATCCGCCGGATGTCAGATAGTGCTTTTCACCACGGGGCGGGGCACTCCTTTCGGCACTTTTGTCCCCACTATGAAGATAGCCACCAATCCTACACTCGCATCACGCAAACCCAATTGGATAGACTTCAGCGCCGGTCAACTGGTGGAAAACAAGACCATGGGCGAGCTTGTTCCGGAGTTCATAGACAAGATTCTCGCCGTGGCAAGTGGTGAAAAAGCCCGTAACGAAGAGAATGACTATCGCGAAATAGCTATCTTCAAAAACGGAGTGACTCTCTAATTACGACGTTCACATCGATCTTTGAATCTTGAACTTTATTCTGTTTGATATGAAACGTTTATGGAAAATCATATCACAACATCATAAAGTTCGGGATTTAAAGTTCGATATCCAATGCTCAAACACTGAATTTTGATATTTGAAGTCTTATCTCCGTACACTATCAGTTTAGTGTCTGGAGTTTAATGTTTAAAGGAAGCCATGTCCAAAGGTCTCATCGCACTAAGCCCATTGCCGGTATTCATAGCCGTTTATCTCATCACATCCGTTTCGGCCGGCGACTTCTATGCCATGCCCATTACCGTGGCTTTCATGCTTTCTTCAATTTATGCCGTCATCGTCAGTGGCGGCATACCCTTGCGCCGGCGCATCGACATATTCAGCCGTGGCGCCGGACGGGACAACATGATGCTCATGCTATGGATATTCGTACTTGCCGGAGCATTCGCAAACAGCGCCAAGACAATAGGCAGCATCGATGCTACTGTCAACCTCACACTGACCTTGCTGCCTGGCAACATGCTTTTGGCCGGACTATTCCTCGCTGCATGCTTCATTTCACTGTCGATAGGCACGAGCGTAGGGACCATTGTCGCACTCACGCCTATAGCAGCAGGCATCGCCCACACCACCGATGCAGCTCTGCCGCTGCTGACTGCCGTTGTCGTCGGCGGCTCCTTTTTCGGAGATAACCTTTCTTTCATCTCCGACACTACCATTGTATCCACATCGACACAAGGCTGCAAACTGAGTGACAAGTTCCGTGTAAACGCCTATCTGGCATTTCCGGCCGCGGCCGCCATACTAATTCTATATCTTATTATCGGTCACGATATCAGTTCGCCACGCGACATTCCCGATGTAGATTATATCAAAGTCGTGCCATACATCGTTGTTCTCGCCATTGCCATACTCGGCATGAACGTCATGGCCGTGCTCACCATAGGCATCATTCTCTGCGGAATGATAGGCATGATATGCGGTTCTTTCAACATTTACGGATGGTTCAATGCCATGGGAGAAGGCATTGCCGGCATGGGGGAGCTGATAATAATTACGATGATGGCCGGCGGAATGCTCGAACTTATTAAGGCGAACGGCGGCATAGACTACATCATCGACAAACTTACAAGCCACATAAACAGCAAGCGCGGAGCCGAACTGAGCATAGCCGCACTCGTCTCTATAACGGACATATGCACCGCCAACAACACCATAGCCATCATCACCGTGGGTGGCATCGCCAAGCAAATCAGCGACCGTTTTGGCCTTGACAGCCGCAAATGTGCAAGCATACTCGACACAATGTCGTGTTGCATGCAGGGCATAATCCCCTATGGAGCCCAGTTGCTTATGGCTGCCGGTCTGGCTTCCATAAGCCCTGTCAGCATCATACCATACTTATACTATCCAATGGTGATAGGCATCATAACCTTAGCTGCCATCCTGTTACGCTATCCACACAGGTATTCATGACAGTCAGATGATGCTACACAACGAAAAAAACATTACTCATACGCAACAAACCAACCTATATGAACATCATACAGCGTAATTTCTTCACCCTCCTGCGCAGCGGAGCATTCGGCAGTAAAGGCCATATCGAACCCATGTCGGCATGGAAATGGAACAGACTGTACCAGCTTTCACTCATGCACGGTGTGACGGCCATCGTATACGACGGCATAAGCAACCATGACGACGACTTCTTCATGCAGATGCCAAACTGGCAATTAGCCAACTGGCAAAGAGCTACGGAGGAAACCGAACTCAACAACCGCCGCATCGACGATGTCACTGTCAGGCTCATTGAAGAACTTGACCGCGGGCAGATGCGTCCGATATTGTTAAAAGGACAATCCGCGGCCACACTGTATGACAATCCGCTTCACCGCACTCCCGGCAACATAGACATCTTCTTTCCCTACACAACCCAAGCCCGCAAAGCCGACGAGTGGGCCGAAAAGAACGGCTCTGCCCCTACCAATCCTTCACGCCACATCATGCAATATACGTGGAACGGCATCGAGATAGAACATCACCACTGCATGCAGCAGCTCACCAACAAGGCGCTCAACGCCAGACTGCAAGCCATAACCGAGAAGGAGATAAGAGAGAGCAAACCGGCATACATCACAATATACGATACCCGGGTGGAAGTGTTGCCTCCTACCCTGAGCCTTCTCCATGCCCTTATACGCATCACACGCTACATCCTCAACGAAGGCATCTGCATGAAACAACTAATCGACCTTGGCATATATCTGAGAAAGGCAGGCGACAAGGTTGACTTCGTAAAACTGCAGACATGGATAAAGAAACTCGGCATGCAGAACATTGCACGCCTCATCAGCGGCATCATGGTGACACTGTTCGGATTTGAAGAAGACGAACTTCAGTTTGCAAGCGGCAAACCCGATGCAGACATAAACAGCATAATCAACGAAATGTTTCACATTACCGACAATCATGCCGACAGCTGGTACTTCACACAAGGCAAGAACATCTTCGTACGCACAAGCGACTCGAACGCGATGATATGGCAGATCAAGCACAGTGCAAAATACTTCCGGTATTATCCGAGCGAGACCGTTACCAACTTCTTCACCACTTTCGCCCACTCCATCTCGCATATAGAGGAGTGAGCCTGTCATTCCTGCATCAGGCTAAAATCTCAGTTTCACTCCTCCCATAGCCGTGAATCCCGGCATTTCATATCCCTCGTTGATGGTGTATTCCGCATTTGTCATGTTGTCAAACGCGGCAAACACATCGAGCGAGCGCATGGCCTTGTACGTCAGTTTCATGTTTACCAGCACATAGTCCTGGCGGTCCACACCGTCTGCCACATACAAACCGCCGACGCCACGCAGCCCGGCATCGACCGACAGACGGCCCGCAGGCTGCCATGCTACGCCCAGACTGTACTGATTCTTTGGCGCTGCCGTCAGACCGGCGAGCGATGTATACATATGACTATACGTCGCATTCAGCACAAGTTTGTCCGTCGGACGACTGTCGACCGACAGTTCCAAACCCTTGTTTCTGAAACTCCCCGTGTTTACATTCTTCATCGATACGGTCTGAATCATATTGCTTCCCTCGCTGAAATAAGCCGTAACGTCAAAACCGAAATAACGTGAGAACGTCTTGCCCACCGTCACTTCATAGTTCATCATGCTCTCCGGTTCAAGCTCGGGATTTGCCATGCGATAAAGATACATCTCGCGAAACGACGGATTGCGATACCCTTTTGCCAACGAGGCCTTAACCATCCAGTCTCCTCCGGGACGTACAACCACTCCGCCCTGCGGGACCCAATATGTGCCGAAACGGTCGCTGTTGGCCATCCGCAAACCGCCGTTCAAAGTCAGCACACCGTCAAAAAGCCCCTGCGAAAACGCCACATAAGGCGAATACTCCGTTATACTCTTGCGGCCGATTGTCTGCATCTGTGCCTGCAGGCTGCCGTCACCGAAGGCATGTCCGCCCGATACGGGAATCTCACCCGTGTACGTGTCAAAGTCGAAACCCAACGTGATGTCCGTACCGGCCCACGGACTGAAATTCTGATAGGCCAACACGCCGAAGCGGTCGTCAAGGCTGTGAAAATGGCGCGGGTCGTCTACGAAATGGTTGCCGTAGCTGTAGTACATACGCACACAGCCGCTCATATCGTCATAACTGTTGCTCAACGACAATGAAGCCTCGCCGCGTGTAATGTTCTGGTGATAGATGTCGGTAGACTCCGCGTCGGACAGTCTGGGATAAACGGGGTCGTTGCCGGTGAAGTTCATCAGCGAATAGTCGGCCCGTACCTGCCATCGTCTGCTTATGTCATAGCCAATCTTGGCATAAACGCTCTTCTGCTCGAAATCGAAATTGTCACGGATGCCATCCGTCCGGTCATATCCCACGGAGACGAGCGACGAGAAACGACCGAAGCGTACGGTGTTGGTCAGTGCTGTCTGCCAAGTGTTGTACGAGCCGTACTGCGATGTCAGCGTCGTGTGCACACCCTCATGCCTTGCATTCCTGGTAATAACGTTCACCACACCGCCCATGGCGTTGGAACCATATAGAACTGAAGCAGGGCCGCGCAACACCTCAACACGCTCGACATATTCCGTCTCATAGAAGTCGGCCACACTGTGGGAGTAAAGTCCGGCAAACTGCGGTTGCCCGTCGACCATCATCAGCACGGCATTGGTAGGGTCGCCGCCGACGCCCCTGATCTTGATGCCGCCCGAACCGCCATTGCTTATCCCGAATCCGAAAATGTTGCGCTCCGAGACAAACAGGCTCGGGACATGCCCCGACAAGGCCGAGAGCAGTTGCGTACGGCCGGTGGCTTCCAGCTGCCGGCCGTCCATCACGCTCACAGTATAAGGCAGCAAGTCGCGCCCCGTGACGTTGTTGCTGCCGGTCACCACCACCTCTCCGATATTATATACCCGCGCCGTATCAGACAATGCCTGAGCCGACATACCGCCCGTACAAGCCATTG
This sequence comes from Xylanibacter rodentium, assembly GCF_013166575.1. Taxonomy (GTDB): domain Bacteria; phylum Bacteroidota; class Bacteroidia; order Bacteroidales; family Bacteroidaceae; genus Prevotella; species Prevotella rodentium. The sequence goes on from NZ_JABKKE010000001.1 coordinate 163,389, forward strand.
CAACGCACAAGACAATCCCCTGTGCCCAGCCGTTTGCCCCTGTTGTTTTTCCCGTCATAATCTTTCGAATTTGTCTGTTTCATCCATTCCTTGATGCAAATGCCATGGCGTCACGTACTGATTCTCACGTTAAAGTCCGGTACGTATCAAGCCACTCTCATCATGAATGTTTCTTACTGCAAAGGTACGGATAAATTGTCTTATCCGCAATAGACGGATTACAGATTGCCTTACCATTATTACGGTTTGTCGTCATAAACATGTCCTTAAGCCAATACATGTCTTTTGACACGTCATGTTCTGTCCTTCTTTTTCTTAAAAAAACACATTTCTTTTTTCCTGAAATAGAAAAATTTCGCCCCATATCCGGACCAATTTAAGCTCATTTCGGGGCTGTCACATCACTGTTTTTGACATTTTATACTGCAATCCGGCATATTTTACAGTCCCAAACGGCCCATATTGCAACCTCAAACCGCCTATTTCGCAACCTCAAACGGCCTATTTCGCAACCCAATATGGCCCAAACGGGAAACCGGACCACCCGGCATTTTGACGCAACTCCATAACTGTCTGACTGTCAATGCTTCCTGTTTTAAACATAAAACCGCTATTTTCAGGCCATAATCCGCAAAAGACTGTCTTGTAACGTACGACGAAGTGTTTTGTCATTATTATTCCGAATTATTGCATCAAACCGCCAATCCCACCTGTATGACGGTTGCCCATGCCATGGGAAAATGCGGTAAGACCGAATGAAACGCAGACGGAAATACAACAGAAACGAGGTGTGAAAACTCCAATGTCTCCACAATCATAACTGAAAAAACGGGCCGGTCCGGACCCAATGCTATTTTCAAAGACATAAAAAATAATCTTCTGGAAAATACTAAACCGTAAAAAAACGTTGGTCGTTCAAACTAAAATCAGTATTTTTGCAACATATTTCATGCCATTACGGTCATGCCCCGACAAGCTATGTCCGCCGCATGGAAAACAAGGCAACAGCATCTGTAAGGCAACAGAGAATGGCATCAACCGCAAGGAAGACAAACAACAAACAACAACAATCAAATGAAAGCAAGGATACAGACCACACTTGGCGACATCGTCGTACGGCTGTACGACGACACCCCACTCCACCGCGACAACTTCATACGGCTGGCAAGCGATGGATTCTATGACGGAACACTGTTTCACCGCGTCATCAAAGACTTCATGATACAGGGCGGAGACCCTGACTCTAAAGGGGCACCGGCAGGCAAAATGCTTGGAACGGGCGGACTGGGATATACCATCGAAAGCGAAATAAAGCCGGGGATATTCCATAAGCGCGGAGCGCTGGCTGCGGCACGTCAGGGAGACGAGGTCAATCCGGAACGCAGAAGCAGCGGCTCACAGTTCTACATCGTATGGGGACAGACGTACAACGACGGCCAGCTTAGCCAGTTATCACGCCAAATGAAGATGCAACGGATGCAGCAGGTCTTCGACTCACTGGTGGCGCAACACCGTGACGAGATAATGAATCTGCGTCGCGAGCGCAACCGTGCCGCACTGCAAGAGTTGCAGGAAAAGCTGGCCGCAGAGGCCGAGGCACAATTGAAAGCCGACGGCAGCACGGGAATGAGCGACGAGCAGAAAACCGTATACTCCACCATCGGCGGCACACCGCATCTCGACGGGCAGTATACCGTGTTCGGTGAAGTGGAAGAAGGCCTCGACATCGTAGAGCAGATTCAGCAGGCAGCAACCGGGCGTGGCGACCGTCCGGCAGAAGACATTGTCATAACAGCCGTCACACCGCTATAATTCATGGACGATTTTGCGGCCATAGACTTTGAAACGGCCAACCAATACCGCTCCAGCGTGTGCAGTGTCGGTGTGGTGACAGTGCGCAACGGGCAGCTCAAGGACAAATTCTACAGTCTTGTCTATCCACGTCCCGACTTCTTCATCCCATGGACCACCCGCATCCACGGACTTACGATGCTCGATGTGGAAGACGCGCCGCCGTTTCCCGACGTATGGGCAAGCATAGCCCCACTCATCGAAGGCCTGCCCCTTGTGGCCCACAACAGCTCTTTCGACGAAGGATGCCTGCGTGCCGTATTCAGCGAATACCATATGGAATATCCCGGATATACGTTCCACTGCACCTGCCGTTCCGCACGCCGGTGTCTGGGACATATCCTGCCCGATCATCAGTTGCATACGGTGGCCGCATACTGCGGCTACAACCTCGCCAACCATCATCATGCCCTGGCCGACGCCGAAGCATGTGCCGCCATCGCAATGAGGCTGTTGTGAGGCCTGCCGCACAGACCGTTTTCAATCATTCAAGACAACATCAATTTAAATAAAGCAATGATAAAGATATTCGTAATGAAGACATGCCCCGACTGCACGCATGTAAAAAAACTGGCAGAAAACGACCCGCGTTTTGAGATAACAGACATTGGCGAGCATGTACGCAACCTGAAGCAATTCATCACCCTGCGCGACTCTTCACCGGCTTTCGACGACATACGCGGCCGCGGAACTGTGGGCATACCGTGTTTCGTGCTTGAAGACGGGCGCATCACATTCTCGCCTGAGGAAGCCGGCATAGAGGAAAAGGCCGGGCATACGGACAACACGGAGCCCATGCCAGAAGGGACATCATGTAGCATTGACGGCACGGGATGCTGACAACACCGTCAGCCATTACATAAATCCGGACTTACACCAAACAATCAACCAATGACATTCAAACCACTGATAATGAGCTTAATGACAATGCTGTGCAGCCTGTTTGGCTGTACGGCACAGACAATAGGATTCCGAAGCGTGGAGGCGGAGGAATTCGGACGGATAATAGCCGATACGACCCAAGCCGTGACAAGGCTCGACGTGCGCACAGCGGCCGAATACGCAGAGGGGCACATAGCCAACGCTGTGAACATAGACGTGCTCGACGGCAATTTCGAAAGCCGCGCCACCGGAAAACTCCCCAAAGACAAGACCGTCGCGGTATATTGCCGCAGCGGAAAGCGCAGCAAGAAAGCCGCCGCCATTCTCGTCAGAAACGGATACAGTGTCGTCGAACTGAACAGCGGCTACATGGGATGGACCAAGGCCGGCATGCCAACAGACAGGTAAAGCACCGACGGCACATAGGGACAAACAGACAAGAACAACAAATAAGATTCATATCATGCAAAAAAGGTTTTTATCATTATTAGCGGTCATAATGATTTCCATTATGACCATGGCCCAAAGCCAGGTGAAGTATGTGTTCTACTTCATAGGAGACGGTATGGGCGTGAATCAGGTCAACGTAACCGAAACCTACCTTGCCGCCCTGAAGGGACGCATAGGATTCGAGCCTATTCTCATGTCGAGCCTGCCAGTAGTGGGACTTGTCAACACCTATTCCGGAACAAACGGTGTGACCGACTCGGCCGCCGGAGGAACCGCACTGGCCACCGGCAGCAAGACAAAAAACGGTGCATTGGGACTGACTGTCGACCTGCAGAACGACGTGCAGAGCGTGGCGTCATGGGCCAAGGATACCGGTGCGGCCGTAGGAGTGGCAACGAGTGTGGCTGTAGACCATGCCACCCCGGCTGCTTTCTATGCCCACGTGCCCAAACGACAGATGTATTATGAGATAGGCAAGCAACTCATAGCCTCGGGATACGACTATTTCGGAGGGTCCGACTTTCACAAGGCCAATGAAAAGCCTGAGGAGGGAAGTCTGTACGAACAAGCAGCGAAAGCCGGCTACACCATTGCCAAGGGTTACAACGACTATATGAAGAAAGCCCGCACGGCCGGGAAAATGATTCTGTTGCAGAGCGACGAGGCAAACAGCAAGCTGGACCACGACCGGATTCCTTATGCCATAGACCGCAAGAAAGGCGACCTGACACTCGAAGAGATTACTCGCGCCGGCATCAACTTCCTGAGCAGGCAGCAGAAAAACGGATTTTTCCTGATGGTGGAAGGCGGAATGATCGACTATGCATGCCACCGCAACGACATCGGTACGGTAATCAACGAGGTTCTCGATATGGACAAGGCCATCAAGGTGGCATACGAATTCTACTCACAACATCCCGACGAGACAATCATCATCATATCCGCAGACCACGAAACGGGCGGACTCGTCATGGGCAAAGGGCCGTATGAGCTGCACACAGACCTGCTCCGTTTTCAGAAAATGTCCAAACCCGAATTTCAGCGGCATCTCAACGACCTGTACAAGAAACATCCAAAACGCTTCAACTGGACGCTTGTCGAGAAAGAGCTCAAGGCGCAATTCGGTTTCGGCGACGGCATCACACTGACCGACGAGCAGACTGCCAGACTGAAAAAACGCTGGACAGCCATCGAAGATGCCGTCAAAGACAACGGCAAGGTCAATGAGCGAATCAACGACTTGGGCGAAACGGCATGCCGGATTATATCGGAAGCCGCTATGATAAGCTGGGCAAGCGGCGGTCACAGCAACGGCTATGTGCCGATATATGCCATAGGTCCGGGCACAGAAGTGTTCCAAGGACGGATTGACAATATCGAGATAGCTCCCGCCATCGGCAAAATCACAGGATGGAAAAAGCAGTGACCTGTGGCCGGACAGCAGTCTGAACAGAGAGTATGGCACATTTATGTCACGCCTGACAAGTGACACGAATGTGCCATACGTAATATATAATGTATCAAGACATAACAAAACAATATTGCATGAATACAAAAAGACTACTGACTTCGCTGCTGCTTGTTGCAGCGGCAGGCGCCGGGGCACAGACCTTCACGGCATACACGAGCACCGACAGCCTGTTCTGGAAAAAATCGAAAGTGTCACTGCAGGGCAAGACCGCACGCACACCTGACATGACCGTCACGGCAAACACTGCCGGAAAAGACACCGGACACGTATTTCGCGCCTGGGGTACATGCTTCAACGAACTCGACTGGGACGCTCTCAACCTGCTCACACGCAAGGAGCAGGAGGAAGTGATGAGCCGTATTTTCGCTCCCGACGGAGACTTGAAGTTCACTCGCGGACGCATCTCGATGAATGCCAACGACTACAGTCGCTCATGGTACAGTTGTGACGACGTGGCCGGAGATTTCCAATTGCGCCATTTCAACATCGAACGGGACAAGCAAGGCATCATCCCGCTCATAAGGGCCGCACAGCGATACAACCCGAACATGACTTTCTGGGTTTCGCCGTGGAGTCCTCCGGCATGGATGAAAATAAATCAGGATTACTGTGTGGTGAGCAGCAAGTTCAACACTCAGGATGCAAGAAAGGATTATCTGCTCTTCGGAACCGTGGGAAAGATAGACGAGGACGAGGTGAAGATGGCCGGACAACAGCAGGGAAAGTTCCCGCGACAACTGGCCGCACAAAACTATTTCATACAAGACGAGCGCTATCTGAAGAGCTATGCCGACATGTTCTGCCGGTTCATCGACCTGTATGCCGAACAGAATGTGCCGATTGATATGGTGATGTATCAGAACGAGGCATACAGCTATACCCCCTATCCCGGATGTCCGTGGACTGCCGACGGCACCATACGCTTCAACCGCGACTACCTCGCACCGGCACTCCGCACCGCCCATCCCGACGTGAAACTGTATATAGGTACATTCAACACCAACCGTCTCGACTATGTTGAGAAGATTGTCGACGGTGTGAAAGGCCATGTGGACGGAGCCGGATTCCAATGGGAAGGCCGCGAAAATCTGGAAGCCATACGCCGGAAATATCCCGACATGCACCTCATATCGTCTGAAAGCGAATGCGGCAACGGAAGCATGAACTGGGCTGCGGGCGAACATACGTTCTTCCTGCTTGCCGACTACATCGGAAAAGGCTGCGACGAATACTTCATCTGGAACTTTATACTGACAGACAACGGCGAAAGTCCGTGGGGATGGCGGCAAAATGCTCTGATACAGGTGGACAGCAAGTCGCGCCGGCTGCGCTATACCCCCGAATACTATGCTGTGAAACACTTCTCGAACATGGTGGAACCGGGCAGCCGCATGGTAGCCTATGCCAAAGAGGACATGCGTAGGCCGGCCATCGTTTTCCGCACACCCGGCGGCAAACATATCGTCATTGCCGGAAATTTCACCGACGACACGCAACCGCTTACCGTCAGACTGCGCGGCAAATACCTCAACGTAACGCTGCAACCGCATTCGTTCAACACCTTTGCCGAACAGTAAATGCAAGACAGCTGCTTAAAAAAGGGGAATTGCCGATAGGATAATATAGATTGGCCTATTGAAAATGGAGAGTTGAAAATCATGATTACTCTTGTCAGTAAGATATGTAATGCGGTCACATCCGCACCGACAGACAAAGCCAATCATAATCCTCAACCCTCCATTTTCTATTGTCTTAAATCCAAACCGGTCGGCTACCGGTGATTCATTTTCTCTTTTTTATTTCAAAAACATATTTCCCCGAACCCAATTCGTATTCCATAATATCACCGTTCCGATGCCCGGACAAAGCCCGTGCGTCCGGCTTTATCCTGTCATCGGCAGAAATCGGTAGCATCAGCGTGGCCTTGGTATTGGCTGGAACGGTAAACTTATATACCGTTGTCCCATCGGGTTCTATCCGCCATCCGCTCTCTATGCGGCCGTACATCGAATCGTAATGGGCCGCGGCCGATGTGAGCCTGCCCGTAGAATCGGTAACGGGACGGAGGAAGAAATGATGGAAAGCGGGACTGGCTTCATCGGGAGATATGCCGGCAGAACGCTGCATCAGCCAGTCGAAGACACAACCGAAAGCGTAATGGTTGAACGAGTTCATACTGTTGTTGCGTCCGAAACCGTCTTCATGTGTGAAAGAGTTGAGCCTCTCCCATATCGTCGTGGCACCCTGCGTGACGGGATAGAGCCATGACGGGTAACCCGTATGCATCAGCAGACGGTATGCCTCGGCAGCATGCCCGTTGTCTGAAAGGGAATAGCATATCCACGGTGTGCCGACAAAACCCGTCATGAGCGAGTACGGCGGATACTTCTTGCCGGCATCGTCATATGACGGAGAGACAACAAGCCGTGCGAGATTGTCGGCAAAAGTCTGCCGGCAGACAGTGTCGATAACACCCAGGGCCAGCGGAACGGCATAGGAAGTATGGGTATCTATCGGCCGTCCGCGCTCAACGGAACCGATATATCCCGTCCAGGTAGAGACCCGCTTACCGGCATGTCCAGTACCGACGGTTCGCGATGTCAGGCTGTCGAGATAGTTGTTGTTGATGAACTCACGGCGCATTTTTCTCCATTTCGCATAGCGGCGTGCATCGTCGTCGAGACCAAGCAGGGCGGCCATCTTCTCCATAAGTCCGAGTTCGTAGACAAGATAACTGTCAAAGAGCAAAGTGTTGTCGTTCTGCCTGTTCTGCGGTCCGAGCCAGTCGCCGAGATCCTTCCATGTCGAGCTGCCTCGGAAATGGCCGTCGCCCTTGTCTATGTAACGCTCCATCACCATATCGATATAGCGCTTCATGGCTGGATAGTGCTCACGCACGGTCACCGTGTCGCCATAACGCAGATAGTTGTTCCATGGCAGAACGATGCCCGCACTCTGCCATAACGGACCGCCAAAACCGCCTCCGCCGGGGGCGATTGGAGGGAAAGCGCCATCTGGTTCTTGTGTGTCGCGCAGGGCACGGACATGGCGTTCGACGAATCTGTCGGCATCCCAAAGGAATGACATGGCCGGAACAAATACTGAAACGTCACCGCTCCATCCCATACGCTCGTTGCGCTGAGGGCAGTCGGTAGGCACGGAAAACACATTGCTCAATGTGGAATAACGGACATTGGTGACCAAGCGGTTGAGCAAAGTGTCGGAAGAATGATAACCGGCAGTAAAACCGTCTACCGAACTCAGCACCATACCGTGCACATCGTCTACAGGCAACGGACTGCCGATGCCCGTAAGTTCTACATAGCGATAGCCGTGATATGTGGAACGCGGAATGTATTCCTCCACACTGTCGCCACGGGATATATATATGTCTTGAGCCATGGCTGCACGTATGTTCTCAAGCATTGGCATACCGGCATTGCGGGCATAGGCGGGCAAGTCGGGATAAAGCACTTCGGCAAAGCGCATGACGACTTTCTGTCCACGGCGCAATCCGCGGAATACGATACGTGGCACACCGGCAAAATTCTGCCCCATGTCATAGACAAATACACCGGGACGCGGCTCTGTTACAGCCTGTGCGGTGAGTTCTTCGAAACATTTCACTTGACCGCCCAACTGCGGCACAAGTTCAAACCGGGAATAATCATCGGCTAATGGCCAATCACCGACAGGCTTATCGCTGACCGTTCCTTCGAGACAGACCTCCTTTGCCGGTGCCCAACTTGCAGCGTCATATCCTTCAAGCCCGAATCCGTCATACCCGACACGTGCGTCATAGACTTCGCCTTGGAACAGACTGCCACAACGTATCGGGCCGCTGTTGCTGCTCTGCCACTCTCCGGGTGACGTAACTACAGTCCGACAACTGCCGTCATCATACCATATGCGCAGACAGGCCAACAGTGACTGACGGTCGCCAAACCAGTTCCAACACGCCGGGTCAAAAGAAAATCCGCCACTCCACCATCCTTCGTTGAGCACCGCTCCTGCAACATTATTGCCTTCACGGAGCAGAGAGGTGACATCATATGTCTGATAGAAATGTGTCTTGTTGTACTGTGTAAGTCCGGGAGCGAAGAAACCGTCCCCAACGCGCTTACCGTTCAGACTGAAATCATAAATGCCGCGTGCCGTGACATAAAGTCTGGCTTTGCGCACTCCCTTTTCCACCGTAAAATCGCGGCGCAACATGAGTGCTCCCGTCTCGTGAGGACTGACAAGGCGCATGCCACTCACCGTACCGAAATCCATTGTGCAGAGTATGTTGTTCGGACTGCGATAATTCTCTATCCGGACATTGCGGAAAGTAGCTTCACAACCCTGCGGCAGACGATATCCGACGTCACCAACTACAGGAAAAGCGATGTAGTCGCCACCGTTGCCCATAGGGTTTATACCGACATGGCCTATCTCATGCCCGTCAATATCTATACGGGTATGTCCGGCAGCAGAGTGTATCAGCACATCATGAAAACGATTGATGTCAAAACCGGATGGCATGGCAAAAGATTTCAGCGGGAGTCCGGCTTTGTCTGACGGTTTGTAGCCCACACGATACAGACGCAGGCTGTCGGAAGCGAGCTGCACTTCAATATAGGAAGTTCCTCGCTCAGCAGCCATACCGAGAATATTGCGGTTGTTACTCATCAACCGGGTATCATTGGCACCGTAAAGAAACCCCACCCTGCCATCCTTTCCTCCTGACAAGGAGACAGAGAAACCAATGCGGAATACAGGCAGATATTGACAGTAGAAAGGAATATCACCACCGCCTATCCACCGGGCACCTCCCCAATCTGCCACCGCCGTCTCAAAAAATGACGAGGAAGAGGAACGGTTGCCACGCGAATCCCATACGGAAACGGTCCAGGTATAACGCGTCTCTGGCTGCAATGGTCTGCCGCCATAGACTATGTCTACGGAACGGTCTGAGGCAATACGGCCTGAATCCCAAACTACCATGCCACTTTCGTTGCAAACCACAATGCTATAGGCCTTCTGAATGATGTTATATCCGTCGGACGACATCTGCCATGAAAAACGCGGATGCATGGAACATACGGCCATAGGTTCACACTCATGTTCCACCACAAGACGCTCCACGCTCATCTTGGCATTACAAATCGCGGAAACATTAAGAGTCATGAAAAGAAGAATTAATATATGTTTCATTCGAATGTAAGTTTTATTGTCTTCCTGAGTTGTTTTCCATCTTTAACATCTGCCGTCACAATGACGGCAGACTTGCCACGCCGTCCGTTACTGCGCACAACAGCAAGAGCACGGCCCTTCCACGCACGATGGATATTGTCAAAGTACGGATCTTCGTCCTTTATGTCGGCATTGCCAAGAGCTTGAAGCATAGCCGCACCGGTAACATCTACCGTCAGCATATTATCGGCCACGGGCACAGTACGACCTTCGGCATCCAATATCTCGATGACAACAAATGAAAGGTCTTGACCGTCTGCCTTTATATGGCTGCGGTCGGGTGTCAACCGAACGGCGGCCGGCTCTCCGGCTGTTGCCAATGTCACCGTTTCACACACACTTCCGCCAGATATCCCCTCAGCTCTAAGAACGCCCGGACGGTACGGAACAGCGAACACTGCCTTCGTTTCCTTCACTTCTTTCTCACCCACGAGACGATTGTCCTGATACAGTTTTACCTTAGGATAGTGTGAATATACCTCGACATCGATATTGCGCCCTTCATGTCCCGGCCAATTCCAACTTTCAAACGTGGGCCATGTGCCCCACAGTGTTGTCTTTATCTGTCCGTGATAACCGTCAGGTTCTTTCACTGCAATGAACAGATGTTCGTCATTTTCGTTCCAAAGCATTGAACGGTAATGGCTTATAGGTTTGCGAAATCCGGTGAGATCAATATCTCCGCAATATGATGCGTGCCACGGATATAGCGGACGATGATAGTGCTCACCTTCCACATCACCTTCATAATACCAGCGTCCTATTCCCGACTCACCGATATAGTCCATGGCTGTCCAGACAAAATCACCTATTATATATGTATTGTCTTTTGCCTTACAGTAGTTCTTCCACGCATCGTTGGGATATGACTCGGTCTGCATCATCACCCGCGACGGAACTCGTTTGTGGTCGCTTTCCGACTTATGTATCATATAGTTATATCCGGTAATGTCATGTTCGGCAGCCAACGGGTCGTATATATCCCAGTCGTTGTCCCATGATGCCAATGCCGAAGTAACCGGGCGGGTCGGGTCAAGCCGGCGGCACAGACTGGCAAGTTTACGGGCTGTAGTCACCACTTCTATCTTTTTACGCTCTATCACCTCATTACCGATACTCCAGCAGAATACAGACGGATGGTTACGGTCGCGCAGTACCATGGCTTCCACGTCACTTTGCCACCAACGGTCGAAAAGAACATGATAGTCGTAATCATTCTTCTTGTCACGCCATCCGTCAAAAGCCTCGTCTATAACGAGCATACCCACCTCGTCGCAAGCATGCAGGAATGCTTCGGAAGGAACGTTGTGGGAAGTGCGCAGAGCATTGAATCCGGCTTTCTTGAGCTGTTCCACACGGTAACGCTCGGCACGGTCGAAAGCTGCCGCTCCCAATATGCCATTGTCATGATGGACGCAACCACCGTTGAGCAGTATGGACTCGCCGTTAAGCAGCAAACCGCTGTCAGCAGACCATGCAATGGTACGAAACCCGAACCTTTCCTCCACCTCGTCTATTATACGGCCGTTTTCCTTTACAACTATGCGGGCTGTATAGAGATTGGGGGACGATGGCGACCACGGTTTTGCATCGGGCAAACGGATAGTGTGTCTTACCGTAACAGGCTCACCACCGGTCTTCACGCTGCAATTCTCACTTACTGCAACTCCCTCTATATATGCTGTCACCTCAAGCATTCGTTCTTTCAAGTCTCCGCCATCCATGCCGTCATCGTCAGCCTTTGGTTTTTCCTTCGTCACAACAGCATCACTGACAATAGAGGTGGATATTACTGCCGTATTAAGGTCGGGAGTGACTATATGCACACCATGGTTTGCCACATGGGTTTGCCCTGTCTCTATCAACCAAACATTACGGTAAATACCCGAACCGCTATACCATCGGCAATTCTTCTGTTGGGAATTGTCCACTTTCACGGCTACAGTATTCCTGCCTTTATGCACATAAGGCGTTACATCGACAAAGAACGACGAATATCCGTAGGGGTATCCTCCCGCATGATGACCGTTGACATAGACTTCCGCATTCATATATACACCCTCGAAATACAGTTGCATCTTCCTGCCGGATGTTGATGTAGAAATGTCAAATGTCTTACGATACCACCCTATTCCCGTTGGCAGATATCCGCCATCATTACCGGCCGGTGCGTTTCTGTCAAACTTTTCACGTATGCTCCAATCGTGTGGAAGAGTGAGTCTGGACCAGTCTCGGCTGTCAAACCCAGGATTCTTTGCTTCCGATATATCGGCAAGCATAAAGCACCAGTTGTCGTTGAACAATCGTCTCCTTGTACCGGACAATATGGTGAGAGACACTATAAAAAACAAAGACAACAAAAACAATTTCCTCATAATCAGTTAGTTTGTAAGTTATTAGGTTTGTTCCACAAAATTAAATATAAATTATCAAAGACTATAAAATATCTGTCAATTTAGAGTTTTTTAATCATACCATCTTTGGTAAGCAACCATAAAGACACTGAATTCAATGACACACAAAACATACTGTTTTCTTTATAGATACGTATAAAGGAAGATTGATACTTGCCCAAGGCTTGGTTTTACATGCGACATAAGTCCGACACACGGTCTGGTATATTATTCTCTCCTTAACAACCCCTTACAACATTACTATTCAGACTTTTATTCGATTTTATGATAAAAAGCTCGTAGTTCTCAGCTTTTTGTCGTATATTTGCCAATGTTATGAATACATCAGAACATATCATCAGCGATTTGCGGGCTGTAGCCATTGAAGAAAAACGCCAAGGCATGGCCCGCTTTTTCAAGACAGGCAAAGGAGAATATGGCGAAGGAGACATATTTCTCGGTGTCACAGTTCCATGCGTCAGACGTGTTGCCAAGGCCCACATATCGACTCCACTCGAAGAGCTCCACCATCTGATGATTTCCGAATATCACGAAGCAAGACTGTGCGCCCTGCTGATAATGGTGATGAAATGCGAACATGCAAATGAATGTATCCACAAAGAAATACTTGATTTCTATCTTAAGTATACAAAGTATATAAACAATTGGGACCTTGTTGACCTATCAGCACCTGTCATCGTCGGCAATTATCTGGCCGACAAGCCCCGAGACCTGATTTACAAGTTGGCCGACAGTCATCTGCTATGGGAGAACCGCATAGCCATTGTTTCCACAATGGCACTGATACGACGCGGCGACACCGATGATATCTATGCGTTGGCCGTAAAGATGATGGGCCACCGGCATGACCTGATACGCAAAGCCATAGGATGGATGCTGCGAGAAGCCGGAAAACACGATCATAAACGTCTGTATGACTTTGTGGAAGCCAACCGTAACCGGATGCCTCGTACGATGTTGCGCTATGCCATAGAGAAATTTACGGATGAGGAACGGAAATATCTTATGAAGAAACAGGCCCGCATATAGGAAACTATAGCATAACGAAAAAGACAAAGATTTATTCAAAATACAATAATGGACAACAGTATTCTCACTCCGCTTATATCTGATGAGCTTTCACTTCCGGAATCCGGCATATCAAATACTTTACAGCTGTTGGCCGACGGATGCACAATACCATTCATCAGCCGCTACCGCAAAGAGCGCACTGGAGGGCTTGACGAGGTACAGATAGCTGCCATCAGCGAAATGAACGACAGACTGAATGAAACAGCCAGACGCAAAGATACTATCATAAAGACAATCACAGAACAAGGAAAAATGACCGGCGAACTGAAGTTGCGTATAGACCGATGCTGGAACGCTACAGAGTTGGAAGACATATATCTTCCATATAAGCCGAAACGGCGGACAAGGGCACAAGTGGCACGTGAGCAAGGATTGGAACCGTTGTCGGTTATAATCATCATGCAACGCGAGCAAAATCCGAAAGAAGCGGCACGACGTTTTGTCAATGGCGAAGTGAAAGACGTGGATACTGCAATAAAGGGAGCTCAGGATATCATTGCCGAAACGGTGAGCGAAGACGAACAGGCACGCCGCCGTATACGCGACATTTTCCATCGTGAAGCAGTGATAACATCTAAAGTGATTAAGACAAAAGCCGACACCGATGAGGCAGCAAAATATTCCGATTACTTTGACTTTTCAGAACCGTTGCGTCGCTGCTCGTCTCACAGATTGCTGGCCATGCGTCGTGGCGAAGCCGAAGGGATTTTACGCGTGAATATATCAGCCGATGACGACGAATGCACTGAGAAACTTAAAAGGATATTCGTAAAAGGAAGCGGATACTGCGGAAAGCTCATTGCCGAATCTGTGGAAGACGGCTATAAGCGACTGCTCAAACCGAGTATTGAAAACGAGTTTGCTTCACTAAGCAAAGAAAAAGCAGACAATGAAGCCATCAACGTATTTGCAGAGAATCTGCGCCAACTGCTTCTATCGGCTCCACTTGGACAAAAGCGAGTAATGGGCATTGACCCGGGATTTCGCACCGGATGCAAGATTGTATGCCTTGATGCACAAGGCAACCTCTTACATCACGAAGCGATATTCCCACACCCACCAGTGTCAAAACGTGAGCAAGCCATGGCACAGATAACAAGCATGCTCGAAAAATATGACATTGAGGCTATCGCTATTGGTAACGGAACGGCAAGCAGAGAGACAAAAGATTTTGTGGAAAAAACACTTGAAAAAGGCTCGTCGCCATCGCAAAGCACTCAACAACAGTATGCTCAAAAATCCGTTTCATCCACTTCTAATCATAAGTTTGCAAGCATAAAAATATTCGTAGTAAGCGAAGACGGTGCATCGGTATACTCTGCATCGAAGACTGCACGTGAAGAGTTCCCGGACAAAGACGTTACCGTACGCGGTGCCGTATCTATAGGACGCAGACTTATGGACCCTTTGGCAGAACTGGTAAAGATTGATCCGAAGAGCATCGGTGTAGGACAATACCAACACGATGTCGACCAAACAAAACTGAAAAAGAGCCTTGACCACACAGTGGAAAGTTGTGTAAACTCAGTGGGCGTGAATCTAAACACGGCAAGTAGCCATCTGCTGACATACGTGAGCGGTCTTGGCCCGACACTGGCCGGCAACATCGTTGAATACAGACGTGAAAAAGGTCCATTCACCAGCAGGGCACAATTGAAGAAAGTACCGAGACTCGGGCCGACTGCATACGAACAATGTGCCGGATTCCTGCGTATACCTGGAGCCTCGAATCCGCTTGACAACAGTGCCGTTCATCCGGAGAGTTATAAGATTGTGGAGCAAATGGCAGAGGACTGCGGATGTTCAGTCAAGGAACTTATTGCTTCTGCTGAAAAACGAAAGTCCATAAAAATAAAACATTATGTCACGGATAAAGTGGGATTGCCAACATTGAACGACATCATGCAGGAACTGGAAAAACCGGGACGAGACCCACGTGAACAGATCGAGGAATTTGAATTTGACCCGAACGTAACATCTGTAGACAATCTGACCGAAGGCATGGTACTGCCTGGCATTGTTACCAACATTACCAATTTTGGAGCTTTCATAGATATCGGTGTTCATCAAGACGGACTTGTTCACATATCTCAACTGACCAACCACTATGTTGCAGACCCGACACAAATAGTACATTTGCATCAGCATGTGAAAGTAAAGGTGATGGAGGTAGACAGGAAACGAAACAGAATATCACTGACAATGAAAGATGTATGAAAGTCCCAATATACGAATCTCTTGCATACTATGAATATTCATATTGATTATGATATACTATATTGAGTGATTGCCATGGAAAAAATAAGAGTCCGATAAATTGGAAATATATCTCATCTCCAATTTATCGGACTCTTATTTCAATATGGACCTTTCAAAGTTCCTCGCATTCCTTCATCCATATTGCACTTGACGCGTCGCTTGGCATGCGCCAGTCACCACGCGGACTTAGACTGACACTGCCCACCTTGGGGCCATCCGGCAAACAAGAACGCTTGAACTGCTGATTGAAAAAGCGGCGACAGAAAATCTTGAGCCAATATTTTATTGTTTCACCATCATACCGCCCTGCCTCTGCATGAGTACCATTAAAGGCATGTTCGGCAAGCATATATATCTTAGACGGCCGGAAACCGAACCTCAGGAAATAATAAAGGAAAAAGTCATGCAGTTCATAAGGTCCTACAAGGTCTTCTGTCTTCTGCTTTATATCCCCATGCTCATCCGCAGGAATCAGTTCCGGACTTATCGGAGTATCGATAATATCCAACAAAGTCGCTTTTGATAAAGAATCAACATCAGTGATGGCAATGTATTTTACAAGATAGCGTATGAGGGTTTTGGGCACTCCCCCGTTCACTCCATACATCGACATGTGATCACCGTTATATGTGGCCCAACCGAGAGCAAGCTCGCTAAGATCGCCTGTTCCGATGACAAGCGCATCCGTCTTGTTTGCCAAATCCATAAGTATCTGAGTGCGTTCACGGGCCTGGCTGTTCTCATATGTCACATCGTGAATGTTAACATCATGATCTATATCTTCAAAATGCTGCAACACACTCTTTGTTATGCTTATTTCCCGCGATGTCACTCCAAGCGATGCCATCAAGTTGGTGGCATTGTTGTGGGTGCGATTTGTTGTGCCAAAACCAGGCATAGTAACACCGATTATTCCGCGACGACAAAGTTTCAAACGGTCGAAAGCACGTACACAAACCAACAGTGCCAATGTAGAGTCAAGCCCTCCACTTATCCCCACAACCACTTTAGAACTATTTGTATGAGAAAGACGCTTCATCAATCCTGCCGTCTGTATATTGAGTATTTCCTCACATGTTTCCGTCATTTCGTCACTTGAGGGGATAAACGGCCAAGGATTTATATCACGCATCAGACGGAAATCCTTACTGTCGACCGGCTTTGTATCTACAATCTCGGCCGATGCTTTACGTTGGGAATTGATGAATGTGGTATTCATTCGACGCTCCGCACGAAGCAATTCTATATCAATCTGAGAGATCTGCAACTGCGGAGTTATCGAGAAACGTTTTCCTTCACACAGCATCTTGCCATTCTCGAATATCATAGCATTGCCGCCGTATACCACATCCTGAGTGCTCTCACCATATCCGCATCCGGAATATACATAACCGCTCATAGTGCGCGCACTCTGCTGTGCAAGCAGAGATTTCAAATAATAATGCTTACCTGCTATCTCATTGCTTGCCGAAAGATTGAATATTATATCAGCACCGGCAAGAGCAAGATTGTTACTCGGTGGAATTGGGGACCACACATCCTCACATATCTCAACACCAAAGCACACCCCACTCATTGTTCTGAATATTTTAGGATTTGAGGATAATGTGACTGGACTGCCGGCTAGATATACTACAGTGTCACGCAAATCTTGTGCCGATGCAAACCAACGTTTCTCATAAAATTCGTTGTAATTAGGAAGATATGTTTTCGGAACAATACCAATTATACCTCCATGTTGTATCACCACTGCACAATTGAGCAGTATGTCACCGGCTACAACCGGAATGCCCGCTATTACGATTATATCAAGCATGCGTGTAAAATCGATAAGTTGCACAAGTGCATCTTCCATCTTATCAAGCAAAAGTTGCTCGCGGAAAAGGTCTTGACAAGAATATCCTGTCAAGCCAAGTTCAGGAAAACAGATTATCTCAACTCCCTTGCCTTCTGCTTGCGCAATAAGACTTTCCATTTCGCGAACGTTATAGTCCGTATCAGCAACTTTTACAGCCGGAACAGCAGCTGCCACCGTTATGAATCCGTATTTCATCGTATGCTTATTTTATTGTTACCTGAGTGGCACCATATCCATACTCACGGAAAGAAGCATCTTGATAAGTATAATTCTTAAAACGATAACGCAACTCATTGACTATGGCATGTCGTAACACTCCTTCTCCTTTGCCGTGAATGAAAACTATCTTCTTGCCTTTCTTCTTCTCATAATCTTTAAGAGTCTTACGGAATATATCCAACTGATAATTCAGTATATCGGCTGGAGACATTCCTGAAACGGTATCAAGCAACTCATCGGCATGCAGGTCCACTACAACAGGTGCATTCTTGTCTTCCGTCTTAGGATGCCTATTAGCCGAAGACACCAACATATCATCAGCTTTTGCCTTGTTCATAATCTCTTTTTTCAATTTATCCGGGTCTACGACAAGCGGTCTTACTTCTTTATCGTTCTCGACAAGTGTATATATCAAAGCCGGTTGTTCAAAGAAAGCACTCTCACGGAATGTATGCAATTTATAGAACTTAACAATATCCAAACGCAACTGTACGTCGACCGCCGGCTTCAGTATAAAACTTTTATCACGTTTGTAAGACATAATCTGTACACAGATACGCTCCATATTGTTAAGGTCGTCACGTCCAAACTCTTCGACAAATAGTTTGGTGTTAGGTTCTACCTCATATGTAGCACGAAAATGCCAGTTGGCACCTTCGGCTGTCATATATGCAAACCGCATATAATAATTGCTGTCATTCACGAAATAAGTCTCAAAGCGTGTTGACGTAATCTCCTTTACATCAACCGGCACAAATGCCAGATATGCGCCCAATTTATCTCCCCCTTTGCGTTCTTCTGCCATAGGCTTGAACGTAACAGGACGTTCCGCCGGATCATAATCTTCGTCATCATCAGGTATGGATTTTACTTTCGGCTGTGTCTTATTCTCTATAATACGTGATGTGCTGTAATCGTCATTGTCTACTATTACAACATCAGTTATGGATGTCGGAATTTGGAAACCGTCGGCATCTTCTACCAAAACAATATCCTTACCTTGGAAGCCGGCTACAACACCACCCCCAACATCACTGAGAAAACGTACTTTATCCCCTATCTTCATAATTCTTTTTTAAGGTATTAACAATGAACTGTCGCCATAACTCAGGAATCTGAAGTCATGAGCAAGAGCGTAATCATATATGCGTCGCCAATCACCTTTTACAAAAGCGCTCACAAGCAGCAGTAAAGTACTTTGAGGCTGATGGAAATTGGTGACAAGCATCTTTACTATTTTATATTCATATCCTGGAACAATGATTATCTGTGTACTTGAATGAAGAGATTTATTTCCGTTACGATCAAGATAATCCAGTAATATTTTAAGAGACTCAAGCGGAGTTATATCAGCCTTAGTCTCATAAGGTTCCCACTGCCCTACATGAAGTTGTTCCTCTGTAAGATTAGGATTTCCATATAGGCGCAATCCCATATAATAAAGACTCTCTAGAGTACGCACGCTGGTAGTACCCACAGCTATGGCCGAAGCATCATGACTTATAAGTTTCTCAAGTGTTTTTCGGCATACACAGATATATTCTGTATGCATCTCATGTCCTTTTATTTCCTCACTCTTCACCGGCTTGAATGTTCCTGCACCAACATGCAGTGTCAACTCCTCGCGGTCAATACCAACCGCATCAAGTTCCATAAGCACATTGTTGGTAAAGTGAAGTCCGGCTGTCGGAGCGGCTACACTACCCTTTATCTTTGAATATACCGTCTGATACGTACTCTTGTCACTTTCCTGTGTTTCCCTATTGAGATATGGAGGAATTGGCAACTCTCCCATGGCATCTAGTATATCCGCAAATGTAACATCGTTATCGTCCCAACTGAAAACTACACGATGGCTTGTCTTCTCCTCACCAACATGAACTGCTGTCAATGTAACGTGTCTGCCACATACATCAAATTCGCGCTGCAACGCTCCCTCTTTCCATTTCTTAAGATTACCGATTAGACAAAGCCATGTACATTCTTTTCTGCACTGAAACATCTGTTCATAATCTGCAGGAACAGCCGGCTCTAAAATAAATATCTCTATGAGAGCACCTGTTGTTTTGCGAAAGTGCATGCGTGCCTGTATGACTTTCGTGTTATTGAATACCATCAGTGCACCAGAAGGGAGATAATTCTTGATATTATAGAATATGTCTTCTGTCACATTGCCATGGTTGTAAACGAGAAGTTTGGACTGGTCACGATTGGTTTTAGGAAACTTTGCAATCTGGCTATCCGCCAAATTATAGTTATAATCACTGATATGTATATGTTTGGGATCCATTTTTTCTTTATTTGTTATAACAATACCAGACAAGCTCGTATAAGTGTATAGACAAATGTCAAGAATAAAACATTTATCACTACATCTATATCTATAAGCTGATAACCTGTTGAGGTATATTGAGATGATATGAATTTCATTCCTGCAGATATTCGGACATTGATTTTGTAATATACATAGTATACAGATAAACCTACCAATCCACCCCAAATAAGCCCACAGAGAATATCACCCGGAAAATGTACTCCAAGATACATGCGTGTCCAACAATTAATCAAAGACCATAGAACAAGCAAAAAAGACAGAATGCCATTGCGCACAAGAAGACTGAAAAAGACGGCAATACTGAATGTGTTTGCGGCATGTGCCGAGAAAAAGCCGTATCTGCCACCACGATATCCGTCGACAACATCCACTGACATTCCTATCTGCAAATCATGTGTAGGGCGTAGACGGGCAACTGCAGGTTTAACGATAGAATCATCTACAGTTCCGGCCAACACGACGCATAATGCCGCACAACCCACAATCAGCAATATTTGCTTCATACTTTCATTGTTTCGCAACACAAGAAAAAATAACGCCAAATAAAGCGGTATCCATGTTGCAGCTGTAGTCAGCGCGACAGCAAGCCCATCAATAAACAACGACTCACTGCCATTAACAGCTAAAAGCAACTGTTTGTCAATCTGTATCAATGATGACCAATCCATTATTATATTATTTCTATCTGTGATGATTCTATCCAGCCTTCCTTACCGTCGGCTATCCTTATCTCTTTCCAGTCATGCATTGAACCGTCTGTTATCTCAACCTTGGTACCTTCATGGAGTATAAACAGATCTGTACCGCTCTTTGCCGGAGTGCTCTTTATCGATGCTGAAGATGATATGATGATGGCACCGGTGCGATTATTAAAAACTTTCTTCTGTTGGTATGCAAATATGTTCGATACAATGAAGACAACTATAAATGCCAATCCGCAGAAAAAGCCGAGTTTACGCAACAACAATATATTAGCAAAGAGATACATAAGAGACAGGACTATTGCCAATCCAAGAGATATCAATGCCGTGCGTGCCCATCCGTCAACACTCATCATATTGACAACAGAACGATACCATATAATGAAAAACATCTCCGTCTCAGGTGTTATCTTGTCTATTGTCTTTCCACGTGCCATCTGCAAATTGAAACGTATGTCCTTGTCACCAGGAGACAATAGCAAAGCACGTTCGTAATTAAGGACAGCACGTGTAATGTTATCCGTGCGGTAATAGGCATTTCCGAGATTATAGTACAGGTCGGCACTAACACCTTTTCCCAGCAACTCCTCATAATCCTTTATGGCCTGCACATAGTTCTGCTTTGCATATGCACTGTCCGCATTCTCCTTTGTAACAGCAAATGACGATAGCGGAACTGATACTGTCATTGCAAACAATATGACTGCCATCAAAGGCAACAGTCGTTTCTTCTTTTTCATCACATCTTCGATATCCATTATAGCAGTCATTGCAGCCTCAAAAGTCTTGCTCATATTTCCTTTTATATCTCCGGGAGCATAACGTTCAAATTCGCATTCATCTATGGCCTGCATAAATTGATTTATTATTTCTTCGCTCACACTATATTCTGCAAGACATTGACTGATGTTCTCACGAGATATCTGCGTCACCGGCATGTTAAGTTTGTCACCGACATATCCCCAAAGTGTACGAAGCACTTCATCGTAAAAGTCTGTTTGATTGCCGTTGTCCATCATTTTCTTAGCTCTCTTCAAACGCTTTGTTGCCACTTTATTGGCTTTCTTACCTCGTTGTTTAACAATATTGGCATTGTCGATAGCGCGATGACGGAATATGACAAACATGGATATGAATATCAACATCAGCACAACAAGCGAAATCCAATATGACAGCGACCCAAAAAAGAATTCACCTACGGTTTTGACTTTTGTTTCACCGGTTTTGATATATCTGATGTCTGTATTAAGCTGCTTCAATTCCTCCTGACTTACATAGCTGCCACTGCCTGTACCGTTACCTGTCCCCTTTGCAACATTGACAATAAACGGCTGTGTCTTCAATGTCTTGTAACTGTTGGTCTTTGTATCGTAATAGACAAACTCTACAGCCGGTATTTCATATTTACCCGCATGACGTGGAATTGCAAGACAGTCGTAAACCATACTACCCTCAACTCCTGCGGCTGTAAGTCTTGTCTTATCGGTTATCTTGGCATCATACTTGTCAAAGTCTTTAGGAAATTCTACAACTGGAGCCTTTATGAGTTTCAAGTTACCGGTTCCACTCACTATCACACGCAACGTTATAGGTTCGTTAGCCCTTACTTCCTGTTTGTCAAGTTGTGACGTAATATTGAACTGCCCCACTCCACCAGAAAAATCAGCAGGACGTGTTGGCAATGGATCTACTTGAATAGTAAGTGCTGGCGCCTTTATGCTATGTTTGACCTCTACATATCCGGAACCTCCATTAAAGAAAGCTTCAAAAGGATCTACATTGCGGTTCTGCTGCACGACCATGCCATTGAATGTAAGAGCGGGTATCTCTATCTTGCCTGTCTTCTGCGGAAACATCACATATTGCCTTATTGTTACAGTCTTGTAAGGACGCCCGTTTATGGTTTCCACCTTAAAACTTTTTTGCTGCGGCAAGTCTATTTCCTGAGTATACACTCCATTCAAATCAGGCATCTTACCGTCTATTTGGGTAAGATTAACCAATGTACAAACCTTATATGTAAGCAATATCGGCTCCTGTTCGTGAACGCGCTGTTTGCTGGCAGTGACTTTTATAAACAAGTCTGATCCGGATATACGCGAACCAGCCTCACGCATTTGTCCATGTCCGGCACCGTATTGTGACTGCCTGTTGCTACTTTGCGAAGCGGCATATACACGAATGCGCAGCGAATTGGATGTCATGTTCTTACCACCCACTGATATGTTCGCAGCAGGAATATTATATTGCCCTTCCTTGTTGGCACATAATATGTACGTATAAGTTATGGATGATGAAGAACTGGTGTGTCCGTTTATCATCTGAAAACTTTGCTGCTGCGACGTGCTTGGTCCCATAAGAACCTCCAAAGCCGCCGGAATACTACCTATGCGGAAATTGCTTACGTTCTGAGAATTTATAGTGTATGTCAACCTAAACTGTTCTCCGACAGTCACTTCCGTCGGAGCTTCGGCTACAAATTTCTGCGCTTTCACTGCTATAGTGACAACGCACAACATCAATACTATATACAACCTCTTCATATCACCAGTTTTTCTGTAACTTACGAGAACCAGGCTGTTGCATGGCTTTATTCATGCGCTGCTGAGTGTTCTTCTCCTGCTGCATGGCTGCATTAAGCAACTGCTCAGCATTGTCCTTGCTCATTTTGTCGTTCTTGTTTTCCTTTTTCTCTGGTTTGTCGTTCTTCTGCTTGTCGTCTTTCTTTTCTTCTTTATCTTTCTGCTTATCTTTGTCGTTGTTCTTTTTGTCGTTATTATCGTTGTCTTTCTTATTATTCTCATTCATCTTCTGCAGATGCTTGCAGAGAGCAAGATTGTAACGCGTCTCATCGTCATTTGGATTCATACGCAGTGCCTCTTTATACTGTTCGATTGCATCATCATACATTTTCAAATTCTGACAAATCCAGCCCATATTATGATAAACTTTTGCCTTACGCAAGGGATTTGTCTCCAGTCGTGCCGCAGCCTGAAACTGACTGACAGCCGCCGAATCTTTTTTCTGTGCCAAAAGCACCCTGCCAAGATTATACACTGCCTGCGGATTGCGCGGATTGCGTTCCACAGCCTTGCGATACGACACTTCCGCCCTCTCATAATCACCGGCATGAAACTGTTTGTTGCCGTCGCGCACATACTGACGGTCAGTCTGAGCCATTACCGACAACGACATTACCGTCAGGACAGCCAAAACTGTCACTTTCCTGGAACCGAAAAGCTTGACATCTCTCAGTAAGGGATTCTTACTTTCAAGCAGACACACCTCAATAATCAACAAAAGCAAAATGATAATGGTCAATGCAGGAAACTGTTCATCGTAGTCACTGTAAATATTGGATGAAATCTCTTTTTTCGCCAATTTGTCCAACTCTTTATCAAGCAGTTCCTGAGCGTTAACATTGTTGTCCACATGAATATATGCCCCGCCACCGGCAGAAGCCAATTGTCTGCACATGTCTTCATTGAGCACAGAGACCACCGTATTTCCCGTATTGTCCTTCATATAGTCGTGTGAACCTGACACTGGAACGGGTGCACCACCAGACGAACCTACGCCAAGCACATATACTCTCATGCCTTTCCTCTTCGCAGCTTCTGCCGCCTCCACAGCCCTGCCCTCGTGATCTTCACCGTCAGTTATCAGTATTATGGCCTTTCCAACTCCTTCTTGTTGAGTAAAACTATGGGATGCAAGGTCTATCGCGGCAGCAATATCCGTACCCTGACTTGCCATCATTGACGGATCTATACTGCTGAGAAACATCTTGGCCGACACATAATCGCTCGTTATCGGCAACTGAACAAAGGCATCACCGGCAAAGACGATGAGTCCAATCTTGTCATCGACAAACTTGTCAACAAGATTCTCAACCATCATCTTACTCCTGTCAAGACGACTCGGAGTGATATCCTCGGCACGCATTGAGTTGCTTATGTCCATAGCAATGACAGTCTCTATGCCAACACGTTTCTCCGTGCTTATCTTTGTGCCCATCTGAGGACGTGCGATCATAACAATAATAAATGCCAGTGCTGTCAACAATATGCAGAACTTGCATATAGGTCTCAATTTGGAAACATCGGGCATAAGCTGTCTCAGAAGAGCAATGTCTCCTAATTTTTTCAATTTCTGCTTACGGACACGCAACATGGCAAAATAAATCAGTGCCAATACGGGTATCAGCACCAACGAATATAACCATTCAGGATCTTCAAATCTAAACATATAATCTCTCTATGGTATTCTTCTAAATACTACTACTCTCAACAGTATCTCCAACAGCAGCGCCACTGCAGCAGCAATAGCAAACGGTTGGTATACATCATACTTCTTACTGTATTTCTTGACATTGAGTTTCGACTTCTCCAGCTTGTCTATCTCCTTGTATATCCGTTTCAGCTCTGCTGTGTTTGTGGCACGGTAGAAGTCACCATTGGTAGCCGACGCAATCTCACCAAGTGTCTTGGTGTCTACCTCGACAGGCATGTTGACATATTGAATACTACCTCCAACTTGCATGGGATATGGAGCTGACTTGTCCGTACCAACAGCCACAGTATACACACGTATGCCCATGCTATTTGCAATGTCAGCGGCTGTCAGTGGAGAAATGTCCCCCATATTGTTGCTTCCATCGGTAAGAAGTATCACTACCTTGCTCTTTGACTTTGAATCTTTCAGTCGACTCACGGCATTGGCCAGTCCCATGCCAATGGCCGTTCCATCCTGTATGAGTCCTCGCGCAGCGATATCCGTCCGCACATTCTGCAACAAATTGAGCAACGAAGCGTGGTCGACAGTCATAGGACACTGTGTGAACGCCTCTCCGGCAAATATCGTAAGACCGATATTGTCATTGGGGCGTCCAGCTATAAACTCTGCTGCCACCTGTTTGGCAGCCTCAATCCTATTTGGTTTCAAGTCTTCGGCAAGCATACTTGTCGACACGTCCATTGCCAGCATTATATCAATACCATCTATCCACTTGTCTTTCCACGAATTGCTTGTCTGCGGTCTTGCCAAAACAATTACCAAAAGCACGAAAGCCACAATCCTGAGCAACGGTACCACCGGCATAAGCCTCACTTTCCAACTGACGGAAACATAGCGGAACGCAAACGTATCGCTCATCCGCATAGTAGGTTCGCTTTTCTTTCTGTACATCAGATACCATACAATGTACGGTACTATCAGCAACAACAGAAACAGACATTCTTTATTGGCAAATTCCATTTTCTTTCGTTTTGTTCAGTATCTTACACTTCCAGAACTATCCGGAATGAAAAAATATAAGCAACTTTTATTATCATCCCACCAATTGCCAAATGCAGTAGAGTATCCAAACAAACAGGGCTATACACACGGCTGCAACAATACCGATGGCTATCTTCAGTACCCTGCGCATCTTCACCGACAGCTTTTCATCTTCAGTAAGATATGGCTTAACTATCTCTTCCGAAGGCTGATTTTCAACCTTTGTAGAGTTGATGAATTCTATTGCACTGACAAGATTTTTATCGTTTTCGTTTATCAGTGTCGAATACTTGGCAAACTTTACTAAATCGGCAGTATTGAAGAGTTCTTTAAGTTCTTCGATGGCAGCCCTGTCATGAGATGCCATAAGCCGCTCTATTATCTCTCCGCTCGTCATCTCCATGGCATTAAAACCATATCGCTCACGGATATATTTGCGCAGCGTATCTGTAAGTTTGGTGTAGTATTCTTTCTGATTTTCCGATTGTACCATCCTATCTGCCTTTATCAACTCTATCTCTTTCATGGCTTTCTGATGGGGCAACAGACGCTTCACAACCTTAATACTGATGTTGATAGGCTTGTTGGCCCTGAACTGCAAATACAGGAGAAAAAACATTACAATGAATAAAAGCATCAATAGGCTCATCCAAAAAATCATACTCCAGTCACTCCAAAGGAAAGGATTGTCCTGCACATCTTTAGGGTCGAAAAACTGGTCGACATTGGTAGTATCTACCTCTACGCCTAGCACCTTCATCGCCAAGCTCTTGCTCTTATATACCTTTCCGTCTACTTTCACCTTGAATGGAGGCAGATAGTAAAGCTGCTCGTCAAACGATGTAAGCGTATAGACCCTGTTGCGTGCCGACAAACCGTTATCCAAAATCTTTGTCTCCGCCTCAACACAACCAAGCACCTCCACTCCCGGAATTATTATTTCCTTCGGTTTGAACGCTGGCATATCCACCTTTGACGACTCTTTTGCCGTCACTGTCAGTGTCACGTGCACCTGCTCACCAATAAACATCTCTATTGAGTCAATACGCGCTTCTACCGAAACTTGAGCTATAGCAGGAATTACACTAACAGTCAATATTATAGCCAATAATATCTTTCTCATTCTAACTTCTCTGTTTGAATAATATCAGCAGTGACTTCACATAGTCTTCGTCAGTAGCAATGGATATACTGTCTACATTGTTCTTATTGAATACGTCCTGCAACGCAGTCTGACGCTTTATCCAATAATCTCTATGAGCCTGACGTATCTTTCGACTGCTTGTGTCTATATACTGCTCATGTCCTGTCTCTGCGTCAACCACCTTCATCAGTCCCACATCGGGCAATTCAGCAGCACACTTGTCATATACCTGAACGGCCACCACATCATGTTTTCTACTACAGATGGTGAGAGGGGATAAAAAGTCGGTACGAGTATAGAAATCACTGAGCATAAAAACTGTACATCGCCGTTTCATGACGTTGGAAAGAAACTCCAACGGCTCGTTAAGGTCTGTGCGCCTACTCTCGGCATGGAAATCCAAAAGTTCACGTATTATATAAAGTATATGTTTTCGACCCTTCTTTGGCGGGATATACTTCTCAATCTTATCAGAAAAGAATACCACACCGATTTTGTCATTGTTCTGTATTGCACTGAAAGCAAGGGTAGCAGCTATTTCGGCTACCATCTCAGATTTCATCTGTCGATGTGTACCGAAATCAAGCGAGCCGCTGACGTCAATAAGCAGCATCACCGTCAGTTCACGTTCCTCCTCAAACACCTTGATATACGGACGGTGAAATCGTGCCGTGACATTCCAATCAATGTCACGGACATCGTCACCGAACTGATATTCACGAACTTCGCTGAACGCCATACCCCTACCTTTGAAAGCAGAATGATACTGCCCGGCAAAGATATTAGCACTCAGTTTGCGTGTCTTTATCTCGATGGTTCTTACTTTCTTTATGATATCCTGAGTATCCATCAAGGAACTTCA
The DNA here is from genome assembly GCF_013166575.1 of Xylanibacter rodentium. Taxonomy (GTDB): domain Bacteria; phylum Bacteroidota; class Bacteroidia; order Bacteroidales; family Bacteroidaceae; genus Prevotella; species Prevotella rodentium. Next base: position 191,418 of record NZ_JABKKE010000001.1, read on the forward strand.
ACCTTATTTATTATCTTACTTACAATTTCCTCGCTTGTGACGCTGCTTGCCTCTGCCTCGTAAGTGATGCCTATGCGATGACGCAGTACGTCGTGAGCCACGGCACGCACATCTTCCGGGACCACATATCCACGACGCTTCACAAAAGCGTATGCACGTGAGGCCTTGGCCAGATTTATGCTGGCACGCGGGCTACCGCCAAACGAAATCATCGCTTTAAGTTCTTTCAGACCATAGCGGTCGGGATAGCGTGTTGCGAAAACAATGTCGGCTATATATTGCTCTATCTTCTCATCGATATAAACTTCACGAACCACCGAACGGGCTTTCTGTATATCCTCGGCCGTTGTCACAGGCCTGACTTCAGGCAGACTGCCAGCAAGATTTTCGCGTATGATACGCTTTTCTTCGTCCAAGGTTGGATAATCAATTACCACTTTCAGCATAAAACGGTCCATCTGTGCCTCTGGCAGCGGATATGTTCCTTCCTGCTCTACCGGATTCTGGGTTGCCATAACAAGGAAAGGATTGGGTAGACTAAATGTCTCGGTACCTATCGTCACTTGTTTTTCTTGCATAGCCTCAAGCAATGCACTCTGTACTTTTGCCGGAGCACGGTTGATTTCATCTGCCAATACGAAATTGGCAAATACCGGTCCTTTCTTTACCAGAAACTTCTCATCTTTCTGCGAATATATCATCGTTCCGATGACATCGGCAGGAAGAAGATCGGGAGTGAACTGTATACGACTGTAATCCGAATCTATCAGCTGTGACAATGTCTTGATAGCCAAGGTTTTGGCCAGTCCAGGAACACCCTCTAACAGAATGTGTCCGTCACTGAGCATGCCTATTAGCAAAGATTCCACCAAATGTTTTTGTCCGACGATGACCCGATCCATGCCGGTAATAAGATTTGTTACAAAAGAGCTCTGTTGTTCTATCCGCATATTTAGTTCGCGGATATCAATAGCTTCTGCCATAAGAATATTATTTTATTTTAACGTTAATCACAATTATGAAATTAGGTGCAAAAATACGGAATAAATAACTGAAATGTGAATATCAGAACCTAAATAATACTAAAAAACGCGTCAAATACATATATTTTAAGAAACTTTTTGATTGAATAAAAATGTATGCCCACAGTAAAGCCCATACGGATACAAAGTCGGAAGTCCGAGGCATATCGCAATATGAAATGCATAAAAAATGATTAAGCCCTCCTGAACTCAGAACATACTATAGCAGTAGCTATAGCCACATTCAGACTTTCGGCCGTATCACCAGAAGCAAAATTCGGTATAAACAGGCGGTCGGTAATGCGTTCACGTACAGCCGGTGAAATTCCGTTGCCCTCATTGCCCATAACGATAATACCTGATGCGGAAAGCCGTCTGCCGTAAATGTTTTCGCCATCGAGCAGCGTACCGTAGACAGGAACGTGGCTAGATATACTGTCAAGCCAGGACGGCAAATCAGTATATACCACATTGACACGGGCAATACTTCCCATTGTAGCCTGAACCACCTTTGGATTGTAGATATCGGCAGTATCGTGACTGCACACTATTGTCTTGATTCCAAACCAGTCGGCTACTCGTATTATAGTACCGAGATTTCCCGGGTCCTGCACACCGTCAAGGACAATACACAATTGGTCACCGATAGTGTCGGCACCGATGTCACCGGCATCCGATGTCGGGAAAAGAGCCACTACCTGCTGCGGTGTCTTCATAAAACTCACCTTGTGCAACTCTTCGTCAGTAACACGTATCATTCTGCCGTCATATTTCGTCTGCGGCGCCCAGTCGTCCGTGGCTATTATCAGTTGTGGCTTCACCCTCCGCATTAGGTCGCCTACCACCTTATAGCCTTCGGCCACGAAGAGTTTCTCTTTGAGTCTATTCTTTTTTGTTTCAAGAGAATGTACCAGTTTTATCACATTCTTACTCAACATAATATCACGCTATTTGTAAAAAAGTCGTTCATATATACGGCAAATTTACATATAAATCGTGAGATATCTACACCGACAGTATATAAAAAGTCTTTTTATAGAGGAAAGTTACGAAAAAAGTCTTAATTTTGCAAATAGAATATACAAACATCCATCTAGAAATGACATTCAGCAAATATTGTCAATGCGAATCTCCATATATATATATGTAATATCAAGTGCCGCACTGCTGACATCGTGCTCGAGCACCAAATATGTACCTGAAGGCAAATACCTGATTGACAAAGTGAATGTCAGGACTGACGCAAGATACAATGATATAAATCGTAGCAGGATGAAGTCGTATGTGCGCCAACAGGGCAATTCACGTTGGTTTTCGACGTTAAAGATACCATTGGCAACATATTCGCTATCGGGACGAGACTCTACAAAATGGCTCAATAGAATTCTGAAGGATATGGGCGAGTCTCCTGTGCTGTACGATTCCCTACACACAGTCCAGTCAGCCCGTGATCTGGTTGCCGAACTGCGCAACGAGGGATATCTCGGAGCGTATGTAGACATATCAACAAGAATAAAGAAGAAGAAAATAGACGTGACATACACACTGCACCCTGGAGAGGCATATAGCATTGGCAACATCAGATACGACATTCAGGACTCAGCCATAGCCAGTCTGCTACGCATGGACGATGTACGCAACCAAAAACTGAAGACGGGACAAAAATTCAACGTGGAAAGCCTTGATAGAGAACGAAAAAGAATAACAGACCTGATAGTAAACAATGGGTACTACAAGTTCAACAAAGATTTCATCACATACAATGCCGATACCGTGGCAGGCAACAAAGGTATCGACCTGACTCTCACATTACACCGCTACCGCACAAATCAGATTGCCGATACGTCGCACGTCAGGTATACGATAAGAAATGTCGACTTCGTCAGCGGCAGCCAGGACGACCCGACGATACATCTACGACGCGGGGTGCTGAAAAGCAATACTTTCATAACGCCCCAAAGCACATATTCCAGCCACAACTTGCAGAAAACATACACCCACTTCGGACGCCTGCAAGCCATAAAATATACCAATATAGGATTTCGCGAAGTACCGGACAGCACTGTGTTGGACTGCAACATACAGATAAGCACAAACAAACCGAGCACTGTCAGCTTTCAACCCGAAGGCACCAACACCGCTGGTGACTTCGGTGCGGCTGTGGCTCTGACATATCAAAACAGGAACCTGTTCCGCGGTTCGGAATTGCTGAGCGTCGAGTTACGTGGCGCATACGAGGCCATCAGGGGATTGGAGGGATACAGCAATGAAAATTTTGAAGAATACAGCGCTGAGGCTCGTCTGATGTTTCCACGCTTTATAGCTCCTTTACTACCATATGGATTCAAACGCCGCGTCACTGCCACATCCGAAGTTTCGCTGCTATACGATTTGCAGAATCGTCCGGAATATCATCGCCGGGTGCTGTCGCTGGCATGGAGATACCGATGGAACGATGCCAACCACCACGACAAATACCAAATAGACCTAATAGATCTGAACTATGTTTTCATGCCATGGATATCAGACAAATTCCGTAAGGACTATTTGGATAATGCCGACAATAGGAATGCAATATTGAGATACAACTATGAGGACTTGCTGATAATGAAATTCGGTGTAGGATTTTCATACAACAACGGCACTGATGCGATAAAGGTAAACATGGAAACCGCCGGCAATCTTCTCAATCTGCTGTCGCGCCCGATGCATCTTCAGAAAAACGAAATGGGCCTTTACAAATTGTTCAACATAGCGTATGCACAGTATGTCAAAGGCGACTTCGAGTATACAAAGAATATCAGACTTGACTACAATAACTCCCTCGTGGCACACGTCGGTCTTGGCATTGCCTACCCTTACGGCAACAGCACGATACTGCCTTTCGAAAAAAGATATTTTTCCGGAGGAGCCAACAGCGTGAGAGGATGGAGTGTAAGGGAACTCGGACCGGGAAAATTCATCGGACGCGACGGAAAGATAGACTTCATAAACCAGACCGGTGACATGAAACTCGACCTGAACCTGGAATACAGGGCCCACTTGTTCTGGAAACTCAACGGTGCTCTCTTTGTAGATGCCGGTAATATATGGACACTACGCAACTACGAAGACCAGCAGGGCGGACAATTCAACATAAACGACTTTTGGAAACAAATAGCCCTGAGCTACGGTTGGGGAGTGCGCTTGAACTTCGACTATTTCATCCTTAGGTTTGACTTCGGCATGAAAGCCATCAACCCTGCTTATGACAACAACAGGCAACACTATCCGATAACAAACCCCAGATTAAGCCGTGACCTCACTTTCCACTTCGCAGTGGGCATGCCATTTTGACCAGCCAACGGTCGCTGCGGAATACCGCAGGGATGCTATATTCAGCCTCCTCGACCATATGCCCCGGACGCCCTATCGTATCGGTCAGCATAATATTGGCTACATGCACTGTGGCCACGGCTGTCGTATCATCTTGTCCAAAAAATATTGCTATCACCTCTGCCTCGGCTCCATCAGTCTGAGCCCGCAGTATGTCCAAATCAGCTTCCGTCACATTGGATGCGATCATACTTATCCATTTCCTGCTTTCGTATGTGCAATAATCCATTGCTCCGGAAAAATCATAATTGAAATATAGAGTGGCAAAATGGCCAATGTTTTCCTTTGCCTGTTTACGCTTGTCTGATGTATTGCCACAGGAAGCAAACAGAAACAAAACAACAATACAGAGAAGTCGACGTATCATATTTTTGCTGAAAATTAATTATTGCATCGATAAAACTACGCAAAGATACCACTTTTCATTTGGTTATCACACGGTTTTTTCTTACTTTTGCACAAAATAATAATAAAAATGCTGAACTTTATATCCTTTGGAAGCGGTAGCAGTGGTAATTGTTACTATTTGTTTACCCCCACAGATGGATTGCTCATAGATACAGGAGTCGGACTTAGGACTCTAAAAAAGAATTTCAAGGACTACGGACTAAGTTTATCGTTTGTCAAAAATATCCTTATTACCCACGACCACGCCGACCATGTGAAGTCCGTGGGATGTATCAGTAATGAATACAAATTACCGGTATATACAACACGGGAAGTGCACTCTGGCATAGTCCGCAACTACTGCGTACAGCGCAAAATAGCCACGGAATACGTGAGATACATCGAAAAAGACATGCCAATAATAATTGGTGACTTTAGTGTAACACCGTTTTCGGTGCCTCACGACAGTACTGACAATGTCGGATATTTTATTGAGAATAAAGGAGTTACTTTCTGCATAATCACAGACGCAGGATGTGTGACGGAAGAAATGGCAAGCTATATCAGCAGGACCAACTATTTGGTGATAGAAGCCAACCACGATGAAGTGATGCTAAAAAACGGTCCCTATCCGCAATACCTTAAGAACCGCATATTGAGCAACAATGGACATCTGAGCAACGCCGCATGTGCCCTGGCTGTTGCAGAGAATATGACAGAGAAATTGCGTGCCATATGGCTGTGTCATCTTAGTGAGGACAACAATCATCCTGAACTTGCACGAAAGACGGTGGAGGAAATACTCGACAACTATGGCATCACCGTGGGGATCGACCTCGAACTTGAAGTGCTGAAACGAAAGACTCCAAGCGGAGTGTTCGAACTCACCCCATACTCGGACATTACACAATAAATCAAGAATATGAATCGAGATAGAATATTGGAAAAACTGCATATCACAGAACTAACCCTCATGCAGCAAAATGCGTATGACAGCATCTTGCATGGAAAAGATGATGTAATCGTATTGTCCCCGACTGGCAGCGGCAAGACTTTGGCATACATGCTGCCACTGGCAGAAATGACAGACGCTGACAGCGACATGATTCAGACGGTGGTAATAGTCCCAAGCCGAGAGTTGGCACAACAGTCAGACAATGTGCTCCGTAGCATGGGCACAGGCATACGTTCCATGTGTTGCTATGGCGGACGCACCGCAATGGACGAACACCGGATGATAAGGCAAATTGCCCCCAATATCATTTTCGGAACACCAGGGCGACTTAACGATCATATAGACAAAGGCAACATTTCACCATACGGAATAAAGTATCTCGTTATAGATGAATTTGACAAATGTCTGCAAATGGGATTCACGGACGAGATGTCCAAATTGCTCGGAAAGTTACGAGAGGTGAAACGGAGGATATTGCTGTCAGCTACCAACACAGAACTTATACCTGATTTTGTACATATGTCGGGAGCTATAAGTCTTGATTATCTCGACAACGGAGAACAAGTTCCACAACGCGTAACACAACATGAGGTTAGGAGCGAAACAAAGGACAAGCTCGACACACTCACTCATCTGCTCTGTTCTTTCGGAACACAGAGCAGCATTGTATTTCTAAACTATCGTGAAAGTGTGGAACGCACATCCGAACATCTCATACGCAAGGGATTTTCAGTAAGTTACTATCACGGAGGAATGGAACAAAAACAGAGAGAAGACGCACTTTACAAATTCAGCAACGGCTCAGCCAACATCCTTGTATCGACAGATTTGGCATCACGCGGACTTGACATACCTGATGTTGACAATATCATACACTATCATTTGCCTCAAACAGCCGATGACTACATACACCGTGTGGGCCGAACTGCCAGATGGGAAGCCTCAGGACATACGTTCTTCCTGCTGGGACCGGAAGAACATACTCCCGAATTCATAGAAGGAGAAGTTGAAGAATATGCTGTCACGAAGGAATTTAAAATTCCAGCGCCGTCAAAAATGTCAACTATATATATAGGTAAAGGCAAGAAAGACAAATTGAGCAAAGGAGATATTGTCGGGTTCCTATGTAAAAAAGGTGGTTTGAAATCGGACGAAATAGGACGAATCGATGTGAAAGACCGATATACCTATGCTGCAATATCGCGTTCCCGCCTCGACAACGTGCTGCGACATACAGCCGGAGAAAAGATTAAGGGAATAAAGACAGTGGTGGAACCTGTCAGATAACAATAATGATAAAGAATCCATATAGCAATCTCTTGAAAGGTATATATCTAAAGGTACATTCGCCTAAATATATTTTTCAAGAGATTGCCATATAAATAATATATTGCACAATACCGTTATGGATAATAATGGAAATTACTCCAAAAAGGTAAAAACAAAATACGTATAGAGGTCCATAACCCATTGGCTAACCGCCTTGTCGGTGATAACTTACAGCCAGAATCAAAACGACACATTTGGATGTATACGCAATTGTATAATAAGAATTGCAGAATTATATCTTCCGGCATTATCGGAAATGCAGAATTAGTAGAAAGATAAAAAAGAATATTTTTCATATCATCAATATTTAGCATTAACGCTTGCAAATAGACAAAAATATATTCGTTTTACTATATTTCTGCTAAAATATTTTGCCAAATGGAATAAAAAATGTAATTTCGCAATCTGTTATTAATAAACATTTTTTAATTAACAATCAAATGAAGAAGTACAACTTTAATGCAGGTCCGTCAATGCTTCCGCGGGAAGTAATTGAAAATACAGCTAAGCAGTGTTTAGACTTCAATGGGTCAGGCCTGTCTCTTATGGAGATAAGCCACCGTGCCAAAGACTTTCAACCGGTACTTGATGAGGCTGAGTCACTCATCAAAGAATTACTACAGATTCCAGATGGTTATTCTGTGATTTTCCTCGGAGGTGGCGCTTCACTTGAATTCTGTATGGTACCTTACAACTTCCTTATAAATAAAGCCGCTTACCTCAATACAGGTACATGGGCAAAAAAAGCCATGAAGGAAGCAAAACTATTCGGAGAAGTAGTAGAAGTGGCTTCTTCGGCCGACGCTAATTATACATTTATACCAAAAGGTTGGACTTGTCCTGCTGATGCAGACTATCTGCATATTACGACAAACAATACCATCTATGGAACAGAAATACGCAAGGAACTTGACGTCAATATACCGATGATTGGAGATATGAGTTCAGATATCTTCAGTCGACCGATAGATGTCAGCAAATATGACTGTATCTATGCCGGTGCGCAAAAGAATCTGGCAATGGCTGGAGTGACACTGATTATCTTAAAAAACGACAAGTTGGGCAAGGCTCCACGCCCAATACCTACAATGCTTGACTATCGTACACATGTAGAAAAGGGTTCTATGTTCAATACTCCTCCTGTCGTACCTATCTATTCCGCATTGGAGACACTGCGTTGGATAAAGGCAAACGGAGGTGTAGAGGCTATGGACAAGTTGGCCAAACAGCGCGCAGAAATACTCTATGGGGAAATTGACCGTAACAAACTGTTCCGGGGCACTGTCAAGGAAGAGGACCGTTCTGTCATGAATATCTGCTTTGTTATGAATGACGAATATGCAGAATTGGAGAAACCTTTCTTTGAATATGCCACTGCAAAGGGTATGGTAGGTATAAAGGGACACAGAAGTGTCGGAGGATTCCGCGCAAGTTGCTATAATGCTCAGACCATAGAGGGCGTTGAAGCTCTTGTACAGTGCATGAAGGAATTTGAAACTCAGAATTAATACAAAAAGTTATATAACTAATGAGGGTGTGTCAGAAAGCCAAATTGTTCCCCCTGTCAATGGGATTGTGCTTTTCTGACACATCTTTTATTTTAAAACATATAAAAAAATATTATGAAAGTATTGATAGCAACAGAAAAACCTTTTGCCGCTACAGCAGTAGAAGGAATTAAGGCTGAGATTGAAGCGGCCGGACATGAGATAGTACTCCTTGAGAAATATACAGATAAGATACAGTTGCTCGATGCAGTAAAAAATGCCGATGCAATGATTGTACGGTCAGATAAAATAGATTCGGATGTTCTTGATGCATCTGATAAACTGAAAATTGTGGTGCGTGCAGGCGCCGGATATGACTCCATAGATACAGAATATGCCAAAAAGAAAGGCATTGTGATTGAAAATACACCTGGACAAAATGCCAATGCCGTAGCAGAATTGGTGTTCGGATTGCTCGTTTTCGCAGTACGCGGATTTTACAACGGTAAATCAGGAACAGAACTGAAAGGCAAGAAGTTGGGGATTCTTGCTTTCGGCAATGTTGGACGTAACGTGGCCCGTATAGCAGCCGGTTTCGGTATGGAGGTATATGCATACGATGCCTACTGTCCAAAGGAAGTTATAGAAAGCGCAGGAGTAAAGCCTATGGAAAATCAAGAAGAACTGTTCTGTACATGCGATATCGTATCGCTACATATACCGGCCACCCATGAAACAAAAGAAAGCATTAACTATGCAATGGTAGGCAAAATGAAGAAGGGTGGCATTCTCGTAAATACAGCACGTAAAGAGGTTATCAACGAACCAGAGCTAATTAAATTACTTGCAGAACGTACAGACCTTAAGTTTGTTACGGATATCAAACCGGATGCAGACTCCGAATTTGCAAAATTTGAAGGCCGATACTTCAGCACTCCAAAGAAGATGGGGGCACAGACATCCGAAGCAAACACCAATGCAGGTATTGCCGCAGCAAAACAGATAAATTCATTCTTCGCAACAGGCGATACAAGATTTCAGGTAAACAAGTAACAAAAGGTTACGTATACTTTAATAAAAAGAATTTTTATGGCAGTAGTAAAACCATTCAAAGGAATACGTCCACCCAAAGAACTTGTAGAAAAGGTAGAGTCACGACCATACGATGTTCTCAATTCTGACGAAGCACGTGAAGAAGCCGGAAACAATGAAATGAGTCTTTACCATATAATAAAACCAGAGATTGATTTTTCACCGGAAACGAGTGAATATGATCCCCGGGTATATGAGAAAGCAGCCGAGAACTTTCAAAAATTCCAAGATAACGGATGGTTGGTGCAAGACGACAAAGAGCAATATTATATATATGCCCAAACTATGAACGGCAAGACTCAGTACGGTCTCGTAGTAGGGGCATATGTTGAAGACTATCTTAGTGGTGTAATAAAAAAACACGAGTTGACACGACGTGACAAAGAAGAAGACCGCATGAAACATGTCCGTGTAAACAATGCCAATATCGAACCGGTGTTCTTTGCATATCCGGATAATGAAATTCTTAACAATCTCATTATAAGATATACCGCCACCACTCCTGAATATGATTTCATTGCTCCTATTGACGGTTTTCGCCATCAGCTGTGGATTATCAGCAACGATGATGACATACAGACCGTTACAGAAGAGTTTTCCAAAATACCTTATCTCTATATTGCAGACGGCCACCACCGTTCGGCCGCAGCCGCACTCGTTGGTGCCGAAAAGGCAAAACAGAATCCCAACCATACAGGTACGGAAGAGTACAACTACTTTATGGCCGTATGTTTTCAGGCATCTCAACTCACCATTCTTGACTATAACCGGGTGGTAAAAGATCTCAATGGCATGTCGTCAGAGCAGTTCATCGAAGCTATTGAAAAGAATTTCATTGTAGAAGATAGAGGTACGGATATATATAAACCAGAACGTTTGCATGAGTTCTCGTTATATCTTGACAGCCATTGGTATAGTCTTACAGCCAAAGAAGGGACATTCGATGACGCAGATCCTATCGGTCGACTGGATGTCGATATATCAAGTCGTCTGATACTTGATGACATTCTTGGCATAAAAGACCTCCGCAGCGACAAGCGTATTGATTTCGTGGGTGGCTTGCGAGGACTGAACGAATTGAAACGTCGGGTTGATAACGGAGAGATGCGTATGGCGCTGGCATTATATCCTGTTTCAATGCAGCAGATAATGGATATTGCCGACAGCGGGAAGATAATGCCACCAAAGGCGACATGGTTTGAACCAAAGTTGCGTTCAGGTCTTATCATACACAAATTGGTATAAGGCATCCCATGCAAACCAAGTCAATAATACAATTATTTTGAACGTGACAGACGAGTTTAAGACAATAACAAATAAAATAGGCGAGGGATATTACTCCGAGAAAAGGAGTAAGTTTCTCGCCTTTTCTCATCATGTAACTTCAATTGAAGAGATTACCGAACTTTTAGCCCACTACCGAAAGAAATATTATGATGCACGGCATGTATGCTATGCATATATGCTCGGTTATGAAAGAACAAACTTCAGAGCCAACGACGATGGTGAACCAAGTAGTACAGCAGGAAAACCAATATTAGGACAAATAAACAGCAATGAGCTGACCGATATTCTGATTGTTGTAGTCAGATACTATGGAGGAGTTAATCTTGGTACCGGCGGGTTAATCGTTGCTTATAAGTCTGCTGCAGCCGACGCTATAAACAATTCAGAAGTAGTGATTGAGCAAGTTGAAGAGGAAGTGATATACAACTTTAATTATATAATGATGAATGATGTTATGAAAATAATAAAAGAAATGTCTCCACGGATAATCTCACAAACCTATGACAATACTTGTGAGATAAAACTAAGCATACGCAAATCAGAAGCTGATATGCTACGAAGCAAACTCAAAAAGCTATCCTTCGGAATCTAAATGACAACACATTATACAATCAATTTAAGGTACATATAATAATTCAACAACTAAAAAAGAATACATAGAATTTTAATGTAATAATTTTGTAGTTTGGAAAAGATTGATTACCTTTGCACTGCAAATGAGGAAAGTTGGCAGAGTGACCGAATGCGCTGGACTCGAAATCCGGTATACCCTTTTTGGGTATCGGGGGTTTGAATCCCTCACTTTCCGCTTAATTGAATAGAATTCTAATTTACGAATTAGAATTCTATTTTTTATTATATACATATTCAATATATTTGTTTAGTGAGTCATTTTCGGGGTCAGTCCTAAAAACCTGTGGATATTTTTGGTCAGTCATAAACCGAGCTTTTGTTAACCGACTTGCTGTGAACAAACAAAAAAGGATGCCTAAGCATCCTTTTATCTTGCGGTGCGTACGGGACTCGAACCCGTGACCCCATGCGTGACAGGCATGTATTCTAACCAACTGAACTAACGCACCCTTTATTTCCTAATTGCGGATGCAAAGGTAAGCATAATTTTATATTTCACAAAATATTCAGCAAGAAAATTTAAATATTTAACTATAAAATCATAAAAATAGCTGCATCAACAAAGAATTGTAATACTTTTGTCCATCAAAAAGCCAGTCTTTAAACTCTGCCGTCGTCTCATACCCCATCTTACGAAACAACCCGACCGAAGCTTTATTGTCGGTATCAACCACTGCATAAAGTTGATGCAAATGCAATACAGAACAAGAATATTCAGCAATTCTCTTCAATGCCGCAGCGGCATATCCCATACGTCTATGAGTAGTGTCAATCACGATACCAACTTCCGCCCTTTGATGTCGAGGGTCGAAATTCACAATATCGACAACTCCCACCACGGCTCCATCTGAATTTTCTATGATAAGCCGCAGCTGGCGGTCTGCATAAATGTCACATGAAGAGTTTGCAATATAATCATGCAGCACATATCGTGAATATGGAACATTGGTGGTTCCTACATTCCACAATACCATATCATTCTCTATACTGTAGAGCAAATCCAAATCCTCCGGTTCCATTGCCCTCAGTTTCACTTCAGGGAATACATCATTGTATATACTCATTGTATTATTTCACTTGGTGTGATTATTATCTTAGTCTTTTCACTATATGTGCCTAATTTTATTTTATCATTTGTATTCGCAGACATGATTTCAAGCATGGTGGCATATCCGAAAATTTCTGTGTCATATACCACACAGACTGGCATATCAGTCCTTATTTTACCAAACATGTTTTGTTCCATTGCCACATCCGGCGTGTCCACAGTCCTAAATTCAGAAGTCAAGCCATACCGACGCGCCACACTTGTACATCGCTCAACCATCTTACTTCTTCCGATAAAGATATAACGCGTATCCATAGCACGCCTGTCCATCAATCCAATTGCCTTGCGAATATTTGGCAAAGTCATCTGTATCAATGCCATAAATGCCTTGGCATATATGGCTGTCTTTATCGGCAACGTTATCCAAAAGCCAAGATGGCTATAGTGTTTGCGAAAGAATATGAGCATAGCCTGATAGAATACGTGGACATAGCGAAATGAAGTCTTGTGAGTACTCTCACCCTTATAATGCATTATAGGCTGTGGCAAATACCAATTTTCAAATCCTCCCTTCAGTAGTCTGTACGACAAGTCGATATCCTCTCCATACATGAAGAAATCTTCGTCAAGACATCCTACCGCGTCTGTAGCAGAACGCCTTAAAAGAAAGAACGCCCCGCTTATCACCTCAATACGCGCTGCTTCATCCCGATCAAGATAGCTCATATAGTAACGTCCGAATATTCTGCTGGCCGGAAATCTTTCACACAACCCGCACATTTTATAAAATGATGTCATTGGTGTAGGCAGTCCGCGACGAGATTCTTTTGCAAAAGTGCCGTCAGGATTAAGCATCTTAACCCCTACTCCTCCTGCACGAGGATGCTCGTCCATAAAGTCGACAGCCTTACGGATGGTATCTTCGCCAACAAATGTATCAGGATTTAGCAAAAGTACATACTCTCCTGAAGACTGACGATAGGCAATGTTGTTTGCACGTGCGAATCCCAGATTGTGGCTGCTGTCAATAATATTGATATCATGATAGCGTTTGCTGAGATAACTTACGGAACCGTCACGCGAATGATTATCTACAATAAATATCTCACTATCTATCCCCTCAAGTGCCTTTTCAAGACTGTTGAGACATTGCTCAACATAAAACTTCACATTATAGCTGACTATGATTACAGTGAGTTTCATTCCGTATCATGCCTTTTGGTTTCATACAAGCATCGGATCCGGCTCGGATATATGAACAGCATGCTTATCAGAAAGATTATTGCAATATATCCGAATGTTGCTTTCATGAACAGATAATACAACAATGTATTGACAAACATAGGTCCGCCGAGCAGCAATATACGCAGCAATCCCCACTCGGACAATGACCGCGCTCCACCATCGGCAGACAACTTTGCCGCCACGCGCCCTATTCTGAACAGCTTCAGTGCCAACGGTATGCAAACTACCGCAAGCAGTTCCATCAACGACGTAGACAGAAATTCCAAACTATTGTCACCTGACAGTATACCCGTAGAAAGTACATTGAACTCGAACACCGCTACGACAACCAATGCCGCACCTATCAGCCCCCAAAAGGCTATCATCAATTTTCTTACAGTTCTTTCCATCATCTCGTTCCTTCAAATGGCATACGGTTCAGTATGGATCTGCCCAATGTGACTTCATCAGTATATTCCAATTCATCTCCGACGGATATTCCCCGGGCTATTACGCTCAGCTTCACATCATACGGAGCTAGTTTGCGTGAGATATAGAAGTTAGTTGCATCTCCTTCCATTGTGGAACTTAGTGCCAGAATGACCTCCCTGACTGTCCCCCCGCCTACTCTCTTTACCAGTGAATCGATCTCGATGTCGCCCGGTCCGACACCATCCATCGGTGATATAATCCCTCCCAAGACATGATACAGTCCGAAAAACTGCTGTGTGTTTTCCACTGCCATTACGTCACGTATGTTCTCAACAACACAGATTGTATCGGCATCACGTTTCGCATCCGCACATATAGGGCATATATCCGAATCACTTATGTTGTGGCACACACGACAATATTTGACTTCCTTTTTCATTCTATCCACTGCTTCAACAAACATGCTGACGTCATTCTCTGTCTGACGCAACAGATGCAGCACAAGTCTGAGTGCTGTCTTTCGCCCTATTCCTGGCAGTTTGGCAAATTCTCCTACGGCTTTTTCCAAAAGTCTTGACGGATATTGCTGTTCCATAATTACCTGTTAATGATATATATATGTTCCTTTACCACAAGTAGTTTGCAGCTCTCAATCCTCGATTTCGCTCAGTTCAAGCCACCGCATGCTCTTCTCGTCTATCTCGTCATTCAGCATAGGCAGGCGTTTGCTCTTCTCCGTCAGTTCATCCACTGTCAGTTCACCGCTGCACAGTTCTGCTTCAATGAGCTTCTTTTCTTCTTCAAGAGCGGCTATTTCGCGCTCCAACAGAGCATATTCCGTCTTCTCCTTGTAGGTCATCTTGCGGCGTGTGTCATGACGAGAGTCGCGCTTTTCGGCCGGTTTTTCTGTCTTGACAGACTTCTTTTCCATCTGTCCCGAAGCAAGCGAGTTCCATTCACGATATTGCGTATAATTGCCGGGAAAGTCTTTTATCTCGCCCTGACCTCTGAAAACGAGCAAATGGTCCACGACCTTGTCCATAAAATACCGGTCATGACTTACCACTATGACACATCCGGGGAAATCGGCCAGATACTCCTCAAGAATCTGCAATGTAACAATGTCAAGATCATTGGTCGGCTCGTCGAGAACCAGGAAATTGGGGTTCCTCATCAACACCGTGCACAGATACAGTTTGCGACGCTCGCCACCGCTCAGCTTGTATACATAATTGTGTTGCTGTTCCGGTGTGAACAGAAAATGTTGCAGAAACTGTGATGCCGTAAGATGACGGCCACCGCCAAGATCTATGTAATCGGCTATATCGGTGACTACGTCTATCACCTTCTGCTTGTCGTCAAACTTAAGTCCTTCTTGCGAAAAATATCCGAAACGCACCGTATCACCGATGACTATGCGGCCACTGTCCGGCTTCTCTTCTCCGAGTAACATCTTGATGAATGTCGACTTTCCGGTTCCGTTGTTTCCGACGATACCCATCTTTTCAAAACGCGAGAAATTATAGTAGAAGTCTTTCATTATCACACAATCCGACGACCATGCCTTGGATATGTACTGACACTCGAAAATCTTGCTTCCTATATATACGTTTCTTGACTTCAACCTCATCAGCCTCTCCTCCATGCGCTGGCGGGCCACCTTTTCCAGTTCGTAGAACGCTTCTTCACGATAACGGGCCTTATGCCCACGTGCCTGAGGCATACGGCGCATCCATTCGAGCTCTGTACGATAGAGATTGTTGGCACGGGCTATCTCTGCACGCCGCGCGTCGATACGCTCCTGGCGTTTTTCCAGATAGTAGCTGTAGTTGCCGCGATATGTGTAGAGCGTATTGTCGTCAAGTTCGATGATAACACTGCACACACGATCAAGAAAAAAACGGTCGTGAGTGACCATGAGAAGCGTCTTGTTGCCACGGTTGAGATATCCCTCGAGCCACTCTATCATGTCAAGATCCAGATGATTGGTAGGTTCGTCGAGTATCAGCAAGTCCGGTTCGGTAAGCAGTACATTGGCCAGTGCCACACGCTTCTGCTGTCCTCCGCTCAGTTGTCCCATCGGCTGATGCAAATCGCGTATCTTCAATTGCGTAAGCACTTGCTTTGCCTTGAGCACTTTCTCGTCTTCTCCACGATGATTGAAACATGCGTCCAGCACAGATTCATCCGGATCAAAGGCCGGAGACTGCTCCAGATATCCAACCTTGAGATCGCGACGGAATATGATGTCTCCCGAATCGTGCCCTTCCTTACCCGATATTACGGACAGGAGAGTGGATTTGCCCGTGCCGTTTTTTGCTATCAGTCCTACCTTTTGTCCCTCGGCAATGCTGAAACTGATATCGCGGAACAATGTCAGCGCACCAAACGATTTTGACAGATTCTGAACATCCAAATATGGTATTTCCTTTGCCACGTGTATATCTTCTTGTTAAATCAGGCTTCCAATTCCTTGTTTATACTGTCTATATAGCTCAACAATTCGTCACGCCCCTGCCTCTTTTCCGACGACGTGACAAATATCGGAGGCAGTTCCTCCCATGTCTCAGACAGTTTTTTCTTGTACATTTCCACATTGGCCTGTGTCTTCACCGGACCAAGTTTGTCGGCCTTGGTGAATACAATGGCAAACGGTATGCTGCTGTTGCCAAGCCAATTGATGAAATCCAGGTCTATTTTCTGCGCTTCCAGACGAACGTCAACCAGCACGAACACATTGACCAACTGCTCGCGTTGCAGTATATATCCGTTTATCATTTGTTCCAAACGGGCTATTTCCTTTTTTGAACGCTTGGCAAAACCATATCCCGGCAAGTCGACAAGATACCAGTTTTTGTTGATTATAAAATGATTTATCAGAAGTGTCTTACCCGGAGTAGCAGACGTCTTGGCCAGTTTCTTGTTGCAGCACAGCATATTTATAAGGCTCGACTTGCCCACGTTGGAGCGTCCGATAAAGGCATATTCGGGTTTACTGTCCTTGGGGCACATCGATACCATTGGAGAACTTATAACAAATTCTGCACTCTTTATTTCCATAATCGAAGTATTATTTAGTTCTGCAAAGTTACAATAAAAATATGAGAAACCGGACAATATCGTAACAGATTTGATTTACAGCCGTTTGAGACAACCGCTTCACATCAGGCGGAAATACTGACGATTCTGTCGTTTCGGACTAACCGGCTGTCCGTTTTCCGCTTTCATATCATTATATCAGGCTCAGAATGCATTCCTTGCATCAAAAGGCGGAATACTGATGAGTGAAACGACAATATATCGGGAACAACGGTTCTGAATAATTAAGACAAAACGCTTCGTCATCCGTCACAAAACAATCTTTTGCGCATTACAGGCCGAAAACAGCCCATTTTCCACTCGAACAGGAAGCACTGATAATCAGACAGTTACAATATCATGGCAAAACATCCCCTTTGTCATCTTCCCGTTTGGGCCATATTGCATTGCAATATGGCCCATATCGGAAGGCAATACAGGCTGTTTCACAGTGCAATATAGGCCATTTCGTTAGTGATTTGTGTCCGTTTTCATGTTCCGATCAGGCAAAATGGTACTATAATATACTTGAAACTACACTCAACACATGCAAAAATGCGTATCGGAAAGACTTGAAAGCCTTTCCCGATTTTCTATTTCGCGAAAAATAAAATGTGTTTTTTTAAGAAAAAGAAAGACATTTCCTCTGTCGTCCAAGGCATCTGAATATTTTCTGTCCTCAGCATGCACTGCCATTACGGCCGGCGATCAGCTTGTCTGAAAAGCCATAAGGACATAATCTTGCCGTGTATGCAATGTTGTCGCTACCTGCCATACCCCATTGACACGCACTGCTACAAGATTATGCCCCTATAGTCTGATGAAACCGTAAGCCTGCGGCCCACCACCGTCGAGACTTTGACACGGCCTTGGAACCTATCCTCCGAAATTGTCGTACATGATGGCTTCCGGCTCTACTCCCAGACCGTCGAGCATGTTGACAACAGCGTTGGACATCGGGCCCGGGCCACACATGTAGTACTCGATATCCTCGGGAGCCTCATGCTCTTTGAGGTAAGTGTCGTACATCACCTGATGTACAAATCCGGCCGTATACTTCACTCCTGCCGCATCGGCAGCCGGATCTGGACGGTCAAGAGCCAGATGAAAATGGAAGTTGGGAAAATCTTTTTCCAAACCGAGGAAGTCGTCAAGATAGAACACCTCGTTGAGGGCACGCGCCCCATAGAAATAGTGCATCTCACGGTCTGTGGTATTCAGCGTTTTGGTCATGTGCATAATCTGAGCACGCAAGGGAGCCATGCCGGCACCGCCACCAACCCATATCATTTCGCGCTTTGAATCGAAATGCGGATGGAAGTCTCCATAAGGTCCACTCATGATAACCTTGTCGCCAGGCTTGAGAGTGAAGATGTAACTCGAAGCTATACCCGGGTTGACATCCATGAATCCGGAGCGGTCGGCCTTGAACGGAGGAGTGGCAATACGCACCGTGAGCATAAACACATCACCTTCAGCCGGATAATTGGCCATTGAATAGGCACGGATTGTGGGGGTTGGATTGACACATTTCAAGGGGAACAGACCGAACTTCTCCCACGCCGGCAGATACTCATCACCGATGAGACTCTTGTCAATGTCCTTGTCATAGTCCATAGAGAATGCAGGAATCTTGATTTGGGCGTAAGAACCGGGCAGAAAATCCATGTGGGCTCCCTTGGGCAGCTGCACCTTGAACTCCTTGATAAACGTTGCCACGTTCTTGTTGGAAATGACAGTACACTCGTATTCCTTGACTCCCATCACGCTCTCCGGCACGGCAATCTTAAGGTCGCCCTTCACCTTGCACTGGCATCCGAGGCGCCAATGTTCCTTTATTTGCTTGCGGGTAAAGTGTGGTTTCTCCGAGTCGAGAATCTCACCGCCTCCTTCAAGCACCTGCACCTTGCACTGGCCGCACGACGACTTGCCGCCGCATGCCGAAGGCAGATATATGCCGTTTTCGTTAAGGGTGGCCATCAGACTGCTGCCCTGCCCCACCGATATTGTCTTGTCTCCGTTTATGGTTATCGTCACATTACCGCTTGGCGACAGATATTTCTTTGCCATGAGCAGTATGATGACCAGCAGCAGAATCGTCACAAGAAAAGCGCCTATGCTCGCTAATATAAATTCTATCATAATACTTTACTGTTTCTGTTCTAAATGTTCAGTCCTGAAAAACACATCATTGCCATGGCCATCAGTCCAACGGTGATGAAGGTGATGCCCAATCCCTGCAAAGGCTTCGGCACGTCGCTATACTGCATCTTCTCGCGTATGGCACCCATAGCGACAATGGCCAGGGTCCAGCCGATACCGCTTCCTATGGCATATACCACCGAGTCGACCACATTGCCTATATACTGTGAGTTGGCGGGATCGAGATTAATGCGCTGCTGCATAAACAACGAGGCACCCATGATGGCGCAGTTGACAGCTATCAGAGGCAGGAATATGCCGAGCGACGCATAAAGTGACGGAGAATACTTTTCCACTATCATTTCAACAAGCTGGACGATACCGGCAATGACAGCAATGAAAAGTATGAAACTCAGATAGGAAAGGTCCACGCCCTCCACGAGACAATCGGGGCCAAGCACCTTGGTAAGAAGCAGATAGTCGACCGGCACCGTGACAAGCAGCACAAACGTAACGGCACATCCAAGACCGAACGAAGTCTTTACATTCTTTGAAACAGCAAGGAAAGAGCACATTCCAAGGAAGAATGCAAATATCATATTGTCCACGAAAACGGACCTGAAAAACAAACTTACTATATGTTCCATAATTATTTCTCCTTATAAAAATAAGCCCTGTGAATCCAAATAACACATCCCACAAGAATCAGTGCCATTGCCGGCATTGTCATCATTCCGTTGTTCAGGTATCCTGCATCATATATTTGCTGCGGGATTAACTGGAAACCAAGAAGACTGCCACGGCCAAACAATTCGCGCACGCCACCGACAACAACCAGAATCAGGGCATAACCAAGACCGTTGCCAAGACCGTCGAGGAAACTCGGCCACGGTCTGTTCATCATGGCAAAGGCCTCAAGGCGTCCCATGAGGATACAGTTGGTGATGATAAGTCCTACGTATACCGACAGCTGTACACTGACATCGTATGCGAAAGCCTTAAGAATCTGACTCACAATAGTCACAAGGGCTGCCACTACAACAAGCTGTACTACAATACGGATGCGCGTAGGGATAGTGTTGCGGATAAGTGATATGATCACATTGGCAAAGGCCGTGATTACTGTAACGGCCAGTCCCATGACTATAGCCGGCTTGAGCTGTGCCGTTACGGCCAGTGCCGAACATATGCCAAGCACCTGTATAAGAACAGGATTGTCGAGATTCAGCGGATTTTCCAACACCTCTCGGTTCTCTTTTGAAAACAACTTACTCATTTTTTCAATCCTCCTTTACTTTTCGTAAAAAAACACTTTATACTTACTCATGCACTCCTGAAGCATCATACTCACACCGTCGGAAGTAAGTGTGGCACCGGTAACACCGTCCACTTCTGAAGCCGGATTCTTTATGTCAGAAGGTTTCTTCACTGCTATGGCTATGTAATCGGAGTTATCCTTATCGCCGAAAATCGTCTTGCCCTTGAACTTGTCCTGCCACGACTTGTTGTCCTTAATCTCAGCACCGAGGCCGGCCGTCTCACTGTCATGATTGAAGTAGGCGCCATAAATGGTATTCTTGTCGTCATTGACGGCTATATATCCCCATATCGGACCCCACAGGCCCATTCCGTATACAGGTATTACGTATTTTGTCTGACCGTCTACCTTACATATATATAATGCCAGTTTACCCGCCTTATAGTCTGCACTGTTAAGCCGGAATCCGGCATTTTCACCTCCGTTGCTTCCCTCACTTATTATACTGCCGTCAGCAGCTATAATACGGTCGGCTACCACCACTTCCGAATAGCGGGCTGCGGCTGCCACATTATCAAGATCGCGAATGTTGAGAGCGGCAAGAATCTGTTTCTTCTTGTCAAGCGCCACATTGGCATCTTGCATGGGCTTCAATGCCTGAAAGATGAAGGCAAGCAAAAATGCCACTATAACCACCATCACGGCACTGTATATAATGATGTATGAATTGGAATTGGTGTCCAAACTCTTTTTCCTTGTTTCTGTCATAGTCTCTCTTTATTTATGAGTTAAACGCTTTGCTCTTCTCGATATATTGGCCTGTACGACACAATAGTCGATTAGCGGGGCAAACATGTTGGCAAACAAAATGGCAAGCATCATTCCTTCCGGATATCCGGGATTCATGACACGGATAATCACGGCCAAAGCTCCGATAATGAAACCGAATATCCACTTTCCTTTTTCCGTACGCGCGCTTGTGACAGGGTCGGTAGCCATAAAGACAGCTCCAAAGGCGAAACCTCCGAGTATCAGATGCTCATACCATGGGATGGACGACATGCCGGAAACAGCAAACAAGGCAGCTGCCAAACCACCGCCCACAAACACACTGAGCATGGTCTTGTAGCTGGCAATGCCTGTCCAAAGCAATATCAATGCCCCTATGGCAATGGCAATAATGCTCGTCTCGCCTATACTCCCGGGAATAAATCCGAGCACCATGTCACAGATGGAATAAGAGACCTCCGCATTCTGCGCTATTCCGGCAAGCGGGGTAGCACATGTAAACGTATCGGGAAGAGTATTTCCAAATCCCAGAATACTGTCTTTGGCCACCCATACCGAATCACCGCTCATTCGGGTAGGATAAGAGAAAAAAAGAAAAGCACGGGCTACAAGCGCCACATTGAAGATATTCATCCCCGTACCACCGAATATTTCCTTGGCGAAGATAACGGCAAAAGCCACAGCCAAAGCAAGTATCCACAGAGGACAACTTACCGGAACTATCAAAGGGATGAGTATTCCGGAAACAAGATAACCTTCCTGTATCTCTTCGTTTTTCCATTGGGCCCAGGCAAACTCTATTCCAAGGCCTACAACATAGCTTACGACTATCTTCGGCAATACGGCAAGAAAGCCGAAAAAGAATATTTCAAAAAAACTTGCAGTAGCGATTGTACCGGCCGCGCTATAGTTCTGGTATCCAACATTGTACATACCGAAGAGCAATGCCGGAACAAGTGCTATCACAACCATGCTCATGATGCGTTTCGAATCTATTGCATCATGAATGTTCACACCACACTTCGACGTGGTATTTGGAACATACAGGAATGTGTCCATCCCGTCATATATGCTGCGGAACGCGCTCAGTTTGCCCCCCTCTTCAAAGTTTGGCCTTATCTTATTCAAATAGTTTCTCAATAAACTCATAATCTCTGTGTTTTAAGCATTTTCTTTACGTAATAAGTCAAGTCCGCTGCGAACAATACGCTGCAGCTCCAGCTTGGAGCTGTCCACAAACTCTGCAAGAGCAAAATCTTCCGGTGAAACCTCATAGATGCCAAGTTGCTCCATCTTGTCGATATCTCCGGATATGATTGCCTTTATGAGATATTCCGGATATATGTCCATCGGAAATACACGGTCGTATTCACCACTCATAATCATATGGCGCTCACCTCCCTTAACACGTGCGTCAAGAGCGTACTTACGTTTTCCGAACAACCATGAGAAATAACTTCTATTGACAGAGAACTGCCCGAAACGCGGCATTATCCATCCTGCAAATTCATCAGCATTGTCTCCCTCTGGAATTACGGTTATTTCAGACGTATGTGCTCCGAGATAGCCGTTCTTTGTTGTCGGACGGCCGGTAAGTACATTGCCGTTTATTATCCTTACCTTATGATCGTTCTTTATACTGTTGCTCAACAATGTTGCAAGTTCCTGCCCTACAAGCATATCGACATATGCAGGCTTCGCAACCTCGCTTCCAGCAAAGGCTACCGTACGACGCAAGTCTACACAACCGGTGTTGAACAAACGGCCGAAAAAAATCACTGCCGTCGGCTCCACGGTCCATACAGTCTCCCCCTTGTTGACAGGACAAAGATGATTGACATGGACTCCGACATTACCGGCAGGACATGGACCGTCAAACACTGTCACTTCTACATCAGTAGCCCCGATCAAGGCACCGGAAGACTGACGGCGCCCGATACCGAGATAAGTTTTCGCAATCTTGGACAATGCAGTGAGACCGGCTTGAAAATCGTTTTCCTGTCCTTCAAGCTCAAACTCAAAATCACAGGCCAAAGGCATATCCCTCAATGCCGATACAAAAATTGCCTTAGGCCGTGTGCGTGGATTGGCAGACACTGCATAAGGCAACTGGTTGATATAACCGAACAGACCGGCTTCAAGCAGAGCTGCGATTACGGCTTCGGCATCAAGACTCCTTACGTCTTTTCTTTCGAAATCCACATAATTCTGTACTGCATCAGCATTAATACCGATACCAATCACTTTTCTTCTCTCACCACGCAACACCTCCGTCACAATTCCGCTTACAGGGGAGGAAAATTTAACTTCAGGATACTCCTTGTTGATAAATAACACATCGCCGGCCTTTACCTTCTCACCCGGTTTTACAACGACCTTGGGAGTAACTCCAACAAAATCGTCAAGCTGCAACATGTACTTACCATTGGGCTTCAAACAGATTCTTTTCTTCTCTGCCTCGCCTGCAAGATTAATATCCAAACCTTTTTTCAGTTTAACTACATTTGCCATATATAATCTTAAAATAGATGGTTCTGCATGCAAAATTAACTAAAAATGAATACTTAAAGTAAATAAATAAGCATTAAAATAAGACTATGCCAAGTTTTTAATGTAATTTTGTACCTGTTTATTTTCTAAAGTAACAAATTGTAATCTCAATCTAACAGAATTGAAAATATTAAAACATATAATCAGGGGGACTATATGGACCATTCTCGGGCTATATATTCTGACTGTTTCACTAATCCAAATACCCTCAGTAAAGGACTGCCTGGGAAGACAAACGTCCTCTATTCTATCTGAAAAATTAGGAACAAAAGTACATGTAGGCCGCGTTGATTTAGGCTTTTTCAACCGTCTGATAATCGATGACGTAGTGATATACGACCGGCAGCATAAAGAAATGATAAAATCCGCAAGGCTTTCGGCAAAGATCGAACTAATACCATTGCTAGAAAACAGGATTTCAATATCCTCCGCACAGATGTTCGGAACAGACTTCATATTATATCAGACAACTGAAAACGAGGCTCCCAATTTCCAGTTTATTATAGATGCTCTGTCATCCAAGGATAATAACAATAACGAATCTTCGTTTGACTTACGTATCAATACATTTATAATGCAACATAGCAGTTTGAAATTCGACCGCTATGATATGGCTCCGACAAACTCAAAACTGAACATAAATCACATTGACCTTAATAACATAAGTGCACACATATCCATAAAGGCATTGAACGAAGACTCATTGAATTTCATCATCAAAAAACTTTCTTTTAAAGAAAACAAATCAAATCTGCAAATAAACAGACTGTCACTTAAAATGGAAGGGAACAGAAGAAAATGTAATTTACATGACTTCACACTGAAAATGCCTGAAACAGACATCCGCATTGACAATATCAACGCAACATACAGATTCAAAGAAAATACATTGGTAAAGTCATCGCTGAAATATCATGGTAATATCGAATCCGGAAAAATCAATCCGTCAGACTTCGCTTTCATCCTTCCACCACTAAAAAGACTTACCATCCCTCTGAACTTGTCATCAAACTTTCATGGCACTTATTCAAAATTTCAAATGGACAAGTTTATTGTAAGTTCACCGTCTGACGATATAGACATAAATATAAAAGGATGGATAAGCGGCTGGAACAGAATCATCCCAAACAGTAATGTAACAATAAAGAATATAAGTGTTTCGTCAGAATTGATAAATACTATCAATCACATTATGAAGAACACAGGCAATAACTTTCCGGATATACTCACACGGTTAGGAAACATCAATATACACGGAACCTTAAGTTCCAACGATGGCGTATTGAAAGCAAAAAGCAAACTTGAAACCGAGGCAGGATCCGTTGATGTGGACATGTCTTTGTCTGAAGACAAATCTATCTCCGGCAGTATTGTCACCCAATCCGTCAATCTTGGACAAATACTAAATAACGAAAGATTCGGATCTTTCACAGCATCCGCATCCATACAAGGATCGTTACAAAACAACGGGCATCGCAAACTGGACATAAACGGCAATATTCCAAAATTTGAATTCAATGGATACCAATACAGCGACATAACAATCAGAAGTCTGCTGAAAGACAACAGTATATCCGGAAGGCTCGACATCAACGACTCGCAAATAAAGATGCATGTCGATGGAACGGCAGAAAAAACTAAAGAATTGTCAGACATAAGATTTACAGCCTCAGTAAGAAACTTCTCTCCATCAGCCACAAGACTCACCGACAAATGGGGAGACGCAGTGTTCAATACCGATATAAGTACAACCCTCAAGGGCCGTGACATCGAGCATGCCATTGGAGAGGTGTCACTCTGCAATTTCTCTTTACTGTCATCAGAAGCAAAATACATATTAGACAAAATGGAAATCAGTTCAACCATTGATGCAGACAGAGAACGACATCTGATGATGAACAGTGACTTTGGTACCGCAAGACTCTCTGGTAGATTTGATTACAATACTATATATCAAAGTATTATAAACATAATAAGAAAAAGACTGCCAACCATTCCCGGACTACCCGCTATAAGCAATAACACTCATAACAGGTTTGACATAGAGGCAAATATCTCAAACACCGAATGGATCGAGAAAGTATTCAACATTCCGCTACACATAAACAATGCCATAGACCTGACATGCAGTGTCAATGAAACGGAAAAGGACATATTCATAGATTGCAGCCTACCCTCTTTCAGATATGACGGCAAAGAATACCGCAACGGAAAAATCTCCGTGACATCCAACAATGATTCCCTGCATAGTAAAGTTGGAGTAATAAAGATAATGGACAACGGTCAGAATATGAAACTGAATCTGACCGGCAATGCAGCCGACAACTCTCTGCACACATCTTTCTCATGGGACAATTGCAATACAGGGAACAGAATCAGCGGATGTTTCAATGCCGAAACCAGATTCAGTGGTGACAGCAAAGAAACAGCCAATGCTTCCATAACGATACAACCGTCACATATAAACCTGAACAACTCAACATGGAACATCGAGCCGTCTACCATCACATATACAAAAGACAATGTGGACATTGACAGATTCGCCGTAACTAACGACAAACAACATATCATTATCAACGGTAAAGCATCAAAGACTTCCGAAGATTCCATTACAATAGACTTGCACGACATAGATGTAGAATATATCCTTGATCTTGTAAACTTCCATTCGGTCGACTTCAGCGGCCGTGCCACAGGTACCGCCTGTATATCAGCTCCATTCGGCAATATGAAAGCACACGGCAATATCATTGTCAATGACTTCAGATTTGAAAACGGACGTATGGGCGTTCTTAATGCAAATGTGAAATGGGACAATGAAGAGAAACAGATAAATATAAACGCCATTTCTACCGACGGCCCGGAAGTAATGACATGTATCGACGGTTATATATCACCCAAACGTAGCTATATAGATCTGGGAATAAAGGCCATAGGTACATCCATAGAATTCATGAAATCATTCACGAGCAGTTTCATAAGCGACATCAACGGACAGGCCAATGGCGAAGTAAGACTGACAGGACCGCTGAAAGCCATCAACCTTGTCGGAGAACTTGTAATAAACGGTGACGCCCATATCAAATCCACCAACTGCAAATATTATCTCCGCAACGATACAGTGACTTTCATTCCTGACGAGATTGAACTGCACGACATTCCGATATTTGATATACACGACAACATGGGTATAATGTCCGGAGGCATACACCACAAACATCTCACCAGATTGTCATACGACCTTTTTGTAAAAGCTGACAATCTGTTGGCCTACGATTTCCACAGCTTCGGTGACGAAACCTTCTATGGCACCGTATATGGTACCGGTAATGTCGGTATACACGGACGCAGCGGTGAGTTGGACATCAATGTAAACATCACACCAAACAGCAAATCAACATTCGTATACAACGTGTCAAACCCCGATGCCATATCAAAACAAGAGTTTATCAACTGGAACGATGTGACATCCGCTACATCCGGATATCCAAATGAAAAGCAGCGGGAGAAGAAAACGGCGGCACAGCCAAACATTCTTACAGACACACACATCAACTTCTTGATAAACTGCACTCCCGACGTCACCGTAAAACTACTCATGGACAACAAGACCAATGACTATATCACCCTCAACGGAAACGGTGTACTGAGAGCATCATACTACAACAAAGGAACATTCAATATGTTCGGAACATATGTGGTAGAGCGGGGCACTTACGACATCACCATACAGGATATCATCAAAAAGAACTTCATCTTCAACAAAGGCGGAACCATTGTCTTTGGAGGAGATCCATACAATGCAAACCTCAACTTACAGGCTATATATACTGTCAATGGCGTATCCCTGTCCGACCTGAATATCGGCAACAGTTTCAAAAGCAATACAATACGTGTAAACTGCCTTATGAACATTGGCGGACAACCTATGGCACCCGTTGTTGACTTCGACATCGACATGCCGACCTTGGGTAGCGACGAGAAACAGATGATCAGAAGTATCATCAACAGCGAAGACGAAATGAACCAGCAGGTTCTGTATCTGCTGGGAATAGGCCGCTTCTACCCGCAGGAAGCCAACAACTCGTCGGCCATGGACAATCAGCCCAGCCAGACATCACTTGCCATGCAGGGACTACTCTCCGGTACCATATCAAGCCAGCTCAACACCATGCTCAACACCGTGATAAACAATAACAACTGGAACTTCGGGGCCAATATATCTCCCGGTGACGAAGGATGGAACAATGCCGAATACGAAGGACAGCTAAGCGGCCGTCTGCTCAACAACCGACTTCTCATCAACGGCCAATTCGGATACAGAGACAATCAGAAGAATGCCAGTACAAGCTTTATAGGCGACTTTGACGTACGCTATCTGCTCTTTCCGAACGGAAATCTGTCTATAAACATATACAACAAGACCAATGACCGTTATTTCACAAAGTCAAGCCTGAACACTCAGGGCATAGGCCTTACAATGAAGAAAGACTTTGTTAATCTTAAAGACCTGTTCGGAATTAAGAAAAAGAACCGTAAACCAAATTCCAACAAAGGCAGAAAAAAGAATCAATCATATAAATAGGTCATAGCAATCGGTTTATATACCTGATACAAAAACACGGATACACAGAGTTGCTTGTTTTTCTCTGTGTATCCGTGCTTCTGTATTCGGTATTCTCTGCATAACCGGATTTAAAAGACCTGTTCGTTATACATCCCAAAACCGCGATGTGATATCAATAAAGCCTCCCCCGTCACAATTCTTATATAACCTCTGATTGGTTGTACGCTTTTTCAGACTACCCAAATGCCTGATATATGGTCCAAGCTTTATATAATCAAAATTGTCTCTACATACACCACGCGGTACCTTTGCCCTGCCACTATACCATGCTACCTTCAAATCCGAATATGCACTGTGCATATAGCACGCCAATTCGTTTAGATACAACGGATCGGCATCACCTCCCATAAAGCAGACACAGGTTATGTCTGATTCATAGTCGCTTATCAGCCTGTCAAGTGCCGACGGAGTCAACGGTTGGCCGATATCCTCCCATAGATAACTGCTATGGCATCCCGGACAGTGACATGGACATCCCGACAGATTTATAGAAAGAGTGACCTCATCGGGGATTTCCTGAAAAACGACACCGGTATTTACATATTTAAGCATATATACTTTGAAAAAAGCACAGACCTGAAAATTACTCCGCCGTAGCGTAATATCTTTTTGCCGCCTCTTTCTGACGAGCTTCAGAGAAATTGCTCACACGCTTGAGATATCCTATTATACGTGTCATGTAATCCACATTTCTTGAATGACAATGCGGACACTCGTGCAAGTAGCGCTTGTCTATTGCACCACAGTCATTGCATACCGTGTTGGGGATATTGAACGTGAAATAGTTACATCCTTCCTTTGCCGCCACATTCAGCAACCGGCGATACTGTGCCTGTGACAGATGCTCTTCAAGATTCATATGCAGTGCCGAACCTCCTGTAAGATGCTGGATATAAGGTGCTCCATGCAGTTTGAACTTATCAATGATATTCAACGAATCGTCTTCAACTATGTAGAAATAACTGTTATAACAGTCACGCGGCACGAAATACCCGTCTTCCCTATCCCATTTTGCATGCTTCACACCCACATTCTCTGCAGGAATCATTTCACAATTGAACATCACCTCCTTCGTTCTGTACTCCTTGTTTTTCTTCTCCACAAGTCCGAGTACTGTCTGAACGAATTTAAGGTAATCAGGATTGTCATTGATTTGGATTCCCATGTACTCGGCAGCCTCCACCAATCCGTTGACACCTATAGTGAGATATTGGCGCGAAATATTGATATATCCGGCATCGAAAAGCGGAAGCATTCCGTTTTTCCATAGAGCTTTCAAATTCTCGTTGTAAGCCAGCTGAACCTTGTGACACAAGTCGATGATATCCGTAAGAAAATCCGTATAGCTGAGATTGTTGTTCACGGCATACTGTATACAGCGGTTAAGATTGATGGTGAGCACACTCTTTGATCCCGTGGACACCCCTCCTGCACCCAAGGTATAACTGAAACCGTTGTCCTGTATTTCATTGCGCAACCGGCAACAGCTTGACAGCGAGTCCGCATTGTCACTCATATATGTAAAGAATGAATGTCCTTCCGAATACATCTCGGCTGTAAAATCACCCCATTCCTTGTCTACCAAATCTCCGTTTTCACTCAACAGGGCCATCGTCTCAACAGGAAATGTAAGCACGGTCTTCGTACGCTCCTTGTTGAACCATTTCATAAAGCGCTTCTGCAACCAGCTCAGTCCCTCCCAATCCGGCTTGCTCCCATCGGGAAAATAGAAATCGCCGAACAGGCTCTCGAAGTACGGTTTGTCATAATATGCAATATTCCAGAACACAGCCTGATAGTTGCGCGCTCCCGTAGGCTGGTTGATGGAATACACAATCTGCTCAAAACAGTCGGTAATCATCTTGTCTACAGTGCGCTGCTTGTTTGACAGGTCTACAACCTTGTCTGCAATCTTATAGTATTCTTTGCCATATTCCAGACCGATGAAGTAATTCAGATACATCAGAAACTCAGGCGTTGCACATGCCCCGCTAAGCATGCTCGACACCATGAACACCATGTTTACAAATCCTCCGCAGAAAGATTTCAGATTTGTCGGTGCTGTCGAGTTGCCGCCTATCGACATTGTTCCGCCGATAAGCCATGGATACATCGTTATCGATGCACAATAGTTTGCCAGACTCGTCTCGTCGTTCTTATATATGAAATGGTGGTTGAGCAGGTCCATATACCGGTCTGCCAGTTCCTTGCCGTACATCTTTTTGATACGGTCGGTCAGCAACCGCCGGTTCAGACGGATGAAGTTTGATTTGGGCAATTCTCCGATAAGCGTGGCGATATTCTTATGCTCAACATTGGCATTGGCGTCATACTTTGAGCCTGTCGCCGCATTGGCAGCCTCACAATAATCAGCAAGAAACTTCAGCTTCTCCATCGTCTCACGGTCTTCCGTATGTCGCTGCCTGTATAGCATGAACGATTTCGCAACCCTGTAATAGCCCTCTTTCATCAGTGACTCCTCTACCTGGTTCTGTATCTCCTCCACAGTGATGCCTTCGTGAATATCAAGATGGCTCAGTATCTTGGAAATACACCCTAAATCAGCAGGTTCATCCACAGACTCGAATGCCTTTATGATGGCATTCATTATTTTGTCAAGCGAAAAACGGTCGGCCGAACCGTCTCTTTTGGTAATTGTGAAACTGTTTATTTCCATTATTGTTTTCTTTTTTGGAAAACTTTTCTTTCTATATCAAGACAAAAGTTTCCCGTTTTTGATAATTCCAGATTTATGATTTGGTTTTAAAATATCCGTTTACGGCTATGCGAAAGCGAACGCAAAGATACAATAAAATCCGGTATTCCCTACCGGATTCAATATAAAAATATCAGTTGGTCCGTAAAGTTTTCCTAAAGCTTTACAGTCGAAATATCCACCAGTCCATTAACTATTGCATAAATGGTAAGCCCTGCCGGACTGTGTATCTGCAACTTACGGGCAATGTTGCGGCGATGCGTAATGACTGTATTTACGGATATGCAAAGATGGTCTGCTATTTCTTTGTTTGCCATTCCCTGCACCAGTGCCACTATCACGTCGCGCTCGCGTTCGGAAAGCATGTCCGAACAGTCGGTTCCGCTTTTGAAAACCATCGTCGAAATGTTCTTGGTCACATCATTTTGTTTGTGCAACTGCTCCAGACGACGTATTGCCGGAACAAATATCTTGTCTTCAACCTGAGCATGCAGACTTAACCATTCCTCATTATTATATATATCGTGCAGTGTTGCCATCAGCATATTGTTACGGCGCGAATCGCCTGGCATATACTTGATGATTAGCATCTTCAGTTCTTTCAGCTTGGCAGCAGGCTCCTCATGGTTCTTGGAGAATGTCTCTATGCTGTACTCTCCGACGGATTCTCCCCCAATCAGAGAATTGACGTATGGGAACAGCGTTTTCTTCTCGAACAGCATGTGCTTTCTTATCTCGCAGGCATACTCGTCAAACAGTTTCATCATCAACATCCCCAACCTGTCCCTCTCGTCTATCGACTCTGCAAGTTCACGGCGTATGAACGGCAACTGAAAATCAAGGTAATACACATGGCTGGCTTCCAGATAATGCAGCAACGTTGGAACGGACAGCTGCTCGTCATTGTCAAAATCGGAATATCCGTTGATGGTCAGATTTACCACTGCAAGAAATGTATAAGTATCTACTCCGTTGTCCTCGCATATCTCCTGCACGGTCTTGTCGCCGAATCCAAGATTTATCCCGAAACTTCCCAACGACTGCAACAGATCGTAATTGTCCTTTATGAGCGATATCATCTTGTCGCTTGCCTCATATATCTTTTGCTTCTTCATATCTTAAGTATGCCTGCTTATACCTTAACATAACAATCATCAACACCGACACCAACGGAAAAGCACGGTTTACAGTATGTGCCTCTGTAATGTATGACAAATATTGTTTACGGGTGCAAAATTACAAAATAAATCATTATGCGACAATAGTCATTAATGGGTATTCGATTCATGGAGGCCAATACGTATATAATCAATATTGGGTACTACAGCATGACAGCATATGCTATACATTTGTCACGCACCCATATTTACACATGCCATATTTTTTCACGAAACTCTATATTTGTAGCAAAATGATATTATATTTGCATTTTCTTTGATAAAATGTTTGATATTTAAAGAAAATACTATAACTTTGCATCCGATTAACAAGAACAGACATCAAATACCTAAAAAGGAAAAAGATTATGAACGCAACACAAGTTGTAGAGGAACTTAAAAGAAGATTCCCCAATGAGCCTGAATATATACAGGCAGTAAGTCAGGTACTTCCGACAATAGAGGAAGAGTATAACAAACATCCGGAATTTGAGAAATCAAACCTTATCGAACGCTTGTGCATCCCGGATCGCGTGATTCAATTCCGTGTGACATGGGTTGACGATAGCGGCAAGGTAAACACCAATATGGGATACCGCATCCAGCACAACAACGTGATCGGTCCTTACAAGGGAGGCATACGTTTTCATAAGTCAGTAAACCTGGGAATATTGAAATTCCTCGCTTTTGAACAGACATTCAAAAATTCCCTCACCACCTTGCCGATGGGAGGTGCCAAGGGAGGCTCCGATTTCTCGCCACGCGGCAAGAGCGATGCCGAGGTCATGCGCTTCTGCCAGGCGTTCATGAACGAACTCTACCGCCATATAGGCCCAGACGTAGACGTGCCCGCAGGCGACATAGGAGTAGGAGGCCGCGAGGTTGGCTACCTGTTCGGACAATACAAGAAGCTGACACACGAATGGAGCGGAGTGCTTACCGGCAAGGGACGCGAATTCGGCGGTTCTCTCATCCGTCCGGAGGCCACAGGATACGGAACCGTATACTTCCTTCTGTCAATGCTTGACACACGCTCCATCGAACTGCAAGGCAAGAGCGTCCTGATCTCCGGTTCGGGAAATGTTGCGCAGTATGCAGCAGAGAAGTGCATACAGCTCGGGGCCAAGGTCCTCACACTGTCAGACTCCGACGGCTATATCTACGATCCCGACGGAATAGACCGCGAGAAGCTCGACTATGTAATGGAACTGAAGAATATAGAGCGCGGACGTATCAAAGAATACGCCGACGAATATCCCAATGCTGTTTATCACGCCGGAGAAAGGCCATGGAACGAAAAAGCTGATATAGCCCTGCCGTGCGCAACCCAAAACGAAATCAACGGTGACGAGGCTAAGGCGCTCGTGGCAAATGGAATCATAGCCGTAGCAGAAGGCGCAAACATGCCTTCAACACCCGAGGCCATCGAAATATTCCAGAATGCCAAGATATTGTATGCTCCCGGAAAGGCATCCAACGCCGGCGGTGTGTCGGTTTCGGGCCTCGAAATGAGCCAGAACTCGGAACGTCTCAGCTGGACTTCGGAAGATGTGGACAACCGTCTGAAACTGATTATGAAAGACATTCACGACAATTGCGTGAAGTACGGAACAGAAGCCGACGGATACATCAACTACGAGAAAGGTGCCAATGTTGCCGGATTCATGAAAGTGGCAAAGGCCATGATGGCACAGGGCATCGTGTAATTTTACAGAAAGAAGCAAACCAACAAAAGAACAACAGCACAGAGACACTGAGATACAGAGAACAATACGAAACTCTGTATCTCAGTGTCTCTGTTTCGTAAAAGAGTGCGAAAGTGCCGCTTTGAGAGTGCGAAAGTGGCACTTTCGCGTCCTCAAAGTGCCACTTTCGCACTCTCAAAGCGGCACTTTCAGTATATGATATGGCAGGTTTTGTCATTCATCTTGTTATCCGACTGACTCATTTAACACGTTTCTTTGCTTCAAAAACACGAATTCCACACCAAAAAGCCGTTTTTTGGCACTTCCGAACGACATTCCCTACCGGCATCCGTACAGAAAACTCGCGCGAAACGGGCAAAAATAATTCTCCAATCTCCCCGCCAAATAGAAACACGACAAAAAAAACACCATACTTTCAATCTGTAAGTTCATATAAAAGCTGTTTTTGCAAACGTTTACATCAATAAAACCCTGTCATCATCACAACATAACACATTTTTTAGTATCTTTGCAGTGACGAAAGCCATAATAAAGAAAAACAATCAAAGAAGACAATATAGCAACAACTTAATCATATTTTTTATCTAATAATGGAAAGAACTTGGAGATGGTTCGGCAAGAACGACAAAATCACACTTGCCATGCTAAAAGAGATAGGCGTGGAGGGCATCGTGACCGCACTTCACGACGTGCCGCTGGGCGAAGTATGGAGCCGCGAAAAGATACGCGACTTGCGTGAATATATCGAAAGCTACGGCATGCGCTGGAGCGTGGTGGAGAGCCTGCCTGTGGTGGAGAGCATTAAATACGGAGGCCCAGACCGCGACGAGCAGATAGAGCGCTACAAGGAGAGCCTGCGCAATCTTGCCGCCGAAGGCATACATACCATTTGCTACAACTTCATGCCTGTGCTGGACTGGGCACGCACCGACCTGTCCCACCCCAACCCCAACGGCACTACCAACCTGTACTTTTCATTTGCCGAATTCGCTTATTTCGACATACACATCCTGAAGCGCAAGGGAGCCGAGAAAGACTGGGCCGACTTCCGCATAGAAGGTGTGGAACGCGACATACTGGCTGAGGTAAACGAAATCAGACTCCGTATGACTGCCGAGGACGACCGGAAACTGGTGGAAAACATCGTAATCAAGACCCAAGGATTCGTTTCGGGCAATTTCAAGGAAGACGACGACCACCCCGTGGAACTGTTCCGCCGGCTGCTTGCGCTGTATGACGGCATAGACAAGGAACAGCTGCGCGAGAACATGCGCTACTTCCTCACTGCGATAATGCCCGTATGCGAGGAATGTGACATGTACATGTGCGTACATCCCGACGACCCTCCATTCCCCATTCTCGGACTGCCACGCATTGTAAACTGCGACGAAGACATCGAATGGTTCCTGAACGCCGTTGACAACCCGCACAACGGACTCACATTCTGCGCGGGAAGCCTGTCGGCCGGAGCGCACAACGATGTTGTCAAACTGGCACGCAAGTATGCACGCCGCACATGGTTCGTACACCTGCGCTCATGCCACATCTTCCCCAACGGCGACTTCACTGAGGCAAGCCACCTTGGCGGACGTGCCGACGTGATAGAGCTGGCACGCATATTCGAGCAGACCAACCCCAAGCTGCCCATGCGCGTTGACCATGGCATGACGATGCTCGGCGACGAAGAGCGCGGCTACAATGCAGGCTACTCGTTCCTGGGACGCATGTTCGCCATGGGACAGGTGCAAGGCATACTGGCCACCGTCGACCGCGAGCTCGGCATAGAATACAATCAACCGGGATTCCATTCCTGATTTTCAATTTTCAGATTCCAACTTTTTTAATTCAAGAATACAGATGAACGAACTTTTCAACATCAAAGACTATGTGGTAGTAATTACCGGCGGTACGGGAGTGCTCGGACGGTCGATAGCAAAATATCTGGCACAGAACGGTTCCAAAGTCATAATCCTCGGACGCAAGGAAGACGTCGGCAATGCCATTGCCGATGAGATTGTCAAGGCCGGCGGAATATGCGAGTTTATGAAGACAGACGTGATGTGCCGCGAGACGGTGCAAAAGAACTGTGATGAAATAATGGCCAAGTACGGCCGCATAGACACACTGCTCAACGCTGCGGGCGGCAACATGGCCGGAGCGACCATCGGACCGGACCAGAACTTCTTCGACCTCGACGCAGAGCAGTTCCAGCGTGTACTCTCGCTCAACCTCACAGGCACGGTGATACCGACACAGATATTCCTCAAGCCTATGACAAAACAAGGACGCGGCAGCATAATCAACTTCTCGTCAATGGCTGCATTCCGTCCGATGACCCGAGTATGCGGATATGCCGCGGCAAAAGCCGGCATAAGCAACTTCACGGCATTCATGGCTACGGAGTGTGCCAAGAAATTCGGCGAGGGCATACGCGTGAATGCCATCGCTCCCGGTTTTTTCATTACCGAGCAGAACCGTGCATTGCTGACCAATCCCGACGGCACATACACACAACGCGGACAGGACGTGATACGCCAGACTCCGTTCGGACGAATGGGCGACCCTGACGAACTGTGCGGCACAATACATTATCTGATGAGCGACGCCGCAAAATTCGTTACCGGCACCGTGGCCGTGGTAGACGGCGGATTCAACGCCTTTGCAATGTAACACTATTCCGAGAACATCTTTCGTGCTTTGGCTGTATCAAAATATGGACATCGCACAAAGCAATGATATGTTTTTCACCGCGCCCGTCACACATCTCGTATTTGTACGCAAAACAAACATTGAATAACCGACATGCTACAAGCGAACATATACAAGACATGTGCCGGGCGCAGCGGAAAAACATATCCGCATAAGCCTGATGACCCTAATTCTGACGCGACA
Organism: Xylanibacter rodentium; assembly: GCF_013166575.1. Lineage (GTDB taxonomy): Bacteria > Bacteroidota > Bacteroidia > Bacteroidales > Bacteroidaceae > Prevotella > Prevotella rodentium. The sequence goes on from NZ_JABKKE010000001.1 coordinate 228,604, forward strand.
CAATCTTTTCATATATCGGGAATTCACCAATGCCACATTCCGTCATTGCAACTTTGCATGACAGCATGAACAGACAGCGTAAACCTTTTCGTAAATTATTGTCCTTTTATTTGCTTCTTTATTTGTTGCTTCTGAAAAAAAACATTATCTTTGCGCTATAATTATAACGGACAACAAATCAGAATAATTCTACAAAGCAAAGAAATTATAATTTACCATTATGAAACCATTAAACAAAAATTTTGCGCCTAAAAGCGTAATGCCCGAAAAGGTCATTCAGTTTGGAGAAGGCAACTTCCTCCGTGCATTCGTAGATTGGATTATCTGGAACATGGACCAGAAGACGGATTTCAACGGCTCTGTGGTAGTGGTACAGCCCATCGACCGCGGTATGGCAGAATGGCTCAACGGACAGGACTGCCTATATCACGTAAACCTGCAGGGACGAGAAAACGGGCAGCCCGTAAACACACTCCAACGCATCGACGTAATCAGCCGTGCGCTGAACCCCTATACACAAAACCAGGCATTCATGGCACTGGCCGACCAGCCGGAGATACGCTTCGTGATTTCAAACACCACTGAAGCCGGTATTGCCTTTGACCCGAATTGCAAACTGGAAGACGCTCCCGCTTCGTCATATCCCGGCAAGCTCGTACAGCTGCTCTACCGTCGTTGGCAGACTTTCAACGGTGATCCCTCGAAAGGCCTCATCATCTTCCCATGCGAGCTCATCTTCCTCAACGGTCATGTACTGAAAGACTGCATCAACAAGTATATCGAACTATGGAAACTGCCGAAGGAGTTCAAGGAGTGGTTTGACAACAGTTGCGGCGTATATGCCACGCTCGTCGACCGAATCGTACCTGGATTCCCTCGCAAGGAAATAGCCGAGATACAGGAGAAGATAAGCTACCGCGACAATCTCGTAGTACAGGCTGAGACATTCCACCTTTGGGTAATAGAAGCTCCGAAAGAAGTTGCCAAGGAGTTCCCCGCAGACAAGGCCGGCCTGAACGTACTGTTCGTTCCATCGGAAGAACCGTACCACAAGCGCAAGGTGACGCTGCTCAACGGCCCGCACACAGTACTCTCGCCGGTGGCATTCCTAAGCGGAGTGAACATCGTACGAGACGCGTGCAACCACGAAGTCATCGGCAAATATATCCACAAGGTACAGTTTGAAGAGCTAATGCAGACTCTCGACCTACCGATGGAAGAACTGGAGAAGTTTGCCGCCGACGTGCTGGAACGCTTCGACAACCCGTTCGTGGACCATCAGGTTACAAGCATCATGCTCAACTCGTTCCCCAAGTTCTGCGCACGTGACCTGCCAGGCGTGAAGACTTATTTGGAGCGCAAGGGTGAACTGCCCAAAGGACTGGTATTCGGCCTGGCCGCAATCATCACATACTACAAAGGAGGCAAGCGCGAGGACGGTACGGAGATTGTCCCCAACGACGCACAAGACATCATGGACCTGCTAAAGGAGCTTTGGGCTACAGGAAGCACACAGAAAGTGGCCGACGGAGTTCTCGGTGCAACATCCATATGGAACGAAGACCTCAATGCTGTTGACGGTCTGAATGCACTTGTAAAGCAGTATCTTGACCTGATTCAAGAAAAGGGTATGCTTGAAGCGGTGAAGACAATACTCTAAACAACCGGTTCCTGGAGAAACAGGAAAAATATATACTTCAATAAAAGATGACAAGTTCCCGTATCCATCCGATATCAGGTCATAATAAAGTATCGGAAGAGACGGGGACTTGTTTTAATTGTCCAGACCTACACAAATTCACGCATGACCCAGACGACTGAAGTCATGCCATTATATTGCAACATATTTCATGAACGACATCAACTCGTTACTTATAGAATACGCGGGGCGATACGAAACACCCGATTTTCTTCCGGCCGATCCAAGCTGGTTCATGCACAAGGTAAACGGCCGACAAAACCAAGAGACCATGGCTTTCATCGCCTCATGTCTGAGCTATGGCAGCCGCCGGCAGTTCTTCCCCAAAATACAGTATATACTCGACTGCTCGAAAGGAGAAGTATACGAATGGGTGCGCAGCGGCAACTTTGACAGTGACATTCCTGACGATGCCCAGTGCTACTACCGACTGTACACACGCCACACTATGAACAAGTTCCTGCATGCCCTGCAAGATATGATATGCAAACACGGTTCGATAGAAAACTTCGTGCGCAGCAATGCCTCTGACGGTTATTCTGCCGTGGAGGCCATCTGCAGATTCTTTGCATCAAGAGGAATCGAAGTCATAATACCCAAAGACACACGGTCGGCATGCAAGCGTGTATGTATGTTTCTGAGATGGATGGTGCGCGACGATTCACCCGTGGACCTCGGGCTATGGAGTGATTTCATAGACAAGCGCACACTTATAATGCCGATGGACACACACGTTGTACAACAGGCCTGTCGCCTCGGACTGCTCAACGGCAGGCAGGCAACGATGGCCTCGGCCCGCAGACTGACGGCCCGCATGGCGGAAGTGTTCCCCGACGACCCTCTGAAAGGCGACTTCGCACTGTTCGGATATGGTGTGAATAATGACTGAAAGATGTATTCAGTAGCTAAAATATTTTGATATTCACACGTTTTGCAATATCTTTGCATGCTCAAACATGAACACATTCATCAATATGAACGACTACATAGAGATAAAGGGAGCAAGGGTAAACAATCTGAAGAATATCGACATCAAGATTCCACGAGACAAATTTGTCGCGATAACCGGAGTCAGTGGCTCAGGAAAATCGTCATTGGCTTTCGACACACTGTATGCCGAAGGACAACGGCGTTATGTGGAAAGCCTGTCGGCATATGCACGCCAATTTCTCGGACGTAAGAACAAGCCGGAATGTGATTTCATAAAAGGTATTCCGCCTGCTATCGCCATAGAACAGAAAGTGATAAGCCGCAATCCACGGTCTACAGTAGGCACGACAACAGAGATTTACGAATATCTCAGACTATTGTTCGCACGCATAGGACGCACTTATTCGCCTATAAGCGGAGAAGAGGTGAAGAAACACAGCACAGAAGACGTTGTGGAATGTACACGCAAATACTCGGAAGGCACAAGGTTTGTCGTGATGACACCGATACGTCCCGTTGAAGGCCGGACATTGGAACAGCAACTGAAAATGTATATCCTGCAAGGCTATGCCAGACTGTTCTGTGACGGGGAGTTCGCGAGGATTGAAGATTTTCTGTCTGACGGGAAACACATTGGATGCAAAGCGGAAGAAATATATCTGGTAATAGACCGAATGTCAGTAGATTGGTCTAAAGATTCTGTATCACGGTTGATTGATTCTGCCGAGACGGCATTCTATGAGGGCAACGGTATATGCCGGCTGACGTTCTTGCCGTCAATGCTCAGCTATGATTTCTCTACACGATTCGAGTCCGACGGAATGACATTTGAGGAGCCCAACGACAATATGTTTTCATTCAACTCGCCCGCCGGTGCTTGTCCGGAATGTCAAGGATTCGGCAGAATAATAGGCATAGACGAGAAACTTGTGGTTCCGAACACTACGCTTAGCGTATACGACGGATGCGTTGTATGCTGGCATGGCGAGAAGATGGGACAATGGAAAGATGAGTTTTGCAGGCGTGCCGTGAAAGACGACTTCCCTATTTTCGAGCCATACTACAATCTGACACAGAAACAGAAAGACTGGTTATGGCACGGACTACCATGCGACAAGCACAAGGACATACAAGACAAAGTGTGCATAGACGCTTTCTTCCAGATGGTGAAAGACAATCAATACAAGATACAGTATCGTGTAATGATGGCACGCTATCGCGGCAAGACCGTATGCCCCGTATGTCACGGGACAAGGTTGAAGAAAGAAGCTGACTATGTCAAGGTAGGCGGACGAAGCATATCAAACCTTGTGGAAATGCCGGTGGCAAGACTAAAAGAATGGTTCGACAATCTGCAGCTTACCGAAAACGAAGTTTCCATAAGCCGGCGGCTGATCACAGAAATCAGAAACCGGCTGCAATTTCTTCTCGACGTCGGTCTCGGATATCTCACCCTTAACCGCATGTCAAACACGCTGAGCGGTGGGGAGAGCCAACGAATAAATCTTACAACATCGTTAGGAAGCAGCCTCGTCGGTTCGCTATACATACTTGATGAGCCAAGCATCGGCCTGCACAGCCGGGACACGGACCGTCTGATAAAGGTTTTGAAAGACTTGCAATCGCTCGGAAACACGGTCGTGATAGTGGAACATGACGAGGAGATAATGCGTGCGGCCGACTATCTGATAGATGTGGGCCCCGATGCAGGACGACATGGAGGAGAAATTGTCTTCGAAGGCAATGCCACAGATATAAACGACAAGACAACGGAGAAATTTCCCCATAGTCATACCGTAAAATACCTTACGGGAAAAGACACTCTCGATATTCCGGCCGGACGACGCAAATGGAACATGAGTATTATGGTAAAAGGAGCACGTATGAACAACCTTAAGGGGATAGACGTGCGGATACCGCTCAATGTCCTGACCGTTGTGACAGGTGTGAGCGGCTCGGGCAAGTCCAGTCTGATAAAAGGAATACTCTACCCTGCCGTCAAACGACTGCTCGGTGACGTATGTGACGCACCAGGAGAGCATATAGGCATAGAAGGAGACTTGAAGGCTGTCAAGCGCATAGAGTTTGTCGACCAGAATCCTATCGGGAAGAGTACACGCTCCAATCCGGCAACTTATGTAAAGGCATACGATGCCATACGCGATCTGTTCGCACAGCAACCCCTTGCACGGCAAATGGGATTTACATCGCAATATTTCTCGTTCAATGCCGACGGAGGCCGCTGTGAAGAATGTAAAGGGGCCGGAGTTATAACCGTTGAAATGCAGTTTATGGCAGATCTTGTCATGGAATGTGAATGCTGTCATGGCCGTCGATTCAAAAAAGACATACTCGAAGTGAAATTTGCGGAAAAAAACATTGACGATGTTCTCAACATGACGATAAGTGAGGCTGTACAGTTCTTCTCAAAAAACAATCAGAACACGATCGTAAAAAGACTCAAGACACTCGAAAGTGTCGGGCTGGGATACATCAAACTCGGTCAGAACTCATCATCGCTATCCGGTGGAGAGAACCAGCGAGTGAAACTGGCCTATTTCATAGGACAGGAAAAACAAGAACCTACAATGTTCATTTTCGACGAGCCTACAACAGGTTTGCATTTCCATGACATAAAGCGATTGCTTGCTACTTTCGATGCATTGATTGAACGAGGACATTCGATAGTTGTAATCGAGCACAATCTTGATGTCATAAAATGCGCGGACTATGTCATTGACATGGGACCGGACGGTGGAGATCGCGGCGGAAATCTTGTCACATCGGGTACCCCAGAAGAGATATGTACATGCAAGGAAAGCATTACCGGTAAATATTTAAAGACAAAACTTTCTTAAAAATTTTGTGAATTAAAATAATTATATTACCTTTGCATTCGCAAAACAAAAAAGAGGTCATTGAAAAGCCGACATGGCTCAGTTGGTAGAGCAATTCATTCGTAATGAATAGGTCCCCGGTTCGAGTCCGGGTGTCGGCTCTCTTTTTTATTATTTCGAAAGACATTCCATAAGCATTTCATTCTAATGCGGTAATAGCTCAGTTGGTAGAGCATTGGCTTCCCAAGCCGAGGGTCGCGGGTTCGAGTCCCGTTTACCGCTCTTAACAGCAAGTCCATATTGTCAAATACAACAATATGGAAAGAAAAATAACGAGATGTCTTGTATTCGTCAGTTTTATAAAATGTCGATATTCAATATTTATTTGACGGACAAATACAAGACACATGTTGTTGGGCGCAACTGAAGATATGTCCACACAAGTATAATAAGCCGAATCTTAACACAGCTCCACGGACAACCTCATATTATAGACACTATATTCTCTCCACCTGTTTCACTCCTTTGACTGTGCGCAACTTACGTATCAAGGCTTCCATACGTGAGGTGTCGTCTATCATCACTACAAGATTGCCACGGAAAAGCCCGTCGTTGCTGTCTATGCTTATACTGCGCAAAGTCAGTTTCTCATCCTTGCTGATAATACTCGTAAGATTGTTCACAATGCCGATGTCATCGTTTCCTATGATACGCAAAGTTATAGAATATTGCGACGTTCCCTTTCCGCTCCACTTTGCACGCACCACACGGTAACCGAAACGCTTACGCATCTCTGGGGCATTCGGGCAATCCGTGCGATGGATCTTTATACCGCCATTGATGGTCACAAAACCGAAAACGTCATCACCATAGATGGGATTACAGCAACGGGCCAACTGATAATCAATACCTTTGAGATTGCGGTCGATGACAAGCACATCATCATTACCACGTGAAACACCAGTATTAATATTCTGAAAGCAAAACTCTTCCGCACTTCTCGCCGGACCGTCCGCTCCGTGTCCCGACTCACGATTCTGCAAATCCACATAAGTATCTATCACTACATTCACATCAAGCGAACCGTCGACTATCTGCTTATAGAAATCGCTGACTTCCTTAAAACCCAACTTCTTGACAAGACGGGCCATGAGCGACTCGTCCTGTTCTATCTTCCGGTTCTTGAACTTACGCTCAAGCATTTCCTTGGCAAACAGGCCTTCCTTGACCTGAGTTTCCTTCAAGGCCAGACGAATCTTTGATTTGGCACGCGATGTCTTGACTATATTGAGCCAATCACGTTTGGGCTTTTGCGTGGTAGATGTCATCACTTCTATCTGATCACCGCTACGCAACGGTTCACGAAATGTGACCACCTTATTGTTGATACGTGCACCCGTGCATCCGTTACCAATCTTAGAATGGATATGATATGCAAAGTCAAGTACCGTAGCTCCTTTAGGGAACTTCAGCAAATCTCCTTTGGGAGTGAATACAAATACCTCGTCTTCATAAAGGTCCATCTTAAACTGGTCCATCACCTGCAAATCGTCACTGGTTTCCAATATATTACGTATGCTGGTGAGCCATTCGTCAAGGTTTGTCTCACCCTTCACACCCTTATACCGCCAATGAGCAGCCACACCGCGTTCGGCAATTTCGTCCATACGCTCTGTACGTATCTGTACTTCCACCCACTTTTTCTCCGGACCGAGCACCGTGATATGCAGACTCTCATAACCATTCGACTTTGGCACCGAAAGCCAGTCACGCAAACGTTTGGGATTGGGCTGATACATGTCGGTAATGATGGAATAGGCTTGCCAACATTGCATCTTCTCCTTCTCCAACGGAGAATCTATGATAATGCGGATTGCAAAAAGGTCATATATGCCCTCAAAGCCACACTTCTGCTTCTTCATCTTCTGCCATATGGAGTGTATGCTCTTGGTCCGGCCCTTCATATGGAATCGCAGACCGGCTTCTTGCAATTTATCTTTTATAGGCCCGATGAATCCATCAATATAAGCATCACGTGCCTGCTTGGTGGCATTGAGCTTGTCCTTTATCATGTAATAGGCATCATGCTCAAGATATTTCAAAGACAAGTCTTCCAGCTCGCTCTTCAGCTTATAAAGTCCCAGCTTATGGGCAAGAGGAGCATAAAGATACGCTGCTTCCTCAGATACTTTGCGCTTGGTTTCATAATTTTCACTGTCTCGAATCTGACGCATCAGATTGACACGATATGCTATCATGATAAGAATAACACGCATATCTTCAGCAAACGACAAAAGCAGATTACGGAAATTCTCACTCTCCACAACCGGATTCTTTGCATAAAGCTCAGATATACGTATCAGGCCATGCAGTATGCGGGCTACAGATTCACCAAACTCCGTGCGCACTTCATCGACAGTCATAAATCCTCCGTCAACACTCGGATGAAGCAATATAGCCAGAACGGCATCACGCTTCAGACCGATTTCCTCTACTACAATCAGAGCTGTCTGAAAACCAAAAAGTATCGGATTATGCCCGAAAGCATCACGATGCACCTGGCCTTTCTCCACCGACTCTTCCAAATGGCGGCACATACGGCTCTCATCATCAGGCAGGAGTGAAACTTCTATCTGCCTTTTTAATTTGGCATAAAGCAAATAAAGACTTTCCTTCTCTTCTACTGTAAACTCAAATCTTTCAGTCATAATCGTTTTTGTATGTCAATATAACTATGCAAAGATACAATTTTTCTACGATTTATTCGGTTTTTACAGAAAAAGTTATTATTTTTGTTGCATTATTTTTATAAATTACATAAATATGTTATCACAGGAAGACCTTAAACAGATTGCTCTCAAAGGAATAACAGAAGAGCAGATTAACACTCAGTTAGAACAATTCAAAACCGGTTTCCCATTTCTGAAACTGGAAGCTGCCGCAGCTATCGGCCACGGCATCATGGCTCCCGACGAAACAGAGCGTACAGAATACGTGAAGAAATGGAACGACTATAAGGCCCAAGGCAAACGCGTAGTAAAATTCGTACCCGCCTCAGGAGCTGCAAGCCGTATGTTCAAGGATATTTTCGCTTTCCTTGATGCTGACTATACTGTGCCTACTACCGACTTTGAAAAATACTATTTCAACAATCTGGAACATTTTGCATTCTATGATGCACTGAGCATTCAATGTCAAAAGAATGAGGGCAAAAGCATAAAAGAACTTATTGATGAAGGAAAATATAAAGCCGTTGCAGAAAATATGCTTGAAGAAAAAGGGCTTAACTACGGACAATTGCCCAAAGGCATGTTGCTATTCCACAATTACAATGAGGGGCCACGCACTCCCATGGAAGAACATCTTGTCGAAGGAGCACTGTACGCAGCAAGCAACGGTGAGGCACATGTACACTTCACAGTAAGCCATGAACACATGCCACTGTTTAAACAGAAAGTGGCTGATAAAACAGAAAACTATGCCAAAAAATACGGTATAAAGTATGATATAACATTTTCCGAACAGAAACCAAGTACCGACACCGTGGCTGTCAACACCGACAACACACCGTTCCGAACAGCCGATGGCAAGTTGCTTTTCCGTCCGGGAGGCCACGGGGCTCTGATTGAAAATCTCAACGAGATTGAGGCTGACGTTATATTTATAAAGAATATAGACAACGTTGTGCCGGACAGTATGAAAGCCGATACAGTTGAATATAAACAAGTGATAGCAGGAATACTGGTCACCCTGCAAGAAAAGGCATTCGAATATCTGCGACTGCTTGACACAGGCTCATACAGTCATGAGAAACTTGAAGAAATAATCAGATTTGTACAACACGACCTATGCTGTCGCAAGTCAGACATCAAACATCTGGAAGATGCCGAACTCGTAATCTATCTAAGAAATAAACTCAACCGCCCGATGCGTGTATGCGGAGTTGTTAAAAATGTAGGAGAACCAGGAGGCGGCCCATTCCTCACATACAATCAAGACGGCACAGTGAGCCTTCAGATTCTCGAAAGCAGTCAAATAGACAAAAGCAACAAGGAATATATGGAAATGTTTACCAAAGGTACACACTTCAACCCTGTAGATCTTGTATGTGCTGTGAAGGACTACAAAGGACAACCTTTCTCTCTTCCAGAATATGTAGACAAGTCAACAGGATTCATAAGTAGCAAAAGCAAGAACGGAAAAGAACTGAAAGCCCTCGAACTTCCGGGACTGTGGAACGGAGCCATGAGCAATTGGAACACAATATTTGTCGAGGTTCCGCTATCTACATTCAATCCTGTGAAGACTGTCAATGATCTTCTGCGTGAAGAACACCAATAAAAAAACAGAAGTTTATATCAAACCAAGTTAGTCAACAAAAAGAAAACGCACGGCATTTAAAGCCAAAAAACAGATTATACGTATTAATTTTGTTGACTTACTTATAATAAATAAAGTGTGTCATAAAGCAGAATACTCAAACACAAAGGATTGTTGAGATTCAAACTTTGTAACACACTTTATTGTTTATCTTCCAAAAAACGATCGAGAATATCCGCACCTCTCTGCGTACAGATTCCACGTAACGACACAAACACTATATTAGACATTATCTCTTCCATTGTATAATGCTGATATAACATCCTCGACATTATGAACTTACCCAATACATCAAACATACAGGCAACAATCTCATAGTTGACATCATCACGAAAAAATCCTTCTGCAACACCACGATGCAGGAAGTCGACAAACTGGGCGTGGGCATCTTCATTTTCTTGATCGAAATACTTCAGAATCTTAGGATATTTCTCCATATCCGAATAGAACATCGGATTGGTATGCCTGAACGACTCCACATGCTGCTTGTATGCATAAAGTATAACATCCATCACATTGCTGCTATTGATAGAAACTTCCTTTATCTGCTCATTTTTTATGTTATGAAACTTCTTAACCCCTTCAAAAAGCAGCCTTTCTTTATCATCATAAATTTCATACAACGTACGCTTCGATATGGATAACCTGTTTGCTATATCATCCATTTTTACTGCACGTATCCCTTTCTCTTGAAACATTTTCATCGATGTTTCAAGTATCTTGTCCTTCAGCGATTGTCTGTATGTTGAAATATTCTTTATTTCTTGCATATATAAACCATATTATAATGCAAAGTTACTAAATTTCTAAAAAAAAATATCATTTTAATTTTGTTTTTGCTAACTTTGCTTCCCGAAAACTGAAAAGTCGAAAGTGATGAAAATAAAATAATCAAGACGACACAATAATAACAAAACAATACAACTATGGTAAAAATATCAAAAGAGGCTGCACTCGAATACCACGAGAATAGCAGGCCTGGAAAGATTGAGGTGATACCAACCAAACCTTACCGCACACAAACAGACTTGAGCTTGGCTTATTCGCCCGGTGTGGCTTATCCCTGTCTTGAAATACAGCAGAATCCTGACGACGCATACAAATATACGGACAAGGGAAATCTCGTTGCTGTCATCAGCAACGGAACTGCAGTGCTCGGACTCGGAGACATAGGCGCGCTGAGCGGAAAACCAGTTATGGAAGGTAAGGGACTGCTGTTCAAGATATACGGCGGTATCGACGTTTTCGACATTGAAGTGGCAGAGAAAGATCCGGAAAAATTCTGTGAGGCAGTGGAAAAGATAGCTCCCACTTTCGGAGGTATCAATCTTGAAGATATCAAGGCACCGGAGTGCTTCTATATAGAGGAAAGACTGAAGAAGAGTCTGGACATCCCGGTGATGCATGACGACCAGCACGGTACAGCCATAATATCTGCGGCAGGACTCAAAAACGCTCTTGAAGTAAACGGCAAAGATATAAAGAAAGTAAAGATTGTGGTCAACGGCGCCGGTGCAGCTGCCATATCATGCACAAAACTGTATATGGCATTAGGTGCACAACGTGAGAATATCGTAATGCTTGACTCCAAAGGTGTCATAACCAGTGACCGCCCCAACCTGACGGAACAGAAGAAATTCTTTGCCACAGACAGACGTGACATCCACACTCTTGAAGAGGCGATAAAGGGTGCCGACGTCTTCGTAGGACTGTCGAAGGGCAACATCCTTTCGCAGGATATGATACGTTCCATGGCCGACCAGCCCATCGTCTTCGCTCTGGCCAACCCCGTGCCCGAGATTAGTTACGAGGAGGCTATGGCCAGCCGACCCGATGTGCTCATGGCCACCGGACGCTCTGACTATCCCAACCAGATAAACAACGTTATCGGCTTCCCCTACATCTTCCGAGGCGCTCTTGACGTACATGCCACAGCCATCAACGAAGAGATGAAAATGGCGGCCGTGCATGCCATTGCCGAACTGGCAAAACAGCCGGTGCCCGATGTTGTCAACGATATATATCAGGTGAACAACCTCACGTTCGGCCCACTCTATTTCATCCCGAAACCCGTCGACCCCCGTCTTATCACCGAAGTGTCGGCCGCAGTGGCCAAGGCTGCTATTGACAGCGGCGTGGCCCGCAAGACTATTACCGACTGGGCAGCCTACAAGAACCAGTTGCGCGAACTGCTCGGACAGGAGACCAAGCTCACACAGAAGCTCCACGACACGGCACGTTCGCATCCGCAGAGAGTCGTATTTGCCGAAGGCATACACCCTACCATGCTGAAGGCTGCCGTACAGGCCAAGGCCGAAGGCATCTGTCAGCCGATACTTCTCGGCAATGATGAGCGCATAGAGAAGCTAGCCAAAGAGCTCGACCTCAATCTCGACGGCATAGAGATTGTCAATCTGCGTCACGACAATCAGGCCGAACGCCGCGAGCGCTATGCCCGTGTGCTCGCCGAAAAGCGTCAGCGCCAGGGATACACCGTCGACGAAGCCAACGACAAGATGTTCGAGCGCAACTACTTCGGTATGATGATGGTTGAGACCGGCGAGGCCGACGCTTTCATAACCGGTCTGTATACAAAATATTCGAACACCATCAAGGTGGCCAAAGAGGTTATCGGCATACGTCCGGAATACAATCACTTTGGCACCATGCACATCGTAAACTCGAAGAAAGGTACATACTATATAGCCGACACGCTCATCAACAGACATCCCGACAAGGAAGTGTTGAAGGACGTAGCCAAACTGAGTGCCATGACTGTAAGATTCTTCAACGATGAGCCTTCCATCGCCATGCTCAGTTATAGCAACTTCGGAAGCGATGACTCCGGCAGCCCCGCTCAGGTGCATCAGGCTGTTGAGGAATTGCAGCAGCAGTACCCCGACCTTGCCATCGACGGCGAGATGCAGGTTAACTTTGCCCTCAACAGGGAGTTGCGCGACAAGAAATACCCATTCTCACGTCTCAACGGACGCGACGTCAACACGCTGGTATTCCCCAACCTGAGCAGCGCCAACGGTGCATACAAGCTGTTGCAGGCTCTCTCGCCCGAGACCGAAATTATCGGCCCGATACAGATGGGTCTCAACAAGCCTATCCACTTCACCGACTTCGAATGCTCCGTGCGCGATGTGATAAACATCACCGCCGTAGCAGTAATCGATGCTTACGTGGACAAGATAAAGAACAAGATTACTGAAGCTGAGTAAATGTAGCCGACGGATAATCCTATCGGGCCGGAAGAAAAACAGGAAACGTTTTCTTCCGGCCCGATTCTTTTCCAGACAAAGAATAAGGTCAAGTTGATAAACAGATATTAACAATTAATCGTATCTAACCGTAATCCCATTTTTCAGCTATACATTCTTAAAAAATAAACTTGCAAGCACCGTTTTGTCATCAATATAAAGTATCTTTGCACAAACTTAAGCAACGGCAATATATGAAAGAATTAGCAGTAACAGGTCTTGCAATGCTTTGTCTGGCGACACCGGCACCGGCAAAAAACAAGAAGATAAACCTGAGAATCATAGAAACAAGCGATGTACACGGATGTTTCTTCCCATACAACTTCATAGAGCGCAAGCCCATGAAAGGGACACTCGCACGCGTAAGCACATACGTCAACCGGCTAAGGAAGCATTACGGTGACAACCTGATCCTGCTGGACAACGGCGACATTCTTCAGGGCCAGCCCACATGCTACTACTACAACTATATCGCCACCGACACCAAAAACATAGCCGCAGAGGTGGTCAACTATATGAAATACGACGCCGGAGCTTTCGGCAACCACGACATAGAGACCGGCCATGCCGTATACGACAAATGGATAAAGGAAGTGGAATGCCCCATTGTCGGAGCCAACATCATAGACACCGTCAGCGGCAAACCATACACAACCCCATACACCATCATCCTACGCGAAGGCATAAAGATTGCCATCCTCGGCATGACGACACCCGCCATACCTAATTGGCTCAACGAATCCCTGTGGGCCGGACTGCGCTTTGACGGCATTAAGGAGTCTGCACGGTACTGGATGGAACACTTGAAGAAGACTGAACGACCGGATATAGTCATCGGACTGTTCCACAGCGGATGGGAAGGAGGCATCAGCACACAACTGTACACTGAAGACGAAACGCACGACGTGGCACGCGAAATACCAGGATTCGACATCGTCTTTTACGGTCACGACCACACCCGGCGCCGCTCCGTCGTGACAAACGACGAAGGCACCGAGGTTCTTTGCCTTGACCCTTCATGCAACGCCCTCATGGTTGGAGACGCCTCCATAGAGATAGAGACGGAAAACGGCCGCGTGGTCCGGAAGTCTGTCACAGGCCAGGTGCACGACATATGCGACGAAGCCGTAGACGAAGACTTCATGGAACACTTCAAGCCGCATACAGACCTCATCAACGACTATGTAAGCCGCCCTGTAGGAACACTCGGCGACACCATCTGCACACGGGACTGTTTCTTCGGCAGCGCTCCCTTCACCGACCTTGTCCACAATCTGCAGCTGGCCATCACCGGCGCCGACATATCGTTCAACGCCCCACTCTCTTTCAACATCAGTGTGCCGAAAGGCGAAATATATGTCAGTGACATGTTCAAGCTCTACAAGTACGAGAACAACATTTACGTGCTCAACATGACCGGCGAAGAGATCAGGAAGCATCTTGAGATGAGCTACGACCTATGGGTGAACACCATGAAGAGTCCGGACGACCATATAATGCTTCTTGACGATGACAACAGAAACGACATGCAGAAGTACGGGTTCAAGAACATGACATTCAACTTCGACAGCGCCGCAGGCATCGACTACGAGGTAGACGTGACACAGCCCAACGGCCGTAAAGTCCGCATATTGCGCATGAGCGACGGCCGGCCCTTCGACGAACACAGATGGTACAAGGTGGTGATGAACAGCTATCGCGGCAACGGTGGCGGAGAGCTGCTTACCCGTGGAGCCGGCATATCCAGGGATTCCATCGACGCACGCATCGTATACCGCAGTGACAAGGACCAGCGCTTCTACCTGATGAAAGAGATAGAACGCATGAAAAACGTATTGCCCAAGGCCAACGGAAACTGGCGTTTCGTGCCCGTCGAATGGGTCCGGCCGGCGATAGAGAGAGACAGGAAGCTGATTTTCGGAGACCTTTAGATTAAAAAACTGTCGTTCAGAGTTATCCTAAACAAAACAATATCAACAAAAGCCATGTATTCATTTTTTGTTTTCCACAAAGGCGATATAATGCTGGAAAGGCGTCCCGACGGCACGTATACCATACCATCCGGCGAAGATCCGCCTACTGAAATACAGCCGCATACAAACATCATCAACGTCACGGCCCCCGCATTCCCGAACACCAAGATACGTACATACGCCATTGACAGCCCCGTCGACACGGCACCACACTACGAGATGTGTCCACTGCGGTCGAGCTACTACAAGCTGCCATACAACATGTACGTCACTGCCGGAAAATGCCGCGAACTGCTCTACTGGGACGAGAGCACGCGCTTCTGCGGAGTCTGCGGCAACAGAATGAAGATGCACACGGAGATAAGCAAATGCTGCGAGAAATGTGGAAAGGAAGTATGGCCCCAACTGGCCACGGCCGTTATCGTCCTTGTAAGACGCGGCAGCGAGATGCTTCTCGTACACGCAAACAACTTCCGCGGCAACTTCTACGGTCTCGTCGCAGGATTCGTCGAGACGGGAGAGACACTCGAAGAGGCTGTGCAGCGCGAAGTGCTCGAAGAAACGGGCATACGCATCAAAAACATCAGATATTTCAGCAGCCAGCCATGGCCATATCCCTGCGGACTGATGGTGGGCTTCAACGCCGAATACGACAGTGGCGACATACGGCTGCAAAGCACCGAACTCAGCGCCGGAGCATGGTTCGGCAAAGACAATCTGCCCGAAATACCCGAAAAACTGTCAATAGCAAGACAACTGATAGACAACTTTCTACTGAATTTAGAATAATTGAGAATTTAGAATAATTGAGAATTTAGAATAATTGAGAATTTAGAATAATTGAGAATTTAGAATAATTGAGAATTTAGAATAATTGAGAATTTAGAATTTAGAATGGAGAATTATGATTTGCTTTGTTGTATGATTATAAACATGGACTATATAAGTGAAGAAATCAACTTATAAGATGCTTTTTGACCGTATAACAAAGCAAATCATAATTCTCCATTCTAAATTCTAAATTCTCAATTATTCTAAATTCTCAATTATTCTAATACTCGATCAACTCCATTGACATCTCCCCGTCAAACGTTATCTGCGTGTCAAGCAGATAACAGCTGTCACCGTCGGGAATACATATTGTCGAATTGAAATGGAAGCCACGTGCATCCACCTTGCCGAATTCCATATGACCCAGTACCGCCCTTCGCAGAAACGTCTCGGGTACAAGCCGTGAATACATCTGCTTGGTGAAGTCCCGGGAGTACAACTGCCGGGTGCCATGATACACGCTCACGTGTATTATATTGTCATAATACACATTCTCAACCTTCACTCCATCATTGTTGTACGATGTCCTGACAACCTTGTATGTGGTTGGATTTACGGCAATATAACAGTGATAGCGCTCACCGCCATACACAACTACCGTGTCCGTCTTCAACTTCTGAGGAGACACCGTCATCGGTTCCGGACTATCGTGCACGAATGCGATAGTGTCGTTGGGAGCGCTGCTCTTCACCAGTCTCACCACATCGCCGTTGGGATTCTTAAAAGAAAACAGATGGGCCGTGTGCTTGACTATCGGGTACTTCACCCGCGCTTCACCCATTACAAGAGTGTCGCCGATTATCACAAAACGGGCCGGCCGGCTTGTCCTGTCAGGATAGAAAATTGTATCACCCTCTATCTTGAAGACTATGCTCTCCGATATCTCGTCAGCCCATATGCCCTGCAACATAGCCTTGGCTTCTACATTTTCCATACGGTCGGCAGCAGCTTCGGACTTGCGCCCGCACCCCACCGTCAGCAACGATGCCGCCACCGCCGACAACAGCATGAATACCACGGCCATTTGCTTCTTATTATCCAACATTGCGACTATAATCTATCTTACTTATTGTCCATACTTTGCTACTTGCCTATGCAATGATATTCAAATCCGTTCTCGGCAAGCTCTTCCGCGTCGAATATGTTGCGGCCGTCTATCACCAGCGGGCGCCTCATGGCCTTCTTCACCACCGGCCAGGCAGGCAGGCGGAACTCCTTCCACTCCGTCACAAGCAGCAGCGCATCGGCATCGAGCAGAGCGTCGTACATGTCACGGCAATACGTCACCCTGTCGCCCACTCGTCTGCGACACTCGTCCATGGCCACCGGATCGTAGGCGCGCACAGTGCAACCCGCCGCGGTCAACAGGTCGATCATCACGAGCGCCGTGCTCTCGCGCATGTCGTCGGTCTCGGGCTTGAAAGCCAGTCCCCACAGCGCCACCGTCTTTCCGCGCAGACCGTCGCCGGCGCCGAATATCGCCTGCAACTTGTCAAACAGTATGCGTTTCTGCCGTTCGTTGACACGCTCCACAGCCTTGAGCACCTCCATGGAATATCCGTTGTCGTCCGACGTCTTTATCAGAGCCTTGACATCCTTCGGGAAGCACGACCCGCCATAGCCGCAACCGGCATACAGGAACTTGCGCCCTATACGCGTGTCGGCTCCTATACCGGCACGCACCATATTCACGTCGGCCCCCACACGCTCGCACAGATTGGCTATCTCGTTCATGAACGATATGCGCGTGGCCAGCATGGAGTTGGCCGCATACTTGGTCATCTCGGCTGAAGGGATATCCATGAATATCACGCGGAAGTTGTTGATAAGAAACGGCTTGTAGAGCTTGGTCAGAGCCTTGCGTGCGCGCTCGCTCTCCACACCCACCACCACTCTGTCGGGCGACATGAAGTCTTTTATGGCGTTGCCCTCTTTCAAGAATTCCGGATTGCTGGCCACATCGAATTCCACATCCACTCCGCGCCTGTCTATCTCTGCCTGAATCGCCGCGCGAACTTTCTGCGCCGTACCCACAGGCACCGTGCTCTTGGTCACCACCACCATATACCTGTTGATATTGGCCCCTATCGTCCGTGCCACCTCAAGCACATATTTCAAGTCGGCACTGCCGTCTTCATCCGGAGGCGTTCCGACAGCGGAGAAGACTATCTCCTGCTCGTCGAGCACTGACGCCAAATCGGTGGCGAAACGCAGACGCCCCGCCTTGACGTTCTTGACAACCATCTCGTCAAGACCCGGTTCATAAATTGGGATGTCGCCTTTTTGCAGACGCTCTATCTTCACCGCATCCACATCCACGCAAGTCACAATCGCACCCGTCTCCGCAAAACATGTTCCGGAAACTAGTCCGACATATCCGGTTCCTACTATTGCTATATTCATATCTACATTGGTTTTTCTTTCAAAATTCAAATACCATTATGCCGCTCCACGGTATGATCCATGGAAGACATATTCACTTTTTCAATTGCAAATATAATAAAATATTTTGAAAACCTCCCTGTTTTTCCTTAATTTTTAACACGCCGAAATCAGAAAAGCAGCCGTATAAAGCAGACATTCAAAATCAGTTATCATCAGATTGTCCGTTATCCGCAATTCATTTTGATTAAGTTGGTCAACAAAATTAAATTATATAATCGTCCGGATATAGGATGGATGCGCCTTGTATGGATGCGCCCCAACGGGGCAACAAGCACATAGCCCGGGGCAGAGCGAAGCGGCACCCCGGGAACAACACGATTGTACACACTCGCCCTGCAAGGGCAAAAGCATAAAAAAACACACAATACATAAACTGTAAATACCTGATAATTAATGCTTTTGCCCTTTCAGGGCGAGTGTGTACAATCGTGTTGTTCCCGGGGTGCCGCTTCGCTCTGCCCCGGGCTATGTGCTTGTTGCCCCTGCGGGGCGCATTCTTCCAGAGCAAGTTCATCCAGGGCGCGTTCATCCTATATCCGGACGATAATGTAGTTTGATTCTGTTGACTAACTTAATATATTTATTTGACTATGATTTCAGAAATGAGCGACAAGTTTGGGACACCCTACCCGTTGGGGCGCGCTCTGTAAGGGAACGTTTTGTCCGGAGGATAATGTAGTTTGATTCTATTGACTAACTTAATTCTGCCGACTAACTTAATTGATTACAATTTGAAACCTCAGTTCCGGAAGTGCCCCCTTGCATCACCCCGACGAATTCTCCAAAAAGCGGAAACAGTTCTCCGAAACGGTATTTTCGTTATGAAAAATGCGATTTGAATTCTCCGTTTTATCGATTTAACACATGTTAATGGGTGCATCGGGACTGCCAATTCTCCGATTTTTCAAGAAGCATGTTGTTTTTTCTGCCGACAGCGCCATACCTCCTTGCCTTCCGCAGCACAGTACAGAGGCACAGCGAAACACCCTGCCCCGCAATATTCACAGGTAATGCGACGTATGCCAGTCATGTGTCTGCCGCAACCTCACACGTAGATAATGTCAATATTATTGGTATAATCTAAAAGACGGAGAATTCGGAGAATTGAAAAACAAGGTATACACCACATACGATTCTCGTATAGTATATTCCAATCTGTTATATATAATAATATTATTATATATAACAGATTGGAATATAAAATATATGATTACAATATATAAGAAGCAGTTGTACAGCCTGTTTTCGGAGATTCTCTGTTTTCATTTCTCCGAAAACAGGCGATTTTGTATAATAAAAAAAACTGTCCACATCCGTCATACCCCACATTCTAAGCATCTTAGGAGCGCACACCGCTTTATTATGTAAATATATTACACAGTGTACCTAACGGAAGAATCGGAGAATTGGCAGTCCCGATGTACCCATTAACATGTGTTAAATCGATAAAACGGAGAATTCAAGCAGCCCTTTTCGTCCCCTAAACACCCTTCCGAGAATCCGTTGCCCATCTTTTTTTGCCCGTTTCCCCTCCACTGCCGGCAGGGCATGTCGTGCAGAAATGCAAAAACATCATCCGCCAATGCCATATAACACCCGAAAGCGGCACTTTCATATACCAAAAGTGGCACTTTCGCATCCCCAAAGTGCCACTTTCGCATTGCAAAACCGGCACTTTTAAATCCCAAGACAACCGATGAAACATGGCAACACGGACACACAGAGCAGACAAGATGACGGTAAAGTACAACTTCCCGGCATACCCGTCCCACATCCGAAAACTTCAGCGATCCAGCCCTAAAACTTACCTATAAGTTTGCAAATATCAGGAAAAATGAGTACCTTTGCACTCATGATTGAATTAAGTAGACACATCGAAATATTACTGCTGGACAACGACTGCGTCATCGTCCCGGACTTGGGAGGATTCATGGCGCACCATGTCGATGCACATTACGACGAGGAAGAGAACATCTTTCTGCCGCCCTTGCGCACTCTCGGCTTCAATCCACTGTTGAAACTCAACGACTCCCTGCTCGCACAATCATACATCGAAGCATACGACATAAGCTATCCCGAGGCGACAAGACGCATCGAGGAAGAAGTGAACGAACTGAAGCAGCACCTCCGCAACAAAGGAGTATACGAACTTGAAGACATCGGCACACTCCGTCTCAACGACGAGGGCAACTACATCTTCGAACCTTGCGAGGCCGGAATCCTCACCCCCACCCTATACGGGCTCAGCTCGTTCGAGATGAAGCGAACCGAAGCCGCCGAGCCGGAACGCGCACACAGATACCCGGCTTGCGGCACAGGTACCTCCGAATCCGAAGAGGCCGCCGCACCGACAAACACACATGCGTCTGCTTCCGGCTATGCAAAGCAGAAGGACAGAACCACCGTGACGGCTGCAGACGACGCCAACGCATCAGGAGAAGAGGAGGAAGAGCGCACGATAAAGATAAAAGTGGCATGGCTGCGCAACATCGCCGCCGTGGCCGCCGCCATAATCGTCTTTCTTGTACTGACACCGCCGATAGCCAACAGCGACAAGACACAGCTGAAAGCATCCGGCCTGCAAGAGCAGATGATAATGAACCTGATACAGGAAAATGCCGCACCCCGCCCTGCCATCGAAATAGAGCCGGCCAAGATAAAGAAAGCCATCGCCGAAAGGGACACCACGACACAAGCCGCACATGACGTAAAGCCAAAGCCCGAACATGCCCAACCGGTGCTGCCGGCCAAGAAAGACAGCATGTACTGCATCGTTATGGCAAGCCACATCACGCGGCACAATGCCAACGCCTACGTAAAGGAGCTGCACGACAAGGGGCTGGACGAAGCATACACATACGAGCACAACAAGATTGTACGTGTGGTGTACGGAAAGTATGAAAGCGAGAGCGAGGCGCACACCGCCCTAAGAGCAATACGCGGAAACAAATATTTCGAACAATCCTGGGTTTACAAGAAAAGATGAAGAGAGTAAAGTGCCCCAAGTGCGACAACTACATCACGTTTGACGAGACGAAATACCAGGCGGGCCAGTCGCTGGTGTTCGAGTGTCCGTATTGCAGCAAGCAATTCGGTATACGCATAGGAGCGTCCAAACTGCGGGCCACGCAAAAGGAAGAGAATCCCGACGAACATGCCAACGAGAACGGCTACGGCTCGATAGTGGTGATAGAAAACGTTTTCCACTACAAACAAGTGCTGCCGCTAAGCCTTGGAGACAACGTCATAGGGCGATACATGAAAGGTTCGGGGGTGAACACCCCCATAGAGACCAACGACCCGAGCATAGATATCAACCATTGTGTGCTTACGGTCCGACACGACAAACACGGGCGTCTGCAATACATACTGAGAGACGGCCCGAGCTATACCGGCACATTCGTCGACAACGAGATACTCGGTGACCGGGAACGCCGTGTGATAGAAGACGGATGCCTGTTCACCATCGGTGCCACAAGCATAATACTGCGCGCGGCGGAAAGCGAATGACACCGCTGACAGACAATGTTTCAAAAAAGAAGCAAAACAGGGCTAAATATCAAGAAAACGTAAGACAATTACAATATTTTCTTGTTTTCTGATACCATATACGATTATTTTTATAACTTTGTGGCTCAATTTTAAATAAATCATATGAAACCAACAGCCATCCTGCTTCTGCACTGCCCCGACCGGGAAGGAATAATATCGGAACTGACAAAATTCGTAACAGACAACCGTGGCAACATCGTCTATCTCGACCAGTACGTCGACCGGGTGGAAGGTGTATTCTTCATGCGCATGGAATGGGAACTGGACCGTTTCCTCATACCGAAGGACAAAATCGAGGAATACATCAACACACTGTATGCCAGCAGATACGACATGGAGTGCTGCCTGTACTTCAACGACGTAAAGCCGCGCATGGCCATCTTCGTAAGCAAGATGAGCCACTGCCTGTATGATATTCTGGCACGCTACAAGGCCGGCGAATGGGACGTCGACATACCCTGCATAGTGAGCAACCACGAAGATCTGCGCTACGTGGCCGAACAGTTCGACATACCGTACTATGTATGGTCCATCAAGAAAGACCACTCCAACAAACGGGAAGTGGAAGAGGCAGAAATGGAGCTGCTCAGGCGCGAGAATGTCAACTTTATCGTGCTGGCGCGTTACATGCAGATAATCAGCGACGACATGATACGCGAATATCCCAACCATATCATCAACATACACCACTCGTTCCTGCCGGCTTTCATCGGCGCCAAGCCCTACCACCAGGCATGGACACGGGGTGTGAAAATCATCGGCGCCACAAGCCATTACGTTACATCGGAACTCGACGCCGGACCTATCATCGAACAGGACGTAGTGCGCATCACACACAAGGACACGCCCGACAGCCTGGTGCGCAAGGGACGCGACCTCGAAAAGATTGTCCTGTCAAGAGCCGTCACCAAGCACATCGAACGGAAGATACTGACATACCGCAACAAAACGATAATATTCAGCTGAGAAAAAGACGCGCACCATACACATCCGCGACACACAACATACACATGAACGTTGCAATAATAAAATACAACGCAGGAAACATCTATTCGGTGGTAAACGCACTCAAGCGCCTTGGCACAGACCCTGTACTGACGGACGATGCCGCCACGCTGAGACAGGCCGACCGTGTGATATTCCCCGGACAGGGCGAGGCCGGAGGAGCAATGAAATATCTGCGCGACCACGCACTGGACAGTGTCATACGCAATCTGACACAGCCTGTATTGGGCATCTGCGTAGGCCAACAGCTCTTGTGCCGTCACTCGGATGAGGGCGACACCGATTGTCTGGGCATATTCGACGCCGTGGTGAAACGCTTCTGCCCCACCCGTCATGAGGACAAGGTGCCGGCCATGGGATGGAACTCGCTCCGCGACATGAAGAGCCCGCTCTTCCGCGGACTGAACGACAACGACTTCGTATATTTCGTACACAGCTACTACGTGCCGTTGTGCCGTCACACCGCCGCCACCACCGAACACATCGTGGAATACAGTGCCGCCATGCACCGCGACAACTTCTATGCCACACAGTTCCATCCAGAAAAGAGCGGAACCGTGGGCGAACGCATCATAAAGAACTTCCTGGAGCTATGATTGAACTGATACCCGCAATAGACTTATACAATGGCAGATGCGTGCGGCTGACAAAAGGCGACTACGACCTCCGCACCACTTACGATGCCGACCCTGCCGCCATCGCAGCAGAGTTCGAACGACTGGGCTACCGCAGGCTGCACATGGTAGACCTTAACGGTGCCGAGTCGAAACACATAGTCAATGCAGACGTGCTACGGGCCGTCGCCACGACGACAAACCTCACCGTAGACTTCGGCGGCGGCATCAAGACCGACGAGGATATTGAAACGGCCTTCAATTGCGGGGCCGCCATGGTGACAGTAGGCTCGGTGGCCGTGACACGCCCCGACCTGCTCCGTTCGTGGACAGCCCGCTACGGAGCCGACAGGATAATACTCGGAGCCGACGTGCGCAACGGCATGATAGCCATCAACGGATGGCGGGAGGACTCGCCGCTGAAACTGAAGGACTTCATAGCCTCGTGGATGGAACACGGCATAAGGAACATACTGTGTACCGATATATCGAGGGACGGAACACTCAAAGGTCCTGCAACAGACTTGTACCGTGAGGTGATGGAGACATTCCCCGACCTGCATCTTATAGCAAGCGGCGGCGTCTCGGACATTGACGACATCAAGGCTCTGAACGCTGCGGGAATACCGGCCGTGGTGTTCGGCAAGGCCATATATGAGGGCAAGATAAACATGAAAGAACTATGGGACTGGCAAAACGCATAATACCATGCCTTGACGTGAAAGACGGCGAGACCGTCAAGGGCACCAACTTCATTGACCTGCGGAGCGCAGGAGACCCCGTGGCGCTTGGCAAGGCATACAGTGAGGCCGGTGCCGACGAGCTGGTATTTCTGGACATCACGGCCAGTTATGAGCGACGGAAAACGTTCACGGACATGGTGACACGGGTGGCACAGGAGATCAACATACCGTTCACCGTAGGTGGAGGCATAGACGAACTGACCGATGTCGAACGGCTGCTTCAGGCGGGAGCCGATAAGGTAAGCATCAACAGTGCGGCATTCAGACATCCGGAACTGATAGACCGGGTGGCAGCACGGTTCGGCAGCCAGGTATGCGTATGCGCGCTCGACGCCCGCTTCGACGGCTCGGACTGGTTCTGCTACATCAAGGGAGGGCGAGAGCGCACGGAACACAGACTGCTCGACAGAGCCTTGGAAATGCAGGATCGCGGTGCCGGCGAGATTCTCTTTACAAGCATGAACAACGACGGCGTAAAGACAGGCTACGCCACTGAGGCACTAGCCATGCTTTCCGACAGACTGTCGATACCCGTCATCGCCAGCGGCGGAGCAGGGTGTATGGAGCATTTCCGCGATGCTTTTACCGAAGGACACGCTGACGCGGCACTGGCTGCCAGCGTATTCCACTTTGGAGAAATCGCCATAGGCGAACTGAAGAAGTATCTTAAAGAAGAAGGTATAAACGTCAGAATATGAACAAAAAGAACTGAACATATGACAATAGATTTTGAAAAGACGGGGGGGCTCGTCCCGGCAATCATACAAGACGCCACAACGAAAAACGTGCTCATGCTGGGCTACATGAACAAAGAGGCATACGAGAAGACGGTGGAAACGAAGACGGTAACCTTCTTCAGCAGAAGCCGCAACTGCCTGTGGACCAAGGGAGAGACATCGGGCAACCGCCTCAACGTGGTAAGCATGGCCGCAGACTGCGACAACGATACCCTGCTTGTCAAAGTGAACCCTGAAGGACCCACATGCCACAAGGGCACGGACACATGCTGGGGAGAGGCCAACACACCCGGCCCGCTGGCCTTCCTCACCGAGCTGCAAGACTTTATCGAAAAGAGACACATGGAGATGCCGGAAGGAAGTTACACGACATCGCTGTTCAAGGACGGTGTGAACCGCATGGCGCAAAAGGTGGGCGAAGAGGCTCTGGAGATGGTGATAGAGGCCGTGAACGGCACACCGGAACGGATGATATACGAGGGTGCCGACATGCTCTACCATCTTACGGTGCTGCTCACCCACAAGGGTATGAGGATAGAGGATCTGGTACGGGAGTTGCAGCAACGGCACACCCCAGGATGGAAAAAGCATTAAGACAAAAAAGAAACACCGACATGCTCATAGACTACAAAAACGTCAACATTTATCAGCAGGGAGAGAAACCTGTGCTCTCAGGCGTCAACTTCAGTGTTGACGAAGGGGAGTTCATATACATAATAGGACGGGTGGGCTCCGGAAAGAGCTCGCTGCTGAAATCACTGTATTTCGAACTTGACATAGACGAAGGCGACGAGGCCACTGTAATAGGTCACGACATACGCAGGCTCAAACGTAAGCACATACCGGCATTACGCAGGCAGATGGGCGTAATCTTCCAGGACTTCCAGCTGCTCAGCGACCGCAACGTGTACAAGAACCTGCACTTCGTACTGAAAGCCACGGGATGGAAGAACAAAAAGGATATAGACAAACGGATAGCAGAAGTTCTGACCGATGTGGACATGGCCGACAAGGCGCTTAAATTCCCGCATGAGCTTTCCGGTGGAGAACAGCAACGTATTGCCATAGCACGGGCGATACTGAACAATCCGAAAATAATCATTGCCGACGAGCCTACGGGAAACCTCGACCCTGAGACGGCCGAAAGCATTATAATGCTACTCAAACAGATTTCGCAGACCGGCACGGCCATCATCATGAGCACACACAACATGCTGCTGCTCGACAAATATCCCGGTGTGGTATACCTGTGCAAAGACGGCGGCATAGAAGACGTCACAAAGAGCTATAATGAGCTGATGCTCAAGGAATAGGCAAAGAACGGTTAAACATTTTTATTCTGACAATAAAAAAAACAAAAAGACAATACATACGATTATGAAAGTAATGAAATTCGGTGGCACCTCTGTCGGGACACCGGCACGCATGCAGAACGTTACAAAACTCGTAACATCATCGGGAGAACCTGTTTTCATTGTACTGTCGGCAATGTCCGGTACGACCAATTCACTTGTGGAGATTTCCGACTATCTTTACAAGAAGAATCCCGAAGGCGCAAATGATGTTATAAACAAACTGGAGAAAAAATACATAGAGCACATAAAGGAGCTGTACTCTACAGACGAATGGCGCATAAAGACACATGACTTCATAACCGAAATATTCAACTATCTGCGTTCGTTCACCAAAGAACTGTTCACAAGTTTCGAAGAGAAGAACATCGTGGCACAGGGAGAGATAATAAGCACAAACATGGTGGCCAACTACATGAGGGAACTGGGATATGACGTAACCCTGTTGCCGGCACTCGACTTCATGCGGACGGACAAGAATGCGGAACCGGATCTGGCATATATCAGAAAGAACCTCGGAAGGTTGCTTGAAGAGAACAGCGGGTCACAGGTGTATATCACGCAGGGATTCATCTGCCGGAACGCCTACGGTGAGACTGACAACCTGCAACGCGGAGGCAGTGACTATACGGCATCGCTCATAGGAGCGGCCATAGGTGCCGAGGAAATACAGATATGGACGGACATCGACGGCATGCACAACAACGACCCGCGCATCGTAGACAATACCACCCCGGTACACCAGCTGCATTTCGAAGAGGCAGCCGAATTGGCATACTTCGGTGCAAAGATTCTGCACCCTACATGTATACAGCCGGCCAAGTATGCCAACATACCGGTGCGCCTGCTCAACACG
Organism: Xylanibacter rodentium; assembly: GCF_013166575.1. Classification (GTDB taxonomy): domain Bacteria; phylum Bacteroidota; class Bacteroidia; order Bacteroidales; family Bacteroidaceae; genus Prevotella; species Prevotella rodentium. The sequence goes on from NZ_JABKKE010000001.1 coordinate 255,824, forward strand.
ATGGACCCGGAAGCGGAAGGAACGACAATAAGCAACGACACGGAATGCGGAAAGATAAAGGCTGTAGCTGCCAAAAGCAACATCACAGCCATAAAAATCAAGAGCAGCCGTATGTTACTGGCCACAGGATTCCTGCGCAAGGTATTCGAGATATTCGAAAGCTATCAGACTCCCATTGACATGATATGCACATCGGAAGTAGGTGTGTCGATGAGCATCGACAACAACTCGCATCTCAATGAGATTGTGGACGAACTTAAAAAGTATGGCACGGTGACAGTGGATAAAGACATGTGCATCATCTGCGTGGTAGGCGATCTGGACTGGAGCAATGTAGGATTCGAGACACTGGCTACAGAAGCGATGAAGAATATACCCGTAAGAATGATTTCATACGGAGGCTCCAACTACAACATATCGTTTCTCATAAAAGAAGAGGACAAAAAACGCGCACTGCAAAGTCTGAGCGCCACTCTATTCAAACAATAAGGACACGCTATACGGGATACATGGGGCTGTATCAGAAATAGGAATCCACCGGCAGGCAGGAACTATTCCTGGTATGGTCTTCATACCTATACAAACAGACACATACACATAAATATAAATTAGTTTCTATGAGAAGGGCATTTCCAACAGACAAGTTTGAAGATAAAAAGACACCGTTCTACTATTACGACACTGACTTGCTCCGCAAGACGTTGCAAACAATATGCGAAGAAGCAGGCAGGCACGAAGGATTCGTCGTGCACTATGCATTGAAAGCCAACGCCAATCTGGCATTGCTGAATATCATAAGCAGTGCCGGACTCGGTGCCGACTGCGTGAGCGGCGAAGAAATAGAAGTGGCAAGCGAAACAGGCTTCCCTGTCGAAAAGATTGTCTTTGCAGGTGTGGGAAAGAGTGATGAGGAAATAAGAATCGGAATTAAATTCGGTATATTCTGTTTCAACGTAGAAAGTCCCGAGGAACTTGAAATAATCAACGAACTCGCAAAAGAAAAAGGAAAGGTGGCGAACGTAGCTTTCCGTATCAACCCGGATATAGGTGCCCATACTCATGCAAACATCACGACCGGACTGGCCGAAAACAAATTCGGAATATACATGAGCGACATGACAACGATGATACGGAAGGCAGCCGGACTAAGCAATGTCAAATGCATAGGGCTGCATTTCCATATCGGATCACAAATACTGGATATGGACGACTTCACGGCACTATGCAAAAGGATCAACGACTTGCAGACGGAATTGGACGCAAACGGCCTCAGCGTAGAGCACATCAACGTTGGCGGCGGTCTTGGGGTGGACTACGAGAATCCCGATGCCAACCCGATACCAGACTTCAAGTCGTATTTCGATGTATATGCCACGCATCTGCAACTGCGCCCGGGACAGAAAGTTCACTTTGAACTGGGACGCTCTGTAGTGGCACAATGCGGCTCTCTCATATCACGCACACTCTATATAAAGCACGGAAAGCAGAAGCAATTTGCCATAATAGATGCCGGCATGACAGACCTTATACGCCCTGCACTGTATCAGGCACACCACAAAATAGAGAACATATCGGTACCGGCCGATACTCCCGAAGAGACGTACGACGTGGTGGGGCCGATATGCGAGTCGAGCGATGTGTTCGCAAAACAGACAAAGCTCGCCTCCACCCGCCGGGGCCATCTGATAGCCATCCGCTCTGCTGGGGCATACGGGGAAATCATGGCATCGGGATACAACTGTCGTCCGCTGCCGAAAGGATATACAAGCGACGAAATTGGAGCATAACCGGAATATAAAAGAAACAAAAAAGGAATCTATATATGAATGTCGATATCATGACGATAACGATATGCGGAATACTTCTGCTGTTGGCGGCTATCACACCAATGTGCAATGGGCTGTTCAGAAGACCGCGCAGCCTTCATATGCAAGCCGGACCGGACGTGTCTGCCGCCCCAACCGCACACGCGACAGCTCTTCCGGCCATATCCATAGTAATGACTACTCACGACATGGCCTGCGAACTGGAACGCAATCTGCCGTTGCTGCTCGCCCAGGACTATAAACCGGGATTTGAAATCATCGTTGTGGATGAGTCGTCGACAGACCGTACAGACGATGTTCTCACAATGCTAAAGCACAAACACCCCAATCTGTACACTACATTCATACCAAAGTCAAGCCACTACCTAAGCAGACGCAAACTGGCACTGACAATAGGAATCAAAGCAGCCAACCATGAATGGGTGATACTGACTGATGCCGACTGCCGGCCGGAGAGCGAGAGATGGCTCACGACAATGGCCACACACTGTACCGACGAAAATGATATTGTGTTGGGATACACCAACTACGAACACAACTCCAAAAGATTCTATCGGTTCGAGCGTATACTCAACGCATGTTATCTGATGAGAAAGGCACAGAAATCGGTGGCCTACCGATACAACGGCAACAATATGGCAATGCGCAAAAGTGTATTCATGAACCGTAACGGATTTTTGAAAAACTTGAAATATCTGCGCGGCGAATACGACTTTATCGTAAACGAATATGCCGAAAAAGGCCGAACGGCAGTGGCTACACATCCGGATTCGTTCATAAGACAAGACTGTCCTTCAAGCAAGACATGGAACAACAGCCATCTGTTCTATATGGAAACCCGACGGCATCTTGACCGCAGCCTGTCATACCGCCTGCTGTTTGACGCCGATACGGCACTGCTGCACATCAACTACATCATCGATGTGGCATTGGCGACATGTGCACTGCTTATATGGAACAACATCGTTATCGCTGCCGTAGCAACATTATGCATAGCCATAACAGCCTTTATACGTGCATTCATAGCCGCACGGACCATGCGCATGTTCGGTGAACGCATCAGTCCGATAACAATACCACTGATGGAAATGCGAATGATGTGGCAGAACGCATGGTTTATGCTACGCCACAGAATATCAGACAAATATGACTTCATAAGAAGATAGAGAAATCATGAGAATACTGCATTTTCATCCTGACGGGAACAAAACCATAGCTGAATACGTGGCATTGCTATGCCGCGTAATGGGTGAATATGCCGAAGTGGCAGCCGCCAACGATATAAAGAGCCTGACAAGGCAAATCAAACAGAAGCGCCCGGACATAATACATCTGCACGGATGCTGGACAATGCAGAATGCGATTGCAGCAATGATTGCCAAACGCAAATTGATACGCACCGTAATCACACCGCACGGCCAACTTGAACCATGGATAATAAGGCAACACTATATTCGGAAGAAACTTCCAAGGATTCTTTTATACCAAAAGACAATCGTCAACCGTGCGTATTCGGTAATAGTAATGGGCAAGATGGAAGAGTTTCACTTGAAACAGCTTAAATGGAATCCGCGTATAGAAACGGCTTACAACTCGATAATCACCGATACCATAACCGAAGAAGATATGTGCCGGACTATATACGGCATATATGATAAGGTCATGAATACCGACATACTGAAACTGATGAACCGCGAAACGATAAATGCGACATCAGCCTTAATCAAAGCGGGCCTCACAGGCAACCATCTATGGCTCAACGACCATGAATATGGGTTGTTCCGCACACCCAACAACATTGAATGGGACAAGCTCACGGCATATGTCCATCAGGAGGGTATCAGTGATGTCGTAACCAAAGGCATAGATGTTCTCGAACTGCCACAACCGGATACGGCACCGACAGAAAAACCTTTCTATCATCCCAAAAACCTCATATCACCGGAACCGCTTTCCGCCTCTATTTCCATAAAAAAAGACAAGGGAAACAGTAAAGACAACAAAGAAACGGCCTGCGGCAATATCTTCAGCTATACCGACACTCTGTACTTCACAGAGATGATGAGAAACGTCCGTAAGCTGACATCGCGCAGACGCCTCACACTGAGCCATATTGTAGAGACGGCAGACACGCTGCGTACACGTGCGATTGACGAAGGCAAGGCTGGGGAAATATTGCGCGGGAAACGCCTGTACAAGTTTACAGGACGCATAATGCAACTACTCGCAGACATGACAGGACTGGAAGAGGGATTCATGCCCGTACCACCAATAAACGACAGACAAACAAACCGAATAAAGACAATAATCAACAAACATCTGGAAATATGACTGCCAACAATCACCATGACATAAACGGAGACATAAGATACATCAGTCTGCTGTCGCAATCATTCCCTACCATTGCCGATGCCAGCACAGAGATAATAAATCTCGAGGCCATACTCAACCTGCCTAAAGGAACCGAACACTTCCTCGCAGACATACACGGAGAGAGCGAGGCTTTCCAACACGTGCTGAAAAACGCTTCGGGAAACATCAAACGCAAGGTGAACGAATTGTTTGCCGGAAACATACGCGAGTCGGAAAAGCAGGAACTATGCACTCTGATATACTATCCGGAACAGAAACTTGAACTCGTAAAGGCCGTGGAGACGGATATAGACGACTGGTATAGAATAACGATACACCAGCTCGTAAGGATATGCCGGGACGTTAGCAGCAAGTACACCCGTTCAAAGGTAAGACGCTCGCTGCCGGCCGACTTCAGCTACATCATAGAGGAACTGTTGCACGAAAGCGCCGACGACACCGACAAGGCGGCCTATGTCAACGTGATTGTGGACACCATCATCACCACCGGTCGTGCCGACGATTTCATCATCGCGCTATCCACTGTCATACAGCATCTGGCCATAGACCAGCTGCATATACTCGGTGACATCTATGACAGAGGGCCCGGAGCGCATATCATAATGGACGCCATGCGCAATTACCACAACTGGGACATACAGTGGGGCAACCACGACATACTATGGATGGGAGCATGCGCCGGCAACAACGCCTGCATCTGCAACGTATTGCGGCTGTCACTGCGCTATGCAAACCTGGCCACACTCGAAGACGGATATGGCATAAACCTCGTACCGCTGGCCACATTTGCAATGGACGTCTACGGTGACGACCCTTGCGAAGAGTTCATTCCCAAACTTCTCAAGGACAACCGCATGGATGAAAAGACCATGCAACTCACCGCAAAGATGCACAAAGCCATCTGCATAATACAGTTCAAGGAAGAGGCACACATATTCAACCGCCGGCCGGAATGGGGCATGCAGGACCGTTGTATGCTCAACACCATCGACTACAATAGTGGTACATGCACAGTCGACGGCAAACAATATCCCATGCTCAGCAACCACTTCCCTACCGTTGACCCGACAGATCCCAACCGCCTAACGCCTGAGGAGCAGATGCTCATGGACAAACTGCACCATTCTTTTGCCGTCAGCGAGAAACTGCATAAACATATACGCACATTGTTAAGTCATGGATGCATGTATGCCGTATACAACAGCAATCTTCTCTATCATGCTTCAATACCACTCAACGACGATGGCACACTCAAGGAAGTGGAACTGAGCAAGGGACGTAAATACAGCGGACGTGAACTGATGCTGAATATGGGAATGATGATACGCTCGGCATTCGAAAACGATACCGACCCCGAAGACCGGAAATATGCCACCGACTACTTTCTGTATCTATGGTGCGGAAAGAACAGTCCGTTGTTCGACAAATCCAAGATGGCAACCTTTGAACGATATTTCCTCAAAGAAAAAGAGACGTATCATGAAGAGAAAGGCAACTACTTCAAACTGCGTGACGACGAGACGGTATGCGACCGGATACTCGACGCTTTCGGGGTAACAGGACCAAACCGGCACATCATCAACGGTCATGTGCCGGTACATGCCTCAAAAGGTGAGAATCCAATCAAAGCCAATGGAAAACTTATGGTCATAGACGGAGGGTTCAGCGAGGCATACCACAAGGAAACAGGTATCGCAGGATATACTCTCGTATACCACAGTCGGGGATTTCAGCTTGTACAGCACGAGCCGTTCACTTCGGCCGCCGATGCGATACAGCGGGGTACTGACATCAAGAGCACGACACAAATAGTAGAAATGTCGGCCCACCGCATGCTCGTGGCCGATACCGACAAAGGCACCGAGCTGCGAGCCCAGATTGCAGACCTGAAAAAACTCCTCTACGCCTACAGGCATGGAATTATAAAGGAGAAGAGATAATCGGTTTATATCATCAAAAAAGGGAAACAATCAGTCTGTAACGACGGATTGTTCCCTTTTTTATTTGTGGCATCTTTGTATAAAGACAAAGGCCGACCTTATCAGAAATCACTTAATCACCTTATACTTGGCAAACTTAAGAAGCAATTGTTTTGTTCCGGCATTACGAAAATTCACGGTGGCTTTCATATTCTCGCCAACACCTTCTATACGCAATACCTCACCCATACCGAAACGCTGATGCTCTATCATGCTGCCTTCACACAGTTCATGAGATGACACCATGGATGAAGAGCCGGAAGAATTGGTAAAAGACGCTGTCGGTTGTACAGTCTTGCCAAAGGATGATGCGGGTTTGAGACGCTCCACATGCGGCATCTTCAGGTCTGCCTTAAACTGCGTGGCAACAGGTTTGGAATTGACAAAACGGCTGCCGGATGATTCATAAGTTTTCCACCCTGCACTTCCGTGTGCCTGAAATGAGGCTTCCGGCGAACCGTTATCCATCCGGATCAGACTCGGATCGAAATCACGCAAAAAACGCGATGGCGTGTCGTACTCCATGCGTCCATATCGGAAACGGTTTTGGGCACATGTCAATATACAGTGTTTCTCGGCACGCGTGACAGCCACATAAAGCAAACGCCGTTCTTCCTCCAACTCACGCATGGAAGATGTACACATTGGCGACGGAAATATATTTTCCTCAAGCCCCACAATGAAAACCGTTGGAAACTCCAGACCCTTGGCACTGTGTACGGTCATCAGAGAAACTTTTGGCGAATCGACCTCGGTATCACTGTCAAGATCTGTCAGCAGCGAAACCTCTTGCAGGAAATCGGCAAGGGCCACATGCTCCTCCATACCTTCTTCACGGCGGCTCTCCACAAAGTCCTGCATGCCGCTGAGAAACTCTTCAAGATTCTCCTGGCGGGCGATATCCTCAGGATCTCTCCCTGAATAAATGTCGCAACTGACGCCACTATCGGATATAATGTCACGGCCAATGGTATAAGCATCATCAGTATTGGCACGTTCACCCCACCCCATCACAAGGTCACGGAACTTACCGAGCTTTCCTATCGTACCTTTATTGACATCAAGACCATAAGCGACAGGACTGCAGATGACTGTCCAAAGACTTACGCCATTAAGTGTTGCCGCAGCGACAATGCGTCCTAAAGTCGTATCACCGATACCTCGCGACGGATAGTTGATGATACGTCGGAGAGCCTCTTCGTCGTCAGGATTGACCACGACACGGAAGTAGGCAATCACATCCTTTATCTCCTTGCGCTGGTAGAAACTCATGCCTCCGTATATATGATACGGTATATTCATCTTACGCATACACTCTTCAAAACTGCGGCTCTGTGAGTTTGTACGGTATAAAATGGCAAAGTCACTGTATTCACACCGCTCCTCACGGCGTATACGCTTGATGTCATTGCATACTATGAGGGCTTCCTCCTTGTCGCTGTATGCCGGTTTCAAGACGAGCTTCTCTCCTTGTTCATTGCGACTGAATGTGTCTTTGGGTATCTGACGGGAATTGTGCTTGATCAGGCTGTTGGCCGCCTGTACAATAAACTGCGTCGAACGGTAGTTCTGCTCAAGCTTGAAAAGGCGTGCACCGTCATATGAAGACGTGAAATTAAGTATGTTGTCAATATTCGCCCCACGAAAACTGTATATGCTCTGGGCATCGTCACCCACGGCGCAAATATGCTGATGGTCACGGGTGAGCTGCGTGACGATGGCCTGCTGCGCATAGTTTGTATCTTGATACTCATCGACAAGCACATAGCCAAAACGTTCGGAATACTTGCGGCGTATATCCTCGTTGCGGTCGAATAACACAAACGTATTGACAAGAAGGTCGTCAAAATCCATTGCATTGGCCTGACGACATCTGTCGCAATACCGCAAATAGATATCTTTCACAGCGGGCATCTTCCGCGCAACATCATCGCTCACCGTCTGACGGCTCGAGGCATAAGCCTGAGGCAACATCAGACGGTTCTTTGCCATGCTTATCCTGTCGGCAACCGACGTATGTTTATACACTTTCTCGTCAAGCCCCATTTCCTTGATGATGGCTTTGACAAGAGAACGCGAATCACTCTGATCGTAGATGGTGAAGTTGGGACTGTAACCTATTGCCTGCGCCTCAGTCCTGAGTATTCGCGAGAAGACAGAATGAAAGGTACCCATATTCAGCCGGCGAGCCTGCTCTATGCCCACCAACGCACCTATGCGCTCCTTCATCTCCCGCGCTGCCTTGTTTGTGAAGGTAAGGGCAAGTATGTTCCAAGGCATAAATCCCTGCCCGAGAAGATATGCAATCTTGTATGTCAACACACGAGTCTTGCCGGAACCGGCTCCGGCTATAACCAAAGAAGCTCCGCCGCAATAGGTAACCGCCTCACGCTGACTGTCGTTCAGCTGTTCTAATATGTTGTCGGTCATTTCCAATTTTAATTTGTACTCAGCTTCTGTAACTCTTTAAAAAGACACCGGCCGAACGTGAAATCTTTCTCATGGCCTTGTCTCTTATCTGACGTACACGCTCACGCTTGAGCCCCATCTCATGTCCGATATCAGCCAAAGTCATCTTCTCACAACCTATGCCGAAAAAATATTTCAGTACTGTGCTCTCACGTTCATCAAGAATATCGAGCAGACGGTTCAGCTCATCACTAAGTCCGGAAGCATTAATACTGCTATCTGTCTCAGGTGAGTCGGGATTAGCTATGATACTGAGAAGATTTACATTCTCACGTCCACCCAACGGTGCATCGGCAGAAAGAGCTTTACCACTCCTTTTGTCAACAGTCGAGGCTTCCCCCTTAGGAATACGGTAAAGAGCACCCTGCTCTTCTATGGCACGCTCTATATATTTACGAACTATAGGCACTGCATACGATGCAAAACGACAACCTCGGCTTGCATCATATCGCTCGACCGCACGCATAAGTCCTATATTCCCCTCGCTTACAAGGTCTTCCATTGCAACACCATTGTTCTGATAGGCCCGCGCCACACTTACCACAAGTCGCAAATTGGCCTTTGTAAATCTGTCTACTGCATGTCTGTCACCAGCCTGCACACGACCGGCCAGTGTCCGCTCCTCGACTTCTGTGAGAAGTTGTTCCTTCTTTATCTCATCCATGTATTTGTCCAAGGAAGAATTATCTCTATCTGCCATATACTAAGAATTTGGTTCATTAATCATCGCTACATGCCGACATCCCGGCAAACATTTACAAAAATACAAAGAATATACGGAATAAACGAAAATACCATAAACAAAATAGAGAGACTTTCAAGTCTCTCTATTTTATGTGACTCCTGCAGGATTCAAACCTGCAACCTTCTGATCCGTAGTCAGATGCTCTATTCAGTTGAGCTAAGGAGCCCCGATTATATCCATTTCTGAATTGCGAGTGCAAAGGTAGTCATTTATTTCCATTCAACCAAATATTTTTTGATGAAAATAACAAATTATTGATTTTCTGTTTAATCATCACGGTTCTTTATGTATTTAAAATTCTACTTATATAGTATCAGTTATTCGTCGTCATCCCATATTGAGGATCCTCCATTTTGTATTGACAGTGATTCTACACCTTCAAAATATTCATTGCCAAGGTCACTGTCCGTTTTGACGCCTACTCCAGAGGCTGCAAGTAATGTTGAGTCGGGTTCAAATGTTATTATTTCAATTCGTGGTTTGATGTATTTCTTCATATCGTATTTTGTTTTTATATATTAACGTCAAGTGTGCAATCTTACTTAATACTTATTTTTTATAATGACTTTTCTTCCTCCCATGATGTACATCCCGGGCTTAGGTTTATGCGTAATACGCATTCCACCAACATTATATATCCCATGAGTGGCATAATCGTTATTTGCCGTTTTACCATATGCCGGGTGTTCTATTCCGGTAGTGGCCATGCCGAAAGAAAATCCTTTGGCCATGGATATTCCGTTTGGCACAGCAAGATAAGCTTTGTATGCACCCAACACGAACGCCGCGCCATCCGGAGCACCCCACCAAAATCCAAGCGCTTCACCAACCGGTTTGGCCAAACGAAAGAACATACATCCGTCACCTTCTGTTGTCATGTCGGTAACATCGCCTTTAAGAAGATTGCCACTATGAACATTTCCGGGTTTACTGGTTACAATATACTCATATATGCCGGCATCAAAGGCTGAGACAAGCAGACCGGAACAAGCCGGAACAATATCTCCGGAATTGTATTTGTTGACCACAAGTCTATTGCCTGTCACTCCCACCGTGCTGCAATCAATGTCTTCCGGAACGATGAAAGGAACATCGGTGAAATATGTTGCATAATATCTTCCGTCGGTATCATGTCCACCTGTCGTTATCTTCAAAGCTCCCATCTTTCGATAGAGAGTGACTTTTACATTGTTGGAAAAACTGTCGTAAACCCGGAACTCGGGGCCACCCGGGCGAAACCTTATGCAACGGTTTTTATAATAGCAATTACGAATGGCAACACTGTCGGGCCTTACGACGTTTATTTCCCATTTATAATTGTTATTTGCTGCGCTCTTTTGTGTCTCACCAAAATCTGTACCTGATTTATATCCGATATATCCTTGGGAATTTCTCAGTGTATAAGTGCCGGCGGACTGTCTTTCCAATACAATTTCCACATCATCGGATGTCATGCAAATATTGTTCTCGATATCTATTCCAACACCCTTACCTGCACCGCTTATTTCTCCCATAGCCATGCCGGCATCTTCGTTTACAATCAGATATATACCTCCGTCGACAATATCCGCATCGGACATGACACGCTTGTAATAAGCACAGCCCACAGGCACTTCCGGAGCGTTGTTTACTGTGAGAACATATGATGCTGTCATCGGCTCTACATCCGGCAATGTGAGTATAGCTTTGATTGTAGTAGTGCCAGCAGATACAGGGGTCACGTTACCGTTGTTGTCCACAACTGCTACGGATTCGTCGGAACTATCCCAGGTAACGGTTCCACCTATGTAAGTGTTTGTCAGAATCGGAGCAATAAAAGTTCTGCCCAGTATCGTGGTTGCCTTTAGTCTGTCAAAAGCAAATATCCTCTCGATAAAGTACACGGCAGTCACTGTATCGCTCTTTTCACCACTTTCTTCGTATATAGCAAAAGCCTTTATTGTTGCTGATTCATCAATGCAGATGGGATTGCCATCGTATAGACTGTAGTCTTCAACGGCAGAATCGGAACCTGCTATTGTATAATATATAATATTGTCATATTTTTCGGAAATTCTCACGTATTGCGTATCGGAGTATTTACCTGGAACAGGCAAAAATGTAGGAGTGAAAACTTTGGAATATGCAGCAGACTGCCACACAATGGTCATTTCATCTATATACACAGTTCCATTGCCTGAGCATATACCTATATATTGATAATCACCATCCACGATCAGAGTGTCCCTCTCTGCCGTTTTGCAACTGACTGTACCGATCTGCACCCCTTGCGTTTTCCCAGTCTGGTACAAATCTTCTGCCGACGAATATGCCGTGTTCTTACCGTAAATCTTAACACTCTTATTTCCTGTTGCCAATGACGATGTATTCCATTTTACAATTACTGACTTTACAATTCCTCCTGAAGCAGTGGATACTATTCCGGAATTGTCGCTCGCCCTAAGACCCATTGCCCCTTCTTTAGATTTCAACATATTGCCTGCATAGACAGCATTAGAAATAAGTTTCTTGTCTTTAAAACTGTAATATGAACCGGTATTTTCTATTCCTGTCATTTCAACTGTCAACACATCATCGGCTGTCTGCGAGAACAAGCGACATTGTGAAAATATCATTGTAATAAATACAATAACATAAAATTTTGAAGTTTCGATTTGATACATATTTTAAATTTAAGGTAAGACTTTGAAACAACAATAAGGCAATTGCAATCTTATCTTCAATGTCATCATCTGTAATAACAAACAACATTGGTAATTAAAACTGGCAAACCCACAAATTGTTTATTCAAAGGTAATATAAAATTGTTTTCCTTTCAAGAAAAATCAAACCTTCTTGTATATTATATAATTCTTATAACTATATTTAACAACAATAAAACCATTTTCACTCATTATAACCATTTTCGACATTTTAATAACAACATTCTATTATATAAAATAATAATCCTCAATTAAATTATAATACATATTTAAAAACTATTATTTCACAGTATTAAAGATATTATTAAACCATAATAAAGAAATCTATACAAAATTTGAAGCTGTAAAATTTATAGTGATAGAAAATCAAAAAGCCTTTTAATATTGCCATTTAAAAACCTATCAAAAACAATTATCTTTATATCAGATATTCAATTAAATTGCGTAACTTTGCACACTCAAAAAATAGATAATATTCAGATGGACAGTAGAGAAAACAATAAAGCTTTTTCGATGATCGCAGACATAGAGGGGGATTTTGGTGATTTGTCTAATACAGACATGCCCCAAACACTGCCCATACTTGCAGTGCGCAACCTTGTACTTTTTCCCGGTGTTGTGTCGCCAATACTAATTGGACGACAGTCAAGCATGACTTTGGTGAAAAAAGCCGAAAAGACAGGAACCTTTATCGGCATAATATGTCAACGTGACCCGGAGGTGGAAGAGCCAACGAGAAATGATTTATACGATTACGGTGTATACGCCCGTGTGGTAAAAATACTGACATTGCCAAACGGTAGCATGACAGCCATTGTCCAAGGGCTCGGGAGACTGCGTCTTTTGAGCGTCACCCGTCGCAAACCATATATTTCAGGACATGTAGAAATCGCCACAGAAACTTTACCTGAAAAAGACGATAGTGAATTCATTGCAGCCATAGACGACCTACGTACTACAACGGCCGAATACATTCGTGTAAACGACGATATACCGGAAGAAGCTACTTTTGCCATCAAGAATGTACACAACGACATGATGGCACTGAACTTCATCTGCTCCAACATGCCCTTTGCCATAAATGAGAAAATGGAACTGCTCTCCACTGACTCTGTCAAGGAACGCCTTTTCGGCACACTGCGCATAGTACACAGAGAGCTTTCACTGCAAAGCCTTAAACAGGACATACGCAACAAGACCCGCGACGATATTGACGAGCAACAACGCAATTACTTCCTGCAACAGCAAATAAAGAACATGCAGGCCGAAATCGGCAACGGTGATGGTTCACCCGAACGAAAAGAACTTCAAGAAAAGGCAAAAAACAAATTGTGGTCAGAAGAAACAGACAGAATATTCCACAAAGAATTAGACAAACTCGAACAACTCAATCCACAGAGTCCTGAATACAACGTACAGCTGACCTATCTGCAAACACTGGTATCGCTACCTTGGTGTGAATTTACCCACGATGACATAAACCTTGCCCGTGCCAGACGCATACTTGACGCTGACCATTACGGCATGGAAAAGGTCAAAGAGCGTATACTCGAATATCTGGCCATACTGAGTTTGCGTGGCGATCTGAAATCGCCTATAATATGTCTTTACGGTCCTCCGGGTGTTGGAAAGACAAGTTTGGGCCGCAGTATTGCAAAAGCCATGAACCGAAAATATGTGCGCATATCGCTCGGCGGTCTTCACGACGAGGCTGAAATACGCGGACACCGACGCACATACATCGGAGCCATGCCTGGCCGCATAATAAAGAACATACAGAAAGCCGGATCGTCAAATCCCGTATTCATACTTGACGAGATAGACAAAATAACGCAGAATACCATACACGGAGATCCGGCATCAGCATTACTCGAAGTATTGGACCCCGAGCAGAACTCGACATTCCACGACAACTATCTTGATGTCGACTACGACCTTTCAAAAGTACTTTTCATTGCCACAGCCAATGACCTCAACACTATTCCACGTCCACTGCTTGACCGGATGGAGATAATAGAAGTGAGCGGATATATCACTGAGGAAAAAACAGAGATAGCCCGCCGACATCTTATACCGAAAGAGAAAGACAATACAGGACTCGGAGATGAGAAACGACTTAGCTTCAGTCCACAAGCCATAGAGAAGATTATAGAACAATACACACGCGAAAGCGGAGTACGACAACTTGAGAAACAAATAAACAAGACACTTCGCAAGCTGGCATATATCAAGGCCAAAGACAAAACCCTACCCTACTCACGCATAACACCAAAAGAGATAGAAGGACTTTTAGGCAAACCTCCATTCTACCGCGACATATACCAAGGCAACGACTATGCTGGAGTAGTGACAGGATTAGCGTGGACAAGCGTGGGCGGTGAGATTCTCTTCATAGAAACAAGTTTGAGTAAAGGCAAAGGGGCCAAACTAACTCTGACAGGCAATTTGGGCGATGTGATGAAAGAGTCAGCCGTATTGGCTTTGGAATATGTAAAGGCACACACCGACAAACTCGGCATAGACTACCGCATATTCGACAACTGGAACATACATATACACGTGCCCGAGGGAGCCACTCCAAAGGACGGCCCGTCGGCAGGCATAACCATAGCCACGTCTATTGCCTCGGCACTCACACAACGCAAAGTACGCCGCAACACAGCCATGACCGGTGAGATAACCCTAAGAGGCAAGGTTTTGCCCGTAGGAGGAATTAAAGAAAAGATACTCGCAGCCAAACGGGCCGGTATCACAGACATTATGCTCTGCACGGAAAACCACAAGGACATCGAGGAAATACCCGAGGTATATCTCAACGGAGTGAACTTCCATTATGTAGATAGTGTGCAAGACGTATGGGACTTTGCATTGACGGAAGACTATGTGGACAATCCAATATCGTTTGAAATAAAAGAGGAAAACGAACAATGAAATTCGAACTTCAACATGCCGATCCCGCATCAGACGCACGCACAGGATTGATAACCACCGCACACGGTCAGATACGTACACCTATTTTCATGCCCGTGGGCACATGTGGCAGCGTGAAAGGTGTACATATAAAAGAACTGGAGGAACAGGTGAAAGCCCAGATCATACTTGGCAACACGTACCATCTGTATCTGCGCCCGGGACTTGACGTCTTGCGCCAGGCCGGTGGACTGCACCGTTTCAACGGCTGGCAACACCCTATACTAACAGACTCTGGCGGATTCCAGGTTTTCTCACTGACCGGTATACGCAAACTCAAGGAGGAAGGATGCGAGTTCCGTTCGCATATAGACGGCTCAAAACACATTTTCACTCCAGAGAACGTGATGGACACCGAACGTACCATAGGAGCAGACATCATAATGGCTTTCGACGAATGTCCCCCTGGAAACAGTGACTATGGTTACGCTCGCCGGAGCCTTGGATTGACCCAACGCTGGCTCGACCGCTGCATCAAAAGATTCAACGAGACCGAACCGCTATATGGATACGAACAGACACTTTTCCCCATAGTACAGGGATGCACTTTCAAGGACTTACGCCGTGAAGCCGCCATGTACGTGGCCGACAAAGGGGCCGACGGCAATGCCATCGGCGGACTTGCAGTAGGAGAACCCACAGAAGTGATGTACGAAATGATTGAGACGGTCAATGAGATTCTACCCAAGGACCGTCCACGATACCTCATGGGAGTAGGTACACCCCAGAATATCCTTGAGGCTATAGAACGCGGTGTGGATATGTTTGACTGTGTAATGCCTACACGAAACGGACGCAACGCTATGCTCTTCACATATGACGGCACAATGAACATGCGCAACAAGAAATGGGAAAACGATTTCTCACCCATAGACCCCAACGGATGCGAAACCGACCGCATATACACAAAAGCATACCTGCATCATCTATTCAAGGCGCAGGAACTGTTGGCCATGCAGATAGCCAGCATACACAACCTGTCGTTCTACCTTCGCCTCGTGACTGACGCCCGAACGCACATAGAACAGGGAGACTTCACCGCATGGAAACGCAGCATAACCGACAATCTGGGAAGAAGAATATGACATAAGAAAATATATCCGGGTATATAATCAAACTATCAAAATAAAAGGACATGAAATATGTTTTAACATAATATCCGCATATTGGGGATACAGTAATACAATATCAGAATCAAATCAAAGAAATGGAATACAGCGAGATAAGAAACAGACACAAGACATTGCATGCAATACGCGCCATACGTCGTAAGGTTGCCATGATGTCATTGTGGCTGAATATGGTTAACCCGCTACATTATGTAAAAAAGATAGACGGGTATATCATACGCAAGTTCATCGGAACATATATATATGCCATAATCTTGATTATATCCATCTCGATAGTTTTCGACGTGAATGAAAACCTGGCCAAATTTAGCACATATCATGCCCCTTTAAAAGCAATAGTACTTGACTATTACGCCAACTTCATCCCATACTTTGCCAACCTGTTCAGTCCATTGTTCGTATTCATCGCCGTTATATTCTTCACATCGAAACTCGCCGGCAACTCCGAAATAATAGCAATGTTGGCATGTGGAATGAGCTTCAAGCGACTGATGCGGCCATACATGATATCGGCCGCATTGATATCCGTGCTCAATTTCTTTCTTGGAGCATACATAATACCGCAAGGTACGGTGGTCAGACAAAACTTCGAGTCGCTTTACAAGAACAGCCGGAAAAACACTTCGGCCAGCAATGTGCAACTACAGGTAGGTCCCGGAACAATTGCATATATATCGCAGTATGACGACAAGACAAAAACAGGATACGGCTTTTCCTTAGATAAATTTGAGAACAAGAAACTTGTAAGCCACATGACGGCCAACGTCATCAAGTACGACACCATATCGGACAGCCGATACCATTGGAAAGCCATAAACTATAAGATACGCACTCTCAAAGGTATGCGCGAGCACATTACATCGGGTATGGAAACAGACACGACAGTGATGATGGAACCTATGGATCTCGTTTTCAGCAAGGGACAGCAGGAAACACTGACCAGCCCGGAACTAAAACGATATATATCCAAACAGAAAGACCGCGGTTCAAGCAACGTCGTACAATACGAAGTAGAGTATCACAAACGTATTGCATCGAGTTTTGCCTCATTCATCCTTACCATCATCGGAGCCAGCCTGAGCGCCCGCAAGCGCAAAGGAGGCATGGGGTTGTATCTCGGCATCGGCATGGCACTGAGTTTTTCATACATTCTGCTGCAAACAGTATGTGCGACATTTGCCATAAATGCCAGCACACCACCGATGCTTGCAGCATGGATACCCAATATATTATATTCATTCATAGCATATTATTGTTACAAAAAAGCACCGAATTAAATGAAATTTGAAGATACTTATCTTAGCGACAACATATTGGATGCTCTCTACGACATGCACTTTGACGAGTGTACGCCGATACAGGAGAAATGCATACCGGAGATTCTGAACGGGCACGACATCATAGGCGTTGCACAGACCGGAACAGGAAAGACCGCCGCCTATCTGCTACCAATATTAAGCATGCTCGATGACGGAGGATATCCGGAGGATGCCATCAATTGTATAGTAATGTCACCGACACGCGAACTCGCACAGCAAATAGACCAGGCGATGCAAGGATTCGGCTATTATCTCGACACGGTTAGTAGCGTGGCTGTATACGGCGGCAATGACGGCAACCGATATGACCAGGAGATGAAAAGCCTGAAGATGGGTGCGGGAGTCGTAATAGCCACACCGGGACGATTGTTGAGCCATATTCGCATGGGCAATGTAGACTTGAGCCGTGTCAGTTTCTTCGTTTTAGACGAGGCCGACAGAATGCTCGACATGGGATTTAGCGACGACATAATGCAGATAACTAAAGGACTGACCGGAGAGCATCAGACGATAATGTTCTCGGCAACTATGCCCGACAAAATACAACAATTGGCACATACATTGATGCACAACCCTGTGGAAGTTAAGATTGCCGTGAGCAAACCGGCGGAGAAGATACGTCAGTCGGCATATATATGCCACGACACACAGAAAGCAGGCATCATAAGACATCTATTCAGTACCAACCGGCTCAATCGTGTAATAATATTCTCCGGCAAGAAAGATAAGGTAAAAGAGATTGACCGTGAACTGCGAAAAATGGACATTAACAGTTGTTCGATGCACAGCGACCTGACCCAACAGGAACGCGACGAGGTGATGTTTGCTTTCAAGGCTGGACACAAAGACGTACTTGTAGCTACCGACATCGTATCCAGAGGTATCGACATCGACGACATTCTGATGGTAATAAACTATGATGTACCGCACGATGCCGAAGACTATGTGCACCGTATAGGCCGAACAGCGCGGGCCGACAGGGACGGAGTGGCAATGACCTTTGTCAACGGACGTGATATAAGCCGATTCCAGCAAATAGAGAAGTTTCTCGGAAAAGAAATCACCAAGAATCCGCTGCCCGAAGGATTGGGAGCCGGACCGGAGTATAAGGCAGCCGACAAGAAAAAACCATCACGCCGCCACGGCAACAACAATCGCAGAAAAGGCGGCAACAACAAGAACAAGGGCAACGATAATAACTGTACTGACAGCGATAAAAGTAGCGCCGAAAAGAGTAGTAACAGAAGAAGAAGCCACAATCGATGTCGCGGCAAAAAGAAAGAAACCGGCAACAAGCCGAATACAGAAAAAGCCCCGACAACAGAATAATCACAGCCTAAAGCAGGCTAAATATCCAATAAACACTCTAATTATAACACAGGACTCCTCATTGACCCAAAAACTTATGACATACCGATTTTGTACACGGCCATTGTACTGTTAAAGTGCTGTAGCATGCAACAGAAAAAATGACAACCTATTGGAGTTGAAGAATAACGCACATGTTAACTTAACTCCTTTCAGACTGTTTCGTACCGATTCGGAACTGCATTGGCGACATCCCTGTTACGCGACGGAAAAAGCGACACATATAGGAGTCGTCTTCAAAACGCAGGCGGTAAGCAATTTCCTTTATAGATATATCGGTATCTGTCAGTAGAGTCTTTATCTCCACCGTCAGTTGCTGGTCTATCAACGCTTTTGGCGAAATACCGTATATGCGCCTGCAAACCTTGTATAGATAATCCGGGGTTATGCTCAATGCGTCGGCATAGAATTTCACCTCTTTCTCATTAGGCGAATTTTTCATAAGCAGCGACCAGAATTTATTCATGACTGAACGGGCATTATTTTTGTATGCCATCTGTTCCAATATGTCGGTTTTGGAAAATTCAGCCTCAATACCTCCGAAGAGATTATAAACTTGATAACTTAGCATTGTTATCCGGTTTGCCGACGGAATATTGTCAAAAATCCATCTGACTTGGGAAATCCAGTTGGAAACAAGCAGATAATGTATTTCAATCAGTGGCAATATAGGAAAGTAGTGAAGATAATCCCACAGTGACGGATCGGGAATTTTGTAGTATGCCGTTTCAAGCATTATCACCGAAAGTGATACATAACTTACTTCAAAAGCGGCTGACACACCCTCGACAAAAACAAACATATCTGAGGTGATAACAAGAAGGTCATTGCGGCGCAATGGCTTTTTTTGCATATTCACGGATACAACCGCCATACCTGCGGTGCATAGGAAGAATATGCAACCGTCGGTTCTTATAGAGTGCCCAACGCAGTCTTTCCAGTCGGTTACGCCTGTCGTATTGCCAATATATAAAGCTTTCATAACGATACAAATTTAGTTCTTTTTTCTGATGTAAAAACAATATAGTATTGATTTGTACCACGATACCCCGAAAAATCACCATTCCCCATCGAATTTTTATATCTAACTTTGCAACATAAAATAACAGTAATCTCTAAATTATGGAAGAAAACAGAAATCTCGGAAGGGATAAACTTGACTTCGGCAACGGTAAAATAGGCAAACTGTTCCGGGCGTTGTTTTTCCCGACACTCGTGGCTATGATTTTCACATCCGCGCTGACAGTTATCGACGGTATATTTGTCGGTCACGGTGTCGGTGCCGACGGTCTGGCGGCTGTCAATATCGTGTCGCCGATATATATGGTGAGTACAGGCATCGGACTTATGTTCGGCATAGGGGCTTCGGTGATTGCCGGTATCAGAATGTCGGAGAATAAACTCAAGGCTGCCCGAATAATAATGACGCAGGCATTTGTAGTGGGGTCTATAATAATGGCTCTTGTATGTGCGGTGTGCCTGCTGTTCTCAAAAAAGATAGTCTATCTTCTCGGCGCAAGCCCGCTGCTTGAAGCCAATGCAATCAAATATATGCTGTGGATGCTCCCCGGCATATTGTTCCTGTGCGTGCAGTATGTGGGTATGATGCTTATACGACTTGACGGTTCACCAAAGTATGCGATGTGGATACAGGTTGTGGTGGCGGTGCTGAACATCGGACTTGACTGGTACTTTGTATTCCCCTTGCAGATGGGTACTATGGGGGCGGCTATGGCGACTTCAATATCATGTGTGGTAGGCGGGGCGATGGCTCTTATATATTTCCTCAAATTTCATAACAAGTTGTATTTTTATCGATTGAAACTATCTACAACGTCAATGTTGCTGACCTTGCGCAATACGGGGTATATGATGAAAATCGGTTTTGCAACATTATTGACGGAACTCGCCATGAGCGTCATGATGCTTACCGGAAATCACATGTTCCTGGCAATGCTTGGAGAAAGCGGAGTGGCGGCGTTTGCGGTGGTTTGCTACCTGTTCCCCGTGGTGTTCTCGATAGGCAATGCCGTCGCGCAGTCGGCTCAGCCAATCATAAGCTACAACTACGGCTTCCACCAGATTGACCGCGTGCGTCAGGCATTGAAGATGTCTTTGCAGACCGCTCTCATCTCCGGCTTCTTCATTACATTCTTCCTGATGTTCGGAGCCGACAAGATTGCCGGGCTGTTCCTTGACTCCGGTGACACGGCATATACTCTTGCCGCCAACGGACTTCCTTATTTCGCGGTGTGCGCGGCATTTTTCGCTGTAAACATAGCTTTCATAGGATATTATCAAAGCATTGAAAAGGCGGTTGCGTCAACTGTATATACTCTTCTTAGAGGTGTGATATTCCTCGTGCCGTGTTTCCTTGTTTTGCCTCGCATCATAGGCGTACCCGGCTTATGGCTTGCCATACCCTCGGCAGAAATGCTGACCTGCGGTGTGATCATTATTGCCTATCTTGTAAACAGGCACAGAAATGACAGGTTAAGGCTCACAAATTAAAATTCACAGTATGAAAAATATATTGATACTTGAAAACGACCGTTATTGCGCCAACAAGCTAATCCGGAAATTAAAGGAAATAAATCCTGATGCCCGGATATACGAACCTATAACGAGCGTAAAAAACGGGATAGTTTTTTTCACCGGACATACAGAACAGCGTCGTCTAAACGTGACAGGACGTCAGTAACACATACGCGTAATACCGGGCTCGGTTACTGAAAATGCAGGTTCGAATCCTGCCGCTGACGCAGTATAAATATTATTACTGCCCGATAAAAACTGACCGTAAGTATACGATATGTAAAAGTAATAGCAAAATATACACCATAAACAGTAATCCGATCTCAAATTACGGATTCCCGATTATTTTCTTTTGTCGTATTTATTCTTAATTTTCTGCACTTATTTTCTCTTGAAATAGAAATGCCGAAAGGCCCTTTCTGCTCTCCTAATCCACATTTTGAGCATGATTTTCATGCCTGAAAGGCCCTTCCACTCGCCGTAAGGGCCTTATTGCTCCGCCATAACGGCCGTTTGACCTTGCAACGGTGGCCTCGTTGCAAGGTCAAACGGCCGCTTTCGCAACCTCAAAGCGGCCTCTCTGCTTTTCTTACATGGGCCCGCGACAATCCATCACACGTAACATATTGATTATCAACGCATCCTATTTTAACCGAAAATTCGCGTATTTCGGCCCGTTATGCACAAACGGCGGTTTCGTGACGGCCGACGAAGTGTTTTGTCAAGAAGATTGATGACACAAAAGACTATACAGGTCGTTTTGACATAACTCCTATACTCGCATCACAAAAGAAATAAAGCGTAACGAACAATGTTTCTATCGTTTCGTTACGCTTTAGTATTATTTGCCATTATGAGGCAGTGTCAAAACATATCTCTGAAATATATAGCCGTATCTCTTCTAAGCATTACCACTGTCTTTAAGCAACGGCAGCGATATCTTATAGCGCACAGCCAAGAAGCGTATGATGCACGTTACAAAGAAACTTGCCGTGACAGTGATTTCAATCGGCATGCTCATTTCGCGCAACAGCCAATAGGTAAGACCGCCGAACACGCACGCTATGGCATAAATCTCCTTGCGGAATATCACCGGCTCGTTGTTGAGCAACACGTCGCGTATCACTCCTCCGGCCGCTCCCGTGATGCACCCCATTATTATAGCCACCCAAAACGGCTGTCCGCAAGCCAGACTCTTCTGTATTCCGGCAATGGTGAAAAGGGCCAAACCTAATGTATCGAATACGAGCCAGGCATTGCTGAGATACTCCATATACTTGGCAAACACTATGACTACCACCAGTGCAAAAGCGGTACATATCATATAGATGGGGTTAGTCATCCAAAACGGAGTGACGCCAAGCATCACATCACGTATTGTTCCTCCACCGATGGCAACGGCTATGCCACAGACATAACCGCCAAACCAATCGAAATGCTTTGCAGCGGCATGGCGTATGCCCGATATGGCAAACGCGAACGTCCCGAGAAGCTCGATAAACCGCAGTACGGGAACAGATGTTATGTTCTCTTCCATACCTTAATACTTATAGACCAAGCATATCTTTAATTCTACAATCTCACCGGTTCACCACATTGACTGGGTGACCGGCGGCAAATGCCCGCACATTATCCACAGCCACACTCATAAGGCGCACACGGGCCTCGCGGGTGGCCCAGGCTATGTGTGGCGTGACAAACGCATTGGGAGCCGACAGCAACGGATTGTCGGCTGCGGGCGGTTCATCGCACATCACATCGGCGCCATAGCCTCCCAGACGGCCGTCGGCAAGGGCATAGGCCACGGCCTTTTCGTCTATCAGGGGGCCGCGGGCCGTATTGACAAGCAGTGCGCCCGGTTTCATCCTTGCTATGGTGTCGCTATTGATGATAGCGCGTGTATCGGCGGTCAGCGGACAGTGAAGAGTGAGCACATCACTTGCTCCTAACAGTCCGTCGAATGTTGTCTTCTGTATTCCCGCAGGAAGCACTGACGATGCCTTGCTCGTAAAGGCAAACACATCCATGCCGAAGGCCATTGCCACACGGGCCACCTTCATGCCTATGCTGCCCAGGCCGTAGATGCCGATGGTCTTGCCCGACAGTTCGGTGAGCGGCGTGTTCCAGTAACAGAAATCCTCGCTGCGGCTCCATTGCCCCGTCCGGTTCTGTCCGGCATAATGCCCTATGCGGTTGGTCATGTTGAGAATATGTGCAAACGTCATCTGCACTACACTGTCTGTGCTATAGGCCGGCACATTGGTTACAACGATGTCCAGTGCACGGGCAGCAGCGATGTCTACCACGTTGTATCCTGTGGCCAACACACCGATATACTTCAACCGTGGCAGGCTGTTCATTATGGCAGCATCAAGCACCACCTTGTTGGTAAGAATGGCATCAGCCTCGACACAGCGTTCAATCACCTCGTCTGCCGAGGTGCGCGGATATACAGTCAGCTCACCCTCCTGATTAAGTCCGTGCCATGACAAATCGCCGGGATTCAGGCTGTATCCGTCCAATACGACAATATTCATTCTATCTGTCATTTATATACATTTACGTTTCTTATCGTTTCTCTCAACCGCGCCTTGTCATTTCTCAAACCGCGAGCCCCAACATTCCATCATACGCTGATGGAGTTTGTGCTCAGACGGATTGTCCTGACAATGCCACAGGCGTTCACCGGTCAAAGAATCCGGCATATACTGCTGAGGTGTAAAGTGCCCGGGATAGTCATGAGGATATTTATATCCGTCGCTGTATCCCAAATCTTTCATCAGTTTGGTAGGAGCATTTCTTATCGGCAGCGGAACCGGCTGATTGCCGGTTCGTCTGACAAGTTCAAGAGCAGTATCAATAGCAAGATACGCCGAATTGCTTTTAGGACTCGCAGCCAGATATACAGTGGCCTCAGCAAGGGGAATACGTCCTTCCGGCCATCCTATCTTAGCCACTGCATCAAAAGCGGCATTGGCCAGCAAAAGAGCATTGGGATTTGCCAAACCGATATCTTCTGAAGCACTTATCACCAACCGGCGGGCGATAAACTTAGGGTCTTCCCCACCCTCTATCATTCTGGCAAGCCAATAGACGGCAGCATCCGGATCGCTGCCTCGTATGCTCTTTATGAAAGCAGAGATTATATCGTAGTGCATTTCACCATCCTTATCATAAGCGAGCGGATTCTGCTGAAGCTGTCTGACAACAATGTCATCTGTAATGACTACTTCATCTTCAACAGGAAACGATTCTACCACAAGTTCAAGCATATTAAGCAACTTGCGGGCGTCGCCACCGCTATAACGCAACAGGGCACCGGTCTCCTGCAACTTCACATTACGCTCGCGAAAAATAATATCCTCTGACAACGCTCTGTCGAGCAATTCCGTCAGGTCATCCTTTTCAAGAGACTTCAAGACATAAATCTGACAACGCGACAACAACGGGCGTATGACCTCGAACGACGGGTTCTCTGTCGTGGCTCCTATCAGCGTCACCGTGCCTTTCTCCACAGCTCCAAGAAGTGAATCTTGCTGCGATTTACTGAAACGGTGTATCTCATCGATAAAGAGTATCGGTGAGGCTTCGTTGAAAAAACGGCTGCGACCTGCTTTGTCGATAACGTCTCTTACATCTTTTACACCACTTGTAACGGCACTGAGTGTATAAAAAGGAGTTTCCAGTTTATTGGCTATAATCTGAGCCAAAGTTGTCTTGCCGACACCTGGAGGCCCCCAAAGAATAAACGACGAAATATGTCCGGCCTCTATCATACGACGCAGGACAGCTCCTTCACCCACAAGATGCTTCTGCCCGATATAGTCATCAAGCGTGCGAGGGCGTAATCTTTCAGCTAATGGTTGTGACATAACTGACTGCAAAGGTAGTGCAAACCGTCAGAAGAACATTAATCCCTGTTGCTTTTTTGGAGAAATTAACATAAAAACTACATATAAAAAAAAGAAAACATATACATTTGCAAACAAAAAAACAAGAAACAACAAACATAAAAAAGAACGATGAAAGAAACAACATTAAAAAAAGCACTCACACTGAAAACCTTAACGAAAAACAACGTTTGGGACTTACAGGAAAACGATATCTTCCGAATGATGGATGGGGCAGATAAAGACTCTGACATCAAGGATTGCATACGGAGGTATGTAGATATGATCAGAAGTGCTTTTATGATAGAGGAACTAAAAGACGATTCAGCGATAATAAAAGGGAAATATGAAAAACAAGGGTATAAGATAGGCAACGTCAGAACTGATGATGGCACAAAAGTGGTATGGGCCGTCAAAAAACGCCCGATCGTAAGAGTAACCGACCTTACATACGAAAACATACACCACATATCCGCAGCAAAACTCATCGAAGTTTTGGAACGTAACTTCGGAGGAGGATGGGATTCTCTGTCACAAAGCATTCAGGACATAATCGAAAGCGGATTTGATATCTCTACCACCACGCTGCCCAAAGACCGCCTGCATAAGCCGGGGGGAATGTATGAGAAAAAAGTTGCAGACGGATATGAAGTGCTGGAAGTGGTCAAGGGAACTTGGGTTGAAGCCATCTTTGCAAAAGTCAAGCCGGAAACAGAAAAACCACGCCTGAAACTACAGACACGTGATGAGGACGAGATTCCTGAAGACACATACAACAAGCCCGAAGAAGACGACGAGCCTGATGAACCCACAGAGTTTGATGATGAGAATATTACGGAAGACAACTACCGTACAACATTTGAAATAAGCTCTGATTCTGACGAAGAAGCGGAAAACATATCAGACTTCGACGGTGACGAATAAAGCAAGTACGTCAATATCTCATAATCTCAAGGAGAGTGTGTCATTATTATAGAGAAGCTCACAAATTATGAACATCCCTAATGACACGCTCTCCTTTTTGTCTTGAATCAATTAAACCTAACTTTAAAACAACAAAACAATGAACATCCCATCAGCTTTTTGGTTAGTTCCGGTTGCCTCTGTGGCAGCTTTAGGAATGGCTTGGTTCTTTTTCCGTCAGATGATGCACGAAGAAGAAGGTACTCCACGCATGAAGGAAATAGCGGGCCACGTGCGACGCGGTGCCATGGCTTATCTAAAACAACAATACAAAGTCGTAGGCGCGGTTTTTGTTATTCTCGCTCTTGTATTCGCATTCATGGCTTATGTCCTGCATGTACAGAACCCATGGGTGCCGTTTGCATTTCTCACCGGCGGACTGTTTTCCGGTCTTGCCGGATTTTTCGGTATGAAGACAGCCACATACGCATCTGCACGTACGGCCAACGCTGCACGACAAGGTCTGAACAAAGGACTGAAAATAGCATTTCGCAGCGGAGCCGTCATGGGACTTGTGGTTGTAGGCCTTGGTCTGCTTGACATTGCCATTTGGTTCCTTGTACTGAGCTATTTCTATAATGGCGACAGCATGGCTCTCGTTACAATAACAACAACTATGCTCACATTCGGTATGGGTGCTTCAACACAAGCATTGTTCGCACGTGTAGGCGGCGGCATATATACCAAAGCTGCCGACGTTGGAGCCGACCTCGTAGGAAAAGTCGAGGCCAATATCCCTGAAGACGATCCGAGAAACCCCGCAACAATAGCCGACAACGTCGGTGACAATGTAGGCGATGTGGCGGGCATGGGTGCCGACCTGTACGAAAGCTATTGCGGAAGTATACTCAGTACCGCAGCTCTCGGAGCCACGGCATTCGCTCTCAACGGCGAAATGCAGCTTAAAGCGGTCATCGCCCCAATGATTATCGCATCTGTAGGCATATTCCTTTCACTGCTTGGTATATTCCTTGTACGAACAAAGGAAGGAGCCACAATGAAAGACCTGCTCCATTCTCTCGGACTCGGAACAAATGTTTCAGCCATACTGATAGCCATTGCCTCATTCATCATACTTTATATGCTTCAACTTGACAACTGGCTCGGCATGTCATTCTCTGTAGTAACCGGTCTGCTTGCAGGAGTAATAATAGGACAGGGCACCGAATACTACACAAGTCACACATACAAACCTACACAGAGTATTGCCGAATCGTCACAGACCGGGGCTGCAACTGTCATCATAAAAGGTATCGGTACCGGCATGATTTCAACAATGATTCCGGTAATAACCATATCTGTAGCCATAATTATGAGTTATCTCTGTGCCAATCATTTCGACCTGTCAATGAATGCCGAAAGCATATCAAAAGGTCTCTATGGCATTGGCATAGCAGCGGTAGGTATGCTCTCTACACTTGGAATTACATTGGCAACAGATGCCTATGGGCCCATCGCAGATAATGCCGGAGGTAATGCCGAAATGAGCGAACTCGGTGAAGAGGTGCGTCACCGTACTGACGCACTCGACGCATTGGGCAATACGACAGCCGCTACAGGAAAAGGATTTGCCATCGGAAGCGCGGCACTGACAGCTCTTGCACTGCTTGCATCATACGTAGAAGAGATAAAGATTGCCATGATACGTGCTGCAGACGAAGGAAAGATATTCGTAGACAATCTGGGCGAAACATTCAATCCTGCCACCGCCAACATGATAGACTATATGAACTTCTTCCAAGTAAACCTGATGAATCCAAAAGTACTTGTCGGAGCATTCATCGGCGGTATGTCAGCATTCCTTTTCTGCGGATTGACAATGGGAGCTGTAGGACGTGCAGCACAGACGATGGTTGAAGAAGTACGCCGCCAGTTCCGCGAAATAAAAGGAATACTCGAAGGCAAAGCCACTCCCGACTACGGGCGTTGCGTGGAGATAAGCACAAGGTCAGCCCAACGTGAAATGATATTCCCGAGTCTGCTTGCCATTATCATTCCCATCGCTGTAGGAATAATCCTTGGAGTAGCTGGAGTTATGGGACTGCTCGTCGGCGGACTTACAGCCGGGTTTACACTTGCCGTTTTCATGGCCAATGCCGGAGGTGCATGGGACAATGCCAAGAAGATGGTAGAGGAAGGAAACTTCGGAGGCAAAGGTTCCGACTGCCATAAAGCAACAATTGTCGGTGACACAGTAGGAGACCCGTTTAAAGACACCTCCGGTCCATCACTCAACATTTTGATTAAATTAATGTCGATGGTAAGCATTGTCATGGCCGGGCTTACCATTGCATTTATTTAACACGCATCCTATAGGTTAACATAAAAATCTTTGCACGCCCAAAACAATATCAGGAGGCTGTGTCTGACACAGCCTCCTGTTTGTAACTTGTTATGTCATCCGAAATACCTTTTATTCAAAAATACTTTTAAAGAACTTCTTCTCTGACCTTATATCTTGTATCATAAGTATTTGCGCTCATTGACTTTGGCAAATGCTTTCTCTTTTTCAAATAAGCCTGCTTGCGGATTTCATATTTCTCCAGACTGTTCTCTATATAATTATCAGCCATAAACAATAGATACTAATCTTTGGTAAACCTGTTGTATATCACACTTATCTTTATCGGCTGGCGACTGTTACGATACCCCCCGACAAGACGTGTACTACGTAACGACATTTCGTTTGATACATTAGTTACTGACGAAGATGACGATGATTCGTTATACGAAATTGTTATCGGCACCAACACTACCTTATTCCAGTTTTCTGTTGCCTTTCCATTTCTCTTGTTTTCATACATCATGGATATCAATGTGGATATGTTGTTAAACGTATATGTATTATACTTTCCACTATATGTGCCGACAAAAGATGTCTTGTTGTCAGGCAAGTTGTTCTCTTCAAAGAAACTGTAAAGACTATCTGCCGGAATCATCAGGATCTGCGTGGGAGCTATATACGGAGTTTTTACATCATCATCTGCATTGATTCGGTTGAACACTATCTTTGCTGAACTTACAGTATCACGCTCATGCCCAAACTTTATCTCATCTACAGGCAAAGTCACTTCTGTGAATATTCCAGCCGGAGTTTTCAAGTATGTACATGAACTGTCTGCTGCAAGCTGCTCTATTCTGTTACGGTCATTCTGTATGTTGGTTGTCTGCAACACCTCCTTAGTTCCAGACAGCAACAGCGAACCTGTATATACCGAGTCGTTGCTTTCATACTGATAATATGTAACAAGATCTGTCAGATATACCTCTGACATAACTCCTACTCCATCAGTGGATTTTATATAGAACCCAGGGCACACATTATGAATGAAATTATATGAATTCTTAAAGAAATCAGGATTCTCATAATATTTTCTCATAATATATGTACCATAGTTCTCATATTCATTCCCGTCAACATCATAATACTTGGTATTCATTGGTATTGAGACAGTCTCCATGTTTGTTTTATCAACAATCATACCGCGCAGACTGTCTTTCAGATTCAGGTCAACTGGAGTATATACCTTATTCACCTTCAAGGCTTTGTTGTCAGAGCGTAACATTCCTTCTGCCTCCGGATCAAAATTAGTATAATACAATTCATTCTCCTTTACAGGGGTCTTCATCTCATATGCGGTTAGTCTCATTGGGTTTAGCGAGTCACCCATGGAAGAATAAAAATAAATTTGAATCCTGCATGAGTCTGCTATGATTTCTCCGTTTGCATTGCGACTGAATATACTATCCTTTTTAGGCAATATCTGCATTTCGTCAAATGATTCCATCACAGCAAATTGTGTGGTATAGTTGCTTGTGACATATGTTCCAGTTTCCGGGTCTTTCATGTGCCCAAGATAACTATACTGACTACGGGACAATACGGAGTCTACAACGACAGATCTGGTCCTCACATTAAAAGTATCTGTTATAATCTGAAACTGATCTACATTGTTCGTAAGTGAATTACCTAAAGTATCCGTAGTGTCATCACATGAAATCAAGAGAATCGAGGTCAACACGATTCCTGACAGAAATTTCATTTTCATCATTGAAATGCTAAATCTTAAATGATATATATCCTTGTAGTTTATTCCTGATAAAGTTTTAATCCTCGCATATCTGATTATAGAATTTCTCATAGGAATCTACAAAATCCGTACCGGGATTCTTAAGTAACGGAATATTTTGCCGCATTGCATAATCGGCCAAGTCCGCACTTACATCATCTCCGACTTCTATTACCCCGTCGGAATTATCTATCGCAAGCTTTATCAATTCATCGAAATCAAAATTGTCACTGTACTTTCCTAACAAGTCAGCCTTTACATCGCGAAACTCAAGACTTCTCTTGAAATTATCCCCAATGCTTTTATTCAAACTCTTAGGAAAAAGAGATGTTACAACCTTTGTGTTTGCAAAGGAAGGCTCCTCATGATATGCTGTCTTAACATAAAGCGGAACAACAGAACTCATCCAACCTTGACAATGAATTAT
This sequence comes from Xylanibacter rodentium, assembly GCF_013166575.1. Classification (GTDB taxonomy): domain Bacteria; phylum Bacteroidota; class Bacteroidia; order Bacteroidales; family Bacteroidaceae; genus Prevotella; species Prevotella rodentium. The sequence continues at coordinate 286,590 of NZ_JABKKE010000001.1, forward strand.
ATCCGGAACCCAACGCAACTTCTTGACTGTCTCAAGTACACCACGGGCAAAGAAGATAGCACGCTCTCCATTATCTGAATATTCTTCACCTTTTTCATCAGAAGCCATCAGACGTTTGGTGAAATAGTCATCATTATCTATGAAATAGACTTGAATCCTTGACGACTGAATAGAAGCTACCTTAATTATCAACGGATGATCCGTATCGTCAATGATAAGATTCATTCCCGATAGCCTGATAACTTCATGCAACTGTCCGCGACGTTCATTTATATTTCCCCATTTCGGCATGAATGTACGTATCTCATATCCTTTTTCCTGCATGAATTGTGGAAGATTACGTCCCATCAGCGAAAGCGAGCTGTCAGGAACATACGGAGAGATTTCTTGGTTGATGAATAATATTTTCTTTGCCATGACATGATATTTAATTAGATGCAAAGTTACGATTTTTTTTTGGCATTTTATTAAAACAACAATCTATTTTAGATAAATAGGCATTTAATTTGGCATATTTTTACTATATTTTTTCCTTATTTGGTAAAAATGTTGTTATTTTGCACCCAATTTGAATTGAAACATTAAATTGTTTAATAAGACATGGAAGTTTTTCATAAGATTGTTGATATTCAGAACGAACTCGCTGAAGTCCGTAAGAATGGTAAAAAGATTGGCTTAGTGCCCACAATGGGCGCGTTGCACGATGGACATGCATCCTTAATAAAAACCAGTGTTGCAGAAAATGACGTTACGGTTGTTTCCGTTTTCGTAAATCCCACACAGTTCAACGACAAGAATGACTTGAAAAATTATCCGCGCAACCTCGAAGCCGACGGCCGCCTCATCAACAACTGCGGAGCTGATTATATATTTGCCCCCTCTGTGGACGAGATATATCCGGAACCTGACACCCGACACTTTGAATACCCTCCGGTATCCACCGTTATGGAAGGAGCACACCGCCCCGGACATTTCAACGGCGTATGCCAGATTGTAAGCCGTTTATTCTACATCACCACCCCTGATGTGGCTTATTTCGGTGAGAAAGACTGGCAACAGATAGCTGTTGTGAAAGCTATGGTCAAAGACTTGAACATAAACGTCAAGATCAGTGAATGCCCCATCATACGCGACAAAGACGGCTTAGCGCTCTCCAGCCGCAACTCATTGCTGTCTACCGATGAGCGGGCCATAGCTCCGACCATATACAAAACACTGGTAGCCAGCATAGATTTCGCCAAAAATCACACAGTACAAGAGACTCACGACTACGTTGTGGAAAACATCAACTCTGTCAACGGACTGAAAGTGGAATACTTTTCCATTGTCGACGGCCTCACATTGCAGGACGTCGCAACATGGGACACCACCCCATACGTCGTAGGATGTATAACGGTGTATTGTGGCAAAAAACCAATAAGACTTATTGATCACATAAAGTATAAAGAACAATGATGATTAATGTATTGAAGTCGAAATTACACTGCGTCACCGTAACCGAGGCCAACCTCAACTACATGGGTAGCATAACCATTGACGAAGACTTGATGGACGCAGCCGGAATGATAGCCGGAGAAAAAGTACAGATTGTAAACAATAACAACGGAGAACGGTTCGAAACCTATATCATCAAGGGAGAACGCGGCTCGGGCTGTATCTGCCTCAACGGAGCTGCAGCAAGAAAGGTACAGGTCGGAGACGTGTGCATTATCATATCATATGCCCTGATGGATTTTGAAGAAGCAAAAGGATTCAAACCGTCAGTAGTATTTCCCAAAGAAGGAAACAGACTATAGTCGGAAACGGACAACACAAAGCAATAAAAGACACGGAGAAACGCCATACGGGGCAGTGCCCCACATTCTATTTCTCCGTGTCTTGCTCTATTTATAAGGACAAAGCCATCTCATCCAAAGGCCCTGTGCTTATTTTATTCTATCACTACGAGAGGATCACCCTCCATCACGCTCTGTCCTTCCTGAACGCAGACAGCCGTCACCTTGCCTGACTTTTCAGCCTCAAGGTTATTTGCCATCTTCATTGCTTCAAGTACAACAACGATGTCACCGGCAGACACCTCGTCACCAACGGCAACCTTTATCTCAGTTATCACACCGGGCAGAGGAGACTTCACGGCATTCTGAGATCTGGCACCGGCACCACCGGCCGGTGCAGCTTTAGGCTCGACAACAGCCACGGGACGGACAACCTTGGGCTTTTCTATCTTTTTCTCCTCACGTTCCATCTCCACCTTATATACTTCACCGTTTACCGTAACATCAGCAATGTTGTCAGTAATGTCACCGATGACAACGTCATACTTGTTTCCGTTGATTGTATACTTATACTCTTTCATATCAATAATGTCTCAACCTTGTTGTTTATGGATGTGCAGTCATTTGCAAGGCATGTCCGTTCCACTGAGTGTCACGTCTTACAATCGTAATCTTGCCGGACTCGCTGTCGTGGACATTGTTGCCCTCAAACTCATGCAGAGCCAATGCTATTGCAGCAAATATTTCCTTATTGTCCATAAGAGTTAATTATAAAAAATACAACACCCTTTATTACATCGGGATGTTTCCATGCTTCTTGGCAGGCAAACTCTCACGCTTTGTTGCAAGTTGAGCCAAAGCACGGCAGATACGGAAACGAGTATTACGGGGCTCTATCACGTCGTCAATGTATCCATACTTCGCAGCCTGATACGGGTTGGCAAACATCTCTGTATACTCTTCCTCTTTCTCTGCAAGGAAAGCCTTGACATCTTCACCGGCCTCCTTCTTTGCCTTAGCCTCCTTGGCACTAAGTACAGCGACTGCTCCCGAAGCACCCATAACGGCTATCTCCGCCGACGGCCAAGCATAGTTAAGGTCTGCACGCAACTGCTTGCAACCCATCACGATATGACTTCCTCCATAGCTCTTACGCAGTGTGACTGTAATCTTTGGCACAGTAGCCTCCCCATAAGCGTAGAGCAACTTTGCTCCGTGCAGGATTACGGCATTGTACTCCTGACCTGTACCCGGCAAGAATCCTGGTACATCAACAAGCGAAACAATCGGAATATTGAAAGCATCACAGAAACGTACGAAACGTGCTCCCTTACGGCTGGCGTTAACATCAAGAACACCTGCATAGCATGACGGCTGATTGGCTACGATACCTACACTCTGTCCATTGAAGCGGGCAAAACCCACAATGATGTTTCTCGCAAACTTAGGCTGTACCTCGAAAAACTCACCTTCGTCGACAATGGCACCAATCACCTTGTACATATCGTAAGCCTCATTCGGATTCTCGGGGATAATTTCATTGAGACTATCTTCCAAACGATCTATCGGGTCCTCACACTTCTTGCGTGGAGCCATTTCCATGTTGTTGGACGGAATATAGCTCATCAGAGTCTTTATCATCTGCAGACCTTCTTCCTCGGTAGATGCAGTGAAATGTGTAACACCACTCTTGGTGGCATGCACACTTGCACCGCCCAAATGTTCCTGATCTATATCCTCGCCTGTAACAGTTTTTACAACCTTCGGACCGGTAAGGAACATGTAAGACGTATTCTCCATCATAAGAGTGAAATCGGTTAGCGCTGGAGAATAAACGGCACCACCGGCACAAGGACCAAAGATACCGCTGATTTGCGGGATAACACCCGAGGCAAGAATATTCCTTTCGAATATTTCTCCATAACCGGCAAGAGCGCAGATACCCTCCTGAATGCGTGCGCCACCCGAGTCATTGATACCGATTACAGGCGCACCCATCTTCATGGCCATGTCCATAACCTTACATATCTTCTGCGACATAGTCTCAGACAGCGAACCGCCGTTCACTGTAAAATCCTGGGCAAAGATGAATACCAAACGACCGTCGATTGTTCCCGAACCGGCAACAACACCATCACCCAAATACTGCTTCTTTTCCATTCCGAAGTTTGTACAACGGTGAAGTTTGAACATGTCGTACTCTTCGAAACTGCCTTCATCAAGCAGCATGTCTATGCGTTCACGTGCCGTGTACTTGCCACGTGCATGCTGTTTTTCGATAGCCTTCTCACCTCCTCCAAGACGGGCCTGTTCACGCTTTTCTATAAGCTGCTTGATTTTTTCTAATTGCTTGCTCATTATAGTATATCGTTCTTAATAATATATTAATGTTCACAAAGTTCTGTAAGGATTCCTACTGTCGATTTGGGATGAAGGAATGCTATATTAAGGCTTTCTGCACCCTTGCGCGGAGCTTTGTCTATGAGCTTTATGCCCTTTGCATCACACTCGGCCAAAGCATTCGCCACACCATCCTCAACAGCAAATGCGACATGATGCACACCATGATTGCCCTTGTCAAGCCACTTCTGTATTGTGCTGTCCGGAGATGTCGGTTCGAGAAGCTCCAACTTCACCTCTCCGCACTTCAAAAAAGCGGTCTTCACTTTCTGATCTTCCACAACTTCAACATTATAGCATTTCAAGCCTAATACTTCCTCAAAATAAGGCAGGGATTCATCTATGCTCTGCACAGCGATTCCCAAATGTTCTATATGAGAAACCTTCATAAATAAACTTTTTTATAAAACGGTTAATATTAACATTGGCTGCAAAGTTAGCAATTATTATCAAGAATTAAGAAACAACTATTGAAAATATTGTTAAGTAATTAAAGTTTAAATGTATAATCTCATGTTTTTATTGTACATTTGCGTCCGGTATACAAATCACATTATCCAATAAGACGCATTTTCATGAGTTATAATTCGATATTCTTTATGACATTGCAGTTGACATACATGACAATTTGAGAATATACACTTATGCAGGCAGTATCTTGTTTGACAATGTTGAAAATAAAAAACAATAAATTAATGATATTATATATATCATGCAGATAAAAGAATATATCTTATGGCTATGGAAAACAACCAAGGGAGTGCGTGCAACCATGGCATGCAACACTATTTTCGGAATCCTGCATGTCGGCACATCCATATTCTTTATTTGGACAAGCAAACATCTGATAGACATAGCCACCGGCAAAAGTGAAGGTCCGTTTGTTCTTTTTGTATGTATTATAGTGGTATGCGTTGTACTACAACAGCTGCTTTCCGCTGTAATAAAGAGACAAGAATCACTGACAGAAACAAAACTTGCAAACAGACTACGCCACAGTCTTTTCATTCATATCATGAAAGGTCCTTTGACGAGTAGTGAAAACATACATACGGGCGACATCATCAATCGTTTGGAAAAGGATGTCAACATTGTAGCCAACCTTCTGAGCCATGTGATACCATCCGGCTGTGTAACATCTATCCGTATGTTTGCCGCTTTTATTTTCCTGCTGTCATTGGATATACGGTTGGCCGGAATCATTTTATTAATCATGCCTGTAACATTACTGTCAAGCAAAAGGCATATCCACAAGATGCGAAAACTTACAGAAAATATCAGGATTACGGACAGCCATATACAAATTTATCTGCAGGACAATTTGCAACACCGGACATTGATTTCCGCATTGTCCGCCACAAACTTGGCTTCACAACGCTTATTCTCATTACAGAACATCCTTTACCGGCAAATAAAATGCAGAACCGATTTTTACATATTCTCCCGGACAATGGTACAGTCTGGATTTGCCGCAGGCCACACAACAGCTTTTCTGTGGGGTGTTTTCTGCCTATGGCAAGGTACGGTGACATTCGGAACCGTAACAGCATTTATACAATTGGCAAATCAAGTGCAACAACCTATTGTAAAACTTGGAAATCACATCATGGCCTTTATCCATACATTTACATCCGTAGAGCGGTTGAACGGATTGGCAACATTGAAAACAGAGAAACAGGACACTCCGATAAAGCTGGGAAACATGCCTGGGATCAGACTTGAAAATGTATATTTTTCTTATCCGAATGATGACCGCAACATCATTGAGAATTTTTCCCACAACTTCATTCCGGGCAGCCTTACAGCCATACTTGGAAAGTCCGGAACAGGTAAAAGCACACTGCTGCATCTGTTGGCTGCACTGCTGATACCCCAAAAAGGAAACATCATTTTATACGACAGGAAACAAGAAGCTGTCGCTTCGCCACAGACACGTTGCAACATCGTATATGTACCACAGGGAAATACACTCCTCAATGGAACCATACGTGACAATCTGCTGTTAGGAAAGCCCGATGCCTCGGATGAAGAATTGCACGATGCTCTTATTGTATCCGCCGCCGATTTCGTTTACGAATTGCCCCAAGGACTGAATACACCTTGCAGAGAACTTGGTACCGGACTCAGCGAAGGCCAGGCACAGCGCATAGCTATTGCCAGAGGCCTGCTTCATACAGGCGGCATACTGCTATTGGACGAACCGACCGCTTCGCTTGACAAGGATACTGAACGGATTCTTCTTGACAGACTGACCGAATCTGTTCTTGACAAAACTATAATTATCGTAACACATAAACAAAGTACCGCACAGTTCTGTACTCACATTGTAAACATATAACTATAACGGTAAGCTACACACATCAGAAAACACATTCCAGTTCCAACAACATCCGCTTGGCATCAAGCCCACCACCGTAACCCGTAAGCGAATTATCGCTGCCTATGACACGGTGACAAGGAACAAAAACAGATATCGAATTTGCCCCATTGGCATTAGCCACCGCACGTACAGCACCTGGCTTCCCTATGCGACGTGCCATATCACCATAGGAAAACGTCACACCGAAAGGTATCTTCAACAGTTCCCGCCACACTGTTTTCTGAAAATCCGTTCCTACAAGCAACAACGGGACATCAAACTCACGGCGCTGCCGCGCAAAATATTCGTCGAGCTGTCGCGCAGCTTCTTCCGTCACCGCTGATGTCCCCTCTTCAAAATCGGCCTGCAATATCCGCCTCAACCGTCTGTCCACACGTTCGCGGTGGTTCTCAATCTGCCAGTCACACAGACAAAGTTTGCCATCGAATGAGCCAAGCACCAAAACACCACACGGCGATTGGTAATGTCTTACGATTATGCCATTACTTTTTTTCATATCCACATGCAAATTTACATATAAATCGCGAGAAATCCATACCGGTAGGATAAAGAAAATGATTCTCATTTAAGTTAGTCAACAAAATTAATTTAAATGTTTTGCATTCCCAAAGTGCCACTTTTGCATTGTAAAAGTGCCACTTTCACATCCTAAAAGCGGCACTTTTACAATGCAATATTGGCCATTATAGAAATGAAAGTTTTCGTTAAGTCAAATGAGCAGAGTAAAACTTGTTTCAACTCTGCCATGGCGAGAAAACGCGCATTAATATGAACTAAAATTTATAAACAAACAATACTTGTTGTATATATGCAAACGCCTACTTACCACAAGGAAACAACTTCAACCATATTCTCTCATAGAAAGCCAACAGATAGCGTCTGACTGGAGTGAGAGTTATCCATATTTCAGAATAAAACCTCCACTTAATTCCGGTAACCATATCAGGAACATCTCTTCCCTTGCGATAAAAACCAAGGGCAACTCCAACTACATTGTCCATTATGCAGTTTTCAACGTCACGTATATTTCCGTCGCCTTGCAGCGTCAGCAGATTGCCCTCTATCCGGATGACACGATGCAACACATAATATCCCATAACCGTTTCAGCAAGCACCACATCCCCTATCCTAACTGAGTTGCAAGGCCCCAAAATAATTTTATCCCTGCTGCCCTCAAGGAAAATACGCATACTCAATCCCCTAACCCGAAAAGTTATAGTGTGCCCATCGTCTATCAACCTTTTAATTTCCGGAACAAGGACTTCATTAGGGATAAATACCGTTTTCATCCCGTTATAGTTCTAAAACTTAATCTGACTGCCATTTCGTCCGGCCTGCATTTCAGACTGTAGACAGGTATTCTTTCTACGATACCCGACACGATATCACAAATTTTGCCATAAGATGATTTATCCCATACCATCGCTGAACATGAAGACAATATAGAGGTAAAAGCCTTGATACACGATTCCTTTTTAATAATGTTTTCCGGACATTGTTCCAATTTAACAAAAGCGCCAACCTCAACACTGACATTACGATAACATGGAGTCTTGCCGCTCCATGGTGTGCCATACACATAAATTTTCCCATCTTGCGGCATAAACCGTATGGCAGGATTGTCGTCATTGAGGAGTTCGGAACCAGTAATATATCTATGCCACAGTCTCGAATGAGTGCTCTTGCCTGTTCCGCTTTGTCCAAGAAACAAATAACCCTTATTGCCGTACATTGTAACGGAAGAATGCATCAGCACGATATTATTATATACACCGGAAAAAGCAAAGGCTATCATTACGGCGTTGTTCAGACCAAGAAACCGATGTTCGGTGTCTCCAAACAAAGAAACCCGACAGATAGAAAAATCTTCGTTTACTTCCATCGAGCAACACGTTTTTTTAGCAGAATCGTCTATCAGAATTTTATATCCATTGGATATTTTATACACCACATATCCGATTCCGTCACATCCGAATCGTCCTATATCCTTGCCTTCCGGCTTAAGCGACACCAAATCTGATCCTACTGTCATAACAAAGATAGGCAACTCTACCGCAGGAAGCGCCTGTATACGAAATGGGACATAAGAGGAAGTAAGGAGACGCGTATCCTCACCTTGAATACAATTCAAGCAAAACAGTGCATCCGCTACACGAAAATATAATTCTTTCATTAATTTAATGTATTAAAAACAATGCGGCATGCGTGCACCGGATTGCTCAGGCAACATATTTATTCTTCTGACACTTGATTTATTATATGCCTGAAAAGTATTTCACTCAGCACATGTTCTCCCATAAAACGGCTTTTGTCTATATATCCGGACACTCCGGCTATACGGCCTTTACTCGTATACTGCCACATGGTTATATCACGTCCGTCGGCCAACACAGGCTCACTGTCCGTATATTGGGCTATCATAAGCGGATAGCCGTCAATCTTGCCACAGAGATGTTTATTGTAAAAATTGGTATAAGTATAAAGCAACGGTTTCTGCTTGTATTCCTTCTCCACAAGTTGTATGAACAGCATGAGCGAATCGCAGAACTCATCTGTAGACAACCCTCCGGTGGTCTCTATGTCCACCATTGGCAACAGGTCCTGATCACCGGGCAGACATTGCATCTTGAAATTCTCCAACTGCCGCTTCTGTTCTGTCTTGGGACGATAGAAATGATAGCTTCCCACCTTGACACCATTGTTTTGGGCGAGTTCTATATTTCGTTTGTACATGTGGTCGATACGATCACCTCCCTCCGTGGCCTTAAGATAGACGTATGCCATCTTGGCGTTGGCACCGATATGCTCCCAAAATACTTCTCCCTGATAATGGCTCAAATCTATGCCATGTATATGTGTACACGTATCTTCACATTGCTCATAGACATCCTGTGCGACCACATCTACAGACGCCGACAACAGCAAAGACACGACAAATAATGTCAGTTTACTCATCATTGAAAACAAAAAATTTGATTGCAAAGGTACTAACTATTAATAAAAAAAGCGTATCTTTGCCGAAAAATATGTGATTATGAAATATTTCTTAACCATGATATGTGCTGCCATATTGCTCATATCGTGCGACAGCGATGATGAATGCATAAACACCGAAATAAAGGAACCGGCCATATATCCAAAGGCCGAACGCACTGTCATTGTGTATATATCGGCAGAAAACAATCTCTCTCCATTCGCAACAAGCGACATCAACGAGATGGCAAGAGGCTCGATTATGATGCCGGCCAACACCAACCTGATAGCATTCGTAGACAAGAACGATAAAAACAAACCGCCATACATCCTGCGCATGAGAAACGGAGAAATGGAGACGGACACTTATTACAATAACGACACCGACTTCTATGCCTCCGATCCTGAGCGCATGTACGAGACACTTCACTGGATAATGACACGCTATCCGGCCGAGACTTACGGTTTGGTATTGTGGGGACATGCCAGCGGATGGGTGATAGAAAAAGATTCCATATCCCCCTCACCGGCCATGAACAAGCCGCAGAGAGCTTATGGAGTGGACTATGGCACAGACAATATTACCGGTAACGGGGCAAAATGGATGAACATACCGTCAATGGCCGGAGCATTGGGACGGCTGCCCCACAGGCTGCTTTTCATCTTTGCCGACTGCTGCAACTTTCAGAATGCAGAGGTTGCATACGAATTGCGGAACGTGACCGACTACATAATAGCCTCACCGGCCGAAATACCAAACGTAGGAGCACCGTATGATAAAGTCGTACCCGACATGTTCGATACCTCTGATGACTTCTACAAGAAAATGGTTGACGACTACCACTCGATGAAGACCAATGCCGGAGAACAAGTACCGCTGTCGGTGGTAAAGACAAGTGGGATGGAAGCACTGGCCAAAGCCACACAAGAACTGACGGCACTGCTCGGACAAGCCGGCAAATATCCCTATACGGAAAATTTGATATACTACCGTCATACAAAAAAATACGGTGATGTGAAACTTATGCTTGACATGAACGATATTATGCTGCGCAACATCAGTGAAGAGGTATACGGAAGATGGAAGACTGTATACGACAGAACCGTAATCTACAAGGCCATGAGCAAAAAATGGATGACAGACGGACTGGTAGACTTCGACTTCGACATGAACGAAGAGAAATTCGGTGGCATGAGCATGTTCGTTCCATTGGAAATTTACGATAAAAAAGGCTACGACTTCTGTGAGACTATACAAAAAATGACATGGTATTATGCCGCAGGTGTAGACAAATGTTATACCGGAAGCATAAAAAACTAAACAACAAAAGGTTATTATGAATTAATTTCGTAACTTTGCAACCACAAAAACGATAAAAAGAATCAAACACTATGGTAGAGAAGAACTGTACAGGAAACGAGGAGAAGAGAAGTCTGAGCTTTGTCGAGCAGATGGTGGAGGGAGACCTTGCGGCCGGCAAGAACGGCAGCAGAATACAGACACGCTTTCCGCCCGAGCCCAACGGATATATACATATAGGTCATGCAAAAGCCATATGTATGGACTTCGGTGTGGCCGACAACTACGGCGGTGTATGCAATCTGCGCTTTGACGATACCAATCCGTCAAAAGAGAACAACGAATATGTCGACTCTATACTGAACGACATACAATGGCTCGGATTCAAATGGGGCAACTTATACTATGCATCCGACTATTTCCAGCAGTTGTGGGACTTTGCCGTATGGATGATTAAGAAAGGTTTTGCTTATATCGATGAACAGACATCGGAACAGATGGCTGCACAGAAGGGCACACCAACCGTAGCGGGAACAGAAAGCCCTTACCGCAACCGTCCAGTGGAGGAAAACCTTGAACTGTTCAACAAAATGAATACTCCCGAGGCTGTCGAAGGTTCGATGGTGTTGCGCGCCAAACTTGACATGACCAACCCGAACATGCACTTCCGTGATCCGGTGATATACCGCATAATACATACACCCCATCACCGTACTGGAACGAAATGGCACGCATACCCCATGTACGACTTTGCACACGGACAGAGTGACTACTTCGAGGGAGTGACCCACTCTATATGTACTCTCGAGTTTGTGCCCCACCGCCCACTTTACGACAAACTTGTAGACCTGCTGAAAGAATACGAGGCTGAAAACGGGCATACACCCGACTACCGTCCGCGGCAGATCGAGTTCAACCGCTTGAACCTGACATATACCGTAATGAGCAAACGTAAGTTGCACACCCTCGTAGACGAGAGTCTGGTAAACGGATGGGACGACCCGCGAATGCCAACTGTATGCGGAATGCGACGCCGAGGATATTCGGCACAGAGCATCCGAAACTTCATACGCTCGATAGGATACACAAAGTTTGACGCACTCAATGACTATGCCCTACTTGAGGCCGCCGTACGCGACGACCTTAACAAACGGGCATGCCGTGTCTCGGCTGTGCTCAACCCTGTAAAACTCATCATTACAAACTATCCCGAGGGTCAAACCGAAGAAATGATTGCAGTAAACAATCCTGAAAACGAGGCTGACGGTACACATACCATCACTTTCAGTCGTGAGCTATGGATAGAGCGTGAAGACTTCATGGAAGACGCACCAAAAAAATTCTTCCGACTCTCACCGGGAAAGGAAGTAAGACTGAAGAACTCATATATAATAATGTGCACAGGATGCAAGAAGAATGCCGACGGTGAGGTTGAGGAAATATACGCCGAGTACGATCCACAAAGCAAGAGCGGAGAAGAAGGGGCAAACAGAAAAGTGAAAGGTACGCTACATTGGGTCAGTGCTGCCCATTGTATAGAGGCAGAAGTACGTCTGTACGACAGACTTTTCAGTGTGGAAAACCCGTCGGCCGACGAACGCGACTTCCGTGAATTACTCAACCCCGAATCACTTACCGTGCTGAACAAATGCTATGTGGAAAAGTATCTCGCAGAAAAGAAGCCTGGAGACTTTTTACAGTTCCAACGCATAGGATATTTCACTCCCGACTCTGACTCTAAGCCGGAGAGACTGATATTCAACCGTACTGTAGGACTGAAAGACACATGGGCTAAGATCAATAAATGATGCAGACAGGTGACGAATATTTCGACAGCAAGGAATTCAGGGATATTCTGACGTCATATGAAGAATCCGTCAGGTCCGGACTACCCATATTTATGGATGCAGACGACCTGACGGATATAGCAGACTATTACAATTATACAGGTGACACCGACAGAGCAAATGAAGTAATAGACTTTGCACTGAACATGAATCCGGGAGCCACCACTCCACTTGTATTCAAGGCAAGGGCGGCACTTGAAAATGAAAATATCGCTTTAGCCGAAGAACTTGCAGAAAAAATCATCGACAAAGACGATCCCGACTACAAATATCTCAAGGCGGAAATACTGATTGCCCAAAATAAAATAGACAAGGCTGAGGAATTTCTGAACGAATATTCCGAGACAATAGAACAGGATGAATATGAGGATTTCATCATCGATGTGGCCAATCTATACGCTGACTACGGAGTTTACGACATGGCATATAAATGGATGAATATCGGTAACGAGAGTCAACTTCCAGAATACAAGGAATTGAAGGCAAGAGTGCTGTTCGGCATGGAAATGTATAGTGACAGTGCAAAAGTCTACAACGAACTGATAGACAGCAATCCATATTCTAAAAGATATTGGAATTCGCTGGCAAGTGCACAGTTCATGAACGAAGACTATGACGAAGCCATTACAAGCAGCGAATATGCAATAGCAATAGACCCCAAAGATTCCTACGGTCTTTTGGCCAAAGCCAACTCATTGTATCGTCTGAACAAGTATAAAGAAGCTCTCGACTACTACGGAAGATATTGCGAGATAAATCCGACAGACGAGTTCGGAAGGTTGCACAAAGGTATATGTCTTGTCAATCTGTCACGATATGAGGATGCCATAGAACAATTGGAAACAGCATTGTCAGTTGCTAAACCTGATTCGACGTATATTGTACAGATATATCAGGAAATGGCGTTCGCCTATAGTGCAATACGAAATCCGGAAAAAGCCATTGAGTATATAGACAAGACTGACTCAATGGACTGCGACCATACGGACATGAAAGTGCTGCGTGGCCACATACTATTGGAGAACGGACGCTACAATGAAGCGGAAGAAATGTTTCATGAAGCCATTATCAATGCTGAAAACGCTCCCGTCATAGTGCTGCGCATAATAGTATCACTGTATGACAACAAATATCTTGACACAGCATACAAGATGTTCAAGAAGTTATTTACAATGGTAGATGACGATTTCCTTGCCGGATATTCATACATGGCATTATGTTGCTGGGACATGAAACTGACAGATGAATTCATGCATTATCTGAAAATCGCCGTGGAAAAAAATCCGAATGAGGCAAAAAATGTTCTCGGCCATCTGTTTCCCAAAGACACTGATGCTAAAAATTATTATAATTATATGTACGATAAACTTAAAAGCAAAGATAAATGAACATACTATACAATCTCCTTGACAATCTAAACTATCTCACGATATTCATTCTTATGACCATCGAGAGTACATTCATTCCATTTCCCTCAGAAGTTGTGGTTCCGCCAGCAGCCTACAACGCAGCAGCCGGAGAGCTAAACATATTCCTTGTAGTGCTTTTCGCTACAATAGGTGCCGATGTGGGCGCAGCCATAAACTATGGTCTGGCATATTATCTTGGACGTCCCGTGATATACCGTTTTGCCGAAAGCCGCCTGGGACGTATATGCCTGCTCAACCGTCATAAAATAGAAATGAGCGAGAAATTCTTTTCCGACCACGGTATGGTCGCCACACTTGTAGGGCGCGTTCTGCCAGGAATCAGACAACTGATATCAATTCCCGCCGGACTGGCACGTATGAACTTCGGCAAGTTTATCCTCTACACCACAATTGGTGCCGGATGTTGGAACATAATCCTTGCTACAATGGGATGGTATCTGCACTCATTCGTACCGAAAAGCCAACTCAGTGACAAGATTACAGAATATTCCGAATACATCAAAATAACTATTATCGCTGTTTTATTACTCGTTATTGCATATTTCACAATAAAAATTCTGATAAAAAGATACGGCAATACTAATAAAAACAAATAGGCCCAACGGATTACATATCTCTGTTTTTAGAATACAAAAGCAATTAATATAGATACCAAAAGGACAACAACATAAAGACAAGTCCTACAGATATATCATTATTATCAATAAATCATAATTATTTATGGCGACAACAAACAACCATTTAGTAATCATGGCAGGCGGCGTTGGTAGCCGTTTTTGGCCGATGAGCACGGCAGAAAAACCCAAACAGTTCATAGACGTGCTCGGCGTTGGCAAATCACTCCTGCAACTGACGGCAGAAAGATTCAATGGCATTTGCGAGCCTCACAACATCTGGGTCGTAACCAACAGAAACTATGTGGACATCGTGAGACAACAGCTGCCCGACATACCGACAGGCAACATTCTCTGCGAACCATGCCGCCGCAATACAGCACCGTGTATAGCCTACGTCAGTTGGAAAATAAAATCACAGGATCCGAAAGCCAATATCGTTGTGTCGCCAAGCGACCATATTGTGACAAATACTACAGAATTTACCCGCATCATGTCAAGGTGTATGGAATTTACAAATGAGACCGACTCCATAGTAACACTTGGTATCAAACCATCACGCCCAGAAACAGGCTATGGTTACATACAGGCCGATTTGTCATCAAGCTCATTGCGCAACAAAGAGATATTCCGTGTAGACTCATTCCGCGAGAAACCAGACATTGAAACGGCACAACAATATATACAAAAGAATGACTACTTTTGGAATGCCGGCATATTCGTATGGAACGTAAATACCATAATCAACGCATTCCGCGTATATCAACCGACAATGGCAAAGATATTCGAATCGCTCATACCTATATACGGCACAGGCAAGGAACAGGAAGAAATAGACAGATTATTCCCCGAATGTGAAAACATCTCTGTAGACTACGCCATCATGGAAAAGGCTGAAGAAATATTCGTATGTCCAGCCGATTTCGGATGGAGCGACCTGGGAACATGGGGGTCATTGCAAACGCAGACACATAAGGATCTGTATGGCAACAGCTGTATAGGCAATGACATCAGTCTGTTCGAAACCCACAACTGTATGATACACACCACCCAAGAGAAAAAAGTGGTAATCCAAGGACTTGACGGATATATCGTAGCCGAGAACAACAACACTTTGCTTATCTGCAAACTCTCTGAAGAACAACGCATAAAACAATTCTCCGGACAAGACAAATAATGAAGTTATATTAAGAATAGTAAGTTTATAAAAGAAGAAAATGGAAAGAAAAGTTGCATTAATCACAGGTGTCACCGGTCAGGACGGTTCATACCTGTCAGAGTTTCTTATCGAGAAAGGCTATGACGTACATGGCATCATACGCCGTAGCTCGGTTGACTATCGCGAACGTATAGCCCATCTTGAGGGTCATCCGCAATTCCACCTGCACTATGCCGATATGGGCGACTCAATGTCTCTCGTAAAGGTTATAGGCAAAGTACAACCAACGGAAATATACAATCTTGCAGCACAGAGCCATGTACAGGTATCGTTCGACTCGCCCGAATTCACTGCCGACGTAGACGCCACTGGTGTTCTCCGCGTGCTTGAAGCCGTACGCGCCAACCATCTTGAGCAGACGTGCCGGATATATCAAGCATCGACATCCGAACTTTACGGCAAGGTTGAGGAAGTTCCGCAAAACGAGAAGACCCCTTTCCACCCATACTCACCATACGCTGTAGCCAAACTTTACGGTTTCTGGATAATCAAGGAATACCGCGAGGCATACAACATGTTCTGCTGTTCCGGCATATTATTCAACCACGAGTCCGAGCGCCGCGGTGAAACATTCGTTACAAGAAAGATCACCCTCGCAGCAGCACGCATAGCACAAGGCAAGCAAGACAAACTTTATCTGGGCAACCTTTCGTCACTGCGTGACTGGGGATACGCCAAAGATTATGTCGAGTGCATGTGGCTCATCCTACAGCACGACACTCCTGAGGACTTCGTCATAGCTACGGGCGTACAGCATTCCGTTCGCGAATTCTGCCAATACGCATTCCGTGCCGCCGGCATAGAGGTTGAGTTCAAGGGAGAGGGAATGGATGAGAAAGGATACGACGTGAAGACCGGCAAGTGCATCATAGAAGTATCACCCGACTTTTACCGTCCTACCGACGTGGTAAACCTTTGGGGAGATCCCACCAAAGCACGCAAAGAACTGGGATGGGATCCACAGAAGACAACATTCGAGGAGCTCGTCAGCATAATGGTCAAGCACGACATGCAGAAAGTTGCTGCCGACCACGTGGCAAGCGTAATGCGCACCAACCTTGCAGAATATCTGGAGAAAGGACTTGTGAAGTAATAGTTATATGTTAGACAAGAACAGTAAAATTTATATCGCCGGTCATCACGGACTCGTGGGGTCGGCGATATGGAATAATCTGAAACAGCGGGGCTACAATAATCTTATAGGCCGCAGTCACAGCGAACTCGACCTTACAGACCAGACCGCAGTGAAAAAATTCTTCGACGAAGAGCGCCCCGATGCAGTTGTCTTGGCCGCGGCTTTCGTAGGCGGCATAATGGCCAACTTCCTCTACCGCGCAGACTTCATCATGCAGAACATGCTAATGCAGTGCAATGTGATAGGCAATGCCTACTCGCATGGCGTGAAAAAACTGTTATTCCTCGGTTCGACATGTATATATCCAAAGGATGCACCACAGCCGATGAAAGAAGATGTGCTGCTCACATCACCATTGGAATACAGCAATGAGGAATATGCGATAGCAAAAATTGCAGGACTGAAGATGTGCGAAAGCTACAACCTGCAATACGGCACCAATTATATCGCCGTAATGCCGACCAATCTCTACGGCCCCAATGACAATTTCCATCTTGAGAACAGCCACGTAATGCCGGCCATGATGCGCAAAATCTATCTGGCCAAACTCATACACGACGGCAACTGGAACTCTATCCGTACCGATATGGACAAGCGTCCGGTTGAAGGAGTGACAGGCAGCAACTGCAACGACGAGATACTGACGGTACTTGCAAAGTACGGCATCAGTGACAACCGCGTGGTGCTTTGGGGCACAGGTACACCGCTCCGCGAATTCCTATGGAGCGAAGATATGGCCGACGCCAGCGTGCACGTGCTACTGAATGTAGACTTCAAGGACATCATCGGCATAGAGAAATACTCTTCCGTATTCTACGGAAAGACAACTACAGGTGCCGTTGACCGCAACAACAGTGAAGGTCGCGGCGGTGCAATCCCGTCTCTTGGCGAGATTCGCAACTGCCATATCAATGTAGGAACAGGCAAAGAACTCACCATCCGCGAACTTTCCGAACTTGTCGTCAAGGCTGTCGGTTTCAAAGGAACAGTGGAATTTGACGCCTCCAAACCGGACGGAACACCGCGTAAACTTATCGACGTGGAGAAACTCCACTCACTCGGATGGACCCACAAGGTAGAGATAGAAGACGGCGTGCAGAAACTGTTCGAATGGTATCAGGACAGTCTGCGGTAGCCTGCAACAGTCATTACTATATAATTATCCCGCATAATATACAATAACGGAAATAATAATTCGGATATATCCGTATAAAGCGATTCCCCCTGTAACTTCTTTAATGGAAGAACAGGGGGAATTGCTTTACACCAGACACGGCAATCCAATAACTTTATATACCATCATCTTACCCGCATCCTCCGCCAAAACCAATCCGGAATGCAACGCCATAACGCAGTGAGCACACGCCAACGGCAATCAATCACCGCAACACGCTTGCGCGATTTTATAGCCTTTACCATACTATATGCCACATCCTCAGGACGCATCAGCATAGGATAGCGGCAATCATCTCCAAGCAATGCCGTTGCAACAAATCCGGGACGCAGGTCTGTGAAGGTGATTGACAGCCCGCGCATACAGGCCTGTTGGTCGAGAGCCTGAATATATGCGTTCTGAAAAGCCTTTGTAGCAGAATATGAAGGAGCCACCCCTAACCCTTTGGTGCCGGCTATAGAACTTATCACTGCAATATGTCCTCCACCATTATCTGCCATATACCGATATGCCGCACCTACCATACGGGTAAATCCGAGAGCATTGGTAGCAACGGTGGACAACTCTGTATCCTGTTCCAGTCCAATGTTCTGCCGTCCGATGCCGGAAGCATAGAAGAACAGCTGCATACCTCCCACACGTTCAATCAATGATTCCAACCGCGCCACAGCACCTTCGTCCGTAACATCAATCGTCTCTGTCTCCACCCTGTCCGGACACATTTGCCTCAGTCCGAGCAATAACTCAGAACGACGGGCGGCAACTCCTATATGCCACCCGTCGTCCAAAAGAATCCGTGCCACCTCGAAACCAAGCCCCGACGAGGCACCTATTACTATAGCATGCTTCATTACTTTATTCCCACATTGAGAGGATTGCGCAGTCCGTCAAGGTATGAAGCTACGCGCAGTTGCCACTCTCCGAGGCTGCGGCAGTCATACTTGCTCCATGCCGAACCGAAGTAGTAAGTATAACCGCCGCCTTTGTATCCGCGCAATATGCCAAGAGCGTGGCCGGCATTGCCGCGAGTAGGATTGTCGTACATCAGCTTCTTGGTCTCCGTCACTCCGTTGGGAAATAGCGCCGCCACGTATATCTGAAAGTTCTGTCCTTTCGGATTGTCCGTCGGGTCAGCATATACCACATAGTCCTTGCCAGTTTCCACATTCTCGGTGTCCTCCGTATGAATGACCACACCCGAAGCCAAATCGGCCGGTACCGTAAGTCCGTCGTACCACACTGTCATCTTATTGAAGTTAGAACCTTTGTCGAGACTCAGTATTCTGTTCTCCACCACATTGTCACAGCCCTTTATCTTAGCCGGATTATACACCAGCTTCACCGTAAAACGCAGAGGACCGTTGTCAAGTATCTCATAGTCCTTGTAACAGTAAGGGAACAGTATCTTATCGCCGTCCATCAGGGCCGGAGTGCCGCAACCAAGCGTCGGTCCCACCTTATAGCAGTCGAGACCATGGCCTTGGTCGAAGTGATAGCTCGTAATCATGTTGAGCGAGTCGGCCGCTGCCGGATTCGTCTTTTTGAGCGCAGTTATCACAGGCTTCGTTACATCCTCTATATAATAACGCTTCTCCACCTCAAGATCGGGAGTGTTCTTGACCCAGACGTCGTTTCCGAAAGCATCCTCACCCGTACGCTGCAGGGCCGGACCATAGCATCGGTATGCCCCACGGTCGTTCTCCCAGGCAATATCGTCCACACGCTCGGGATACATACGGCCGTAACATGTATTGACAAATGTCTTCGGAGTGCCCTTGCTGAAGGTATAGAGTGCCGTTCCGCAAGGGCGCACAGCAGCATCAATAAGTACCTTGCCGTCGTATGTAAGCTGATACGGCACTTGCTGACCGAGAGCGTTGTACACACAGAACTGGCGTCCGCCGCTTATGCCAAGACGCGCAAACACCTCCTTGGCATCCAGTTCTACCACCTCCTGACGGAAACGGTCGGTGCTGTTGGTCACTCCAACAGTGAATGTCCTGGCGTCCGTAGGCCGCACGCTGCCATCGTCATAGCGCACCTTCTCGCATGCAGCAAGCAGGAAGGCTCCCGTTCCGAAGTTAGTAACATTCTGTGCGCTCAGCAGCTGGCCCTTGATGGCTTTCTCGCCGATAGGCTGCACATAGCCGACAGAACCGTCGGACTGCAGTGCCACAGTTGACAGATACTGCCATGCACGGTCTGCAGCCGGCCCATATACGGCACGGTCGAGCAGTCCGTTGTTAACGCCCCACATCAGTCCGTAGGCCAACAGCGCCGTTCCGCTGGTCTCGCGGCCCTCGGCCTGCTTCGGGTCGAGCATAGAGCGTGTCCAGTAACCGTCGGGCTGCTGGCATTTCACGGCTCCGGCAGCCAGACTCTTGAAACGCTCCACAAACACACCGCGATTGACATATGATGCCGGCATATCGGTGATAACCTTGGCCAGTCCGGCAAGCACCCACCCGTTGCCACGTGCCCAAAAGTCCTTCTTTCCGGCCTCGGTCTTGTGTGCAGGATAGAGATACTTGCCGTCACGATAGTAAAGATTGTCCTCCTTGTCATACATCAGATTGTCGGCATAGGTGAAGTTGTCGTACATCTTGTCAAGATACTTCACGTCGCCTGTGGCCACATACATCTTCGACATCACCGGCATAGCCATATACAGAGCGTCGGCCCACCACCAATAATCGGTCTCTTTCGTGGCACACTCATAGCCCATCACCTCGGTGGCACGTGCTATCTTGTATGCATCAGGGTTCATGGCGTACATATCGAGATATGTCTGGAAACATATCTGCCAGTCACCGAAGAGCACATAGTCATTCCCTTCACCATAATTCCTGTACTTCCATTGCTTCGGATTGGCGGCTGTGGCTCCGCTCCACTTGTTGTGACGTGCCCATTTGTCGCTATATTCCAGATACTTGGCGTTTCCGGTAAGGCGGTATGCCTCCATATTACCGGTAAAATAGACTGCATCATCCCAGAAAGCTCTCACTTCCGGCTTGTTCGTCTCCTGCCAATGGTTGTTCACTTTCTCTACAATCTCGATTGGCGACAACGTTGGAGCCGCCTGCTTCTTCTTGGCCTTGGCGTCTGCCGGTGACGGTACGAGCGTCATGGCGGCAACAAGGCTTGCTGATGTCAATAGTCTTAGTTTCATATAATATTGTTATGTAGTTTTCCTTTTTTATACAGTCCGCTATTTCATTTCGGCATTAAAGAAGTTGACAATCTGCCTGAACAGATGATTGCGCGTGTTGCCTCCGTAGATGCCATGGTTGCGGTTGGTGTATATATTCTCCTTGAAGTCCTTGTCGGCCTGTACGAGAGCCTCGGTGTATTCGGCCGTATTGCGGAAGTGCACATTGTCGTCGGCCATACCGTGGCATATCAGCAGCGAGCCGCTGAGGTCCTTGGCACGCATTATAGGGTTGATGTCGTAACCCGACGGATTCTCTTTCGGCGTACGCATATAACGCTCCGTGTACACCGTGTCATAATAGCGCCAGCTTGTAGGCGGTGCGACGGCTACTCCGGCACGGAATACGGCACGGCCTTCACTCATGCTCATCAGTGTGTTCCATCCGCCGTAGCTCCATCCCCATATGCCTATACGGTTCTTGTCGACAAACGACTGCCGGCCAAGCCACAGGGCTGCCTCCACCTGGTCGCGGGCTTCGAGCTCACCGAGACGCAGATATGTACACTTCTCAAACTCGGCACCGCGTCCGCCTGTGCCACGGTTGTCCACACAGACCACAAGATATCCCTGCTGGGCAAAGTAATGTTCGAGCACGGCTCCCTGCCCGCACATACCAATGTTCCAGCTGTTGAGCACCTGCTGACTGCCCGGACCACCATATTGATACATTATGACGGGATAGCGCTTCCCGATGTCGAAGTCCGCAGGCTTTATCATCCATCCGTTAAGTTCCACGCCTTCGGAGGTCTTGAACGAAAACAATTCGCGCTTGCCAAGCCCGTAGGATTCCATCTTTTCCTTAAGCTCATGATTGTCAATCAGGGTGGCCGTCACCTTACCTGTATTGGCACGGAGCGTATATACGGCCGGATTGTCGAGGTCGCTCCATATGTTGATGAAATACTTGAAGTTCTTGCTGAAGATAGCCGCATTACATCCTTCACGGTCGGTCAGCCGCTCCGTCTTGCCGTTCTGACGGGCCACGAATATCTGCCTGTCCTGCGGACCAAGCTGCGCGGCTGAATAATATACATCGCCCGTAGCTTCGTCAAGTCCGTAAAGGGCGGTCACGACATAATTGTCCTTCACTATCTGACGCTGCAGTTGCCCTGTAAGCGAATATACATAGATATGGTTGTAGCCGTCGCGCTCGCTCGGCACTACGATGTGCTTGTCGGTAATGACGATTCCGTCCATCGACTCTTCCTTGATATACTTGTCCGCCTTGTCCTGCACGACAAGCTGGCACACGGTGGAAAGAGGGTTGGCCATATATATCGACAGGCAGTCCTGGTGGCGGTTCATCGTGTATACGGCCACCTTGGTCGGGTCGGATGTCATCACGATCCGAGGTATATATCCGTCGGCATCGAGCGGCAAATCCATGCGTCGTGTCTGACGCGACTTGATGTCAAAGCTGTATACGGCCACCTTCGAATTGGCTTCGCCCGCCACAGGATACTTATATGTATACTCTCCGGGATATCCGGCATATTCCTTACGTTCGGGTCTGAGACCGCAGTAAAGCGGAAACGAATATTCCTTCACGCCCGATTCGTCGTACCGGATCCAGCATATCTGACGGCTGTCGGCCGTGAAGACCATGGCACGGCTATGTCCGAACTCCTCCTCACACACCCAGTCTGGAATGCCGTTTATCACCTCGTTGCGCCGTCCGTCCTTGGTGACCTGGCTCTCGGCATTGTCGTAGAGCAATTTTATAAGATGGATATTATTGTCCCGCACAAAGGCTATCATGTTGCCGTCGGGCGAGAAGAGCGGCGTCTGCTGCGGCCCTCCGTCCGACAATGGCACCATCCTGTTGTTCTCCACCTCGAATATATAGTACACCGCCGTAAACGAACGACGGTATATGTCCTTGGTCTCTGTCTGGATAAGTATGCGGTCACCCTTTGGACTGATGATATATCCGTCTATCGATTCAAGTTTTTTCCCGCGTACGGTGTTCACGTCAAACAGCGTCCCCACTTGTTTTCCGGTCCGGAACGAGTACTTAACAATCTGTTTCCCGTCGCTGCTCAACCGCGCATATGTCTCTCCGTCGTCGAGAGGTTTCACGCCGGTGATATGCCTGCCGCTGAATTCGCCGCCGGTAATGCTCTTCAAATCGAGCCTGTCGCCGGCAAAAACGTGAACGGCAGCCGTGAGTAATACAGCACACATAAATGCAATTTTCTTCATTATAATACAATTATTATATCGTTATTAGTTTTATTTCCTGTATCTATATATTCGGCAAAGTTACAAATAAAATATGAAATGAGACAATTACAGCGCAAGGATATGGTGGCAGAATGACAGAAATGTGATTTTTCAGCAATGACAAGCACGAAGCGGAATTGCGTTTTTCCACCACTCAGATTATCCCATACGCCCAATATCCCCCTTGGGAGACTATAGCAGTCCGTCCTCTTTTTTCTTAATTTTCCGTACTTTCTTTCTCTCATTCTGGAAGAACAGAAAGGCCTTTTCAGCGCTCTTGACACACGTTTCCAGCACCATTTTCTTGCCGTAAGGGCCTTTTTATCTCCCAAAACGGCCATTTTGTCTTCCCAAAGCGGCCGTTCGGTCTTCCCGAAGCGGCTCCGTTGCAATGCGAAACGGCCGTTATCGCAACCCGAAAGCGGTCTCTCTGCTTTCTTTACATGGCCTTACGAAAGCGGTGCAAGCGTAACCCGCTGACTGTCAGCACATCCTGTTTTGGCACAAATTTGCGATATTTCGGGCCCAATGGTGGCAAAACACGATTTTGTGACGGCCGACGAAGTGTTTTGTAAAGTAAATTACCACTTTACGGACACACAGTCTGTCGGCACAATACTGCACCGACGGCAGGCCGTACTTCAGCTGCCGGCCCTCGTCGAAATAGGCATGCAGCAGATTGTCAAACCGCATCAGCAGGGACAGATTGTCGTGCTAGTCATCGGTCATCACCTCTTCACCGTTGTCTTTCCAGCCCCCCTATCTGCCCCGGGGCCACGCATATCACCTTACCTTTCTTATAGTCGTACTTGCCGCAGCCGTAAGACAAATCCACTTCAGCCTCATCGTGAAAGAAAATGCCGTATACACTGTAGTTGTTAAGGCTGTGCCGCACGGGCGACACAGAGGCATAGTCGATTATACTCACCAGAGGATGCTGCTCCAATTGCCCCAGATAGCGGCTGTAATCGTTGGGATTTCTTATTTTCAGAATATTGTTCATAAGGCCAGTTTATTGCTATTCTGTGACAAAGATATTTATTTTTACCGTCAAAACGGCATAAACGGCACAATAAAATCAGTAAAAATGGTACAAATACACCGTTTTTCGTTACATAGATTACGCTGGATTATACATAAATTTGCACCATAAAACTATTGGAATATGAAAAGAACAATTATGACAATGGCACTGGTCGCCGCAACTAACATGGCGCTGTATGCCAAGACTTTGGTGGTGTATTACAGCTATACGAACAATGTACACAACATCGTAACGGCACTTTGCGGGCAGATTGACGCCGACGTGATACGCATAGAACCGGCCGAAAAAGGCCTCGACTATGCGGCAAACAACTATGCCATAGGCAGCGAGCAGATAGCCGCGATACGCAACAAGCCAGACGATGCGGCGGCGTATCCCGCCATCGACCCCGTTACGGTAAATCCAGACGAGTACGACACGGTGATAATAGGAGCCCCGCTATGGTGGAGCGACATGGCATCGCCGTTGCAGACGTTCCTGTTCCATTACGGCAAACAGCTGGCCGGCAAGCGCATCGGCCTGATTGTGTCGAGCGCAAGCAGCGGCATATCGGGGGTGGAAGCCGACGCGAGGCGCCTTGTGCCCGGCGGAGTGTTCCTGTCACCGTCGCTATGGATACGGTCGTCACAGACGTCGTCGGCCCCCACGCTCGTGGCCGAATGGCTGAAAACGATAGACTATAAAAACATAACAGACAACAATATGAACAACAAACTATCCATCAGCGCCAACGGACACACGCTGACCGCCACCCTCGACGACAACAGTTCGGCACGCGCCTTGCAGGAGATGCTGGCCTCGGCAGGGCCTGTCACCATCCACATGTCAGACTACGGAGACATGGAAAAGGTGGGTATACTACCGCAATCGCTGCCCACCAACGACGAGCACATCAACACCGTGGCCGGCGACCTGATACTGTATCAGGGCCGGAACTTCGTTATCTACTACGATAGCAACTCGTGGAACTTCACCCGTCTTGGGAAAATAGACAATGTGACATCCGGTAACGAACTGAAAAACATACTCGGCAGCGGCGACGTGGACGTGACACTGACACTGTCTGGCACAGCGGGGATAAGCAGCACCACGGCCGACAGCGGCAAGGCCACGACCATGTACGACCTGCGCGGGATGCACACGGCACATCGCAGCAACGGCCCTGAGGGCATGCCCAAAGGGGTGTATATAGTAAACGGAAAGAAAACGACGGGCAGATAAACGCCGTATCACAAAACACAGACAGCAAGAATATGATGAAACAATTTACATTCGCCATTATGTTGCTGGCCGCGTTGAGTGCCAATCGGACAATAAGGAAAAGACAGACCATATAGACCGGCGGTCCAAGTCAGTTTACCGTCATATGAAAGCAGCCTTGCTTTACTTCATACTTTACATAACAGCGGCCTTGTTCACGGAAATCGCGCAGCACTTCGCTCAGCACCCACTTCAGCGTGTCGTTGCGCACCATCCGTCGGGCCGGCCCGTCAGGGTCCTCCACAGTCTTGTAACGGTTGTAGCAAATGTCAAAGGTGGTTCCATATAGATGGCAACTGTTTTCTGTGGCGTTGCCGTTACGGTTGCGCAGCTTGGCAACATCGTCACGTGTGCGGAGCACGCTTGTCACTATCAGCTTGTGCAATGGAATGCCTTTGACCTGCAGGCTGTCGAAATACGCCCGGCCTATGTCCTGCAACAGCACTGCGGCACGTGGCACGAGATATGGTATGCTGCTGTTGAGCTTGTCTACATGATAATAAGGATTGCTGCCCATATACACAAGTTCTTTCATGCGGTGCTCCGCCTCTGTACGGTCATTCACCGGAGAAACTCCGTAGCGTCGGGCAGCAGCCATCTGCACGCTGTTGCTGTCGGGAAAGACTCCCTTAAAAGAACTTACACTGTAAATGCGGCTCTTGCGCGGTGTCCCGTCGGCATTGAAAAAGGTAGCCAAAGCAGTGGACGGCTGTATCCCGCCACCGCCACACGCAGGCTGTCCATCGCGACAACCGCCCGATGCTACGTTACCACGACCGCCGGCACATACCGGCTTGACATCTGTTCCACCTTCACCTACAGCCTTGTCTGCTGCGGTGGAGGCCGAGGCTTCCCGCCGAACATCCGCCACGCCCGGAAAAACACACCTGACAAGCGCCAGCAATACCACCACGGCAAAGAATCCCTGAAGATATCTTTTCTTCGTAATTATCATATTCTTAATAAACCGAATAAACACTATTTTGCAAAATTAAATGCAAAATTACAAATAAATCCCGAATAAAGTACAATTACAATCACGTAAAAAAGAGATAAAGAAAGAAATCAAAAAGATAATGAAAGATGACGGTATATTGAAAAGTTTCTGTAATTTTGCATACGAATATTAAACAGGAATCACATTGATAGAGAAACATATCGTACTGGAAGACATTGATCCCGTAGTATTCTACGGAGTGAACAATGCTCATCTGCAAATGATAAAAGCGCTTTATCCCAAACTTAGGATTGTGGCGCGCGACAACGTAATACGCATATTGGGCGACGAGGAGCAGATGTGTGCCATGGAGGAAAGCACCGAAAAGATGCGCCGGCACATAATGAAATTCAACACGCTGACAGAAGAAGACATACTGAGTATAGTAAAAGGCGAACGCACCAATGACGAATATCCCGACGGAGTTGTCGTATACAATATATCCGGACGCCCCATCAAGGCACGCGGAGAGAATCAGCAGAGGCTGATAGATTCGTACAATGCCAACGATATGATATTTGCCGTGGGCCCGGCCGGAACCGGAAAGACATATCTGAGCATCGCACTGGCGGTGAAAGCGCTGAAAGAAAAGAAGATAAGAAAAATAATATTGAGCCGTCCGGCTGTGGAAGCAGGAGAGAAACTCGGATTTCTTCCCGGAGACATGAAGGACAAAATCGACCCTTATCTGCAACCGCTGTACGACGCATTGGAGGATATGCTGCCGGCCGTAAAACTGCAGGACATGATGGACAAGCACGTAATACAGATTGCCCCGTTGGCTTTCATGCGCGGACGGACATTGAGCGACGCAACCGTCATACTTGACGAGGCCCAGAACACCACACCGGCGCAGATACGCATGTTCCTAACCCGCATGGGATGGAACACAAAGATGATAATCACCGGCGACATGACACAGATTGACCTGCCGCGCGAACAGAAGAGCGGACTGGTGGAAGCACTCAAGATACTGGAAGGAATTGAAGGGATTGGAGTGGTGAAACTTAACAAAAAGGACATCGTCCGTCACAAGCTCGTCACTAGAATAGTCAATGCATACGAGGCCTTTGACAAGAAAACGAAAAGTGAAGACGGAAAAGAGAAAGAAGAAACACCCAAAAGCGAGATTTAAGGAACAAAGATTCAAAACAGCATAACAATGAAAGCATTAACAAGAACCGATTTCAACTTCGAAGGACAAAAGAGCGTATACCACGGAAAGGTGCGCGACGTGTACGACATCAATGACGATCTGATGGTGATGGTGGCCACCGACAGAATTTCGGCATTTGATGTGATTCTGCCCAAAGGCATACCTTTTAAGGGACAGGTACTGAACCAGATTGCAGCAAAATTCCTTGATGCGACAGCCGACATCTGCCCCAACTGGAAGCTGGCCACCCCCGACCCCATGGTGACCGTGGGCCTGAAGTGTGAAGGATTCCGCGTGGAAATGATTATACGTTCCATTCTCACCGGTTCGGCATGGCGCGACTATCAGAAGGGATGCCGGGAGATATGCGGTGTAAAATTGCCCGACGGCATGAAAGAGAACGAACGCTTCGCTGAACCCATCATCACTCCTACTACCAAAGCCGATGAAGGCCATGACCTGAACATATCGAAAGAGGAAATAATACGGCAGGGGATTGTAAGTGCCGAGGACTACGAAGTGATGGAAGACTACACAAGAAAGCTCTTCAAGCGTGGACAGGAAATCGCTGCCCGACAAGGGCTTATCCTCGTAGATACGAAATATGAATTCGGCAAGCGCGACGGCAAGGTCTACCTTATTGACGAGATACATACACCGGATTCGAGCCGATATTTCTATGCTGAAGGCTATGAAGAGAAGCTGGCCAAGAGCGAACCGCAGAAACAACTGTCGAAAGAGTTTGTACGTCAGTGGCTGATAGAGCACGACTTCATGAACGAACCGGGACAGACCATGCCCGAAATCACCGACGAATATGCAGAAAGCGTCAGCGACCGATATATAGAACTCTACGAACACATCACTGGCGAGAAGTTTGACAAGGCTGCCGAAGACGGCGACATCGCCGCACGCATAGAAAAGAACGTGAGCGGATATCTGGCAAGCAGACAATAACACAATATGTACAAACAAGAGGGTATAAAGCCTTACGGGCAAGATACGGAGAAAGGTGAGCAGGTGGAACGGATGTTCGACAACATCGCGCCCACCTATGACACCCTGAACCACCGTCTGTCGTGGAACATAGACAAGGGATGGAGGCGCAAGGCCATCAAACAACTGGCACCATACTGTCCGAAGAATATCCTCGACATTGCCACCGGCACGGGCGACTTTGCCATCATGCTCGCAGAAATGTTGCATCCTGAAAAAGTAACCGGTGCGGACATCAGCACGGGTATGATGGAGATAGGACGGCAGAAAGTGGAACGGTGCGGACTGGCTGGTACGGTTTCATTCGCACGTGAAGACTGTATGCACCTGTCGTTCGGTGACAATACGTTCGATGCCGTCACGGCCGCTTTCGGCATACGAAACTTCCAGAATCTTGACCTCGGTCTGAAAGAGATGTACAGAGTGCTACGCCCCGGCGGTCATCTGAGCATTGTCGAACTTACCACTCCCATCGGCTTCCCCATGAAACAACTGTTTCGCATATATTCACACACTATCCTACCGGTCTACGGACGTATCATCTCCAAGGATACCAATGCCTACAGTTATCTCACGGCAACCATCGAAGCCTTCCCGCAAGGAGAACGCATGGTGGAGATACTAAAGAATGCCGGATTCGGCAAAGCGGAATTCAAACGTCTTACGTTCGGCATCTGTACGATGTATTTTGCAACCAAATAACAGACAACAACTTTATTTATGGATACATACGGTTTAATTGGATACCCCCTTGGCCACTCGTTTTCGATAAGCTATTTCAATCAGAAATTTGCCGACGAGAACATTGACGCCAAGTATGAGAACTTTGAGATACCGGCCATCGACTCACTGATTGAAGTGATTGACACGAATCCCAATCTGCGCGGGCTTAACGTCACAATACCGTACAAACAGAAAGTCATGCCGTTTCTTGACACAATAAGCCCGGAAGCAATGGCTATAGGAGCCGTTAATGTGATACGTGTGGTCCACGAAGGCAACAAAACCATACTTAAAGGCTATAACTCTGACGTGATTGGATTCACACAAAGCATAGAGCCTATGCTTGAGAAGATACACAGGAAAGCGCTTATACTGGGGACGGGAGGCGCTTCGAAAGCCGTAGCCTACGGACTGAAAGCACTCGGACTCGAAACTGTTTTCGTAAGCCGGTACCAACGTCCCGGGACAATACAGTACAGCGATGTGACACCGGATGTGATAAAAGAATACAACGTCATCGTCAACTGCACGCCATGCGGAATGTATCCAAATGTGGACGAGTATCCCGAACTGCCGTATGAAGCTATGGACAACCACACCATACTCTACGACCTTATATATAATCCGGACGAAACTCTCTTCATGAAGAAAGGAGCGGCGTACGGAGCAAACACCAAAAACGGACTCGAAATGTTGCTCCTGCAGGCATTCGCAAGCTGGAACTTCTGGAACGGCAAAGAGTAATAAGAACAAACCAAATAATAACAACGGCCTTGCTACACCACAGGCCCTCCCCGATATGGGGAGATGAGGGTGAGCTTCACTACAATGGACAACAGCAACCGCTATATGATGCGCGGCGTAAGTGCCGCCAAAGAAGATGTGCACAACGCCATCAAGAACATCGACAAAGGCATTTATCCGCAGGCTTTCTGCAAAATCATACCCGACATACTGGGCGGCGACCCTGAATACTGCAACATAATGCATGCTGACGGAGCCGGCACAAAATCGTCTCTGGCATACATGTACTGGCGTGAGACAGGCGACCTGAGCGTATGGAAAGGCATCGCACAGGATGCACTCATCATGAACACCGACGATTTGCTTTGTGTGGGTGCCGTAGACAACATCCTCGTATCAAGTACAATCGGGCGCAACAAGATGCTCGTGCCGGGAGAAGTAATATCGGCCATCATCAACGGAACAGACGAACTGCTGGCACGCATGAGGGAAATGGGTGTGGGCATATATGCTACCGGCGGCGAGACTGCGGACGTTGGTGATCTCGTACGCACTATCATCGTTGACTCCACCGTGACATGCCGCATGAAGCGCAGCGACGTAATCAACAATGCCAACATACGTCCGGGAGACATTATCGTGGGACTATCGTCATCCGGACAGGCAACATACGAAGACTGTTACAATGGAGGTATGGGCAGCAACGGACTTACAAGTGCGCGCCATGATGTGTTCGCAAAGTACCTTGCAGAGAAATATCCCGAAAGCTACGACCATACCGTGCCTGACGAACTCGTATACAGCGGACACTATCACCTTGACGACACTGTCGAAGGGGCTCCCGTAACAGCAGGACGCCTTGTACTCTCTCCCACCCGAACTTATGCCCCAGTCATCAAGCGCATACTTGATGAACTTCGTCCTGAGATACACGGAATGGTACACTGCACTGGAGGAGCCCAAACCAAAGTGCTCCACTTTGTCGGAAACAACTGTCATGTCGTTAAGGACAATATGTTCCCAGTTCCTCCTCTCTTCCGGATCATAAGTGAAGAGAGTGGCACAGACTGGAAAGAAATGTACAAGGTATTCAACATGGGCCATCGTATGGAGATATACGTAAGCCCCAAGCATGCAGAAAAGATTGTCGAAATAAGCCGCAGCTTCAACATCGACGCACGTATTGTCGGACGCATAGAAGAAGGGAAAAAGAGCCTGACGATAAAGTCTGAGTTCGGCACATTCGAGTATTGATGGGCAAATATAACTTCTTTCAATAAGTTCCACAATCACTTATGCACTGATAGTACAACGGTGTGTCGATATGCAACACATATTGATACACCGTTATAGTTTTTTAGTTAAAAACAGATAAAACGATATTGAATATTTGCATATATTACAAATTATTCATACCTTTGCACCCGATTTAAGGGTTCCGTAGCTCAGTTGGATTAGAGCAACGCCCTTCTAAGGCGTGGGTCTAGGGTTCGAATCCCTACGGAATCACGGAAGGAGCACTCAAAAAGTGCTCCTTTTCCATTGAAATACAAGCAGTTACAAATAAAGCATCACACTAAACCATAAAATACGGTATCAAAAAAGGTGGCGGTTATTGTCCGTTATTGTCCGTTTTTATCCGTTTGTGATACCGAATTGATTATGCTTAATCCCCCTATACTTGTCGTGTTGGCCGAAAAAATCCATGTCCCCTAATTAAACTAAATAATAATGATGGAGTATATACATACAAAAAGAGAGACTTTTAAGTCTCTCTTTTTGTGACTCCTGCAGGATTCAAACCTGCAACCTTCTGATCCGTAGTCAGATGCTCTATTCAGTTGAGCTAAGGAGCCCCGATTGCTTTCATTTCCGAATTGCGAGTGCAAAGGTAGAAATTTATTTTCATTCAACCAAATATTTTTTAGGAAAACTTTTGAAAAGTATTAAACTTATGCATTCATTATAAGTTAACCCTAACAAAGAACCCCCAAAAATATGATAACAATTTATCTTGCTTTCATCATTCTTCTGCGCCAAGCATAGTAGCCATAAACAGCTATGACTGTATAAACAGCATAAAGAAATGCACGAGCATATATACCTTTATATATATACAATGACGAAGACACGGCATCTACCACAAGCCACACCCACCATTGCTCGATATATTTACGCGAAAGCATCCACAATCCTATAATAGACAATGATGTCGTGAAAGCATCAAGCACCGGCACATTGCTATCGGTACAGAAATTAAGAAAAGCCCACAGAGCAAACCAAAGACCAAAAGTAATAGGAACAAGAACATATACGACAGACACAGGAATATGGCTGATAGCAAGACCAAAAACCTTATCCTCCCCACCCTGCCGTGAACCACCGGAAAAACTACTGACGTCTACGGCACGGCGCCGGCTCCACATCCAGAAGCCGTAAACGGCGGCAAGAAAATAGTAAAACTCCATTCCGCAGTCGGCATAGAGCCCCGCGCGATACAGCACAACGGTGTATACAACGGGCATGATGGCGCCCGTTATCCACATCAGTATGTTTTCTTTCAGTTCAAGATATAGATAGAGCAGCCCCAGTGCGGTGCCGAGCACATCCATCCAGTTGTTTACCAAATATTCTGTCATTATCTGTCGTTGTATGTTATATGGTGGTCACGTTCAGAACTTCAGCGTCACATTGCCCATCATGGTGAATCCCGCCATAGGTATATAGCCTATCTGATAGTAGCGGTCGGAGTTGAGAAAGTCGTCGCCCGATATGGCCGAATACACCCATCCGCCGGCAGCGTAACGGCGGTTGAAGATGTTGTTGAAGTTGAGGCCAACGACGGCCTCCTTCACTCCTATCTTCATCTTCCGCGTGTTGAAGGCGTACTTCAACGTGACGTTGGTGGCCGAATAGCACGGCAGCGAGCGGTCGGCGTTCTCGGAGTTGTCGAGATACTGGCGGCTCACGAAGTTGGTGTGCCACACTCCCTGGAAGCCTTTGTAGTGAACATCGACGAAACCGTTGAGTATTACCGATGGCGAGAACGACAGCGTAGAGTTGTCGTAGTGAGTCACGGTGGGCCCGTCGGCCTCCCAGTTCTCCACATACTCGTCGAAGTTCTTAATCTTGTTCCTGCTCAGCGCGGCGTTACCCTCGATGGAGAGCCATGTGAGGGGCGACACGCCGGCGCTCAGCTCCACTCCCATACGGTACGAATCCTTGATGTTAGTAGTGAGATTCTCGCCTATGTCCGACTGCGCTCCCGTCTGTACAAACTGGTTTTCGTAGTCCATGTAGTACAGGTTGAGGTTGACAAACCACTTGCGGGCCTGATAGCCGTAGCCCAGTTCGAAGTCGTTGAGCGACTCGGCCTTGGGTGCGGGATACGAGCCGTTGTCGGTAAAGTTATTGCGCTCGGGCTCGCGGTTGCTTCGCGCGTAGGATGCGTAGGCGTTGTGGCCGTCCTTATGGAAACTGACACCCACCTTGGGATTGAAGAAATTGTAGCTCTCGTCGATGTCGAGACGCTGGTTGGTGAACGAGCCGTCCTCGTTTTCGTAGAACTTGTCGTTCACTCCGTCGGTGGTGTACTTCACATATCGGTACTGCACGTCGGCAAAGGCATCGAGGAAGGACGTGATGTGATAGGTAGCTTTGGCAAAAGCACTCACATCAGTTTTGTCGGCATCAGAGTCGTAATACTTGTACTCACCCTTGTCGCCTATATAATAGTTGCGCACGTCCTCATCGGCAATGTATGTTAGATAGCCGTAATGATTGCCGGTGAACTGCTGCGCCGATATGTTTCCGAGCACGTCCCAGCGGCCGGCCTTGTAGTTGGCATTGAATATGGCACCGTAGAAATCCTGCGTCATACCTTTCTTGCGCACAAAGTCGGTACGCTTGACAAAACTGTGGTAGGCATCTGGCGTACGTGACAGACCGAATTTAGACAGTTTGTTGTCGTATCTGAACTCGTCATAAAAGCCGTGGCCATGCGTATAGTGCAGCGTGGCCGAGGTGCTCCACCTGTCATTCATCTGCCATGCCATGGAGAGGATGTTGTGATTGTACCAGAAGTTATCGGTGGTCTTCTCCCACAACGAGCCGTCGGCCATCTTGTAGCGAGACACGATGTATTGACCGTCACCGTCTATCGTAAGGCTCTCGTACAAACTATTGTACCTGCCGAGGCCCAGGCGGTGCATGTCCTTGTAGGTCTTCACGCCGTCGTAGCTGTTCAGACTGTAGTCGTCGTTACCTGCGGTGACGCCGCTCCACGCCTGTCCGGTCGACTCGAAGCTGCCTATGTTCTTGTAACTCAGCCTGAAGTTCTGCCTGTCGTTGATGAATATAGCGCCACCGTAGTAGTTGCCCGAGCGTCCGTCGGTGCCGTGAATGTAGCCGTCGGTAGCGGTCTGATGATAGGCACCTTCGAGCACAAGATAGTGGCGGGGCAGGCGTATGCCGGTGAGGCCGGTGGAGAACTGCGCCCCGAGGTTCAGCGTGTTGTACGAACCGAACGATGCCGACAGTTCAGCCGACGGGACGTACTGCGGCTGTGCCGTCATAAGAGAAATGGTGCCGCCGAAAGCACCGTCGCCATTCGACGAAGTGCCCACACCACGCTGTATCTGAGCACTGCCGAGCAGAGCACCGAAACTATTCATATTGGCCCAAAAGACGCACTGGTCTTCAGGCGAATTGAGGGCCACGCCATCGAGGGTGACGTTGACACGCGAGCCTGCCGCGCCACGTATGCGCATGTAGGTGGTACCGGTGCCCACTCCGTTCTCGCTCCATGCCAGCACACCGGGCGTACGGGCGAAGAGGAACGGCAGTTCCCGGCCTGTCTTGGCGAACTCCTGAAGTTGTTGTTTCTTGATGTTTGTCACGGCAAAAGGTGCGTCTTTGGCTGCACGCACACCCTTCACCGTCACCTCTCCGAGATTCTGTATGCGGAGAGAGTCGTTGTTGTCTGCCTTTACATTGCCGTTGGCGGCAAGTGCCGACAGGGTGACAAAGAGTATTTTCTTCATCTGTTTTACCCATTTATAATTAAATAAAAAGGGAGAGAAACCTTTTATCGGCATTTACTCCACACTCTCGCACGCAAAAAGAGCATGGTGTCGTTCCCTACGCTGGCATTATCCAGATCAGGTTGAGGGTTTGATCTCAGCACCACCAAAAGGCGGGCACCCCTTAAAAAGCATTTTGCTTTTCATTTGCAAAGGTATAAATAATATCCTGAACTTTAAAATACAATAACAAGTAATCGATAAAAATTAACACTTATCAAAAAAGAGAGAAAGCCTCATCACCTTTCTCCCTTCCCATTCTCTTTGCTCCAACAATCCGACCTTAAGGATTGTCCATCTAAATCTTGAGTTCTTTCATTATCTCGCTCATCTTCTGCAGTGTAGATATCCGAGTAGGAACAAGCGGCAAACGCAGTATATTCTTTACCATCCCCATCTCATATAACATGGCTTTAACACCGGCCGGATTACCATCGACAAAAAGCAGACTGAACAAGTCTGTAAACTTGTGATGTATCTTTCGCGCACTGTCATATTCACCTTTAAACTGCAGACGTATCATTTTTGAGAATTCGCGCGGCAGGGCGTTGCCAATAACGCTGATAACTCCCACTGCGCCACATGATATCATTGGAAACGTAAGGGCATCGTCACCACTTATAACATCAAAATCTTTGGGCTTATTCTTTATTATCTCATCACATTGCTCCAAGTTTCCGCTTGCCTCCTTTATCGCCACGATATTCTTGCAGTCACGGGCCAGACGAACGGTTGTCTCTGCTTTCAAGTTCACACCGGTACGCCCAGGAACATTGTAAAGCACAACAGGCAACGGACTTGCATCTGCAATGGCCCTGAAATGCTGGTAAAGTCCTTCCTGCGAAGGTTTGTTGTAGTATGGGCAGATACTCAATATACCATCTATACCATGGAAATCTTCTGTACGCAACTCATTCACCACTGCTGCTGTATTGTTTCCACCACATCCCAACAATATCGGCAACCGGCCATTGACATAAGACACCACCAGATTCTTTATCTTCCGTTTCTCATCAGCAGTGAGGCATGGAGTTTCACCAGTAGTTCCCAATATACAAAGAAAATCCGCTCCATTATTAATCTGGTAATCCACCAACCGTTTCAATGATTCGTAATCAACTGATCCGTCTTCGTTAAATGGTGTAACCAAAGCAATACCCAAACCTTTGAAAATATTATGTGCCATAAGATTTCTTATATTCTGATTTCCGACCGCAAAATTACACAAATTAATTGTAATTTGTTACTTCATGCCCGTTTTTTTCACATTTCTGAAACTTTTATGAAATAAATTATATCACAGGTAAACATATTTTATAACATTCCATGAAAACCAAGTCAACTATCATTAACCAAATACCGGATATATATTACAAATGCCCAAATGCATCATAGTAAACAAAAACCGTTGGATTTCATCCCACGGTTTCTCGCCATGACAAGGTTTGAACAGGTTTCACTCTGCTCGTTTGGCTTGACGAAAACGTTCATATTCATGCACATTTTCTCGCCATGGCAGAGCTGAAACAAGTTTCACTCTGCCCATCTGGCTTAACGAAAACGTTCAAAAAAAGAAAGAGGATGCCATATTTGACACCCTCTAATACACATGATTATAAATATAATATCAGCACTACAGCCTATTCAGCCTTGAACAATTCCTTTATACCGCCTATGCTGCCCATAAGATTTGTTGCCTCGTATGGCAGATATACGGTCTTTGTCTTGTCGCCTTCGGCCAATTGCTGCAACATCTGTATATATTTCTGGGCAAGCAGATAGTTGGCAGGATTGGTGCTCTGCCCTACAGCGGCGGCCACTTTCTCTATTGCTATTGCTTCGGCTTCGGCTCTACGAATACGTGCCTGAGCCTCACCTTCGGCTTTCAATATGGCTTGCTGCTTCTCTGCCTCGGCACGGTTTATCATGGCGGCCTTCTCACCTTCCGACTGAAGGATGTCCGAAGCCTTCTTACCCTCACTCGTAAGTATGGTGGCACGCTTGTTACGCTCAGCCTGCATCTGCTTCTCCATCGCCGTGAGCACGCTCTCGGGAGGTGTGATGTCCTGCAATTCCACTCGGTTTACTTTTACGCCCCATTTGTCTGTCGCATCGTCAAGCACGGCACGCAACTTGGTGTTGATTGTGTCACGGCTTGTCAGTGTCTCGTCAAGCTCCAGTTCGCCGATGATATTACGAAGTGTGGTCTGGGTGAGTTTCTCTATGGCATTGGGCAAATTGTTGATTTCATAAACCGCCTTGAAAGGGTCGACTATCTGAAAATACAACAGTGCATCTATCTCCGTCTGAACATTGTCTTTCGTTATCACGTTCTGCTTCGGGAAATCATAAACCTGTTCACGCAGATCGATATTGCTGGAATATCTGTAACGGCCGCGCTCCAACACTACAATCTCCTTTGCCTTGTCAATAAACGGAATGATGATAGCGATACCGGGGTCGAGCGTTCCATGGTATCTACCCAACCGTTCAATGATTTTCGTTTCAGACTGAGGAATGATTACAAGTGCCATTTTTGCGAATATCAATACGCAGACTACACAAACGATTAAAAAGTACATCATAATTAAAATCTTGTTTTATTGTTAAACATCAATTATTACTTTTATTATTACGCTTTCGCGCCCCACTACCCTGACACGCGTGCCGACAGGAATGGATACGGAACCTTCGGATTCGGCTTTCCAGTCGTCACCTCCTATTGCCACACGCCCGTAACCTCCGGCCTCTATCCTGCTGCTAACAGTGCCAACGGCACCTATCAGAGCGTCGGCATTACTCTTGCGATGGCTTTCTTCACGATGTAGATAGCGCAAGGCAAACGGCCGAACTAGAAATATGCTTATGGCTGAAAAAGCGACAAACACACCAAGCTGCAAATACAGACCACCGAGAAACGAAGCCACCATCGCAGCAAGACTGCCCACAGCAAAACATATAATGAAGAATCCGCCGGTAGACAATTCTACAATAAGACACAGAACAGCCATCACCGCCCATATCTGCCAAAGGTTGTCACTAAGGTAATCTATCATATAGCACAAAACTCTTTATTGGTTTAACGAGTGTAAAGATAATCATTTTTTATTGAAACATACAAGTATTCTGATGATTTTTTACATTTACAGACATTTTTTCATCAAACGGGAATAAACATCGCCACGTCATCGTGAGCCTATATAAAGGAATATCATTCCGAGAAGTACCAAGGCAAGGTCAATGAACTTAGACTTGAGATTCTTCTCATGAAAAGCTACGGCACCGAACAGGAAACTCACCACCACGCTGCCGCGGCGTATCATCGACACAATGCTTATCATTGCCCCGGACAGACTGAGCGAATAAAAATATACGAAATCGGCCGTACACAGGAACAGACTGACAAGGATGATGCCCCAATCCCAACGGAAAGGAGTGGAGGCATGGCGATGGGGCCACCACAACACCAAGAGCATCACACCCATCATGAAACACTGATATATGTTGTACCAGCTCTGAACCATCATCTTGTCGAGCCCCACACCGCCATCCTCGGGCGAAGCCATGAGGTACTTGTCGTACAACCCGCTCACCGCTCCGAGGGCCGCAGCAGCGACAATCATCCATATCCAATGGTCGTGTCTGAAGTCTATGCCCTCTTTCCTTCCGCTGCGGCTCAGCATGAAAAACGATGCGACGGCAAGCAAAACACCCACCCACTGCCACACATTGAGCCGCTCGCCAAACACAAGAAAAGCCCCGACAAGCACCATCACCGGTCTCGTGGCATTGATCGGACCTACGATAGTAAGCGGGAGATGCTTCATGCCGAAATATCCGAACACCCAACTGCTCAGCACTATACAGCTCTTCAACAATATAAACTTATGCATCTCCCATCCTCCGCTGCCAACATGAAAGATAGAACCGTCAAGAAAAGATGTGTGCATGCTGAGCACGACAAACGGCAAGAAGATGAGCGAAGAAAACAATGTGTTGAGAAACAACACCGGTATCACGGCGTTGCCGCCAAGCGCCTTTTTCTTAAACGAATCGTAGAAGCCGAGCAACGCCGCCGACATAAATGCTAACAATAGCCACATAACATGTTTATTTTAATATTCCTTTTTCAATATTTCACATCTTCAAGAAACAGGGCATGGCCAGGCATTGACTCACCCGCCGCCGTGCGCCGCCCGCTCTCTATCACACCACGGAATCCGTCTACGGTAAGACGATGTCGTCCCACTTCAATGAGTGTGCCCACCACCGCCCGTACCATGTTGCGCAGAAAACGGTTGGCCGTGATTTCAAAGTACCAACTCACAGGCGACAGACGGTGCCAACGGGCTGTAGTGACGGTACACAGAGTTGTCTTCACGTCGACATGACTCTTGCAAAAAGCCGCGAAGTCATCATATTCCATCAGAACTGCCGCTGCCTCGTTCATCAAGTCAAAATCGAGCTGATAGTGAAGTTCACACGAATAAGCCCTCAAAAACGGTTCCTTGACCGTATGTACATAATAATGGTACGTGCGCGAAGTGGCACTGAAACGTGCATGCATATCGTCGGCAACCGGTTTCATACAACTCACGGAGATGTCGCGCGGCAAAAAACGGTTGAGTTTATATACCAGCTGTCCGCAATCAACGGCAGCATCCGTATCAAAATGTGCCACCATACGGCGGGCATGCACCCCTGCATCGGTACGTCCGGCCCCTACCACCTCAGTCGGCCGGTGCAAAAGCACGGACAATGCTGTCTGCAATTCTTCCTGCACGGAGATACCGTTGGGCTGAATCTGCCACCCATGATAGCGCGTGCCGTCGTAACTGAATGTTATAAAATAACGCATTATATATAAGGTATCGTTTAAATATTCTGAATACACTAATGATGAAAATCAGGTACAAAGGTAGATGTTTTTTCTGAATAAGCCGATTCCGCATACATTTTTATCATAAAAAACCACTACTTAATACTATAAAATAAACCGTCAAACGCATTTTCACTCCGAAAAATTTGCCGGAACAAAATAAAACCACTACCTTTGCATCGCCTTTCGGAGGAAAGGTCTTACGGACAACGATTCGTCAGTAAGGCAAATAAATCAAGGTCGATTCATCTAATGGTTAGGATACAAGATTCTCAATCTTGGCATAGGGGTTCGATTCCCCTATCGACTACAAAGAGTTTTAAGGAATGTCCTTGAAACTCTTTTTTAGTATAATCAAGATAACAATGCCGGCATTCAATTACCCATATGTCATTGCCATACGCCAAAAACATGATTCGCCATAATACCCCATGACACGACAGAGCAAAAACATTGACCGGCAGATTTATATAATCCAAAATTTCCTTACTTTAACGTATGTTAAACGATATCAGAAATGCAAAAATCGACCAACGCCCCGAAAAAGGCCCGTTTTTGTCAAAACAGGAAGTGCTGACTATCAATGCATTACGATAAAAGAGCTTTGTAATAAAAGCAGAGAGGCCCATATCGCACTGCAAAACAGGCCATATTACACTTCAAAACAGCCCATATTGCAACATGAAACGACCCAAACAGAAGAGCAATAAGGCCCAAACGGCAAAGATTCAGCATCTCAAACGGGCCAAAACTGAACCGGAACAGTATTACGACTTTTCTATTTCGAGAAAAAACAAATATGTTTTTTTCGGAATAATATATACAAATCGCCAACGCAGAACAGTATCAGTCACACATTACATAGTCATCCGTCAAAAACCGTAAATGGCCGCATATATATATTTTCCCCAACCGTTTTATTGCCTGTTACAAATATTTTGAGTAAGTTTGCACGTCATTTACAATACAACGCCATTCATTGAAAGCCCATAACGACAGCATGAGCAGCTTGCCATACAACGACTACGGCACATGGATACGCTCACAATTTCCATTCAGAGTGCAGAAAATATCTATAGATGCCGGCTTTTCCTGCCCCA
This sequence comes from Xylanibacter rodentium, assembly GCF_013166575.1. Lineage (GTDB taxonomy): Bacteria > Bacteroidota > Bacteroidia > Bacteroidales > Bacteroidaceae > Prevotella > Prevotella rodentium. Next base: position 328,252 of record NZ_JABKKE010000001.1, read on the forward strand.
ACCGCGACGGACGGGCCGGACTCGGAGGGTGTATATACTGTGACAACCGCACTTTCAATCCGTCATACTGCAACAGAAAACGCAGCATAACGGAACAGCTCGAGGATGGCAAACGGTTCTTTGCCAGGAAATATCCCGACATGAAGTATCTTGCATATTTCCAAGCCTATACAAATACATACGCCTCTGTTGAAACGCTGAAAGAGATGTACGAAGAGGCACTTGGCGTGGACGGAATCGTGGGAATAGTGATTGGAACAAGACCCGACTGCATGCCGGACGAACTGCTTGACTATCTGACGGAACTGAACAGACAGACATTCCTCATTGTGGAATATGGCATTGAGTCGGCCAACGACAATACCCTGCGGCTAATCAACCGCGGACACACTTTCGAATGTTCGCGACAAACCGTGGAACGCACATCGGAACGCGGAATCATCACCGGCGGACACATCATCGTCGGACTGCCGGGAGAGGATGCCGAAGAGACTGTCAGACAAGCAAAAGCCATGTCGGGAATGAAGCTCGACATTCTGAAAATACATCAGATGCAGATAATCAAAGGTACAGAACTTGCACGGATGTATATAGAGAAGCCATTTCATATATACACAGTCGACGAATATATGTCCACCATTGCCGAATACATACAATGGATAAGGGAAGATATTGTGATAGAACGATTTGTGTCACAGTCGCCAAAAGACATGCTCATTGCACCGCAATGGGGACTGAAGAACTATGAATTTACCAATCTGCTCACCAATCATCTGAGAAAAACGGGAACAAGGCAGGGCTGCAAAATCATTACGGAATAAAAAAACAGGATACAGGCAGACGTTTATGGTACGGTAATACACACCGCGGCACAATATCACCGGACTAAGAATACACTATAATCATTGTTCTTGAGCAACTTCTCTACACCGACATGCTTGTTGCTCTTCATGTATTTGTCCACCGAAGTTACATATTTGTTGAAAAATACGGGCTTGTGCATGGCCTTGTTGACAACCCACTGTATCTTCCCCATGTGTATGTCGCGCTCCGGTTGCGACAGTTCCCTGTCATAAGCCATGGGATAGAGACTGAGCAGATAGAACATCAGACAGTCGGGAACTATCATCGAACGTATCATCGACCGGCGCTGCGATACACTGTAAAACTTGAGATACAGAGGATATTCAAATCCAAGATACTTGTCAAGACATATTCCGAGCGTATTGTTGCCCACGATAATGCTTTGATCGAGCGAACCTATCTGGGCGTAAACCAACGGTATTTCGATATCCGGAACGGCGTCGGTGAGACGGGCGAACGCTTCCGTAAGGTCACGGTCGACATCGTCCATATTTGCATACTGATACTCCACATCCCTTATCAGGCTCTGTAATACAGTGTCCTGATAAAAGTTAAGAAATTTTGAATTAATCTGAGGATCGTTCACACGGCCTATTTTCAGCACGTCCTCGATAAGTGTACGGGTCTGAATCGGATAGTCAATATTCATATGCTTAAGCGCAGAAAAATCACCGGTGGTCAGATACAGACTTTCTATACGGTCGTAGCGCTCCACCCGAATGGCTGACGAGGATTTCCCTGCAACATCCAGTTTCAGATTCCATTCGCACCCCATGCAGAACAGAACTGACATCATTAATATATAATGTAGATTACGCAACTATTTATTGAATATTGTTAATATCAACTGCAAATATACTAAAAATTATTGAACAAACCGGCTTTTAACCTAAAAAAAGATAAAATACACACTGAAAATCCGACAATATGACTTTATTTCTATTAAAAACATACCGTATTCGGGCTATTTTATGTAATTTTGTAGTATTGAAAACTAATTAAAACAATTCCTGATATGAAAAAGAAAATGGTCTCGACGTTGTTTCTCGCTGCTGTCAGTTCGATAAGCATGGCGCAAAAGACGTTTGACGTAAATGTGACAAACAAATCAAAAAACGATCGCAAAGCCACACCTGTTGTATTGCAACTGAAACAGTATGGAGTGGATGTGAAATCGGCCGTCGTGACAAAAGACGGAACCGAAGTGCCCTGCCAACTTGATGATTTCAACAACGACGGCATATACGACGAACTGTGTTTCATGACGGATATGACGAAAAAGAGTACTCAGACATTCAACATACAACTGTTACCTACAGGAAAACCACGCGAATACAAACCACAGGTATATGCAGAAATGCTGATGTCAAACAAGAAAATCAAAAGTTCGAACAAACAGGATTTATATATAAGCAGTCTCACCGTAGACAACGGTACCAACCCATATTGGATGCTCCATCACCATGGTCCGGCATTCGAGAACGAAATGGTGGCTTATCGCATATACTTTGACCACCGCCAGACGGTTGACACTTACGGAAAGTATCGCAAAGGACTTGAAATAAAGGAAACACAGTTTTATCCCGACAAGAATCAAAAGGCTGCCGGATATGGCGACGATGTGTTGTGGGTTGGTGAGACATTCGGTCTCGGAGCGCTGCGCGGATGGGACGGCACGGCTCCGCAAATGCTGAAAGATGTAGACCACCGCACACTGCGCATCGTTTCGCGCGGTCCGTTGCGTACCATTGTCGAGGTTATAGATGAAGGTTGGAACACAATGAATGCCGGCAAGGAGAAGATAGACATGACAGCACGCTACACTCTATACGCCGGTCGCCGCGACTGTTTCGTAGATGTCAGGTTCAGTAAGCCCGTTCCTGAATACCGGTTCGCTACAGGCATCATCAACGTAAAGAACTCTGAAGAGATGTCTGACAAGAAAGGGCTGCGCGGATGCTGGGGCACCGACTGGCCCGTGTCAGCGAAAGATTCGGCCGGCCACAAGCGCGAAACAGTCGGTCTGGGTATCTGCATACCGGCAAAGAACGTAGTGAAAGAACTTCCGGCAAATAAGGACAACTATCCTTATGTCATAGGCAATGCTACTGACGAATTGCACTACAACATAACATTCGGTTCTGACAATGAAGAGTTTGGCTACCATAGTGCCAAGGAATGGTTTGAGTATCTGAAGGAATGGAAAGAAGAACTGAACAATGCCGTGGAAGTGAAATAATATCAATATACCGGTAAAACAACAATACAAGAAACAGCTTGTACGTAGATAAAAAGAGCGTGCATTCTTCTCAGAAATCCAACTCTGAGAAGAATGCACGCTTCTTTATATAATATTGCCAAAGCAGAGAACGGCCGAAAACTTCGGGAATGGCGTCTGAGACGCGGTTGCTCTGTATACGTTCGCGGTCAGACCTAAACTCGTGCTTCCATTTATGGAAAGCCCTGCGGGCACGCACTACAGCCTTGAAGTCACCCCAACTGCGTTTCAATATCAGCATTTCAAAAGCGGCAAGATAATCGAGCAACCGTCTCACGCGCATCACATGCTTCAGTTCTTTTTCAGGCAGACATTTATAAAGCATGGTCAGGTTGTTTCGGAAATTAAGAAATGTCTTCATCGGATTGCTCTTTGGCAGCGTCCCTCCACCTACATGATACACCACACTGTCCGGCAGGCAATAAACCTTCCGACCGAGGATACGCAGACGCCAACACAAATCTATCTCTTCGTTGTGAGCAAAGAAACGTCCGTCAAGCCCGCCAGCCATACGGTAATCGGCTGAACGTATCATCAAAACGGCACCGGTGGCCCAAAGAATCTCCTGAGCATAATCATACTGACCGTCATCACGCTCCACCGTATCGAATATTCTGCCACGACAGAAAGGATAGCCGTATCTGTCAATGAATCCCCCACTCGCCCCTGCATATTCAAAACTGTCCCTATCGAAGACGGAAAGCAACTTCGGCTGACATGCCGCCACTTCCTCATGAGTGTCCATAAACTCTAAAAGCGGAGTAAGCCAATGGTGGGTAACCTCGATGTCAGAATTAAGCAATACATAATATTCAGCCTCTATCCGGCTGAGAGCTTTGTTATATCCGTCAGCAAACCCCCAATTCTTATCAAGCCGTATGACACGACAGTCACCAAACTCTTCGGACAATACGGATAGAGAATCGTCTGTAGAAGCATTGTCTGCAACATAAACAACAGCCTCCTCACACGAGTAGCGCAACACTGACGGCAAATATCGGCGCAACATAGGTGCACCGTTCCAATTGAGAATTACTATCGCTACCTTATCCATGACATATTATATCAGCCTTTAATGCTGTTCTATCGTGATTGAAACATCCTAAACGAACTTTCATCAACTTGTTGTCGTACTCCTCACGCGCTTCATCGGCAGAAAGTTCTACACGGATATAGTTTGAGGTGAAACCGTGCATGGACTTGCCACGTGGAGCCTTTTCAAACAAGACCTCTGTCTCGGCACCTATAAAACGTTCGTAAAAAGCCTTAGTCTTTTTCTCTGATAATTCCAAAAGGCGCTTGCTGCGCTGCTTCTTCGTTTTGTCGTCTACAATATACGGTATCTTCAAAGCTGATGTCCCAGGACGTTCTGAGTATGGAAAAACGTGCAACTGTGTAACATCGAGACCGTCAAGAAAAGCAAATGTTTCTTCAAAACACTCGGGAGTTTCACCACGACATCCTACCATCACATCAACACCGATAAAGGCATCGGGCATAAATTGCCTGATCTTGAATATCTTTTCGGCAAACAACCGACTGTCGTAATGTCTGTGCATAAGCCGCAACACAGTATCACTTCCACTTTGCAGCGGTATATGAAAATGTGGCATGAATGCACGACTGTGCGAACAGTAAGCTATGAGCTCGTCACTGAGCAAATCCGGCTCAAGACTGCTTATACGATAACGCCTGATTGCCTCTATATCATCAAGCGCCTTAACCAAATCCATAAAACTCTCGCCGGTGGTCTTGCCGAAGTCACCTATATTGACACCTGTCAACACTATCTCCCTGGCTCCTTCGTCAGCAGCCTTACGGACCTGATTCACAAGAGACTCTATAGTCGGGTTACGACTGAAACCACGGGCATACGGTATGGTACAATACGTGCAAAAATAATCGCAACCATCCTGCACTTTCAGAAAATAACGTGTACGATTGCCACGCGAACAACTCGGAGCAAACGTTTTTATATCCTTTGTCTTTACTCTATGCACTATGCAACTGTCATTGTTCTTCCCATTGACAGACATAGTACCGCTCCATGCATCTGAAAGGAACTGTATCAAATTGGCTTTCTCATTAGAACCCAATACAAGGTCGACACCTTCTATCTTACTGACTGCCTCTGACTCCAACTGAGCATAACAGCCTGTAACAACAACAAAGGCATTGGGATTGTTGCGTACAAGTCGGTGAATAGCCTGACGACATTTATGATCGGCCACTTCTGTTACTGAACATGTATTTATAATGCATAAATCTGCCTCCTCGCCTTTTCCGGCCGTACATACACCCATATCATGCAACATCTTGCCAAATGTTGAGGTCTCTGAGAAGTTCAACTTGCAGCCAAGTGTAAAATAAGCAGCTTTCTTTCCATGAAAGGCTGATGAATCTATCATATAATTGTATTAAATATATAGTCTTTAACGCTGCAAAGATACACATTTTTTGCCATTCACCATTGCTAAACGTATTTATTAATCATAACGTCAACTGTAAACTATATTTTAACACTTTGTAACAAGCTGATTATCAACACATTGCTAAAAAGTTACAAAAACACTCTAAAAAAAGTCTTAAAAAAAAGAACAACCTATCAAAAAAATGTATACCTTTGCAATGTTTTAATAAACAAATGATTGTTTTACAGATTTAAAAAGCAAAGAAAAAATGAAAACATTAGTATTTATGTTCGTAGCTGTTGTAGCTATTTCATTCGCATCATGTGGTGGTAACAAGACAGAGCAGGCTGCTCCCGTAGATTCTGACACTGTTGTTGTTGACAGCGTTGTTGCTGATTCAGCTGTTGTTGACTCTGCCGCTATTGACAGCGTTGTTACTGATTAATTAGTTGCAACCTCGACGTAAAGAGAGAGAAAAAATCCCCCGAACTTAGTTCGGGGGATTTTTTTGTGCATACTAAAATAAAAATCCATTGCCTGCACTAATAATAAACATTGTGCACATATCCACAATGCTATATAAACATTTTATTTCACAGCAAACATATCAACCAAAGGACAAAAAAAATCCCGACTATATTACATAATCGGGATTCTCATTGTATAATAAATATGATTTGCTTTACAGCGAGATTACTCTTCTACAGGAGCCTCTGTTTCAGACTCAACTGGAGCTGCCACTTCCTCAACCGGAACTTCAATCTGCTCTGCACCTTCAGCAACAACCTTTACAGGTATCTCAACAGTCACTTCCTTATGGAAATGGATTGTTGCGATAAAGTCGCCTACAGTCTTTATGTCACGCATAACAATAAGCTTGCGGTCAATCTCATGACCGAGTTTCTTCAACTCCTCTGAAACATGAGCAGCATTTACCGAACCGTAAGTAACTCCTGTTGTACTAACTTTAGCCATTATTACAAGAGCAACATCTTTCAGAGCCTCAGCCTTCTTCTCTGCCTCAGCTTTCATGGCTGCAATCTTATGAGCCTGCTGTTTCAAGTTCTCTGCAAGAACTTTCTTTGCCGACGGGGAAGCAATAACACCCTTACCTTTCGGTATTAGGTAGTTACGACCATAGCCAGCCTTCACATTCACGATATCGTTCTTGAATCCCAGACCGATAATATCTTCTTTCAGTATTATTTCCATATCTGTTCTCCTCCTTATTATTTCATCAAGTCAGTTACATAAGGCAGCAGAGCTATCTGACGTGCGCGCTTTACAGCCTGAGCAACACGACGCTGATATTTCAGTGAAGTTCCAGTGATACGACGTGGAAGAATCTTACCCTGCTCGTTGAGAAACTTCTTCAAGAACTCAGGATCCTTGTAGTCGATATATTTTATACCGCTTTTCTTGAAACGGCAATACTTCTTCTTCTTTGTATCCACTGAAGGTGGAGTCAAATATCTGATTTCTGATTCTTGTGCCATTGCTTAAGCCTCCTCTTTTTTACCTAATTTGTTTCTTCTCTTCTCTGCATACTGAACAGCATACTTATCCAACTTCACTGTCATGTAGCGGATTACTTTCTCATCACGACGATAAGCCACGTCAAGAGTCTTAATTACCGAAGGCTCTGCCTTGAACTCTACCAGACAATAAAAGCCTGTAGACTTCTTCTGGATAGCATAAGCCATCTTCTTCAGTCCCCAAGCCTCTTCGTTCAGAATCTCTGCACCTTTATCGGTCAGAACCTTCTTGAACTTAGCGACCGTTTCCTTCATCTGTTCATCAGACAAAACGGGAGTCAAAATGAAAACGGTTTCGTATTGATTCATACCTTTAAATAATATAAAATGTTAATTTGCAAAATTGCGGTGCAAAGTTACTCTTTTTTCTCCACTCTACAAAATATTTTTTGTACTTTTGCCCGCAAATTAACGATTAAGATGAAAAAATACTTCAAATATTCCTCTTTCATGCTCACCGTCATAGGCGTGTTGCTTCAAGTGATATGTTACTTCATGCCTGAAGGAAACCATAACACACTGCTTCTCATATCCTTTTTACTTGTCATGGCAGGCATGTTCCTTTACATCTATACGGCAAAAAAAGACAGCAGATACTAAAAAAAGAACGTTTTCGTCAAGCCAAATGAGCAGAGTGAAACTTGTTTCAAGTCTGCCATGACGAGAAAAACGCAGGATGAAATCCAACGTTTTCGTTAAACCAGATGGGCTGAGGGAAACTTGTTTCAGCTCTGCCATGGCGAGAAAATGTGCATGAATATGAAGATAGTTTTTCAAGCAAAACACCATTGGCACTTAATCCAATGACAATAAGCAGGTATTCAGAATTATAAAGAAATACAGATGCTAACCTCCCGGCCGGCATCTGTATTCCTTTTGTCTATACGACTTAACTTATGCTTAATCTGTCCTAATTACATTCAATATTCTCAATCTTCCTCAGGAGTAATGAGCTTATATCCCTTACCATGAATATTGATTATTTCAATCTGATCGTCATCTTTAAGATGCTTGCGTAGTTTGGTGATATATACGTCCATCGAACGAGCGTTGAAATAATTGTCATCAATCCATATTGTCTTAAGGGCAAAATCACGCTGAAGTATTTCATTGGCATGACTGCACAGCAGAGCAAGAAGTTCGTTTTCCTTTGTTGTCAGCTTGGTCTGCTTGTCACCTATACTCAGAAGTTGCTTCTGTGTATCAAACGTGAAGCGGCCTATATGGTACAGGGTACTTTCCTTATTCTTCTTTCCACGCACCCGACGGAGAATAGCCTCTATACGAAATACAAGTTCTTCCATAGAGAAAGGCTTGGTTATATAGTCATCCGCACCAATCTTGAATCCCTCAAGTATATCCTCCTTCAATGTCTTTGCTGTAAGGAATATAATAGGAATATCCGCATTTGCAGAACGTATTTCCTGTGCAAGTGTGAAACCGTCTTTCTTAGGCATCATAACGTCGAGCACGCAGATGTCAAACTTGCTTTTCAGAAATGCCTTGTAACCAGCTTCTCCATCCGGGCAAAGCTCTGCTGTATAACCTTTGGCTGCGAGGTATTCGCGAAGCAACATACCCAAATTCTCGTCATCTTCACAAAGAAGGATCTTCAAATTCTCATCCATAATCGTAGTCATTTAAATTGTTAATACTCGTTGTTTATTTTATTTTCTTATTTTCAGTTTTTTATTACCGGTAACGATATTATGAAACGTGTACCCTTGCCGTATTCACTCTCTACATGAATCTCGCCTTTGTGAAGGTCAACAATCTTCTTCACATATGCCAGACCGAGTCCGAATCCTTTCACATCGTGCTGATTTCCGGTATGAACACGATAGAACTTATCGAAAACTTTCTTCAAATTGTCTTTCTTTATACCGATACCGGTGTCACGGATTGACAGATAGAGACGCTCATCGTCGTTCCATGTCTTCATATAGATATCAAGCGGCTTGTCCGGATTACGATACTTCACAGCATTGTCCATCAGGTTGAACACTACGTTCTGGAAGTGCATCTCATCCACATATATGGTAGAGTCAATAGCTTCGATGTCCGTAAAAATCTTTCCTCCTGTGTGTTCCACACGCAGTGCAAACGAGTTGGCTGTATTCTCCACAAGTTCATTCAAGTCAATTTCTTTTTTCTTGAACACAGCCTTCTTGCGGTCGAACATCGACATCTGCAGTACCTTCTCCACCAAGAAGCGCAAACGTTTCGACTCATCATTGATCACCCCACCAAGGTGTTTCATCATTGTCGGACTCTTCGTGACACTCTCGTCATTGAGCATCTGTGCGGCAAGCGATATGCTGGCAATAGGCGTCTTGAGTTCGTGTGTCATATTGTTTATAAAATCATTCTTTATCTCGGTATACCTTTTCTGACGGAATATCACTACTATTGTGAAAACGAATGTCACGAGAAGTACAAACGTGAATACCACCGAAGGTATCATAAAGCGAATACTCGAGAATATATATCCGTTTATATCAGGAAAGTGTATACTAACCACACCCATCTTCGGCGACGGATCGTTACGGAAAAGCACCTGCGAATAGGTATGTTCGTCACCTTCTTCAGTATAGTCCGGACATCTGTATACCTCTCGACCGTCGGATGTTGCCACCGTAAGATGATAAGGTATGCTTATACCGTTATTCAGCAGCTCGGCCCTGATATCCTGATCAAGCAACTTGAAGTTGACCCGTTCGTTAAGCGGTTTGTCACTTGCCGTGTACAGTATGTTATAGACCACTTCGTCAAGCAACGCTTTCTGATAAACATAGCGGTTGCGTACTATCTCCTGCAACGATTTCGATGCCGCACTGATGGAGTTTTTGTCAGAGCGAAGAATCATCGCCTTTGGAATGGTTGAAGGTTTGGTAGTGATGGTCTTCAACTGAAACGAAGAATAAACCGTACCGTCCTTTCCTGTTACCGAATACTGATGCGAATGCTGAATCACATCATTAAGTTTTCCCGAACGGCTCATCACTGAATCCTGACGGAATGCACGACGTTCTGTTTCATTAACGTCTTTTTCCAAATAGCGCAACGTCTCGTTCAGCTCCAGATTACGCGATGCCTGATAGAGACTGCGATTAACGGACTCGTCAAACTGTTCCTTCTTCATCTTTGCCATATCCTCGATATACGAAAGCTGCAAGAAGAGAAGCCCGAGGAACGATAGTCCCATCACTATTGCTATTGTCCAAATCGTTGATTTCTTCATGGTTGCAAAGATAATGTGATATATTATATAAACAAAATATTTAGTTAATCTATTTTGTTAAATTTACCCATGTTAACCAAAATATTACGATATAATTACATATATACAATTACATTACCTTATTCTTAACAAACCTTATTCCGAAAACACCCGAATGTCATCAGCTACAGAACAATCATCCTGCTGTCGAAACAGAAAATGCCACATCACAAATCTTTGCCTGTCGGGAAAAGCACGGCTTTCCTGCCGTTCTCATGTCCTCGTCAGAACCGTGACATCCGGCAACGGCACTGCACCGCAACCACCATAAAGACATGCAGTGAACGTGAAGTCATTGACTTTAGACAGTAAAATCATTAACTTTACACAATAATATCATTAACTTTACACAGTAATATCATTAACTTTACACAGTAATATCATTAACTTTACACAGTAATCTTAATAACATCTTTTTACGGCAGCAGCCTTGCAGATGTCCGATAAGACACGACTTAAAAGCCGGTTAGTCCGGAATTACATTGGTTCACACTTGAGAGTGCTGCTCAAAGCTGATTAACATCAAATTACACCACCGCGTAGGCAGAGGGTGCTGCTGAGAACTCCCTCTACCTACAGCGGTATAGATTTTCCTTTTGCTACAGCCCCCGAAAACTCCGGCATCTACTTCTTGGGCTTCATCTTGAAATTGTAGACCACGCTTAGCATAATATAACGGCTAAGACGCTCCGTTCTGTTTATTACATACCCTTTCTCTAAGTTTACAGAAGATTGCGTGGAATATGAATAACTAAAAAAAAGAAACAGGAATGAAGTGTCATGTAATCCTCTTCCTGTTTCTCTTTATACTAATTATATTTCCTTTATATCAATATGCAAAGAGTCTTTTCCTTAATCCTCTTCGCCATCGGCCTCGTGCTCCTTGATAAGCTGCTGCTGTATATCGTTGGGCACAAGTTCGTAGCTGGCAAACTTTGTTGTGAACGAAGCACGGCCTCCGGTGATTGAGCTGAGTGCAATACTGTAATTGGACAGTTCCTTCAGCGGAATCTTGGCCTGAAGTTTCTGATAACCGGCCTCGCTGTCCATACCCATGATGAGTGCACGCCGGCCCTGCAGATCGCTCATAACGTCGCCCATAAAATCAGCAGGCACATATACCTCGAGGTCATAGATAGGCTCGAGAATCTTCGGTCCGGCCTCCTTGAACGCAGCCGAAAACGCATTGCGTGCAGCGAGCATAAATGAAAGTTCGTTGGAATCTACAGGGTGCATCTTTCCGTCATATACTATCACACGAACGTCACGGGCATAGCTGCCTGTGAGCGGACCGCGCTCCATACGCTCCATCACACCTTTCAATATGGCCGGCATAAAGCGTGCATCGATAGCACCTCCCACCACAGAGTTGATGAATACGAGTTTGCCACCCCATTCCAAGTCTATCTCTTCCTTGCCCTTGATGTTCATACGGTACTCCTGACCGCCGAACTTGAACACCGTCGGGTCGGGCATTCCTTCTGCATACGGCTCCACAATGAGATGAACTTCGCCAAACTGCCCGGCACCACCCGACTGTTTCTTATGACGATAGTCTGCCCGTGCAGACTTGGTCAGTGTCTCACGATACGGTATCTTAGGCTCTTCAAACTTCACCTGTATCTTCTCGTTGTTCTCCATACGCCACTTCAACGTTCGCAGATGGAACTCGCCCTGACCATGAATTATAATCTGACGCAACTCCTTGCTTTGCTCAACCACCCACGTCGGGTCTTCCTGGCGCATCTTTATCAGTGCCGCCATCATCTTCTCCGTATCGGCCTCATTGACAGCCTTGATGGCACGTGAGAACTTGGAATTGGGGTATTTGATAAAATCAAACCGGTTTTCACAGTCTTTGCCGTTGAGTGTATTGCCAGTCTTCACGTCTTTCAACTTCACGGCACAACCTATATCCCCCGCGTTCAGACGCTCCACTGGCTGGCGATTTGCTCCTGCACATACATAGATCTGTCCAAGGCGTTCTTTCGAACCTCGGTCAGAATTGGTAAGTTCGTCACCGGTCTTCACACTTCCGCTCATTACCTTGAAGTAGCAGACCTCACCGATATGCGGTTCAACTCCTGTCTTGAAGAAATACAACGATGTAGGTCCGTCGGCAGTAACTGTGATTTCCTCACCGCGTGTATTGTGCACCTTAGGCATCTCGTCAACGAACGGCACCACATTTCCGAGGAACTCCATCAACCGGCGCACACCCATATCCTTGCCTGCACACACACAGAACACCGGGAATATGCTACGCGTGACGAGTCCCTTGCGTATTCCCTCGCGCATCTCGTCCTCGGTCAGTTTCTCCTCCTCGAAAAACTTCTCCATAAGAGTCTCGTCGTTCTCGGCTGCAGCTTCCACGAGTGCCTTGTGCATTTCCATGGCACGGTCCATCTCCTCTGCGGGGATATCCTCTATTGTAGGGGCACCGCCATCCGGGCCCCACGAATACTTCTTCATCAAAAGCACGTCAATTAGAGCGTTGAATCCGGGTCCCTCATTCAGCGGATATTGCACCGGCACCACCTTCGGGCCGTAAATCTCCGTCAGTCGTTCCAGTACATTGTGATAGTCACATTTGTCGGAATCAAGCTGGTTGACAAGGAATATCACGGGCTTTTTCAGTTTTTCAGTATAGCGGAAATGGTTCTGAGTGCCTACCTCCGGGCCATACTGTCCGTTCAACAGAAGTACTGCCGTGTCTGTAACGTTTAGAGCTGTCATGGCCGCACCCACAAAATCATCCGAACCCGGACAGTCAATAATATTCAGTTTCTTGTTGTTCCACTCCACATGATATACGGTGGAGAAAACAGAATATCCGTATTCCTGCTCTACGGGGAAATAGTCACTCACGGTATTTTTTGCCGTGATACGTCCGCGACGTTGTATGATACCTGCCTCGTAGAGCAATGATTCCGTGAGGGTGGTCTTACCCGAACCGTCGTTGCCAAGCAACGCTATGTTCTTAATCTCGTTTGTCTGATATACTTTCATATCGTCAGTAGATTTAAGTTGATACTAATTGGTCATGTTATTCTCGGCCTCTAAATTATTAATTTTATCTGAGAAAAGCAAAATATTAAAGCATCAATACAACCTTTGTTAAACAATATTAGTATTTTTGCATTAAAATTCATAATATGGCAGGACTATACATACATATCCCTTTCTGTGCAAGCCGATGCATATACTGCGGTTTTTATTCCACTACGCGCCACTCGATGCGCCGTAAATATATAGAAACCCTTTGCCGCGAGATAGCCATGCGCCACGACTATCTTCACGAACCTATACATACTATATATATAGGTGGAGGTACTCCGAGCCTGCTCGACGAAGAACAGCTCACACTGCTTTTCACAAATATCGACTATACTGCGGCCACAGAGATAACGATAGAATGCAACCCCGACGACATAACACCTCAATATGCGTCAATGATAAACCGTCTTCCGATAAACCGAGTGAGCATGGGAGCACAGACTTTCAACGACAGCAGGCTGCGTTTCATCCGTCGCAGACACAGTTCCAACGACATTGAACTGGCTGTAAAACTGCTTCGCGATGCAGGAACAGCCAACATAAGCATAGACCTTATGTACAGTTTTCCTGGAGAAACGATGGACGAGTGGCAAAACGATATCGACCATGCACTCGCTCTCGGAGTGGAACATCTCTCGGCATACAGTCTGATGTTTGAGGAAAACACCCCACTCCACCTCATGCTCACCGAAGGAAGAATAAAAGAGACAGAAGAGGAACTGAGCGCCGCGATGTACTACGCACTTATCGACCGGCTCACATCAGCCGGCTACGAACATTATGAGATAAGCAACTTCGCGCTATCCGGCTACCGCTCACAACACAACAGCAGCTACTGGAATGCCACACCATATATGGGTATCGGTGCCGCTGCACACTCATTCGACATAACAAGCCGCCAATGGAACGTACCGGATATCGACAGCTATATGGCTGCCGTCAGCCGTGGCGAACTGCCAATGGAACATGAAGAGCTCGACATGGACACACGTTATAACGACACGGTGATGCTCCGTCTGCGCACATGCGAGGGCATCAATCTGAATGCTCTCGCCGACGACTTCGGAAATAAATACCGCAATGCCTGCCTCAATTCTGCCCGACGATACATTGACGACGGCATGTTGAAACATACCGACGACGGTCGGTTGCGCCTGACGCGCCGAGGTCTTTTTGTAAGCGACATGATAATGAGTGACATGATGATGGTATAAACAAAAGTAACGCGCCGCAATCACTATGATTACGGCGCGTTTGTCTGTATCTATTCTGACGGATTTTTACTTTACCTTCTCTACAATAGCCTTGAAAGCCTCAGGATTGTTTACAGCGAGATCGGCAAGAACCTTGCGGTTAATCTCAATACCGGCCTTGCTCAAAGCACCCATAAGTGCAGAATAGCTCATACCTTCCAAACGTGCAGCGGCATTGATACGCTGAATCCACAGTGAACGGAAGTTGCGCTTCTTGGCACGACGGTCACGATATGCATATGTAAGGCCTTTCTCCCAAGTGTTCTTGGCTACTGTCCAAACATTCTTGCGGGCACCGAAGTAACCGCGTGTAAGCTTTAAAATTCTCTTTCTCTTTGCTCTTGAAGCAACATGATTGACTGATCTTGGCATAGTTTCTTCTTACTTTAAATGTTTGACAATGGTAATTAACGGAGACACAACAAATCACGAACCTGCCTCACATCACTGTGGTCTACCATAGTCTGGTGCAACAAGTTGCGCTTCTGTTTCTTTGTTTTCTTAGTCAGAATGTGATTGTGGTAAGCATGATGTCTCTTAATCTTACCTGTACCGGTGAAACGGAATCTCTTCTTTGCGCCGGAATTTGTCTTTACTTTTGGCATTGTTTTAATGTTTTAATTAATTATTATTATTAATTGTGGCAACGCATATACCGGGCGTTACGCACTTTTCATTCATTGTTTATTCTTGATTCTTCAACTTCTCCAAGGCATCGGCACTAATCTTTGCATTTGCAAACATACCACCGTTTGCCGGTATCTTCGCTTCTGCTTCGGGCTGCTGTATCCTTGCGTCCTTGCTTTCCGCAACTTTCTTCTCACGGTCCATAGCCTGCTGGCTCTTCTTAGCCACTCCGGCTTTCTTGGGAGCGAGATAGATAAACATTTTCTTTCCCTCAAGCGACGGCATCGACTCAACCTTGCCATATTCCTCCAAATCGTTGGCAAAACGCAACAGCAGCACCTCACCCTGCTCTTTGAAAAGGATGGAGCGTCCGCGGAAGAACACGTATGCACGCACCTTGTTACCATCCTCGAGAAACTCCTTGGCATGCTTCAGTTTAAACTGATAATCATGCTCATCGGTCTGCGGGCCGAATCTGATTTCTTTCACCTCTACTTTCACCTGCTTGGCTTTCATCTCCTTGGCACGTTTCTTCTGCTGATAGAGGAACTTCGAATAGTCGATGATACGACAAACAGGCGGATTGGCATTGGGAGATATTTCGACAAGGTCAACACCCTGCTCACGGGCCATATCCAAAGCCTGACGTGTGGGAACTACAGTCGATCCGCTATCTCCTACGATGCGGACTTCACGTACTCGTATCTGTTCATTGACACGATACTGATTCTTTATTTTGTCATTCTTCATTCAACTATTTTATAGAAATCGGATGCAAAGGTACGACAATTCAGACAATTAACAAAATATTTTTTCTGTTTTTTTACCTGAATTATGCTCGTTGGTCAAATAAATATCACGTAAATTTTCATCCCATCATCATCCTTTCTCGTTTCCTATTGTCAATTAGGAACAAAACAACTACGCATGTCCATCTTTGCCGACCGAAACATTATCGAAATTATGCTGAATGACGGACAACGAAAAAACATAAAAAACGGAGAAGCAAGCCATAAACAAGACTTTCTTCTCCGCTCTTATTATATCGATATGTTTATTCTTATCTTACTCCGGACGTATGTCGGTGGCTTTCAGTTGTTCAGCCACTTCACCGTTAATCTTGGCAGCGAACTCGGCTATTGTCATCACACCGCGTTCCTCCGAGCCTTGCTTGCGCACACTGACAGTAGCATCGGCCTGCTCTTTCTCGCCTACAATGACCATATAAGGTATACGCTTCAGCTCGTTGTCGCGCACCTTACGGCCAATCTTCTCGTTACGCTTGTCAACCGTTGCACGCACTCCGGCCCTGTCAAGCTCGGAAGCCACACGGGCCGCATAGTCATTAAACTTCTCAGATATTGGCAGGATGGCAACCTGGTCCGGCGTGAGCCACAAGGGGAAATGACCGGCTGTGTGCTCGATAAGCACAGCACAGAAACGCTCCATCGAACCGAACGGCGCACGGTGAATCATCACCGGAGTCTTCTTCTGGTTGTCCTCGTCCGTATACTCCAGTTTGAAACGCTGCGGGAGATTGTAATCCACCTGAATCGTACCCAACTGCCAACGGCGGCCAATAGCATCTTTCACCATGAAGTCGAGCTTGGGACCATAGAAAGCAGCCTCGCCATACTCAACCTTAGCCTTCAAGCCTTTCTCCTGACAAGCCTCGATAATGGCCTGCTCTGCAGAAGCCCAAACCTCGTCGCTTCCGATATACTTCTCGTGGTCTTCAGGATCGCGTAGCGAAATCTGCACCTCTACATTATCGTCGGAGAAGTTAAACGTTGAGAACACCGTCTGAATGATGTCCATCACACGCAAAAACTCACTCTTCACCTGATCGGGACGACAGAATATATGAGCATCGTCCTGAGTGAACGAGCGCACACGTGTAAGTCCGTGAAGCTCACCGCTCTGCTCGTAGCGATATACCGTTCCAAACTCTGCGATGCGCAACGGCAGATCCTTGTACGAACGCGGCTTCCAGGCGAACACCTCACAGTGATGAGGACAGTTCATCGGCTTGAGCATATATTCCTCGCCCTCTTCCGGAGTATGTATCGGCTGAAACGAATCCTTGCCATAATGTGCATAGTGACCGCTGGTAACATAGAGATTCTTCGAACCTATGTGCGGTGTTATCACCTCCTGATATCCGTAACGCTTCTGTATCTTTCGCAGCATATCCTGCAGGCGCAGACGCAACTCGGTGCCTTTTGGAAGCCAAATGGGCAGCCCCTTACCGACACGCTCGGAGAACATGAACAGTTCCATCTCCTTGCCTATCTTACGGTGGTCACGCTTCTTGGCCTCCTCTATCATCACGAGATACTCGTCAAGCATTTTCTTCTTTGGGAACGTGATGCCGTATAGACGCTGCATCTGCTCACGCGTAGCGTCACCACGCCAGAATGCTCCTGCAACGCTTGTCAGCTTGACAGCCTTGATAGCACCGGTATTCATAAGATGCGGACCACGGCAAAGGTCGGTAAAGGCTCCCTGAGTATAAGTGGTTATTGTGCCGTCCTCAAGATCCTGCTCGATGTGCTCACACTTATATGTCTGTCCGGCAGCGCCAAACTCGGCAAGCGCATCGGCCTTGGCCACTTCCTTACGCACTACGGGCTCCTTCTTTCCGGCCAGTTCTTTCATCTTGGCCTCAATCTTCGGGAAGTCGGATTCCTTGATCGACTCGCCGTCCTTCAACAATACGTCATAGAAGAATCCGTTCTCGATAGCCGGTCCGAATCCGAACTGTATGCCAGGATAGAGTTCCTGCAGCGCCTCGGCAAGCAAGTGGGCCGAGGTGTGCCAAAAAGCATGACGGCCTTCATCGTCGTCCCACTTGTAGAGTGCGATACTCGAGTCCTCTGTTATCGGACGATTAAGTTCTACTGTCTCACCATTCACTCCGCAAGCCAATACGTCGCGTGCCAAAGCCGGTGATATGCTTTCGGCGATCTGCAATCCCGTTACGCCCTGCTCATACGAGCGAACAGAACCGTCAGGAAATTTAATGTCAATCATATCTACAATATATGTTTTAGTTTTAATCAGTGGCAAAGTTAACTATTTTTCCCAAAACAAGTGCATTTTCACTATGTTTTTTATTCGTTGGCCCTCATTTGGCAAGCCTTGTCAATATAGCAAGAAACGTTTTCGTCAAGCCGGATGAGCAAAGTGAAACTTGTTTCAACTCTGCCATGACGAGAAAACGCAGGATAAAAATCCGAACTAAGAACGGCCCTTGACTCCGGCAACCTCTTTCTTCATATGCTTTATTGCCATACGCCCGGCATCGTCAAGCCCATAAAAGGCGGCCTGTGCTCCACCCTTTTTCTTCTCAGCCGCCTTAACTTGCCTGTCCGTATCTTCCAAAAACGCCAATATCTCCTCAATCTTATTGACGGCTATATTTATAACAGACGAGTACCGGGCATGTTCGTCACGCAACGCCTTGTGCACCTTGGAGAGATAAGCCAGTTTCTTCACCTTGCTGAGCTTGTTGTACTTTTCCTCGTCAAATGCAGTCATAGTATATCCACTGTACGACAACGGAGGCTCGGTGCCTATCCGTACGTCGATGGTTATGCCACAAGCGGCAGCCCTGCGCTTTATCGCCTCTATAGAATCCGGAAGAAACGGATAGCCTGCATTTATGGCATTGAGAATCTCCACATCTTTCCCGACATCGGATGTCAGAGCTACCACCTCACCATGTATCTCTTCAAGTCCGGCATCAGGTATTGCCAAAGATGCAAGTCCCTTCAAAGCCTGAATCTGCGCAACGGCCGGAACACTGAAGAACAATAAAACTGACAATACTATATTCTTTCTCATAATATAAAAAACACTTATATCACATTTTCTCGCTATGGCAAAGTCTGGACAAGATATCTTACTTCTTGCTATATTTCTTTATCACGCTATAGGCTGTATAGAGTCCCAACTCTCCGGCTTTGCTCAGATCGTTGATACCTTCCGACAGACGATCCGATTTCAGACAGACAAGCCCACGGTTATAGTATGCCTCAGCCAGATTCTCATCGAGAACAAGCGCCCTGTTGTAATCTTCTATTGCATTGACATAATCCTTGCACGAAGCATAGACATTGCCACGGTTATAGTAAAGATAAGCACAGCGCGGGTTATGCCTTATAGCTGCTGAAAAATCGGCAATTACCGTTGCCGATGCTATTTCCGATGTACCGATGCCCTGCGATGCTTCGAATGTCTCCATCTTCGACCGGCACACGGCACGTTGCCAATAAGCCATTGACGAAGTGCTGTCGGCAAGTATGACTGCCGAAAGGTCCTCTATTGCACTCTCGAAATTCTGTATCACAGAATAGGCAACGGCCCTTCTCAACAATGACGACCGGCGAGATTCGCCGCTATCATGAGCCAATACGGACGAAAGACTGTCGATGCGCGAAAAATACACGGCTGAGCGTCTTTCATCGAGCTTTGCCGGAACACAGTTTATATACAGTCTGTCTGACATACGCACCTTACTGTTGAAAGCCTCAACTTGACTGTCGAAAGCCATGAAAGGCTTCACCTCGGTACGGTGCTGTTCATAAGACAATTCATACATAGGCATGAAAGCCATGTCCACACGACGATTCTGAACCCGTCCGCGATAGTCGTTCTCGTATTCGTGCTCTACCTCATGTTCGTCGGCCACAACAAGCTGATTGTATTTGTCAAGGTCCTCGTCGCTGCGCTTGCGCATCTGATCCTTATTAAGACGCGGTTGCTTGCCATAGAGAGACTTATACAAACGTGCCTTGTATATACGGAACTCATCCGTCTCAGCCTGACGTGTCATACCAAGACGACGGTAACAGCCGGCACGGTAGTGCAGGCCGGTCCAGAAATTGGGATAACGGTCGATTACTTTCGAATAGTCCCGAATGGCACCGTGCAAATCACCTGTTTTGTCCAACAGAAGCCCGCGGTTGAACAATGCCATCATATTGTCAGGCTCAAGCCCCAGCACAAAGTCGAAATCGGTAATGGCCCGGTTGTCGTCGCCTACCTGGGCACGCAGCAGACCGCGATTATAATGACCAAGAAAATTGTTCGGGTCGAGATCAAGCGCTGTGTCATAATCGGACATAGCACCACGCAAGTTGTTTCTGTTCACACGGGCCAAAGCACGGTTGATGTAATTGCCGGCCTGGTTCGGAACAAGATGAATAGCCTTGTCCAGACGTTTTTCAGCTTCCTGCCATTCACTGCGTGAAAGACTTATTACAGCTGCCGCTGCCCATGTACTGCCATCATAAGGGTCAAGCTCAAGACTGCGGTCAAGAGCCTCAACAGCACGTGCCGTATCTTTCTGCAACATGTATACTTCGGCTCTCATGGAATATCCGCGTGCATACTTGCTCCAACGTGCAAGCATGGTATCCAAGTCAAGATGAGCCTGTTCAAAGTTCTTCTGCTGTATACGACAAAGCACACGGTTGTGCCACAAACTCTGATTGTCCGGAGAGTATTTCAATGCCCGTATGTAGTCATCGGCAGCCTCGTCAAACTTGTTCTGTCTGATGCGTGACAACCCGCGCAATTCATAGATACCTACAACATAAGGATTGCGTTCGATAGCTTGTGTACAGTCGTTTTCGGCTCCGACATAATCATCGAGGTAATATTTTGCCACACCACGAAAATACCATGGTTCGTAAAGATGTGGCTTGGCACTGATGGCCTGGTTGAAATACTGTATCGAAAGTACATAGTCTTCATAATAAAGCGCACTGCGCCCTATCGTCACCAATCTGTCGGTATTGAACTGGGCCATACCGACCAAAGGCACATACATTGCTATGATGAAAACAATCTTTCTATACATGAAAAAACCATATCACCGCTTCACCGCAGCCTTGGTCTTATATCCGCAGCGATAACGGCCCTGAAGGAGCGAGCGGAGTTTGTTCTTTATAAGTTGCTTACGCAAAGATGATATGCGGTCTATGAACATTTTTCCGTCAAGATGGTCAAACTCGTGCTGCATCACACGTGCGAGATAACCGTCCACCCACTCGTCATGAGGCTGCATGTCCTCGTCAAGATAGCTTACGCGTATACGTGTCGGACGGACCACTTTCTCGTGTATTGCCGGCAGACTGAGACAGCCTTCCTCCATAGCCTCCGTTTCGCTGTCGTCATATTCTACAATATGCGGATTAATGTATGCCTTTCGAAAATCCTTATACTCAGGAAAATCATCCGAAAGCACATCAAGATCGATAACCGCCAGACGTATGGCCTTGCCTATCTGAGGAGCTGCCAGTCCGACACCGTCGGACTCGGTCAACGTTTCAAACATATCCTTGATCAAATCGTTCAATCCCGGAAAATCCTCGGGTATATCCTCTGCAACCTTTCTCAATACCGGTTGCCCGTATATATATATTGGTAATATCACTGTTTGATAATTATATTATACTTCATATTAAACGCGTCTTATCGTCATGCCTATAAGCGTATCACACACGCGGATGTCCCCGCATATAGTCTTGCAGGATTATAGTAGCGCTGATTTCATCCACAAGCGCCTTGTCGCGACGCGCCTTACGCCTCAGGCCACCGTCAATCATAGCACGATGGGCAAGCACGGAAGTGAAACGTTCGTCATAATACTCTATTGGTATGCCCGACATAGCCTTGCGCCATCTGTTGACAAACTGCTGCACACGCGCCATATTCTCACTTGGCTCACCGTTCGGCTGAACCGGCCTGCCTATAACAATCCGTTCCACCGGCTCATGCGACACATAGTCGCATAAATAATCATAAAGGGCTGATGTAGGAACAGTCGCCAATCCTCCGGCTATAATCTGAAGAGGATCGGTGACTGCCAGCCCTGTACGTTTCTTTCCGTAATCAATCGAAAGTATACGTGCCACTATATTTAAGCGTACTCTATGCTTATTGTCCGTTGAAAAGCAACCATGCATCAGGATACTTCGCACGGAATTCATTGCGGCTTGCCGCTGCATCAGACTTGCTGTCAAACGTTGCGGCAATCACACGATACATATTCCTTTCGTCATTCTTTGCAATCTGCGCATCGTATCCTGCATCCTTAAGACGCTGATACAGGCCCTCAGCATTGGCTATTACTGAAAACGAACCGACAACGACACTGAAACTCTTCAGTCCGCTACCACTGATAACCGATACACGCTCCTGACGCACCTGTACATTGTCGGTGTTATCAACGACCTTAGTTTCTGTCGCAGGTTTCTCCACAATAGGAGTGACAACATTGACTTCTTCCGGCTGGGTCTGGTCTATAGGCTGTTGTGCCGTCTCCTGTGCTTTGGCTTTCTCATATGCTTTCTTGTAAGCGCTCTCACTCGACTTACATCCTGTAAAAGCTACAGATGCAAACAATCCTGCGCATAATACCATGTACTTCTTCATTTTTAAATACCTTATTTAATTAGACTTTACGTTTCAAAAAATATTTGTGCGAAGTTACAAAATATAGTCCAAAAGTAAAGACTGTAGTCGCATAAAGTTTGTTAAATGTCGAAAATACAAGTGTTTTAACAAAAAATGATAGTCCGAAGAGTATTGTTTCAGAAAATATTGCGTACATTTGCCTAACGAATTCGTCGAAGCACTGCAATACAAGCCACATAAGGCAACACTCGTCGGACAGGCTGTTTACAGCAGGCTTCGTATAAAAAAATGTTTAACTAATAAATTATCTGAATTATGAAAACTTTAGGTTACATTGGCGCATTCTTGGGCGGAGCCATCGCCGGCGCCGCAGTGGGATTGCTACTTGCCCCCGAAAAGGGTAAAGACACACGTGAGAAGATTACAGACGCTGTTGACGATTTTCTCAAAAAACACAATATCAAGCTGACACGTAAAGAAGTGGGCGACTTGGTGGACGACATAAAGGATGCTGCTCCGGCCTTGTAAGCCGTCGGCAAAATAAGTAAAAGCAGAGCATAAGATATAAGTTATGTTATCAAGCGACAAAAATGTTGAGTCTGTAGCACAACTGATAGAAGTGCTCAAAGATTATATCGGACTTCAGAAAGAATATCTGAAGTTCGATGTAATTGACAAGATGGTAAGGATGCTCACCGCACTTACCATCTCGATTATATTGTTTGTGCTGACAATAGCCATATTGTTCTACCTTTCTTTTGCCGCCGTATATTGGATGGCCCCTGTCACAGGAATTGCCGGAGCATATGCCATTGTATCGGCTTTCTTCCTTCTGCTGATTGTGCTTATAGTGATATTCCGAAGAATACTTATAGAAAGACCGTTAATAAGATTTTTAACCAAAGTATTATTGAACTGAGCGTTTTCGTAAAGCCCCATACGAAAAGAACGAAACTTGTCCAAACTTCGCCGTGGCGAGAAAACGCGCATGAACATGAACGTTATATTACATATAAAAATATAAGACAGCCATGACAACAGATAACAACAACAGATTCAATACACGCGAAGAACTGGAAGTACGCAAGAACGAACTGCTGACAGAAATTCGCAGCAAATCAGAATCTATAGAAAACATATGGCACAGTTTGTTTTCAGAGAAAAAAGAAAACAACAGGAGCGAACTCGTTGCAGGTATAGTGAGCAAAGGAATTATGGCTTTTGACGCATTTATGCTTGTACGCAAACTGATGAAGCAATACAACAGGATTTTCAGAAGAAAAAAGAGATGAAAACAATACTGTGACACCATTGTAAGCCAATACCAGAATATCACTCACACGAGCAACGTCTGTCCGTCGTAAGCCAGCTCCACACCATCGGGCAACATTCTGTTCACATCTTCATGAAGTCCTATATGATGACTGGAATGTATCAGTAATGTACGCTGTGAACCTATACGACGTGCAAAGTCAACGGCATCATCCACAAGTTGATGGGAATGATGTTCTTTGACAAAACGCAGGGCATTGACCACAAGCACATCCACACCGTCAAGATACGGGAGTTCCTCGTCACCGATGCTTTTCATGTCGGTAATATAGGCGAACCTGCCGAAACGGTATCCGAGAATAGGCATGCTGCCATGCATCACTTCGACCGGCATCACAGTTATGTCACCTACTGTCAACGGTACATGAGGCGATATCACATGAAGACTTATATCCGGAATATTAGGATATTTGTTTTCTGCAAAACAATAAGGCATAGCCTGCCGGAGAGCCTTTGCTGCACAGACATCCGCATATACATCAATATCTCCGAATGTACAGAAAGGACGCACATCGTCTATTCCACCCACATGGTCATAATGCGCATGAGTGACAAGTATGCCGTCAATACGACGAAATGACTGCATGAGCATCTGCTGACGAAAATCTGGTCCGCAGTCAATGAGTATACGCGTAGTATCTGTTTCAACAAGTGCCGAACAGCGCATACGACGATTGTGAGGGTCACCACTCGTGCATACATCACAACAGCAGCCTATCGTAGGCACCCCACTGCTTGTACCCGTACCGAGCAATGTCACTTTCATACGATATTGACCTCCGGATTCATTTCTATTCCGAACCTTGCCTTCACATCGCTTCTCACGGCTTCACACAATGCCAGTATGTCATTTCCCGTAGCACCGCCGCGGTTGACGAGCACAAGCGCCTGGCGTGAATGCACACCCGCACGACCGAGCGAACGCCCTTTCCATCCGCATTTCTCTATCAGCCATCCGGCCGGAATCTTCTCGTGTCCGTTGTCTGTAGCATAATGTGGCACATATCCCGCACCATACTCCGCTACTATCTCTTCATACTTTTCACGCGTCACTACCGGGTTCATGAAAAAACTGCCGGCATTTCCCTCTTTAGTATAATCGGGCAACTTGGCCTGTCTCATATCTATAATCACACGGCGCACCTGTTCGGCTGTCGGTACGACAATATCCCGGCGTTCGAGTTCGGCACGTATATTGCCGTAATCCAAACGAGGAACAAACGTCTTGCTCAGACGATAAGTGACATAGGTTATCACATAGCGTCCTTTCCACTCGTTCTTGAAACGGCTCTGCCTGTATCCATAGCCACACTCTTCTGCTGCAAACGTCACCACACTGCCGGAACTGACATCCACCGCCTCAACCTTATGTATTATATCCTTTGCCTCAACGCCATAGGCACCGATGTTCTGCACGGCACTCGCCCCCACATCGCCAGGTATGAGCGAAAGATTCTCAGCGCCATACCAACCGTTTGACACGCATAATTCAACAAATTCGTCCCACGTCTCACCACTGCCGGCACGCACCTCCACCCAACCGCCATCGGTCGTTTCGTTGACAGATATTCCATGTATAGCCGAATGGAGCACAGTACCAGCATAGTCTTTGGTAAGAAGCAGATTACTCCCGCCTCCCAAAACGAGCAGCGGCCTGTCAGCATCGGTAAGCATGGCCGACACGTCCCTCAGCCCATCCACTGTGTCAAACTCAATGAAACGTCGGCAACGGGCCTTTATGCCGAATGTGTTGTTCGCAGTGAGATCATAGTCTCTGACATCTTTCATAATCATCCCCTTAAGTTGTCATTTTCACAAGCTGCCATTTGGACCCCTCGCGCTTGAACGTAAGTTCCATCTCAAGGCCGTTTGATATCCCTCTTATCATGAATATCACCTGGTTGCTTTTCCTGCATGTCTGTCCGTAATTAATGTTGTATATCATCGTTTGCGGCAATTCGGGTGCAAAGGCCGGCCATGTGTCAGGACTGATTACGCCTTCCATCTGACTGAAGTCATCGTCCGGATCAGGACCGACAAACTGTACCGGATCATAAAGACTTTCCGTCTGAAATACAGAGTCATTGGCAAACTGATGATAGAATTTCAGGAAAGAGGCATTATCGTTTTTATAAAGAGGAATGATATTGATTTTCCTGAGCATCCACAGGCCGCCGGTACGGTTGAATATATATTGCCTTACTGTCTTGATGGCAAAGTCTATCTTCTCTACCGTCACATTGCTGACGGCGGTATCCTTCACAAGCTCCATCTGACTGCGGTTGGGAAACATCAGCGTATAGTAGCCCTGATGCATGAAGAAATGCTCCGTCTTCCATGCATGCTTGGTTATTGTGTCCGTACGTTCACCGATAACTAAAGGAAGTGGGAAAACAGTCCGCTCCAACTGCAATTTGCGGTTGGCTGCATAATTGAAGAAGAAGTCGTCAAAGAGCTCATCGGCCGCTTTCGGCATAGGAGTGTCGGAAATGAGCTGTTCCATGGTGTCGACCGACGCTGTATCGACTATCTCCACCGAGTCCGACGGTGCTTCGCCATCGTCACCCGCCATCTTGCCGCCTTTACATGAAAGCATAAGCAAAAACGATGCAGAAATCGCAATCAAAAACTTTCTCATTTATAAACCGGAATTGATTCCGCCTCTCAAATTTGCGCAAAAGTACAACTTTATTTTGATTTATGACCAATATTCGGTACAAAAATATTACCTTTGCAGCAAATTTATAATTCATAGCAACAATGATACTCGACAAAATAGAAAAACTTCTCGATGAAGTGCAGAACCTTAACGCACACAACGCTGAAGAAATAGAGGCTCTGCGACTGAAATATCTTAGCAAAAAAGGTGAAATAACAACACTCATGGCCGACTTCCGCAATGTACCGGCAGAACAGAAAAAGGAAGTGGGAATGAGAATAAACGAACTGAAGCAGACAGCCATAGAGCGGATCAACGCCCTTAAAGAGCAGTTCGAAACAACCGAGGGTGACGGTCCGGCCATGGACCTTACGCGCTCGCCCTACCCTATACGCCTCGGCACACGCCACCCGCTGACCATCGTCACCAACGAAATTATAGACATATTCTCGCGCATGGGCTTCGTACTGGCCGACGGACCGGAAGTGGAGGACGACCTGCACGTGTTCACGAAGATGAACTTTGCGGCCGACCATCCGGCACGCGACATGCAGGACACATTCTTTGTGGAGCAGAGCCAGACTGGCGACGTGACCAAGAACATGGTGCTGCGCAGCCACACAAGTTCCGTACAGGCACGTTTCATGGAAAACTCGCAGCCTCCAATACGCATCATAGCCCCAGGCCGCGTATATCGTAACGAAGCCATCACGGCACGCGCCCACTGCTTCTTCCATCAGGTGGAAGGCCTCTATGTCGACAAGAACGTATCGTTCACCGACCTCAAGCAAGTACTCCTGTCGTTTGCACGCGAAATGTTCGGTACCGACACCAAGATACGACTGCGCCCGAGCTACTTCCCCTTCACTGAGCCGAGTGCCGAGATGGACATATCATGCCATATATGCGGCGGCAAGGGATGCGGATTCTGCAAGCACACCGGATGGGTGGAGATATTGGGATGCGGCATGGTCGACCCCAACGTGCTCGAGCAATGCGGAATAGACAGCAAGGTATACAGCGGCTATGCGTTCGGCATGGGTGTAGAGCGCATCACCAACCTGAAGTATCAGGTGAGCGACCTGCGCATGTTCTCGGAAAACGACACCCGATTCCTCAAGGAGTTTGAAGCCGCAAACTGAGAAGCACCTTCAAGCATACATACACACTACACACGCGGAGCCACAAAGAACCTCTTACCCGAAACTTTGTGGCTCCGCATTTTTGCATTGTAAACACGACAATCAATGACAAAAGACAGACTTTTCACACCCGGTTATATCTGTATCCTGGCAGCCAACTTCCTCTTCTTCTTCGGCTTCTGGCTGCTCGTGCCGGTGCTGCCGTTCTATCTTAGAGAGACATACGCCTGCCATACTGCCGCCATCGGCATCATACTGAGCTGCTACACTGTGAGCTGCCTCTGTGTGCGCCCTTTCTCCGGATTTCTCATGGACAGATTTCCGCGCAAGCCCATATACATATCATGCTATGTGGCCTGCATGGCAATGTTTCTCGGATACATGTCCGACACCACCCTTACCGCCTTTATCCTCCTGCGCGCCATTCATGGGGTGGCATTCGGCGGCGTCACCGTTGGAGGCAACACACTTTGTGTTGACATCATGCCGAGCAGCAGACGCGGCGAGGGACTGGGCTATTACGGACTGACCAACAACATTGCCATGGCTCTCGGACCGATGGCCGGACTTTTGCTCCACGGACAGATCAGCTATAACAGTATCTTCCTTGCCGGAATGACGGCCAGCGCCATAGGACTGCTCTGCGCCATATCCGTCAAAGCACGCACTCCTGAATCGCTGAGAAAGCCGCAACATCCCGTCCGCAATACAGCGGGCGGCAAACGCCAAGACGACAATGTTACACCAGCCAACCGCACCGTCAGAAGCCACGGAATATCCCTCGACCGCTTCATACTGCTGAAAGGGATACCGGTAAGCATATCACTGCTCATGCTGTCGATACCCTACGGTGCCACCACCAATTTCGTGGCTATGTATGCCCGAGAGATAAATCTTGACGTGCCCACAGGATTCTTCTTCACGCTGATGGCCGCAGGCATGGGCGCATCAAGACTCGTGGCCGGCAAGAAAGTCGACCGCGGCTACATCACCCAATGCATCCGCTTCGGCTACTATCCTGTCATCGCCGCATTCCTGTTGCTCAGCCTTTGCCGTCAGGCGGTATCCGTAAGTCCGGCCGCCGCCACAACGATGTTCTTCACCGTTCCGCTACTTCTCGGCACTGGGTTCGGCGTAATGTTCCCCGCCATGAACTCACTGTACATCAATCTCGCACCCAACAACCAGCGCGCCACTGCCACAAGCACCTATCTCACGGCATGGGACGTCGGCATAGGTATCGGAATAGTGAGCAGCGGCATAATAGCCCAGCACTTCACCTTTTATATGGTATATCTCACCGGGGCGGCACTCTGTACGCTTTCGCTGCTGTTTTTCGTGCACCGTGTCACGCCACACTATAACCGCAACAAGCTCAGATAACATCACTATATCAAAATAAATGCTGCCGTAAAAATTGTTTTACGATTAGAATCAAATAGAGTACTACTTATTCTATCAGATTCTTTTAACTCCGCCAACGACAGCTGAAACAATTACCGTCACCACCCATCCCCAAACAAAAGGCATCCAGGAAACAGATGACATAAGCATCCCGAATATAGATCCGGCAGATATCCACATAAAGACTATTCCTATTACTATGCCAAGAAATATGCCTACAAAAAATCCAGATACAATACCCGAAGCAACTTCTGCGCTAAAGAATATACGGGTCAATACATACAAAACAGACAACACCACAACAAGTATAATCAAAATAGCGACAGGAGCTGCAACAGGAAGCAACGATATTAAATATTGAATCATAATCTTTAGTTTACATTTTACCCAACCTTTCTCATCAGCGTCATAAATATGTCCGCAATAAGTACATTTAGGCACAATAGTCCCATAATGATTGTATGTTGTGCCTCTCTCATTACTCTATTACAAACTGCACAAATTGGAACCTTATCATATATGTGAACTTTGCTACAATTATAGCATGCTTTCAATTCGCATGGGCCGTACTGGACCACCAGTTTGAGACGTGTTGAGCCACAATTGCGACAGGTGTCGCATGAAAACAAATCAGAAAAGAATCCCATAAGTTTTTATAATTTTGAATTTAGTGAAAAATCCGATACTATCAACCCTTCGAAGAATTTATCACATGCGAAATTAATTCTCACAAAGGGTTGATTTAAGGTTTTACGATGAATAACATCGAGAATCACAAGAAAAACAAATTATAGTTTCCCTTATTTCAACAATAGAACCGTCTTAACTGCGCATCCAGTTTGAACCGCAATCGCCACTGCATCCACAACAATTGGCACTTACGTGCCATGTTGTCTCATTCATCTTTGCCATCTTCTTTCCATACATTTGATTGATGGCATCAATGTTCGTCAACTTA
The DNA here is from genome assembly GCF_013166575.1 of Xylanibacter rodentium. Lineage (GTDB taxonomy): Bacteria > Bacteroidota > Bacteroidia > Bacteroidales > Bacteroidaceae > Prevotella > Prevotella rodentium. The sequence continues at coordinate 358,477 of NZ_JABKKE010000001.1, forward strand.
AAATTCATGACTTAACTGTAATTTTGTGATTTGCCCTGTTTGATGGTAAGGACAATTAACCATTAGATAATTCTCTTATAAATCCACTCTCTTCCAAGAAAGTCTGGGTCATGATTACCCCTTTGGCTATCATAGCAAGTTCATCATTGTCAAAATCCCGCAAAGCCGCATAATCACAAGGCTTTTCAAGCATATGGCCAATCATCCATGAACCGGCCAACACACGTATCTTGGTTATGACGCATGTGTAAGGATCACGTCTCGACACGTCACCGTAAGTTATATAATTACCACCATAACAAGTGGGACAGACTGTTTCAAGAATACAACCGCGGCAGCGTTCATCAGACAATCTGTCTGGAGAGGAGAAATCAAACTCTCCCAGTTTTTCGCCTTTTTCCTTACTTACCTCATAAAACAAGTGACAAGGAAGGCATTGTCCGTCAGGAGTCCAGCAACGCATTATACTACCTGCTCCGCACAATTTATCTGTCATTCCACCCTTACCTGCTGCAACAGCTATGAATTTTATATTCAACAAATCCACCGGAATTATGTCTGGATGTTTCAAATAGTACATTGCAAGAATCATCAACTGTTCCTGTAATATTTTCTTATAGTCCACACTGTTACCATGTTCGTCCTTATCCCAATCGATACCTGTCGCAAAAGTACAATTATTACGACAGAAGCCCAATTCATGTATATGGATTATCCCATCTGACAATGATGCCAATGTACCAGGAGATGGTGTCATCTTCACTCCCTGCACGGGCCAATTGTCTCTGAAAAAAGCTATATCTATTTTTTCATAAGAGTTTGACCGGTTACGGTTGTGCATATCACGTGTTCCGTCCAAACTCAATCCAAGGCAAAAACGATGCTTGTTTTTTAACAGCCATTCTTTTATTTCACCATGTATAAGTGTGCCGTTTGTTGTAGCATAGCAAATATAATTAACCGGCCATTCTCTTGCCCAAAGCCATTCACATATTTCTCTGATACGCTTGTACGCCATAAAAGGCTCTCCACCATGAAACAAAATCTCCACATATTCTATATTTTCCGACACAGCACGCTCAAAAGTAGAAACTATGCCTTTCTTAGCTATATCCAAAGACATCACAGCTTTACCTTTCAAATGCTCATAGCAATATACACAATTAAGATTGCAATTCTCTGTCACATAGAGAGTACAAGTACATCTCTTGAACTTATCATATTTAAAAGTCCTTTCCTTCACCATCGTTTCAAACAATGCCTGCCGCGACCTCCATGCATCAGCTATTTCATTAATATACAAATGGAACTATACAAAAAAGCGTGGAGATCGTACCTGTTACCCGTTCCACGATTAGAGGCTCTGGCATTGGCCCATTCAGTCAGAACGAGCAACGCCAGAACCCACGCCGATGAATTTATATAATTATCCCTCTATCACATACCGCATACACCATCTGCTGAATACATACAACAATGGTATATACAATATAGACAGAAAGATGCCTATAAAAACATCCCATGAGCATCTACCGCTGCTATGTTCCATGACTGAATGTTGAAACTGCCAGATTTCTAATCGTCAAGAACAAAGCGTCAAGCAAACGCCTTTTTATAATAGTGACTCTCTTTCCCCAACCCCTTTGCCGCTGTCAGCGTATTTACCGTCACGGACATTTTCCCGTCCGCCATCAGTCTCCTCTTGTACGGCGTGAGTAAGATATACTGTCTCTATGTGCAGAAATCAACGGACACGTCCGCCTATATCCCACGAAACAGAATATTCAGAGAATCATCTGCAAAAATAACAAATATTTCTCAAAAACAAAACAAATATGAATTATTTTTCAAAAACATATTCAAAAACAAACGAAATTATCACGACATCCTTTACACACATTCCTGATTGACGAAACTGACATAAAAACAGTGGTATATACAATAAACAGACATAAGTCTCCCGCACATCCGGTTCATACCAAATACTGAATGGACATCTTACCGGACTTTTCCATTCAAATATTATGGTTTATCGGAAAAACAGATTATCTTTGTAACCCGTTTTACTACAAACACACCGTACATGCCGCACATCGGACCGGTGAAGTATACAGACACGAATAAATAAAAACATATGCGTATAATAGGAAATCTATTGTGGTGGCTCTTCGGAGGCCTCGAAGCAGCCATAGGATATTTTACAGGCAGTCTGGCAATGGCAATCACCATCATAGGCATACCCGTAGCCTTGCAGACGTTCAAGATCGGCTTGCTCTGCCTATGGCCTTTCGGGGCTGAAGTGAAGGAAACGGACAGCCCCTCTGGATGCATACGTATACCGCTGAATATCCTTTGGATTGTCTTCGGAGGCTTGTGGGCATGGCTTATACACATAGTTTTCGGTGTGTTGCTGTTTGTTACGATTATCGGCATCCCCTTTGCAAAACAGCATTTCAAGATGGCGGGACTTTCGCTTGCACCGTTCGGGAAAGATGTAAAACTACACATATAGACAACAATGGAGACATTCAAAGACGTTATATCATCCGACAGACTCGTATTGGTAGATTTCTTCGCCACATGGTGTCAGCCGTGCAAGATGATGCACCCGATACTGGAACAGGTGAAAGATGTGCTTGGTGACAGGATCCGCATCATCAAAGTCGATGTAGACAAACACAGTGCAACAGCAGTGCAGCATCAGGTGCGGTCTGTGCCTACGCTGATGCTGTTCAGGCATGGCGAGATGCTTTGGAGAACGAGCGGCGTAGTGCCTGAAAAGGATTTGCTGGACACAATAAAAAAATTTGTCAGATGAACAAAAGACAATACGCTCAGGCAAACAAGGATTGGCTGCAGACCAAAGTCCGGGAAGACGGGGTGAAAGCTCTTTCAAAAGGTATATATTACAAAGTATTGGCGGAAGGAAACGGCGATGGCATACATCCTTCGCCGCGAAGCATTGTGACGGCCCATTATACCGGCCGCACCATAGACGGAAGGCAGTTTGACAGCAGCCGTGGAGGGGCTCCGCTTGCCATAAGGCTCTGCGACCTCATAGAGGGATGGATCATTGCCATGCAGCAAATGTGCATAGGAGACAAATGGGAAGTATATATCCCCGCCGAGATGGGTTATGGAAAATATTCACAGCCGGGCATACCCGCCGGCTCTACCCTGATATTCGAAATAGAACTGATGGGCATAGCATAAAAGTCTTCGTCAAACCAGATGAGTTGAACGGAACTTGTCTTCATCAAGCCATGGCGAAAAAACGCGGGATTAGAATCCGACATCAGAAGACAACAACAATGCACGAAAGGATATTATATGACTGACTATCATCTATTTATTGCCATTTACATAATCGCTGTCAACCTTGTCACCTTCGTTACATATGGCATTGACAAATACAAATCCATAAAAAGAAAATGGCGGATATCCGAAGCTACGCTGCTGACAATGGCTGTCATAGGAGGAAGCATCGGGGCATGGACAGGCATGAAAGTGTGGCGCCATAAAACAATGCACAAGAAATTCACCATAGGAATACCGATTGTGTTTGTCATACATCTGTTTATTGTGATATATCTCCATACCATTACATGACTTTTCACTGCGTTGAAAAAACGGCCAATCGCAACCGATATTGCAAAAGCGGCACTTTTGCAGTGTGAAAGTGGCACTTTGGGAATGCGAAAGCGGCACTTTGGGGATGCGAAATCAGCACTTTAAGAACCCGAAAGCACGTTTTTTCACACTTTTGCTCCACATGCCCAACCTATGATCGGAGAGAAAACTCGCTGAAAAACGGGCGGGACTGATTCTCCAAAACGGAGATTTCGGTATGAAAAACGTGGTTTGAATTCTCCGTTTTGCCATTTCATGTGTTAAAAACGCGATTTTGGTATGTTAAAATAGCATTTTTCAGTGTTAATTCTCCGAGTTTTCTGCGGACGAAATGTTTCTGAATATTTACATTTTCAGATAGTGGAATGTCGTTGTATGCTGTATAGACAGGTTTGACGAGTGATGCATGGAGATTGTTTTTATTTACAATCGGTGTTGCGATTTATTACGGAGAATTCGGAGAATCTCCGAAAACAGGGTGTGTGCATCATGTTATAATCCGTAAGTAAATATTTTATATAATAATCTATTATTTAAATACATATATATGTATTTAAATAATAGATTATTATATACCCTGTAAAATCATATGCAGCGCATATTCTGTTTTCGGAGATTCTCCGAATTCTCCGTTTTGAAAACACACCAACCAATCTTACACAATTGTCCTTTCTTTATTCTCAAATATCTGTATGTCAATGTTCCGGCTACGATACCGCCGACAATAAAACGCTACACACGTTGTAAATAATATCGAAAAAAGTCATTACCAAAACCGCGTTTTTAACACATGAAATGGCAAAACGGAGAATTCAAATCGCATTTTTCATACCGAAATCTCCGTTTTGGAGAACCATCTACGCCTTTTGGAGAATTTGTCCGTGATATGCAGATTTGCATTTTCAGGCAAGTGCTTTCAAACTGTAAGCAACCGGATCGGATTCACTTTATCTGCATATGCCCCTTATTAGGCGCCAGTCTTTCAATAGTTCTCGGACTTTATCTCAAAGTAACTCTGTGCGTGGTCACATACGGGACATACCTCCGGAGCTTTCGTTCCTACTACAATATGCCCGCAGTTGCGGCACTGCCATACCATATCGCCCTCGCGCGAGAACACAATCCCCTCCTCTATGTTGCGCAGCAATCGGCGATAGCGCTCTTCGTGGGCCTTCTCGATGGCGGCCACACCACGCATTCTGGCGGCAATCTCGGGAAACCCCTCTTCCTCTGCCTCGCGGGCCATGCGGTCGTACATGTCGGTCCACTCATAGTTCTCGCCTTCTGCAGCCGCCTTCAGATTGGTCATTGTGTCTTGAATAGCTCCGCCCTCAAGATATTTGAACCACATCTTGGCATGTTCTTTCTCGTTGTCGGCCGTTTCTTCAAACAGGGCGGCTATCTGCATATAGCCGTCTTTCTTTGCCTTGGATGCAAAATACGAATACTTGTTGCGTGCCTGCGACTCTCCGGCAAAAGCCTCGAGAAGATTCTTTTCTGTCTTCGTTCCTTTCAATGTTTTCATAAATCCATTTATTTTTTGTTTGTTATTATAATTCACGATATTATCGTCAAATATCCTTAATTGGCTGCAAATATACAGTGAAAGCGCAACAGCACCAATAAAAAACCGATAGAATTGGCATTTCGCATCATAGAAAATATCTATCATACCTATGCTTGCCGGCTATTTTTTCGTATCTTTGCAGAAGATAAGCTGCATCTCGGCATAACTTCCAAACAAGTTTGGAGATTCTGCTCTCGATTTGCATTATCTTTGCACCATAAATGTTTTTCTTGACCGCAACATGACATTACAACAGATGCAATACGTCACGGCCGTATGCCGTATGCAACACTTCGCCAAGGCTGCAAAAGAATGCGGAGTGACACAGCCCACACTCAGCGCCATGATACGCAAACTTGAAGACGAGCTTGGCGTAAGCCTGTTCGAACGTTCGTCGCAGCGGGTGGAACCGACACGAGCCGGCCGGCTCGTGGCAGAACAGGCTCAGGCCATGCTGAAATGCGAAAGACGGATAAAAGAGATAATAGCCGAAGAACAGCACTCGCTGACAGGCACGTTCCGGCTTGGCATACTGCCCACAATAGCGCCTTATCTGTTGCCACGCTTCATGCCCAGACTGTACTACAGCCATCCGGGAATAAACCTGCAAGTGACTGAGATGAAGACGGCCCAAATCACGGAAGCACTCGTTCACGGCGATATTGACGCCGGCATAGCCGTGAACATCGACGGTCTGCACAACCTGAGACACAGAGTCCTGTTCTACGAGCAGTTCATCGCCTACGTATCACGCGGAAGCCTGCTGTTCGACCGCTCACGCATAGTAGCATCGGATTTGAGGCACGAACAACTGTGGCTGCTCGACGAAGGGCATTGCTTCAGGGACCAACTGGTAAAATTCTGCAATCTGAAATCTGCCGGAATGAGCAAGACCAACTACCTGTTGGGCAGTATCGAGACATTCATGCGCATGGTTGAAAGCGGACAGGGCATAACATTCATACCCGAACTGGCACTGGAACAGCTCACCGGGCAGCAGAAAGAGCTGGCACGGCCGTTCGGCCTGCCCATACCGGTACGCGAAGTGGTGATGCTCACGGCAAAGAACTTTCTGCGCAAGTCTCTGCTTGACGTCATCACAAGCGCCATCATCGGAAACATCCCCGAACGCATGTTGAGAATGAACAATACCGAACAACGCATATAACCGAAATATCGTATGGAAAAAGAAACAACGAAAAAGAAACACTCGCGCGTGGTGGCGGCAGTCATAATGCGCAACGACCGATACCTGTGCATGCAACGTTGCAGAAGCAAATATGAATATATATCGGAACGGTGGGAGTTTCCCGGCGGAAAAGTGGAAGATGGAGAAAGCGACCACGAGGCACTGCTCAGAGAGATACGCGAGGAAATGGACTGGGATGTATACGTAGGCCGGAGAATAGGCACAATAGACCACGAATACCCTGATTTCAGCATCACCGTTGCGGCATATCTGTGTCGCGGCGGCGACACAGACGATTTCAAGCTGCTGGAACATCTGGGCTACAAATGGCTGACGCGCGACGAGCTGGGACAGCTGGCATGGACGGCGGCCGACGAGAGACTGATAGAAACGATGGAATAATCCGGAGGCGACTGCCATAACAGAATAAGCCATATGCTGAAAAAGCAAAACACGAAACCAATTACTGAAATCCGATTATGAAAATAGGACTGGTGCTCGAAGGCGGAGCCATGCGCGGACTGTTCACCGCCGGCATACTCGACGTGATGATGGAACACGACATCACCCCCGACGGGCTGATAGGAGTGTCGGCAGGAGCCGCTTTCGGCTGCAACTACAAATCGCGGCAGCCCGGACGAGCCATAAGATACAATATGCGCTTTGCACGCGACAAGCGCTACAGCGGCATTGGCTCGCTATTGAAGACGGGCGACATATTCAACGCAGAATTCGCCTATCATGTGGTGCCGACGCAATACGACATCTTCGACAACGAGACCTTCGGGCACAACCCGATGGAGTATTATCTCGTATGCACCGATGCACTGACGGGACGGGCCGTATACAAAAGATGCGACCACGGCGGCCACGGATTCTTCGAATGGGTACGCGCATCGGCATCGATGCCGATAGTATCGCGGGTGGTGGACATCAACGGACGCAAACTGCTCGACGGCGGCGTGGCCGACTCTATACCGCTCGAATATTTCGAAAGCATCGGGTATGAAAGGAATGTGGTGATACTGACCCAACCCGACGGTTACATCAAACGCCCGATGAGAATGATGCCGCTCGTGCGCATGTGGATGCGGAGATATCCGAAGATGGCCGAGGCCATGGCACGACGTCACACGATGTACAACGCACAGCTCGACTATGTGCGGCGGGCAGAGCTGGCGGGCCGGTGCCTCGTGATACGCCCCGACACCCATCTGCCCATCGGCCACATTTCGCATGATGCGAAGGAGATGGAACGTGTCTACGACATCGGACGAAAGACAGGCACACGATATATCAGTGATATTTTTAGATTTATTAAACCACACGAGCAATGTTCTTTAACAAAGTTTCAGTAATTTTGCAGCTATGAGAATAGACATCATTACCGTATTGCCCGAGATGCTCGAAGGATTCGTAAACGAGTCGATACTGGCACGGGCACAGAAAAAGGGCCTCGCGGAAATACACCTGCACAACCTGCGCGACTATACCAACGACAAATGGCGACGAGTGGACGACTATCCTTACGGCGGATTCGCCGGTATGGTGATGCAGTGCGAACCGATAGACCGGGCCATATCGGCACTCAAGGCCGAACGCGACTACGACGAAGTGATATACACATCGCCCGACGGTGAACGGTTTGACCAGCACGTGGCCAACGAACTGTCGATGAAAGGCAACATCATCATACTCTGCGGTCACTATAAGGGGATAGACCAGCGTGTGCGCGACAATCTGATAACGCGCGAAATAAGCATCGGCGACTATGTGCTGACGGGCGGCGAACTGGCCGCCGCCGTGATGGCCGATGCAATAGTGAGGATAGTGCCTGGAGTGATCGGCGACGAACAGAGCGCTCTGTCCGACTGTTTTCAGGACGACATGCTTTCGGCACCGATATACACACGTCCCGCCGACTACAAGGGTTGGAAAGTGCCGGAGGTTCTGCTGAGCGGACACGAGGCAAAGATAAAGGCATGGGAGATGGAGCAGGCCATGGAACGCACCCGACGTCTGCGGCCCGACTTGCTGAAAGACTGATACGACAGTTTTCGTCAAGCCAAATGCGCAAAATTGAACTCGTTCAAACTTTGCCATGGCGAGAAAACACGGGATGAAACGACTGTCACATATATTTAATCAATAACAAAAACATTTCAAACACATGAATGAAGTAAAGAAAATGCCGGAGCTTGGCTTTGGTGAAGCCTTGAAACAGGCTATGGACAAACTCACACAGTTCAGCGGACGCTCGCGCCGTTCTGAATTCTGGTGGTGCATGCTGGCTGTAATCATAGCCAATGTGGTATTAAGTTTTATACCTTTCATCGGCAGCATCAGAAGTCTGCTGCTTTCTTTGGCCGTGATTCCCCTGACATTCCGCCGGCTGCACGACACAGGACGTAGCGGATGGTGGTGCGGCATCGGAGTCATAGGCACAATAATAGGCTATGGTGTCATAGCATACAATCTGGTAGACGTCATAGGCTCCGACATGCTTATGGAAATAGCCAAAGGCGAGGTAAGCGATCCTACGGAGATTGCAGACACGATAACGAATTCGTCTGCCGGTTTTCTTCCTATGACTATAAGTTATCTCATCGGTATGGCATACAATATAATGATGATTGTCTTCATGTGTCTTGACAGTCAGGTGGGTACCAACAAGTACGGCCCGTCGCCAAAATACATGGAACAAGGGGAAATCAATAATTAAGAGTAAAAAGTTTTAAGTCAGTCAGCAAAATCAAACTGCATTATCCTTCGGAGCGCATCCATCTTTGTCCGGACGATAATGCAGTTTGATTTTGCCGACTGACTTACTTTAATTTTCTACTTACTCTATACCTCAGGGGTCCATACGGCCACCTTACCGGCCGAGACAGGAAAGACGCCATTGCCGTCGTCGCCGATGACAATCGTTTCATCACGGTTGCCGGTCACCTCACGCCACGTTTCACCTGCATGCGTCTCACCGACATTCATAAGTTTCTCTGCATCATCACCATTGGATATCAGCACAGCCAGACCGGATCCGGGCTTGTCATCGACACCGCAGCGCGTGAAACCCACTACCGACGGATAGTCAAAATAGTCGGTCTGCTTTCCGTAGGCACAACGCCGCCGCACTTCAAGCAACGTGTCTATAACCGTCCTATGAGGTGACGGCTCACCCTTTACACCGTAGTAGTCGCCATAGAACAGACAAGGATATCCATGCTCCATGAGCAGAATCAGAGCATAGGCCGACGGCTTGAACCAGTCTTCGACTTGCGACTCAAGTGAACTTCCGAGCTGCGAGTCGTGGTTGTCCACAAAAGTCACGGCAAGCGTTGGATGTGAAGCCACGAGCGTGCCGTCGAGCAAATGGCTCAGATCGTAGTCGCGGCCGCTCTTCGACGCAGCACACAGGTTGTAATGCAGGGCCACGTCGAACAGGTCCATCTCGTAATTTATATTTGCCAGATACTCCTCAAGCGTATTTATATCTTCGACCCAATACTCTCCCACTGCATAAAACTTATCACCGGCATCGGCACGTACCGCCTCGAGAAATTTTTGCAGGAAACGGTCGTGCATATGCTTGACGGCATCAAGGCGCATACCGTCAAGATTAAACTCACGCACAACCCATATTCCCCATCGCTGCAACTCTGCCACCACCTCGGGATGGTCAAGATCGATGTCGGAGAACATCAGATAATCGTAGTTGCCGTTCTCTCCGTCCACGCCTATGCTCCAGGCCTTGCCCTCACTGACTATCTGATAAATGCCGGTTTTCTTGTCGCGCTCGTTATAGTCTGTACCGGAAAAATGGAACCAGTGCCACTTGAAGTCCGAATAAGTGTCACCGCGACCTGGGAAATCAAATCCCGTCCAACAGTCTATCTCGTATGGCTCGCTGATAGGCTGGTCGCGATTGTCAGGATCAACGAGCTGTGCCATGCAAGTCTCCACACGGTCGGCTCCGGCCTTGTGGTTCATCACGGCGTCAAGATATACCGATATGGAGTGTGCGTGCAAGGCATCTATAGCCTGCTCGAGTTCCTCGCGTGTGCCGTATTTGGTACGCACGGTTCCCTTCTGGTCGAACTCTCCAAGGTCGTAAAGGTCGTACACACCATATCCCACATCACTGCTTCCGCATCCCTTGTATGCCGGCGGAATCCACACTGCCGTCACTCCGATGTCGTGCAGATGTTCAGCGTCTTCTTTCAACTGTTCCCAAAGTTTACCGTCGTCAGGCAGATTCCATTCGAAATACTGCATCATAACTCCATTCTTCATACCTTCTTTCATTTTTATTGTTATACAATCTTTATACCTTATTCTCAACTCCACAAAGGAGAAAAGCACGGTATCCACCGCCTTTTTCCAATGGCAAATGTATAACAATATCACGGAATGGCACACACCGGACATCGTAAAAAAGCATAACGAATATTACGGGTTAACCTATTTTCAGAAGAAACAACATTACACCTGCCTGTTTTTCAGAGAAAGAAAGATTGCTTAACGCTACGACAACAGAGTACCAAAAATAAAACACCTACAGAGAAACAACTTAGGAACAGACCCAGACATACAACATCTCACCCGTATTTCTCACAGAAGTCACACCCCAACCGGAAACCTTCTTCGTACAGTGCTTCCAGCTTCGCGGCATCTTTGGTCATACGGTCTACATCCATCGGGCGTTGCGGACGGATGCAAATGATGCGGCCCTCATCTTCCATACGCTCCACCATGGCCAGCTGCTCATTATATACGGCTATACGGCGGCTCAAAGCAACACGCAGACGCGGATAGTTACGGTAGATGAAAGAAGGTATCTTCCGGTCGTGCCCACTATTGCGGTAACCACGGTTTCGCGTACACACGACAACATTGAACGGATGGCCCTGCCCAACAGCCCTCAATACTGGTATGCTGTCCACAATACCACCGTCAAGCATCGGAGTGCCGTCCACTTCTATCATTTTACAGACATACGGCAAACTGCTGCTGGCATGAGCAATGTCGATAGCCCTACAACGGTCGGACTGTTCCGAAAGATATTCTGCACGTCCGGTGAGACAATTAGTAGTAACCACCTCAAATGTTCCGGCATTGCTGAAATATGTATCGTAGTCAAAAGGCACAAGTTCGTTTGGAAAACGGTCATAGAGAAGTTCAGGATCGTATATACAACCGTGAGTGACAAGCCTGCGCACACCAAGATAATCGTACTTCACAAGCATGTCTATGTTCGATATGCGGGCACGGCGCGGCTGACGGCTGATGTAAGACATGCCGTTGCAGGCTCCGGCCGACACTGCCACCACATATCTGAAGTAACGCTCGTTCTTCATGAACGCATCAAGCACACCACTGGTAAACACTCCCCGCATGCCTCCTCCCTCGAGCACAAGCCCTGTATTCCTGTCTACTTGCATTATTTTAGCTTAAAAATCGTGCAAAGATACTTATTTTCGATAAAAATAATATATCTTTGCAAGATATTATGATACAAAAAACTGTTTTTGCTCATGTTTGACAAAGAAACTTATGTAAAACGACGCAATGAACTCAAAAGACTTGTAGGCAAAGGTATTGTTATATTGTTCGGCAACAACGAGTCGCCGGCCAACTATCCGACCAATGCCTACTACCCGTTCCGTCAGGACTCCGCATTCATATACTATTTCGGAATGCACCGCGACGGACTGGTGGGAATCATTGACATTGACAACGACCGCGACACTCTCGTCGGCAACGACATTGACATAGAAGACATCGTATGGTTCGGCTCCGTTGACAGCGTAGGCGACATGGCTTCGAAAGTCGGTGTGGAGCATACCGCACCAATGAAAGAACTGAAAGCCATCTGCGACAAGGCCGTATCCGAAAACCGCCGGATACACTTCCTGCCACCATATCGTCACGACACGATGGTTCTGATAATGGACTTGCTGGCCATTCATCCTTCGCAACAACGGAAGTCTGCATCAATTGAACTGATAAACGCAGTAGTGAAGATGCGCTCGACAAAAGAGCCACAGGAGATTGAGGCCATCGAACGTGCCTGCGAAGTGGGATACAGAATGCACACCACGGCCATGCGCCTGACACGCCCGGGGGTGACGGAACGATATGTAGGCGGACAAGTGGACGGCACGGCCGCGTCGTATTCGTCGAAAGTCAGCTTTGCAACGATATTCACACAACACGGCGAAGTGATGCACGGAGGTCCGTCGGACTGCCTGCTCGAACCGGGAAGACTCGCATTGTGCGACGCCGGGTGTGAGCTTGACGACTATTGCTCGGACCATACACGCACATATCCCGTATCAGGCAAGTTCACACAACGCCAGTTGGACATCTACCGCATTGTCGAGGAATGCCACGACTATACTCTTGAAGTGGCACGTCCGGGCGTACGGTGGTATGATGTGCATATGAATGTGTGCCGCCTGATGACAGAACGCCTGAAGGAAATAGGCCTGATGAAGGGCGATACGGAAGAAGCCGTAAGAGCCGGCGCCCACGCCATGTTCCTGCCTCACGGCCTCGGACACATGATGGGTATGGACGTGCATGACATGGAGGGCCTCGGACAGCAGTACGTGGGCTTCGACGACGAGACACAGCCGTCAGAACAATTCGGAACCAACTGCCTGCGCATGGGACGCCGGCTGGAAGAGAACTTCGTAATGACCGACGAACCGGGCATATACTTCATACCGGCACTCATCGACGACTGGCGTAAAAGCGGACACTGCAAGGAATGGATAAACTTTGAACTGCTCGAAACCTACAAGGACTTCGGAGGAATACGCATTGAAGACGACATCCTGATAACGAAAGACGGCTGTCGTTTCCTTGGCGAAAGCCGCATACCATACCATCCTCAGGATGTGGAGGAATTCATGAAAATGAATAATGACAAGTAAACAACAGAGAATCAACAAAACAACAAACAAAACCAATATGAAGAAAATTTTGACATTGTCGCTCATCGCACTGATGTCGGTAGGAGCGAACGCACAAGAGAAGAAAGATTCTGTAAACAAAAACAAACCGGTGTTCACAACAATCAAGGAGAACCCCATAACAAGCATCAAAGACCAGAACCGCAGCGGCACATGCTGGGCATACTCGACGCTGTCGTATTTCGAGAGCGAGATACTGAAAAAAACAGGAAAGACATACGACCTCTGCGAATCGTTCGTTGCCAACAAGAACTACATGGACCGTGCTATACAGGTGGTAAGACTGCATGGCGACTGTCAGTTCTCACAAGGCGGTTCGGCATATGATGTGCTCTATGTTCTCAAAAACTACGGTATATGTCCGGAAGATGCCATGCCGTTCCCGGGAAGCCTGTATGGCGACTCGCTGAACAACTTCAACGAGTTCTTCGAAGTGATGACTCCTTATGTGACAACCATTGCCAAGAGCGAGGCTAAAAAGATTTCAGGACAGTGGAAAGTCGGATTGCAGGGCATACTCGACGCATACCTCGGACAGTGTCCCACATCGTTCAAATATGAAGGAAAGACATACACTCCGAAAGAGTTTGCATCGAGTCTCGGTCTCGACTGGAACGACTATGTGACCATAACAAGCTATACACACCATCCGTTTTGGACAGCATTCCCCGTTGAGGTGCAGGACAACTGGCGCAATCCTCTGTCATGGAACGTACCGATGGAAGACATGATGCGCATCATCGACAACGCCGTTGACAACGGGTATACCATAGCATGGGGCGGTGACGTATCGGAAGATGGATTCACCCGCAAAGGTACTGCATATGCTTATGATATGAAACAGGTACAGAGCCTGACCGGAAGTGACGCTGCACGCTGGCTCCGACTGACAACCACCAAAAAGACCGCGATGTTTGACTCGCTGGGATGCACCGCTCCCGAAATTGTCCCCACACAGGAAATGCGTCAGGAACGATACGACAACTGGCAGTTGACCGACGACCATGGTATGCTTATCTACGGTGTAGCCAAAGACCAGAACGGCAAAGAATATTACATGGTGAAGAACTCATGGGGAGAATACGGCGACTACAAAGGTATATGGTATATGACCAAAACTTTCATTGCCGCAAACACCATGGATTTCATGGTCAACAAGAATGCCATTCCGAAGGACATACGCAAGAAGCTCGGCATATAAGAGAACTAACTTTGCAAACTGTGAAGTTCACACCAGAAGCGTTGTATATAACTTTTGGTGTGAACTTTAAAACAAGCGCAGATTTATAAAATCCAATAACATAACCTTACAAGCCAGTGACTACCAACTACTTACGTAAAAAAAACGGGGGGGGTAAAAATGAGAAGAGGTGACGATGCAAGCGAATTTAAAAGACAAAGTATGAACGCAATAAAACGCAGGACTATATTGAAGAAAGTCACTTTTATCTCCATGATGATAATAGCATTCTTCATGGCAATTGCTGTTGTACTTGCATATACTATCGAATGAATATGCTCTATATTAATATGAAATGAAGTGTCGCACCGGCCAAAAAGTGCGGCACTTGGTTTTTTATGTCAATAACAACTCCGAGACCAATGGTGTATTCGGGAATGTCATAATGATATATAAAAGATACATCTTCATAATAATTACATCTGTCCGTACAATCCTTAAAAACTCAAAAACTTACAAACCATTTCTACATTTTCTTATTTTTTATTAGTAATTTTACACGCTATATCATATCGTAGATACACAGACCGACACCACATCAATCCAAAAGAAGAAGACAATGTGACAAATACGGAAGACTGTGTGACAGCGATACGGCACCACTATCCTATCCTCAACCACTTTTAAATACATATGAGGAAATACTGTGGGATTCGTAACATAAAGAAAGAAGAAAATAAAAAACAATATAAATGCAATTTAAATGGAATTACGAACCACCGACACCTGAAAGACAGAAAGCAGCCAAGGAACTGGGAGAGAAAATCGGAATGAGCCCGATACTGGCCAATCTCCTTATCCAACGAGGCATCAAGACGGAGTCGGCGGCAAAACGCTTTTTCAGACCGATGCTCAACGAGTTGATTGACCCTTTCCTGATGAACGACATGGACGTGGCTGTGGATCGGCTCAATGATGCCATGGGACGCAAAGAGCGTATCATGATCTATGGCGACTACGACGTTGACGGATGCACGGCTGTTGCTTTGGTGTATAAGTTTCTGCAGCAGTTCTATTCAAATATCGAATACTATATCCCCGACCGGTATGACGAGGGATACGGTGTAAGCCGCAAAGGGATAGACTATGCCAAAGAAACGGGGGTAAAACTGATAATAATACTCGACTGCGGAATCAAGGCTATCGACGAAATTGCTTATGCCAAAAGTCTCGACATAGACTTTATCATCTGCGACCACCACGTTCCCGACGAAGAAATGCCGCCCGCCGTGGCTATACTCAACCCCAAACGTCCGGACTCGACATATCCTTTTCATCATCTGTCGGGATGTGGTGTCGGCTTCAAGTTCATGCAAGCATTCGCCAAGAACAACGGTATACCGTTTGCACGACTGATACCGCTGCTTGACTTGTGCGCAGTAAGCATCGCATCGGACATTGTCCCTGTAACCGGCGAGAACCGTACATTGGCATTCCACGGTCTGAAACAGCTCAATCAAAGCCCGTCCGTAGGGCTGAAAGCTATCATTGACATTTGCGGACTGACCAACAGGGAATTGACCATGAGCGATATCGTATTCAAAATCGGACCGCGCATCAACGCTTCAGGCCGCATGCAGAACGGCAAGGAAGCCGTGGAACTGCTTGTGGAGAAGGACTTCAGACGCGCACTTGTCGAGGCCGGAATGATAAACGAATACAACGAACAACGCAAGGATGTGGACAAACAGATGACCGAAGAGGCCAATTCAATTGTCGAGAAACTAGAAAGCCAGAAACACTTGTCGTCCATAGTGCTATACGATGAGAACTGGAAAAAGGGTGTAATCGGGATTGTGGCATCCCGTCTCACCGAGATTTACTTCCGCCCTACAATAGTGCTCACCATGAGCGACGGTATGGCGACAGGGTCGGCGCGCAGTGTGGCCGGATTCGATATCTACGATGCCATAAAGAGCTGCCGCGACCTGCTCGAGAATTTCGGCGGACACACATACGCCGCCGGCCTCTCGTTGAAAGCTGAAAACATCAAGGAATTCATATGTCGCTTTCAGGCTTATGTCAACAACCACATCATGCCGGAACAGACACAACCCATACTCGACATAGAAGAAGTGATAGACTTCAAGGATATCACGAAAAAGATGCAGGCCGACTTGAAGAAGTTTGCACCGCACGGTCCGTGCAATCCCAAACCTCTCTTCTGCACACGCAATGTATACGATTATGGTACAAGCAAGGTGGTAGGCCGTCATCAGGAACACATCAAACTCGAACTCGTGGACAGCCGCTCAAGCAACGTAATGAACGGTATTGCCTTCGGACAGAGCGCCGCCGCACGCTACATCAAGAGCAAACGGTCGTTTGATATCGTATACACGATAGAAGAGAACGCATACAAACGCGGCGAAGTCCAGCTACAAATCGAAGATATAATGCCGGATACACAGAAAAAGAATGAAAAATAAGAAAGGGTGAAGAACAAGAAAGAATGATGAGTGATGAATAGCGGAGAATCATCTTTCGAATCCATACTGCGACGCTACTGGGGATACGATGATTTCCGGAGTATACAACGCGAGATTATCGAGAGTATCAGCAGCGGGCACGATACACTCGGACTGATGCCCACCGGAGGAGGCAAATCAATTACATTCCAAGTGCCGGCATTGGCCAAGGAAGGCGTATGTATTGTTATAACACCGCTCATAGCTCTGATGAAAGATCAGGTCATGAATCTCCGCAAACGCGGCATACGTGCGGCAGCTATCTACTCAGGCATGTCGCACGAAGCTGTGCTGACCACGCTCGACAATGCTGTTTTCGGAGCCGTCAGCATACTTTATGTATCTCCGGAACGCCTTTCCTCACAATTGTTTCAGACCAAACTGAAACATATGCGCGTCAGTTTCATCACCATAGACGAGGCCCATTGCATCAGCCAGTGGGGCTATGATTTCCGTCCGTCATATCTGAAGATTGCCGACATTCGCAGCATAAAGCCGGATGCTCCGGTGCTCGCCCTGACGGCGACGGCCACTCCGACTGTGGTTGACGACATACAGGAAAAACTCGGATTCAGAGAGAAACGTGTGTTCAACATGAGTTTCGAACGCAAGAATCTCGCTTATGTTGTTCGTCATACGTCCGACAAGCAAGGCGAACTGATACACATTCTGCAAAACGTGAACGGCAGCGCCATCGTCTATGTGCACAGCAGACGTCACGCCAAAGAAACTGCCGAACTGTTATGCGACACGGGCATGAAAGCCTCATTCTACCATGCCGGTCTTGAAAGCGCCGAGAAAGACAAACGCCAGAAGGCGTGGCAGAACGACGACATAAGGATAATAGTGGCCACGAACGCTTTCGGAATGGGTATCGACAAGCCCGATGTACGCATTGTAATACACATAGACTGCCCTGACAGCATCGAGGCTTACTTTCAGGAAGCGGGACGCGCCGGACGTGACGGTGAAAAAGCCTATGCCGTGCTACTGTGCAACAATGCTGACGTGACCAAGCTCTCGAAACGCATCAGCGACAATTTTCCGGATAAAGACTATATTAAAAAGGTATACGAACATCTCGCCTATTTCTACCAGATAGCCACAGGATCCGGCTACGGACTGACTTTCGAATTCAACATAGACAAGTTCTGCCACACCTTCGGACACTTCCCCATACAGGTAGAAGCCGCTCTGCACATACTCACCCGTGCCGGATACATAGACTATATCGAAGAACAGGAAAATGCCTCAAGGGTAAGGTTCCTCACCGAACGCGACAACCTGTATCTGCTGAAAAACAACTCTGAGACCGAAGACAAGCTCATCATAGCTCTGCTGCGCAATTACAGCGGACTGTTCAGCGACTACAACTTCGTTGACGAGAGCTTTCTTGCACAAGAGACAGACCTCACGTCACACGAAGTATACCAGACGCTGAAACTCCTTGCCCACAAGAATATCATAGGTTTTATCCCCCGCAAACGCACTCCATACATCCGGTACACCCAGCGGCGCGAAGATTCGGAACACTTGTTCTTCCCAAAAGAAATATACGAAGAGCTGAAAGACAGGTTTGAAAAACAAATCAAGGCGATGACAGAATACTTCTCATCCGACGACACTTGCCGCAGCCGCATGCTGTTGGGCTACTTCGGTGAAAATTCGGATCACGACTGCGGAACGTGCGATGTATGCCTGCAACGTGACAAGAAACTTGTCAATGACGATACCATCGCCGCCACAGAAGCGGAAATACTCGCCCTGCTTGCCGACAAACACCGCCACCACATAACGGAACTGAACAGCATAAGACGCCCTTACGAACAGATAGACGCCGCCCTGTCTTCACTGATTAACGAAGAAAAGATATTCCAAGAAGACGGAATGCTGTTCGTTGACTGACACCGGCAGCATGACTTCAACAAGCCTCCATCAACACATAAACAAGTAATCCTATACACAAAAACACATTTTTCACATTTTCAGACTTAACATACCATAACCTTAAACGTATATTAAACACAAAGAATGACACCGGAAGAATTTGAACATATAGCCAGAAAGCTACGTCCTAAACTCAACAGTATAGGACTGGACTTCTTTTCAGACAGAGACATGGCCGACGATGTGACACAAGAAGTGCTCATGCGGCTATGGATAATGCGGGAACGGATAGACATAAGACTCGGTGTCGAGGCACTTGCCTCACGTATGGCAAAGAACATCTGCGTAAGCGAGTGGAGGAAAAGGAAAACCCGTATATCATCAGACACATCCGGACCGCCGGTCGACGGATACCAACAACCTACAGCAATGGAAGACAGCGACAACCGCCGTCTGCTTGAAAATGCCATAAGCCGCCTCACTCCCACCGAAGCACGACTATACCGTATGCGCCATTTGTCAGACATGGACCTGGCCGAGATGGAGACTGTCACCGGCATCAAGAGCCGCTCTATAAGCGCAATGCTCAGTACTGCACGCCGCAAACTGCTCGAAGCAATAAGGCAACAGGGAGGCCTGTAACCACAACGAACACCACAACAGCCACACCTTATTATATATAAGCGAATGAAAAGAGACAACGAACATACCGCAACAGAAGCCGAACGGCAACAGCTCATCCGGCGATTCCTCGCCGGAGAGACCACTGTCAGTGAAGAGCACAGACTTTACGGACTGCTCAAAAACGCTGCATCCACAGAAGAGGAACGCGTGCTGCTGAGCATCCTCCCCCACCCGACAAGCGACAACGACATCGATACATGGCTATCTGAAGACGAAACAGCCACCTACGATGCCATCATCCGCCAAAGACACCGCCGGATATTTGCCGTGAGATGGGCCGCTGCCGCCATATTCATCGGACTTGTATTCGTAATGGGAATGCACTTCGGACACAACACCACATACTCCGACTCCACGGAACACAACTCCATGACCGTACTCAACGCGACATCGGATACACCCTCAACAACCTGTCTTATGTCACCGCCGTCACAGCCACAACATACATCCACGCAGACAGGTCCCCAATCGCCAACAAGCAACCAGGCATCTGAAAAAAGGAAAGAAACGCCAAAGACTCCGACCGCACCACCGTCTCTGGCAACCGCTATCCCCAACATCACTGCTTCCAACACAGTAACCACTGCTGTCACACCTGCCGGAATGACAGCTGCCGACAGCATGACCATACTCGTGGAACGCATGGAACGCGACCTCGACAATCTGTCCGACAGCGTATATCTGGCCCACGTGGAACAGATAATAAAGGCCGACGCACGGTTCCAAAAGCTGATGAACAAGATTATAATCAACAACATTACGCGACAAGACAAACCGACCGAAGCGTATAACACCGACAAACAATAAAAAACATACAGCAATATGAAGACCATCCTAACCATCATAACTTCGCTGTTACTCACAGCTACGGCTGCGGCAAAGGGCACCGAAACAAATTCCTCAGAAGCCATGAAGAAAGATGTGGAACGCTTTATCAAGGCAGATGACAAGAAGACTGGCTTTTCACATCCGGGCACCGGACACTATGTATGGAACTTCAAATACCTGCTCAACGAAAGCGATGCCGCCTCCGGCCGGCTTCCACAATCACTCAAAAAGATAGACCGTGCTTTTGAGCGCCACACCGGCAAGGCCACCACCGTGCTTACCCACAGCCCGTCCGACGGCGATTCACCGTTCCATTGGCTGTCTTTCTCATGGCCCGACACATACTGGTCACGCATATGTTTCCGTTATAACATGCGCGACGATTTCACCTACCGGTTTGCCACTTTCACCGGTCCCGACTCACTGCGCACGCTTTACGGCATTGTATGGAGGCGGGAAATGTTCTACGACAAGGACTCCCTGCCCTGCCACACCATAGACGGATATCTGATAAAGATGACGGGCAGGCACTGGCGCATAGACGACCTGAACACCACCTACGTACCAGGCCGCAACCAGTCCAACAAGAGCAAGGCTACTCCCACCGACACCACCGCATTCGTAGAGTTGCGGGAGAAGACAAAATATATCACCGGTCTGTATGCCACCCATAAGGCCAACAACGACGAAAGGGGATGTGACGCCGCCGTCTACTTCTTCCACAAACTCGCGGAAGACCTCGAAAGCACGCTGACCGTCAAGCAGTTTGACGAGATAAGCGACCTCGCCAAAAAGATGTACACCGGCAGTTCCACATGCCAACGGAACAATATTCTTGTCAAAGCCCTGGCAAGCCTGCAAAGAAAAAGCAAGAAACGTTTTCTACCAGGCGAGCTGGTGAGGACCACCTACAACAAACCGTTCATGAAAAACGAGTTTCAGATGAAGCTCGTCAGCGAGACTTACGCTTGTTCCAAGGAGACGGACAGACAGCCAGTCAAACGGAACATCAGCGGAACTGTTGCCCCCGGAACAAGCAAACTGACCTTTAAACCGATTACATATCCGTTCGGTGACTATAACAATATAGCGATTGGCGAGGACGGCAGCTTCACATACACCTACGAGGCGGAGCCTGACCAGATGTTCGAGATTGTTGACGATAAAGGCCGTAAATATGCCGTCATCGCCGACACTGTGCCCATCGTGCTCGACATGGAACACCGTAGCATAAACGCATCAGACCTCAACATGAAGTTCATGGCCTGCCAGAACCGCATACACGACTATGAGCGCGAGGCCAAGAAATACACCACCGACATAGAAATGTATACGCAGCCGATGGACAAAGACGGCTTGCTGGCCCTGATTGACAGCGCCGATGCCGCCACCGACAACATCATACGCGCCAACATGGACAACCCCATCGCGGCCTACTATCTGTCCGGAAGCTATGCAAACATGAGCTACGGACGCCTCGGCAGCCTGCTCGACAGCACCCGGGTCTACGCCTCCCACAGAGCAATGATGCCCGTATGGCAGTTCTATCGCAACATGGAGAAACGCCGTCCCGGACGCATGTACACCGATGTTGAGCTCTCCGACCCCGATGGCAAGACCCGACGGCTGAGCGAATATGTAGGGCACGGCTACGTGCTACTGTACTTCTGGAACATTCAGGACGGAGCAAGCCGCGGAGAGATACCGATGCTCAAGATAATGAACAGACGGTATAAGGATGACGGTCTCAACATCATCGGTGTATATCTCGACTCCGACCATAATAACTGGGCACGCTATGTGGAGAAGCGCGGCATCCACTGGACGCATCTGTCCAACCTTAAAGGCTTCGATTCGGAGGTGGCCCGGGCCTACGGCATCACCTCCATGCCCGAGTATGTGCTCATCGGACCGGACGGGCGGATAGTCTCCTCCGGACTCATCGGCCACTGGTTGCAGGAAAGAATCGAAGAGATATTCAATAAGAAATAATTGTTTTTTAGTTCATAAAATAAGGCTGTTAATCTGGCCGGCGGGCATTGACATGCGAATGACGGTGCCCGTTTGTTTTCTAAAAAACAAATGACAACGTAATATTTCACACAAAAGAGCGTTTGTATAACTATACAACATTAACATACTGACACACAAAAAACAAATGAGAAAACCGATTATCATTATCGTCTGCATCCTTGCAGCCATCGCAATGCAGGCACAAACAGCATCCGACACAAAGGAAACCAAAAAGAAAGAAAAGACTGTAAACATAAGCGGCAGCGTATACGACTCCTTCACACGGGGCAAGCTGGCGGCATTCATCACGCTGATGCGCCCCGACTCAACCGTGGTGGACACCGTGACATGCTACGTCAGCGACAGAGGCCAATGGTCGTGGTACTCTTTCAAAGTGCCGCGCAAGGAAGCTAAATATATCGTCAAGGCTTCATACGAAGGATATCATGACTGCTATGTAGACTTCGAGATAGGCAAGATAGGCCGCAAGTCGTACTTCGAGATACCCCAACACCTAATGAAGATACACCGCAACAACGGCATGGACGGCGGCAACCTCAACGAGCTGGTGGTCAAGGGCACGCGCGTGCAGATAGCCTACCGCGGCGACACCATCGTCTACGACGCGGCGGCATTCAATCTGCCCGACGGCTCGATGCTCGACGGACTTATCCGCCAGATGCCCGGAGCGGAGATTAAGGACAACGGTGACATATACGTGAACGGCAAGAAGATAGACAATCTGCTGCTCAACGGCAAAGACTTCTTCAAAGGCGACAACAAGGTGATGCTCGAAAACCTGCCCTACTTCACCGTCAAAAACGTACAGGTATATCACAAAAGCACGGAGAAGAGCGAACTGGCAGGCCGCGACATAGAGGAAAAGGAATATGTGATGGACGTGAAACTCAAGCGCGAGTATGCCCGGGGATACATTGCCAACGCCGAGGCAGGCGCCGGAACGGAACAGCGGTGGATGGGCCGCGCCTTCGGACTTTACTATGACGACCATACACGCATGTCGGCCTTTGCCAATATCAACAACGTCAACGAAGACCGGAAGCCAGGAAACGACGGCGAATGGAAGCCGGCCGACATGCCGCGCGGGCTGCTAAAGACACGTCAGGTGGGCATAGATCTGGATACGGAAGACAAGGAGAAGACTTTCAACAACAGGTTTTCGTCGACACTGACATGGAGAGATGCCGACAACCGAACCAACACAGCCTCGGAGAACTTTGCCTCGGACGGAAGCATATACCGCGGAAGCTCGTCGAAGACGCTCAGCGACAACTTCCAATTCCAGATACAGAACCAACTCTCCTTAAGAAAGCTGCACCTGCACTCATTCACATGGCTCAACTATACCGACGGCACCAGCATATCGGAGAGCACCGACTCCACTTTCGCCGCCACACTTACCAACAGGAGATACAGCCTCGGAAGCGGACGCAACCGCAGCATCAACATCAACCAAAACATATACTGGAGCAAACAATTCGAGTCCGGAGACTATATATCGGCAGATTTCTACGGCACATACTACAGCCACAATCCGGCCGAAAACTTCAGACTATCCCGCACAGACTATCCCGCCAACGGCACGCACGACCTGCACAACAACTACACAGACAGCCACACAAGCAACTATACATATGACATTGACTTCAGCTACAACTTCATCCTGCCCGATGACTGGGAGATTAATTCAACCGTCGGATACATGCAGAACCAGCAAAGCGTGACCAACGGCATCTACCGGCTCGACATGCTTGACAACGAGCGCTACGAGAACTTTGGCCTGCTGCCCTCCACCCGCGACTCGCTCGACATGGCTCTTGATGTCGACAACAGCCATATATCCACCACCATGGTGCGCAAATACTCCGGTTCGATAGGCTTGTCAAAATACAATGGAAAGATGAGTGCAACCCTTCGTCTGCCCGTAAGCCGGCTGACGGAACGGATGAACTATCATCACGCCACCCTCGACACCACCGCCCACAGGGCATACACAGCCTTCGAACCGTACATCCGATTCAGGACATACGGCAAAACACAGTTCAACTTCAGATACAATTTCAGCGTTTCGCGCCCCGACTTCGCGTCGCTCATGCCCGTCAGCAACAACTCCGACCCGCTATCCATCCGCATCAACAACCCAGGAATAAAGAACCGCAAAATACACAAATCGGAAGGAACCGTAACGTTCAAGAACGACTCCATAGGCTCGTCGGTATACGTGGGCTACGACTTCCTGCTGACACATAACGCCCGCGGCACACGCACCACATACAACTCCGCCACCGGTGCCTACACAAGAATGACCGACAACGTCAACGGCAACTGGAGCGGAACATTCAAGACAGGCTGGCAACGCCCCATCGACAGACTGAAACGTCTGCGCTTCGACGTCAGCGGCAGCGTGAAATACGAACGCAGCGTCGACTTCGACATAGCCTACGACACAGATGCCGACGTGCTGAGCAAGGTGACGAACATATACACCCGCCTTAACGCCAAAATGGCATACCGCCACGAGAAGCTCTCGGCAGCCATAGTGTCAAAACTCGTAATGCGCAACAGCACAAGCAACCGTGACAACTTCGAACGCATCAATACCTACGACTATCAATACGGTGGCAACGCCCAGTACACCATCCCCGGCATAGACCTGACCATCGCCACGGACATCAACATGTTCTGCCGCCGCGGCTACAGCAGTCCGTCGATGAACACCGACGACCTCGTATGGAACGCGCAGCTGACCCGC
Source organism: Xylanibacter rodentium (assembly GCF_013166575.1). Lineage (GTDB taxonomy): Bacteria > Bacteroidota > Bacteroidia > Bacteroidales > Bacteroidaceae > Prevotella > Prevotella rodentium. The sequence goes on from NZ_JABKKE010000001.1 coordinate 383,733, forward strand.
TCGTTCCTGAAAGGCCGCCTTACGGCCAAGTTGCAGGCCTTCGACCTGCTCCACCGTCTGTCGGCAGTGCGCTACAACATCAACGCGCAGGGCCGCACCGAGACGTGGTACAACTGCATTCCGCGCTACGTGATGCTCACTGCCGCGTATAAGTTCACAAAGAAACCGGACAAGAAAGGCCGCTGACATTCACATTGACATAAATGTATAAAAACCATTACATGTAATTTTTATTCTTAAAAAACAGCACTTTTTTTCACGCATTCTGGAAGAAACAGATGCCTGGAAATGCCCTTTCAAGACATAAAACCATGGCGAGAATACCGCAAAACCGGCATTTCCGGACCCAAATACGCCATATTTAACAACTCATACGGGCCATATTGCCTTGCGAAAGCGCCCATATCGCAGTGCGATATGGGCGCTTTCGCAAGGCAATATGGGCCTCTCTACTTTCTTTACAAGCCGTTTCTATTCGTTAGTTCCGTAACTATCTGACTGTCAGCACGTCCTATTTATCATAAAAATACGCCATTTTCGGCCCGTATGTAACGAAATACTGTTTTGTGACGGCCAACGAAGTGTTTTGTCATAATTATTCCCAATCCGAGCCACATCCGCCCGACATCCATGCATTAAAGTCCGGAACACATGCCACACCATCACGTACAATTATGCGGCAACGGCAATAAAGTGACATGAATATTAGGTCATGAACAAAAAAAACGTTATATTTGCAGAAACATTATAAAAGCTGCTAAAACTTATAAACGATATGAAATACAAAGCATTGTTACTTGCCCTGTCGCTCGCCGCCACGGCAACGGCACAACGTCACGAGACGGTGCTGGACGAGGGGTGGATGTTTTCGCGCGACAAGGCGCAGTGGGAAAACGTGCGCGTGCCGCACGACTGGGCCATAAACGGACCGTTCGACAAGAAGTGGGACCTGCAAGTGGTGGCCATAGAGCAGAACGGCGAAAAGGAAAAGACTGAAAAGTCAGGCCGCTCGGGCTCGCTGCCATGGATAGGCGAAGGCCACTACAAGACAACGATACGCATACCGAAAAGCTGCAAACATGCCGAACTGGTGTTTGACGGGGCCATGAGCGAACCTACCGTGAGCGTCAACGGCCGGCGTGCCGGCTACTGGGCCTACGGCTACAACGCATTCAAGGTGGACATCACACCGTATGTAAAGACGGGCGACAACACTGTCGAGGTTGACCTGAACAACGTTGAGGAAAGCAGCCGGTGGTATCCCGGAGGCGGCATATACCGCCCCGTGACGCTCGTTGTGACCGAAGACGAGGCACGGTTCGAGACGTTCGAGACATTCGCCTATACCGCCAAGGCCGACAGAAAACTGGCCGAAATGAAAGTGACAGCCAAGGTTGCAGGCAACCTGAATGACGGAACGATGGGCGTGAACATAGCCCTGTACGACCAAAAGGGCTTCATCGTGGCCGAAAGCCACTGCAACATGACCGGGACAGGCGACATCAGCACTGTGCTCGACGTGAAGAAGCCACAGTTGTGGTCGCCCGAATCGCCATATCTGTACAAACTCGTGACAAAACTGTATCGCGACCGCAAGCTCATTGACCGGCAGACTGTAAACGTGGGCATACGCACGGCCACGGTGACAAAGGAGGGCGGATTCCAGCTCAACGGACAGACACGCAAGTTCAAGGGCGTATGTCTGCACCACGACCTTGGTCCGCTCGGCGCCGCCATAAACAAGGCTGCGCTGATACGCCAGATAAAGATGATGAAGGCAATGGGCTGCGACGCCATACGCACGGCCCACAACATGCCGTCGAAGATGCAAATGGACATATGCGACTCGCTGGGAATGATGGTAATGGCCGAAAGTTTCGACATGTGGAAATATGCCAAATGCAAAAACGGCTACGCACGCTTCTTCGACGAATGGGGCGACCGCGACATAGAAAACCTGGTGAAAAACCACCGCAACCACCCGTCGATAGTGATGTGGAGCATAGGCAACGAGATACCCGAACAGGGCATGAAGGGCGGAAAGGACATAGCCCGCCGCCTGCAGGACCTCTGCCACAGGCTCGACCCGTCGCGCACCGTCACGCAGGGTATGGACCGCGTGGACAATGCCATGCACACGGGATTCGCACAGGTGATGGACGTGCCCGGCTTCAACTACCGTCTGCACAAATACGAGAAAGGCCTGAAAGAACTGCCGCAGGGCTTCCTGCTCGGCTCGGAGACAGCCTCAACAGTAAGTTCGCGCGGTGTCTACAAGTTCCCTGTAGAGGTATCGAACAAGAAGACATACGCCGACGGACAATGCAACGGCTACGATACAGAATGCTGTCCGTGGAGCAATCTGCCCGACGATGACTGGCGCTGGCAGGACGACTACAAGCAGGTGATAGGCGAATTTGTATGGACGGGCTACGACTATCTGGGCGAGCCGACACCCTACGACGAGTACTGGCCAAGCCGCAGCAGCTACTTCGGAATATGCGATCTGGCCGGACTGCCCAAAGACCGCTACTATCTGTATCGCAGCAAGTGGAACACCAAGGAACACACCGTGCACCTGCTGCCACATTGGACATGGCCCGACCGCAAAGGAAAGGTGACACCCGTATATTGCTACACCGACGGAGTGGAGGGCGAACTCTTCGTCAACGGCAAGAGCCAGGGCCGCGTGCGCAAGAACAAGGAGGGCCGGCTTAACCGTTACCGCCTGCGCTGGAACGACGTGAAATATGAGCCGGGAGAAATCCGTGTGGTGGCCTACGATGCCGCCGGAAACAAGATTGGCGAGGACGTGAAGCGCACGGCCGGCGCCCCTGCCGAACTGATACTGACGGCCGAATATGCCGACGACAACAGGAAAGCACTGACGGCCGACGGCGACGACATGGCTTTTGTCACCGTCTCGCTGGCCGACAAGGATGGCAACTTCTGTCCAACGGCCGACGACGAACTGACATTCGAGGTCACGGGCACGGGTACATATCAGGCAGCCTGCAACGGCGACGCCACATCACTCGAGCCATTCAACGGAACGCAGATGAAGCTATTCGCAGGCCGGCTGGTCGTAGTGGTGCGAAGCACGAAGACTCCGGGCATCATGACACTGAAAGTTACGGACAAGAAACGCAAACTCCAAAAGACGATAGACATAAGGACTGTATGAACAGACAATGCCTTTCTGTGAAAAAGAATATCCCCGCTGCCGTCGCCGGCAGTGGGGATATTCATTAAGAGTAGTATGTAAACTTATTTTGTAGTATCGATGAACACTACCACGCGGTTGAAGTCCAGTTCGTCGAACATCTTGTCCGTAGCTCCCATACCCTGTGTGGTAAGACGGTCGGCCTTCACTCCGTAACGCTTCACGAGAGCGTTCTTGACAGCTGTGGCACGTGCCTCGGAAAGACGCTGGTTGAACTCCATGTTACCCTCGGGAGAGGCATAACCCTTTATAAGTATCTTGGACTCGGGATGATTCTTCATGTATGTCGCTATCATAGAGATACTTGCATACTGAGCCGCGTCGATGGTGCTCTTGCCCTGACGGAAGATTACCGACGGCTGGAGAACGTTGACATTGGTCGTGGTGGTCTCCTCCACTATCACCGGACGTTCGCTGTTGCGCAGACGATTCTCCAGATCGCTGATGGTGCGGCGGCCTGCTGCAATCTCGTTGTCACGGGCATCGACATCGCTTCGCAACTCGTTTATCCTGCCGTTGAGAGCGTCTATCTCTGCCTGGTCGCGGAGCTCGGCCAAAGCGAAGTTGTGAGTGCCGTTGCTGTTGCCGAACTTATAGTTGACACCGAGCAGAAGTCCTAATGCAGAATTGTTTGAGTTGAAATGGGTCTTGTTGCCGTCCATGTTCATTCCATATGTTATATTAGGCTCCAAATAAATCTGCCATGCCTTTGATTCGCCAAGGTTGAAGGTGAAGTCGACACCGAGCTTTGTGGTCATAACATTCTCACGAGGCAGTTTGTTGCTCTCCGTACTGAAGGCATGCCCCCATCCTATTCCATATACACCCACCACTTCAAACACTCTCGGTTCACCGGTATATCCGCCGAAAAGATTGCTGAAGTTGGTCGTTCCGAGCACCGACACGTTTATACCTTTCAGGAATGTGCCGGTCTCGTAGGCACTGCCCTTGTTGTCAAAATAAGCCTGTCCCTCTGCTGCTACTCCGAAAACAGGAGTGATATTACGGCCTATCCTAAGACCGGCAGAGGGGTTGAGATTGCGGAACATCGACGTGTGTGTGGTCTTGAAATTTGCTCCACCATTGATACCTATGTACCAGTTGTCTGTAAACTTGCTCTCTGCTAATGTCTGAGCTGACATTGTCTGTGCCGCCATTGCTGCGACTGCAAACATCAAAAATTGCTTTTTCATACTACTAACGTTTTTAATTGTAAAACTACTGTTCATAATGTTATCCTGTATTTGTTTGATTACGCTTGCAAAGTAAATAAAAATCTGAGTAACCGCCAAACCTTTTAGACAAGCACAATATTTAATAACAGATTTATTGAATTGGGGCTGTTTTAGGGATTTGATTTTACATTTATATGGCTAAAATATATGAAAAAAAGATGACCGCAGGCTTTGCCGTGTCTCACAAATAAGCTAACTTTGCGGTCGTAAAACGACAGGAGTATACGCAATGAAACGCATAATAATGATAACAGGCGGCCAACGGTCGGGCAAAAGCCGATATGCCGAGAACCTGGCACTTGGCTTGAGCGACCGGCCCATATACATGGCAACAGCCCATGTCTGGGACGACGAGTTCCGTCTGAGAGTGAAAAACCATCAGCAACGGCGCGGTCCGCAGTGGACAAACATAGAGGAGGAAAAGCATCTGAGCCGCCACGACATCGGCGGCCGGGTGGTCGTGATAGACTGTATAACCCTGTGGTGTACCAACTTTTTCTTCAACCGCAGCAAAGCCGAATGGGAGCAGCCGTCAGTGGACGAGGCCCTGGAGGCTGTGAAAGCTGAGTTCAACCGTTTCACGACCCAGGATGCCACGTTCATCTTCGTGACCAACGAGATTGGCAGCGGTGGCGTGAGCGACAACGCCATACAGCGTCGCTTCACCGATCTTGAAGGATGGATGAACCAATATGTTGCTTCACAGGCCGACGAAGTGGTGCTGATGGTGAGCGGAATACCGGTAAGGATAAAGTGACACCGACACCGGCAGACATCCGCAAAGGCATAAAAACATGTCCTTAATACATATAGAAATACACATTATTATATATAATGAGAGAATAACGACATCAAAAACATAACATCCATGCGACAATTCGACATAGCAACAATCTCTTCGCCTTCAATAGGGGAAGCGCATCCGGACCGCAATACCATACGTGCCAAGATAGACAATCTCAACAAACCTAAAGGGTCGCTCGGACAACTCGAGGAACTGGCCATGCAGATATGTATGATACAGAACACGCTGACACCGGCACTCAACAGCCCCCACCACCTGCTCTTCGGCAGCGACCATGGCATAGAGCGCGAGGGTGTGAGCGTGTCGCCAAGGGAAATAACATGGCAACAGATGATAAATTTCACGCACGGCGGCGGTGGAGTAAATATGTTCTGCCGGCAACACGGCTTCAAGTTGCGGCTGATAGACGTGGGCGTCGACTACGACCTAAGCGACTGCCAGGGCATCATCGACAGGAAGATTGCGCACGGCACGGCAAACTTTCTATACGGTCCGGCAATGAGCGAAGAACAATTCGACATTGCCATCGCCACAGGAGCAGAGCAGGTGGATGCATGTGCCGGTGAAGGATGCAACGTGATATGCATCGGAGAGATGGGCATTGCCAACACTTCACCGTCGAGCATATGGATGAGCATTTTCGGCAACATTCCGCTTGATGAATGCATTGGTGCGGGAGCAGGTCTCGACAGTCCTGGCATAAAACATAAGCGCGAGGTGCTGGCCAAAGCCGTGGAGAGATTTAAAGGCAAGGGGGCCGACTGTAAGATTCAGAGTTCAGAGTATAGAGTGCAGAAGTCTGATTGCCATTTGAGGCAGTTGTCTTGTCCTAAAAATAATAATACCTCTGCACTCCATACTCAGAACTCTGAACTCCACAATCCGAATTCCGACATAGAAAGGACGATAAGATACTTCGGAGGCTTTGAGATGGTGGCCGCCATAGGGGCGATGTTGCGCGCAGCCGAACGGCGTTTCGTCATACTGATAGACGGATTTATAATGACGGCATGCGCACTGGCCGCCTCACGGCTCTACCCCGCCGTTACGGACTATATGATATTCGGACATTGCGGAGACGAGAGCGGACACCGCCGCATGCTCGACATCATGGGAGCAAAGCCGCTGCTAAGCCTCGGACTGCGCCTTGGCGAAGGCACCGGAGCGCTATGTGCATATCCCATTGTGGACAGTGCCGTAAGGATGATTAACGAAATGAACAACTTCGACAATGCAAATATCACTAAATACTTCTAAATGGTACGACCGCCTGTGGGCGTCATTCATATTCTTCACACGTCTGCCGCTGTGGCGTCTGCACCAGCCGCCGCGTGAGTGTTACCGCAGCGTGGTCGAATACTGGCCACTGACCGGATGGCTCACCGCCGGTGTCATGGCCGCTGTGGTATACTTCGGGAGCATATGGATGCCCTACCCCGTGGCCGTGTTGCTGGCCATCGCATCGAGAATATTGCTCACAGGAGCACTGCACGAGGACGGTCTGTGCGACTTCTTTGACGGTTTCGGAGGCGGAGGGAACGACCGGCAGCGCATCCTCGACATAATGAAAGATTCGCGAACAGGCACATACGGCGTTCTCGGCATTGTCCTATACGGGCTTCTGCTCTTGGCCACACTCGTGTCAATGCCACGCACCATGGCCGCACTCACTATCCTTGCAGCCGACCCGTTTGCCAAGATGGTTGCCGGCCAAATCATAATGATGATGCCCTATGCCCGCAACGAGGAAGAGTCGAAAGCCAAAACGGTATACCGGAAGATGAGCATCACGGCCGGAATACGCCTCGCCGCACAGGGACTGTTGCCACTTGCCGCATATATATATGTATGGCGCAATGCCGGCATCGACTGGCAGATTCTCATTTTCGCCCCATGTATAGTGATGTATATGTTGTATCTGCTGATATGGAAACGTCTGCACGGATACACGGGCGACTGTTGCGGTGCTCTGTTCCTGCTCGTCGAACTGACATTCTATATTGCTGCCGCAAGTATGGTATAGGTTTAATTTGATTGAACGGATGAATGATGGAAGTGGTGATGATAAGACACACCAGAGTCGGTGTGGATAAAGGGACATGCTACGGATGGAGCGATGTGCCCGTAGCAGAAACATTTGAACAGGAAGCAGCCGTGACAAAGGGAAATCTCGACACTTTCGGTGAATTTGACGCCGTGTTCTCGTCACCGCTCACACGCGCACTGCGGTTGGCGGTATACTGCGGATATCCCGAAGCCATCAAGGATGAACGGCTTAAAGAGATGAATATGGGCGACTGGGAGATGCTGAAGTTTGACGAGATAAAAGACAGACGGCTGCAACAATGGTACGACAACTATATGACCCTACCGACGACCAACGGTGAAAGTTTCCCCATGCTGTATGACCGCGTAAGCTCTTTTCTCGACGAACTGCGCGGCAAACCATTCCATCGTGTGGCCATATTCGCCCATGGCGGCGTGCTGATGTGCGGCGGGATATACACCGGAATGTTCACGAAGGAAGATTGTTTCAACCATCTGGCCGCATACGGCGGAATACAGGCAATGTCTCTATAAGCCATTATACGAAGCACATACACAGAAACATACGTGACGGAAACGTATAGGAAAAGCCGTTTCATCCGATCATACGGTTGAAACGGCTTTCAATGCTATCTCGTTTCACACGCATGACAGTATGAAACGGTTTTCCTGATGCAGCCTTGTCCGGCTGTGCCACATATCACCGAGCCATCCTGGAGATAATCTTACCGCCCTCTTCCAAAGCCTGCATGTTCAGTGGAATAAGTCCGTGATGGCGTTCGGGCAGCGTCTTATACAACGCTTTCTCCATGCCGGCATGGCTCACTACGGGACACACCTCAAGCAGTCCTCCAAGCACAATCATATTGAATATCTTTCCGTTCTTCATCTCCGCAGCCTTGTCCATTGCATCTATGCGGTATACGGTGATGTCGCTGCGTGTCGGCGGATTGATTATTCCGTATCCGTCGTATATGAGTATGCCTCCCGGCTTCACCTTAGGCTCAAACTTGTCGAGCGACGGCTGGTTAAGAACAATGGCAATATCATACGTGCTCAGTATGGGTGACGATATGCGCTCGTCACTCACTATGACAGTAACATTGGCCGTACCGCCGCGCTGTTCGGGGCCGTAAGCCGGCATCCATGTAACTTCCTTGCCCTCCATGAGTCCGGAGTAGGCCAATATCTTGCCCATTGACAGCACACCCTGTCCGCCGAATCCTGAGATTATTATTTCTTTCTCCATATCTTAAGTGTTAAAGGAGTTATTCCGATGTTTTGTCTTTCAAGTCGCCCTTGGGATAGAACGGGAACATATTGTTCTTCATCCATTCGTTGGCTTTCACCGGCGACAGCTTCCAACCGCTGCTGCACGTTGAAACAATCTCTACCAGACTGCTGCCCTTTCCGGCCATCGACGCCTCGAAAGCCTTGCGGATGGCACGTTTGGCACTGCGAATAGATGCCACGCTCTCCACGCTTTGCCTCGTGACATAACACGTTCCCTCCAACTGGGCGGCAATCTCCGTTATCTTGATAGGATAGCCATGCAACTCGGCATCACGTCCGTAAGGGCACGTAGCCGTCTTCTGTCCGAGCAAAGTAGTAGGCGCCATCTGTCCGCCGGTCATGCCGTATATTGCATTGTTGATAAAGATTATGACTATATTCTCGCCGCGGTTGAGCGCATGGATGGTCTCGGCCGTACCGATACAGGCCAAGTCACCATCGCCCTGATAGGTGAACACCAGACGATCGGGCCAAAGGCGCTTGATGCCCGTGGCAACGGCCGGTGCACGCCCGTGAGCAGCCTCCTGCCAGTCGATATCAAGATAGCGGTAAGCAAAGACAGCACATCCAACCGGACTCACGCCCACGGTCTTCTCCTCCATTTCCATCTCCTCTATCACCTCGCCTATCAGCTTGTGCACCACACCGTGACTACAGCCAGGACAATAGTGCATCGGCACCTCATTCATCAGCTCCGGTTTCTTGTATACAAGATTCTCCGGAGATATTATTCCGTTAAATTCCGCATTCATTGCTCATTATTATTTTAGCACTGTGCCATTACTATTTCGCATTAACATATCCACGACAAGAGGCAACGGCGGCAGCAAGTTCTTGATACTCCACTCTCAATTCTCCATTTTACGAAGCGCATCGACTATCTCGTCCGGCTCTGGAACGATGCCTCCGAGACGGCCGAAATGCCCGACAGGCGTGCTGCCATTGACAGCCAGACGCACATCCTCCACCATCTGCCCGGCATTTATCTCTACCACAAGTATGCCTTTCCTGCCTTGCGCCACGGCCGCAATCTGCTCCGTAGGGAACGGCCACAAAGTAATGGGACGGAAAAGTCCAGCCTTGATTCCACAATCGCGCGCCATGTCGATGGCCTTCTGAGCCAGACGGGCGGCACTGCCGAAAGCTACAATAACATAGTCGGCATCGTCACACTGCCACGTATCGTAGCGCACTTCCGTCTCGCGTATCTTCCTGTACTTCTCCTGCAGATGCAGATTGTGCACCTCCATCACCTCGGACTTCAGCTCAAGCGAAGTCATTATGTTGGGACGTCGGTCCTTGGTACGCCCCATCGTGGCCCAAGGACACTCACGACGAATCTCTTCCTCGGTACGGCGAGGACGGTATGGCGGCAGTACCACACGCTCCATCATCTGTCCGATAACACCGTCGCTGAGTATCATGACGGGGTTACGGTACTTGAAAGCCAGATTGAATGACAAGTCGACGAAGTCGGCCATCTCCTGCACCGATGCCGGAGCGAGCACAATAACGTTGTAGTCGCCGTTGCCTCCGCCACGAGTGGCCTGAAAATAGTCACTCTGCGAAGGCTGTATGGTGCCCAGTCCGGGGCCTCCACGCTGCACGTTGACCACCACACCGGGTATCTCGGCCCCCGCCATATACGATATACCCTCCTGCATAAGTGCGATTCCGGGGCTCGACGACGAGGTAAAGGCACGCTTTCCGGCGCCGGCCGCTCCATACACCATATTGATGGATGCTACCTCGCTCTCGGCCTGCACCACTACCATGCCCGTGGTCTCCCACGGCTTGTCGAGTGCAAGCGTCTCTATCACTTCACTCTGCGGTGTTATCGGATATCCGAAATATCCGTCCACTCCGCAACGAACGGCCGCACGGGCTATAGCCTCGTTGCCTTTCATCAGTGTAACTTCCTGTTCTGCCATAATCCCTCCTTAGTCATCAATTCTTTTTCTATATACTGTGATACATCCGTCAGGACATACTATTCCGCACGATGCGCAGCCTATGCACTCATCGGCACAAATCACCTCTACATACGGATAACCGCTCACGTTGACCCGCTTGCCCATTGCTATGACAGCTTTCGGACAGGCCTGCACGCACAGTGCGCATCCTTTGCAACGTGCTGTATCCACCACGATAGCGCCTTTCATTCTTCCCATACACTTATATGTTTTATGGATTATACATGTCCTTGTTATAATAGCCCAATATATCGTCAAGCATACGCTTGGCCTCGACTGCAGGGCTGTCGGGGTCGAGTTCGATTGCAGCTATGTAGTTGTTGATGGCCTCATGCCATCTGCCTTCGCGCCGGCAACGGTTGCCACGCTCATAATACTCGGCTGAAGAAACTTTCTTCATCTACTTATAGTATTCCTTCTTGCCTGCCGCCAGCGTATTCTTCATCAGCGAGCAGATTGTCATCGGCCCGACACCGCCCGGCACCGGCGTGATGAACGAGCAGTGCGGGGCCACCTCGTCAAACTTCACGTCACCGTTGAGGCGGTATCCGCTCTTTCGCGATGCGTCGGGCACGCGGGTCGTTCCCACATCGACAATCACGGCCCCCTCCTTCACCATATCGGCTGTGACAAAGTCGGGACGCCCTATGGCAGCAATGATTATGTCGGCCTCGCGGCATTCCTCTTTCAGATTCTTCGAGCGGCTGTGGCACACTGTCACCGTGGCGTCGCCATATTCCTTCTGCATCATCAGCTGGGCCATGGGCTTGCCTACGATGTTAGAGCGTCCGAGCACGACACACTTCTTGCCGCTCGTCTCTATACCGTAGCGGCGAAGCAGTGTCATTATACCCAACGGAGTGGCCGAAATGAAGCACGGCAGGCCGATGGCCATGCGCCCCACATTGACGGGATGAAATCCGTCGACATCCTTATGATAGTCAATGGCCTCTATTATCTTCTGTTCGTCAATGTGCTTCGGCAGTGGAAGCTGTACTATGAATCCGTCGACATCGGCATCGCGGTTGAGCCTGTCCACACAGGCCAGGAGTTCTTCCTCCGTCACGTTGTCCTCATAACGTATCAGCGACGACGTGAATCCGCAGGCCTCGCAGGCCAGCACCTTGTTCTTCACATAAGTCTCCGAGCCTCCGTCATGCCCTACGAGCACCGCCGCCAAGTGTGGCCGCTTGCCTCCAGCCTCCACTATCTGCTCCACTTCCTGAGCTATCTCTTCCTTTATCCTGGCCGCTGTGGCCTTACCGTCTATCAGTTGCATAGTATGTTTATGTTCTGTATGAGTTGTTGTATTCAGGTATAATTGTCCTGCCTCTACATTTTGGGCATTCCCGGCATTCCGCCTTTCATGTTCTTCATTGCGTTGGCCATCTGCATCATCTTGCTGTTTGACGTGCCGGCCACCATCTTCATCATCTTCCGCGTCTGGTCAAACTGCTTCAGCAGACGGTTCACGTCCTGGATGTTTGTGCCCGAGCCCTTGGCTATGCGCATACGGCGGCTCTGGTTGATTATCTCGGGATGGATGCGCTCCTTCGGCGTCATGCTGTTGATGATGGCCTCTATGCCCTTGAAGGCATTGTCGTCAATGTCGACATCCTTTATCGCCTTGCCCACTCCAGGTATCATTGCAGCCAGATCCTTGATGTTACCCATCTTCTTGATTTGCTGGATTTGGTTCATGAAGTCGTTGAAGTCGAACTGGTTTCTGCGTATTTTCTTCTCAAGCTCCTTGGCCTGCTTCTCGTCGAACTGCTCCTGGGCGCGCTCCACAAGGCTCACGATGTCGCCCATGCCGAGAATACGGTCGGCCATGCGCTCGGGATGGAACACGTCGACGGCCTCCATTTTCTCGCCCGTACCGACAAACTTGATTGGCTTTGTCACCACCGTACGTATCGACAGGGCCGCACCTCCGCGCGTGTCACCGTCGAGTTTGGTCAGCACCACGCCGTCGAAGTCGAGACGGTCGTTAAACTCCTTGGCCGTATTGACGGCATCCTGACCCGTCATCGAGTCCACTACAAACAGCGTCTCGTCGGGGCGGACGGAATTCTTAAGGGCCTCGATTTCGTCCATCATCTGCTCGTCTACAGCCAAACGGCCGGCCGTGTCTATAATTACCACGTCGTGGCCCTTGGCCTTTGCCTCGCTGATGGCATGGGCGGCTATGTCAAGAACGTTCTTGCTGTCAGGCTCAGAGTATACCGGCACACCCACCGTCTGGCCCACCACACGCAATTGCTCGATAGCGGCAGGACGGTATACGTCGCAGGCCACGAGCAGAGGATTCTTGCGTTGTTTGGCCTTGAGCATATTGGCGAGCTTTCCGCTGAACGTTGTCTTACCCGAGCCTTGCAGTCCCGACATCAGTATGATGGCGGGCCGGCCCTCAAGTTTCAGCCCCACGGCCTTGCCACCCATAAGTTCCGTCAGTTCGTCGTGCACAATCTTTACCATGAGCTGCCCCGGTTTCACAGCCGTCAGCACGTTCATTCCCATTGCCTTCTTCTTGACTGTGTCGGTGAATGTCTTGGCCACCTTATAGTTCACATCGGCATCGAGCAATGCACGGCGCACGTCCTTAAGAGTCTCGGCTACATTTATCTCCGTGATTTTCCCCTCGCCCTTCAGTATTTTGAACGAGCGTTCAAGTCTGTCGCTTAAATTCTCAAACATTATTATATATAATATACGTTTATTAAAATTTGTTCTTTCATGCAAATATAATCTTTTAAATCAGAAAAAGCGAATAATCTACCAGTGTTTTAAACTATTTTAAATGGTGTGTCACCACAAATTGCGCACATATGTTTTCAGTGTGCAAAACTCACGTAACTATTCGGTTAGCCACCGGTGTACGCCTTTGTATGGTGAAGGAGGCAGCAGTCGGATGTCGCATGTCATCGTTACCTGAACATAAGATCCGACGGCAATGAATGCAGCAGGTATGCCGCCGGAACATCAGAAGTACACCGACAGCCATAAAACGCCAGTCACCCATACTGCAAGCATACCGCGCTCTGTCATCAAGAATCATCTTGACAAACTGCATCGCATATCTTTAAAATTCAAAATCAAAAAGGATTTCGCCCGAAATATGCGAGTTTTGGAGTACTTCAGCCAATAGTCTGACAATCAATACATTATGAAAACCATCTTCATCCGGCATTCTGAAAAATGTCAAATCGGTTTTTCAATAATGCCATAATACCCATTTGACAACGCAATATCGGCAGTTTTGCAACACGATATAGGCACTTTGACAATGCAATATAGGCACTTTGACAATGCAATATAGGCACTTTGACAATGCAATATAGGCACTTTGACAATGCAATATAGGCACTTTGACAACGCAATATAGGCACTTTGGCAACACGATATAGGCACTTTGGCAACACGATATAGGCACTTCGGCAATATAATATATGGTAATCAGAGCTTTTGAAACACCGAAACGGCAATTTTAAGACGAGAAAAACGGCATCTGAAAATCTATCTGGAGATTTTTCAGAGCCGTTTTTTTTCAGAATATTACTTACACTATCCTAAAGCTGTATCAATATATAGACATCGCACAAGTATGGCCATATGTTTCGCTGCACCCGACAACATGTCTTGTATCTGTCCGCCAATAAATGTCAAGTATCGTCATGCCGCAACATGGCGTACGCGGTCAGCCATATACATGCCGGCAAGTATCATTGCCGAACCGAAGACGAACCAAGGCGTAATCTGCTCACCGAGCACCATACGGGCAAACAATATCGTCGTGATCGGGTTGAAATACACCCAATTGGTGGCCCTCACGGCTCCAAGGCGGGCCATGCACCAGTTCCAGGTGAGGAAGCACACCATCGACGCCACGCAGCCGAGAAACAGCAGATTGGCCAGCACTTGCGGACGGAGCAGCACATCAGCCGGAGGCATTCCGGGCACAAACAGATAGTAAGGCATTATGGTGAGCACACCGTAGAAGAATACCTTACGCGTGATGAACATCGTGGAGTAGCGTCCCGACACCGTCTTCATGAGCAACGAATATACCGCCCAGCATATACATGCCGTAAAGGCAAGCACATCGCCCGCCGGCGACAGCCGGAGAACAAAACGTCCATTGAGCACTACGACGGCCATACCGAGAAATGCCATGACGGAACCGGCCATCTGCCACCGGCCAAGACGTTCCGTACGATAGCATATGCGTATGAGCAAGGCCGCAAAGAGCGGGCACGAACATACTATCAGCGACGTGTTGGTGGCCGTGGTGAAGCGCAACGCCTCGTTCTCCGTCAGAAAATACAGCGACCCTCCCGTCACGCCGAGTATGGCCATCATCAGTTCGTCGCACACGCTTCCGGCCATCAGCCGGAAGCCTCGCGGACCGGTCGCGAGCGAAAAGGAAAGCAGCAGCACATAGGCTGCGGCAAAACGCAGGGTGAATATCTGCGCAGGGGATATGCCGCTGATGATGAGCAGTTTGGTCCACACGAAAGTGGTGCCCCACACGGCCACGGTCGTCAAGGCCACGAGATGGCACAACAAGTCCGGGCGTCGTCTCATTTTATAGTCTCTATGTCACGCCTTACGTTGTCCCTTATCTTCGCAAGATACGCCTTCATGCCGTCGGCATCCTTGCGGTTGATAATGTCAAGCAGGTTTTTCAGCTCGCTGCGTATCTGCTCCACCTGTCCGCCGGTATATGGATTGAAGAGTATCTCCTGCAACAGATAGTCGTCTTCATTGAGCACCCCCTTGGCTATGCGCATGTGGCGCTTGAACGTTGTTCCGGGCGCATCCTGATGCTTCATCACGGCTGCAAACACGAAAGTGCTCACAAACGGGATGCTCAGCGAATAGGCCACGGTGCGGTCGTGCTCGTCAAAGGTATACTCGTAGATGTTGAGCCCCAGCCTTGCATAAAGGTCTTTAAAGAAAATGCGGCCCATATAGTCGCCCTCGCTGATGATGATGGCGTTCTCCTCGCTGAGCTGCTGCAGATTGGCAAACGTGGGGCCGAACATCGGATGAGTGGACACATAACGGCGTCCGCACTGCTCGTAGAAGTCTTTCAGTCCGGTCTTCACAGATGCTATGTCGCTGAGGATGCAGTCTTTGGGCAGATGTGGCAGCACTTCGTTGAATGCGGAAACGGTGTACTTCACCGTCACGGCATTGATGACAAGCTCCGGACCGAAACCTTCAATCTCCTCCAACGTAGTGAAGCGCCGGCAGTTGTACGTGAAGCGCATCCGCATGGGGTCTTTCTCGTATACGGCCGTCTCGTGGTCGAAACTGAGCAGGTCGAGGAAAAAACTGCCCATCTTGCCTGCTCCCAATACTAATATTCTCATAATTACAAGTCCTTTCCGAAACCTCCAGACGTCTACTTATTGATTATCTCCATCTGCTGACGCACCGATTCCTCGTGTATCTCTTCATAAACTTTCCTCACGAAGTCGGCACCCATTCCGCAAAGTGCACCCTGAGCTCCGCGCTTGTCGAGTATCTCATTATAACGGTTGGTCTGGAGTACGGTCATATTGTGCTCCTTCTTATACTGACCAATCTCACGGCACACGCGCATGCGCTTGGCAAGAAGATCCATCAATTGATTGTCGAGCTCGTCTATCTGCTTGCGCAATTGGGTAATGCCCTCGGTGGTGACGGTCTCGTCGCGCACCACGAGCAGGCTCAGTATGTAGTCAAGCACGTCGGGGGTGACCTGCTGCTTGGCGTCGCTCCACGCCTTGTCCGGCTCACAGTGGCTCTCTACGATGAGTCCGTCGAAACCCAGGTCCATGGCCTGCTGGCATAGCGGGGCCACCAGTTCGCGGCTGCCACCGATGTGGCTTGGGTCGCAGAAGATAGGCAACTCGGGTATGCGACGATGCAGCTCGATGGGTATCTGCCATGTGGGCAGATTGCGGTATATCTTCTTGTCGTAGCTCGAAAATCCGCGGTGGATGGCTCCGAGGCGTTTGATGCCGGCCTGATTGATGCGCTCCAGAGCACCGATCCACAGTTCAAGGTCGGGATTGACGGGATTCTTCACGAGTACGGGAACGTCTGTTCCGCGCAGCGAGTCGGCCAAAGCCTGCATTGCAAAGGGGTTGGCCGACGTGCGGGCACCCACCCAAAGTATGTCGACACCGTATTTCAGTGCCAGTTCGACATGCTCGGGCGTGGCTACCTCGGTGGCTATGAGCATTCCGGTCTCTTCCTTTACACGCGCCATCCAAGGCAGCGCCGTCTCGCCGTTGCCTTCAAATCCGCCAGGCTTGGTGCGCGGCTTCCACACTCCGGCACGGAATATGTGGCAGCCTTTGCCGGCCAGTTGCCGCGCTGTTGTCATCACTTGCTCTTCTGTCTCGGCCGAGCATGGACCTGCTATCACGTAAGGGCGCTCGTTGTCGCTCGGGAGTTGTAGTTTCTCTAATTCAAGTTCCATTGGTATTTTGTTGTTTTGTTGTTTTTATATTTTTATGGGGAGTCTGGGAGAAATGGGAGATTATGGGAAAGACGGGGCAGACTGTAGATTATCATAAAACAGTCGTTTTCTCATTAATTCATCGTCTTTATCTCACAATCTTACCGGCTTTATCTCACCAACCTATCGCTTTTATCCTCTCGAGAGCTTCCTTCAGTTTTTCTTCCTTGGCACAAAGCGAGATACGGATGTAGCGTTCGCCGTTGCTGCCGAATATGAATCCGGGCGTGATGAACACGCGAGCGTCGTGAAGCAGACGCTCGGTGAGATCTTCCACATTGTCATATATGTCGGGGATGCGGCCCCAAAGGAACATCCCCACCTGCGCGGGGTCATATGTGCAGCCCAACACACGCATTATCTCCCCGGCATATCGGCGGCGGCGGCTGTAGGTAGCTATGTTTGCCTCACGATGCCATTCGTCGTCGTTGGCATATGCCCGTGCCGCAGCCAACTGCAATCCGCGGAACGTTCCGCTGTCGATGTTGCTCTTTATCTTGAGTATCCAGCTGATGAACGTGGCGTTTGATGCGCACATTCCCACACGCCAGCCGGGCATGTTATGGCTCTTCGACATCGAGTTGAACTCGATACAGCAGTCTTTCGCGCCCGGAATCTGGAGCAACGACATGGGATTGTCATTGAGAATGAACGAATACGGATTGTCATTGACCACGACAATGGCATGACGGCGGGCAAAGTCGACAAGACGCTCGTAGGTCTCGCGGCGGGCATTTCCGCCCGTGGGCATGTTCGGATAGTTGGTCCACATCAGCCTGACGCGGCTCAGGTCCATCCTTTCCAACTCGTCAAAGTCGGGCTGCCAACCATTGTCCGCACTGAGATTGTAGTTTACCACACGTGCGCCGAGTATTTTGCTGAGTGACGTATATGTCGGATATCCGGGATTGGGCACGAGAACCTCGTCACCGGGATTGACGAAAGCCAGCGTAACATGTAGTATTCCCTCCTTCGAACCGATAAGAGGCTGTATCTCCGTGGCCTCGTCCAGCTCTACACCGTACCACCGCTTGTAGAATCCGGCCATGGCCCGGCGTAGTTCGGGCGTGCCGGATGTGGGCTGATAACCGTGGCTGTCGGGGCGGCGGGCCACCTCGCAAAGTGTCTCGACGGTCTCTTCCGACGGCGGCATGTCGGGGCTGCCAATGGCCAGACTGATTATGTCGCGCCCCTCGGCATTCATCCGTGCCACTTCTTTCAGCTTCCGGCTGAAGTAGTATTCGCTGACGAGCGAGAGCCGCCCGGCCGGCTGTATGCGGTTATTCACATTGTCTTCCATTCTGATATTCTCCTAATATTTTAAGTTCTTTGGTCAGTGGTGCTATCGCATCTATGCTTTGGCGGTAGCGCGTAAGGTTGTCGTAAGTAACATCGACATAGAAAAGATACTCCCACTCGTGGCCGATAATAGGCAGAGACTGTATCTTGGTCATATTGATTTTGTAGAACGAGAGGATGCTGAGCACTTGCGACAGCGAACCTTCCTCGTGGGGCAGCGAAAAGACGAGGCTTGACTTGTTCGTCCGGTCAAGCGGGCGCAGAAAGTCGGCCTTGCGCGGATTGCAAACAACGAGAAAGCGGGTGAAGTTGTGCTTGTTGTCCTCGATATGGTCTTCCAGTATCTTCATGCCGTAAAGACGTGCGGCTGCGGCACTGCATATTGCGGCCTGCCCTTGACGATGTCCTTCGGATATGTCCTTGGCCGAGCCGGCTGTGTCTTCACTTTCAACGGCCTTAAGCATAGGATGACCCGATAGAAAACCGCGACATTGCATCAATGCCACCGGATGGGAGTGTACTTCCTGTATCGTCGTCCAGTCGTCATCGGGCAGACAACAGATGCAGTGTGATATATGCAGCTTGTGCTCGCCCACCACCGTAGTGCCCGAGTCGCGCAACAGTTCATAGTTGTGTAGCAGGCTGCCGGCAATGGTGTTCTCTATGGCCATCATGCCGATTACGGTGGGATCGCGGCGGATGTTGTCAAACACATCCTCAAACGTTGCACAGCATATCAGCTGCAACTGCTCGCCATCGAAGTATTGATGGGCCGCCATATCGTGGAATGACCCTGTAAGTCCTTGTATTGCTACTCTCTTCATCTTCGTTTTTGTTTCTTGTCGTATCGTTGCGCATTTACAAAACAAAGTCCCGCTCCATTTGTTTGAAGCGGGACCTTGATGTAAATCTTTAAAGATTGTATCTTGTCATAAGTTGAAATCTACACGCAACTTCCCGCTTCACAATTCCTTGCAAAGTAAAAGTAAAAGCTATAAAAGTATGCGTCAAACTTATTCATCGTTTATCTGTCATTTTGTTTATCTGCTTGCAAAATTATATTATTTTCACGAAACATGCAAATAAATTGCAATATTTTTAGGCTGTTTGCTTACTTTCCATTCATTTTAATAACAAAATAACACTACGGCCTTAAGTCCGGCATATGCAGCTATAAGCCCGGCCGCAACACTCGCCCCTATATATAATAATGTGTATATTGCATCAGTAGTCTTCATCAGCATCAGGCTCTCATTGGCAAACGTGCTGAACGTGGTGAAGCCGCCACAGAAACCGGTGACAAGAAGAAGCCGCACCAGAGGCGGTACATGCCCAGAGGCAAACGCTCCCGTGAGCACACCGATAAGCAGGCAGCCCGCTACATTGACGGCAAACGTGCCCCAAGGGAAAGAGCCACCGGCCATATCACCGGCATACTTTGACACCAGATAACGGGCCACACTGCCCACAGCGCCACCAAGAGCAACCGCAAGAATATTTCCGACCGTCATTTCTTTGTCGAAATATGTATTGTCGGAATGTTGCTTTGCCGTAAAGGGACGCCTCCTTGCGGCACCGTGCCACCACCTTTGTAATATTTCAGAGCCTCAGGCATCCACTTCTGAATGTCGGATATACGCTTGGCATCACTCGGATGGTCGCTGAAGATGGACGAGCCACCGCCGGTAGCCGAGGCCATGCGCTGCCAAAATGGAATGGCCACCTGCGGATCGTAGCCTGCCATGGCGGCAAAGATGATGCCGAGACGGTCGGCCTCGCTCTCCTGCTTGCGCGAATAGGCTGCCGAACCAAGTGTGGAACCGAGGCCGAACACAGTAGAACCTATCTGCTGCAAACTCGTGCTGGCACCGGCACCGCTGAGCACTGTGCCGAGAATCTGGCTGCCATACTGCTGCTTGACCTGATTGCTGAGGCGTTCGGCCGAGTGACGGGCCACAGCGTGGGCTATCTCATGACCGAGCACGATGGCGAGCGAAGCCTCATCGCGTGTCACAGGCAACAGACCGTCATATACCACAATCTTTCCTCCGGGCATGCAGAAAGCGTTCACATTAGAATCTTGCACCAGATTGAACTCCCACTTATACTGCGACACGTCACCTCCCATTCCGTTGGAATTAAGATAAGTAACAACGGCATCGGCCAGCCTCTGCCCTACCCGTCTCACCATGGCCGTGTTCACACCATCGGCTGACAGACGGGCTTTCTGCATATATTCCTGATACTGCTGATTGCTCAGACTGAGCACTTGTTCGTCGTTTACAAGCAGATTTTGCTTGCGGCCTGTGATAGGCACCGTGTTCATCGTGCCACAACTTGCCAACATGGCCACTGCCAAGGTCAGCAAAAAGAACCTTATTCTTTTCATTATCTCCATATTATTTTATTATCCGTTGGATTTTATTACGTTGATTTTCCTACATTACGCCGCCAATACAATGACCGCAACACTGCGGCACATAAATACATAACCGACCTACAAAAGAAATAAAAAAAAGCGAAACCGGCAAAACTTTTATGGAAAATTGATGAATAAAAAAAGCGGGCTGCAATCCAAGTCATCCAATGACCTAAGGCAGTCCGCTCTTAACTATCTTTTTCCTGTTCTTATTTCAGTCCGCGATTGCTGAGAGTAGCGTTCAGCAACATCTTGTACTTGTCAAACTGAACAGGAGTAAGTATATAGCTCATATACTTCAAGTCTTTCTCCACAGCCTCATCCATGATAGCCTTACGGTCATCCTTATGGGCCTGCGATGCCATCATCATCTCTCCGCAGAAAGCACGGTGTATCTCGGTAACACTCTCCATCTGATCGAATGTCAGTCCAAGCACTCCACCCAAACGACGTATATTGATGCTCATGTCGTAGGCACTCGAATTGTTCATACCGTTTACGTTCTCGTTCTCTGCAAATGTTGTAGTCATGCCAAGCACTGCCACAACCGTCAAAAACAATCTTTTCATTTTCGTTACCCTTTCTTTTTACTTTAAAACTTAATACCTGAATGTGTTATCCCTATATCTTTTTGACGGTGCAAAGTTACGAGGGTTTAATCATCCGGCAAAGGTTTTATATCTACTGTTTGCGCACACAAGGCTCTTTTTTGACGTAAATCAAATAATCGGGCCTAATAAAAAAATGTAATATACATGCAACAAAAAACTACGAATGAGGCAGTATCACATACTACAAAATGACACAAAGACACATCGGAGAGGCTATATGCTATCATAAGAATAGTATGACGACGCAAACATAACCATCGCCAGTCTTCATGCCTACGACGCTCCACACAATTATACTGGGATTTATGCCGGTTTGTTGATTAAAATGTGTAACTTTGCCACTGAATATAACGAAAACAGAATATAGCAAAATGGAAAAACCACAAAACAAGTACATAGCCGTGACATATAGACTGTACACGGTTGAGAATAACGAAAGCGAACTTATAGAAGAAACATCACAGGACCGACCATTCCTGTTTATCAGCGGATTCGGCGTAACTCTCGAATCGTTCGAGAAGCATATAGCAGGGCTGGAAAAAGGCTCGGACTTCGATTTCACTCTTACAAAAGACGAGGCCTACGGTGACTATGAACCGGGGCGCGTACTCGATTTGGAACGCGGAATGTTCTGCATCAACGGTCATTTCGACCACGAACACATATTCAAAGATGCTATAGTGCCGCTGCAGAACGAAGACGGCAACCGCTTCTACGGTCGCGTGCTTGAAGTCGGAGCAGATACGGTGAAGATGGACCTGAACCATCCTTTGGCCGGAAAAACGCTCAACTTCAAAGGTAAGGTTGTAGAAAACAGAGATGCGACCAACGAAGAGATACAAGGCATGATAAACCGTCTGAGCGGTGAAGGATGCGGTTGCGGATGCGACAGTTGCGGCGGTGGATGTGACGACGGATGCCACGGTGACCACGGACACTGCGATTGCGGTTGCCACTAAAAGCATGACATGAGAAATACTTTCGGCAATATATTCACACTTACCACCTTCGGCGAGAGTCACGGACCTGCCGTAGGAGGAGTGGTTGACGGTATGCCCGCCGGCATCGATATCGACCTTGACTTCATACAGAGTGAGCTCGACAGGCGCCGGCCGGGACAAAGCGCCATTACAACAAGCCGCAAGGAGGCCGACCGTGTGGAACTTCTCAGCGGAGTCTTTGAAGGCAAATCAACGGGATGCCCCATCGGATTTGTAGTCTACAATACCAACCAACATTCACAAGACTACGAAAACATGCGCAACCTGTTCCGCCCGTCTCACGCCGATTATAGTTACTATAACAAATATGGTGTGCGCGACCATCGTGGCGGAGGACGTTCGTCGGCCCGCATCACTATAAGCAGGTGTGTGGCCGGAGCACTGGCCAAACTGGCTTTGCGGCATATAGGCATCAGTATACAGGCATATACTTCGCAGGTCGGTCACATTGCCATCGGACGTGACTATCGGTGCTATGACCTGGCAAAGGCCGAGACCAATGCCGTGCGCTGCCCCGATATGGAGAAAGCAGCGGAAATGGAGCGCCTGATAATGGAGGTGAAGAGCGACGGCGACACCATTGGTGGCGTTATAACCTGCGTGGTCAAGGGATGTCCGGTTGGACTTGGCGAACCGGAATTCGGCAAACTGCACGCCGCACTCGGAGCGGCCATGTTGAGTATCAATGCCGTAAAAGGATTCGAATATGGCAATGGATTCGCCGGGGTGACCGAACGCGGCTCACAGCAAAATGATGTTTTCGTAAACGACGGCGGGACCGTGACCACACTCACCAATCGTAGCGGAGGCATACTGGGAGGCATAAGCAACGGACAAGACATATGTTTCCGCGTAGCCTTCAAGCCTGTGGCCACTTTGTTGATGCGACAGGAAACTGTCGATACCGAAGGAAGTCATACCACCTTTACGGCCCGAGGACGCCATGACCCATGTGTGCTGCCGAGGGCAGTCCCGATAGTGGAAGCTATGGCTGCAATGACACTATTGGACTATTATATGTTCAACAAATCGGTAAAACTATAAAAAAACGTATTAAAATTCAAGAAAGCGGCAAAATGATTTGCTGCTTTCTTTTTTTATTTGTATCTTTGTATCGCTATTGAGGGATTGTGAAATTCTTAAATAAGCTTTAGTTAAGTCTAGTTTAGTTTTTGTGTTGGTTGAGGGCGGTCGGTTGATCGCCCTCAAATTTTATCGGCAAACACATTACTTATTATTAATTGAGAATTGAAAATTGAGAATGGATAATTATGATTTGCTTTGTTTATGTATAAGTTAGTCAACAGAATTAAACTACATAATCGTCCGAACATTGGAAGAACTTGCTTTGGATGAACGTGCCCTGGAAGAACGCGCCCCGCAGGGGCAACAAGCACATAGCCCGGGGCAGAGCGTAGCGGCACCCCGGGATTCATATTCAATTGCATATATTCGCCCTGAAAGGGCAAAAGCATTAGTAATCAGATAATTACAATTTTTTATATCCATATGTTTTTATGCTTTTGCCCTTGCAGGGCGCGGGTATTGGCGATGTTTGAATCCCGGGGTGCCGCTACGCTCTGCCCCGGGCTATGTGCTTGTTGCCCCTGCGGGGCGCGT
>NZ_JABKKE010000010.1 GCF_013166575.1 Xylanibacter rodentium
ATATGCAATTGAATATGAATCCCGGGGTGCCGCTACGCTCTGCCCCGGGCTATGTGCTTGTTGCCCCTGCGGGGCGCGTTCTTCCAGGGCGCGTTCATCCAGAGTGAGTTCTTCCAATGTTCGGACGATTATGTAGTTTAATTCTGTTGACTAACTTATATTCCAATAACGGCTGTCTTGTATTGCAAAACAGCCGTTATTGCAAGCTGAAAGTGCCGTTATTGCAAGCCCGAACGGCCCTCTCTGCTTTTTTGACAAAGTGATATGTCCACAACATGCCGGCTGCCTGTATACACTATCCGAACTGAAAATCGCGATTGTCGGAGCCTTGTCCGAAAACCGCGATTCTGATGTATCTTAACTATATGTTGATGCAATGCTTTCCAATCCAATCAGGAAGACGGGCCTGTCAACACTATCTTCCAGCATACAATGAGCAATCAGAACAATCCATAGACACACAACGAAACCAGTATGAATTATCCATGGCAAGACGATGCCATCCATTCTCAAAAACAGTTTCTATAGCAAACACTAAATATGCAGGCTTACATCAACCCCAAAACGCAGCGGATTGCCCCGTTGTGCAAACGAGCGCGAAACTCCATCTATGGCACTGTTTACGAGAAATGTATTATACTTCGTATCCGTAAGGTTGCGCCCCCACAAATTCACGTTCACCGAACCGAAATCAAGCATGACGTGGGCACCGAGCGTAGCATACGCTTTTTGGCTGTATTGATTGTCAACATCCCAATATGTCTTTCCGTTTCCACACAAGTCTACCCCTAATACCATAGACCGAAGCAAACCATTCTGACTTATATCCATACGCCAGTCAGCCATGATGCTGAAATTATGCTGCGGCACAAACGGAACATGATTACCCCTATAGTCACGCTTCTCCGTGGCCAGACCTTTATCTGTCGCCACTGTAACGCTATCGGTATACCGACGGAATGTTGACTGAACCCAACTGTATGTGGCAGCCCACGTCATCCGTCCGCCGAAAGCATTGCCCCGAAATGCCACTTCAGCCCCCAGGCTGCGGCTCCGTCCTGCATTGACCATCATACGGCCATAACCGTATCTATCGGCCATCACCGACAACTGTTGATCGTTTATCCGCATGCAAAAAGCTGAAAAATCGGCATTGACCCGTCCACCGAACAGATTAAGATGCGCCCCCACCTCATAGTTGATACTGGTCTCAGGTTCATATGATATTGTATTGTCGATACGACTGTAATCTTCGGCATCATGCTCTACCGACATATCCCCATTCATCAGCACCATCATCTCTTTTCCTTTCGAACGCAGCTCGCTCTGAAATATATCCGAAAACATCTGCAAGTTATATCCTCCGGCACGAAATCCCTTGCTTACAGTGGCATAAACGTTGCTGCCGGCATCATTCATTCTATATGTAAGAGCGACCTTGGGCAAAAGCTGATTGTACGACTTTGTCGTCTTGTTCTGCATCAACGACGTATAGCTATGTGCCGAAGCTCCGATGTGCATCTGCGGCATACCTGCGTTTTCGAGGGTAAAATGTGAGTATGTGTCATAATCTATTCCAACACGCTGATAATCGTATCTCAGTCCCAATGTTGCCATAAGTCTGGGAGTGATATCAATGTTCGACTCGTGGAATATGCCGATGTTTGTTACCGGAGTTTCAAATTTACCTGGTACACGGTTGTCTGTTATAGTCAAGGCTGAGGACACAACTGGAGGAATTCCCATAGACCCGAGAATCTTCTTGTTCATCGCTTCACCGAAAAATACCGGTGCCTCCGTATGCAACCACTGATGGCTGAAAAACACCCCGGACACATGTCGCCATTTATTGCCGACATTTCCATCAAGCGTAAGCTCTTGGACAATGGCATTCATATGTTCACGCTGCTCCAGACGTAAATAATCCTCGGGGAGATAATCCTGATCCATCTGCATCAAGTCATGCAGATACTGCCAACTTGTGACTGACACAAGCCGCAATGTCCCCATATCATAGCTGACATTCAGTCCGGTGTTGAGCAGATTCCTTCGATATCCGTTCATTATATTGGTAGAAGGTTCATCAAATTTGCCCGTAGAAATATCGTATTGTCCGTAAGCAAAGCCATTTTGATTGACATATTGATAATCTGCCGTCAAATCTATTTTCAAACGTTGTGACGGCAGCCATATCAAACGAGCCTTACCGCCTGCCTCATTCGTCAAATCAGCCCGCCCGTCAAGCAAAGTGTTGCGGAAGAAACCACGCTGACCGCTATAGAAGACGGCCGTGGAAAATGCCAATCTGTCATTAGGACGATGATAGTGGGCAACCTCGGCATTGCTGTAAAGTCCGGTACCCAAGCCTGCCCGTATATCCGTGCCTTGATAGTTGAGAGGGTTCTTGGAATAAACACGTACCAACCCACCCTCGGCATTGATACCATATAATGTGCCCTGAGGTCCGCGAAGCACGTCAACACGGTCTGTCTGATAAAAATGACTGTTGACGGCACTTTTACTGATTAAAGGTATTCCATCGTAATATACTCCCACTGCCGGACTACCCGAACGCGACCCTATTCCTCTTATATACATAGAGGAGGTGAGACGTGAGCCATACGCCGGCATACTAAACGACGGGATATAGGCAGACAAACTGCTGAGATCGGATATGCCAAGTCCGGTCATTTCCTTTTCGGTAAACATACTGCCGGCCACAGGCTGGCAACGCAGACGTCTGTTCTCCTTCGGCTGTGACACAACGACCAATTCGTCAAGGTCTACCATACGCTTGACTATTGTGTCAGCCCCTGTAACCATGACATCATTTTCTATTGCTGCCGTCGCTTTTGCCGGCATACATACCAGCACCAACATATATGCTATAATGCTTCTATTCTTCATTCGAAAATCAATCTTGTTTTTACGAATGCAAAGTTAAGAAAAGTTCATAATACTGACAATCCCCATTTATATGGATTTTAACAATAAACAATTCTAAGTGTTTACTGTGCCACAGTACGGACACTCTCCCCGCTTGAGAAGTTCACGACCGCAACGACCACAAACATAACGGTTGCACGAATAGCGAAAATAGCGCCAAAGAGCAAAACAAACATATAAGACAAATAACGGATAGCCTATATAATATAAGGTAGAGATGCTGAAAACCACATAGTCTACAGCACATACGGTTGCCAATCCACACAGATATATCACACAATCTACAGGTTCCAAACGCCTCATAACATCGTCTACCGTTGCTATAGACATTATTATAATGCTCCATACTATGCTCACAAATATTCCCAAATGTGGCGGTAGAGCAAATGGATTGAGTGACGGATGATAATAAAAATGACGCCACGACTCTGCTCCGAAAAGCTGTATAGAGGCATAAAACACTGCTGCCATAGCTACGAATAATGCCAACATTGTAGGATAAAATGAGCCGATATCGTGGAAATGCACTATCGGGGCATTACGCCGGAACAGGCTACGCAACCCGTAAGTAGCAATTACAATTACGGCAAAAGCAAGAAAAATAAGTTTATGGACATCGGAAAACATGTCTATAAATTGCGATATAGGATCATCGGGCTTAACCGACGGCAGCATCCTGTTCTCACGTATCCATCCTTGTGTGACTTGGTCACGGGCTATCTTCACCCAAACGGAATCTATCGTATCGGAAGGCATAGTCATAATATCGGCCACCACCACCCTGTCACCACGTACTACCACGACCGTATCAAACGGCAATTCATCCGGAGCATGACAAGACAGACTCAACGTATCAGCCTTGACAATAAAATTATAATTCTGCGAATAATGGTGTGTAGTGGAAAACGATATAGAATCCATCTCCCTTTCTGTGAGGTTCCAAGCATCAGGAGTGCGATCATACGGATTGTAACACGATGACAGCAACATAACAAATATTACAGCGGTACTGAGCAATGCTACGCGCCATAAGTTCTTTCCATGACATGAAAAATTTTCCATATAGACAATGTTTGATGATGATATCATTATCTTTGGTACGATATGCTATTATTAATATATTGAAGTTCTGTATTACCTCTCTGTACTATACTGCATCAATATCACAAGAATAAATCGGTTTGGCCATGTCAGGATTCAGACATAACATTCATCTGACACCTATGGCAGTCGAACTCAAGACGGAAACGTCGGCCATCCGGCAACGACAACCACAGCGGTTCACGCCACGATGGCTTACGTCCACCATGCTTCATGCAATAACCCAATGTGTAGCGTAAACAATGGCGGCACTGCATTAGCGGCACACTGCCATCAGAATGTAACTCGAATGCCGGCACTGTTCCATTCATACCACAATCGGCATAGAACTGACGAGCCTCGGTATTGGCAATGTTATACATCACCGGATGAGAATATTCAGGGGGAATTACACCATGCCGGATACCGGCATTCGATACTCTGACAATATCTGATGTATATGCCTTTTCCAACATTTCAACGGTAATACGACGCAATTGGGCAAGTTTGCTTCCGGGAATGAAATATGAGAAACCTACCGGCAGTGTAACATCTGCGCATTCATATATGGTATTACCTAACTTCGTGAGCTGCCTCACTATATTGTCATGTTGCGGAGATGCAGCTTCTACATGTTCTGTCTCTATCTCTGTGGTTACAGAACGACCTCCATACACACCGGCACAGAGCGAGAAACCCAGTTCGGTTACATTCAAAGACAGTTCTATCGGAATCTTCCTCACCGCACTCGGACGACTAAGCAATTTCTCAAACTCACGATCATTATTGCGGTAAAGATGCAGGCCCGGCTTAAGACTAAGTGGCATCTTCAGCGGGAAAAGTCGATTGCCCTCCACCCTGTTCACCCTGAAACCTTCCAGTTCCCGGTTAGAATTGATAAAGCAGATACCGTCACCATTTGCAAAAGAAGCGACTCCGGCAACAGTGAACGAAATGCCACGCAACTCCTTCACCGTACCGACAAACTCTCCAATAGCTTTCGGTGTATCAGGAGAAGATATGTCCGGACACCGTCCATCAGCAAAATAGGTTGTAAAACCACGATTGAATGTCTTGTAAAGATTTGGTGTAAATGTATAACGGCAACGACCCAATGAAGTACGACAATATTTATCCGGATGCCTCCTGACAATATCATCAAGGATAAGGCTATAGGCAGCTGTCACGTTTTTCACATAAGTAATGTCTTTCAGCCGTCCCTCGATTTTGAAAGAAACGGCCCCCGCCTCAACCAAACGTTCTATATTGGCGCTTTGATTCATATCCTTAAGCGACAGCAAATGCTTTCCCCTCTCTACGACCCGGCCTTCACTATCGGTCAAGTCAAAACGCAAACGACAGAACTGTGCACACTCTCCCCTATTTGCAGAACGGCCAAAGCATTGTTGTGAAGCATAACACAAACCACTGTAAGACACGCAAAGAGCTCCGTGGACAAAGACTTCAAGCTCCATATCCGGCACAGCGTTATGTATTTCTGCAATTTCTCCAACCGACAGTTCGCGTGCAAGGACAACACGGTCAAAGCCTATGTTGCGCAGCCAACGTATCTTTTCTATAGTACGGTTATCCGTCTGTGTACTGGCATGAAGAGCCATCCGACCTGTACGGCCGACAAGGGCCATGTCTTGAACCAATACGGCATCTGCTCCGGCATGCTCAAGTTCACTTAACAAACGTTCGGTAACGTCCAATTCTTCATCATATATTATAGTATTGACAGTAACATACACCTTCGCACCAAAGCCATGAGCATAACGGCAGAGTTCAGCAATATCGTCAATGGAATTGCCTGCTGCCGCACGCGCTCCGAAGCGTTTGGCACCAATATATACGGCATCTGCTCCATGGTCAATGGCAGCCTTGCCACACTCAAGGTCACGGGCTGGAGCCAAAAGTTCCAAATGTCTCATTTTATCTGATTTATATCGTATGGTGTTTCCTGATATACATAGTAGTTTATCCAATTGCTATAGAATAAATTGGCATGGGCACGCCATGTCACAAGTGGTGGATTCAAAGGATTGTCGTCACGATAATAGTTGACAGGCATATCCACATCATCTCGCGTGTCTCTGTCACGTCTGTATTCGTTGTCGAGAGTATCGGGTGCATACTCAAGATGACCGGTAATGAAAAATTCACGTCCGCCACGCCCCATGACTATGCTCACGCCGCTCTCCGGTGACTCTGCAATAAGTGAAAGTCCCGGACTTCGTATTATATCCTCGCGTCTGATCTCAGTATGCCGACTGTGAGGCATGTAAAAAACATCATCGAAACCACGGAAAATCGGCAAATGAGAGCCGTCGGTATACTGACGGAATATGCCGAACATCTTTTTCTTCAGTGGATACTTGGGAATGCCATAATGAAAATAAAGACCTGCCTGCGCAGCCCAACATATATACAATGTAGAAGTGACATGACTACGTGCCCACGCAAATATGGCTTTCATCTCATTCCAATATGTAACATCTTCGTATTCGTATGTCTCAACCGGGGCACCGGTAACTATCATTCCATCAAATTTCTCGTCAATAATCTCCTCAAAATCGCGATAGAACATCATCATATGCTCTATAGGCGTGTTCTTGGGAGTATGGCTACGTAACTTCATAAAACTGATATCCAACTGCAATGGAGTATTGGAAAGCAGACGGACAAGATCTGTTTCTGTGGTTATTTTCAAAGGCATAAGATTGAGAATAACAATTTTTAGCGGACGGATATCTTGAGAAATGGCTCGAGAGTTATCCATAACAAAAATATTCTCACGCTTCAACAGCTCTATGGCCGGAAGTTTGTCGGGTAGTCTTAATGGCATAATTCAATATCTTTTTATACAATCTTTATTCTTGTCATATACAATATATATCATACATTACGTAAATTGTCTTACTCATCAGCACTCTGACGGTCTATATTCAACAAACCTATCAAGCTAATGACCGGAGATAAAACTTCATCGTATATCTGCTGTCAGATCAACATTTGCAATCGACAAAATGTCACCGGAATGCAAAGGAGAGAACGTTTCCGGCGATAACCGGACATTATTTATTTTAGTTCCATTGGACGAATGCTTGTCAATAACACACCAACCCATATCAGATTTGTAAACCAACTGGGCATGCACACCCGAAACATATCTATTCTGACAGAACAGATGACTGTAAGGACCTTGCTTTCGGCCTATCAAGGCACCACTGACTCCTGTAAAACGAATATCCTGATTGTTGCTTAATGTAAGTACGGGAATCATGGCAACCGCTTCCGTCTCTGCCGGAGCTTCTCCCATCCCCCCACCGCAACGAGTACAGCGCTTCCCCAGACCAACTTCGCCACAACTTACACAGAACTGCAATTTCTGCCCACATTGGTCACAGTAAAAGGAATCGGAATCTATCTCTTCATTGCAATTTGGACATTTTATCATAATTCTTCATATTTTATCCTACATGTTTCATTATAGCTTATATTGTAATGTCTTCCGGCATTATCAATCGGTAAGTATCGGCTGTAATCTGTGACGGCGGTATATGTGAAACCCTGACAGACAACTGCTGTATCGTGGTGTCGAGAAGTGTCCGCATTTCACGGGCATTGCCAAACATAGCAGTTTTATTGACCACTTTTCTGAATATAATATCCATCAGTTTGAACTCTGCTGCCGGAGACACAATATATTGTTCATCAGAAGCCATCTTCTTATATATGGCCAACAATTCATCCTCGTTGTAATCGTCAATATTCATACGATGAGTAAAACGACCTGCAAGTCCGGGATTCAAAGTAAGGAAAGAGTCCATCTGTTCCTTATAACCTGCAGCAACCACAACAAACTTGCCGCGATCGTCCTCCATACGTTTCATCAATGTCTCCACTGCCTCATTGCCGTATGTATCGTTCTCACCACCTAATGTATACGCCTCGTCTATGAAAAGAATCCCACCCATAGCCTTATCGCACATATTGTTCACTATCTTTGGGGTTTCTCCCATATATTTTCCTACCAATGTGGCACGACTAACCTCCACGACATTGCCCGTAGGCAATATTTCCATACTTTGCAATATTTCACCCATTTTGCGCGCAATCGTGGTCTTACCTGTTCCTGGATTGCCGGTAAGTATAAAATTGAGCGATATCTGCTGTATACGGCCAACCCCCTGTACAGATCGCTGCTTCATAAACATACTTTGCACAGCCAAACGACGCATCATATCTTTAACAGAACGCATACCTATAAACTCATCAAGTTCATTAAGCACTTCATCCAACGGGCGTATAGTATCTTCGGATTGTTGCGGAATATCAGCCATCTCAATAATGTACATATCGGACTCCTTAAAATACGGTTTACCCATTTCACCGACAAGACGACGACTTTGTCTTTCTATAGTCTCATCAAAAACACGGCGTACTTCCCGCGCATTGCCAAAATTTCTGTCACGTCGCAAGTATAATCTTTCAAACATACGCTTCACTGCAAGTGCAACATCAGAACCGACAATGAACTTTCCTGATTCCGCCATATTCATGAAAATATCTGTAAGTTCATCAGCCGTATAGTCATCGAAATGTATTGTCTGAGTGAAACGACTCTTCAAACCTGGATTGGATTCTATAAAGTCGTGCATACGGTCGGTGTATCCCGCCACAATACAAACAAATTTACCGCGATCGTCTTCCATACGTTTAAGCAAAGTATCTATCGCTTCATGACCAAACACGTCACTGCTATCCGACGATAAAGTATACGCTTCGTCTATAAACAAGACTCCCCCTATGGCTGAATCTATAAGTTGATTGGTTTTAATGGCTGTCTGACCGCTATATCCAGCCACAAGTTTACTACGGTCAGCCTCAACAAGTTGACCTCGACTAAGAACTCCAAGTTTACCAAAGACATCTGCCATAATGCGTGCCACGGTTGTCTTTCCTGTTCCCGGACTACCGGTAAAGACATAATGCTTACCCTGAAACATACTTGTCTCACCACGACGAACCTGCAAATTGAGGAACGCTGCCAATCCTTCTATTTCCTTCTTCACGCCATCCATTCCCACAAGACCATCAAAGGCCTTTAGACATTCTTTATAATCGACAGGTTTGGGTACTTCGTATGGAATATCAGATGGTTCTATCAACATAAACTCCTCATCAGTCAGTGTCTGCACTTCACGACATTCCAAACGACCGGCCTGCCTCTTGCAGATGTTATCGAAGAGTTGTCGCATTGTCCTGCCATTGGCAAAATCACGGTCACGACATTCGTATATATCTTCTATCATCTTACGTGCTATGGTTTCCGCATCGCTTGAGAATACGTATTTCTTTTCGTTGGCAAATGTAAGAAGTATTTGGTACAATTCATCTGGAGAATAGTCGTCTATGTTGAGGAAATAATTGAACCGACTGCGAAATCCGGGATTTATACGGAACAGATTGTCCATCTCGGTCCTATAGCCGGCCGAAATAACAACGAACCGGCCTCGGTCATCCTCCATACGTTTCATTAATTTCTCAAGCGCCTGCGTACCCTGAACATCACGCTCCCCCGACGGACTCAACGGAGCCAATGTATAAGCTTCATCTATAAAGAGTATCCCTCCCATGGCCCTGTCACAAAGACGATCTACAAGTTTAGGAGTTTCACCCTGATAAGGACTCACCATTCCTGCACGGTCAGTCTCAACCACATGCCCACTGTCAAGATAGCCAATGGCAGCCAGTATCTCACCAAGTTTACGTGCTATAGTAGTTTTACCGGTACCAGGGTTACCTGTAAGCACGATATGCATACCAGCCTTGGCAGTGTTACCCAATCCACGCTCTGCTCTCTCGGCTTCATTTTTCACAGTATAAGCAATTTCCGTGACAGCACGTTTCACATCCGACATGCCTATATAGCGATTCATGTCTGACAAAATATCTTCAAGTGTACGCTCCTCCGGCACATAACCACGTATATCACAGGCCTCTACAACACATACACCAACACCACGACTAATGAAAGAAGTGAAAATATCTTCGGCCACCATTGTTGCTAAATGGGCGTATCCGAATGTTTCATCCTTTGTCTTAACCTGATATTTGAAATAATTCTCCAACTTCTTTTCTGCCTCGTGCGTATAGCTCACTATACCATATTTGCTACTTAATATATTGAGGCATATATGGTATAAATCCTTGTATCCTGGCACTGGCAAGTCAAAACGATACTTAAAACGATGGGTTACGGACGGGTTATTTAAAAGGAATTCATCCAACCCTTTTGTCAGTCCTGATATTATCACAATAGGATCATCATCCCAATGATCCATTTCAACAAAGAGTTTGTCTAACGGATTAACATGATTGGAGTATCTGTCCGGAAGTAACTTTTGAACATTATCAAAGAATAATATCCCTCCACGGGCTTTCTTTATATTGTCATCCCAACGATCTACAAAACGTTGGTAGTCTACGGCATCAACAATTGTCAAACGTGGCTTGTCTATTATCTTATGCTGATGGAAGTAGTCACGTATAATTCCGGCAAGCATGGTCTTGCCTGTACCAGTCTCACCGATAATTATCGTATTCATACTGATACGCACTTTATTAATGTCCCCTCTCGACCGCAGATACGTGTAGGTATCTGTGATATTCTTGAGCTGGTACTTTACATTGTCAAGTCCGACAATCCCTTCTAACACATCATGTACCACAAACTGCTTTCCACACCATTTGCAGTATTTGGCTACAGCACGGTTTTCTTTATTGCAATGTAGGCATTTCATAATATAAGATTGGTATTTAATAATATCATCTCAATCAAAAGTGTTGCCACCATAGCTGTCCATAGCGCATAATGAAGAACCCTTTCACCTGTATAAGACAATATACGGTTGTATATATCATCAAGAATACCAAACTTTGACCCCTTGAAACGATATGCCTTTGTCTTGAACGTATAGTATAGAGGCTCTATCAATGTTGACTTTACATCACTTTCCAGCATATCACATATCAGTTTGTCATCTTCCTTTGAGTCATAGCTTAAACTCGTGTAATGGCATATTGCCATATAAACCAATGTCAAAAGGATTATAACAGGTATAAACATTACAGGCCAATGACTGTCTGTATATTTCAATACCCATGACGGTATCAACGAAGAGAAGAAACCGAGCATTCCCCAAAGACAAGACAAGATAAAACCATAACCTCGGAAAAATGCTTTAGTTCCTATAATAATTGCAGAAAAGCCACCCACAGGTAATCCTATAGTAAGAATGGTATTTTCAAACAAGTATTCCCGATTATCCACACCGAATATCATCAACATAAGTATCCATATAGCATTGAAGACATTGAATATCATGCGCAATAATTTTTCTTTATTCTTTATACGCATATATTCAATACGCACCTCTTTGTACTTACGGGCTGTCTCCTCCTTGGCTGTAGTAAATCTTTTATAATAAAGATTCTGTGCATCATACTCACCAAGTTTGTTTATCCACATCTCCAACATGCGTTCATAACAGTAAGGCTCACTGAAATCCTTATTAGGATTCTCATGATAAAATACGGAAAGCCACTGAACGAAACATCCGGAATGCATTTCGGTTCTTATCTTCGACCTGTATCTGTTGTCTATATCAAGTCCGTCTTTCAGTACCGTTCCGTCATCAAATTCATAAGCCGGAGTAACCCCAAGTATTCTGCAGAACCGATAAGCGGCAGTACGCAAATCATAAAAACCAAGACGTTCTTTATTTTCTTCACAATCAAGGTCAAAACATCTTTGTACTTCATCCAATAACTCCACCCATCCGTGCAACTTTGCATAATAACAAAAACGCCCATCAGGACTACAGAATTCAGATATGCTATCAGCAAATTCTTCATCGCTGAGATGTTGCCACCGACACAGATTGTCACACAATAACTCACCAACTTTGCTTGGTGTATCGGCCTGACGTATATCAAACGCTGTATTTCTGTCCAAGTTGTATAACACTTTATATGCCAAACGATGTGAATACGGCTGTCCATCAATCATTATACGGAGCGACTCACATGCTATCCCCCCCTCGTGTCTGTACATCCATGACAGCAATCTTCCATCCGTAACAGCTTCCCAGTCGTCCTCTGACACATCAGAGCCACCAAAAACTCTTACTATATCTTTTAACGTTGAAGAAGGACGCCCCTCAAACATTGGCATATCCACATCAATCTCATATACAGCACACATCAACGCCTTTTTGCCATTACGTATGTCTCCAGAAGAGAAATATCCTCTTATTCTATTAACATCACATACAGAATGTGTTTCAAGATAAACATATAAATTGTCGTTACGATTTGCCAATAACGCTATATATTCATCCGCATGACTCAACATCGAAATTGCAATCTCATGGACATTCCTACATTCATTGCCACTAATATCTATGTAAGGATACGCCGGGTCCATTGTATATACGGCTGCCATAAGACCGGCTTTTTGATCTGCCGGATAAAGGTTTTTCACTATGTCATCAAGAGCTATACTGAGTTTTGTGTTGCCACACTGTGCCATCCACTCTGATATCTTACCACTATACAAGTACCCGCATGCCGTACGTTCATTATCAAGCAATAATGGTATGAGTTCGTTTATATTATCTGCCACGAGATTACGCTCTGGATCAACAACAAAACTACAGTATTTCAGATGAGGTGAAGTAATGTCAACCTTTGGAGACTCCCCCATGAACCATCTCTCAATTTGTTCATATGTCCATCTCGTTTCCGGATTTACCGAAGTAAGCCCCTGGACAATAAGTCTGACTCTGTCGGGTAACTCACAGACACCAGGCAAACGGCCTTCACTTTTCCGCTTAATGATCATACGCTCATTAGTATCCAACGGATTTCTGCCAAGCCACAGAATCATAAGCATAATGCCAAGAGAATAATAGTCGACTGCCGGAGATATCTCCACTTTTCCGTCTATAACATCATCATACATCTCTGGGGCTGCATATACAGGAGTTCTCGACTGAGTAGTACAATGCATATAGCTGCCGTCAGTAATTATGGATGATATGCCGAAATCTCCAAGAACTACCTCTGTTTGGGCTTCATCCCTGAAAAAGAAATTGCTTGGTTTTATATCCTTGTGTATCACATTATTCTTATGGCAACATTCAAGAGCTGCAGCAGCCTGTAAAGCTATTCGTCTGAACTTATTTATATCAGCCTTTATCTCATAAGAATTCAATGTACCTCCACGCAGATATTCCATGAGTTCACAATAGCGTTTCTTACCATCCAAATATATCTTGCCAAAATCAAACAACTTGACAACCATGTCAAAATTGAGATTGACCAAGAATTTCAATGTATCTTTATTTATGTCAATATCAGGATAATACACCTTCAACACATACTCCTTATCTTCATTCGTCACAAGAAACACTTCTGCCTCACCAGAACCTTCACTCAGACTTCTCAAATAAACATACGTCCGGCCATGCAACATGAATACATCGGTATGGTTTGTTTTGGATTTATATACGGGAAGGCTACCACCATCTGCACGCAATGTTGTATCATTATCATCCATGCTCACGGCTTTATTAACCATCGGAGAATATATGGTATTATCTGTTCTCAATGTGATATCATCTGTAATCATTACCTATCGTCCTTTATCTGATCAACATTAACATTATCCAATATAACCCACTTTCCACCCAAATGCGGCTTGGCACATCCGCATGGACTACTATGCATTGCATGTTTGTAATTGCATACCCACGCCAATTTAACACCGGCCGGCTTGCTCGCCATGATATAATTTCGGGCTTTTACCGGCGACACGGTTGGTTTAGTTTCCAATCGTTCCAACATCGTTGTCAGTCTGCCTACCACATCCGCCCTACGTTTTTCCAGTTCATCGACGGTCATGCGTTTTGACTCAATCTTCTCTACCTTCGGTTCACTTCCTTGGTCATGTGCCAGAATCGTAAGTACTCTTATACGCAAATCCTCTATTTGTTGTTCTTTCTCCTTATCACTTCCTAATATATAAGGAAGAATATTGTCAACTTCTGCAAATTCATGAACCACGTTCTGTATATGCATATAATCTTTATTATTCCGAAATTCTGTCACCAATACCTTTGCTTCATCCGTCAAGGCGGTCCCACACTGTTTACAAAAAGAAAATTCATTAACCGTATGACAAACCGGACAGGCTATCCCCATACGCGGATTTCCACACTCCGGACAATAGACAGCATCAGAACTTGTATGTGAACCGCAAAACGGACATATATCATTTTTAATATAACTATTACACGACTCACAATAATCCATGTCTACATCAATTTCTGCCCCACAATTAGGACAAATACCTTTGGGGATATTCTCAGATTGAGAATACCCGACTGTATGTTGCACAAGATTTTGTTCTGTAATGACACTATCCTCTGCCTTTTCCGGATATAAAGTCCTGTCTATATGATTTATTTTATCTTGGCTCGTAGTTTTATTTTCTGTCATATTATATCAACTTGGAGAAATAGACTTCCATTTACAATAATGCCATGCTACCATAAAGCGCTATCACATTAAGACATTCTGATATTTTGCTTATTGCAGTATATTTTTTGCAAAGATAATGAAAATAAGAGACAATGGAGTATGTATTGGAGCTTTTTTTAAAACTTAATGTAAGTAAAACAAAATTTGAAACATACAATCTGATAAATAAAATAAGACATGTATTCTGAAAAGGCAATACTGCGAACAACTTCCCTTAATTATGAAGGTGTGTCAAAATTCGACTCTTTAAACTTGTAGGGAAATATTCTTATATCTGTACATTTGTGACATGTTGATTTTTTACATTTATCTGACGGACAAATATAAGAATAATCCCTACTTTGCAATATCTATATTTTGAAACAGCCTCGTATGTTGGCTGTGTCAAACATTCAAATCACTATTTAAAGCGGCATTACCATAAAGACAAACGTTTAGATTTTGGAACAAACATCTTGTCACCTTCTTTCACGCCAAAAGCATCGTACCACATATCGATATGAGGAAGTGCACCATTAACGCGCCATTTGCCCAATGAGTGCGGATCACTCTTCGTACGGCTACGTATCTCGGCATCTGTTATATTGCCAGCCCATACCCCAGAATAAGCAAGGAAGAAACGCTGTTCTGGAGTAAATCCGTCTATGACAGGCAGATGAGAATCTTTTGTAGCATTCTTAAAAGCATAATAAGCAACTTGCAAACCTCCATGGTCGGCAAGATTTTCACCAAGAGTAAAACGTCCGTTGGCATTCAAATCGGGCAAAACTTTTATATTTGAAAAAAAGTCAGCATATTCATCCGCACGCTCGGTAAAGTTCTTTCCGTCAGATTCTGTCCACCAGTCACTCATATTTCCATCCTTATCATAATGACGTCCCTGATCATCAAAGCCATGAGTCATTTCATGTCCAATCACCACGCCTATGGCTCCATAGTTGAAAGCATCGTCTGCGGTAGGATCGAAAAAAGGCACCTGTAATATACCGGCAGGAAAACAGATTTCGTTTGTTGTCGGGTTATAGTAAGCATTTACAGTCTGTGGAAACATGTGCCACTCATCTTTATTTACCGGTT
Source organism: Xylanibacter rodentium (assembly GCF_013166575.1). Classification (GTDB taxonomy): domain Bacteria; phylum Bacteroidota; class Bacteroidia; order Bacteroidales; family Bacteroidaceae; genus Prevotella; species Prevotella rodentium. The sequence continues at coordinate 15,715 of NZ_JABKKE010000010.1, forward strand.
TACCGGCCTTTTCATCAATAGTCCACTTGTTCCAAAACCTATTACACTCAAGAATATTCTCCAAATACGATTTCTTGGAATCGATTTTCAATGCAGACATATCTATCCACTTGTCCGGATAACCTATTTTCACATAAAAAGAATTCAATTTGTCCAACGCATTTTTTTTGGTAGAAACGTCCATCCAATTCTGTTGCTTTATGCGCTCTCCCAATGATGTCTGTAAATTTCTTACTAATTTCTGCATTCTTTCTTTTGAAGAAACCGGAAAATATTTCTCCACGTAAATCTTCCCCAAAGCCTGTCCCATCATATTTTCCACCTGACCTGTGGCACGTTTCCAAAGAGGATGATTAGCTTTACGTCCGGACATTGTCTTTCCGAAGAAATCAAAATTGGCCGATACCACTTCATCACTAAGATAGTTGGCATAGCTTGTTATCTGCCCCCACTCCATATAATCTCGGTATTCGGCCGGAGTAAGACCAGCAATCAACTTATTTACTCCATCTAAAAATTCTACCTGACCTACAACAAGTTCTTGTATATGCTCAACCTTAAGCCCCGTAGCATTCATCACTCTGACCAACTTCAAATTAGGATAACGTGCTTCGAAGTCACTAAGTTTCATTTTATTATAATTAGCTTCAGGATCACGCAGCTCAGTCATAGACTTGGATACCTTTGCCAATTCGGTCTCAAGTTTCATAACATTCTGCATTTTTGCCGTTGCAACCTTTTCTTTAAAACCAAACAGTTTGAACATTCTCACTATATGCTTTTTATAAGCTTCACGTATTGTGACGGTTGACGAGTCTGTATCCAGATAATACTCTTTCTGGCGCAATGTGATGCCACTCTGAACGACATTGAGAATATTGCAAGTTGCATTCTTCTCATCAGCACCAATATACGTTCCATAAAATTCACTGTCTCCATAAGCCGCCATTTCCAACTGAACATCAAACAACGCATCAAGCGTTTTGGCTTTTTCCAACTTCATGATAATCGGCATAAGCGGAGCAACGCCCTCTCTATTGCGACGCACGGAATCAGTCGCCAGTTTATAAAGATCGCTAAGTTTTCTTTCCGTCGTACCGGACTCATACGTATTGTTTTTCAAATCTGTAAGAATAGAATTGATTCTCTTGTCGTTATCCTCGGCAAGCTTGTCAAAACTACCATAACGTGAATTTGCTGCCGGCAACGGATTGTTCTTCATCCATCCACCACAAGCAAATTCATAGAAATCCTCTGCCGGGTTTACACTCCGATCAAGATTTGCCAACTCTATACCGGATTTTAGTTCTCCCTGTGCCATGCTCGTCACCGACATTGACGCTATGGCAACAATAGGAATGATTCTGTTAATTTTCATTGCTTTAATATTAATTAGTTGTTCAACAATTCCAGTTCTTCCGAAAATTTCTCCCACTTCTCCACCTCTTCATCAAGGTTTTTCTTTGTAACTGTGTATTCTGATATATAGTCCATGTTTGATGCATTTTCTGGAATACACAATATATCATCAAGCTCTTTCAGTCTTTTCTCCATACGTTCAATCCGTGCTTCCGACTCTGATACAGCTTTTTCCGCCTTGCGTAATTTTTTCTGTTGTTCCTTATGCTCGGCATAATTTGATTTCTGCTTTGAATATATACTATCATTATATGCATTCAGCGGTGAGATTACAGATTCTTTAGCCTTATTTGTCTTTGCCAAATCCGGGAAATTGGTATTTTCCAACTGAATGAGAGAGCTAATTTTACGCTCGCGAAGGAAATCATATATACCTCCGATATGTTCTTTCACGCAACCTCCCCCAAACTCATATACCTTTGTCACCAAGCCGTCAAGAAACTCACGGTCATGACTGACCACAATTGCCGTACCGTCGAAAGCCCGTACAGCTTCTTTTAGAACATCTTTAGATTGCATGTCAAGATGGTTTGTCGGTTCATCGAGTATCAACAAGTTCACCGGCTCCAACAACAGTTTTATCATCGCCAAACGACTGCGTTCCCCTCCGCTGAGCACTTTAACTTTCTTGTCCGAAGCTTCTCCTCCGAACATGAAAGCCCCAAGAATATCGTTTATACGCATACGGATATCACCTTTGGCTACATTATCAATCGTTTCAAACACAGTAATATTCTCATCAAGCATCTGTGCCTGATTCTGTGCAAAATATCCTATCTGAACATTATGACCTATCTTAAGCGTACCTGTATGTGCTATCTCTCCCATGATACATTTAACAAGTGTAGACTTGCCTTCACCGTTCTTTCCTACAAAAGCCACCTTTTCACCACGTTTTATGGTCAACGTCACATGATCAAAAACCGTATGAACGCCATAATCTTTTCGAACATCATCGCATATCACCGGGTAATCACCACTTCGCAAACACGGAGCAAACTTCAATCTTAGAGCCGACGTGTCAACCTCATCAATCTCTATTGGTACTATTTTGGCCAATTGTTTAATACGGCTCTGCACCTGCACAGCCTTAGTTGGTTTATATCTGAACTTCTCTATGAAGTCTTTCATATCAGCTATTTCCTTCTGCTGATTCTCATATGCTCTCAACTGCTGTTCGCGGCGTTCATTCCGCAACACAACATATTCATCATACTTCACACGATAATCCACAACCTTGCCACACGAAATCTCAAGTGTGCGGTTGGTAACATTATTTATAAAAGCACGGTCATGACTCACTAGGACGACTGCACCAGGCGCCTGCGCCAAAAACTGCTCCAACCACTGAATACTCTCTATATCAAGATGATTGGTAGGCTCGTCAAGAAGCAGAACATCAGGACGCTGCAACAGAATCTTTGCCAACTCTATACGCATACGCCACCCGCCACTGAACTCACAAGTAGGACGGTCAAAATCCGAACGCAGAAAACCAAGTCCACAGAGTGTACGCTCTATCTCTGCTTCATAATTTTCAGCCCCCATCATCATATATCGCTCGTGCTCCTGGGTGAATTTCTGCACCAACTCCATATATTCATCACTATCATAGTCGGTACGTTCCGCCAACAGACGATTCATATCATCCAATTGTTCCTTCATCTGCATGTTACCCGCAAATGCCTTCTTTGTCTCTTCACGCACGGTTGTATCATCCTGCAAACGCATCACCTGCGGCAAATAGCCTATCGTTGTATCATTGGGAACTGCTACCACACCAGCTGTAGGTTTCTGCATGCCACACAATATCTTCAACATTGTAGACTTTCCCGCACCGTTCTTACCAACCAAAGCTATCCTGTCACGACTGTTGATGACAAAATTTGCATCACAAAACAAAGGCTTTATTCCAAATTCTACTTTTAGTCCTTCTACTGAAATCATCTGTAACTTAATGAAATAAGAATATGCAAAGTTACTTTAAAAAAATGAGTAAAGCGAATAATACCATAATAAAAATAATCCATCTCTGACCGTTGATGATTATTATCCTATTTTATTTGGCTGTTTAAAAAATAAGTAGTACCTTTGCAGAGATTTTCTAAACAGCGTTTCCATTCGTGAAACATTTTTATCACAAATTCAGAAATCCAAAACACAATATACTTAGAAAAGAAGTATGTATACAAAAGAAGAACTTGAATCCATGAATATCCCAGAACTTATGGGAATCGCGGAACAGTTGGGAGTGAAAGTTTCTCCCGAAGATCAATTGGAAAGTGTGGTATATGCAATATTAGATAAGGCAGCTGAGGACAGTGCTGCCAATGCTGCAATATCGCCTAAAAGAAAAAGAACAAGAATTGTAAAGAAAGACACCAATAAGGTATACACTGTTAATGGTAAAGAAGGCGAAAACTTTGATTTAAAAAACAAACAGGGGAAAATAGCCGAAACAAAACCGGCATCGCTTTTTGGTGAATTGCCACAAATGCAGGAAAACGACTTACCACAAATACCTGAAAGCGAACAGCCGGCAGAAGACCCTGTAACAGTAGTTAAAGAACCGGCCAAACGTGGACGCAAACCAAAAACGAAGCCCGTTTATGAAACGGAACTACCCCTATCTAACACAGATAATGCAACAGAACAGCCTGAGGAATCAGAAGTTCTACCAACCGAAAATACAGAAGATATCTCAGACATAGTTCCCGAAGCCGAATTCGCTCCAGTAGAAAAACAAGACGCTTTTCCTGACGGAAAAGAACTTATAGAACAACTGCAAGAGAAAATATCGCAACACAATTACAACAACAACGACAACAATAGGAAAATGAGTGATACTAGAATTTGGGAAGGAGACCCCGGCGATGGAACCGACTTTATCACTATTGTCGATTTGCCTATAGAAGATCAGGGAGCCATACCGACACTCGACATTTTCGACCGTCCCACCATACACCATCATGAGATGGAGTTTTCGCATGTACCACAACCAATACCCATAAGCCCCAAACAGATCTTTGACTTCAATGACATAATCTCTGGCAATGGAGTTCTCGAAGTCCTTTCTGACGGCTACGGTTTCCTGCGTTCCAGCGATTACAATTATCTCTCTTCACCTGACGACATTTACGTATCACCAGTACAAATAAAGAAATACGGACTCAAGACCGGTGACGTGGTGGACTGTACAGTACGTCCGCCCCACGAAAACGAGAAATATTTTGCGTTAAGCAACATTAACACCATTAACGGAAGAAAACCATCGGAAGTGCGCGACCGAGTAGCTTTCGAACATCTCACACCATTGTTCCCCGAAGAGAAGTTTCAACTCTGCGGTGATCGTACCACAACCAATCCCAGCGTGCGCATCGTAGACTTGTTCTCCCCTATAGGAAAAGGACAACGTGCATTAATAGTGGCACAGCCTAAAACGGGTAAAACCATCCTCATGAAGGATATTGCAAACGCCATCGCTGCCAACCATCCCGAAGCCTACCTCATGATGCTGCTCATAGACGAACGTCCGGAAGAAGTTACCGACATGAGCCGCACGGTCAATGCCGAAGTTATAGCATCTACGTTTGACGAACCCGCTGACCGTCATGTAAAAATAGCTGGTATAGTTCTTGAAAAGGCAAAGCGCATGGTAGAATGCGGACATGATGTGGTGATATTCCTCGATTCGATAACACGTCTGGCACGTGCATACAACACAGTGAGTCCTGCCAGTGGCAAAGTACTCACAGGTGGTGTCGACGCCAACGCGCTACAAAAACCAAAACGCTTCTTCGGAGCAGCACGCAACATAGAAAACGGCGGTTCCCTGACCATCATTGCCACTGCACTCATCGACACAGGATCAAAGATGGACGAAGTGATATTCGAGGAATTCAAAGGTACGGGAAACATGGAGCTTCAGCTCGACCGTTCGCTAAGCAACAAGCGCATATTCCCCGCAGTAAACCTCGTACAATCAAGTACCCGTCGCGACGATCTGTTACAAGACCCTACAACACTCAACCGCATGTGGATCATACGCAAGTTCATAAGCGAGATGAACCCTATGGAGGCTATGAACACTGTGCGTGACAGACTGCTACAGACACGCAACAATGAAGAGTTTCTGCTCTCAATGAACGGATAATATACGATTCTTTCATCTGCAATACAATAATATTTGCAACATAAAAACTGTAACATTAAACATTGGGAAATACACTCACAAAGTTTAAAGTTACAGTGTTTTTTGTTTAATGTGGTAAGTTTAAATATAGCGACTAAATATTTCAAGTTTCTCTGATGTGAAAGACTTTATAATGATAAAGAAGAAAACAGCCCGAAAAGGCTGTGCGTCCATACTCCTTATTGCAGCCGTCGGAATCGGAATATACACAATTGTGACGTCAAAGCCACCCAGTCCCTACTACATTCCGTCTAATGAAAACAGTTCATACAACACACTGACTGCTGATGGACGGCCACTGCTTTATTTCAGCGGTATCAGCAATGACTCTTGCTTCACCAATCTGTCCACCACCCCCGACTCCATCCGCCAAGGTCATGTGATCAACATGTCTGAGAAAAATCTTCACCGCATTATAATGAAATGCAGAGAAAGAATAAGGCAGAAAACAGCGGAACTCGACTCCATAACAGACGAGATACATTACTACCTTGGTGTGCACAACGTACACGATGAAGGATATGACATGATAGTCGCCCATGCAGAAAACATTACCGGAAATTACAAGATGTTGAAACATACCGACTCTGTGTTGAGCCGAATTACCGGCCATACTTCACTCGCCATCATCCGCACTGTAAGAAATGACAGTGCAATCACACCAAAGCCATCGGTATTCATTGAATACAGAGGAGGTGTATGGAAAGACGGCAGATGGCTTAAAACGACAAGAAGCGGAAACGGTATATCAATAGATTGTAGCGGAAGAACAATATGCGGTATATGGCATGCCGACACCATGACCATAGGACGACGGACTGACAGTATAGGCACATACTACGGACAGTTTGACAGACTTCTCATTCCATCAGGACACGGCAAATATACATCATCCGACGGAACCTTTTATGAAGGCCATTGGTATAGAGACACCCGTCATGGCTTCGGATTCGAAGTAAGTACCGACAGGCTGAGAGCCGGAGAATGGGACACCGGAAAGTACCGTGGCGAACGCATGCATTACACGTCCGAGCGCATCTACGGCATAGACATTTCACGCTATCAGCACGGCAAAGGAAAAAAGTATTATCCCATCCATTGGAATAAACTGCGCATAACTCATCTTGGCAACATAAGCAAAAAACGTGTCAGCGGCAACGTTGACTATCCCGTATCGTTCGTTTACATAAAGTCAACAGAGGGAATATCCATACGCAACAAATACTATGCCGACGACTACCGCCAGGCACGTCGTCACGGTCTGCACTGTGGAGCATACCATTTCTATTCGGTAAAGTCGGACGCTGCCTCCCAGGCACGCTATTTCATACGCAACACTTTTTTCCGTAAAGGAGACTTTCCGCCTGTGCTCGATGTGGAACCAAGCAACAGACAGATAATGAAGATGGGCGGTCCTGCCGTACTTGCAGATGCCATCAGAACATGGATGCGCATCGTAAAACAACATACCGGTGTAAAGCCTATACTCTATGTCAACCAGACATTTGTCAACAAGTATCTGGCCGACGCCCCAGATATCAAGCGAGACTACAACATCTGGATAGCACGCTACGGCGAATACCGCCCCGACGTGCGTCTCGTCTATTGGCAGTTGTGTCCCGATGGAAAGACAAATGGTATACATGGGGATGTAGACATCAATGTATTCAATGGATACCAAGACAAGTTTGACGCATTTTTAGAAACAGAACTTATTAAATAAAGCCTGAACACAGCATCCTCCACTAAACCAAAGACTATAATGGCAACAATAAGCAGACAATCACCACAAAAAGTCATAATGGCACTTGGCACAAACACCGGCCAAAATGCCAATATCTCGCTTGCTCTCAACAGGCTCGGAAATATCATCACCGACATGAAATGCAGCCGCAAGATGTGGACGGAACCAATAGGCATGAAATCCGGAACAAATTCCACTGACGAGAAATTCCTCAACATTCTTGTATCCGGTCATTGCTCTGCCACACGCGAATGTCTCCGTGAAATTCTGAAAAACATCGAAATAGAATGCGGAAGCACCGATGCCAGCAAGTCCGAAGGTATAATTCCCATGGACATAGACGTTCTGAAATACGGAGATAACACAGAACATGTTGAAGACTGGCAACGGGATTACATTAAAATACTAATAAAGGAAATATGAGAACAACAATTCAAAAACTTGCAATCATTACATTGACATTATTCTCCACCACCGTCCAAGCCCAGGAGTTTGACAAGTACTTCGAGGACAGAACTTTACGGCTTGACTACATCTTCGCAGGCGACTCTGCCCATCAGGCGATATACCTTGATAGTCCAATATCAATGCCACGATGGTACGGGCGCAGACACCGGCTGTCCGAACTTCCATTAAAAGGCAACGGCCGAATAACGGTCCGCGACCTGAACGACGGAACAGTGATCTACCGTAACTCATTCTCCACCCTGTTCCAGGAATGGCTGGCCACATCCGAGGCTAAGCACACGAGCCGCAGTTTTGAAAACGTATTCCTCGTGCCTTATCCGAAAAAAACTGTCAGCATCACCGTTGAACTACAGGACAGCCACGACCGTAACATTGCTGTCCTGACACATACCATCGACCCGAAAGACATCCTGATAAGGCATGCCGGAGAGAAAAATATCACGCCACACACCACATTCCGACAGGCTACTGACACCACACGGTGCATACACATAACTTATATAGCCGAAGGATATACCGATGAGGAAATGAACGCCTTTCTTGAAGATGTCCGTACGGCCGACGAGGCAATGTTTGCCCACGAACCTTTCAAGACAATGAAAGACCGTTTCCACATCACAGCTGTAATGTCACCGTCACACGACAGCGGGACGAGCGAACCTGCCGGCGGACTGTGGAAGAACACCGCACTCGGTTCACATTTCGATACATTCTATTCCGACCGCTACCTTACCACACTCCGCCTCAAACGCTTGCACGATTTACTGGCAGGCACACCATATGAACATATCATTGTTCTCGTCAACACGAAAAAATATGGCGGCGGAGGTATATACAACTCTTACAACCTGTCTTATACCGGCGGCGACAACTTCAAACCTGTAGTGGTACACGAATTCGGCCACAGTTTCGGCGGATTGGGTGACGAATACGAATATGGCGACGACGATCCTATGTATTTTGCCGACACAGAGCCATGGGAACCCAACCTTACAACCATGCACAACTTCAAGGATAAATGGGAAAATCTGATTTCCGTAAAAAAAGCCGGACTCTTCGAAGGCGGCGGATATCAGTCGAAAGGCGTTTTCCGTGGTTCGGAAAACTGCCGCATGAGAACAAACGATGTACAGGAATTCTGTCCCGTTTGCCGTCAGGCACTGACACGGTTAATTGAGTTCTATACAGAAAAGGGAACTGACTAATACAGCTCCCTCTGCTTCGTTGATATGAAAATCAGTAAATATTCTCCTTTTTCCATCCCTTTACATACTTCATTTCACGGAGAATTCTTTTCTGGCGCTTCCTCATATAGGCACTCGGATCAGCCGAACTGTATCTGCGCGGATTAGGAAGGGTAGCGGCTATCAGCGCACACTGGCTCCGTGTAAGTTCACCGGCATGGCATCCGAAATGATGCTCTGCCACAGCCTCGGCACCATAGATGCCTTCACCCATCTCTATCGAGTTGAGATAAACCTCCATTATTCGTTCCTTGCTCCACATAAGTTCTATCAGTACGGTGAAGTAAGCCTCCAGTCCTTTCCTCAACCATGTACGGCCAGGCCAAAGAAACACGTTCTTGGCCGTCTGCTGCGATATGGTGCTGGCTCCGAGCCTGCGTCTGCCTTCATTCTTAATGTTCTGCCGGGCTGCATGTTCTATAGCCTGAAAATCAAAACCGTGATGTTCGAGAAATCGCCCGTCCTCACTTGCCATTACTGCCACCGGCAAATCCGGTGAAATCTTATCTATTGGCATCCACCGGTGATACAATCTAACCTGGCGCCCGTCGGCAACCTGTTGTACCACACGTATGAACATAAGCGGGGTGAACCATACGGGCAAAAAACGAAGGGCCACAACAGAAAGAATGGTGGAGCCGAAAAAGGCTACCACCATCCATCTTATCGTCCTGCGTATTCTTTTCAGAATATACGTCATTCCCACTCTTTACTTGAGAGTTCCGTTGTTGGCAGCGTTTATCATTGCCTGGCTTGCATAGAGATAAATCTCAACGCGGCGGTTCTGGGCCTTACCGGCAGCCGTAGAGTTGTCAGCCACGGGATTCTGCTCTCCGAATCCCTGCACCGACTTGATCTGTGTGCCGGACACACCCTGACCGATGAGGAATGTAGATACCGACTGTGCACGCTGCTGTGACAGATTCAGATTCTTCTGCACACTCTGTTCGGCTGTAGAACCCTTCCAGGGATCGTTGTCGGTATAACCCTGAATGGCCACGTCTGCGTCAGTGTTCTGCTTGAGCACATTAGCAAACTGTATAAGCGAACTCTGTGCCGAAGCCTGCAGCGTCGAACTGCTTGTGGGGAAGAGGATACCAGAGTCGAAAGTCACCTTTACGGCCTGCAGACCGTTAGCGTCGGTCACCTGCTGCACCTGAGCGTTCTGTACGGCCTCGGCCTGCTTCTTCACCTTGTCCATACGATTGCCGATGATGGCACCCGTTCCGGCACCCACAGCACCGCCGATAGCAGCACCCACTCCGGCATTACCGGCTATCTTACCGATTATCGCGCCCAAAACCGCACCGCCAGCCGTTCCTATTGTAGCGCCCTTTTGTGTGTTATTACATCCTACCATGATAATGCCGAGGCAGAGAGCCAAGGCCAATGCTTTGATTTTCTTCATGTCACTTATTTTTTAGTTAAACATTTTTTTTCGTGATGCAAAGATAATCTATTTATTCAAATATCATATCGGTTACAAGTTTTTTTTGTATTTTTGCAGGCAAATTTTGGAAAAATAAGCAATACAATATGGCAAAGGAACTAAAAGAGTTAACAAAAAGAGCCGACAACTACAGTCAGTGGTACAATGACTTGGTTGTCAAGGCCGACTTGGCAGAACAGTCTGCCGTCAGAGGATGTATGGTAATAAAACCTTATGGTTACGCCATTTGGGAAAAGATGCAACGCCAGCTTGACGACATGTTCAAGCAGACAGGAGTACAGAATGCATATTTTCCCCTGCTCATACCCAAGTCGTTCCTCTCGAAAGAGGCTGAACATGTAGAGGGATTTGCGAAGGAATGTGCCGTGGTTACACATTACCGACTGCGCGCCAAGGATGACAAAAGCGGTGTAGAAGTGGATCCGGCAGCACGTCTTGAAGAGGAACTCATTATCCGCCCTACATCTGAAACGATAATATGGAACACGTACAAGAACTGGATACAATCGTGGCGCGACCTGCCATTGATGTGCAACCAGTGGTGCAACGTGATGCGCTGGGAGATGCGTACACGTCCGTTCCTGCGCACAAGCGAGTTTCTGTGGCAGGAGGGACACACCGCGCACGCCACACGCGAAGAGGCCGAAGCCGAGGCACAGAAGATGCTTCACGTATATGCCGAGTTTGCCGAGAAATGGATGGCAGTGCCAGTGCTACAGGGAGTAAAGAGCGAGACCGAACGTTTCGCCGGAGCACTTGACACCTATACCATCGAGGCCATGATGCAGGACGGAAAGGCGCTGCAAAGCGGAACGAGCCACTTCCTCGGACAAAACTTCGCCAAGGCTTTCGATGTCACATATCTTAATAAAGACAACCGTCCTGAATACGTATGGGCCACATCATGGGGAGTGTCAACACGACTCATCGGTGCGCTCATCATGACCCATTCCGATGACAACGGACTTGTGCTCCCTCCGAAACTCGCCCCCATACAAGTGGTAATCATACCAATCACCAAAGGTGCCGATCAGCTCAAGGCCATCACCGAGCGTCTCACTCCCATCGTCGAAGGGCTGCGTGCCGCAGGCATCAGCGTTAAATATGACGATGCGGACAACAAACGACCGGGATTCAAATTTGCCGACTACGAACTCAAGGGCGTACCAGTGCGCCTTGTCATGGGAGGCCGCGACCTCGAGAACAACACACTCGAAGTGATGCGACGCGATACACTCGAGAAAGAAACTGTATCGCTCGACGGAATTGTAGAATATGTGGAGAAACTGCTCGGTGACATCCAGGAAAACATCTTCGAGAAAGCACGCAAGTTCCGCGACGACCACGTGTACGAGTGTAACAACTACGAAGAGTTCAAGGAAAAGGTCAAGAACGGTGGCTTCTTCCTCTGCCACTGGGACGGAACTGCCGAGACTGAGGCAAAGATAAAAGAAGATACACAGGCCACGATACGCTGCGTACCATTCGCCTATGAACAGACACCGGGCGTAGACATGGTGAGCGGCAAGCCTGCCAAGTGCCGAGTGATCATTGCCAGAAGCTATTAGACAAGGGGAACTCAGGGCAGAAAAAGCCGAGACCATTTTTTTTGAAAGACAACAAGCGCACAAACTCGTTACAGAGCGCTTGTTGTCTTTTTTATACATACTCATAAATATACAATACCTCCTTTTCCATCCAAACAATTAGAGCAAACTATTTTTTTACATGAGAAACTTCAGTTTTATAGGTTGACGACAATCTCAACCGATATTGCAAAAGTGGCACTTTTAGGATACGAAAGTGCCGCTTTTACACTGCAAAAGCGGCACTTTGGGAACGCAAAAGCGGCACTTTGTGAAAGCTCTATGGCATTGGTTTGATTTTAACCGGTTTGACTATTCCTATTCACACGGATGCAATAGTCCTTAGAAGACGAAACAATTAATATCGGAGTGACGCTTGTTTAAAATTACTTAATATATTTTTTGATGTTGAAAAAATGTAGTATCTTTGAAAGCTAAAAAGAGACAAATGCCGTCAAAACGGCCAAAAACATGCTTAAATGCCATTTTGCATATAAATGTCAGTGTCGCTGTTGATTCTGGCATGATAGCGTAAATTCGGCAGAAATGCAAGGAATAATAATCAAAACAGAGATATATTCAATAACATTCAATGGATCAGACATTAGATCAAGACAGAATCATTAAAATCAACATCGAGGAAGAGATGAAATCCTCGTACATCGACTATTCGATGTCAGTCATCGTGGCCCGTGCCCTTCCCGATGTGCGCGACGGCTTCAAGCCTGTGCACCGCCGTATCCTATACGGAATGATGGGTATCGGCAACAGCAGTGACAAACCATACAAGAAATGTGCACGCGTGGTGGGCGAAGTTCTTGGAAAGTATCATCCCCATGGTGACAGTTCTGTATATGGAGCCCTCGTACGCATGGCTCAGGAGTGGAACATGCGCTATACGCTGGTTGACGGACAGGGCAACTTCGGCTCTGTCGATGGAGATTCGGCTGCTGCCATGCGTTACACCGAGTGCCGTCTGTCGAAGATGGGCGAGCATGTGATGGACGATCTGGAGAAGGACACCGTAGACATGGCCAACAACTTCGACGATTCGTTGCAGGAACCTACAGTGATGCCCACAAAAATCCCTAATCTACTGGTCAACGGCGGCAACGGTATTGCAGTGGGTATGGCAACAAATATCCCCACACACAACCTTGGCGAGGTCATAGACGGATGCTGCGCGTATATAGACAATCCGGATATAGACACCGACGGACTGATGCAGTACATCAAGGCACCCGACTTTCCCACGGGAGCGTATATATATGGTATACAAGGTGTGAAAGACGCCTATGAGACAGGTAGAGGACGCATAGTGATGCGTGCCAAGGCCGAAATTGAGAGCGGCGACACCCACGACAAGATTGTAATAACGGAGATTCCTTACGGTGTAAACAAAGCCGATTTGGTGAAATACATCGCTGATTTGGCTGTTGAAAAGAAAGTCGAGGGAATCAGTTATGTCAACGATGAGTCTGGCCGTCAGGGCATGCGCATCGTGGTAGACGTGAAACGTGAGGCCAACGCCAATGTTGTGCTCAACAAACTCTTCAAGATGACGGCTCTTCAAAGCTCATTCTCAGTGAATTGCATTGCATTGGTCAAGGGTCGTCCACGCCTGTTGTCACTTAAAGACTGCGTGCGCTACTTCATAGACCACCGCCACGACGTGACAATACGCCGCACACGATTCGACCTGAAAAAGGCACAGGACCGCGCCCACATATTGCAAGCACTCATTGTGGCATGCGACAACATTGACGAGGTGGTGCACTTGATACGTGCCTCAAAGACACCGCAGGAAGCCGTGGAGAAACTGAAAGAGCGTTTCGATTTTGACGACGTACAGGCCAAGGCCATTGTCGATATGCGTCTGGCACAGCTCACCGGCCTCAACATGGACAAGCTACACAAGGAATATGAGGACCTGCAGGCACTCATAGCATACCTTCAGTCAATACTGGACGACCCGGAGCTATGTAAGAAAGTGATGAAGGAAGAACTGCTCGAAGTCAAAGAGAAATATGGAGACGAACGCCGTACCGAAATAAAATACTCCAGCGATGAGTTCAATGCCGAGGATTTCTATCCCGACGATCCTGTGGTGATAACCATCAGCCATATGGGATACATAAAACGCACAGCGCTTACAGAGTTCCGCGAGCAGAGCCGCGGTGGCGTGGGCAGCAAGGGAGCGCAGACACGCGATTCCGACTTTACAGAATATATATATCCTGCCACGATGCACAACACGCTGCTTTTCTTCACCCAAAAAGGCCGTTGCTATTGGTTGAAGTGCTACGAAATACCAGAAGGCACAAAGAACGCAAAGGGCCGCGCAATACAGAACCTGCTCAACATAGAATCGGACGACGCTATCAATGCCGTGCTGCGAATCAAAAAATTTGACGATGAGGAATTTGTAAAGAACCACTATGTAGTGTTCGCTACAAAGAACGGCATTATAAAAAAGACGTGCCTTGATGCCTACAGCCGGCCGAGAGCCAACGGCGTGATTGCAATAAACATAGCCGATGGAGATCAGGTGGTTGGAGTAAGACTGACCAACGGCAACAACGAACTGATAATAGCCAACCGCAACGGACGCGCCATCCGCTTCAACGAGAATGACGTAAGAGTGATGGGCCGCGTATCGACCGGAGTCAGGGGCATGCGCCTTGATGAGGGCGACGACGAAGTGGTAGGCATGGTGTGCGTGAACGATCCTCAGACAGAAACCATCATGGTGGTGAGCGAAAAGGGATATGGGAAGCGCACTGGTATTGAAGACTACCGCAAGACGGCACGTGGAGCCAAGGGCGTGAAGACACTCAGCATCACAGAAAAGACAGGCCGTCTGGTAGCCATAAAGGTAGTAACCGACGAGAACGACCTCATGATAATCAATAAGAGCGGCATACTGATACGTCTGAAAGTGGCCGACGTGAGAGTGATGGGACGAGCGACACAGGGTGTGCGTCTGATCAACCTGACGAAAAAGAACGACACTATCGCCAGCGTATGCAAAGTGATGAGTGCAACAGACGAGGACGAGGCAGAACAAGGTGAACCGGATGAGAATGCCGGACAGGAACAGCCCTTGGAATAAAACTTCCGAAAGCGCCCTCACCGTATAGAGACAACGATGATTAACTTTTAAACAAATTACCACAATGAAAAAAATTATGATGATGGCAGTTATGGCAGCCATGTCCGCCACTACTGCGTTTGCGCAAGACGACCTGGTAAAACAGGCACAGAAACTCTGTGACAAAGGAGAATATGGGGAAGCAGTGAAAGTGATTACGCCTGCGCTGACATCGGATGCGACAAAAGATAAAGCTGCCGCATGGAATACACTCAACAACATCTGCTACAAAGAATATGAACATCAGGGTCAGCTGGCCGGCGAACATGCTGTGATGAAGGACAAACCCGAAGCCGACTCGGCATTGATGTACTCCAGTATCGTGAAGGCGCTGGAGGCAGCAATGAAGTGTGACGAGTATGACGTGCAACCCAATGAGAAAGGCAAGGTGAAGATACGTTTCCGCAAGGCCAATCAAGACAGATACACCAACGGACGTCTCGGACTGATCGCAGCAGGACAATATGCCCACACTCACAAAAAATCTGAGGATGCCCAAAAGGCATGGGGATTGTATGTTGACTGTACGGCAAGCCCGATGTTTGAGGGCGTGGATCTGTCTAAAGACGAATATCGTTCGCAGATAGCTTATTTTGCCGGTCTTCTGGCTTACCAAAACAAGGATTATGCCGCTGCCACAAAATATGCCAAGATAGCGGCCGAGGACCCGGAGAGAAAGGCCGATGCCAACGAAATTCTGCTCTTCGCCAAGAAGGACGGTGCAAAAACAAAAGAGGACACACTGTCATATGTGAACACCGTAAAGGAGTTGCATACACAGCATCCTGAAGAGGACAGATACTTCAATCTGCTCATGGACTACTATATCAAGTCGGGCGATAAGAACGCCATGAAGAAGTGGGCCGAAGAGGAAGTTGCCGCTTATCCGCAGAACAAGATGGCATGGGCACTCAAAGGTGAGGCCGAAATGAATTCACAGCAGTGGGATGCAGCCGTGGCTTCGTATAAGAAAGCAGCCGAGATCGACCCGACATTCGTGCAGGTGATCTTCAACACCGGTGTTTGTCTGAACTCGAAAGCCATCGAACTCAAAGACAAGGTGGCAGACAAGAAGACAGGCAATCTTACTACCGAGAATTTTAATAAGGTGAAAAACATACTCCTTCAGTCTAAAGAATATCTTGAGAAAGCGCGCGAACTCGATCCTAACCGCGAGAAGGTTAATTGGGCATATCCGTTATATCAGATATACTATTCACTCGGTGAGAAAGAAAAATCGGCTGAAATGGAGGCTTTGCTTGGCAACAACTAAAAAATAAAACGTAAAAGTGACAAAGAGGCTCGTTTACATACTGCTTCTCTTACTATTGACAACACCGTGCCTGAGAGCTCAACGAAAAGAGATGGCTCAGGCACGGTCTTATCTGAAGAGCGGCAACAATCTGGATAAGGCGGAGAAAATCATTACTGATTTGCTTGCGGATGACTCTGTGGGGCGCAGCAAGGCAAAGATTCACTTACTCTTGTATCAGATTGTGAAAAAACAATATGACAAGGGCAATGAAAAACTGTATCTGAAAGAGCAGTATGATACAGCCGCACTATTCGATCATACGAAACGTATGTTTACGATTCTTGAGCGGCTCGACTCGGTGGATATGATGCCTGATAAACATGGAAAGGTGAAACCGGCATACAGACGCAAAAATGCAGCCGAATTGAATGGCTATCGGGCCAACCTGTACAATGGCGGAGCCTATCATGTCAGGAAGAAGAACTATGACAAAGCTTTCTCTTTTTATGATATGTATATAGATTGTGGAGCCCAGCCGTTGTTCGACGGATATGACTATATTGATTCCGACAGAAAGATGACAGAGGCCGCCTATTGGGCCTCATATTGCGGGTACAAACTTGACAGTGCGGAAATGATAATGAAATACTATGATATGGCACTCAAGGACACATCGCGTCTGCGACACCTGTTACGTTTCAAGGCTGCCGCATGCAAGAAAACGGGCGACGGGAAAGGATATGTAGCAGCACTGAACGAAGGATTCAGGCGCTATCCACAATATGAATATTTCTTCCCAAGGCTGATAGATTACTATACAGGACATAATATGTTTGACAGCGCATTGGCAGTTGCAGACAAGGCTTTGGATACTGACGACAAAAACAAGTTGTTCCTATTGGCCAAATCTATGTTGCTGTTCAATATGGGCAGGGATGAGGACTGTATAAAGACGAGCGACTTGCTCATAAGCATCAATGACTCTCTGCCGGAACCCTATTTCTATGCAGGTATGGCATATATCAATATGGCGTTGGACATGGAGAAAAAAGGCAGTACAACAAAGAGTGTGAAAAACAAACTAAAAGAATTATACGACAAGGCCTGTCCATACATGGAAAAGTATCGTACAATAGCTCCTGACGACAAGGACAAATGGGCTCCTGCACTTTACAGAATATATTTGAACTTGAACATGGGCCGCAAGTTCGAGGAAATAGACAAGATGCTTAACGAGAAGTAAGACACAGCTCTTACATATGCGCTTTGCATCTTTTCAATGAATGTTTTTAGCTAAAAAAAACAAAAATAGTACATACATATAACTGATTATCTATTTTTTTATTATCTTTGTGAAAAATAAATTGATTTATAAAACTTATACAATTATGGAAAATAACACCCAGCTTATTGCCCAATGTGAGGCAAAAGCACAGCAATGGCTTGCACCGGCTTTTGATGAAGAGACCAAACAAGCCGTACAGAAAATGTTGTCAGATGAGGATAAGACCAATCTTATCGAGTGTTTCTATAAAGACCTTGAATTTGGAACAGGAGGTTTGCGCGGTATAATGGGAGCCGGAAGCAACCGAATGAACGTATATACTGTTGGTATGGCGACACAAGGATTCGCCAATTATCTGAAGAAGAATTTTGAAGACCGCAACGAGATATCAGTCGTTGTTTGCCACGACTGCCGCAACAACAGCCGTCTGTTTGCAGAGACGGTGGCAAACATTTTCTCGGCAAACGGAATAAAGGTTTATCTGTTTGACGATATGCGCCCTACACCGGAATGCTCTTTTGCCATAAGATATCTGAAGTGTCAAGCGGGTGTCAACGTTACGGCCAGTCACAATCCTCGCGAATACAACGGATACAAGGCTTACTGGGAGGACGGTGCACAGGTACTTTCACCACACGACACCGGAATTATCGATGAAGTGAACAAAGTGACTGTAGACGACGTAAAGTTTGCAGGCAATAAAGAGCTGATACAGATTATCGGTGAAGAAATAGACAAGGTTTATTTGGAACGCATAAAGGAAATTTGCATTGACCCGAAAGTAATTGAACGTCAGAAGGATTTGAAGATTGTTTATACTCCACTACACGGCACGGGTATGACAATGATACCGCGTTCGTTGAAGTTCTGGGGATTCGAGAACGTACATTGCGTGGAAGAACAGATGATAAAGAGCGGTGATTTCCCGACTGTGGTATCACCCAACCCGGAAAACGGCGAGGCTCTCACTTTGGCATTGCGCGACGCCAAAGCTATGGATGCCGATATCGTGATGGCCAGTGACCCCGACGCTGACCGTGTGGGCATGGCATGTAAGAATGACAAAGGCGAGTGGATTCTGATAAACGGCAATCAGACATGTCTGTTGTTCCTATATTACATCATCACGAACCGTAAAGCTACGGGTAAGATGAAAGAAGGAGATTTTATCGTCAAGACTATCGTTACGACAGAGGTTATACGAAAGATTGCAGAGAAACAGAACATCGAGATGCGCGACTGCTATACGGGATTCAAATGGATAGCACGAGAAATTGCATTGTCGGAAGGAAAGCAACAATATATTGGTGGAGGCGAAGAGAGCTACGGATTCTTGGCACAAGACTTCGTTCGTGACAAAGATGCCGTATCGGCATGCTCTTTGCTGGCTGAGATTTGTGCATATGCCAAAGACCAAGGCAAGACGCTTTATGATCTGCTGATGGATATCTATGTGGAGTATGGATTCTCACAGGAATTCACTATCAACGTTGTAAAACCAGGAAAGAGCGGAGCCGACGAAATAAAGCAGATGATGACGGACTTCCGCAACAACCCGCCAAAAGAATTGGGAGGAAGCAAGGTTGTTGTATGGAAAGACTATCAGACATTGGAACAGAAATGTGCCGACGGAACAGTAACTAAGATGGATATGCCGACAACAAGCAACGTGCTGCAATGGTTCTGTGACGACGAGACAAAGATAAGCGTACGTCCGTCAGGTACTGAACCGAAGATAAAGTTCTATATTGAAATAAAGGATAGTACAATGAAGTGTGCCGGATGCTACGAGCGTTGCACAAAGGCTGCTGCGGAGAAAATTGAAGCCATTAAAAAGTCGCTCAATCTGTAATAAAGGATAATTGTGTTTTTCATAGCTTAGAAGGAAAGGATACTGGAACACCAACCGGACAATGGTACCGGAATTGTGTTTCGGTATCCTTCTGATTTTATACAGAATCTTTTCTTATAGCAGTTTCGGCAACGCATTATTTTTATATTTTGTCAGTTTTTTCGGCTTTTATTCGTATCTTTGCACAATAACAATTCTACTAAAATATGAAACGTATATCTTTATTTTTTTTAGCCGTGATGGCAATCTTGCCAATGATGGCCGACAACAATCCGCGCATTGTTGAAAGTCTGAATTTTGACTGGCGTTTCCATGCCGGTGATGTGGATGGTGCGCAAACTCCTGATTTTGATGACAGTGGATGGCAAACGATAAACGTGCCTCACGATTTTCAGATACATCAGCCGTGGATAGCTCCGGAAAAAGGAGAAAAAGCCGACAACAGTGATGCCGCAAGCAATGTGAAAAGCCGTCTCAGCTCGCGTGGGTTCAAGGAAATGGGCATAGGATGGTATCGTAAGAACATCACCCCCGACGCCTCATGGAAAGGCAAGCGCGTTATACTTGATTTCGAAGGCATAATGCTTGTTGGAGACGTTTATCTGAACGGACAGCGTGTTGGAGGAACTGACTACGGATATGTAGGATTTGATATTGATGTTACAAAACTGCTCAAATATGGTCAGTCGAATGTGATTGCAGTCAAGTCCAACACACAAAGACCTGAAAATTCACGTTGGTATACAGGTGGTGGATTGTTTCGTGACGTCAATCTGATAGTGACAGACGGTCAACAGTACTTCACACGTCACCCGCTATATATCACAACTCCGGTTGTCAGCGAGCAAAAAGCCACAGTGAAGATACAGGCAGAAATGGCGTGCTATCTGAAGATAAAAGACCTGAAAGTAAACACAAGGATTCTGGATGCCGAAGGCAATGCCGTATACGATGCCACAAAGGATATACCTTTCAACCGTGGTCAGAAGATAAACGAACATATCGTGGACAGCATTACCATGGATGCACCGAAGTTGTGGAGTTGCGAATCTCCTTATCTCTATACAGCTGTTGTGACACTGATGCGTCCGGACGGGACCGTGGCAGACAGAGTGGAGGAACACTTCGGTATACGTTCGATAGAATATTCACCCGAATTCGGATTCAAGCTCAATGGCAAGAAAGTGATATTCAAAGGCATAGCCAATCACCACACTCTCGGTGCTCTCGGTGCTGCCGCATATCCACGTGCAATGGAGAAGCGGATACAGTTGCTCAAAGAGTATGGATTCAATCATATACGTACTTCTCACAATCCTTACAGCAAATCTTTTCTTGACTTATGCGACAAATATGGAATGCTCGTGGTAGACGAACTTTACGACAAATGGCTCACACAGTTTGCAGGAGGCCGAACGGAGTGGCTAAATCTGTGGCAGCAGGATATCCCGGAATTCATACGTCGTGACCGTAACCATCCGTCGGTAGTGATGTGGAGTCTCGGCAATGAATTACAGACATACTGGAATCTGCCATATGCCGATTGGGGAGTTACCCCATATCGTTTGCAACGCGAATTGCTCCACCGTTACGATACGACCAGGCCTGTAACGGTAGCCATGCATCCCCGCGGACGTAATCAGAAGACGGATTCGCTGCCGGCACCGCTTGTGCACGAGACTGACATAGCATCGTACAACTATCGCTATATGTATTTTCCTGGTGACAGACGCCGTTTCCCCAATATGATATTCTATCAGAGTGAGGCTAATACGGCAATGATGGGACCTAACTATTATGAAATGGATCTCGACAAAGTGGTCGGTTTGGCATATTGGGGCATGATAGACTATCTGGGAGAATCTAACGGCTGGCCTGCAAAGGGATGGGCACAAGGAGTGTTTGACATATCACTCGAACCGAAACCGATAGCTTATTTCCTCAGAAGCATATTCAAACCGGAGGAACCAGTAGTGCACATCGGCATCATCGACAGCGATGACAATACAGTGTGGAATGACGTGAAAGTAGGTACGCAGCGCATGTCTGACCACTGGAACCGCAAGCAAGGAAGCTCCATGTCGCTCTATACATATACCAATGCAGACGAGGTGGAACTATTTATCAATGGAAAGAGTATTGGAGTCAAAAAGAATTCGAAAGAACCTAAGACACGCAATAAGATCAAATGGGATGGTGTGAAATATGAAGCAGGATATATAGAGGCTGTGGCAAAAACAGACGGAAAGATAGTGGCGCGTCACAGAATAGAGACAACAACAGATGCTATGGCACTGAAAGCAGAGATGGATAATGCAGACTGGAAAGCCGACGGAACGGATCTGCAACACGTACGCATAACTGCCGTCGACAAAAAGGGACGCCGGGTGCGGGGAGCACACAACAATCTGACATTTGCTATAGACGGCCCTGCGGAGATTGTCGGTGTAATCAATGGTGACATCACGAGCGAAGAACTAACCGTTGGCAACAAGCGTCGTCTCTATAATGGAACAGCTACGGTCATACTGCGCTCTAAACGTGAAGCAGGAAAAGTCACGCTGACAGCAACAACCGACGGCTTAAAGAATACGAAACTGGTTGTAAGAAAAAACTAATTTTTGAACAAAGACTAAAAGAGCAATAATAACAAAGAGTGCCGGGCCATGAAATTTATGGCCCGGCACTCTTTGTCTTAACCGAAACGAACCATTATTACTGACTTGTCCTGACAGTAATACCTATGGGTTTAGTAGGTCTTCAAAATTAATAATATATAACCGTAATCTCATTTTGGAGCTATACTTTCCCACCATCTTGCCTGCTCTGTATGCCCGTATTAATAAGTCGTGTAATGAAGCTATTTAGACAAGTATTTTATCTTCTTTGCAATTAAAACACTTTTTTGGCATGCCTTTTGCAAATACATAACAGAAATAATAAATCATTGAAGAAATAAAAGGAGGAACCAAAAAATATGACCAGCCAATTTTCACCTAAAGTATCGGAAATACTCGCCTACAGTAGGGAGGAAGCCACACGACTGGCCAGTCGATCGGTTGGCCCGGAACACCTGTTACTCGGTATGCTCAAAATGAAAAACGGTCCGGTAGCAGAGGTGTTTAGAAGACTTAACATCGACTTACAATCCGTAAAAGCAGATTTGGAAGACCGAGTTAGAGAAGACGAACTCAGACTACCGATAAAAACAACTGAACTTGTATTAAATGAAAAAGCTAGCAATATATTGAAGCTCGCTGTTCTTGAAGCCCGTATACAACATACACAACGTGTAGACGAACAACACCTACTGCTCGCAATACTGCACGATCAAGTTGACAACGGAGCCAAATATATACTGGAGATTAACAATATAAATTATGAAGACGTTTTCGCCATGTTGCAACTAAACAACAACACTTACGACGGTATAGGATTGCCTGATGAGGATGAGGATGATATGGAGCAAATTAATGATTCTAAAAATCATACCAGCAACTCATCCAAAATAGCACATACGCAGAAACAGCAAAGTAAAACACCGGTTCTCGACAACTTCGGTACCGACATGACACAAGTTGCCACCGAGGGAAAATTAGACCCTATCGTCGGACGCGAACGTGAAATAATGAGAGTTGTAGAGATTTTATGCCGACGCAAAAAAAACAATCCTATACTTATAGGTGAACCTGGAGTAGGAAAGAGTGCTATTGTCGAAGGACTGGCACAAATGATAGCCTCACGCCATGTATCACCGGTGCTTTTCGGGAAAAGGGTGATAAGTCTCGACATGACGTCTTTAGTGGCGGGAACAAAATACCGCGGTCAGTTTGAAGAGCGAATAAGAGCTCTGATAAAGGAAATCGAACAGAACCCCGATGTTATAATATTCATTGACGAAATACATACACTCGTGGGAGCCGGCTCTACACCTGGAAGCATGGATGCAGCCAACATTCTAAAACCGGCATTAGCAAGAGGCACGATACAGTGCATAGGTGCTACCACACTTGACGAATACCGCAACAGCATAGAAAAAGATGGAGCTTTGGAACGACGATTCCAAAAAGTGATTGTTGAGCCGACAACGGCCGACGAGACACTTACAATACTGAGCAATATAAAAGACCGGTATGAGCGCCATCACCATGTAATATATACGGATGAGGCTATTGAGGCATGTGTCAAACTGACAGCCCGATACATCACCGACCGACAGTTTCCCGACAAAGCCATTGACGCACTTGACGAAGTCGGCTCTCGGGTACATTTGGGTAGCGTACAGATTCCGCCTGAGATAACCGAAAAGGAGAAAGAAATAAAGTATATCAAAGAGAAGAAACAAAGTGCTGTGATAAATCAGAACTTTGAACTGGCTGCGGGATACCGCGACAGACAGACGGAACTGGAAGCAGAACTGAAAGAACTAAATGAGAAATGGACAAACGGAGAAAGCGGTGAACGTCAGACCGTGACCGAACATGATGTGGCTGACGTGGTTTCGATGATGACCGGAATTCCCGTACAACGCATGGCACAGGCCGAGGGAATACGCCTGAAAGGCATGGCTGCCGAATTGAAAGGTGCCGTAATAGCACAGGATGCAGCCATAGACAAAATGGTGAAAGCCATACAACGCAACCGTGTGGGACTGAAAGACCCCAACCGCCCTATTGGCGCATTCATGTTTCTCGGCCCGACCGGTGTAGGAAAGACCTATCTGACAAAAAAACTGGCCGAGTTCATGTTTGGTTCGACAGATGCACTGATACGCATTGACATGAGCGAATATACCGAAAGTTTCAACGTGTCAAGACTTATCGGAGCGCCTCCGGGATATGTGGGTTACGAAGAAGGCGGACAACTGACGGAGCGTGTGCGCCGTCATCCCTACTCCATCGTATTGCTGGACGAGATAGAGAAGGCTCACGGCAATGTGTATAACCTGCTTTTGCAAGTACTTGACGAAGGACGACTGACAGACGGCAACGGCCGCTTTGTCGATTTCCGCAACACGGTAATCATAATGACAAGCAATGCCGGAACAAAGCAGTTAAAAGATTTTTCGCGTGGTGTAGGATTCAATGCCACAACCATAGGTCCGGCACTCAACGAGAAAGACAAGGAATATGCACGCGGTATAATACAGAAGTCACTCAGCAAACAGTTCTCACCCGAATTTCTCAACCGTCTTGACGAAATTGTAACGTTCGACCAGCTGGATCTTGAGGCTATAAAAAAGATAACGGATATTGAAATCATCGGGATGCTCAAGCGCGTGGAAACATTGGGATACAAAGTCGAGATAAGCGATAAGGCCAAAGAGTTTGTTGCCTCAAAAGGATATGACGTACAGTTCGGGGCGCGCCCGCTGAAACGTTCCATACAAACTTATATAGAGGACGGACTGAGCGAACTGATAATAAACAACGAACCGGCACCAGGCACGACAATACGCATTGACAAAAAAGAAAATGCGGAAGAACTGACGCTGGAAGTCAAGAATTAAAAATAAAGAGTAAAAAGTCAAGAGTTATGATTACTATACCAATCAGGTAAAGCACATCATAACTCTTGACTTTTAATTCTTAGCTTTTTCTATTTTCAGCCTGACTACTCTCCGGCTATGCGTAGTTATGCGAAAGCGATTGTCCGGACGCTCACCCACCAGCCAGACTATATCTCCATTACAATCGGCAAGCACTATACTGCGGCGCTTATCGAAAAGAGTACGCTTACGATCAGTGAGATAGTCGCTCACAAGTTTTGAACCACGCATACCCAAAGGCACGAAACGATCACCGGCAGCAGCAGGCCGCAAAACGAGCGGAAACGACACTTTATCAGCATCAAGACACACCGTATCAGCAGTACGTGGCAATACGAAATCGCTATCGATATCATGCTGTGAAACAGTAATACGACGCCCGTCAGAAAGGACATATACCCCAGGGTCTATTATTTTCATAAGTCTTATCGCTACGTGCCGCGGTTCGATAATAATGCGCCCACGGTCTATAAGTAGATCAAATCCGGAAGAGGAGTAAACACGCCCCGATGATGATACATCAATATTGGCATACACCTGTTCAACCTGAGCCGAAGTAAAACCATAGTCACTGAGTATACTGTACAGCAGGCTTTCGGGTGACGGTTCGGCCATCAGACGGGCCGTCACCAAAATGACCCCACTGCAAGACGGTACAATAACATCCTGACCGACAGATTCCGTCACGCGACGGCGACCGGCGGACATAGCATCATCAAACACACGGACGGCCTCACCGACATATTCCGCAGTACGACGGATATTGTCTGTTGCCGAAGGATTTATCTCTTTCAGCAGGGGAATTACGTTCAGCCTGAACTTGTTGCGCGTAACATCGTCTACAAGGTTTGTACTGTCAGTGACATAATCCTGACCCTCAGAAGCTAAATAACTTTCAATGTCAGAACGGCTGATGCAAAGGAGCGGACGACGCACATATCCGTTTATCGGACGTATGCCAGTCAACCCGTGTATACCTGTGCCACGCACAAGGTTCATCAGCAGCGTCTCAACACTGTCGTCGCTATGATGAGCCACACAGATATCGGCAGCACCTATATCATGGCGCAACTGCTCAAAATATCGGTAGCGCAATTCACGAGCGGCCATCTCAATGCTTATCTTGTGAAGCGAAGCATATTCGGCAGTTGCAAAATGAGCGACATGGAAAGGCACGCCGCGTTCGTCACACAATGACTTCACGAAACGCTCGTCGCGGCACGATTCCTCACCACGCAGATGGAAATTGCAATGGGCCACCTCCACATCATAGCCCAAAGACATCAAGAGCAGAAGCAAGGCCACGCTGTCAGCTCCTCCACTGAGAGCTACGATATGCTTGGCTTTGCTGTCCAGCATCCCATAGCGGTCAATATACGCCGATACAATATCTTTTGTTGTCAAGGCTCACTCTACGTATAATACAAGTCCTTTGAGGTATTCGCCCTCAGGATGATAAATATTGATGGGATGATCGGCAGGCTGGTGCAACTGATGAAGTATGCGTACTTTACGTCCTGACATGGCGGCAGCCGTGAAGACAGCATTGCGGAAATTGTCTTTCGTTATCACCTGACTGCACGAAAACGTGAACAATATGCCGCCGCTTTTTATCTTCTCAAAGGCTTTGGCATTTAGACGGCAGTAACCTTTGAGCGCATTACGTATGGCCCCCCTATGCTTGGCAAAAGCCGGCGGATCGAGAATCACGATATCATAGTGACTCCCGGCCTCATCAAGATACTTGAAAGCATCTTCACAGAATGCTTCATGACGGGTATCGCCAGGGAAATTCAGTTCAACATTGCGACGTGTCAGTTCAATGGCCTTGGCACTACTGTCCACGGAATGCACAAGGGAAGCCCCGCCACGCATGGCATAAAAGGAGAATCCACCGGTATAACAGAACATATTGAGCACCTTGCGACCATAAGAGTAACGCTCAAGCAGACTACGGTTTTCACGTTGGTCGACAAAGAAACCGGTCTTTTGCCCCTTCAGCCAGTCTACATGGAAACGCAGACCGTTTTCCATTGCCGTATTGTCATCACTACTGCCATAGATGAATCCGTTCTCTTGTCCGAGGTCAGCCTTGAACGGCAAGGTTGTCTCGCTCTTATAGTATATATTCTCTATCCGTCCGTCAGAAACCTTGACGATAGCCTGAGCCACATCCATACGACATATATGCATGCCCACGCTGTGAGCCTGCATGACAGCTGTCTTTCCATAAACATCGACCACAAGTCCGGGCAGATTGTCTCCCTCGCCATGCACCAAACGATAAGTATTGTTTGTGGAATTGTCGGCTATACCCATGGCAACGCGCAGACGTAGTGCCGAGCGTATGCGCGACTCCCAAAAAGACGAATCCACAGTAACGTCACGAAAAGACAAGACACGAACTGCAATAGACCCTATCTGATAATGTCCCACAGCGATGAAATCACCAGATGAGGTGATTACTCTCACTGTATCACCTTCTTCTATACCGTCATCGGCATGATGGATGGCACCCGAAAATACCCATGGATGAAAGCGCTTGAGACTATCTTCCTTGCCTCGCTTTAGATATATCTGCTTATACATTGTTTATAGTGTAATTATATAATTTCGAAAGAACATACAATGAATCATTGACATATAATCATACCTACGCTTTAATGTCTGAATCCTTTATTATCAGCTCATAATCGCCAGTCGCCTTAAGACGCTGAAGCTCTTCGTAGAGATTGATACATGTCCAGGCATCCGTAGCTGCATAAAGTTTCTGCTTGTCTGAAAGGACATCGGCTTCCCAATTGGTCAGCCGCTGGTGCTTGCTTATCTTCTGTCCGAAAAAATTAGCATACAGCTTTTGCAGACTAAGATCCTCTACACCGATCTCTCTGACATGATCCTGCAAGTCAATAAAATTGCCGGGGGTAAAGTCTGCAACCCTTCGCAACATTGTAAGGTCATCGTTAAGAGACAGACCTATCTTAGGCACGGTTGTGTCTTCGAGCAGTCGTTTTATTACAGGGGATATTCCTATATGATTCAGACGAAAAAGAAAACAGGTGTCATATGACGAAACCTGAAGCAAGGCAACTCTATGTACGACACCCCGCTTGAACGAAGGACGTGTCTCCGTATCAACACCGAGTATAGGCATTGAGAGCAAATAATCTACGGCTCGCTCAGCCTCGAAATCGGAAAGGACCACAACAATGCGTCCCTCAAAAAGCACACGTGGCAACGACGCTATACGCGACTTGTCGTACTTGTTATATAATAGTTTTTTCATTATCGGCTGTTTTCAAACTGCAAAAATACAAAAAAGCAATGAGTTTATTATAAAATATAAGTTTTTTCTGCTACTTTTGCAGAATAATTGAGAAAGTTTGGAGATGGCAAAACGTAAAAAAGCAAATAATACAACATCGTTCAGCGAAAGCATCGGCTTCAGCAAAGTATTCCATAACGAGAAACTGAACTTTATGACCGGCCTCGCTTCACTAATCATAGCCATATATATGACGATGGCATTCATATCATTTTTCACCACAGGGAATGCAGACCAGAGTCTTATTGAAGTCCCGAGAGCAGGAGAAATCATGAACGAGAAAAGAGAATTCATGAACAACTGCGGTTCGATAGGCGCATATACAGCATATTATTTCGTAAAACGCTGTTTCGGCATTGCGGCATTCCTGATACCCACATTCCTGATAATGATATCATTAAAGATGATGAGGGTATACATAATAAACCTGTCGAAATGGTTTATCTGCATGACAATCATTATGGTATGGGCCTCGGTGACACTTGCCAAATTCATTACGCCATTGTTTCCAAACAGCAGTTTCAACACCGGCGGCGACCATGGCCAATACATTGCAAGATGGATAGAAAACCTTGTAGGATCGCCCGGACTGACTGCACTGCTGTGTCTTGTGGCTGTCGGTTTCCTCACATATATCAGTACCGAAACGATATATGTTATAAGAAAAATGCTCAATCCTGTAAAATTTTTCACTGACAGGGTGAAGTTTGAAATAAGCAACAACAAGGAAATGAGACTGGAGACGGAAAGCGACGAGATGGAGACGGAACCGGAACACATCGTGGAAGACCCGGATACATTTGACAACCCCGAAGCACAGACTATAAATTTCGATGAAGATACCGCTATGCAGGATACACCGGAAAGAGCGGAAAACGACAATCCGAAAGACCGTGCCGATATGACAGACACACAAGCCGAAAGCACAAAAAGAACTGACCCTGAAATGGATATCAAAGTGGGCAAGAGCGAAGAGAAAGCGCATGGAAAAAAATTAGTAAATCCCGATGATGAAGAGATGGCACCATACGATCCGAAACTCGACTTGGAAAACTATCACTATCCCACTCTCGACCTGCTGAAAAAGTATGAAAACGACGGCAAACCATATATCGATATGGCTGAACAGACGGCAAACAAGAACCGTATTGTCGAGGTACTGCGCAACTTCGGTGTGGAAATAAGCAGCATCAAGGCCACTGTCGGCCCGACCATAACACTATATGAGATAACCCCTGCACAAGGAGTCCGCATTTCTAAAATACGCAATCTGGAAGACGACATCGCACTAAGTCTTTCTGCATTGGGCATACGTATCATTGCCCCTATACCCGGCAAAGGGACCATAGGTATCGAAGTGCCGAACGCCAAGCCTAACATCGTGTCGATGGAGAGCATACTCAACTCGAAGAAGTTTCAGGAAAGCGTTATGGAACTGCCATGTGCCATTGGCAAGACCATCACAAACGAGGTGTTCATGTTTGACTTGGCAAAGATACCCCATCTGCTCGTGGCCGGCGCTACCGGACAAGGCAAGTCCGTTGGACTGAACACCATCATCACATCAATGCTGTATAAAAAACATCCGGCAGAACTGAAGATTGTGCTGATCGACCCGAAAAAGGTTGAGTTCAGCATATACGGCCCAATAGCCAACCACTTCCTGGCAAAAGTTCCTGACGAAGACTCAGAACCTATAATAACAGACGTAACAAAGGTTGTGCGCACACTCAACAGCCTCTGCAAAGAGATGGACACACGCTATGACCTTCTGAAAATAGCTGGAGCAAGAAATATAAAGGAATATAACAAAAAATTCAAGGACAGACAGCTAAACCCGCAAAAAGGCCACAAGTTCATGCCATACATCGTGGTCATCATCGACGAGTTCGGAGACCTGATAATGACTGCAGGAAAAGAAATAGAACTGCCCATAGCACGCATTGCCCAATTGGCACGCGCTGTAGGCATTCACATGGTAATTGCCACACAGCGACCCACAACAACCATCATCACAGGTAACATCAAAGCCAATTTCCCTGGAAGAATAGCTTTCAAAGTGAGTGCGATGATAGACTCAAAAACCATCCTCGACCGCCCCGGTGCCAACCAACTGATAGGACGTGGCGATTTGCTTTTCCTCAACGGCAATGAACCGGTGCGTGTCCAATGCGCATTTGTAGACACTCCGGAGGTAGAGAACATCAACAACTTCATCGCCAGACAACAAGGTTATCTCACACCGTTCGAACTTCCGGAGCCAGACACCGACACCGGCAGCGGAGCAGACGGCGCACCCGACGTAGACATGCAGCATCTTGATCCGCTGTTCGAAGAAGCGGCACGCCTGATAGTACTCAATCAATCGGGAAGTACAAGCCTCATACAGCGCAAATTCTCGATAGGCTACAACCGTGCGGGACGACTGATGGACCAATTGGAGAAAGCCGGCGTTGTAGGGGCCGCCATGGGAAGCAAGCCACGAGAAGTAATGATTCAAGACGAGGTCAGCCTCGACAATCTGCTGAATTCATGGACAAAGAGATAGACAGAAACGGATATTTGTGTAAATACAGTAATTAAAGAGATTGACCTATTTATTTAATGTAACAGACAAGACAATGAAAAAAATCAGCCTTATATTAATATCGATGTTAATGTGCAACATCATGATTGCCCAAACGGCAAAGAGCGTACTCGACAAGATAGCAGCAACAATAAGCAGCCGGACGGGGGTTACAGCCAACTTCAAGATATCAAACGTACAGAACGGAGGCATCAGCGGAACAATATCGGTGAAGGGAAAGAAATTCTATGCCACAACATCACAAGCCAACGTTTGGTTCGACGGAAAGACCCAATGGACCTATATGAAGAACAACAACGAAGTAAACGTCAACACACCTGGAGAAAACGAACTGCAGGCCATCAATCCGTACAACTTCATAAACATATATAAAAGCGGATTCACATACAGTATGAAGACTACCGGAAGCAACTACGAAGTACATCTCAAGGCAACAAACAGCAAACGTAGCATTCAGGAAATGTATATCTATGCCAACAAGACCACCTATGTACCGTCGCAAATAAAGATGAGACAAGGCAACAAATGGAGTACAATAAGCATCAGCGGTCTGAAAAGGTCGGCACTGAACGACAACATGTTCCGCTTCAATCCCAAATCATATCCCAACGTCGAGATAATAGACCTGAGATAACTGAAATAACCGACATCACTCTATAACCACAACCAAAACATACCCATATGCAGTTGTATTTCACAGGAATAATCATAGCAGTCAGCACATTTCTTATTATAGGCGTATTCCATCCAATAGTAATAAAGACGGAATATCACACTGGCACACGTTTCTGGTGGATCTTCCTACTGACAGGAGTGGCAGCCATTGCCTCCGCCCTGTTCGTAGAAAACGTTATCGTTTCGTCAGTACTCGGTGTAACAGGAGCATCGCTGCTATGGTCCATCGGAGAGTTGTTCGACCAAAAGAAACGTGTAAAGAAAGGATGGTTTCCGATGAATCCGAAACGTAAGCACGAATACGAGGACAAATGAAGACACTGCTGATACTCGTTGGGAAAACCGCTGACAAGAACTTTACAGCAGGCATAAATGACTATGTGCAGCGCATAAACCATTACATGCCGTTTGATATCATTACCATCCCCGAACTGAAAAACACGAAGAAGCTGACAGAGAATCAGCAAAAGCAACTTGAAGGCGAACTGATTGTAAAATACATACAGACATCGGACTATGTAGTACTTATGGACGAACACGGCAAAGAATATAGAAGCACGGACTTTGCAAAGTGGCTCGTACAGAAACAGAATACCGCCCGCAGACTTGTCTTCGTAATAGGCGGACCATACGGATTCTCACAACAGATATACGACAAGGCCAACGAAATGATATCGTTGTCCAAGATGACGTTCTCACATCAGATGGTACGCCTCATATTCACCGAACAACTATATAGAGCATGCACCATCATCAAGGGTGAACCGTATCATCATGAGTAATCCCGCAACACAGAGCCTTCTGCATGATATACAAAAAAAGACAGACCATACATCAATCGTACGGCCTGTCTTTTTATATTAATAAGTTATAAGATAAAATCTTTACTTAAAGAAGTCCTTAACGTCTTCGTTAGGAACCATACGCTCATCAAAGATGTAAGCACCGGTCTTGGGGCTCTTCACCATCTTGATGACCTTTGTATAAGCACGCCCATCCTTTGAACCTTCATGGAGGGTGGCGACGGTTTTCTTTGCCATATCTTAAGCGCTATATTATATAGTTATTTAATCTCTTTGTGAAGCGTCATCTTCTTCATAATAGGATTGTACTTCATCAATTCCATTCTCTCGGGAGTGTTCTTACGATTCTTTGTCGTAACGTAACGGCTTGTGCCGGGCAGTCCACTGTTCTTGATTTCAGTACACTCCAGAATGACCTGTACTCTGTTGCCTTTTGCTTTCTTTGCCATAGTGCTTAGTCTCCTATTACTTTAATGTCTTTCCACTCGCAAAATCCCTTTGCTACAGCCTGCTTAAGAGCGGCGTCGAGACCCACCTTGTTAATCATACGCAATCCGGCGGCACTGATCTTCAAACTAATCCAACATTCCTCTTCTACATAATAGAATTTCTTGCTGAACAGATTTACATCAAAGCTACGCTTGGTGCGATGTTTTGAGTGGGACACATGATTACCTATCTGTGCTTTCTTTCCCGTAATCTGACAAATCTTCGACATTTCTATCTAAGTTTTTGATTCCTTTTTTATAACTTATTCCAAACAGAGTGCAAAGTTAATATATTTTTTATAATATCCAAAACATTAACCCAAAAGAATCAATATTTTAAGAAATATTTTATATTATTCTGCTATACCCTCCTTTTTAGACACTTCAGTAGCATCTGCATTTTCTGCATCGGCGCTCTCTC
The DNA here is from genome assembly GCF_013166575.1 of Xylanibacter rodentium. GTDB lineage: Bacteria > Bacteroidota > Bacteroidia > Bacteroidales > Bacteroidaceae > Prevotella > Prevotella rodentium. Next base: position 49,208 of record NZ_JABKKE010000010.1, read on the forward strand.
CTTTCAGAAAATCCAGAAACATCTGCAAAGCCTTGTTGGTAGCTATGGCAAGATTGATATCTCTGCCATGGTCCTCTTCCACCTTGTATGTCACCACCTTATCGCGTGAACCGCATGCCAGCCATATCGTTCCTACCGGTATTCCGGGCGAGCCGCCCGACGGTCCGGCTATTCCGGTGGCGGCAATGGCATAGTCAGTGCAAAGAGTCTTACAGGCTCCTTTCACCATGCTCACGGCCACATCCTCGCATACTGCCGTCTTTTCCATCAGAATGTCATGGCTTACACCTAACAGACTTTCCTTCACCTCGTTTACATAAGATATAATGCCTCCCTTGAAATATTTTGAAGCTCCCGGCATGGATATAATCGCCTCTGCTATACGTCCGCCGGTACAGCTCTCGGCTGTTCCCAGCGTCTTCTCCATTTCCCAAAGTTGCAGACTTATCTCCCTGCTGATTATCTTACTTTCAAAATCCATATGTTTTTTATTTAAATGTTACCTTTGAGAATGCAGGCTTGTCTATGCTGCAAAAGTCACCGTCCAGATATTTATAATATCCCGTAATGCCGATCATTGCCGCATTGTCCGTTGTATAGCTGAATTTCGGGATGTATATTGTCCATCCGTAGCGTTCGGCGTGGTCGCGGAAAGCATTGCGCAGCCCGTTGTTGGCACTCACGCCCCCGGCCACTGCCACATGGTTGATGCCGGTCTGCTTCACTGCCTTGCGCAACTTCTTCATCAGAATGTCCACGACGGTATATTCCAGACTGGCAGCAATGTCTTCCTTATGCTTCTCGATGAAGTCCGGCTCTGCAGCCACCCAGTCGCGCATCGAATACAGGAATGATGTCTTCAATCCGCTGAAGCTGTAGTCAAGCCCCGGTATCTGAGGCTCGGCAAACTTGTAGGCATGCGGATTGCCCTGCCGGGCCAGACGGTCTATTATCGGCCCTCCCGGATATCCCAGCCCCATCACCTTGGAGCACTTGTCGATGGCCTCTCCTGCCGCGTCGTCTATCGTCTGCCCGAGCACCTGCATGTCGTTATAGGCATTCACACGCACTATCTGCGAGTTCCCGCCGCTTACGAGCAGACACAGGAACGGCAGCGGCGGCAGCGGCGCATCGGAACCATCCTCACGGATAAAGTGTGCAAGCACATGTCCCTGCAGATGGTTGACATCTATCAGCGGTATGCCGAGCGAGCGAGCGAATCCTTTGGCAAAACTCACCCCGACGAGCAACGAGCCCATCAGTCCCGGACCACGCGTGAAGGCGACAGCTGACAGCTGCTCCTTGGATATCCCGGCACGCTTAACGGCCTGATCCACCACCGGCACCACATTCTGCTGATGGGCGCGCGAGGCCAGTTCCGGCACAACCCCACCATAGCTCCTGTGTATCTCCTGACTCGCCGTGACATTGCTCAGCAGCACCCCGTCGCGAAGCACGGCTGCCGACGTATCGTCGCAGCTGCTCTCTATACCTAATATATATATATGCTTATCGTCAGCCATGTACCATCTTCTATCTTGTCAATATCTCAACGCCGTGTTCTGTCATGAGAAACGTGTGCTCCCATTGTGCGCTGGGTTTCTCGTCGCCCGTGATGACCTCCCAGCCATACTCGTCGTCGGCATCGATGAACACCTTCCACGTTCCCATATTAATCATGGGCTCGATGGTAAACACCATGCCCGGCACGAGCAGCATACCGGTGCCGCGATAACCGTAGTGTGCCACTTCCGGCTCCTCGTGAAACTTCAGCCCCACTCCATGTCCGCAAAGATCGCGCACCACTCCGTAGTGATATTTGTCGGCATGTTTCTGTATGGCGTGGCCGATGTCACCGACAAAACAATATGGCTTTGCCGTCTCGGCCCCTATCTCCAGGCACTCCTTTGCCACCCTCACGAGCTGTTCCTTTTCGGGGGTTGTCTTGCCTATTATGAACATTCGGGAGGCATCGGCATAATAGCCGTCAAGAATAGTCGTAAAATCCACATTGATAATGTCGCCCTCCTGCAGCACATCCTCTTCTTTCGGAATGCCGTGGCACACTACCTCGTTGATGCTTGTACACACGCTTTTGGGAAAACCTTCATAGTTGAGGCATGCCGGTACGGCTCCGTGCCCCACACAATAGTCATAACAAATCTTGTCTATTTCCAGTGTATTCATACCTGCATGTATATGTTTTGCCACCTCGTCGAGTACACCGGTGTTCACTTCGCCGCTCTTCCTGATGCCCTCTATCTGCTCGGGAGTCAGTATCAAGTCGCGGGTAGGTACGAGTTTGCCTTTGTTCTCCCAATACATCACCTGCTTATCCAGCTCGGTGACTCCCTGCGATGGGTCAACGTGCCATCTTCTCTTCTTCTTAAACATAATTGCGTATGCTTTTAAAAAACACTGCAAAAGTACAATAATTCTTTCAAATAACTGCAACTATAACAGTTTTCTTGTATTTAAAAACATCGATAATAAAAGCGTTATAAAATACTTTTTATGTACTTTCGCTACATTGCCGCCTCGTCATGTTGTGGCAAAACAAAGGAAAAGCCTTATAACTATTTTATTGACGCCCCTCAGGACGAATTCTCCAAAAAACGGAAACAATTCTCCGAAACGCAAATTTCGGTATGAAAAATGCGGTCCGAATTCTCCGTTTTATCGATTTAACATATGTTAATGGGTACATCGGGACTGCCAATTCTCCGCTTTTTCAAGAAACATGTTGGTTTTTCTGACAACTGCGTCATGCCTCCTTCGTTCACGCAACACAGCACAGATGCACAGCCATACACCCTGTCCCCGTAAACTTCACTGACAAAGCGACGTATGCCCGTCATGTGTCTACCACAACCTGACGCGCAGACAATGTCAAAATTATTGGTGCAATATCAAAAACGGAGAATTCGGAGAATTGAAAAACAAGGTATACACTATATACGATTCACGTATGGTATATTTCAATCTGTTATATATAATATATATTATATATAACAGATTGAAATATAAAATATTTGATTACAATATATAAGAAGCAGTTGTACACCCTGTTTTCGGAGATTCTCCGTTTTCAATTCTCCGAAAACAGGCACTTTTGTAATAAAAAAAACCGAACCACATCCGCCGTATTCCATATTTAAAACGCATTATGGAACAAACACCGCTTTATTCTGTAAACATATTACGCAGTGTATCCGACGGAGAAAACGGAGAATTGGCTGTCCCAAAACACCCATTAACATATCTTAAATCGGTAAAACGGAGAATTCAAGCAGCACTTTTCGTCCCCAAAACACCCTTCCGAGAACCCGCTGCGCCGTTTTTCTTGCCCGTTTTCACCTCCGTTGCCGGAAGGCCATGCCGTGCAAAAGTACCAAAAACATCATCCGCCAACGCAATATAACATCACAAACAGCCGCTTTCATATACCCAAAGCGGCACTTTCGCATCCTCAAAGTGCCACTTTCACACTGCAAAAGTGCCGCTTTCGCATCTCCAAAGTGCCGCTTTCACAATATCCGTCAGAGATGAAACAAGTTTCACTTTGCTCACCTTCTCATCCTCCCCATGGAAATATTGAAAAACGGCTACCCCTTGATGGCAGATATCCAATCGTAAAAATCTACACACAATTTAAAGTCATGCCAACATGCGCCTCATATACATCCTCATCATCTTACGCGCAATGCCCAGACGGTTTTCCACGCTCTTGTAGTTTTCATGGAGACACTCCGATATTTCCGACACTTGCATGCCCTCGACCACGTTCATACGATATATGCTGCGCTGTCCGGCCGACAGTCGGGCCATGCCACGCTCCAGAATCTCGCATATGTCGACAGCCGAATATACCGAGCTGCAACCGGCCTCGCCCAACTTGCCCGACACCTTGTGTATATAATGCTCATATTCCTCAACCACCGCACGATGCCGCAGGTAATCATATATCATATTGCGCGCCATTGTATATACAAGGCACGGCAACGTGACAGCAGAGACTATCTTGTCCGATTCAAGCAATTTCAGAAATATATCATGCACGATATCCTCGCTTTCAGCCGAATAGTCCATGCGTTTTAAGACAAAGGCCTTCACCTCTCCGACATGCAGACGATAGTAGTCTGTTATCAGTCTTTTGGAAACTTCAGGTTCTGTCATTTGTTTTATAGCTTTTAGTTTGTCAAAGGCAAAGTTAACATTTTCCCGACTAAAAACATACACAATGCCGTTTAAAAATCATCAGACAACCAAATATTCACCCTCTAAACGACAAATCATACACCGCTGAAAACTCCGCAAGGCATGTCCGGACGAAACATGAAATACAAGTATTCAGATGACTTTTTCTCAAAAGGAATCATACGGTAAGGATACTCTTCCGCACTTTGTACAAACGTGGATGTACTCCGTATCATTCTGATACAAGCCGCACACTGTGCCTGTATTGGCGACTGTGAAAATAGGAATCGAAATAGTCACTGCCGAAACACAGTCCGTAAGCAGAATCGTCAACGTTCCCGTCGGAACTCCAATAAAAACGGCGTACCCCCACAGCGCTGGATGTCCCGCTCTCAACGGAACGGGGTGAAGAGCTCCAATAATAACCGAGTACACCCACATAGAGAGACGACGAACCGCCGTACCAACCGGCGGCAGGAAGAAAAATCGACTTGCCATTATTACCGATGACAATATAGCCCTCGTTGCCGTCTTGTACAGTCCATTCTTTCTTACATTTATTTACCAACTCGTCTATCTCCGCTTTTGTCGGCAGGCGCCAGCTGCCGCCCCAGTTCGCAAGGTCAGATGTTTCACCCCAAGCAAAGTAAGAGCCGTAGCCGGAGGGAGAAGAGGCGCCGACATTGCACGTAGCCCACTTCACGCTAAGACCGAGGTCTACATAGTCGTGACCGGAAATGCTACCGGTGAGGGGCTTCGCGGATTCCGCCACAGCCTGTGACTTGGGCTTTACTGGGTTTCGGCTTTGGGACAGAAGGACACCATTGCTCCGAGACGACTTTGGAAATTTACGAAGCATCTTGTTTGGGGCATCGGCTGACAGACAGGAGATGTCGCATAAAAAGAAAACAAACAATATTATTCTGTACATATCTCTTAACTTAATATATTGACAATATTCATAATTCATACTTCTGATATACAAAAGTATAAAAAAAAACGGAAACAAAAAGAAAATGCAGAAAAATACACAAGAAATCGCAAAAAACAGTGTCGATTGGATCAGATATGCAGCTAAACTTATCACAGTCTTGGCACATGTCTTTCATGTCATACTCTTACAAAAGCAGAATCATAAAGCAGGAAAAGCAGGCATATCGCCAGTTTGTTGTATGTGGAATCAACTCCCTCGTCCTGCTATAGATATTCGGCTAAACCGTTATCTGCCCAATGCAACGGTTAAAGAGGGATATCCCCGCCCTCATACATTTTGGCACACTATTTGCTTTCATAGAAACTAAAAAAATACAACAACCATATAACAAAAATAAAAAATATCATGCAGAAAGGTAATATCGGGGTTACAACCGAGAACATATTCCCCGTCATCAAAAAGTTCTTGTATTCGGATCATGAGATTTTCCTGCGCGAGATGGTATCCAACGCCGTCGACGCCACGCAGAAACTGAAGACACTTGCCGACAAGGGCGAATTCAAAGGCGAACTCGGCGACCTGACCGTGCGCATAGCCATAGACGAGGCTGCCGGCACCATCACCATCAGCGACCGGGGCATAGGCATGACCGAAGAAGAGATTGACAAATACATCAACCAGATAGCATTCTCGGGAGTGAACGACTTTCTCGAAAAATATAAGGACAACGCCAACAACATAATCGGACATTTCGGACTCGGATTCTACTCGTCGTTCATGGTGAGCAAGAAAGTGGAGATTGTCACACGCAGTCACAAAGACGGAGCAAAAGCCGTGAAATGGAGCTGCGACGGCAGTCCGGCATACGAAATCGACGACGCAGAGAAAGAAGACCGCGGTTCGGACATCATTCTCTACATCGATGACGACTGCAAGGAGTTTCTCGAAAAGAGCAAGATTGAGGAACTGCTCAACAAGTACTGCAAGTTCCTGCCAGTGCCCGTGGCTTTCGGAAAGAAGACTGAATGGAAAGACGGCAAGCAAGTGGATACCGACGAAGACAACATCATAAACAATGTGGAACCGCTGTGGACAAAGGCACCGAGCACGCTCAAGGACGAAGACTACAAGTCGTTCTACCGCACGCTCTACCCCATGCAGGACGAGCCCATGTTCTGGATTCACCTTAACGTGGACTACCCGTTCAACCTCACCGGCATACTCTACTTCCCGCGCATCAAGTCAAACATCGACCTGCAGCGCAACAAGATACAGCTATACTGCAACCAAGTCTTCGTCACAGACCAGGTCGAGGGCATCGTACCCGAGTTCCTCACGCTGCTGCACGGCGTGATTGACTCTCCGGACATCCCCCTCAACGTGAGCCGCTCATACCTGCAAAGTGACCGCGACGTAAAGAAGATTTCGACATACATCACAAAGAAAGTGAGCGACCGTCTGCAAAGCATCTTCAAGGAAGACCGCAAGGGATATGAAGAGAAGTGGGACGATCTGAAACTCTTCATCAACTACGGCATGCTCAGCGAGGAGAGCTTCTACGATCGTGCAAAGGATTTCGCGCTGATGAAGGACAGCGAAGGAAAATACTTCACTTTCGACGAATACCGCACCCTGATCAAGGACAACCAGACCGACAAGGACGGACAGCTTGTCTACCTCTACTCCACCGACAAGGAAGAGCAGTACAGCTACATCGAATCGGCCAAGGCCAAAGGATACAGCGTGATGATGCTCGACGGACAGCTTGACGTTCCCGTCGTGTCAATGCTCGAGCAGAAGCTGGAGAAGAGTCGCTTTACCCGCGTGGACAGCGACATCATAGACCGTATCATCGCCAAGGAAGACATCAAGAAAAGCGAACTTAATGACGACGAACGTGACAATCTGTCAGACGTATTCCGCTCACAGATGCCACAACTTCCGAAATCGGAGTTCTACGTGGAGGTACAGAGCCTCGGCGAGACCGGCTCGCCTGTAGTCATAACGCAGAACGAGTACATGCGACGCATGAAAGACATGAGCCGCTTCCAGGCCGGAATGAACTTCTACGCACAGATGCCCGACAGCTACAACCTTATCCTCAACAGCGACCATCCGCTGATAAAGAAGGTTGTCGACGACTGCGCCGCCAACACGGCAGAAGCACTGAAACCTATCGTCAGCGAACTGAAAGGCCAGGAAGCACGCCGCGCTGCCCTCAACCAAAGTCAGGGCAAGAAGAAGCCGGAGGAAATCACACAGGAAGAAAAAGACGATCTGCAGAACACCGAGAAAGCCATTACAGAGCAGAAAGACAAGAAAAAGGCCGTACTCACCGACTATGCCAAAGGCAACAGCATCGTACACCAGCTCATCGACCTCGCTCTCCTGCAAAACGGCATGCTCAAGGGCGCATCACTCGATGCGTTCCTCAAGCGCTCGATAGAACTGATAAAATAAGATCCAAATTGTCTCGAAGCAATCAGGGAGGATGCCATAATGCTTATGGTATCCTCCCTGTTTTATATAAAACTATCAAATATCTCCCAAAAGCGAATATTTGCATCATTTGAACGGGAAGACAATCATCCCCCCTTTCCCATGTCAGGGCTCCAGCAGTTCGATTCAAGAGTGAACATCCATGAATTGTCGGAAACTTGTCTTATATCGAACTCAATTTAAGTAAGCCAGTAAACAAAATTAAACCACATAATCGGACGGACATAGGATGAACGCGCCAGGGAAGGGCAAAAGCATAAAAACATATGGGATATTGAAATTGTAAATGTCTGATAATTAATGCTTTTGCCCTTTTAGGGCGAATGGATACAATCGTGTTGTTCCCAGGGTGCCGCTACGCTCTGCCCCGGGCTGTATGCTTGTTGCCTCTGCGGGGCGTATCCATCCTACGTACGGACGATAATACAGTTTAATTTTGTTGACTAATTTATCTAATCCCAACTATTGAAAGCACCACTATGACAAAACGGGGATACGCATACAAGATGCGCATCCCCGCTTTATTATATATCAATATATCCGATATACTTTCTTAGAAGAACAGATAACGGTTGTCCACTACATCTGATTTCAAGTAAAGCTCACCAATCAGACGGTTGGGATTTGCTGCCATCATAGCCTGCTCGTGAAGTCTCTTCTCAAACGCCTTGGAATCGAACTTCTCACCCGCACGCTGAGCCTTTGTCTTGACCTTTACCATGAAGGCGCCACCGTTACCCTTTATCACACGAGGACAGAACTGACCCTGCTTTGTGGCAGCAACAGCACCGCTCAAAGCCGGCTCGCTTGTACGTGTGGCAGGGACGAAAGCCGGCGCATTAAATGTCACCTGGGCAATCTCTGTAACATCGGCACCTTTGCTTTTGGCTTCGGATATACTCTTTGCACCGGCAAGTTTGCCGCTAAGTTGCTCGAATTTCTTATCACGGATAACCTCTGACTTCACAATATCCTTGACATCCTCAAGGGCACGATAGCCGACAGGATGTATCTTTGTCATGGCAATAACCATCATCCGATCGTTGTCACCACACTCATAGAGCGGAGAAACTTCACCGGCCTTAGCCTCGAAAATCCACTTCAGAGCATCGCGGGTGCTACGTATGCCGTTCACACCATGCTCGGCATTTGTAAGGTCCTTGCGCTCCTGAACGGTAAATCCGTATTTTGAAGCATTCTTCTCCATCGCATCCAAGGTCTGATTCTCGCTTACAAACTGGCTGAACTTATTGTATGCCGCAGAATATGTATCTTTAGAAAAATCTATTGTATGCTTTACAACGGCCGCAACATACTTGTCAACCATGGCTTTGCGATTTGTAACCTGAAGAATGATGTTACCCTGTGCAAACTCAAGATTCTTGATTTCGTTGGTACCGAGATTGTTCAAAGTCTCGATATATTGCTTGGTATCAGCATCGAACGACTGGGAATTCTCGTACATAGCAGTTGTAAACCATGCCTTGGAACCAGTCTGGTTATACTTCTTGGCAATTTCGTCAAAGTCGGCACCGGCCTGCAAAGCAGCGTAAACGCTGTCGGCTGTCTTGCGGGCAGCCTCAACAGTCTCACCGCCTATCTGTATCTGACGATACTCGACAGAGTCTGGCAACTGCACCTTTGAGATGAGTTTGACAACATTCATTGTGTTGTCATATTTGGTTTCAAAGGGCGATGTGGTCTCGCCAACCGACATAGAATCTATACGTGTTGCGATATCATTCGAATATGCCTTACGTGTGACAGGCACACCTGTATAGGTATATACAGACTTTGCTTTACGTGTAACCTCTGAAGGATTGTTTCCCTCCTTGAGATTTTCCGCAGCCTCTTTCATTGTCTGCAGAAGAGCCCCACGATCTTTATCTGAAGGTTTTACCTGAAAATCTACATATTTTATATCACGGCTTTCAATATACTGCTTGAACTTCTCTTTATCCTCGTCATACTTTGCCTTAAGGTCTGCATCGCTCACCTGTATCTTGTCGTCGCTGATTGTGGTATAGGCAATAGAAGCCAGTTCGACACTGTTGTCTACATACTGACCCTCGAAAGCCATCTTTGCTGAAATAGGATTTGAAATCAGGCTATTGGCCAACAGATTCTGATATTTGATATTGAGAGTCTGCTGACGCAGTGTCTTCTCTATAAACTTCCAATAGCTGTATATTGTTCTATACTGCTCTGCAATCTGAGGATTCTGAGAACCGATATTTTTATAATCGGAAAGGAACTTTGTCAACATTGACACATCAAAAAGCCCAGTCTGCTGATTCACAAAAGGTGTCTGCTTGAGAATTTGACTCTTTCCCTCACGAAGTATGTTCTGAAGCTCCTCATCAGTCACCGTCAGTCCCACTTTCTTTGCCTCGTTTGCCAATATGGCATTGTTGACGTATGTATTCCACACCTGATCCTTGAGTCCATTCAGTTCATCTTCAGTGAGATTCTCTCGTCCTTGAGTCATCTTGACTACTTCCTGATACTCATCTACAAGGGCCTGAAACTCCTGAACGGAAATTTTCTCTCCCAAGACTTCACCAACTTGCTGACGTGCCGCGTTGCCTGTAGCTTCGCAAGAACGGACAAATTCTTCAGCGATAAACGCAAAAAGGCCGAGACCTATGATTGCGACCAAAATTGCGCCTCTTTTTCTAATTGTTCCTAATGCTGCCATTACTTTTATTGATTATTTTTTATTATTCTTTCTTCTTGATTAAAAGATTATTGTCACTTTAGCGGACAAAATTACTAAAATTATAGCAAATAACGGTATAAATAGCTCAAAAAAATAGCTCATTCCATGACTTTTAGCTTAACTATTTCTATTTTTGTCATAGTGTTTTTGATTATCTTAAATTCAAATTTCCCTATCTTCACGATTTCATTCAGCTTCGGAAAACTCTGATATTCGTGAAGGATGAGTCCTCCGACAGTCATATAATCGTCATTTTCGGGAAGTTCCAGCCCGAACCTTTCGTTGACTTTCTCTATTTCAAGGCGTGCTGAGAGTATATATTCGTCAACATCTGTCTGCGTGGCAATATAGTTGTTGTTGTCATGCTCGTCCTCTATGTCTCCGAATATCTCTTCAACAATATCCTCAAGGGCAATAAGCCCGCTCGTTCCTCCAAACTCGTCGACCACGACACCCAGACTTTTCTTTTGCTGAAGGAAAATATGCATGAGTTTGCTAACTGCCATTATCTCCGGAACGTACGGCATTGTACATATGCACTCTTTCCATCTGTCCGAATTGCGGAACATCTCTGACGAATGGATATAACCCACTATGTGGTCAATATCTCCCTTATAGACAATAATCTTTGAGAATCCGCTTTCTATGAAACGGTTTTTAAGTTCTTCCAACGTACAATTGTCTATATCCACGGCTTCTATCTCCGTGCGCGGCACCATACAGTCGCGCACCTTAGTGTCCGAAAAATCAAGGGCGTTGTGAAATATCTTCACCTCATCCTCTATATCGTCCGCATCCTTGGCATTGTCTATGCTACTCTGCACAAGATAGTCAAGGTCTATCTTGGTAAATTCCTTATCTTCTCTCTCCTTATGCATCTTGACACCAACAATACGGAGAATGATACGGGATAGAGATGTTGAAAAGCGTGATATGGGATAAAGCACCACATAGCATATAAAAGCCGGTATGGCAAATATGGACAGCATTGCATTAGGATTGCTCTTGAATATTGTCTTAGGCATAAACTCACCGGTAAACAGTACTACGATTGTAGACAATATCGTATCGGCTGTTACGCGCTGTCCGTCGTTGAGGCCACTGAAAATGGTGCTGTCAAATATTTGTGCGAACAATATTCCATAAACGACCAATGCTATATTGTTGCCAACAAGCATTGTGCTGACGAAATTATTAGGATGACGGTAGAAGAAACCTATTGCCTTGTGCGCTATACCGCTTTTTCCACGTTCCATTTCTGCCAACAGTCTGTTGCCTGACACGAAAGCTATCTCCATTCCTGAGAAGAATGCGGAGAATACCATTGTTATTATAAGTCCTATTATCTGCTCTGTCATTGTCTTGTAAATGTGTTTTTTGATGCCGCACGCGGTGTTGCCGCCGGACGAATCTGCACTGCAGCTGTATCGGTTGTATCGGTCTTGTTCTCGTTCATGTCCAACGTATCGTTGCTCCCGTCGACAGCCGATTTCACGAACGAACCGGCAGAATTGGACACTGTGTAACGCGTCATGCTCTCATCACTACGGAAATAAGAGCCTTGCAACGTCCGCTCCGGAGTTATCACACGCGAATATTTGTTTGAATACAGCTCATGGGCCCTGCCGTCCCAAAACAGCTCTTCACTCATGAATCGAAGCCCGTTGACATTACGAACTCGCACCCTGCCACGAAGTTCCCACAATTTCAGTTGGTCATAATACCATGCGGTATCAGCCTGGACATACGCTTGCAAACGGAACTTATCGTCAAATTGTTCAAAAAAAACTCCTTTGATGAATGTCCAACGCGAAGGCTGTTTTATCTGGTTGACATCCCAACACTCCGACACAATCCTATACTTAATGACACCTGAATCGGAAACAAGTGTATTGACACCATAACTTGTCATAACAGATACAGAATCGCGGTCGTAGATTGGCGGTGCGGTATGCTCAGTCTCTTCTGTACACGACACAAACAAGAATAAGAGTACAAGGATGTTCAATACATTCCTCATACCCCTTTCATGAGTTGTCAGACAACTAATGTATGCTGAAAAATACTTTATTCTACTTTCCATTTCATAAACCAACGTTCATTAAACGTCAGGCCTATATTGATACGAAATGTATTTTCCTTTATAAGACCGGAGGCTTCAGAACGTACCCACTGACCACTGATATTCAGCACAGACCGGTTTAGCGGCAATCCGAATCCTACACTTGCACTATATTCTTTAGGACCGTCATGTCCGTTTACCATTATATAAGGTGTCGCAAAAGAGGCTCCTGCCCTATAATGAACACGATTGAAAAAATTGGAACTCATCGCATTGGGCACCCACTCCCCTCCTATTGTGAGTTTATTTCTATCTTTCAGCAATCCGCTCTTCATTACGTACTTGCCCGTTGAGGCATCATATTCCGGAAAATCCAGATTCCCCCATTTCTGGAATGTATAATCCACACCGGCTGACCATTTGTTTGAATGTCTCCATGACATGCCGACGCCGAATGTCGTAGGCAGACTCAATCCGTTCTTTACAATTTCTGTCGTCTTGTCCGATACGTTTGTCTGGGTATTCGTGTTTGAGATGACAGCCTCCACATCAGCTCCCAACTTATGTCCTATGCCATAAGTCGCTCCCACCGTAAGATAATTGTCGGCCGACATCCGTTGCTGCCACTGCAATCCCAAATCAATCTTATAATTGCTCACACTTGTACTGTACGTCTTTACAATACTGTTGACATAGCTGTCGCTGTTGACAACAGAAATGGACTTGTCATACGTCCCCCAAAAATAAGAGAAATTGGCACCTACGGAAAGTCCTTTGAACGCATTCCAGCCAAATCCGACGTATGCCTGATGAAATCCTCCGGAACCGGAATGCATCTCAGTAGATGTGGTAAGGACAGACTCTTCTGATGAACCGATATTATATTTGCTTGAATAATTATAGCCAATATTTGTAAAAGGAACAACACCAATGCTGAGTCCAACTTTCGGCATCAGACGAAATAGGGCTACGGCATATTCAAAATCGGCATTATTGGCATTGATTTTCTTTCCGTTTTCCTCAAAATTGGTTATCTGTCCGGAAAGACCCACATCCATTATCATTGTCAGCGAATCAACTGCAGAATAGGATGCAGGATTGAGCATGTTCACTTGGTCACTATAACGCAATCCCAAAGCCAAACCGTTCATACCACGGTTAAATCCCTGTGACTGATCGGACAAGACGCCCAATCCATACTGACTATAAGGAGAGTTTGTACCACTTTGAGCATTTGCAGACACATATATGCCACCAAGCATTATGCTACTTATTATTATCAGCTTTTTCATTCAATATTAATTCTTCATTATAGAGAAGTATACGGTTTAATCCCTTTGGGACTATAAATTTGTCTGCAAAGATGCACTTTTTTTCCGAAATGTGCAAATTTAGAGAGACGCCACCCGTTAAATAAACAAAAAGACTTGGATATTTTAATAAAAAATCATGTATATATCCTTCTATCTCACGCTCAACTCCATACATAACACCGCTTCTAATTGCCGTCTCTGTATCAAATCCCAGTTCGGGAGTCTCACCTTTACGGCTTATAAGAGGCAACGAATCCGTAAAACGGTTAAGAGCTTTCAGTCTGACCGTCGGACCTGGAGAGATATTCCCCCCTATATATTCGCCGGACGAAGTAACAAAATCATATGTAATACAAGTTCCGACATCCACTATAAGCAAATCGTGTCCCTTATGTTGTGAATAAGCACCGACCGCTGCAGCCAACCTGTCGGAACCTAAAGTCAGAGGAGTAGCATATTTATTAATTATAGGCACCGGAGTAACTCCCGATATGAGTTGCATCATGGGAAACGAAAGTTCACTTATACCCAAGCGGAGCTCTTCCGACATTTTTACTACTGTAGAGAAAATCCCTTTCTTAAAACAATACTTTTTACAGAATTTTTTCAATTCAAACAATTCTCCGGCATCCATCCTTATTTCTTCCACAGGCGTCATACCATCGAAAGCAACAAGTTTGGTACAAGTATTACCAATGTCTATTGTTAAATTCATCCTACTGTTTTCTCTTACAGGCTGCAAAATTATTGAAAAAAAATGAGATAATAGCACTGAAAGTAGAAAAAAGAAAGTATTTTTGCATCGTGAAACGATTAACAATCAATTTTAGAACTATCGTAAAAACCGTTATCATTACAGTAACGGTGTATTTTTTATGTGTTTCCGCTCACGGTAGCACACCGGGCCAACATGCTGACCTCAATGCAGACACTACTTCCGATTCTATTGAAGTAAGCCTGCTCACATGCTCTTCCGGAGAAGAAGTATACAGTCTGTATGGCCATACGGCACTTAGATACCACAATTTACACAACGGTGAAGACTGGACGTTCAATTATGGAATATTCAGTTTCAAAAAACCTTTTTTTGTTTTACGCTTCACTATGGGTATTACTGATTATGAACTTGGTGTGATACCTTTTAACATCTTCAAACGCGAATACGCCCGGACCGGCAGAGGAGTCGTGGAACAGGTACTCAACATGACCGCTGAGGAAAAGCAGACATTATACAATGCACTCATAGAAAATTATAGTCCGGAAAACAGAGTATACAGATACAATTTCTTCTATAACAACTGTACTACAAAAGTACGTGACATGATAGAACATTGTCTTAAAGGAAATATTGTATATCCTGAAGAGTCTTCTTATCCTACATATCGCGAAGCAATACATGAATACACTGTGGGACACCCATGGGCTACATTCGGCAATGACTTATGTATCGGAGCGAAAGCTGACATGGCAATGAGTTTAAGAGAACAACAGTTCTTACCTGACAATCTAAAGAACGATTTTGAGAAAGCCAGAATAAAGTCTGCCGACGGTGAATACAAACCTTTGGTAACAGATACAAGAACCATCATAGAACCACAAATACAGATTATAGAGAAAGAATTTCCATTTTCTCCCACTCAATGTGCATACATACTGCTGTCTATCTCCATTGTAATAGCAGTTATAGAATATAAAAGAAAAAGAACATTCATCGCATGGGACAGCCTCATAATGCTTACAGATGGGATTGCAGGTATAATCCTCACGGTATTGCTTTTCTCCAAACATCCAACCACAAGCACAAACTTGCAGGTGCTACTTATAAATCCACTACCTCTTATATATATATACAACGTAATAAAACGAAGAAAAACCATATATTGGAAATTCTCATTCACATTGATTGTTCTATTCTTTATCGGAGCGTTTTTTCAAAATTATGCAGATGGAATTAACATTGTGGCATTATCTTTGCTAATAAGATGTTGGATAAACATGAGGCTTTCAGCTTCCCCCACAAGCAACAAATGAAGAAATACAGATACATATCACTCACACTGGTTGCAGCATTCGCCATTACCGGATATGCCCAGGAACAGATTCTAAAATCTGCTCCACAATTGGTAGTGAACATATCAATCGACCAACTGAGATCCGATTATATGGAAGCATTTGCACCACTTTACGGCACTAACGGATTCAAACGGTTGCTGAAAAACGGGACTATATACACCAATGCTTCATATCCATTTTCACAAATAGACAGAGCCTCGGCCATAGCATCCATCGCCACTGGGACGACACCTTTTTACAACAGTATAGTCGGGGCCAGATGGCTCAACAAAGAGACACTCCGGCCTGTATATTGTGTCGATGACGAAAATCATCAGGGATACTACACCAAAGATTGCTCCTCGCCGAAAAATCTCAGCACGTCGACTATATGCGACGAATTAAAAGTAGCGACCAACGGAAAAGCCGTAGTTTATTCCATTGCACCTTTCCGTGATGCAGCCATATTGTCTGCCGGACATGCCGCAGACGGAGCTATCTGGATTGACGACAATGACGGCACATGGTGCTCGTCGACATACTACTTCGATGCTCCGCCGTCATGGTTACAGGCTTTCAACAGCCTACACTCGTTGCCACGGACAATAGATATAAGCGAGTGGCAACCAAAAAACGCATTGTCAGGCAACTTCAGCTATTTCATGACAGGAGGCATGCAAAAGCCGTTCAAGCGTAAGTTTACAGGAGCACGACGTTTCAGGGAATATAAGACGAGCGGACTGGTAAACGAAAGCATAACGGACATTGCCATCCAGTGCATCAACAGCAATGTGATGGGGTCTGACGCCATTACCGACTGCATTAACATAACATATTATGCCGGTAATTTCGACCATAGGCCACTTGCCGAATGTCAGATGGAATTACAGGACACCTATGTACGTCTTGATTCTGAAATCGGAAGACTTATAGACCATGTGGAAAAACGAGTGGGTGCCGACAATGTTCTTTTCGTAATAACAAGCACAGGATACTGTGACGAAGATAACACTGATTATACAAAATTCAACATTCCGTCCGGAACGTTCAACATCAACCGCACTGCCAATCTTCTGAACATGTATTTCGGGGCTATCTGGGGGCAAGGGAAGTATGTAGAGACATGCTTCGGGCCACAGATGTTCCTGAATCACAAACTTTTCGAGCAAAAACAGATAAGTTTCACAGACGCATCAAAGCGCGCCCAGGAATTTCTGTCACAAATATCCGGCATACGCAATGTGTACACTTCGTTGCAACTATTGTCCGACAACAACCCGCAGATTTACAAAATACGCAACGGATTCCATCCCGAACGTAATGGAGATATACAGATTGAAGTAACCCCCGGATGGCATTTGGTCAACGAGGATTACATGGAAAACCAGCTATACAGAG
Source organism: Xylanibacter rodentium (assembly GCF_013166575.1). Classification (GTDB taxonomy): domain Bacteria; phylum Bacteroidota; class Bacteroidia; order Bacteroidales; family Bacteroidaceae; genus Prevotella; species Prevotella rodentium. The sequence goes on from NZ_JABKKE010000010.1 coordinate 66,382, forward strand.
CATCATTTATACAATTCCCGATTATAATATATGGAACGGGAGTTAAAGCAGAGCGCATCAACACCCCCGTAACCATAGACCGCATTGCCCCGACTGTAACCAAGGCAATACGCATACGTGCTCCGAATGCCTGTTCTTCAGAACCACTGTTTTAATTACTTATACATGTAAGACATGTAAATCCACAATACGCATTATAAACGAAAATAAAAAAACATCAGATATGAACTTCAGTGAAATTCTAAAGAAAATATTCGGCAATAAATCTGAACGAGACAGAAAACTTATTGAGCCGTTAGTAGAAAAAGTAAAAGCCGTACATCCACAAATAGCACAACTCGACAACGACGCCTTGCGTGAAAGAACCCGACAACTCCGCAAACAAATCAAAGATTCAGCCAGCGGGCAGGAGGAGAAAATTGCAGAACTGAAAGCAAAGATAGAGGACACGCCTATTGACGAGCGCGAAGAGATATTCAACCAAATAGACAAGTTGGAAAAGGAAGTTCTTGAAATATATGAAGGCGTCCTCAACGAAATACTACCGGAAGTTTTTGCCATTGTAAAGGAAACGGCAAAACGCTTCTCTGAGAATGAAGAAACGATAGTCACCGCTACCGACTTCGACCGTGAGCTGGCAGCGGATCCGCGCAAGGACTTCATTACCATCGAAGGAGACAAGGCCATTTACCACAACCATTGGACAGCCGGAGGCAATGATCTGAAATGGGAAATGGTGCACTATGACGTGCAATTATTCGGAGGTATAGTGCTTCATCAGGGAAAGATTGCAGAGATGGCGACAGGAGAGGGAAAAACTCTCGTGGCCACACTGCCTGTATTCCTTAATGCCCTGACAGGAAACGGAGTGCATGTGGTTACAGTCAACGACTATCTGGCCAAACGTGACTCCGAATGGATGGGACCGATCTATGAGTTCCACGGACTGTCGGTAGACTGCATAGACAAGCATCAGCCCAACTCAGAAGCCCGTCGCCGTGCCTATCAAGCTGACATTACATTCGGTACTAACAACGAATTCGGTTTCGACTATTTGCGTGACAACATGGCCACATCGCCTGCCGATCTGGTACAACGATCTCACAACTACGCCATTGTTGACGAGGTGGACTCCGTTCTCGTCGACGACGCACGTACTCCGCTTATCATTTCCGGTCCGGTACCAAAAGGTGACGTGCAGATGTTTGAAGAGTATCAGCCACTCGTTGAAAGCCTTGTCGATGTCCAGCGCAAGCTCGCGACACAATACCTTGCCGAGGCAAAACAGAAGATAAGCGAGGGCAAGACAAAGAACGACCAGAAGCTGCTTGACGAAGGATTTCTCTCGCTCTACCGCTCGCACAAGGCTTTGCCGAAAAACAAACCGCTCATCAAATATCTTTCGGAAGAAGGCATCAAGGCTGGTATGCTCAAGACCGAGGAGATATACATGGAGAATAACAACAGACGTATGCCGGAGGCCATAGAGCCGCTTTACTTCGTTGTTGACGAGAAACTCAACTCGTGCGACCTTACCGACAAGGGAACAGAGTGGCTTGCAAAAAAGGTGAATGACAACGCCCTCTTCGTGCTCCCCGACATAGCATCACAGCTCTCGGAACTCGAAGTGGAAGCCGGACTTACCGATCAAGAGCGAGTTGACAAGAAGGACGAACTGCTGAGCCACTACGCCATACAGAGCGAGCGCGTACACACACTCCAGCAGCTGCTCAAGGCATACACCATGTTCAACAAAGACGATGAATATGTGGTAATTGACGGTGAGGTGAAGATTGTAGACGAGCAGACCGGCCGTATAATGGAAGGACGCCGCTGGAGCGACGGACTCCATCAGGCCGTAGAAGCCAAAGAGCACGTGAAAGTGGAGGCCGCTACACAGACCTTTGCTACAATCACATTACAGAATTACTTCCGCATGTATCACAAACTTTCCGGTATGACAGGAACGGCTTCTACCGAAGCCGGTGAATTCTGGGATATATACAAACTCGACGTTGTTGAAATACCCACCAACCGCCCTGTCTTGCGAAAGGATATGGATGACCGCGTGTACAAGACGGCACGTGCCAAGTACAATGCTGTGATAGAAGAGATTGTAAAGATGCGCGAAAGCGGGCGTCCCGTTCTTGTAGGAACGACATCTGTCGAGATTTCAGAACTCATCTCCAAGATGCTCAGCATGCGTAAGATACCTCATCAGGTGCTCAACGCCAAACTTCACCAGAAAGAGGCCGACATCGTAGCACTCGCAGGACAAAGTGTAAACGGTCTCGGAGCCGTTACTATAGCTACAAACATGGCCGGTCGTGGAACCGACATCAAACTGTCACCCGAAGTAAAGGCTGCCGGCGGTCTTGCCATCATTGGTACGGAACGTCACGAAAGCCGTCGCGTAGACCGTCAGCTCCGCGGACGTTCCGGACGTCAGGGCGACCCAGGTTCATCAGTGTTTTTCATTTCACTGGAAGACAAACTCATGCGTCTCTTTGCATCCGAACGCATTGCCCGCGTTATGGACAAGATGGGATTCAAGGAGGACGAGATGATTGAAAGTTCTATGATATCGAGCAGCATTGAACGTGCCCAAAAGAAAGTTGAGGAAAACAACTTCGGCATACGTAAGCGCCTGCTTGAATACGACGACGTGATGAACAAGCAACGCACCGTAGTGTACGAGAAACGCCGCCACGCACTAATGGGCGAACGCATCGGAATGGACATCACCAACATCATTTGGGACCGTGTGGTAAACATCATCGAAAATAACAATAATGACTATGAGGGATGCAAGGAGGAATTCATGCATATTTTGGCCATGGAGGTACCGTTCACTAATGAACAACTCAACAATATGGGCAAAGACGAACTATATGAGAAATCATTCCAACAAGCCATAGAGGTGTTCAAACGCAAAACCGAACGCATACAGTCAGTGGCATGGCCTATCATCAAACAGGTTTACGAAAACCAAGGTTCTATGTACGAGCGCATCATGGTGCCCATCACAGACGGCCGGCGTATGTACAACATACCGTGCGATTTGAAAGAAGCATACGATACAGAATGCAAAAGTGTTGTGAAACAGTTTGAAAAGATTATCCTGCTCCACATCATCGATGACTGCTGGAAAGAAAATCTTAGAGAACTCGACGAACTGAAACACAGTGTACAGAACGCATCATACGAGCAAAAAGACCCGCTACTCATATTCAAACTTGAGAGCGTAAAACTGTTCGACAAGATGGTCAACGACATGAACGATCGTATTACCGGCATACTCATGCGAAGTGCCATTCCCGAGATGCAACAGGCACCTGAGGCAGCACCCGAGCAAATACCGGAACAGCCACGCCAGCAATACACGGAAACAAAACGTGATATGGACGAAGAGCAGCTTACAGATCCCGAACAAGCAGCGGCGGCGGCTCAAGACACACGCGCCCGACAGCCACAAGCCCCTATAGTAAAAGAAAAGTTACCGGGCCGCAACGACCCTTGCCCTTGCGGTAGCGGTAAAAAGTTCAAGAACTGCCACGGTCAGGGATTGGTATAAGCAATCAATATAATACGCAAGCAAGTCAAAGACTGCAACTATACACCACAATATGGTGCACTTGTTGCAGTCTTTGACTTGCTTGCATATTTCTATTCATATCAACAACCATCAAACATTATATTTTCAAGTATAAGTCCTCATTACCATCATCATTTTTAGGTATTTTTATCCAATTCTCTTAAAATACAATACAGTTGCAGCCGAAATATTGTAATTTTGCAGAAAATATCTAAAAACAAACATGAAACTTTCCGAATTAAAAACCGGTGAAAAAGGAGTAATCGTAAAAGTATTGGGCCATGGAGGCTTCCGCAAACGTATTGTCGAGATGGGATTCATCAAAGGCAAAATAGTGGAAGTGTTGCTGAACGCCCCACTCCAAGACCCTGTAAAATATAAGATAATGGGCTACGAGGTGTCGCTACGTCATAACGAGGCCGACATGATAGAGATTATATCAGTCGAGGAAGCCATGCTGTTGGAAAGCAACAACACAAGAGTCCAATCTACAGAAAAAGTTACAGGAGACGATGCCTGCGACTTCTCCCTGACAGACAAACAGCTGAAAGCGGCAGCCATGAAAAAGCGCCGCACTATAAACGTAGCCCTCGTGGGCAACCCTAACTGCGGTAAGACCTCACTGTTCAACTTCGCGTCCGGAGCCCATGAGCGTGTAGGAAACTACTCCGGAGTGACAGTAGACGCCAAGGAAGGGCACGCCACATTCGAAGGTTATGAGTTTAACATAGTAGACCTGCCGGGAACATATTCACTCTCCGCCTACAGTCCTGAAGAGCTGTATGTACGCAAACAGATTATAGAAAAAACTCCTGATATCGTCATCAATGTCATTGACTCCAGCAATATAGAGCGCAACCTTTACCTCACTACACAACTCGTAGACATGCACCTGCGCATGATATGTGCACTTAACATGTACGATGAATTTGAAAACCGTGGCGACAAACTGGACTACAAGATTCTGAGCCAACTCTTCGGTGTGCCGATGATACCCACTGTATTCAAGACTGGCAAAGGTGTTGAGATGCTTTTCCACATCATCATAAATATGTATGAAGGAGTCGATTTCCTTGACAAAAACGGAAACATCAACCCGGAAGTGGCAGCCGATATACGCGACTGGCACAAAGCATACGGCAATGAGCACTCACAAGAAGAAGAACACGGAGAGGACTTCGCCCACGGTGACCGCCCCAACAATAGTGTATACCGTCACATACACCTGAACCACGGACCACAGATAGAAGAAAGTATAGAGGCCCTAAAGAGCGAACTTCAAGAGGACGAACACATAAGACATAAGTATTCCACACGATATTTGTCCATAAAACTCCTCGAAATGGATTCTGAGACGGAACGACTTGTAAATTCACTACCCAACGGAAAACGAATCATTGATATACGTGACAAACAGGCCGATCGAATAAAGAAAGAAAATGCAGAAGACTGCGAGACTGCCATCATGGACGCCAAATACGGATTCATACATGGTGCGCTGCAAGAAGCCGGATATGAAAAAGGAAACAAACAGGACACATATCAGATAACCCATGCCATCGACAGCGTCATAACAAACAAATATATCGGTTTCCCTTTATTTTTCCTGTTGATATATGTCATGTTCCAAGCCACATTCTCGCTCGGTCAGTATCCCATGGACTGGATAGAAAACGGCGTAACGGCACTTAGCGACCTGCTTAGTTCGACTCTTGCCGACGGGCCACTCAAAGACATGCTTGTCGACGGAATTATCGGAGGTGTGGGTGCCGTAATTGTATTCTTGCCGCAAATACTCATACTATACGGTTTCATATCGTTCATGGAAGACTCCGGCTACATGGCCCGTGCAGCCTTCATCATGGACAAACTCATGCACAAGATGGGGCTGCACGGCAAGTCGTTCATACCACTAATAATGGGATTCGGCTGTAATGTACCGGCCATCATGAGCACGCGCACCATCGAGAGTCGCCGTTCACGCCTCATAACAATGCTAATACTCCCGTTGATGAGTTGCTCTGCCCGTTTACCCATCTACATCATGATAACAGGAACCTTTTTCGCCGTAAGATATCAAAGTCTTATAATGATTTCACTATATGCCATAGGTATACTGCTATCCGTGATAATGAGCCGCATATTCAGTCGGTGGATAATCAGGGGAGAGGACCTGCCGTTCGTAATGGAACTTCCACCCTACCGCTTTCCCACAAGCAAGGCCATCATGCGCCACACATGGGAGAAAGGCAAACAATATCTTAAAAAGATGGGAGGCATAATTCTTGTTGCCAGCATCATCGTATGGGCCCTTGGCTACTTCCCTCACAACAACAGCCTGAACGCCCAACAGCAACAAGAACAAAGCTACATAGGACGAATAGGCAAAACCATCGAGCCGATATTCCATGCACAAGGCTTCGACTGGCGCCTCGACGTCGGGCTTATCGCCGGCGTAGGCGCCAAAGAGATAGTAGCCTCTACTTTAGGTGTGCTATACAGCGGAGACGACACCGTGACTGACAATGATCAAGAGAACAGAGAATCAAACGACAAATATTCAAATCTATATCTGAAAATGTCAGCCAACGGTATCACTCCACTCATAGCATTCTGCTATCTGCTCTTCGTACTTATATACTTCCCATGCCTGGCCACCATCGCAGCCATAAAACACGAGAGTGGCTCATGGCGTTGGGCCATCTTTGCCGCAATATACACCACAGTACTTGCATGGTTTGTCTCAGCGGCTGTATATCAGATAGGTATGCTCATGGCATAACAACCATCACAACCTTCTCAAACTACAGCGACAGCCTCGTTACTATGCCGTTAAGGTCCAACAAGTCAGTGATGCTAATAACATAACCAAGTAAAGTTATTAATTTTAGGGTGTAAAGTCAATAACTTTACTTGGTTATGTTATTAACATCACTTCCTCACGATGATCTTCTGACAAGGTCAAACAATTCTCCCGACCGAACGGGAAAGGCTCCTTCATGATCAAATTGTTACAGAGTCCCCGAAGCAGTAACGCTACATTAGGGATTATAAATTCACAATTATGCCATGCCCACTATTGGATGCGCAACAAATGTCCTATGATAAAAACATCGTAACTATACGAACGACAAAGCGACCGGCAATGATTCGCCGGTCGCTTTGTCGCTTTCCTTTATAGTAGGTTAACGATGCGCTTTTATAACTTAGAAAGGCAGATCGTCTGTGCTGCCCTCGCTCTGAGCCTGCGGCTGTGCAGCAAACGGATCGGACGGGGTTGCGGACTGAACCGGCGGGAATGGCATGGCACCGGACATTGGCTGTGCCTCAGGTTGAGTCTGGGTGGCACGGTTCACGGCCCATGCATTGATACTGTTAAACCAACGACCCTGATACTCACGTGCGTCAATATCAAAAGATACGGTCAATTCTTCTCCAGCCTGTATGTTGAACTGCTTGATCCGGTCTTCACCAAAAATTCTGAAACAGCACTTGCGCGGGAACTGATCGTGGGTCTCCAATACATACTCCTGCGACATCCACGGATTGCCCGTGCGTGCCGATACACCACTGTTAGCAGGAAGTACAGCGATGATTTTACCTGTTATTTCCATTTTGTTCTTATTTAAAATATGTTCATTTTTAATATTCGTTTTCTTTTCATGGCAGAAATCAGACAAGTCCGGCTTTGCTCATTTAAGTCGACGAAGACGTTGTTTTTCCTTTTTTCAGATTGCGAAATTACTAAAAATAGTTCTAATTTGAGCATTTTTCAAAAATATTTTTGCTCTTCACGCAGTTATTTAGTATTTTTGTAGTCATTAATATAACGGATAAAACAAAAAATAAATAATCATGAAATTTACATTATCAAGCACTGCACTCAGCAGCAAACTCGTGGCTTTATCGAAAGTTATAAACAGTAAGAATTCACTGCCGATATTGTCTGACTTTGTGTTCGAGGTGGAAAACAATACTCTGCATCTCACAGCATCAGACAGCGAGAACATGATGAAAACATCCGTCGAACTGACCGAAAGCGACAGCAACGGCAAGTTTGCCATCGGCAACCACGACTTGCTCGAGGCAGTGAGAGGATTTTCCGAACAACCAATTACCTTCGAAGTAAACCAACAGGAAAATATTGCAAAAATAAGCTATCAGAACGGACATTTCTCACTGCCGGTAGAAAACGCTGATGAATTTCCACAGGCTCAGGAAATAAGCGGCAATGCAACAACAATTATAATAGCGAGCAATGTGCTCTCTGACAACATCAACCACTCCATATTTGCCACAGCACAAGATGAGTTGCGCCCGGTCATGAACGGAATATATTTCGACCTGACACCCGAATGTCTGGCCATAGTGGCTACCGACGGACACAAACTTGTGCGCAACAAGATATTCAACATCAGCAGCGAAACTCCCGCCTCTTTCATTCTTCCCAAAAAGCCGGCCACTCTTCTCAAAAACCTTCTGTCGAAGGATGGTGGCGATGTGACCATCAAGTTTGACGAGCGCAATGCCGAAATAAACTACGGTGACGGAACTATTACATGCCGGTTGATAGAGGGCCGCTATCCTAACTACAATTCGGTAATTCCGCAGAACAATCCCAACCAAATATGCATAGACCGTGTGGCATTGTTAAGCGCTCTGCGCCGAGTGCAGCCATTTGCCAACGATTCGAGCAATCTGATAAGATTCCATATTGAAAACGGAGTGTTGCAGCTTGATGCCGAAGATTATGACTTCTCAAAGACCGCCACAGAGAAAATGTCGTGCGAATATACCGGACAGCCGATGAGCATAGGATTCAAAGGGTCGTCATTCATCGAGATACTTAGCAATTTCGACAGTCAGGAGATAATGATTCATCTTGCAGATCCAAGTCGCGCCGGACTTGTACTGCCATCGGAACAGCCCGAGAATCAAGATGTACTTATGCTGATGATGCCCATGCTCATAAACGATTAAAGAATATAAACAAATACAATGAAGCTGAATTTACAGAAACCACTCGTTGTCTTCGATTTGGAGACAACGGGCTTGGACTTGGTAAAAGACAGGATAATACAAATATCTTACATAAAAGTATATCCGGACGGACGGGAAGAACGTGGCAACGAACTGATAAATCCGGAAAGACCCATACCGGAACTCGTGACCTCACTGACAGGTATAAGCAATGCTGACGTACAGGGGAAACCGACATTCAAGGCCATTGCTTCACGACTGAACGAATCGTTCAAAGGATGTGATTTTGCCGGTTTCAACTCCAATCACTTCGACATTCCCATGCTTGCTGAGGAATTCCTCCGTGCAGGTATTGACTTTGACTTCGCAAAATGCAGACTCATAGACGCTCAAAACATTTTCCATAAAATGGAGCGCCGCAATCTGGCTGCTGCGTATAAGTTTTATTGCGGCCGGGAAATGGAAGAAGATTTCGAGGCACATCGCGCCGATCAGGATACAGAGGCTACATACCGCGTGCTGATGGGACAACTGGACAAGTACAATCCCGAGACCGAACCGGATAAGGAACGACATTTGCAGAACGATGTAGCTTTCCTGTCCGAGTTTTCACGCCAAAACAACAATGTGGACTTCGCCGGCCGCATCATTTGGAGTGAAGTAAAGGACAAGAACGGGAAACAGGTACTCGACAAGGACGGAAAGCCACAGATGACAGAAGTATTCAACTTCGGCAAGCATAAAGGAGAGTCAGTAGCTCAAGTGCTGAGATTCGATCCGGGATATTACAGTTGGATACTGTCCGGTGACTTCACCTACAACACCAAACAAGTACTCACACGTATCAGATTGCGCGAAAGCAAACTTAACAGTTAACAATATATAAGTAAGGCTTACAATGCTAACAGGCAAGAAGATAGTATTAGGCATCACCGGTTCGATAGCAGCATACAAAGCATGCTACATCATACGTGGACTGGTGAAGCGTGGGGCTGAAGTACAAGTGGTCATTACATCTGCAGGCAAAGAATTCATCACACCCATCACCCTGTCTGCACTGACACAGAAACCGGTAATCAGCGAGTTTTTCTCACAACGCGACGGTACTTGGAACAGTCACGTAACCCTTGGTCTATGGGCAGATGCCATGCTGATAGCTCCATGTACGGCTGCTACACTCGGAAAAATGGCAGGAGGAGTGGCCGACAACATGCTAATCACGACATACCTTTCAATGAAAGCCCCGATATTCATTGCTCCTGCAATGGACCTTGATATGTATGCCCACCCCTCAACCCAGCAGAATCTTGACCGCCTGCGTTCGTTTGGCAATCATATCATTGAACCGCAAAGTGGATTTTTGGCCAGCGGGCTTGAAGGCAAGGGACGCATGGAAGAGCCGGAAACCATCGTAAAAGCACTCGACGACTTTTTTTCAGAAGCGCAGCATGACCTTGCCGGAAAGCAAATAATGATAACTGCCGGACCGACATACGAGAAGATAGACCCGGTGAGATTCATCGGAAACTACTCAAGCGGAAAGATGGGATTTGCACTTGCCGAGGAATGTGCCGCACGCGGTGCCAAAGTCACACTCATATCCGGACCTGTAACATTAAATACACGAAACGCCAATATAACAAGAATTGACGTGGAAAACTGTGAACAGATGTACAACGCAGCCATCGAAGAATTTGACCGATGTGATGCAGCCATACTCTGTGCTGCCGTGGCGGACTTCCGTCCTGAAAACATTGCCGACAAAAAGATAAAACGCGAGAAAGACGATCTGATTATAAGACTCTGTCCCACACAAGACATAGCCGCGGAGTTGGGACGCAGAAAACGTGAAGGACAGAGACTTGTCGGCTTTGCGCTGGAAACCGACGATGAAAATGCCAATGCCGAAAGCAAACTTAAAAGAAAGAATCTCGACTTTATTGTACTCAACTCATTACGCAACAAAGGCACATGTTTCGGCACCGATGAGAACCAGATAACAATCATCTCGGCAGACGGGGCAAAGGCCTATCCAAAGAAAAGCAAGGATGAAGTGGCATGTGATATAGTATCCTGCCTGTCAGACATAATGTCATAGACATGACATACGAATACACAATCCATCATACTGTAAATGAGAGAGAGCATTGCATGATTAAGAGAATTTTGATGACAATGGCCGTACTGATGTCTGTCACTGGGGCATATGCTCAAGAATTACAGGCAAAGATCAACATCAACCACAGTCAGGTAGGTGTAACGGACGTGAGCGTGTTCGAAAACCTCAAGCAGACACTTGAGCAGTTTGTAAACGAACGTCAATGGACAGAATTGCAGTTTCAGAAGAACGAACGCATCGTATGCAACTTCAACATAACCATCAATAAATACGACAAGACCAACAACCTTTTTGAATGTACCGCAATGATACAGGCCAACCGACCTGTATACAACTCTCAGTACACAACAACGCTATACAACAACAAGGACGCTGACTTCAACTTTGAATTCGCCCAGTTTGACCAGCTTAACTATAATGATGAGAATGTCGACAACCAGCTGACGGCTCTCTTTGCCTATTACGCTTATCTGATAATAGGTCTCGACCTTGACAGTTTTTCACCGCTCGGGGGCACAGACGTGCTGCAACGCTGCCTATATCTGGTAAACAACACGCAGAATCTCAACTTCACCGGATGGAAAGCTTTTGAAAACAGCCGCAACCGCTTCGCCATTATCAACGACTACATGGAAGAAGGCATGAAACCGTTCCGCATGCTGCAATACGATTACTATCGGAAGGGGTTGGACGAAATGGCAAACAATGTGGAGCGTGGACGCACCGAAGTCACCACTGCATTACAACAGAATTTGAAACAAGCCCACGAGAACAAACCACTCAGCCTGTTGCCACAAATATGGACAGACTACAAAAAGGATGAGCTTGTCAATATATATAAAGGCAAAGGAACCCAAAAAGAGAAAGAGTCTGTATACGACATACTAATGGGCATCAACGCCTCGCAAAGCAGCTCGTGGAACAAAATAAAGCAATAATATCATGCTAAAGCAGCTATACATACGCAACTTCACACTGATAGACACGCTCAACATGCAGTTTAAGTCCGGATTCTCCGTCATAACAGGTGAAACCGGAGCCGGAAAAAGTATCATCCTCGGGGCCATAGGGCTATTACTCGGTCAGCGTGCCGACTCAAAGATGATAAGACACGGCGCGGCCAAATGCGTGATAGAGGCCCATTTTGACCTGTCACGATACGGCATGGAACCTTTTTTTGAAAAAAATGACATCGAATACGATGCCTACGACTGTATCATACGACGTGAACTGACCGCAACAGGCAAAAGCCGGGCCTTCATCAACGACAGTCCTGCCCCACTCTCCATGCTAAAGGAACTCGGCGAAATGCTCGTTGACGTACACAGCCAACATCAGAACCTGCTCATCAACAAGCAGGATTTCCAACTCAACGTGGTTGATATAATAGCCGACAACTCAGCACTGCTCGACAGATACCAAGAAACATATGCCTTATATACACAAAAAAGACGCCTACTTGACGAGCTGCGTGAGGAAATAGAAGGCAACCGCCGGAATGCAGACTTCCTGCAATTTCAATACGACGAACTGGTATCGGCCGGCCTGATTTCAGGCGAACAGGAGGAGCTGGAGCAAAAAGCTGATACCATGAGCCATTCGGAGGAAATAAAAAGCGCACTGTATGACGCTGACAGACAATTGTCCGCCGACGGTACCGGTGTGGTAAGCAACCTACATTCAGCTGTAAACGCAATCAACTCCATCATAAGAGTTATGCCGGCTGCCGAGACACTTGCCCAACGCATGGAAAGCTGTCATATCGAACTGAAAGACATTTCACTGGAAATAAGCAGCATGCTCGACGACATAGACTTCGATCCTGCCGAGCTTGACGCCATCAACAGCCGTCTTGACAAGATTTACGATCTTGAGAAGAAATACCGTTGCAACACTGTCGACGAACTGACAGAACTACGCAACAGTCTTGAAAAGAAACTCAACGAAATAGAAAACAGTGACGGTACGCTCAACGAACTGGAACGGGAAATTGCCGAAATCAAAGCCGAATGCGAAAGGCAGGCCGCAACAATCAGCACCACACGCCGGGCATCAGCAGCACAAATAGAACGCGAAATGCTCACCCGTCTATCGACATTAGGGATGCCCAACGTGCAATTCCGGGTGGCAATCGACAACGAGCCATTGGGAAAGAACGGTACCGACAAGGCATCGTTCCTGTTCTGTGCCAATCGCAGCGGCCAGCTCCAGCCCGTCGCCCAAGTAGCATCAGGCGGTGAGATAGCCCGTGTGATGCTCTCGCTTAAAGCCATGATAAGCGGTGCAGTGAAGCTGCCAACCATCATCTTCGATGAGATAGACACCGGCGTGAGCGGCAAGATTGCCGAACAGATGGCACAGATAATGCAGCAGATGGGCCGCTCCGACCGTCAGGTTATCAGCATAACCCACCTTCCGCAGATAGCAGCCCTCGGAACAACACATTATAAAGTATACAAGGAAGACACGACCGACGGCACCATCAGCCACATGCAAATGCTCACCCCCGACGAACGTATACGCGAGATAGCCCAGATGCTCAGCGGAAGCGACGTGTCGGAAGCTGCAATAAACAACGCCAAACAACTCTTGAAAATATAAAAAAAATATGAAACGACACTTCATCATAACAATAATCAGCATTGCCATTACCACAAGCACCGCCTTTGCCCAACAGCCCAAATGGACCAAACAGGCAGCCAAATCAGTGTTCACTCTGAAGGCATTTGCCGCTGACGGCACCATGACCGGCAGCACAAACGGATTCTATATAGGTGAGTCGGGCGAGGCTGTCAGCAGTTTCACCCCGTTCCGCGGAGCCTCGAAAGCAATCGTCATCGATGCCCAAGGCAAGGAATGGGATGTTGAATACCTCCTTGGAGCAAACGAAACATACGATGTGGCAAAATTCCGTACCACCGCACGCCGCACCACTCCACTGCCAATATCATCCGCGACCGCAGCCGAAGGGTCAGCAACATGGCTCATCCCCTACAGTGTAAAGAAGACTCCGCCTGCAACGAAAGGTGAAATCAGCAGGATAGAGACATTTCAAGACAACTACCGATACTACACCGTCAGCATGACCGGCATGCCTGAAAACGCCATGAGCTGTCCACTGCTCAATGATGCGGGCGAAGCCATAGGTATCATACAGGAGTCTGCCAAGACCGGCGGCAACACGTACCATGCTGTCAGCACAACCTTTGCTGCCGACTTGAAAATAAGCGGACTGAGCATCAACGACCCCGTACTGAGAAGCACGGCCATAAAAAAAGACTTGCCTGATGAGCTCAATCAGGCCATACTGACAATGTACGTGGCTGCATCGACGACAGACTCTGCGACATATGCAAGCATGGTGGAAGACTTTATACGCAAGTTTCCAGACTCATCAGACGGCTATATATACAGAGCCAAGATAAATACCGAAGCGAAAAACTTCAGTGCCGCCGACCGCGACATGGCCCAGGCCATCAAAGTTGCCGAAAAGAAAGACGAAGTACACTACAGCTACTCCGGAATGATATACCAGAAAGAACTGTACATGTCCGACAGTCCTTACGAAGCGTGGTCACTTGACCGCGCTGCCGAAGAAGCCGAAGAAGCATACAAGATAAATCCGCTTGCCATATACCGCCAGCGTAAGGCACAGATAAGATTTGCCCAAAAGCGATATGACGAAGCATACGATATATACAAAGACATACTTACCGAAGGCACCCGTACCGCAGAAATATACTACGAGGCTGCGCGCTGCAAAGAGATGACAGGCGATTCGACAGCCATGGTGGCTATGCTCGACAGTGCCATAAACACATTCAGCCGTCCATACCTCAAAGAGGCAGCACCATATCTGCTCATCCGCGCACAAAGGCTCAGTGCCATGAAAGAGTACCGGAAAGCCGTAGCCGACTACAACGAATACGAACATCTCATGTATTCGCAACTCACCGACCGTTTCTACTATATACGGGCACTTGTCGAAATGGACGGCCATATGTATCAACAAGCCATAAACGACATGAACAAAGCAATAGAAAAGAATCCGAAAAGCACACTGTATATCGCCGAGAAAGCATCGTTCGAGGTACGTCTCGGACTTCTTGACGATGCTATCGAAACAGCCAAAGCCTGCATAAAGCTTGACAGTTCGCTGAGCGACGGGTATCTGTTTCTCGGCCTTGCACAATGTCTTAAAGGCAACAAGACAGACGGGCTGGCCAACCTTCAGAAAGCAAAGGAACTGGGCGACACCCAGGCAGAAGGACTCATGGAGAAATACCAGTGAGAGCAGCTTCACTCTCACTTAAGTTTTAAAGGAGCCAATGGGTTTTCGTTACCATTGACTCCTTTAAAATTCTGAACCAAAGAAATACAGACTACTAAAAAGGCATCGGTCCGTCACCGCCAGGAGGCGGCATCATCCCCATTGAGAACGGATCGTAACCACCGGCCATGTCGGACATATCGCTGCCCGACATGGCACCGCCGTTCAGCTTGGATCCGAGAATCTCACCACTATCAGGAGTAGAACCGCGACGCAACTTGGTATCTTCGGGATTCTCAAAACGCGTAAATTCGCCACGGAAAGTCAGCAACACATCTCCCGTTGCACCCTTACGATGCTTGGCTATGATTATCTGAGCCATGCCATGCAAGTCGCGCCCGTTGTCATCCTGATAAATATGATAATACTCGGGACGATGAACGAAAAGCACCATATCGGCATCCTGCTCGATGGCTCCCGACTCTCGCAAGTCACTAAGCTGCGGACGCTTGCCCTCCAATCCCTCACGCGACTCCACACCACGGTTCAACTGGCTCAATGCAAGTATAGGAACATCCAGCTCCTTGGCCAGTCCCTTCAGTGAGCGTGATATGGTAGAGACCTCTTCCTGACGGCTGCTGAACCGCATACCGTTGGCATTCATCAGCTGAAGATAGTCTATCATGATAATCTTGACACCATGCTCACGCACCAGACGGCGCGCCTTGGTACGCAATTCGAAGACCGAAAGTCCCGGAGTGTCGTCCACATACAACGGCGCACCTATCAGTCCGTTCATACGTTTGTCCAGCCGGTCCCACTCGTCGGGCTGCAACTGTCCGTTAAGAATCTTGCTTCCCTGAATCTCACAACAGTTGGATATAAGTCTGTTGACCAACTGCACATTGCTCATTTCAAGCGAGAAGAAAGCCATAGGCACCTTATAGTCAGCCGCGATATTCTTGGCCATCGAAAGGGCGAACGATGTCTTGCCCATGGCCGGACGGCCGGCAATGATGACAAGGTCGCTCGGTTGCCATCCGCTCGTGATGTCGTCCAGCTTGTGATAGCCCGTCGGCACACCTGTCAGTCCGTCCTTGTTGGCCGCTGCTTTCTGTATCACTTCGACAGCATTCTTTATGACAGGGTCAATCTGCGTGTACTCCTTCTTCATGTTACGCTGTGAGAGTTCGAAGAGAGCACCCTCGGCCTCCTGCATCAAGTCGTCGATATCGGTAGTACCGTCAAACGCCTTTGTCTCTATCACGCTGGCATACGATATCAGCTGGCGGGCCACAAACTTCTGCGCTATGATACGCGCATGATACTCAATATTGGCCGATGAGGCCACACGCGAACTCAGTTCGGATATATAGACAGGGCCTCCAACCTCTTCCAACTTGCCATTCTTGGCAAGCTGGTCGGTAACGGTGAGCACATCGACCGGACGCTCGGCCATGCTCAGATCGCGTATGGCTGAATATATCATCTGATTGCGAGGCTCATAGAAACTCTCAGGATAGAGCATCTCGCAGACCACCGCATAAGCATCCTTGTCTATCATCAGTGCACCGAGCACGACTTTCTCCACATCCAAAGCCTGCGGCTGAAGATGTCCGTAGGTATTGTCCACGGGGGCCGGTTTGCGTGGCTGCCGGCGTCCTTTGCCATTATCTTGTTCTGCCATTGTCTTTTTTATAATTCATTCCATCAAAAATCACCCGATACGAAAGCGGACTGCATCGGATGCAATAATCACCACACTGATTGTTGGCGGATGCAAAATTACGATTTTTTTCGTAACTTCCGTCTAAAGAAAAATCATTTTCTTTCCCATGCCTGTATATAATATCATGTTTTTATTGTACATTTGCATCTGTGCAACTGTCTGCATCCACCTTTAAACTCAAAAAAACGATGATAACATTTCCCATAGCAAAGATAAATTTAGGCCTCAACGTCGTAAGCCGGCGTGCCGACGGATATCACAATCTCGAAACCGTTTTCTATCCTGTACCCATAAAAGACGCCCTCGAAATATATCCGATGGACGATGCTTTCCCGTCACCGACGGCCTGCGACCTTAAAGTGACCAACATCAGCATCGAGGGCGACGAGCAGCGCAACCTTGTAGTCAGGGCCTACAACATGCTGGCTGAGCGCTATCCCCTGCCACGCATACATGCCCATCTACACAAAAGCATACCCACACAGGCCGGTATGGGCGGTGGTTCGAGCGACTGTGCATACATGATACGTCTGCTCAACGAATCGTTCAAGCTCGGTATGTCACAGGAGGAAATGATAAGCCACGCCGCCTTGCTTGGTGCCGACTGCCCGTTTTTCATACTGGGCAGGCCGGCATATGCTGAAGGCATAGGCGAACAACTGCATCCCATAGACCTCGACCTCGGCGGATGGCACATCGTCGTAGTGCGCCCCGACATTCCTGTTCCCACCAAAGATGCTTTCTCGCTCGTCACACCGCAGCAGCCTGACGCAAACTGCCGCGATATAGTGATGCAGCCCGTGGAGACATGGCGCGACACGCTCGTCAACGACTTCGAGCACAGTGTGTTCACGTTGCACCCCGAAATAGGCCGGATAAAGGAGCGGCTATACGACCTCGGAGCCGTGTATGCCGCAATGTCAGGTTCGGGCAGCAGTGTGTTCGGGCTGTTCCGCAATCCGATAAAGCCTGCGGAGCATTTCAAGGACATGTTCACGTACGAGACACAACTGTAAGAACAGAGTGTATAACTTATATTTTAAAAATCGTAAATATGTACGTTTTATTCCGAGAAAAACGTATTTCGTTTTTTTCGAAATAGAAAGCGATAATACCCAATAGGCCGCATCAATACACGCTCTTTGCCTGACAATCCTGCAATATCGGCCGTTTTACACTCCCGTTTGGGCGCTTTTACCTTGCGAAACGGGCCGTTTTGCAATGCAATATAGGCCATATTGGGATGCGATATGGCCTATATCGGAAGGCTATTTGTGCCTCTCCGCTTTCTTTACATAGCCTCGTTATCATAACCCACTGATTATCAACACTCTCCATTTGGGCAAAAATACAGCGTTTTCGGAGCCTTGGTCGCAAATTTAAATCCGGATATCGATTAACAGTCGTTAAAGTAAAGAAAAATTATACGAGTGATTGTTGCCGACATCATAAGAATATACAAGAATCACAATAACACCCCAAAGCCCACAATACAAACAAACGTGATTCTGATGACAACCTGTCATCAGAATCACGCCAATAGGAAATGCACTTAAGCATTATTCTTTCGCGATAATCAAATCACTCTGCAAATATACAATATGCAGTCTGTCATCACAGGATAGACTTGTAGATGGCTATGATATCTTCCTTTGTCACCTCGCGCGGATTGCCCGGTGTGCAAACATCATTGATGGCCTGTTCGGCCAGTGCCGGTATGTCTTCCTCGTGAATGCCCAGCTCGCTGAGATGCTCGGGTATGCCGACGATACGCGACAGGTTGGCAATCTCGTTGCAAGCTGCCTCAACAGCCTCGTCAAGAGTCATGCCGTCTCTATATACTCCGCAGGCCTTGGCTATCTCGGCATACTTATCCTTGGCTGCCGGAGCATTGAAGCGCATCACCGTGGGCAACAGAATGGCGCAGGCCACTCCGTGGGGAACATCGTGAAGAGCACTCATCGGATGGGCCATACCGTGGTCGACACCGAGACCGACGTTGGAAAATGCCATTCCGGCAATATACTGTGCCACAGCCATACCGTTGCGTCCTTCTGGATTCTCGGGCTCGTTGACGGCTATGGGCAGGTATTTGTGTATCATCTCTATGGCCTTAATCTCAAACATGTCGCTCATCTCCCACGCTGCCTTGGTGATATATCCCTCGATGGCATGGGTCATGGCATCCATTCCGGTCGAAGCCGTAAGCCCCTTTGGGAGCGAATACATCAGTTCGGCGTCTACGATGGCAACGGCCGGTATGTCGTTGGGATCGACACAGACCATCTTCTTCTGGTTTTCCTCATCGACAATCACATAATTGATTGTGGTCTCGGCGGCCGTACCGGCTGTGGTAGGCAACGCGATGATGGGCAGACTCTTCTTCTTGGTATCGGCCACTCCCTCAAGCGAAACGATGTCGGAAAACTCAGGGTTGTTGCATACTATACCTATGCCCTTGGCCGTATCCATGGCCGAACCGCCGCCAATGGCAACGATAAAGTCCGCTCCGGCAGCCTTGCATGCCGCGATGCCGTCCTTCACGTTGGTCACCGTCGGATTGGGTTTTACATCATCAAATATATCATATACAATGCCGGCGGCATCGAGTTCGTCAATCACCATCTTTGCGACACCGAACTTCATCAGGCTCTTGTCTGTTACAACCAATGCTTTCTTGTAGCCAAAACGACGGACCACGCCCGGAAGCTCCTTGCGTGCACCAGGGCCGAAGTAAGACACTTCGTTCAAAATAAATCTGTTCACCATGAGTTTTTTGTTTTAAATTAGTAAATAGTCATACAAAGATAAGTATATTTTTCCATATTGTCATATCAATATAAAGAAATGTTCAGGAAAACATCAGAATAGCGGCACAAGATATCTTGCCATCAGATAGCCGGCCGTGACAAGCCAGACAAAAAGAATGAAAGCGAGAAGAAACGGCTTGAAACCGGCCTTTCGGAATTTCTCTATGCTGGTTTCGGCACCGAGCGCGGTCATGGCCATCGTGAGCAGGAATGTATCCAGGACATTGATAAAATCGACAATGTCGGGAGACAGGATTCCAAATGAATTGAAACCGATAACGACAAGAAAAAGCACGGCAAACCATGGTATGGAAATCTTTGACCGGCTGTCACCGGCTGCAACGTCAGCATCTGTGCCCCTCCCCCTCACTGCCTCACGCGAGACACAGTAACCGAGCACAAGCAGCACCGGCACAAGCATCATCACACGAATCATCTTGACGATAATGGCTGAATTGGAGACATCGGTCCCCATGGCGTTTCCTGCACCCACGGCATGGGCCACCTCGTGAATGGTCGAGCCGGTGAATATTCCCATGGCATCAGGCGACAGGTCCATTACTCCGCTACGGTAAAGCGCAGGATAAAGAAACATTGCCAACGTACCGAATATAACGACGGTAGCCACTGCAACAGCTGTCTGATAGGGTTTGGCCTTGATGGCGGACTCGGCTCCAAGTACGGCCGCTGCACCGCAGATTCCACTGCCCACGGAAGTCAGTAAAGCAATGTTACGCTCCATTCCGAGAATACGCCCGATAAAGACACCGCCGCAAATGGTCGTCATTACGATGACGGCATCCACACATACTGCCGAAAGTCCGACAGCCGTAACGTCCTGAAACGTCAGGCGAAAACCGTAAAGAATGATACCGATGCGCAGCACACGCTTGGAACAGAATACTATGCCGGGCACCCATGTAGGCGGCAAATTGTTGCGAAGACTGTTGGCATATAACATGCCAAGGACTATACCGACAATCATAGGACTGAAAGACAAGCTTTTGACAAAGCTGACATCACATATATAAAACGCGGCACACGAGAACAATACAATTAATAATACGCCATGGAGCATGCTGCTCCGCTGTTCTGTCAATTTCATATATAAACTGATTAAAACTACAATCAAAAAATCATTGACTCCGCTTATATCACATCAAGATGGGTCAAAAGTATCTTTAAACCTATGAACATCAGGATGATACCTCCCAAAAGTTCAGGACGCAGACGATGTTCGATAGTCCTGCCGAAACGCACTCCAAGTACATTACCGACAATACTCATGAAAAAAGAGACTATGCCTATAATGCCAAGTGGAAAAACGAGCTGTGAAATACATCCGTAACCGATACATGCAAACGAAATTCCGATGGCAAGCGCATCTATGCTCGTGGCAATGGACAGCACAAACTGGGTACTTGGCTTTTCGGGAGAAAAGTGCCTGTCCTTACCTGTATCAAACGATTCTTTTATCATCCTTCCACCAATAAAAAACAACAGGCAGAAGGCTATCCAATGGTCAAAGGATTCGATACCGGAACTGAAACGATTGGTTCCAAGCCATCCTAAAAACGGCATCAAGGCTTGAAAAAGACCGAATAGTATACTCATGCGCAATACAACTATCCAGACATACCTACGGAGAATAACGCCACTGACGATTGATACGGTGAAGCAATCCATTGCAAGAGCAAAAGACAGGAAGATAATATCTAAAGTACTCATAACAGAATGGAAAAGTAATAAATAAAAATCGAATTATCCCCGATTCACATCAGAGGATAAAAAAACAACACAGACACAAAACAAAACACGGTCTTATCATAAAAAGGCCGGTCCTAAAATATCTTCGGGAATCGGCCAATAAGTCAAAACGGCATCATCACTGACTTTGCATTATACCGAAAGGACTTATTGACCGATTGCTGTTTTATATTAAGTTTTCAAGACAAGGAAATCACTGTATTCCTTCGTTACGAAGTTTCTCCTGCCATTTCCAAGCTGACTTCAAGGTATCTTCCAGACTCGTCTCAGCCTTCCATCCCAACACATTGTTGGCCTTTTCGGGATTAGCCCATACCTTCTCGATATCACCTGCACGCCGAGGTGCGAATGTCCAATTCAACTTTACTCCTGTAGCAGCCTCAAAAGCATCGACAATTTCTTTCGTGCTCACTCCTCTGCCGGTACCGACATTGAACACTTCCAGCTTGTCGCTGTCCGTATCAAGAACACGCTCCATTGCTTTCACATGTGCCTTGGCAAGATCTACCACATATATGTAGTCACGGATACATGTTCCGTCGGGAGTGTCGTAGTCGTTACCGAACACTTTCAGCTGCTCGCGTATTCCCATGGCAGTCTGAGTTACGTAAGGAATAAGATTCATAGGCACGCCATTAGGCATTTCACCGATGATAGCGGTAGGGTGCGAGCCTATAGGATTGAAATAACGCAGAAGAATGGCTTTAATTGGAGCGCCGCTGTTGATGTCGTCACGGATAATCTCCTCGTTGACTTGCTTTGTATTGCCATAAGGGCTCTCAGCCGGTTTGATGGGAGCATCCTCTGTCACGGGCAGATTCTCAGGATCGGGCTGACCGTATACTGTGCAGCTCGATGAGAAAATTATACCTTTAACATTGTGTTTGGGCATAAGTTCAAGCAGATTCACCAGACTTACAATATTGTTACGGTAATATAGCAGAGGCTTCTCCACACTCTCACCGACTGCCTTGCTCGCGGCAAAATGGATGATGCCGGCTATATCCGGATACTTGGCAAACACCTTGTCCATTGCTTCAAAGTCGCAGCAGTCTACCTGCTCAAATGCCGGACGCACCCCGGTTATCTTCTCAATTCCATCCACTACATTTGCCTGTGAATTGGAAAGATTGTCAACGATTACGACCTTATAACCGGCATTTTGCAACTCTACGGTAGTATGAGAACCAATGAATCCGGTTCCTCCCGTCACTAATATTGTCTGTTTCATTGTTATATTGTTATATTTTGAATAATTGATAATGCAAAATTACATAAAAAAAGGAAAACAAGAAAATAAACAGATGGAATTATTTAAGTTTAAGTTAATCAACAAAATTAATTTAAATGATTTGCGGAATATTCCTTTGAGTAAGAAAAAATGTAGCGAGCTACTCATAAGTCAGATAATTAAAAGAGTTATCGCCCGCAATGCCTGATTATCAGTTAAAGCCGACATCATCATAAAGGATTAATGTTTATGTATTTGATAAATACAACATTCCTTTATATATTGCAATGTCTTTAGCTCATAAACAAGCACTGCAGGCGATAAGCCTGTACTCCTGATTAAACTTACTCCAATCCAAAAATCTGCTTCAGCCCTCCGTCCACACCGGAGAATCCCATAAAGGCAAGACTCAACAGACCGGCCGATACAAGAACAATGGCCATGCCACGCATTCCCTTAGGTATGTTCACCATCTCAAGTTGCTCACGCATTCCTGCAAATACTGTCATGGCAAGTCCGAAGCCAATGGCTGTAGACAAAGCATATACAATGCCCTCGAGCATATTATAGTCTTTCTGAATTACAAGGATAGCTACACCAAGTACGGCACAGTTAGTGGTAATCAGCGGCAGGAATATTCCCAATGCCTGATAGAGAGCGGGCGACACTTTCTTCAATACAATCTCCACCATCTGCACGAGGGAGGCTATAACGAGAATGAAAGTTATCGTCTGAAGATATTGAAGCCCAAAGACATCAAGCACAAGTTTTTGCACCAGAAATGTTACGATGGTGGCAAGTGTAAGCACAAAGGCCACAGCAGCACTCATTCCGAGAGCTGTATCCACTTTCTTTGACACTCCGAGGAACGGACATATTCCAAGGAACTGCGACAACACAATGTTGTTTACAAATATTGCCGATATAAAAATAAGTATGTATTCCATATGTGATTAAGCTTTCTTTAATTTATTGACGATGGCAATAAGGAATCCAAGCGTTATGAATGCTCCGGGAGGCAATATGAACAACAAGATGTTATATGTTTCCGGCAACAACACTACACCAAAAACGGAACCTGCACCTAAAACTTCACGCACGATACCGAGGAACGTCAGTGATACGGTAAATCCGAGACCGATGCCAAGTCCGTCAAAAAGACTTGCTACAGAATTGTTCTTACAAGCGAAAGCCTCGGCACGACCAAGAATAATACAGTTTACCACTATAAGCGGAATAAAAAGTCCGAGAGACTTGTTCACTTCAGGTAAATATGCCTTGAGGCACATCTGAAGGATTGTTACAAATGATGCTATAACAACAATGAATACCGGTATTCGCACTTTATCGGGAGTAATGCTCTTTATCAATGATATTGCTATATTGGAGCATATCAGAACAAACATCGTGGCAAGCCCCATCGACATGCCGTTTTGTGCGGATGTAGTGGTGGCCAGCGTAGGGCACATGCCAAGCAGAAGCACAAATGTAGGATTCTCCTTGATGATGCCGTTAAGTAATATTTTAATATAGTTCATATATTTCTCTCATTTTAATGATTAATCACTCTTCTGTTCCACACTTTGCAGCCCTATCCTGTAAGTCGTCACCGGTAATATCCTTAACCTGCTTTGACGCACCGCTTGCAGCATCAACATCCTGATCTGCATATGCAGCATAAGCCTGATTCACGGCCTTGAGGAATGCACGTGTCGTAATAGTGGAAGCCGTAATGGCATCTACATCACCGCCATCCTTGCTCACCACAAGCGGCTTTGAAGCATCCATACGACGACCTATGATATTGCCCTTGCCGTCTTTCTGGAACCATTTGTCAGCTTTGGCTCCAAGTCCCGGGGTCTCGGCATGCTGAAGAATAGTATAGCCAAGAAGATTGCCTTCTCCGTCGAATCCTACAAGCACCTTAAGGTCACCGCCGAATCCCATCGTCGTACTCTCTACCGCAGCACCGAGGAAATTGCCGTCAGAATCACTTGTCTTGTGCACGACGAAAGTATAATCCTTGCCTCCAATGTTTTTCTTCAGCTCGTCATTGGCCGTAACTGTAAGATTCTCAACCCCCATCACACTCTTGATACCATTGGCCAAAGCCAATTCATCCTGTTCTTTTATCGGGGTTTCTGTCGCATTGTTCACCCATGCCAGCAATCCGCCGGACACTACAGCCACGGTCACAAGCACAATGATCATATTGGTAAGTGATGATTCTAACTTTTTCATTTCTTTACTACCTCCCCGAAACGTTTTGGTTTGACATAAGTATTGATAAGCGGAGTAAAAGCATTCATGATGAGTATGGCAAATGACATGCCCTCCGGATATGCACCCCAGTTACGAATAACAATTGTCAGCAAACCTATGGCAACGCCATAAATAAGCTGACCACGACTGTTCATGGGGGATGTAACATAATCGGTTGCCATGAATATAGCACCCAACATCAGACCACCGCTGAAAATTACAGTAAACGGATCGGCATATACCGGATTAATAAAGTGAAGCAAACCACTGAGAACGAACACTGTACCGATGATACTCACAGGAATGTGCCAAGTGATAATCTTCTTCCAAAGCATGAAAACCAGACCGACAAGCAAAGCCAACGCGCAAACCTCTCCCAAACATCCTGCACCGCCGGACCCGGCATTGCCAATAAGCAAAGACAATGAATCTGGCAATTGTCCAAGCACTGAGGCATCACCACTCTTTATCGCATCTTTCATTACACTCAATGGAGTGGCACCTGTCATAGCATCAGTATAAGCCCCAAGCTGACCGGCAACGGGCCACGAAGTCATCTGTGCCGGAAAAGACACAAGCAGAAAGCAACGTCCCACCAGGGCCGGATTAAAAAGGTTACATCCAAGTCCTCCGAACGTCATCTTTCCGATGCCGATAGCAACAAGTGCACCTATGATTATAATCCATATAGGAAGGTTGGACGGAAGGTTGAAACCAAGAAGCAATCCTGTAAGAATGGCAGAACCATCCATAACAGTACCGTTCTCTCTTTTCAAAATAAATTTTGTTATAGCCCACTCGAACACCATGCAGGCAACAACACTTGTTGCACACACTATAGCCGAACCCAATCCGAAGAAATAGAACGAAACGAGAAGAGCAGGAACAAGAGCGATCACCACTCCATACATATTCTTCTCCACACTGTCGGTTCCATGTGCGTGCGGTGATAATGAAACTATTAATTTTCCCATGATTGTTTTACTTTTTAGCATTACGGGCTCTTATGATACCCATTACTGTACTCTTTCCCAATCGTATATTGTCAAGTATCGGCCGATGAGACGGACATGTAAACTGGCACGAGCCACACTCTATACACGAAGTGATGCCCTCGGCCTCAACCTTTTCCCAATTGTGCATTGACGAAGCCGTAGCCAGCAAGAACGGTTCAAGTCCCATAGGACATACACTGACACACTTGGCACACCGTATACAAGGTTGCGGCGACTTACGCATGGCCTCATCCTCACTGATAACAGTTACACTGTTAGTTCCCTTGCATACAGGCACGTCAACAGAAGTCAGTGCCTTTCCCATCATCGGACCACCGGCCAACAGTTTGTTATTTCCTTCCGGCATACCACCACAGGCATCGATAAGTTCCT
This sequence comes from Xylanibacter rodentium, assembly GCF_013166575.1. Taxonomy (GTDB): domain Bacteria; phylum Bacteroidota; class Bacteroidia; order Bacteroidales; family Bacteroidaceae; genus Prevotella; species Prevotella rodentium. Next base: position 92,533 of record NZ_JABKKE010000010.1, read on the forward strand.
TCATAGGTGTACCCATACGTACAAGGAAGTTGCCCGGATTGGACAAACGCTTACCCGTAACCGTAGTGTAACGTTCAAACAAAGGCTTACGCTTCATTACAGCCTGATATACGGCAAAAGCAGTTCCCACATTCTGAACAATTGCACCTACATTAACGGGGATGGCTGGTGGAGCCGGTACCTGACGGCGGATAACAGCATCCACAAGCTGTTTCTCGCCACCCTGAGGATAACGCTGTTTCAATGGCACCACCTCAATCTTTGGGTTACCGGACGTCTTCTGCGTAAGCAACTCTATGGCCTGCGGTTTGTTGGTCTCTATACCTATATAACCTTTATCCACCTTCGCTGCTTTCATCAGCAATTCAAGTCCCACAAGAATCTCATCGGCATGCTCCATCATAAGACGATAATCCGACGTTATATACGGCTCACATTCCACAGCATTTATTATCACACACTCGGCTTTAGCCGTAGGCGGAGGACACAACTTGATAAAAGTAGGAAAGCCCGCACCTCCCATACCTGTAACACCGGCAACCTTGATGCGCTCGACAATTTCCTCTGGTGTCAGTTCCGGATGGGCATCCAATGTCTCAAGGGAGTCCGAACGGTCAATATTCTCTTCCCACTCGTCACCTTCAACATTGATTATAATTGCAGGTACACGATACCCCGTAGCATCTATAGCCGTATCCACTTTGAATACAGTTCCTGAGACTGATGAATAAATCGGAGCCGAGACAAATCCTCCGGCTTCGGCAATCAGAGTTCCCACTTTAACCTTATCACCTTTCTTCACCACCGGTTTTGTAGGTGCCCCGATATGTTGTGACAGCGGGAAGATTGCTTGTTTGGGAAGTGCTGCCACCTGCGTAGGCATCTCTGCCGTTATTTTGTTCTCCTCTGGATGTATGCCACCTATTCTGAATGTTCGTATATTCATAATACTTATGCCTCCGTCTTTATTTGTTCCACATTTTCACCATCGTCCTTTGACTCTTCCGCTACCGGTCTTGGCTTGGACGCCGGAAAGTTGACAGCTACTATAGCGTGTGTCGGACACACCTTCTCGCACTTACGGCACAGACGGCATTTATCAGGATCTATGTACGACAGATTGTTGGTGACGGTGATTGCACCAAAAGGACATTCTTTCTCACACTTACCGCAACCTATACATGCCGTCTTGCAAGCCTTCATGGCTACAGGTCCCTTATCCTTGTTTACACAACTTACATAAACACGACGACCCTTCGGTCCCTTTTTACGCAGTTCGATAATCTTACGTGGACAGGCTTTAACACATGCTCCACACGAGGTACACTTGTCTTCATCCACTTCGGGCAATCCCGTCTCATTGTTTATTGTAATGGCCCCAAACTGACAAGCGGCAACACAATCACCGCATCCCAGACATCCGAAACCGCAAGCAGTCTCGCCGGCTCCACATGCATGCATGGCTGTGCATGTGCGCAATCCTGAATACTCTGCAATTTTCGGCCGATGTTCGCACGTACCATTACACCTCACTACAGCAACCATTGGCTCCGAATTTGCCATGGCCATACCAAGCAAATCCGCAACCTTGCCCATTACATCTTGCCCCCCTACAGGACAAAACAGTCCGTCTAACGTTCCGGCATCCGCCCCCTTTACGAGTGCATCAGCTAATCCGCCACAACCGGGGAAGCCACATCCTCCGCAATTAGCCTGCGGCAACAAAGCCGCAACATCTGCAATACGCGGATCTTCTTTCACAGCAAATTTCTTGGAACAGACATACAGCACGACAGCTGCCACAAGTCCGATAGCCCCAAGCACAAGTACTGCGACTAAAATGAAACTCATAATTTTTTATTTGTTTTAGTTATACTTATTTTATTCTATCTCAAAAGCCATGCGCACCCTTAATTTCTCACGAACCAACCATACCAATATATAATAAGGTACAAGCGTAGCAAGACCACATAGTGCCGCCATTATTTCGTCAGATGTCATGAAGCGAACAATTATTATAACAGCAATAAGCACTATGAGAGGCAACCCAAACCCTATAATAAGAGCCGAAACTGCCATTCGTGTCGAAGCAGTAACAATAATTTCATCACCCACTTTCAGCCGTGAAGTATCAGAAACATTGTATACATCAATCATTTTCTCCTTGCTCTCCGATGAATTACAATGTCCGGCTATCTTACATTGGGCGCACGCTGATGTTTGGAGAATACGTACTCTCACATATTCTCCATCTATCGCTTCGATTATTCCCGAATGTTTTATTCTGTTACTCATTTTTCATTCATATTGATTCAGGCATGTAAGTTTATGGTATATCCCGATTTAAAGCTGATAGTATTATATTCCATCATACTTTTCCGCCTGATATATTATAATCTTCAAGCCTGTCAAGTCTACGTTTTGCAAACTCGACTTTACAATGCAAAGATAATACTATCTTCTGAATAATCAGTAAAAAATACAAAATATTTTTCAAAAACATTCGTAATCGTTTGCGGCTATTCAATTAATTTTATACTTTTGTATCATAATGAAACCGCATAAAAAATGCGATATACACTAAATTTATAAGTTATGAAAGCAACCGAACAAACTTTGCACCAAATCGAGAGAGCCATAAAGAAAGTGGCAGACAAATTTCCTCCGACCGACGAAGCCATGCTGCTCACAGACATTCATCTGCGTGTCAATCAAGAGACGGGCGAGTTTGTGGCCTTCGATGATGACGACAATGAGATTACACGCTCTGTAATAGAACAGTGGATTGGAGACACAAGCAACATTTTCCACAATTCTATAATTTCAATTATAAGGAAATGTATTGAGAAAAACAAAGATATAATCGACAGTATGTCTATTCTCAAACCATATTCTTTTGTTCTTGAAAACGAGGAGAAAGATCCTATTGCCGAATTGTATGTCGTGGACGATGACACCGTTATAATATATCCAGAACTCATGGCCGGACTCGATGAGGAACTCGATGATTTTCTAAAAAATCTGATTAACGACTGAAATCTTAAAAGATAATCAAAATAATATATCCCTGAAAGCCATGGATAAACTTGCAGGGATATATTATGTACATTTTCTTAATAAAACCGATTCTAAAGTTTCAACTTCTTCTTAACAGCCTTGCTCTCATTATGAATACGATCAAGAGCTGTCACTACATAAGTATAGGGAGTCCTACCGTTATTATACGGTAACTTCAGGAAAGTATCACTGGTTATCGTAACTATTTTTGAAGCATCATTCGTATTTACCTTTTCATCAGATGCAAATCTATAAACTACATATTGCCGAGCCTCGTTCTGCCATCCACGACCTTTAGGAGCTGTCCAAAACAGAAGATATCCGTCTTCTGTCCATACCGGTTTGAGCTTGCGAACTTTTTTCGGAGCCTTATGGTCAATAAAAGGCATGAGCGGTTGCAATGCAGGATAACGCCAATATGTGTTGCGAAGCATGGTCCCGTAATTACCGATGTTATCCACTGCCGCCTTTGCATACCACAACACCATGCCATCCACATTGGAAGATTTAGCATGTAACGCCATCTTAGCCGGCATCTGATGACTGGCAGGACGCTGCAAATCGGTATATTTCACAGTACGTTCCACATCCTCACCTATATACAGCGGACGAGCTGATGCATAACGGTTCCACCACTCTATCAGCGTTTTATAATCGGCTGTGGGATGTCCAATCTGCCAATAAATCTGAGGCACACAGTAATCTATCCAACCATTGTTTACCCATAGCAACACATCAGCATAAAGATCATCATAGTTTTGCAATCCTCGTGTATCACTGCCATTCGGGTCGTTGACCTTATTACGGTAGATACCAAAAGGAGACACACCAAATTTCACCCATGGCTTTATGGCAGTAATCGTATCGTGAAGTTGTTTCACAAACATATTCACATTGTAACGGCGCCAATCACCAATATTACTGATACCGTTTGAATTGCTTCGAAACTGTTTTTCGTCAGGAATGATTTCTCCGGCTACAGGATAAGGATAAAAATAATCATCCATATGCAGTCCGTCGACATCATAACGGCGTACTATATCAGCCACTACACGGCATATATATTCACGGTTTTCATCAAGAGCCGGATTCATTATGTATTGTCCGTCATAACCAAACACTCGTTCGGGATGCTTTATGGCCACATGACTGACTGCCAACCCAGTAGTCCCCTTAGTCTTTGCACGATATGGATTAATCCATGCATGCAACTCCATCCCCCGCCGGTGACACTGGTCAACCATCCATTGCAACGGATCCCAATACGGCTGCGGCGCACGCCCTTGCACACCGGTTAGAAACCGACTCCATGGCTCATACGAGCTGGCATACAAGGCATCACATTCCGGACGAACCTGAAAAATAATTGCATTTGCACCATCTTTCTGCAACTCGTCGAGCTGATAAGACAACGTCTTCTGCATAACGTCCTTAGACATACCTTGAAATTGTCCGTTAACGCACTGTATCCATGCTCCGCGAAATTCTCGTTTCTTTTGGGCCACAACTGCTGTCATGGCCATAAACATCACTATAACAGATAAATATATTCGCTTCATTATTTCAAATATTTATATATTTCCTCCGTCCAATCAGCTCCATTATCCGGTCGGAAAGTATGTATACCCAATTGTGCCGCTGCCTCTACATTACGCAGTCCATCATCAATGAAAAGCGTTTCAGAAGGATCTATACACTCTTTGTCAAGTACATGACGAAAGAAACGCCCGTCAGGCTTCATCACACCGCAACGGTAACTCATGTATGTAGCATCAAAATAGTCCGACAACGAATTTCCCTCACCGTCAAATTCCGTGCTCATTGCCCAGCTCATCATATACGGATTGGTGTTTGACACAAGCACAAGACGATACCCCTCTGCCCTAAGCCTGCGCAAAGCAACGAGATTACGACGTGGCAGATCGCCCACATAACCTTTCCAGGCATACAAACACTGCTCACGGCTCACCTCATGACCTATTATAGCACTTAACTTTTCACGAAACTGCTCTGCATCAATAGTCCCCATTTCCACATCGCCGAATATCCCCGACTGAGTGTAAGGATCAAGACGCTGTTCCGCATCCTTCAGTCCGATTTCCTTAAAATGTCTCACTGCCTGAGACTGGTCAAGAGTGATTATCACACCACCCAAATCAAAAAGTATATTCTTTATCATAATTTACAATAAACAATTGCTCACCACAACTCCAGTTTGTTCTTTCTTGCCTCATCAAGCGAGACTATACTCACTCTCTCCTTGTCATAATCTTCGCGAAGACGACGATACCTGTCGTCAAGCTCATACTTCAGCATTGCCCTACCGTTACCGCTTAAAAGCCTTGCCGCCATAAGAGCATTCTGTGAAGCATCTTTCACCCATACCACAAGACCACCATACACAGGGGCTATCCTAAGAGCGACATGTACTTCACTGGTGGTCGCTCCACCTATCATTATCGGAATGTCAAGTCCTGCACGCGCCAGCTCCTTAGCCACATTTACCATTTCTTCAAGGCTTGGCGTTATCAGTCCGCTCAACCCGATTATATCAACATTCTCTTCCCGGGCCTTACGCACAATATGCTCTGCCGGAACCATCACTCCCATGTCTATCACCTCATAATTATTGCAGGCCATCACCACACTCACAATGTTTTTCCCGATATCGTGAACATCGCCCTTAACTGTCGCAAGCAGAATCTTTCCTGCTTTTGTACCACATCCAGTATCCTCAGCCTCTATATGCGGGCGGAGTATACCCACAGCCTGTTTCATTGTTCGGGCAGACTTAACGACCTGAGGCAGAAACATTTTACCGCAACCGAACAATTCTCCTACCCTGTTCATTCCGGACATCAACGGGCCTTCTATTATTCCGACAGCCCGAGGATATAGTCGTAGAGCCTCATTGATATCTTCCTCCAGAAAATCAACAATACCCTTTACAAGAGCATAAGTCAACCGTTCTTTCACCGAATCTCTACGCCACTCTTCCGCTTTGCCCACACTTTTTGCAACACTACAACATCCGTCAATACATGCCTTAGATGCATTCTGTTCTTCCTTTATTCGTTCCGCTAACCCTATAAGTCGCTCGGAAGCACCGGCACAACGGTTAAGTACAACATCCTCAATCACATCAAGTTCTGCTTGCGGAATATCATCGTAAATCACTGTAGTTGCAGGATTTACGATACCAAAGTCCATTCCTTCACGCATAGCGTGATAAAGAAAAACAGCATGCATGGCCTCACGTATATAGCTATTGCCACGAAAAGAAAACGAAAGATTGCTCACTCCACCACTCACGTGCGCTCCCGGCAAATTCTTACGAATCCACCCCGTTGCACGGATAAAATCTGCAGCGTAACTGTCATGTTCCTCCATACCTGTAGCTATGGCCAACACATTAGGATCAAACACTATGTCCAAGGGATTCATCCCCACCCTCTCCGTAAGAATCCTATATGCACGGGCGGCAATCGCTATACGCCGTTCATAACTCGTAGCCTGTCCCTGCTCGTCGAAACACATCACCACAACCGCCGCGCCATAACGCATCACATCACGAGCATGGCTGACAAACACCTCCTCACCCTCCTTGAGCGATATGGAATTGACTATGCATTTGCCCTGCACACATTTCAAACCCGATGTAATCACATCCCATTTTGAAGAATCAATCATCACCGGAACACGGGCGATATCCGGTTCTGCCGCAATCATGTTCAGAAATGTACACATCTCTGTCTTCGCGTCGAGCAGTGCGTCGTCCATGTTTATATCTATGACAAGAGCACCGTCGGCCACTTGCTTACGGGCAATACTGACAGCCTCTTCATATTTTTTTTCCTTTATAAGTCGCAGAAATTTACGCGAACCGGCCACATTACAACGTTCACCGACATTGACAAAACGCACTTCAGGAGTAACATTGAGCAAGTCAAGCCCACTAAGCCACATAGTCTGCGGGCGAGGTGCCGGATTATGAGGTGCCCTGCCACGCACCAATGCCACATAGCGCTCTATGAACTTCTCTGTAGTACCACAACAGCCACCTACGATGTTCACCAGTCCGGTATCGATAAACTCGGCTATCTGCGGTGCCATTGTATCAGGTGTCTCGTCATACAGACCGAGACTGTTTGGCAGTCCGGCATTAGGATATGCACTTATATAATAAGGTGCCTGGGCTGCAAGTTCTTTCAAGAAAGGCAGCATCTGGCGAGCTCCAAACGAACAATTTAGTCCGATGGAGAATATTGGATACGTACTCACACTTGCCAAATAAGCAGAGAGAGACTGTCCGCTCAAGGTCCGCCCTGCAAGATCGCTCACCGTTACAGACAACATTAACGGCAGTTCCACACCACGACTGTGCATAGCCGTCATGGCGGCATCTACAGCGGCCTTCGAATTGAGAGTATCAAAGATTGTCTCTATAAGCAGTGCATCCACACCACCCTCTATCAGAGCATCGATCTGTTCCAAATAAGCATCATAAAGACTATCATAAGTAATATCACGGGCAGCAGGATTGCTCACATCCGGACTCATGGAACATGTTTTGTTGGTCGGTCCTACGGAACCTGCTACGAATCGCGGCCACTCCGCTGTAGAATAGGCATCGGCTACACGACGCGCAATCCTCGCCCCCTCCAAAGCCATATCCCGACAATACGCCTCCATATGATAATCCGATTCGGATATGCGCTGGCTGTTGAATGTGTTGGTGGTAATTATATCAGCACCTACAGCAAGATATTTACGATGTATGTCTTCGATAACATCGGGACGCGTAATGTTTAGCACATCGTTATTGCCTTTCATCAATCCATCCACTTCACCGAAACAGTTACCCCGGAAGTCTTCTTCTGTCAAGCTATATTGTTGAATCATAGTTCCCATGCCTCCGTCAAGCACAAGGATGCGATTCTTTACGATATCATTAAGTCTGCTCATCTATTGTTCAATAATGCTTCATGGCACGGTCCATCTCACGCCTGTCTTCTTTCTCTTTCAGTGTTTGCCGCTTGTCAAAATCCTTTTTACCTTTACATAAGGCAATATCCATCTTGGCACGACCGTTTTGGTCGATGAACACGAGCAGTGGCACGATGGTATATCCCGTCTGCTTCGTTGCGCTCTGCAATTTCTGTATTTCCTTGCGGTTTAGAAGCAGCTTACGGTCGCGCTTCAGTTCATGATTATTGTATGAGCCGTAAAAATAAGGGCTGACATTCATTCCCTTAACCCATATTTCACCATTGTGTATAAAACAGAAAGTATCCACCAAACTTGCCTTACCAAGTCGGATAGACTTTATTTCAGTGCCTGTAAGCACGATGCCGGCAGTGTATGTCTCGATAAAGAAATACTCAAACGATGCTTTCTTGTTACGTATGTTTACAGGGCTTTTCTTGCGTATCAGTTCCTCTTCCTTATTCATTGTTCAATCTTTGCAAATCTGTCAATATGTTCGTCAACATAACATGCTATCTGAGACGTATATTCCTCTTCATTCTCCACAAACTTGTCGTCCATATCGTCAAACTCCGGAAAACGTTCAAACATTTCCATGAATTCCTCATCGGAACATTCTCGCTCTATCTCCTCACGATACTTTATATATAGTGTATGTGCATCGTATATCAATTTCGAAAGTTCCCTCATCCCCCATTGCCGCAACACCTTTGCAAACGGGTTGAGAAAGATAAATCCTCCATATCCGTTGTGTATCAACTGTATGAACCCTCCATCCATAACTTCTTCATGCAATATGCAGTAGGCAAGCAAAGTTATCTGTTCAGCATTAAGCTCTGACATTGTCTCAGCTGTAAGTTCACCATCTATAGCAGCGTATATACCGTCTTTGAACACTTTCAGAAAAGCGTCCATGTCTTCTGCCGCAAGACGCAAGTCTGCATCTCTTACTATTACTTCTTTCATATATCAAATTAGTCTGACGACATCTTTTATGTTATGCAAATATAAGTACTTATTTTGGTACATGCAAATATTTATATTAGAAATCTTTATCAGCAGACATTATATCAACTCCCAGCTGTTGGCGGACGACGTCTCCGGTCGCAGTGAATGCTCTAAATCATCATCATTTAAATTCACATAAAGAAAATTTGCCATTTCCGGTTATCAACTCTCATACATTTACCGGCTATTTATCAGTGCTGGTTACAAAATGTAGTTAAAGAGTTAAAAAGAATACCCGACAATGAGTATTATTCCAATAGTTTTATTAATTTTGCAGTTACAAAAATAAGATTAAATTATTCATTTTTATAAAACTGAAAAGAATATGACTTATTCTAACGAAGTCAACAACATGTGTGTTGTTGCCAAAGGCCCGAATCACGGACCCGCCCCCATTCCTGAAGAAGGCAAATGGATTCAGGCAAAGGAAATAAAGGACATCTCCGGTTATACCCACGGTGTGGGTTGGTGTGCACCCCAGCAGGGCGCTTGCAAACTCTCCCTGAACATCAAGGAAGGAATCATTCAGGAATGTCTCGTTGAGACCATCGGCTGTACCGGTATGACCCACTCAGCCGCAATGGCTTCTGAGATTCTGCCTGGCAAGACGATCCTCGAGGCTCTCAACACCGATCTGGTTTGCGACGCTATTAATACCGCCATGCGTGAGTTGTTCCTTCAGATTGTTTACGGACGCTCACAGAGCGCTTTCTCTGAGGACGGTCTCGTTATCGGAGCCGGTCTTGAGGACTTGGGCAAAGGTCTGCGCAGTCAGACAGGCACTCTCTACGGTACCGTTGCCAAAGGTACACGCTATCTGGAGCTTACCGAAGGCTACATCACCAAGATGTTCCTCGACAAGGACAATCAGGTATGCGGTTATGAGTACGTACATCTCGGCAAAATGATGGAAGCCATCAAGGCCGGTATGGATGCCAACGAAGCTGTGAAGAAGTTCACTGGTTCTTACGGCCGCACTACTGCCGAGCAGGGAATTGTTAAGACTATTGACCCACGTAAAGAATAAGAGGAGGACCGACTAATGATAAGAAAAGTAAGTTTTGAGAGCCAGGAGCGTCGTATCAAACAGGTTATCGCTACGCTCAATGAGAATGGTATCAAAGATATCGAAGAGGCTAACCAAATTTGCGAAGAGGCAGGCATCGATCCATATCAGATTTGCGAGGATACACAGCGCATCTGCTTCGAGAACGCAAAGTGGGCATACGTCTGCGGTGCGGCAATCGCTATCAAGAAAGGTGTAAAGAGCGCAGCTGACGCAGCAGAGGCTATCGGCCTCGGCCTGCAGAGTTTCTGCATTCCCGGTTCCGTAGCCGACGACCGCAAGGTTGGTATCGGTCACGGTAATTTGGCGGCCCGTCTGCTCCGCGAGGAGACACAGTGCTTCGCATTCCTCGCCGGTCACGAGAGTTTCGCCGCTGCTGAAGGAGCCATCAAGATTGCAGAGATGGCAAATAAGGTACGTAAAAATCCTCTCCGTTGTATCCTTAATGGTCTGGGTAAAGACGCTGCCATGATTATCAGCCGTATCAACGGTTTCACATATGTACAGACCAAGTTCGACTATTATACAGGTAAGGTTGATGTGGTTAATCGTATAGCCTATTCTGACGGCCCGCGCGCAAAGGTCAACTGCTATGGTGCTGATGATGTGCGTGAGGGTGTTGCCATCAACTGGCTGGAGGATGTAGATGTGTCCATCACCGGTAACTCTACCAACCCGACACGCTTCCAACACCCCGTTGCAGGAACATACAAGAAAGAGCGTGTACTCGCCGGCAAACCATACTTCTCTGTAGCTTCTGGTGGCGGTACCGGTCGTACGCTGCATCCGGACAACATGGCTGCCGGTCCCGCTTCGTACGGTATGACCGACACATTGGGCCGTATGCACAGTGACGCACAGTTTGCAGGTTCTTCTTCCGTACCGGCTCACGTTGAAATGATGGGCTTCCTCGGCATGGGCAACAACCCGATGGTAGGCGCTACCGTTGCAGTTGCAGTGACAATAGACATGGCTCTGAACAAGAAATAAAGACCAAAAACGTCGAGAGACGTAAGTGTTTTAGAATTTACCAAGAAGACTCCTGTATTCCCTCACGGGGATGCAGGAGTTATTTTTATTATATGCCATTCTGCACATATCAATAGATATCACCCCGGCTAGTACGCCATATATGTGCAAAACATATGCAATAAACACAAAGCCAATGCGTTGATATAATAAAAACGCAACAATGAAAAAAGCATTATATATATCAAGGTATATCTTCACGATGATATGCCTCATAACACAAACCGCACATCAGATTAATGCCATGCGCCAAACGGTATACAACCGACAGATAAAAACGCTGCAAGCAGTAGTCAACAACGACTGGTTGTCTCCGCCGGTAATGATATTAAACAGCGACGACGTGCTTGACATCGGCTTTGACGAACTGTCTCACGAGTACCATCGCTTCACTTACCGCATCGAGCATTGCGAAAATGACTGGACCGTATCGCAAGAGATTTTTGAAAGTGACTTTCTCAACGGATTCAACGACAATCCTATAGAAAACTATCAAAACTCACTGAACACAACCGTACTGTACACCCACTATACCCTACAGCTTCCCAATGACAAATGCAGTTTGAAAATGAGCGGCAACTACAGACTGACCATCTTTGACGAGAACAACGAGAGAGCGGCTTCAATAGAATTTATGATTGTAGAGCCGCTGATGGCAGTAGGTATGTCATGCACAGCAAATACAGACATCGACACCAACAAATCCCACCAACAGATTACCTTGACCGTGGGTTATGGGCCACTGAAGGTGACCAACCACAGGGAACAAATAAGCACAATCATTATGCAAAACAACAGAAGTGACAACACCCGCAAAGACGTCAGTCCTAACCTTATCAGCAGCAAAGGATTGGAATGGAGACACAACAAAGAACTTATCTTCAATGCCGGCAATGAATACAGAAAGTTTGAAGTGCTTGACGTGACCCACCCCACCATGGGCATAGATCGCATCACATGGGACGGACACAACTATAATGCATATCCATTCATAGATGAGCCACGCAAAAACTATCTGTACGATGAAGACGCCAACGGTGCCTTCTATATACGCAACAGCGACAACATTGAAAATGATTATATCAGCGAATATGTAAATGTGCATTACAGATTGAAGTCACCGAAAATATCACACGGCAGAATAATAATCAGAGGAAACTGGACCACTGACGATGACTTGGAAAACTACATAATGACGTACAATGATACAGACGGTATGTACCATGCCACAGTAATGCAGAAACAAGGATACTATTCATATCAATATGCACTTCTGGACGACAAAGGCACTATTTCCGTATCACCGACAGAAGGGAATTTCCATCAGACAGAAAACCGGTATCAGGCATACGTTTACTATAAAGAGACCGGTGGACGGACATGGAGACTCGTAGGATACAGACAATTGGAATTCAGATAACGTCGGATTGTCACAACAATCAGTTTGATACTTTATAGTCTCCACTCTTTCACATTCCCACGCAGAGACATTTCAAAAACCTTACAACCTATAGAAAAAGCAAATTGTAATCAACAACTCTCCATTATAAATTAAGAGAATTACTGAATTTAATTGCGATACATAAAATCGAGTCCAACAAAAAAAGAATCCCCACATGAGGATTCTTTTGTCGGGGCGACAGGATTCGAACCTGCGGCCGCCTGGTCCCAAACCAGGAGCGCTACCGGGCTGCGCTACACCCCGCTGCAAAAACTCAGAAAAGATTTCCCTGTTTTGCGGTTGCAAAGGTAGCTATTTTTTCCGAGTCTTGCAAATTTTCTCATCACTATTTTATTATTTCCAGCTCCTTGAATATCTTTGTAAGAGCCTGCACACCTCGTTCCACCTGCTCCTCCGTATGACTCGCCATAAGAGCAAAGCGCACGAGCGTATCCTGAGGTGCACATGCCGGAGGAATTACCGGGTTGATAAACACACCGGCATCAAAAGCCATCTTCGTGACAAGGAATGTCTTGTCAATATCGTGAACATACAGCGGGATGATGGGACTTTCAGTGTCTCCTATCTCAAAACCCTCTTCACGGAAACGGCGCAACGCATATTTGGTCACCTTCCACAATGCCTCCAAACGCTCAGGTTCGCTCTTCAGAATGTGCAGAGCCTCCATTGCGGCTGCCGTTGCGGCAGGAGTGTCAGACGCACTGAATATGTACGTGCGGCATGTGTGACGTATGAAATTGATTGTATCTGCATCACCTGCGATGAATCCGCCTATACTTGCGAGCGATTTGGAGAATGTTCCCATAATCAGATCAACCTCGTCGGTAAGTCCGAAATGGTCGCAGACACCCCTGCCCTCACGTCCGAACACACCCACACCGTGAGCCTCGTCCACCATGATGGAGCAGTTATACTTATGCTTCAGTTCCACAATCTCCGGCAACTTGCAGAGATCACCCTCCATCGAGAACACACCATCCACGACAATCAGCTTTACAGCCTCCTTGGGAAGTGTCTTGAGAATATTCTCAAGATCTTCCATATCATTATGTTTATAATGCAACTGCTTTGCAAACGAGAGACGACGTCCGTCTACAATACTTGCATGGTCACGATCATCACAAATAATATAGTCACCACGACCAACCACAACGGCAAGCACTCCCGCATTTACGGAGAATCCTGTCGAGAAACAAAGACAATCCTCCTTGCCCTCAAATTCCGCAAGCTCTTTCTCCAACTGAACATGCAAATCCAACGTACCATTGAGGAAACGGCTTCCCGCACAACCCGAACCATACTTGTCCAAGGCTTCTTTTGCAGCATTGATAATGCGCTCATCACCCGTCAATCCTGTGTATGCGTTGGAACCGAACATCAAAACTTTCTGTCCCGCCATCTCTACTTCTGTACCCTGTTTGCTCGTTATAGCACGAAAATAGGGATACACGCCAGCCTCCATAAACTTCTGAGGCTCACGATAGCTTTTGTATCTTTCTTGTAATTGTCCCACTTTTATAATAATTAGGTGTAGATATACTACTACGTTATACAGGCTGCAAAGGTACACATTTTTTATCAAATTATATACTTTTTTTTAAATAATCGTCACTTTTATACTTTTTTATGCGTGATGCAAACATTATTATGAGTTAAAATTGTATTTTTGCAAATAAGATGGACGCAAAAAACAACATAACATTCATACTGAATCCTAAATCAGGCAATCATGGGAAAAACGACATACCGGACATGATTGCCGAAACACTTGATAAAACAAAGTTCGAATATCAAGTGAAATTCACAGAATATGCCGGCCACGCCTCGGAAATAGCCAGACAATGCGTAGATGAGAATATCGACGTAGTAGTGGCCGTGGGAGGAGACGGAACAGTGAATGAAGTGGCACGCTCACTCGTACACTCCCGGACAGCACTCGGCATAATACCATGCGGATCGGGCAACGGTCTGGCTCGACACCTGTCCATCCCTATAGACATAAAGAAGTCCATTGACATCATAAACCGCTACAACATAGAGACATTCGATTACGGCGTCATCAACGAGCTGCCTTTCTTCTGTACATGCGGCATGGGGTTTGATGCTTTTATCAGCCAGAAGTTTGCAAGTTCAAAGAAACGCGGACCAATAACATATATAGAAAATGTTCTGAAAGAAGGTCTGGACTACCAGCCGGAAACATACGAGCTGGAAGACGAGACCGGAACAAAAAAACACAAGGCTTTTCTTATTGCCTGCGCCAATGCCTCGCAATATGGAAACAACGCCTATATAGCACCCAAAGCCACCATGACCGACGGGCTGATGGACGTAATAATAATGGAACCTTTCAACGCATTCGACGCCCCACAGATAAGCATTGACATATTCAGCAAGACACTTGACAAGAACTCCAAAATAAAGACATTCAAGGCTAAGCGCATCCATATACACCGCAACACACCCGGCCCTATACACTATGACGGTGAGCCGATAATGACCGGAACTGACATCGACGTACATATAGAGGAACGCGGAATAAGAATCATCACCAACCCTGAGGTGATAGAAACCGACAGCAGACCCAACTTTTTCCTCAACGCTTTTGCCGAACTGTACTACAACATAAACAATGTGCGTAAAGATATAGAAAAACAAGGAAGACGGATACAGACTATCAACAAGGCCCTGCTGAAGAAACTGAAAAACAATAAAACATAGAGTCATGGACAACAACAACGAATACTTACCGGCTGTAGACGAAGCCGGAAACATCATCGGAGCCGTCACCCGCGGAGAGGCCCACAGCGGCTCACACATACTCCACCCTGTGGTACATCTCCACCTGTTCAACAGCAAAGGCGAAATATTCCTCCAGAAAAGGCCGGCATGGAAAGACATACAACCAGACAAATGGGACACGTCTACCGGAGGTCATGTTGACTTAGGCGAAAGTATCGGACAAGCCCTTAAACGCGAAGTCGGCGAAGAACTGGGCATCACCGATTTCACACCCGAAGAGCTGGGCCACTATGTGTTCAATAGCGACAAGGAAAAAGAATTGGTATATGTTCACAAGACAATATACGACGGTCCAATAAGCCCTGACACCGACGAACTGGACGGCGGACGATTTTGGACCATGGAAGAGATTGCAGAAAATATCGGTAAAGGTATCTTCACACCTAATTTTGAATCAGAATACACAAAGTACTTCGCATGCAGGCAATAGCGGTATATATCATAATAGCATGTGCCATAATCTATGCCGGATGGCGTATATACAGAATGCTCAACAGCCCCGCTCCTCATTGTGAAGGGTGTGACGGTTGCTCCATACACAACGGAAAAAGAAGAAAATGTCCGGAGACAAAACATAACTGACCGCACACCTAGCATCCTCAAAGTGCCACTTTCACATCCCCAAAGTGCCACTTTCGCATCCCCAAAGTGCCACTTTCACATCCTCAAAGCGGCACTTTCACAATGCGATATGGGCCATATTGCAACGTCTTTTTCACACGCGAAATACCATAAAGACATGCAAACGACGATAAGAAGAACTCGGAATGCGGAGAGAAAATCAAAAAAGAGCATGAAAAATTTGGTGATATGAAAAATAATACCTAACTTTGCAACCGCAAATAGGAAATGGTGCCTTGGATGAGTGGCTTAGTCAACGGTCTGCAAAACCGTCTACAGCAGTTCGAATCTGCTAGGCACCTCTCAAAAGTAAAAGAGACTGATTGAAAATTCAATTAGTCTCTTTTTGTTTCAGACAATATCCACACGTAGTCAAAAGACATGAACAAAACAAACCAACATTCCCGAATCGAAGTTGTCGACGCTATCCGCGGCATTGCTGTGGCAATGATTCTGATGTTGCACGGCATAGAACATTTCAACCTGTATAACCAATCAGACCCTATATCACCGTTACTCCAGCTCACAGACCGTATGGTATGGGACTGCCTGTGGTTTGTTGTCGGAGGAAAAGCCTATGCCATCTTCGCGTTGCTCTTCGGTTTTAGCTTTTATATAATGGAGCAAAATGCACTGCGACGCGGCCAAGACTTCCGCCTGCGTTTTTGTTGGCGCATGTTGCTGCTTTTCGGTTTCGGATGTTTCAATGCCGCATTCTTCTGTGGTGAGGTATTGGTACTTTACAGCATTGTGGGATTTGTGCTGCCTTTGGTGTGCAGACTGAAAAACAAAACGTTGCTCATAATCGCGGCTGTTCTGATGTTACAACCGGTTGACTGGATCAAAATGGCCTATGCCGCTTTGACAGACAGCCAATCCACTATACTCGAATTCAACTTCGAGCCTTATTGGAACAACTCAATGAAGATGCTGTCTGAAGGCAACTTCGTCCAAACCGTATTGACCAACCTATGGGACGGACAGATATTCAGCCTGGCATGGGCCTGGGGTGCAGGACGCTTCTGTCAGACAGCCTCGCTTTTCATCCTCGGACTCGTTGCCGGACGTATACAATGGTTTGCCGACACTCCACACAACAGAAGCATGTGGGCAAAAACGTTTGCCGCTGCCCTTTTGGCGTTCATGCCACTATACGGACTCAGCACACTGCTACCCGACTTTGCATCGACACTGCCACTTGACACTACCGGCATTGCCGGAATGTTCACATCCAAAAGTTTCATGACACCAATGATGCTCATTGTCAATTCCTTGCACAAGTTTTGCTTCATGACAATGATAGTCACAGGACTTCTATTTGCATTCTATTCCACAAGACTGGCACGGCCGATGCGCTATATCATGCCCTACGGCAGAATGAGTCTGACCAACTATATCACACAGAGCATCATAGGTTCGTTCCTGTTCTATCACTGGGGATTGCATCTCAACCTTTGCGACACGTGGAGCCTTCTGCTATGTATAACGGTATTGTCTCTTCAGATCACATTCTGCCGTTGGTGGATGAGCAGCCATTCCCACGGCCCTTTAGAGGGGCTTTGGAAAAAGCTGACATGGATTGGAAGCGACAGATGACATATAATATATTGAAAGTCAGAAGAGATCGTCGATTTCTTTTATCTCGTCTTCGTCAAACCACTTTGCCAACTTCTCCTTTGCCTTCTCCTTGATTTCAGGTTCCACATCGACCCAAATCTTTTTCAAGACATACAGCAAGACAGCCATATCGTCAGTCAGACCGACGATAGGCACAGCATCGGGCACAACATCAAGCGGGCTTATCATATATCCCAAAGCACCTATTATAATCGCCTTATCCTTGGCCGAAACCTTATCACTCTGCAATGTATAAAAGAGTATAAGCGCGGCATATACCAACTTTGCGCCTGCCCTTTTGGCAATACGCGAAATCTTCTCTGTAAAATCACCGGCAGAAAATTTGCCGGCATAGCTCATAAAATCAGGTAATTCCATATTCGTTGTATTTTATATTGTTGTTAGTTACATTTGTTTATCCTCACAATCCTTATTCCCGTATGGCTCGGATGCTTCTGCAGGTATCTGTACAGTGTCATCGGCTCCTCCACCACCTTATGATGTATCATTGAGGCATTCAGCAGATGCAGTCCGTCATTCCGCCAGACAGCATAACCGAGATGGGCTATGTCAAGACCTTTCTTACGGCATGTTATTGCTATGATGTCACCGTCCTCCACGGCCTTTCTCATCAGCCCGTTGTTGCCGACACAATCTTTAGGTATATATCTGTACCGGCGTCCGGTCAATGCAGATTCCTGCTTTTTTATGACAGGGACAAACTCCGGATGAGCCGCCAACGACTTGTAAGACGCTGTATGACTGCCCATATAGTGTATGTCAAGACGCTGAACTGCACTGAACGGAGGAACAGGCTCACATATCTCCGTCACTATCCCCATAGCCCGTTTGTCGTCTATCCAATCACTGAAATAATGCAGACGTGAGGTATAATCGGACATTATTCCGCCACGATATCTCAGACTTTTCAGCACATCCAGATAATCTGCAAAAGTGTATTTGCGTCTATATGCGCACAAGGTCAATGCCGCCACCGTCTCCACCAGTGTTGTGCAATCGAGTTCAGACGTGTTTACGACAAGATGCTCCTTGTCGAATATTTCGAGAGTATGGGCAACATAGGGCCGTCCCAAAAACTTCCTTGCGAAAAAGAGCGGGATGTTTTCCGTATCGGGCACAGTCTCTGCCTCGGCCAACAATCTGCAAATCATGATACTGTCTGTCCGTGAATAGTGCACGTTGTCACTATCCGCCGTACCGGCCATGGCATCGGTAACCGCCATGGCAAGCGCCCCCATGATTATCAGTAAACCCAATATACGTCTGCTCATTTATTCTTATAACGTTTTTTTTTGCCGAAATTATATCCCAGATAAACATTTAGACTGCCAAAAGTGTTGTTGGCGGAAAATCTGGATTTCCTGTAATTATACGAACGTATTATAGCACTGGCTCCCGCATACCATCGTGTATTGTTGTAAACAAGCCCGAAACGTCCGATACCATCGATATTGACATTGTCGAAACTGAAGTTAAAATCCTTCTTCTCGTTCATATCGCCATCCGAATGCTTATAAGCAAAAGCCACGGCTCCGCTGGCACAGAACAGCCAGTTCTTGGCAAAAACCCAATTATAGGCGTAGCCACACGACACATTAACATCATAATAGTCAACACTGTTGAACATCAGTCCGCTGTCTATCTTCACCGTATTCGGTTCGCAATTGCGTTCCACGGCTTTCTGCAACTTGGTGTAATCCAATTCAAGGGAATTCTTCGTATACCCTACTCCTGCTATTACAGATCCGCAACTTCTCTTCTGACATGTACTCTGAGAGAATGCTGCCGGATACGAGAAACGCCTGTGATTGAATATATAATATATGTCAAAACCTGATATCCCAACACTCACACCGTCAAATGGAACCCCCTCAAGACGTGTGACATCCACATCATCGCCCATCCAGACATCACGTATCTTATAATCGCTGCCTGTACGGCGATAGAACAGATCGATACCAATCTTGGAACTGTATATACTGAAATCGAGTTCACGTTTCTGTTTCTTACCGCCGAAACTGATGTTGCGCAGATCAAAGGTATATCCAAGAAAAAACCAACGCCATCCGAAAAACGGACCGACCTTCATTATAACATCAGGTGCCAGTGTTACGGTCTGCCCGGTACTGCTCTTCAGAGTGTAAATCTCATATGTGGCCGTAGTCTGTCCCATCACTGTAAAATTGTAATGCTGCGGCTCTATATAGTTGGTGTCTATCGAGCTGAAATCCCTTACCGTCTTCCTAAGGGAACTCAATTCCTTGCGTTTGCCTTCGGTTTCGGCACCGGTCTCCACCGTTACTGCCACAATCAGAACAAACAACAGAAGGTACAGTCTCACCATCGGCATCTCGATATTTTGTCAGAACTTACCTAATATGCGGTCCATAGCCCAATTCACCGGCGTGGCCGACACTGCCGTACACGTGCATACTCCAAGGCCCTGCAAATGCTCCACCACATTTTTTATCAACGGATATTGCACATAAGACGGATTGGGTATGGGCAAACTCTGCGTGCCTCCGCCCGAATGAATCAAAATAGGATCGTAGTTGAACACAGAGAAACTCACCTGACCCTTGTCACCGATAACCTCTATACGGTCTTCACGCGCCGATTCATAGGCCACGAAACACCACGAACCGCTGCCGGGGAGCCCGCTTTCAAACCTGAAACAGGCACTGACAGTATCCTCGGCCTCGTAGAGACGTCCCCGGTTGGCACAGATGCCGTTGGCCTCTGTTATCACTCCGAACATGTATTGCAGCAGGTCGAGCTGATGGGGAGCCAAGTCGTAAAAATATCCTCCGCCGGCAATATCGGGCTGTACACGCCACGGCAAGTTTCCCGAATTATGGTAGTCGAGATCGCGCGGAGGCACGGCAAAACGGACCTGTACGTTGATTATCTCGCCGATTACACCGCTGTCGATAATCTCTTTCACCTTAAGGAAATATGGAAGATAGCGGCGATAGTATGCCACAAAACACGGCACACCGGTCTGCTCGCTTATCCTGTTCACACGCACACAGTCTTCATAACTTGCTGCGAGAGGCTTCTCTACATACACCGGCTTGCCGGCCCGCATGGCCATAATGGCAAACGTGGCATGGCTTGAAGGCGGAGTGGCTATATATATGGCATTCACCTCGGTGTCGTCTATCAACCGTTGGGCATCGGTATACCATCGCGGTATACTGTGACGCTCGGCATAGCTACGTGCCTTCTCGCTGCTACGGCTCATCACGGCCACCACCGACGAGCCTTCGACTTCGCTGAAAGCCGGCCCGCTCTTCTTTTCGGTCACTTCTCCGCAACCTATAAATCCCCATTTCAATATTTTCATAATAAGTATTAATATTGATGATGATTTCAGTTTTTTATGACGCAAAGATACGAAAAAAGCACTACCTTTGCAATAATGAACATGGAATAATAACAAAATTATGGGAAATAAAACATCCTTAGACACTTTGTTTAAAAGTCGCAGCACCGGCAACATCATCAAGTCGGGCTACAAACTTTACACCGAAAACTTCAGAAGTATCTTCAAAGCATCATGGCACACGGCAGTGTTATATTCAATTGCATGCGCCATATTGGGAACATTGTCTTTTACAAGCCTGCCGCTTCTCACCGGTCTTGTTCCTGCAACCAATGGGCCGTCGGAAAGCATCATGCCGGCAATAGAACTGATAATTACATTTGCTGCGATAATCATAATGCTGATTGCAGGAGGCTTGTTTGAAACAGCATTCTATTCACGAGGAATATCATTGCTCGTACACCATAGTGCCACCAATACAATTCCAGTACCCAAAGGATGGTTTACATTCGATATGAATACAGCATGGCGCACACTGAAAGCCGTCCTGTCGTGTCTTGCCATTGTCATCGTTCCCGCCACGGCGTTCGGGTGTTTTTGGAAGTTTCGTCTCAGTATGATGCTCATAGAACCGTCGGCACATGTACTGACGCTCGCCCTGGCATTTACATCCGTATGTATTGTTGCCATAATTCTTCTGCCATTAGCACCCATATCAATGAAATATGTGCTAAATGCCGGCACACGTTTCTGGCCTCTGCTTGCCCGTGAATATACGGTATATCTGCGACGGTATACAGGAAAGATTATTGGCGTGGGCTTTGTCTGCGCCATCATCATCACCGTGGTAGAACACGTCACGGCGTTGCCGGCATCTGTCATCACGATGGCAAACATACAAGCATATATCGGAATGGCCAACGGCGATCCGCTCGGCATGCCCGACTATATCACCGCACTTACGGCAGGCACGTTCTTCATTGCCGGATTTATGAAGGCATACGTACGTATGTCAATAGTATTCGTGACGTACTATCTGTATGGAGCCATAGAGACAGACGAGAACGGACGAAGACAGATGGCGGAAACCGTATATAAAACCGACAACAGAAACCAGACTTTATGAAAAAAAGAATACTGTTCATAGACCGTGACGGCACTTTGATAGAAGAGCCGGAAGACGAGCAGATAGACTCGTTCGGCAAACTGAAGTTCACACGCGGCGTATTCCGCAACCTGTCGTTCATACGCTCAAAGCTCGACTTCGAATTTGTCATGGTGTCAAATCAAGACGGACTCGGTACCGAATCTTTCCCCGAAGACACATTCTGGCCCGTACATAACTTCATTTTACAGACACTCGAAGGCGAAGGCATCACATTCGACGACATTCTCATAGACCATCATTTTCCCGAGGACAACGCTCCTACGCGCAAGCCCGGTACGGCTATGGTTGAAAAATACATGGTCAATCCTGACTGTGACATCGCCGGAAGCTATGTCATAGGCGACCGTGAAACAGACCGGAAGTTTGCCGAAAACATCGGTTGTAAGGCACTGATACTGGACAAGGACGGCATGACATGGGACAAGATTGCCGAGATTCTCTTTGCCGGAGAGCGCACGGCCGAAGTGACACGCACCACCGGTGAGACCGACATCTGCGTGAGCATCAATCTTGACGGCGCCGGCCGCTGCGACATCAGCACCGGACTGGGATTCTTCGACCACATGCTCGAACAAATAGGCCGCCACGGCATGATTGACCTCACGGTACGCACCCGCGGCGATCTGCACGTAGACGAGCACCACACCATCGAGGACACCGCAATTGCTTTGGGCGAGTGTCTGCTACGCGCATTGGGCGACAAGCGAGGCTTCGAGCGCTACGGCTACTCGCTGCCCATGGACGACTGTCTCTGCTCGGTGGCTCTCGACTTCGGCGGCCGCCCGTGGCTGGTATGGGACGCCGAGTTCCACCGCGAAAAGATCGGCGACATGCCCACCGAAATGTTCCTCCACTTCTTCAAGAGCCTGAGCGACAGCGCCCGCATGAACCTCAACATACGTGCCGAGGGCACCAACGAACACCATAAGATAGAGGGTATCTTCAAGGCCTTGGCCCGCAGCATAAAGATGGCTGTGCGCCGCGACATCCATCACTACGAGCTGCCCAGCACGAAGGGAATGCTGTAACGCGGTCTCTGAGTATGCAAACGTCAATATCTGGTTATTGAAAAGGAAAAGCTGCGATACGAATATACGGACGGAGTATGTAAAGGAAACGACAGGCAGAATGACAGAATGGTGTCAGTTTTCTTTTATTCATATTTCCGTTTTGCCGCTTCCCAGCCGATGATGGCCGTTTTGCGGATTTCACCCCAATGATAGTTGCCTATTTCTCCCGTCGCGCGAATCACGCGGTGGCACGGAATGAGGAACGCTACCGGATTCTCGCCCACAGCCGTACCTACCGCACGGCAGGCACGCGGATTGTCAATGCTCGCGGCAATGTCTCCGTAAGTGGTCATTCCGCCCATCGGAATCTTAAGCAATGCCTCCCACACCTTCATCTGAAACTCCGTACCTTTCAGATGCAGCTTTATCTCTCCCAGTCGGCTCCAGTCCTGTGTGAAAATGAATAAGGCATTCTGCTGTATGTTGTCGAGTGTCTGCCGGAACCGTGCGCGGGGGAACCATCTTTGCAGGGAGCCGAACGTCTCCATACGGTCGTCGGCGAACTCCATGCTGCAAATACCTTTCGGAGTAGAGGCGATAAGGATGTCGCCGAAAGGCGTCGCGGCGAAACTGTAATTGATAAAAAGATTCTCCCCGCCGTTTTTGTACTCACCGGGCGTCATACCCTCGACAGTGATAAACAGGTCGTGCAGTCGTCCCGTACCGGACAAACCCACCTCCTGCGCCGTGTCGAAAAGCGATGCGTGCGTCTCGTGCAAGATACGCTTGGCATACTCGACATTGAGATATTGCAGGAAATGCTTCGGCGTAATCCCTGCCCATTCTTTGAAAATCCGTTGAAAATGGAACGGACTCATATTCACCGCTTCGGCTACGGCCTCCAAACAGGGCTGCTCCTTGCGGTTATCCCGTATGAACCGGATGGCTTCGGCAATCCGGCTATAATTCAATTCGTTCTGTGTCTCTTTCATATTTATAATACGCCCTCCAGCTCCAACAGCATCCGTTTGGCATCCAGCCCGCCGCCGTAACCCGTCAGCGAACGGTCGCTACCGATGACGCGGTGGCACGGCGCGAAAATAGACATCGAATTGGCTCCGTTGGCGCTGGCAACCGCACGCACGGCTTTGGGCATGCCGATTCTTCGTGCCATCTCGCCGTAGGAAATCGTCTGCCCGAACGGGATTTTCAGCAATTCGTTCCACACCGTTTTCTGGAAATCCGTACCCACGAACAGCAGCGGCATGTCGAACTCCCTGCGCTGTCCGGCAAAGAATTCGTCGAGCTGCCGCTCCGCTTTCCCGATTACTTCCGATGTTCCCTCCTCGAACTCGGCACGCAATATTCTTTTCAAGCGTCTGTCCACATGGTCGCGGTGTTTCTCCACCTGCCAGTCGCACAGGCATAGTTTGTCGCCGAACGACCCGAGCATCAGCACGCCGCACGGCGATTCATAACGCTTTATCTTGATAGTATTTTTCTCTTTCATAACTTTCATGCAGATTTTACACGGTCTGTAACCGCTTTTTATAGCATCCTCGACCCAGTCGAACAGCTCGATATTCTTCAACAACGGGATTTTTGCACTGCATGAAGGCTTGCACACGATACCCGTCGATTTCACTCCGTACCAGAACACCCCGTCGTAACGGCTGTCACGGTCGAGAATCGCCTTTATTTTTTCTTTTTCGTCCATCGTTTTTCTCTTTCGGTGCATAATCTTTCAAACCCTCCACCGCACCTGCCGACACCGCCCATAGATAAATACAGGCAACACTGCCGTAAGGAGAATAGCGGCGGCGGTATTTCTCGAACAGGGGGCGGGTGATTTTGCGGTGATGATACAGCATCCGCAAACCGCGCTGCACCGCCAAATCGCCGAAACTCAACACGTCGGGGCGTTGCAGCGAATGGAGCATCAGCATCTCCGCCGTCCATACGCCGATACCGTCCAGTTCCGACAACTTGGCGCAGACCTCGGCATCGCTCATCGTCCTGAGCGCATAGATGTCGAACTCGCCTGATGCGATTTTCCGTGCCGCCGACCGGATGTAATCCACCTTCTTGAACGTGATTCCGAACGCCTGCAACTCTTCGGGCGAAAGGCCGAGCACCTTTTCGGGCGTGACCTCCCCAAACGCACCCGTCATCTTCCGCCAAATAGTTTCATGCGCTTTGGTCGAAATCTGCTGTCCCACAATCGAATGGACGAGCGCGGCGAAAAGGTTGGGTATCACCCGCCTTTTCACCATGCCCACCTTGCCGATAACCTCTCCGAGCCGTTTGTCCCTGCTTTTCAGATAGGCGATCTCCTGCTCTCCGTATGGGAAAAATTGCTCCATACGTCAATCGACACCAAGATATTCATTGGAATCGGCTGGAGCCGCTCCACGCTTGCGGTCGGTGTACTCGCGCACGATTTCACCTACGGAAATACGGTAGCTGTCGAACAACTTGTCGTGTCCCGCCTTTTGACTTTGACGATGATTCACCTGATTGCGCCAGCCTGCCGCCGCTTCTTCGCTCTCCCAGAACGACAGCGAAAGAAACTTGCCCTCGTTGTTCACACTGGCGAAACGCTCCACGCTGATGAAGCCCGGCATCCGCTGCAACTCCTCTTTCAAGGCTGCACCCATCTTGAAATAATCCGCTTTTCCTTCTGCGGTAGGCGTCACCTCGAAAATGACAGCCACTTTCAATTTCTTGCACCTTTTCTCGCCTCGGCATAGCCCGGACGAGCCCGGCTCTGCACTCGGCTTATCGAAAACGTTCTTTTTTCCGTGACCGGTCAGTGCGTTCAGCTCGTCGAGTGTCATGGAATCGTTATAAATGCCTGCACATACCGTGTAACGCATACCCGGAATCGGGTAGATATAGGACACCTTGCGCACGCCCTTTTCCGTTCCCGGTTTCGGCCATACGAACTCTATCCAGCCGCCGCCACGCATGGCGACCTCGCACAGTTCCACACCGTAGTGTTTTCCCGACCAGTCGAGATGTTCGCGGATATTGCCTCCGGTACGCTCTGGAAAGCGGGGGTTGGAAACTACGAGGCTTTTATCCACGTCGATAATGAAGAGATACGCATCCCTGTCATTGAATTCGGACTTCGGATCGGTAAGTACGGCAAGTGCCTCGCTACCTTTCTCTTTCAGCAACTGGGCAGCCTTATGCACATTGGCGATAACGGACTGCGGGGTTTCTTCTGTTCTTTTATTCATACTCTGCGAAAATAAATCGGTCGTTCCGGCTACAAACATAGCCAACAACATGATAATTAGTTTCTTATTCATAGCGCAATATATGTTTTTTGTTTCGACAGTGCAAAGTTACGACAACCCTTTTTCTTTAACGACCCGAAAATTGCTATTTTTTCTCACGGTTTGCCTTTTTTTCATTTCGGCAATAGATTGTTCTATCATTTGATCGTAAATAACCGGATGTTCGACAGTCAAAAAATGGAAATATCAGCGACCAATTTTTTCCATTTCTTCCCTCTAATTATCACGATGGCATTTTCCGACATCAGTCAAACCGCCCTTACAGTATAGCCGCGACAACCATCCGGAAAGATATGGCCGTCGCGAACGGAACATAATTTCAATAAGATTACTGTTTGATGTTAATAGCTTTACACCGCTATCTTAATAACATTACCGAGTAAAGTTATTAATACCACTCTGTCGAACGGATGGCATTCACATACCATTGCAACGCCTTCTTTGTGCCGGTAGTGTTGTGAGAAACGAAAACATACGAATGTCTGTGTTTTCAGTTTATGGGCGAATTGTATATCCGTTATAATTCACCTAATTTTTCAAGTCTGGATCGGATTGCCCCAGCATTTCTTTGAAATATATCAATAAGTTCAGATACTTTTTTTCCTTGTTTGTAAAGATAAAGCAATGCCCTTTCCTCTTCTTCTGTCCAAGGTGCGTATGCATTGGCATATAGATGCTTTTGCCTATCCATATAGGATAACTCTGACTTTATGGAAGATGTAACCTCTCCATTTTCATCAGCATTTTGGCTTTTTACAGGTAGTACAAGCGGTTCTGGCGAATAAGAAACTCCGAGATGATTACAAATCAAATTTACAAAACGCTCACCAAACTGCATCTTCTTGTATTCACCTATACCGTAAGCATTTCCAAATTGAAAAAGATTTGTTGGTTTTTCGGACACAAGAGAACGCAGAGACTTATCAGAAAGAACTATATATGCAGGCTTCTTTATTTCATCAGCTATAGTCTTGCGCAATATCCTCAGTTTTTCAAATAGCAGGTCATCGTCAGAAACGGTATTCATAGATGATTCAGAAATGGTGCTCGTACGCTTTCGCTTTGTAACACGCAAATCTTCGCGAACGATGACAGACAGTTGGGCTTGCTTTCGTCCATATAGGATATCTTCGCCCAATGATGTAACCTTCAGATGCTTATCTTCATTATATGCAATCTCTATATAGCCCATCTGAAGCATTTGTAACAGATAGGCATGCCAATCATTGGCAGGAATATCATGTCCCACCCCAAATGTTCTTAATTTATCGTAGCCTTTTGCAACGACTGCAGGAGAAAAACTTCCTTTCAATATATTCGTTACTACCGAAAAACCAATCTCCTCATTACATCGCTTTATGGCTGATAATGCTTTTTGGACAAGGATCGAACCATCAAAATGTTGTGGTGGATTCTTGCACACATCACAATTACCACAATGACATTCGCTGATTTCACCGAAGTAATTCAAAAGAATCCGCCTTCTGCACACCTGTGCCTCGGCATACTCCTGCATGCGGTTCAACTTTTCTATATTGATTTCACGCTGTCCGCTTTTTTCGGCAAAGCTACGAAGTGTTATCAAATCCTGCAAATTATAGAACAGTATGGTCTCTGTCGGCAATCCGTCCCTTCCGCCTCGGCCTATCTCCTGATAGAAACTCTCGATGCTCTTGGGCAGGTTGTTATGTATCACAAAACGTATGTTACTTTTATCTATACCCATACCAAAAGCAATCGTGGCACATATCACGTGGATACGGTCGTTAATGAAATCATCTTGCACACGAGTTCTCTCCTCTGATGAGAGGCCGGCATGATAAACTCCAACCGCAATGCCATTGTATTTCAAGTCTGCAGCCAAATCCTCCGTGCTTTTCCTCGACAAACAATATATAATTCCATTTTCGTCATGATGACGGCCTATAACATTCAATATAGTGCGCATGCGCTCACGCTTCCGGTAAGCCTTGCGCACATCAAGACTCAGATTAGGACGGTCAAAGCTGCTGATGAAAATTCGTGGTTCATGCAAACGTAGTTGTTCGACTATATCTGCTTTTGTAACCTTGTCTGCCGTTGCTGTCAAAGCAAGTATCGGGACTTCAGAGAAACATTCTTTCAGCACTCCCAGCTGAGTGTATTCCGGTCGGAAATCATGTCCCCATTGTGAGACACAATGCGCTTCGTCTATGGCAATCATGGATACCTTTACACACCGTTGCAGCCAAGGAATATCTGTCATCAGACGTTCGGGTGAAATATAGAGAATCTTAAGTTCCCCTTTCTGGCAACGCTCACGAATGTTTCTGTTAACACAATCCTCATTACTGCTGTTTATAGCATCTGCTGCAACTCCATTAGCTTGCAGTGCATCAACCTGATCTTTCATCAAAGATATGAGTGGTGATACAACGATTGCCACGCCTTCAAGCAAAAGTGCAGGTATCTGGTAACAGATTGATTTACCACCACCTGTGGGCATCAATACCAAAGCATCCCTACCGGAAACGACATGGTCAATAATATCCTTCTGAAGTGGACGGAATGAATCATAGCCATATACATATTTCAAAAGTTGATAAGCCTTATCCATAAGAGTCTCTTTAGTTTATGTTTATATCTCTTTAGATTTATTGCTATTGTTGATTAATGGTTTACCAATGAGCGGGTTGGCTACTTCACATTTTATAATCACAACAGACTTTTCTCTAAAGGAATTGTTAATTTCCCATGCAGCATATTAGACCGGTTGACTACCAAAATTTAATAAATAAAATGGTAGAAAAGTCCGTTTTGCACTTCTTTTTCTTCGCTGAACGAGTACAAATTTAGTGCTTTTTTTCGGATTAGGAAAGCAAGTTAAAAACTTTGTGCAAAATCATGTTTTGAGAGGCAGATTTTGATGTGTATTGGTAGAAAGTCTGTAATATATTGCATCGCATTTTTATTTGTCAATAGGTATATATAGCGACAACAAACAATATACCAGTATTTAGCTCTTGAGAGTTTCAGCTCAAAATGGGTTATGTGCATGGTTAATTATGCTATGATATGCGATTTTTAATCTATAATACATCATTAAATAAACAAAAAGCACTATCTTTGCATATTATATAATGAGTTGATTATGTCAAAAAATACAATGGGCACTAAACTGCCTCGAAAATTGGAGCGGAAAATGCAAATAGTAGGGGAGCAGATTAAGCTGGCTCGCCTACGAAGGAACCTGAGTGTAGCCCAGGTGGCAGAACGGGCGACCTGCTCTCCGTTGACCGTATCCCGAATAGAGAAAGGTGCGCCGACTGTGGCAATCGGAATCTATTTGCGTGTGCTGTATGCCTTGCAGCTTGACGATGATATTCTTTGGCTGGCGAAAGAAGATAAATTGGGAAAAGCTTTGCAGGATTTGAGTTTGAAGACAAGGGAACGTGCATCAAAAAAGGAATAGGTGATGAAGAAACTGTATGTATATGCCGATTTTGATTGGCTGAAGGATATAGAACTCATTGGCGAGTTGGGTTACGAATCACTTCGTGGCTCGGACAGCTATTGCTTTACATTCAGCGATGAATGGTTGAAAAAGCATGGCGATTTGTTTTTGAGTGATGATTTAAACAATTATCCGGGACAACAATATACGCAGCAGGGAAAAGATATATTCGGATGTTTTTCTGATGCTTTGCCGGATCGTTGGGGACGAACTCTGTTGTTGAGACGTGAACAGCTTACAGCAATGGAAGAAAATCGGTCAATGCGACGGTTGTCTTCATTCGACTTTCTGACAGGCATTGATGACTTCTCCCGAATGGGAGCTTTCCGCTTTAAGGAAGATCCGGATGGAGAATTTATAAATGTAAGTGAATTGTTGAAAATTCCACCTTTGACGGATATTAGGGAATTGATTGCAGCCAGTGCGGAGATTGAGAGAAGCGAAGAGGATAATGAGTTGCCAGACAGAAAGTGGATTGCACAACTTGTGCAACCGGGTTCTTCATTGGGTGGAGCAAGACCGAAAGCAAGTGTAATTGATATGGATAAAACGCTGTACATTGCAAAGTTTCCATCACGCAAAGATGATTACGATACCGGGCTTTGGGAACATTTCAGCCATCTACTTGCAGCAAAAGTCGGTATAAACGCAGCGAAAACAAAAGTTATTGCCACAGGCGAAAAATATCACACCTTACTTTCAGAGCGTTTTGACAGAACCAAAGACGGAAAACGGATTCATTTTGCTTCAGCAATGACTCTGTTGGGACTGAATGACGGAGATAATGCAACTACGGGACATGGTTATTTGGATATAGTTGATTTCATTATTCAGAACTGTACGGATGTCGAGCACAATTTGCAGGAACTTTATCGTCGTGTAGCTTTCAATATCTGCATTGGCAACAGCGATGACCATTTTCGGAATCATGGTTTTTTATTGACAGCAAAAGGCTGGACGCTCTCTCCTGCATACGATATGAATCCCACCCTAAACGAATATCAAAGTCTGCTTATTTCATCTACTTCCAACAAAGCAGACCTCAGCATCTTGCTTGATGCTTGCGCAGATTATATGCTTAACCACAAAACGGCTGAAAGGATTATTTCAGATGTAATTGAAGCGGTGAAAAGATGGCGAGAGTTGGCAGTACGATTGTGTATATTAAAACGAGAGATGGATATGTTCAGTGGGGTGCTGGATGTGCGAAGTAGTGTCAATTTGTTGTAATTTGATAATCAGATAATTTTTGAATGAAAAATTATAATTATGAGTGGAGGACTTTTTGATTATAGACAATACTCAATGCGTGATATATCTGATACAAGGCTTTACGTCTCAAACAAGAAATAACGGCATTATATCTGATATTTCTTCTTCTGCTGCTTGGCCTTGCGCGGTGTCATGACCGATACTCCCGCCGTTCCGCCCCGCACTCCGCTATACGACTGCCAGCGCTGACGTATGCGCTGCACATAGTCTACCGTCTCCGAACCGCGCATATATCCGTATTTCACAATCGGGTCCTGATAGTATCGTGGTGTGCTGAGCAATAGCACATATCGCGACACGTCGGCCCAACGGTGCTGATCTCGCCCGTCGCGACGGGCCAGAGCCATGGCATCGCGTATGTGATGATAGCCGCCATTGTACGAGGCGAGCACAAAATTGAGACGCTCGCCACGGTCGGAAATGTCGCTGAACTTGCGGTCCAACTGCCCGAGAAAACGGGCAGCGGCGGCAATATTGCTCTCCGGGTCGAACAGTTTGTCATGAGAAAGTCCCAGTCTGGTAGCCGTGGCAGGCATTATCTGCATCAGTCCGCAGGCACCGGCCCACGACTGCGCAGACGGGTCGAACGTAGACTCCTGATAACACTGCGCTGCCATAAGTCGCCAGTCCCACCGTATGGGTTGGCTGTAGGTCATGAACAGAGCGTCGTAACGCGATATTATACCTTCCTTGCGATTGAGCATGGGCGAATGGACACGTCGTTTCACAGAAGCCGAACTGAGCATAAAAGATTCCTCTTTACGCACCTCTGCAATCATTTCAGGCCGGTACCATCCGTTGAGAGCCTCTACCAGATTCGGCTTATCGGCCGACACCACCCAATGCACACCGACGCTATCGATTCCGACACCACAGGATTGAAGGCGACGTGTACCGGGAGACAACACCGCAACATCATTATCAGAAACAAAACAGGCGGCCACATCACCATCGTCAGCGGCAAGGCGGCGCAAGATATCGGTCGTGTCACGACACACCTCCACACGCAGCCCCACTCCTATATGGTCGGCAAAGCGTTGGCAAAGGATATACTGAAGACCGAGATGACGGCCCCGATAGTCGTAATATGAGTCAGGACCACCCAACGTAAGGACTATAATCTCGCCATTGGCCTGTATACGATCGAGATCGAAACTGTCGCCCACACCGGCAGAATCGTTCACCACTCCCCAAGGAGATTCAATCTTTCTACCATCACCGGCATTGCATGACACCATTGCCGATGCTATTGTCAACCATGCAAAAAGCCACATAAATGTCGCTTTATCAGTCATGTTCATTCATTTTATATTCAAAACACTTTCAATTTGAATGCAAAAGTAACTATTTTCTTGCACACTAACATTATTTTAAGTATTTTTGCACTCTATTTTTTAGAAAACAAGATTATATGTTACGTATTGCTGTTCAATCCAAAGGTCGCCTCTTCGAAGACACGATGAACCTTCTCGCTGAGGCTGACATAAAGATAAACGCCGGAAAACGCACTCTTCTGGTACAGTCGTCCAACTTTCCGCTCGAGGTGCTCTATCTGCGCGACGACGATATTCCGCAGAGTGTGGCCGGTGGTGTGGCCGACATCGGTGTGGTAGGCGAAAACGAATTTATGGAACGGGGCGAAGATGCCGAAATAATATCACGCCTCGGCTTCAGCCGTTGCCGTCTGTCGCTCGCCATTCCTAAAGACATAGACTATCACGGCATAGAATGGTTCAACGGCAAGAAAATAGCTACGTCATATCCCAACATACTACGCAACTACCTCGAAAAGAACCGGATAAATACCGATATACATGTCATTACAGGCAGCGTGGAAATATCTCCGGGTATAGGTCTGGCCGACGGCATATTCGACATCGTCAGCAGCGGGTCTACTCTCGTGAGCAACAATCTGCGCGAAGTAGAAGTTGTAATGAAGAGTGAGGCCCTGCTAATAGGCAACAAACAATTGAACGGGGAAAAGCGCGATATACTGCAAAACATGCTGTTCCGATTTGAGGCCGTGCGCAACGCCGAGGACAAAAAGTATGTCAGAATGAATGCTCCCAAAGCACGCCTGCAGGAAATCATTGATGTTCTGCCGGGACTGAAAAGTCCTACTGTGATACCCCTGGCTGATGAAGAGTGGTGCTCGGTGCACACCGTGCTCGACCAAAAACGTTTTTGGGAAATAATAGGCCGGCTGAAAGAGATTGGAGCACAGGGCATTCTGGTCACTCCGATAGAGAAGATGATACTTTGATTTTTTATAAGCAAAAATATGAACATCATAAGATACCCTAAAAAGGAAGAATGGACCGGCATCATCGAACGTCCGCATATGGATGTGTCAAGCCTGAACGCGACAGTGACGGCAATACTTGATGACGTGAAAACAAGAGGTGACAAGGCCATTATTGAATATGAGGAGAGATTTGACCACGCTCAGCTTGCATCATTGACCGTTACCGAAGAGGAGATGAACGAAGCGGAAAAACTGGTATCAGTCAATCTGAAAGATGCCATCACTCTGGCACACCATAATATAAAGGTATTCCACGAATCGCAACGTTTTGACTGCCGCAAGGTAGAAACACAACCGGGAGTGACGTGCTGGCAGAAGAGTGTGGCCATAGAGCGTGTCGGACTGTATATACCCGGAGGCACGGCGCCCCTTTTCAGCACAGTGCTGATGCTGGCGACTCCGGCCAAGATAGCCGGATGCAAGGATATTATACTATGCACCCCACCCGACCGCTCAGGTCGGGTTAATCCTGCAATACTAATGGCTGCCAAGGTGGCCGGCGTGAGCCACATATTCAAAGCCGGTGGCGTACAGGCCATAGGAGCAATGGCTTACGGTACGGAATCGATACCAAAAGTATACAAGATTTTCGGTCCCGGCAACCAATATGTAATGGCTGCCAAACAACAAGTAAGCCTGCACGATGTGGCTATCGACATGCCGGCCGGACCATCGGAAGTGTGTGTCATAGCCGACGAAACGGCCAATGCCTGCTTTGTTGCCGCAGACTTGCTGTCACAGGCCGAGCACGGCACCGACTCACAGGTCATGATGATAACGACAAGCGAGCAGATGACAAGCAAGGTGAAAGCTGAAATTGGACGCCAACTTGACATGTTACCGCGCAAGGATATCGCTGCCAAGACTCTGGAAAACAGCCGGCTGATACTCGTTGACAATATACAGGATGCAATAGACCTGAGCAACGCATATGCTCCTGAACACCTCATCATACAGACTGACAACTATGAGGATGTAGCAGAGAAGATAACGAATGCAGGTAGCGTATTTCTCGGAAAATATGCATGCGAG
This sequence comes from Xylanibacter rodentium, assembly GCF_013166575.1. Classification (GTDB taxonomy): domain Bacteria; phylum Bacteroidota; class Bacteroidia; order Bacteroidales; family Bacteroidaceae; genus Prevotella; species Prevotella rodentium. The sequence goes on from NZ_JABKKE010000010.1 coordinate 127,109, forward strand.
AGTGCGGGCGACTATGCCAGCGGCACCAATCACACACTGCCCACACACGGATATGCCGCAGCATACAGCGGTGTCAATCTGGACAGTTACTGCAGGAAAATAACATTCCAACATATCACGGCAGAAGGGGTACGGAGAATCGGACCGGCTGTAGAGACAATGGCGGCGGCAGAATCACTCGATGCCCACAAGAACGCGATGACCGTAAGAATGAAAAGTCTGGAAGGATAAAACGAATATGAAGAGAATAGAAGAACTTATAAGACCCAACATAAGAAGTCTGGCACCATACAGCAGTGCACGCAACGAATACAGCGGACATGTGGCAAAGGTTTTTCTCGATGCCAACGAGAACCCGTATAACGCACCGTTCAACCGCTATCCCGACCCGCTTCAGACAGAGTTGAAACAGATTGTAGCCAAAGCCAAATGCGTGCCGGAAGAAAGCATATTCCTCGGCAATGGCAGTGACGAAGCCATAGATCTGGCATACAGATGCTTCACACAGCCCGGAACGGACAATGTAGTGGCCATTGAGCCTACATACGGCATGTATAAGGTTTGCGCCGATATCAATGACGTGGAGTACAGACCGGTACTCCTTGACGAGAAATTCCAAATGAATGCAGACAGACTGTTGTCTGCCTGTGACGACAATACAAAGCTGATATGGATATGCAGCCCGAACAACCCTACCGGCAACAATCTGCAGAGAGAGGAAATAGAGAAAGTGCTGAACGCCTTTGACGGTATCGTAATTGTCGATGAGGCTTACAGCGATTTCTCAAAACAGAAACCGTTCAGACTTGAACTGGCAAAATATCCCAACCTCATCGTGCTCAACACCTTGAGCAAGGCATGGGGATGTGCGGCCATACGATTAGGTATGGCATTTGCCTCAAAAGAAATCATAGAGGTTTTCAACAAAGTGAAGTATCCATACAACATCAATCTACTCACACAACAGCAAGCCATCGAGATAATGAAAAACCCATATGAAGTGGAAAAATGGGTAAACTTGCTACTCGTTGAACGTGACCGAATGTGTAACGGCTTCCGTGAACTGTCTATATGCAGAGGTGTATATCCGACAGACTCCAACTTCTTCCTTGCAAAAATGGACAATGCCCAAATCATATACGACTATCTCGTTGGTGAGGGTATAATTGTAAGAAACCGCACTCGGGTGGCATTATGTCAGAACTGTCTGCGAATAACCATAGGTACAAAGACTGAGAACAACGAACTGATAGCTGCTCTCAGAAGATATAAGAAATAAGACAATATATCCCCCCAAAAAAACAAATCCCGCCATTCTTTACGAAAAGGATGAGCGGGATTTGTTATTCCATAAAATCAAAATGCTTAGTAAGCATGCTCGTCATGCACGATTATCTGCATGGCTGTCTTACCTATTATACGCAAATCCAACCAAATGCTCCAATTCTCGATATACCAGATGTCTCTTTGCACACGGCCTTCCATCTGCCAAAGTTCTTTGGTCTCACCACGGAATCCTGTCACTTGTGCCCAACCTGTTATGCCTGGTTTCACAAAATGACGCACCATATATTTATCTATCAATTCACGATATACCTCTGTATGGTAGAGCATGTGTGGACGCGGCCCCACTATACTCATATCACCCCGTAGCACATTGAGAAACTGAGGCAACTCGTCAATATTTGCCTTACGCATGAAGTTGCCGAAAGCAAATTTCCGCGGATCTTTTTCCGTAGCCTGAACACGGTCAGCATCAACATTGACATGCATTGAACGGAACTTATAGCATTTGAACTCCTTACCGTTAAGACCTGTACGCGACTGCTTGAAGAATATCGGTCCCGGACTCTGCAACTTGATGACAAGTGCTATAAACGGTATGAAAGGAAGCAGACATAGAAGTATGAACGATGACACAGCAAGGTCAAAAGCACGCTTAAGGAACCGGTTTGTAGGATTGGTAAGCGGCTCATCATAGTTAGTAAATACTATAGTATCTCCGACATGCTCAAACTTAGCCGTATGACCGAAAACCTGAGAGAACGACGGTATATAGTAGAAATGAATAACATGACTGTTACAATAGCGCATAATACGGCGCGTAAGTTTATGCTCCGTAACTGGGATACTACAATACAACTCATCAGCCGAATTTGTATCGGATGAGTTTTCCATCACGTTCTCAAAATCATTCAAAGATCCCTTGTATTCCAATCCTTCGGGACAATTCTCAATACGATTGTCTGCATAATATCCGAGTACATGATATCCCATGAACTGATTGCCCACAAGAAATTTATAAACCGGTATTATCAAGGGATCGGAACCGATGAATATTACCGTCCTTCTATTGCGTCCTATACTGCGATAACGCTTGATTATCCAACGCTCGCAATATCGTGAAAACAATATTCCTACATATAAGACCAATGTAAAATATACGGTAAACTTGAAATCAGGTGCTTTCAGATTATCATGCTGAAAGAAAACACTTGATATCAAGAACGTCATCGCACCATGCAACAAAACCAGCAAAGTAACCTGTCTGAGAATCTGTTCGGATGTGGTACGACGTTCATGAACAACTGTGGAGAAAAAAAACTGGGCAAAGACCATTCCGAAATTGGCTAAAACAGCCAATATCATTCCCCGAGTACCGTTGGTAAAATCATGCACAGCCCAATTCCAACGAACATAAGCATACAACAAAATATTAAGGACCAAAAAGTCACATATAATGACTATGGTCTTTATCAGATTACTGGTCTTTGTGTTCTGATTCATAATTGCTAATTCTTAAATATAATCTGGAGACTGCTGATATTACACATTTTCCTTGCAAAATTACAACATTATTTTGTGACAACAAAATTATTGTTATAAATTATATATCATTGTACAAAAAATTGATAACAATTAAAAACAATCTATAAAAACAGATTTTGCTTCAATTATTTATATCATTTTATATCACATTCACAGAAAACACAACTTGACATTTCGCAACAAATCCGTTTACTCGTAACATCAAGACTATGGCGGATCAAAACAAAACCGTAACGCTTATAAATAGATAGCGCTACGGTTTTTATTTTACAAATTATCAATTAATAAAGACTATTCCTCGACCGCTGCCTGCGCCGCGGCAAGACGTGCTATAGGCACACGGAACGGAGAGCATGAAGCGTAGTCCATACCTACCTTTGCGCAGAACTTGACCGACGAAGGTTCGCCTCCGTGCTCACCACATATACCTGTACGCATGCCCGGACGCACCGCGCGACCTTTCTCAACAGCCATCTTGATGAGCTGGCCAACACCATTCTGATCAAGAACCTGGAACGGGTCTACCTTAAGAATCTTCTTATCGAGATATGCCGGCAGGAAGCTGGCAATATCGTCACGGGAATATCCGAATGTCATCTGGGTCAAGTCATTAGTACCAAATGAGAAGTATTCTGCCTCCGAAGCAATACGATCAGCAGTTAAGGCAGCACGAGGAATCTCTATCATTGTACCTACTTCAAACTCAACCTCTACACCTTCCTCCGCAAATACTTCCTTGGCTGTGTTCAGTATTATCTCTTTCTGCTGCTTGAACTCATAAAGAATACCAATCAGCGGAACCATTATCTCAGGTATAGGATTCTTCCCTTCCTTCTTCAGTTCGCATGCCGCACCAAGGATAGCACGTGTCTGCATCTCTGTTATTTCGGGGAATGTAATGCCAAGACGACATCCACGGTGACCAAGCATCGGGTTGTTCTCTGCCAGACTGGCTACACGCTTCTGAATTTCGTCCACACTCACACCCATCTCGGCAGCCATCGTCTGCTGTCCTTTCAAATCGTGGGGTACAAACTCGTGGAGCGGCGGATCAAGCAAACGGATATTGACCGGACAACCGTCCATAGCATCAAGAATACCCTTGAAATCCGCTTTCTGATACGGCAACAACTTAGACAATGCCTTTTTGCGTCCCTCTACAGAATCAGCAAGAATCATCTCGCGCATAGCCACTATCTTCTGATCCTCAAAGAACATGTGCTCGGTACGTGTCAGACCGATACCTTTGGCTCCGAATGCACGTGCAACCTGAGCATCGTGCGGAGTATCAGCATTAGTACGAATCTGCAACTTGGTATATTTATTGCACAGATCCATCAGCGCCTTGAAATCTCCTGACAGTTCAGCAGCCTTTGTAGGTATCTCACCGGCATAGACCTGTCCGGTAGAGCCATTCAGGGACAGATAGTCACCTTCCTTGTATACCACACCCTCTACCTCAACAGTCTTATTCTTGTAATTGACATTGATTGCACCGGCACCGGAAACGCAGCACTTGCCCATACCACGTGCCACTACAGCAGCATGAGATGTCATACCACCGCGTGCCGTCAGAATACCCTCGGCAGCAGACATACCGGCCAAATCCTCTGGAGAAGTCTCTATACGCACCATGATTACACGGTGACCGTCCTCACGCCATTTCTGAGCATCATCGGCATGGAATACAATCTGTCCGCAAGCAGCACCCGGAGAAGCCGGCAGACCCTGTGTGATAATCTTTGCCTTCTTCAAAGCATCCTTGTCAAATACCGGATGCAACAGTTCGTCAAGTTTCTGCGGTTCGCAACGTGTCAATGCGGTCTTCTCATCGATAAGACCCTCACGCACCAAATCCATGGCTATCTTCACCATAGCTGTACCCGTACGCTTTCCGTTGCGTGTCTGAAGGAACCAAAGTTTGCCCTCCTGCACAGTGAACTCCATATCCTGCATATCGCGGTAGTGATTCTCCAATTTGTTCTGCAACTCGTCAAGAGTCTTGTATATTTCCGGCATGGCTTCTTCCATTGAAGGATACTTGCTTGCACGCTCCTCCTCGCTGATACCCTGCAAAGCTGCCCAACGTCGTGAACCCTCTACGGTAATCTGCTGCGGTGTACGAATACCAGCCACAACATCTTCACCCTGTGCATTGACAAGATACTCTCCGTTGAAAAGATTCTCACCCGTAGCAGCATCACGGCTGAAGCAAACGCCTGTAGCAGATGTATCACCCATATTGCCGAACACCATAGCCTGTACGTTTACGGCTGTACCCCACTCTGCCGGTATACCTTCCATCTTGCGATAAAGGATTGCACGTTCGTTCATCCATGAATCAAACACTGCGCAAATAGCACCCCAAAGCTGCTCCATTGGCTCTGTGGGGAAATCCTTACCCGTCTGACTCTTGATAGCTGCCTTAAATTCCGATACCAACTGCTTGAGCTCATCCACTGTCAACTCATTGTCAAGTTTGATACCGCGCTGTTCCTTGACCTTCTCGATGATTGCCTCAAACGGATCTATATCTTCCTTGTTCACAGGCTTCATGCCAAGTACCACATCACCGTACATCTGCACAAAACGACGGTAGCTGTCGTAAACAAAGCGCTCGTTGCCGGTCTTCTTTGCAAGACCGGATGCGACCTCGTCATTCAGACCAAGGTTAAGAATAGTGTCCATCATACCGGGCATCGAAGCACGTGCCCCCGAACGTACGCTGACAAGCAGAGGATTGTTCACGTCACCGAACTTGCTGTTCATCAAACTTTCGATATGTGCCACGGCTTTGTTCACGTCATCTTTCAACAAGGCAACTACATCGTCCTTTCCCTTCTCGAAATATTCGTTACAAACATCTGTGGTTATCGTGAAGCCCGGAGGAACGGGAACACCGATAAGATTCATTTCAGCCAAATTGGCTCCCTTGCCTCCAAGAAGATTTCTCATGTCGGCTTTACCTTCAGCCTTACCATTACCGAAGGTATAAACTCTTTTTTCACTCATAAGTTAGTTTTTATTTACGATTAACATTACTTTGTATTTAACTTTTCTATATGCAAATATAAGTATATTTATTTTTTTTTGCAAGAAAAACGGAAAAAAATTGCAATGTAGAGGTTACATTTTATAATTTTACATGTTTTTACGTACAATAAGCCATATTATTAAGGTGGGTATTCTATATTGATCGTATATAACCGTAATCTCATTGTGGAGCTATACTCTCCATCATCTTGCCAGCTCTGTCGTCCGTATTATAAGTTAGTCAACAAAATTAAACTACATTATCGTACGGACAGAACGCGCCCTGAATGAACTTGCTCTGGAAGAACGCGCCCCGCAGGGGCAACAAGCACATAGCCCGGGGCAGAGCGTAGCGGCACCCCGGGATTCAAACATCGCCAATACCCG
>NZ_JABKKE010000011.1 GCF_013166575.1 Xylanibacter rodentium
AATTACTCAATTGCAACAATGTCATATTCTGTATTTTAATAAGTTGGTCAACAGAATCAAACTACATAATCACTCGGATATAGGATGGAGGCGCCTTGAAAAGGCAACGAGCACATAGCCCGGGGCAGAGCGAAGCGGCACCCCGGGAATCAAACATCGACACTCCGCGCCCTGCAAGGGCAAAAGCATAAAAAACATACAATACATGAACTGTAAATACCTGATAATTAATGCTTTTGCCCTTTCAGGGCGAATGGGATAATTGAACATGATACCCGGGGTGTCGCTACGCTCTGCCCCGGGCTATGTGCTCGCTGCCCCTGCAGGGCGCGTACATTCAAATACATGGATGCGTACATTCTAAAGAATACGTGTCTATGAATTATTCATGTTAAAAACTGACTTATTGTGTGCTTTTCACATTTTTTCGATAACAAAACGATGTTTGAATCAATAAAAATGTGTAATTTTGCTACTCGTATCATTACATAATGACAAATAAAGGCAAAAAACAACAGTGATGGAAAAAATAGATAATCTTGACAAGAAAATATTGAATATCCTGTCAAAAAACGCCCGCATCCCGTTTAAGGATGTGGCAGCGGAATGCGGTGTGTCGCGTGCAGCCATACATCAGCGTGTGCAGCATCTGATAGACGGCAATGTGATAATGGGCAGCGGATTTGATGTAAACCCCAAGAGTCTCGGATATTCCACATGTACGTATGTCGGCATCACGCTCGAACGTGGAAGCATGTACAAGGAAGTGGTGGAACGGCTGCGCCACATCCCCGAGATAGTGGAGTGTCACTTCACTACCGGGCCGTATACAATGCTCGTAAAACTGTATGCCCGCGACAATGAGCAGCTTATGAACCTGCTCAACGGCCAGCTTCAGGATATACCGGGAGTTGTGGCTACGGAGACGCTCATATCGCTCGAGCAGAGCATAAAGCGCGAGATACCTGTGAAAACAGACGAAGAGGCCGAGTGACAGGGGCATATGTTTTTTCTATTTAAGCAAATCCGTGTATGGACCGTTTTGACTGGCAGTCGCGTCTGAAAGAGGTCTATTCGGTTTTTCCTGAAGCCGAGAACCGTCCTGTGATAGGCATCACGGGAAATTATGGTGAAGAGACGTGCAAGTTGGGCGACCGTTATTACAAGTCGGTGATAGCCGCCGGCGGTGTGCCGGTGATAATACCGCCTGCATCCGATACAGATGTCATCATCGCCACCCTCGACCGCATCGACGGACTTCTGCTCAGCGGAGGCGGCGACTACAATCCTCTGTATTGCGGCGAGGAGCCGTCGCCGCGTTTGGGCGGCATCAACGGTGAACGTGATCTCCCCGAACTTCTTGTCACGCGTCTGGCTTATAACCGGCAGATACCGATGTTGGGCATTTGCCGTGGCATACAGACTCTGGCTATGGCGCTGGGAGGAAAGGTGGCGCAGGACATAGGCGATACGGCTGTCAAGCATTCGCAGTCGGCCGACCGTAGCGAGCCTACGCATACGGTGAACATCTCCGTGGATTCTGTATTGTATACATTATATAATAAAGAGCGCCTTGCAGTCAACTCATTCCATCATCAGGCTGTCAGCGAGCCGGGCGAGCTGTTCCGTGTGACGGCCGTGGCGGACGACGGGACGGTGGAGGCAATGGAGAGCCGCGAGTTCAAGGCTGTGATGGGCGTGCAGTGGCATCCGGAGTGCATGGACGAGGGAGCGCCGCTGTTCGGATGGCTCGTGAGGCAGGCGGCCGGTTTCCGCGATGCCAAGGACCTGCACGGCCGTGTGCTTACGCTCGACACACATTGCGACACGCCGATGTTCTTTTCGCGCGGTGTCCGATTTGAACACCGCGACCCGCAGATACTTGTAGACTTGCATAAGATGGACGAAGGCCGTCAGGATGCCACCATCATGGTGGCTTATCTGCCGCAGACGAAACCCGGTGAGGCTTTTTCGTCGAAGGTGGATTTCAGTGTAAGCGGCCCGAGAGAATATGCCGACCTCATATTCGACAGGATAGAGGCCATTGCAGAGGCGAACAAGGCCTGTCTTGCCGTTGCCCGCTGTCCGTCCGACCTGTACAGGAACAAGCTGCACGGGCGCAAGTCGATAATGCTCGGCATAGAGAACGGGCTGGCCTTGGAGGGCAATACGGACAATGTGAGACATTTTGCACAGCGTGGTGTGGTGTATGTCACTCTGTGTCACAATGGCGACAATGACATCTGCGACAGTGCGAAGGGCTGCGCCACGCACGGCGGTGTGAGCGGTTTCGGCGAGCGGGTCATACGTGAGATGAACCGCCACGGCATTATGGTTGACCTGAGCCATGCTTCGGAGAAGAGTTTCTACGATGCCATCGGCATAAGTTCTGTGCCCATAGTGTGCAGCCATAGCAGCGCGAGGGCGTTGTGTGACCATCCGCGCAATCTCACCGACGACCAGATGAGGGCGTTGGCCCGTAGCGGCGGAGTGGTCCAGATAACGCTATATCACGGTTTTCTGCGCACGGAAGGTGAGGCTACCGTAATGGATTTCATTGCCCATCTGGAGCATGCCGTCAGCGTGGCGGGCATCGACCATGTAGGCATCGGCACCGATTTCGACGGTGACGGCGGAGTGCGTGGATTGGGATGTTCGTCGGAGCTTGTCAGTTTCACACGCATGATGCTGGCCCGCAGATACAGTGAGTGTGATATGGAAAAGATATGGGGAGGCAACTTCCTGCGTGTGATGGGCATGGTGCAGGACTACGGAGCGCGATAGACAGTCCGTTGAAAACAACCTGAAAAAGAAACAAGGACATATGAGAAGACTTTTATATATATTTGTTGTTATGACAGCCGTTTGTGCCTGCGGAGGCCGCAAGGGTGCGGTGTCTCAGGGCGCGGACGATGCCCGGCGACCGGTAGGTCCGGTGTTTTCGGCCGACAGCGCGTATGCTTTCTGTGAGGCGCAGTGTGCGTTCGGGCCGCGTACGATGAACAGCGAGGCCCATGAACAGTGCGGCGAATGGATAGCGTCGAAGTTCCGAAGCTATGGCATGGAAGTGATAATGCAGAAGGCCGTGCTCAACGGTTTTGACGGAACGCGGCTGAACAGCACCAATATCATAGCCAGCTATAAGCCTGAACAGACAACACGCATTCTGCTGTGTGCCCATTGGGACAGTCGTCCGTGGGCTGACAACGACCCCGATTCGGCCAACTGGCGCAAGCCTGTGATGGCGGCCAACGACGGGGCGAGCGGTGTGGCGGTGATGCTTGAGACGGCTCGTCTTATAAGCGCGGCCGACAGTCTGGCCTTGGGCGTGGACTTCGTGTGCTTCGATGCCGAAGACTGGGGCGTGCCGCAGTGGAGTGACCGCACCGACGACAACGGGGATTCGTGGGCGCTCGGAGCACAGTATTGGGCCGGCAATCCGCATCGCGATGGATATGAAGCCCGCTTCGGCATATTGCTCGACATGGTTGGAGGGCAGGAGGCCCGGTTTCACAAAGAGCTTGTTTCAAAGCATTTTGCACCGGCTATAGTCGACAAGGTCTGGTCGGCGGCTTCAGTGGCTGGCTTCGGCAGCTACTTCCCGACATCGGACGGTGGTATGGTCAACGACGACCATGTGCCCGTCAATCGTATTGCACGTATTCCTACGATAGACATCATACCGTATTATCCCGATTGTGAGGCGAGCAGCTTCGGTCCAACATGGCATACTGTCGACGACGATATGGCACATATCGACAAGGCCACGCTGAAGGCTGTGGGCCAGACGGTGGTTCAGGTGCTTTTCAGTGAGCGATGAAATATGCCGACGTCATACTCCCATTGCCTCTCGACGGGTTGTTCACCTATTCCGTACCGGTGCAGATGGAGGTGTCGGTACGTTTCGGTGTGCGTGTGCTCGTGCCTTTCGGCCGCAGCAAGTCGTATGTAGGAGTGGTGGCGCGGGTGCACGATTGTGAGCCGCAGGGTTACAAGGTGAAGCCTGTCACCCGCATGATGGATGCCGGACCGGTGGTCACGGCATGCCAGTACGAATTGTGGCAGTGGATAGCCGATTATTATATGTCGCCGATAGGTGAGGTGTATAAGGCCGCACTTCCTTCGGGACTGAAGGCCGAAGACGGCTATCGTCCTAAAACAGAACTTTATATAAGGCTTACACCGCAGTTCGGCAATGCCCGGGCATTGCATCTGGCGCTGGGCATGCTTGGCCGTGCCGACAGGCAGTTGAAGGCCCTTACGGAATATCTTGCACTGTCGAATTGGGACAGGGCGGCCGACATGGCCGATAACGGCGGTGTTTCCCATCCCGTTCCGATAAAGGAAATCACCCGCGAAGAGCTGATGAATTCGTCTCATGCGTCGCTTTCTACAATCAATGCGCTTGTGAAGCGGGGCATATTGGAGACTTATTCACGCGAGGTGGGGCGTCTGAACAACGATGTCGAGCCCCATCCGGATAACATAAAGCGTCTTAGCGAGGCGCAGCAAGAGGCATACAATGCCGTGCTGTTCTCTTTCCTGAAAAAGGATGTTACGCTGCTTCACGGTGTGACGTCGAGCGGAAAGACAGAGATTTACATACACCTCATACAGCGCGAGCTCGATGCCGGCAGGCAAGTGCTGTATCTTTTGCCCGAGATTGCGCTCACTGTGCAGATGATGGATCGCCTGCGCAGGGTGTTCGGCAACCGCCTGGGTATATACCATTCAAAATATTCCGATGCCGAACGCGTGGAGATATGGCGGAAGCAACTTTCAGATTGTCCTTACGACATTATCCTCGGTGCCCGTTCGGCCGTGCTGTTGCCGTTCGGCCGTCTCGGTCTCGTCATAGTGGACGAAGAGCACGAGACGAGCTACAAGCAACAGGACCCCGCACCACGCTATCAAGCCCGTTCGGCAGCGATAATGCTGGCCCGGATGTCGGGGGCGAAGACACTGTTGGGCACGGCGACACCGTCCATGGAGACTTATCACAATGCCCGTACCGGAAAATACGGACTTGTGGAACTGAACAAACGTTACAAGGGAGTGGAGCTGCCCGAGGTTTGCGTTGTGGACATCAAGGAGCTGCAACACCGCAAGATGATGCACGGTCCGTTCTCGCCATTGCTCCTTGCCCGTGTCCGTGAGGCCATAGACAGCGGTGAGCAGGCTATATTGTTTCAGAACCGCCGCGGTTTTGCTCCGATGATAGAGTGCAAGCAGTGCGGATGGGTGCCGCGGTGCCGGAACTGTGATGTCAGTCTGACGCTTCACCGCAACATGAACCAGCTCACGTGTCACTATTGCGGATATACTTACCGTGTGCCGACGGAATGTCCGGCCTGCGGCGGAAAGGAATTGCGCACACGCGGCTATGGCACGGAGAAGATAGAAGAGACCGTGCGCGACATCTTTCCCGAGGCATCTGTGGCAAGAATGGATCTTGACACCACACGCACGCGCAATGCCTATGAACGTATCATAGGCGATTTTGCCGGCGGACGTACAGACATACTCATAGGTACGCAGATGATAAGCAAAGGACTCGACTTTGACCGTGTGAGTGTGGTGGGTATACTTGATGCCGACTCTATGATGAGTTATCCCGATTTCCGTGCATATGAGCAGGCATACATGATGATGTCGCAGGTCAGCGGCCGTGCCGGACGTCGCGGCAAGCGCGGTCTCGTAGTGTTGCAGACCAGAAACCCCCAATTGTCCGTTATACGCCAGGTGGTGGACAACGATTATTCCGGTTTATATACTGATCTTGCGGTTGAGCGGCAGGCTTTCAATTATCCGCCGTTTACACATCTTATATATGTCTATCTGAAACATACTGATGATGGCATCGTAGACAGTGCCGCCATAGAGCTTGGCAGCCGTCTGCGGCAATGGTTCGGCATGCGTGTGCTCGGACCTGACAAACCTGCCGTGGCAAAGGTGAAGACTCTTAATATAAGGAAAATCGTTATCAAACTGGAGAACGGCATAGACATGAAACGTGTACGGGAGTATCTGCGCATGGCTCAAAGCGGAATGATGGAAGACAAGCGCTATGCAGCTCTTCAGGTGTATTACGATGTAGATCCCGTGTGATGCCGTTTATAGAATAGAGTAGGGATATAACCTTGTCTGATCATTGGCTGCCTATATGTGTTGGTGGCAGACCCCAAACAAGATTATGTCCCTATTGTTGTATGTATAGGCTGCAACTGAATGCGTTAGGCTGCAGCAGAATACCAATCCGTTTTTTTGTACAGCCTGTTTAAAGGGTGATGTCCAGTCCGAGACCGATTACGCGGTTGGTGCGTGTGAAACTGTTGGTCACGTTCTGTTCCACCTTGTCGTATTCGTCGTAGAGTGTCTGGAAGTAAGCTGCATTGATTTTCATGTTGTCGGCCACTTTCACACCTATGCCGAGACCGAACGACCATGAGCTGACGTTGAAGCTGATGTCGTTCATTCCCGCATCCTTCAGGTCGTAGGCCGTGCGCTGTGCTCCCGCACTTATCTGCACTCTGTTGCAGATGTCATATTCGGCACCGAACAGATATTCGTTGCTGTCGCCGAGCATGTCCTTGGTATACTGCTTTGTGTCTGTGTCGAAGTAGTGGTGCCATCCGCCCATCACGCGCAGGCTAGGCAGGATTTCGTACTGTGCACCTACGGTGAGCAATGCCGGAGAGTCTTCGGCCACCTTGTTGCCGTCGGCATATTTGTCGAGCAGGGCTATGTTTTTGGCACTTGCGCTGTTTGCCGATTTGTTCTTGAGACGCATCCGTGTCTTGAACTCATATTTGGCAGCGAGGTTCAGTTTGCCTGCTTTGTAGTCAACACCGATGATGGGAGCTATGCCCCAACCTGTCTGGTCGCAGTTCAGTTCTATGTCTTGAGTGCCTTTGGCGAGCTGTGCCGCTCCTGCCGCTCCTGTCTCAAGTCCTTTGGCCGCGGCCTGCGCCTGAGCTGCCTTGGCTGCGTATAGAGCTGCGTTTCCGGCATCTCCGGCTGCGGCATAAGCATCGCTGGCAGCCTGTGCCTGTGATGCGGCTGCCGCGGCTGCTCCGCTGTATTGTGAAAGAGCCTGCTGTATTTGTCCGAAGTATTCCGGAGCGGCCACCATGCCCTGCTGTGCACTCTCCACCCGTATGTTCTTCACATATCCGTAGTAGTTGGCCGAGCCGTACAGCATCCGCACACCTCCATATACACTGAGATTCTCGGTGATCTTGCGGGCGGCTCCGAGTGTAAACCCGTAGTAATACTGTCGGCCGCGCATATATGCGTCGGAGGCATAGCCGTTGTTAATCTTTTCCGTGGCAAGGGCTGAACCGGGAACGACCATACCTGTAACGGGGAATGCTGCATTGAGATTCTGTGCCATGACCGGTATTCCCGCTACAACTTGCTCGAACGAACCGAGACCGTTGTCAAACTCACACTTGCCACCGCCGCCAACTATGGCGAATCCGAATTGCAGGCTCCATTTCCCTTTGTTCCATGCAGCTTGCAAAGAAGGTACTATGGGAGCGTCGGCATTGCCTTCAAACTCGTGTATTGTCTGTCCGGGATTGCTCATGTTGTAGACAAACAGGGGGAAACCTGTCTTCACGGTACGTGTCTGGTGGGCATTTTGAAGGTTTAACGACAGATGTATGCCTTCGCCGAGAAAAATCACGCCGGCCGGGTTGCTGTATACACCGTCAATGCCGATGGCGCCGTCGCGTGCCGGATTGCGCAGGAAAGCTATGTTTTGGTTGGTATTTGTCAGCAGACCGCCTGCCGAGACCGTCTCAGCTGCCGCCATCATGATGGCAAGACAGGTAAGTTTAATTTTGTTCATAATTTAAAATACCTTTAATTAATTGGCCGCAAAATTACATTATTTGTTCTGAAATTCCGAAACAATGGATGTATATTAATATATTTTAATAAATTTCGGATTAAAAGGGTATATCAAAAAATCCGATATCTTGGGCTTTCAGGTACGTGATATTGTTTTTGTCCGCTTGTAATTATTGATATTGAATATTCATTTAGCGGACAAAAACAATATTATTTATCTGCTATGTGTAATTTTTGTATTGTGATACATCTGCCTGAAAAAATCAAATCTGCCCTGCTTCCACCATCAGCACCACGCGTTCGGTCAGCCGGTCGGTGCCATCGGGGTCGTAGTCCTTGCGCAGACTTGCTCCGAAAATCGATGAGAAAGCCTGCCAGAATCCTGCGCGGATGGGGCCGAGAAAGGCTTTCAGAATATCGTATGATGACGAGTTGCACTCGCGGTAGATGAGTTTTATGAGCAGTTTGCCTTGAGAGTAAGTCAGCTTCTTCATCTTCGGCTTGTATTCCTTATATATACTCTGTTCCACCCGTTTCATATGCTCGTCGCGTGCTTTCTTGTCAGGCAGTGTCTGAAGATACTCGTATGTCTCGAGGATAATGCCGTTCACCTCTTTTGCAATGGGCAGTACTTTTTTCACGTTCTTTACCAGCCTCATGTATTCGGCAGCCTCCTTTTGGTTGTTGAAACTTATTTCCGGATACACATACACGTTGCTCATTTCCATGTACGGTATGCTGTCGCCGCCGTCAAGCACCTTGCCTACCTTAACCGTCGGCACGAACGTAGGGTCGTCAAGATTGACCAGACTCTTTTCCTTTCTGTTGTTGTTCTGTGTTTTGCCACCATTGCTTTTGTCAGTCTTTATAATGTCTGCACTGTTCTTGTTGCGCACATCATCCTGTGCGCCGGCCGTAGTGACGGTCAGCGTGACAATAATTGTGAGTATAAGCAATCGTAAGCTCATATTACCGGCAAAAAACAATGTATATTATATTGGTTCTGCGCTTAGACACTTCAGATTCTTTTCAAGCTGCCGTGTGCTGCTTGCACCGATTAGTACCGATGTCACGGCCTTGTGTTGCAGAATCCATGCCAGAGCCATTTCGGCCAGTGTCTCGCCTCGTGAGGCTGCCTGGTTGTTGAGTCTGCGCAGACGGTTGAGAAGCTCGGGGGTGAGCATGTCCGACTTCAAGAATTTGCCCTTCGACATGCGGCTGTCCTCCGGAACACCGTTCAGATAGCGGTCGGTGAGCAGTCCCTGTGCCAGGGGGGAGAACGATATAAAGCCTACTCCCTCGCGTTCGCACTCGTCGATGATGCCCTCCTCTATCGGCGCGCGGTCTATCATGTTGAGGCGTCCCTGATAAATGAGCAGCGGCACATCGTGTTCTTTGAGATACTTTATCGCCACGCGCAGCGCCTCGAGCGGCCATCGCGATATGCCTATGTAAAGCGCCTTTCCAGCCCGCACTATGTCGACGAGAGCCTGAAGTGTCTCCTCGAGCGGAGTTTCCGGGTCGTAGCGGTGACTGTAGAACAGGTCTGCATAGTCTATACGCATGCGCTTCAGACTTTGGTCGAGGCTCGCCATGAGATACTTTCGAGAGCCCCAGTTGCCGTAAGGTCCGGGCCACATGTCGTAGCCGGCTTTGGTACTGATGAAAAGTTCGTCGCGATAGGGGCGGAAGTCGTCATCCATCAGCCGTCCCATCGTTTCTTCGGCGCTGCCGTAGGGCGGTCCGTAGTTGTTGGCCAGGTCGAAGTGTGTTATGCCGTGGTCGAAGGCATAGCGTGTAATGGCGCGGCTTCGGCTGTAGTCGTCCACTCCGCCGAAGTTGTGCCAGAAACCGAGGCTCACCTTTGGCAGCAGCACCCCGCTGCGTCCGCACCGTGCATATTCCATCCCGTTGTCGTAGCGGGTATTGTCAGCGATATATTTCTCCATAATACCAAATATAGATGTAGTCCGCAAAGATACGGAATTTAATCGAGACGGAAGCAGTGACGGGGCATATTATGATATGTGGAGTGAAAAAACGTCGTAAACCGTCGGATTGTTCTTTTGCCGTCGTCTCTATATCATTCCCATCAGTTTCAGCACCAACGGTGTGAAGATGGCTGTGAAAATGCCGTTGAGTGTCAGTCCGAGGCTCGAAAAGGCCCCGTAGTGTGTGCCCACTTCCATGGCCTTGCTTGTGCCCACGGCATGCGATGCGGTGCCCATGGATAATCCTTGGGCTATGGGGTTGTGCACATGGCCCACCTGCAATATCCTGAAACCGAGCATGGCGCCGAATATTCCGACAACGACGACTACTGCGGCCGTCAGTGAAGGGATGCCGCCAATGCTGCGCGACACTTCCATGGCAATGGGTGTGGTGACCGATTTGGGTGCCAGTGATATGGCCACATCATGGCTCGCGCCGCACATACGTGCCACAATCACCACCGAGACAATGCCCGATATGCAGCCCACGAGCGACGACACCACGAGCGGCACTATCTGTTTTCTTATCGTGGAGAGCTGTCTGTAGAGCGGTACGCCGAGTGCCACGACGGCCGGTTTGAGCCAAAACTCTATCAAGTGTGCACTTTTGTTGTACTCGCCGTAACTGATATCCGTCAGTTTCAGGTAGCCTATCAGCAGGGCGATGCTTATCAGTATGGGGTTGAGCAGTGTGCTGCCCGTCTTTTTCTGCAATGTCTTGGCTGCAAGGAACACACCGAAAGTCAGTGTGAGCAGAAAGAAATCATTTTTCAGGAAATCCATTGTATTATTGTTTTGGTTCGGCGGATGCTGTGTGTGGTTCGGTAGCGGTATGCCTTTCCCGTCCGTCCCGTACCGTGTCCTGCCGTGCATGTATGTCTGTTCATTTGTTCCGCTTCTTTCTCAGCAGCTGATGTACCTGCCCCGTCACCACGAGCACGACGACAGTGCTGACCACCGTGGCCACCGTGATGGGCAGCAACTCTGCCTTTATCACGTCGAAATAGAGCATAAGCGCCACTCCGGGCGGCACGAAGAAGAAACCGAGGTTGGCCACGAGAAAGTCGCTCATTCCCTTCACCCACTCCAGCCGCAGCCATCCCAATTTGAGGAATAGAGTGAGCAGCAGCATGCCGATGATACTCGACGGCAGCGGAATGCCCGTTGCCCATACTATTAGCTCGCCGAGAGCGAGACATCCGAAAAGGATGGTACATTGACGAATCATGATAAACTTGTATGTTGTTCTTTGTTTGATGTCATGTCTTGTCAGGAGATACAGCCTGTCTCTGAAACGGTGCAAATGTACAATAAAATAGCGAGATTATGCACCGGCAGGACAAAGAAAATGATTTTCCTTTAGAGGAAAGTTACTGATAAAATATGAGAAAATGAAGTATGGAATTCTATAGAAATATAACAATAAATTTCCGAAAAGTCGGGAATATCCATGATAATTTATACATATATTCTGTTATATTGGCGATATTAATATTATTTATACTACCTTTGCACTCCGTTTTTCCGACGGTGGTATGCCGGAAAGGATGGTATCCCATGGTTATTTATGTAAACAACTAATATACAACAGAATGCAGTCACTTATATCTTTCTTTGCACGTTATAAAGAGCAGTACCGGCAGAATCTCATACTTGCACTCCCTGTGGTACTGACACAGTTGGGGCAGATATTCACGCAAGTGGTCGACAATCTGATGGTCGGACATTATGGCGGGTCTGAGCCCGAACCGCTTGCAGCAGTATCGTTTGGCGGGTCGGTATTTATGATACTCTTTCTTACGTCTATCGGTGTGGCCCTCGGTCTTACACCGCTCATCGGCGAACTTTATGTACAGGGTGACCGCCGCCGCTCGTCGGCATTGCTGCAAAACGGTATATTGTTTTATGTGTTGCTTGGTGTGGTTGTGTCGTCGGTGCAGACGGCTGTGGTTCCGCTGATGTACTGTCTTGGACAGCCTGTTGACGTGGTGGATATGGCCATACCATATTACAGGATGCTTGTGATGAGCATGCCGTTTGTGATGCTTTTCTTTGCTTTCAAGCAGTTTCTTGAGGGTGTAGGCAATACAAAGGTAGAGCTGGCCGTGACCATTGTGGCCAATCTGGCCAACTGTGTACTCAACTATATGTTTATCTTCGGAAACATGGGATTCCGCGAGATGGGTGTCGAAGGTGCCGGTCTTGGCACTTTGTTGTCGCGCGTGCTTGCTGCCGTGCTCATTGTGGGTTACTTTGTGTGGCGTGCGGACTATCGTGCTTATCTGCATGCCTTTGCCATGCGTCATTTCTCGTTGCGTGACGTGCGTAGCCTGCTGTGCATGGGGCTGCCCATATCGGCACAGATGTTTCTTGAGTCGTCGGCGTTCATCGGTACAGGCATAATGATGGGATGGATGGGCAAGGAGGCCATCAGCGCCAATCAGATAGTAAATACGATGAGCACGAGTGCCTTCATGATAGTTATGTCCATAGGTGCGGCAACGACCATACGCACGTCTCACTGCTACGGCCGTCGCGATATCGACGAACTGGCCATGGCTGTCAAGGCATCGTATCATCTGGTGTTGGCGTGGAATACGTTTGCTGCCATAATATTTATTTCCCTATGCGGTTTGCTGCCGACATTCTTTACGTCTAATGCCGAGGTTATACACATAGCCTCGTCTCTGTTCATATTTGCCGCCCTTTTTCAATTGTCGGATGGTGTTCAGAATGTTTCTGTCGGGGTGCTGCGTGGCATACAGGACGTAAAAATCATCATGCCGATAGCGTTCACGGCTTATTGGCTGCTCAATCTGCCGGTGGGGTATCTGTTGGCTTTCACGTTTGGTATGGGACCCACAGGCATGTATGTCGGTTATATTGTGGGGCTGTCCGTGGCTGCCGTGCTGATGATAAGGCGCATACGGCGCAGGATAAGGTTTTTGAGGATTCTGTTTTGAGGGGTTATGAGGATGTGTCAGAATCCGGCTCATCAGACTTGTATATTTAATTTCTAAAGAAGAAACTCTTCCAAGAAAGAAAAGCTGTCGGCGATATAGTCAGGTGATGCCGTCAGCAGCTGTTCGCGTGAGTGGTTGCCGTAGGTGACGCCGCAGGTGGCGCATCCTGCCGACTTTCCCATACCGATGTCGAATGTGGTGTCGCCTACAATCATTGTCTCGGCTTTGGCGGTACCGGTGGCGGCAAGTATTTTCAGTACCATGTCGGGTGCAGGCTTGGCGTGCTCGACGTCTTCCACGGCCACAATCATATCTATCAGATGGCTGATGCCGAGAGACTGAAGCATTGGAACGAGCGAGTCTCGGCCGCGACTTGTGGCTATTGCCAGTGTAATGCCGGACTGTTTCAGTTTGCCCAGAGTGTCTGCAACGCCGGGATAAAGGTGTACATTGCCTTCGCAGTGGCTCATGAAACATGCACGGTAGGTTTCCACACATCGTTTTATCATACCGTCGTCGGTTATTCCGGCCGTCTTGACGAACATTTCCCACAGCGGCAGGCCTATTACCCGGCGTATTTCGTTTTCATCCACGGCCGGAAGGTTGAGTTGTTCGAGTGTATCGGCAATGGTGGTCTGTATCACGTTTTGGGTGTCGGCGATGGTGCCGTCGAAATCGAGTATAATGGTTTTCATGTCTTTTTTTGTTTGCAAAGTTAGTTGTTTCTGACGGATTTCCCAAAGTTTTATTTTGATGAAATCCTTGCGGTTGTTGTGAAATTGTAGTACCTTTGCGCATCTTTATCCGTGCCGTGGCACTCTTCACGGACTTTGGTCCCGTCGAAGTCCACCGCATATATGATACAAAGGATAACAATACGGTCATGAATATCATCAGGTTCTTAAAGACATGGACACTTCCGGTGTCAATGATGGCAGGAGGGGCAAGTTATTTCATATATGTAAATATGCCTTTTTTCGCTCCAACTCGGCCATATGCCAATGCAGTAGTGGGTGTGGTGCAGCCCGTATTGATATTTTCGATGCTTTTCCTTACGTTCTGTAAGATATCGTTTAAGGAGATGAAGCTGAAGCGATGGCACTTGTGGCATGCGCTGATACAGGCAACACTCTTTACGGTATTGGCAGGTGTGCTCATCGTCTTGCCGATGTTGCATTCTCGTGTTATCGTGGAGAGCGCCATGTTATGCCTGCTGTGTCCCACGGCCACGGCTGCCGCTGTGGTGACGTCGAAACTCGGAGGAAGTGCCGCCAGTACAACCACTTACACCATTATCATCAATCTGCTTGTGGCCGCGATGGCGCCTCTGCTTCTTCCTCTGGCCCATCCTCATGACGGACTTACGTTCCTGCCCACGTTCAATATGATACTCCACAAAGTGTTTCCTATGCTCATCTGTCCGTTGTTGGCCGCATGGGCTGTGCGTCGCTTCTGTCCGCCGCTGCATCGGATGATGTTGAAAGTCAAGGATTTGGCTTTTTACCTTTGGGCTGTCGCACTTGCCATAGCCATAGCTGTTACAGTGAAAGCCATTGTGCACAGTACGGTGCCGGTGGAATATCAGTTGTGTATAGCCGTCGTGTCGCTTGTATGTTGTCTCTTTCAGTTTGTCATAGGCAAGCTCATAGGACGCAGATATGGCGAGGAGATGGAGGGCGGTCAGGCTCTCGGGCAGAAAAATACGGTGTTCATCATATGGATGGGGTATACATTCCTGTCGCCTGTTACAGCTGTTGCCGGCGGTTTCTATAGTGTATGGCACAATATTATTAATTCGTGGCAGCTGAGAAAGGCCCAGGACAGAAGCTGACATCTACCTCTACCTGTGTTTGAGCCCTACAGGGCTTTCTATGTAAAAATCCAAATATTTTTCCGATAATTAATAACTACTTTTCTTATAACTACCATATTAGCAAGTACAAATCTCCGTTTTGTATATTTGTAGCTTTGCGATCAAGCACTCTTGATTTTGTTAAAATCACAAGAACATTGTCATATACACAGGTATATAGTCAATCCCTTGCTCGCGTTTCAGGTCTTTGGTGTAGATAACATACTTGTTCTGCACGCGATCGGAGAACTTATCACAGAAAACATCCAACGAGGTATGCGATTTATAGCCGGATGACTTCACTTCAATCGGTGATATTTTATGCTCGTCTGCTATCAAGAAATCTATTTCATAGTATTTCTTTCCACCCGGAGTCGGTATCGTATGATAAAACAACTGCTTGCCGGCAGACCTCAACATCTGGGCTATAACATTCTCATAAACATAGCCTAAGTTAGCGCTGAGTTTGTCGTTCAACAGTTTTTCATAAATAATGTTATCCGTAAAGTCCTTGTCCTTGAAAGCCAACGTTACAAACATTCCGGTATCAGATGCATATATCTTAAAACGTTCATTATCCATCGTAAGAGCCAATCCGACATTCGGGTCGTTGGAATGATATGCAACATTGGCAGACATGAAATTATTCATCATCTTGACTATGCCTGCAACCCGCTCTGCTCTTTCGCCGGGTATAGCCGATGCTATTTGATACCGCGAAGCATTCTTGCTCAACTGTGCCGGTATGGCATCATACAATGCGGTGGCTCTGCCCGTATTATCCAACTTCCAAAAATCCTCCTCGTACAGCAAGACAATATCCCGCTTTATTAAATCTACCGCTCCAAGATTGTTCGTCTTGATATATTCCGCTACGGCTTTCGGCATACCTCCGACCAACATATACAGCCTAAAATCGCGCATCATTCTCCGATGGACGGCATCTCCTAACGGTATGCGTTTTTCAAATGCCGTGCGCAGCAACGGTATCGTGGCAGTATCGCCCAACGCCCATCGAAACTCTTCATAGTCCATAGGAAACATATCGACCCGCGTCTCCTCGCTCGGCAGCAGGATATCCTGACTGCTCTTGTGAACGGTAATGAGTGAGCCGGTCTCGATATAGTCGTATCGATGGTCTTTAACCAAATGTTTGATAGCTTGACGAGCCAAAGAGGCCTTTTGTATCTCATCGAATATGATTACTGACTTGCGCTCAATCAACTGCACCCGATAGATAAGTTGCAGCCGAAGAAATATATAGTTCAAGTCTGATATATCATTAAAAAGTTCATGTACTTCTGCCGGTGCAATGGCAAAGTCGATGAGAATGTAGGACTCATACTCATTTCGGGCAAACTCCTCTGCAAGCGTGGATTTACCAATTCGTCTTGCTCCTTGTATGAGAATTGCGGATTCTCCGTTCCGCTCCCTCTTCCATTTGAGCAATCGGTCGTACATCTTACGCTTGAACAATATAGTATTTTTCTCCATAGCCGTTGATATATAGAGCAAAGATAGTGCTCTTGTCGGTATCCGCCAAATATTTTGCGTGTATTTTGTCAATTTGCGCCAGATGTTTTATGTCTATTCCGACAATTTCCGCCGTTTCTTTTATTTTACCATGTTTGAGCGTCAGTTGCCAAGCAATTATTTTAGAATATAAAACTCTTGTTTACCTTGCTATAACTGATCAATAATGTTCGGTCGTCCCAACTGATTTGTTTAATTCCATCTCTAATTCCACTCAAAAGTCAGTGCGAATACCTCAATTGGCTAATGTCGACTGACACGCTTGCGACGATTCACATTTATCTGCCATTTGCAAAGTTGATCCATCTTACCTGCTGTACAGCCCGACAACTGTCGGGGTATCATAAACACTGACTCAGCAGAAGACCGGAACGGAGGTTTTCCATCCCCATACTCTAAGTTTGCAGAAGATTGCGACGCAGGGCGTTTTCTGTACAAACAGGGTTCATTCTGTCATTTCCATGGCAAGTTCATCATATGTCCGGAAATAATGTGGTTTAATTCTGTCGACTGACTTATTTTTTATTCTTAATCTTCACGCCTCGTCTCATGCACACTATGCCGAGGATGACGAAAGGAATGCTGAGCAGCTGTCCCATGTTGAGCGGCATGCCGGCCTCAAAAGCCTCTTGTATGTCCTTGGTGTATTCGATGAAGAAGCGGGCGGTGAAAATGTATGTAAGGCACATACCGAAAAAGAATCCTGTGCCTACGCGTTGCGGCCACTTGCGATAGGCAATCCAGCCAATGGCGAGCAGCAAGGCATATGCCATGGCCTCGTAGAGTTGTCCCGGATGGCGTGGCATGGAGTCGACGCGTTCGAAGATGAAGGCCCAGGGCGCGTCGGTTATCTTGCCGATAATCTCAGAGTTCATCAGATTGCCCAGACGGATGAAACAGGCCGTCACCGGTGTGGCGATGGCAATGTTGTCAAGCACTTGCCATATGCCGAGCTTGGTTTTTCGTACATATAGCCACAAGGCAATCATCAGTCCGAGTGTACCGCCGTGGCTGGCCAGTCCCTCGTAGCCGGTGAAGCGCCATCCGCCGTCAGCCATGAAGTGTATGGGCAGCAGCATCTCTACAAAGTGTTTGCCCGAGGTGAGGTAATAGTCGGGCTGATAGAACAGGCAGTGGCCCAGGCGTGCTCCCGCGAGTATGCCGATGAAGCAGTAGAAGAAAAGCGGTTCGAACAGTTCCTCCTTTATGCCCTGTTCTTTGTACAGACGCTTGACCATGAGATAAGCCATGAGCAGGCCGACAAGCCAGCACAGCGAATACCAGCGTATGGAGAAACTTCCGAGGTGGAACGCTTCGAGCGACGGATTCCAAAGGATGTAGTTTATTGTATTCATGTTTTTTTCTTTAGGGAGTTTCTTTAGGGAGTTAAAGGGGGTGATGGGAGCGACCGCAGGAAGCGATAATCCCCGTCAACTCCTTTGACTCCTGTTAAAAAGAATTACACATTAAATCTGAAGTGCATGATGTCTCCGTCCTGCACCACGTATTCCTTTCCCTCAATGCCGAGCTTTCCGGCTTCGCGAACGGCGGCTTCGGAGCCGTATTGGATATAGTCGGCATATTTGATTACTTCGGCACGGATGAATCCCTTCTCGAAGTCGGTATGGATTACACCGGCACACTGCGGAGCCTTCCAGCCTTTGCGGTATGTCCAGGCTTTCACTTCCATCTCTCCGGCCGTAATGAATGTTTCCAGATTGAGCAGCGAGTATGCTTTTTTGATCAGTCGGTTGACGCCGCTCTCCTCCAGTCCGAGCTCGTCGAGAAACATCTGTTTGTCCTCGTAGGTCTCGAGTGATGCTATGTCTTCTTCGGTCTTGCCGGCTATCACGAGCACCTCGGCGCCTTCTTCGCGGGCGATATCCTCAATACGGCGTGAGTAGTCGTTGCCGGTCCTGGCCGATGCCTCGTCGACATTGCACACGTAGAGCACCGGTTTTGACGTGAGCAGGAACAGGTTGCGGGCCGCCTCCACTTCATCCTTGCTGTCAAACTCCACCGTGCGGGCGTTCTTGCCCTGCTCCAGTGCGGCCTTGTACGCCTCGAGCACGCCCACCTCTGTCTTGGCTTCCTTGTTGCCTCCCACGGCGGCCACTTTGGCTTGTTTCTGCAGGCGTGCCTCGATGGTCTCAAGGTCTTTCAGCTGCAGCTCGGTGTCTATTATCTCCTTGTCGCGCACGGGGTCGATGGTGCCGTCGACGTGAGTGATGTTGTCGTCATCGAAACAGCGCAGCACGTGTATGATGGCGTCAGTCTCGCGTATGTTTCCGAGAAACTTGTTGCCCAGCCCTTCTCCTTTTGACGCTCCCTTTACCAGTCCGGCGATGTCCACAATCTCACATGTGGCCGGTACGATACGTCCCGGATGTACTATCTCGGCCAGTCTGGTCAGCCGCTCGTCGGGAACAGTGATTACGCCCACGTTGGGTTCGATTGTGCAGAACGGAAAGTTGGCTGCCTGTGCCTTGGCGCTCGACAGACAGTTGAAAAGCGTGGACTTGCCCACGTTGGGCAGTCCCACGATACCACATTTTAAAGCCATATGTTATTTATAAACGTTTATATTCTTTGTTCTGCAAAGGTAGTCCAAATAGTATAAAGAGCAAAATAAAACAATGTCTTTTTATGACCGTCGATGATATATTGGTAGGATATATCTTTACTTTAACGTATGTTAATCGACATCCGAACCGCGATTTCCACACCAAGGCCCGAAAATCGCGATTTTTGCGTCAAACGGGAAGCACTGACAGTCAGTACGTTACGCATGCAGGGCTTTGTCAAGAAAGCAGAGAGGGCCGTTTGACCTTGCAATAACGGCCTTATTGCATTGCAACGGCGGCCTCATTGCACTGCGAAACGGCCCTCGCGGGAGTGTCGGGAGGCCCTTACGGCAAGATAATCATGTCAAAAACACGTGTAAAAAAAGCAGAGAAGGCCTCCCGGCTTTTCTGGTTTGAGAAAAAAGAAATGCGTTTTTTTCAGAATTATCAGGACACATCCGCCGTAGCATATTGAGTATGTCGATAGTATGTCTTCTGTTGACCGGCTTAAAATGAATAAGTATGTTCTTCTTGTCATTATGTCGGAAAGCCGTAAACGTTTACGTTATGATATTCGCTGCAACACTCCTGTTTGATGGAAATTTTGCAGTATATTTGTTGTCAGTATAGTTATTAATCACAAATCTAATCATTTATGACGAATAAGATTTTAATGTTATTGTTCAGTCTTGCGTTTGCATGTCCTTCCGTGATGCGGGCTGACACAGAAGAGACGGTGACCATCGGTGATACCGTTGTGGGAAAATTTGCCACCATGCTCACGTTCGGTGAAGGTGATGTAGTGCTTACTTT
Organism: Xylanibacter rodentium; assembly: GCF_013166575.1. Lineage (GTDB taxonomy): Bacteria > Bacteroidota > Bacteroidia > Bacteroidales > Bacteroidaceae > Prevotella > Prevotella rodentium. Next base: position 19,571 of record NZ_JABKKE010000011.1, read on the forward strand.
CGAGGACGGCACATCGCAGACGGCGGCGATGTCGCTCGTTTCCATCGATCTTGCATATACAGGCGGCGAGGATGCCATCACCACCATAACGGGTGATGCCGGCGAGTCTGTGCGTATATACAGTTTGAGCGGACAATATGTGGGCAATTCGACCGAGAGCCTTGCCAAAGGAATTTATATCATGAACGGCAAGAAAGTAATAATACGATAAACTTAAATCCAAAAAGGTGAAATGAAAAAATCTACATATTTTATATACAGTCTCCTCGCGGGAATGCTGATGCTGGCCACCACGGCCACGGCACAGACGTGGAACTTCAATACTGTAAGTGCCGCCGACAAGGCCAATCTGGCCGCCGACGCAGCGGCATGGGAACATGAATCGTCGAGCAGCAACGACAGGTATAAGAACAAGACCGTCTACACAGCCGAACCGCTCATGGCCAACGGTGCCGAACTGGAGTTCACCCGCGGGCTGATGTTCACCATCGGTGCCTCGGACGCAGTGCGTGTCGATATCAAAGGCAAGCGTATGGCCATGAACAAGGCTCTCACCATCACGCTGAAAGACATGAAAGCCGGCAACAAGGTCACCATGAAGTGCAAGACATCGAAGAGCGGCACGGCCCGCGGTGTCAATGTCACCAACCTTACGCCCGAGTCGGGTTCGTTCAATTCCACTTCGGCCGACGACCAGACCAACGTGGGTGTCGTTGCGGCCGACGGTGATGTCACGCTGACCAATACCGGCGGTCTGTACGTATACACCATCAGTGTAACGGACGGCAGCGGCACACCCGGACCGTCGCCCGACAGCGACGACCACTCTGCCGTGCTCAACACTGCTGTAAGCCAGGCACAGCTGACAACAACAGGCAGCGTGATGAAGTATTACAATACGGCCGATCTGGCCGGAATAGCCATCGACCGCAAGGCAGGTACAGTCACCGTGACGCCGCAATCGGGCGAATGGACAGATGTGTTCACCCGCTCGGTGAGCAACATCGCCTTCTCAAATGCGTCGCAGACATCCGCCGGAGCCGAGATCACCACCGGTGGCGTTGAGATAACCGAGGCGGGCGGATGGCTCGAGTCGGCATATATAGTATGGAATCTGTATAGTGGCGCTACATCTTATAATGTATATGTCAAAGGCGGACAATATGCCGAATATACACGGATTGACCGTCAACTGGTGCGCAGCTACGGTACTTACGGCCGTGCAGATGTGGTGGGGTTGACTGCCGCCGACGGCTATTCGCTTAAGGTGGTGCCCGTAATCGACGGTGTCGAGAACGATGGCAAGGCCGGTATGGCTTCGGGCATGACAGTGAGGAACTACGACCGTTCGGGTTTTGCACATTTCAACTATACCGGCATCGGTGCATACAACGACGACGGTACTCTTAAGGCCGGTGCAAGGGTTATATATGTCACGGCGGCTACGGCCAGGACCGTGACCCTTGATGTCGTGACTGGAAAAGACAACAAGACCGAGACATTCACCGGACTGCAGGCCATCATCAACGCCTATCAGAAAGGTCTGGAGACACGTCCGCTCGCCGTCCGCCTCGTGGGAACCGTCCGTGATACCGATATGGACGAGTTCGGCAGCAAGGCCGAAGGCCTGCAGGTGAAAGGCAGGAACAACACCATCCCTATGAACATAACGATAGAGGGCATAGGCGAGGATGCCGCCGTGTGGGGATTCGGATTTCTGCTGCGCAATGCTGTCAGCGTTGAACTGCGCAACTTCGGCATCATGCTTTGCATGGACGACGCCGTGTCGCTCGATACGGACAATGCCCACTGCTGGATTCACCATCTCGACCTCTTCTACGGCAAAGCCGGCGGCGACAGCGATCAGGCCAAGGGCGACGGAACGATAGACGTGAAGGGCGATTCGAAATATATCACCATTGCTTACAACCATCTCTTCGACAGCGGTAAGTCGTCGCTTTGCGGAATGAAGAGCGAGACAGGTCCCAACTATATCGACTACCATCACAACTGGTTTGACCATAGCGACTCGCGCCACCCGCGTGTGCGCAGCATGACCGTTCACGTGTGGAACAACTACTATGACGGTTGTTCAAAATACGGAGTGGGGGCTACGATGGGGTCGAGCGTGTTTGTGGAGAACAATTATTTCCGTGCCACCAAGAATCCGATGCTCATATCCAGGCAGGGTACCGATGCCAAGGGTGACGGAACGTTCTCGGGTGAGAACGGAGGTATGATAAAGAGTTTCGGCAATGTCTATGCAGAAAAGGGCAAGAGCAGCAACTTCACTTCCGTCACACAGCATGAGAGTGCCACCGATTTCGACTGCTACGAGGCTGCCGCACGCGACGAGACGGTACCGTCGTCGTTCGTTGCACTTGTCGGCGGTACACCTTATGACAACTTTGACACCGATACGAAACGGATATATGTTTACACTCCAGCTGCTGCCGCCGCCGTTCCGTCGATAGTTACGGGATACTGGGGTGCAGGTCGTCTGAACAAGGGCGACTTCCGCTGGACGTTCAACAATGCCGTCGACGACACGGACTATGCTGTGATAAAGGAAATGAAGACGGCTTTGGAGAATTACAAGAGCACACTTGTGGGATGGTTTGAACAGTAAGGCATTCTTTCCGAGGATTTATTCCGTGAAAAGTTGTAGGTACATCTTGTATTTGTCCGTTTGTAACATGTTTATATTCAAATTTACTTAGCGGACAAATACAAGATGTCCTTATTGGTGCAATATCTATATTTTGAAACGGTCTCTACTGGCTTGACTCTTTGAAAAGATTGGCTTTTTAAATAGACTTTCTGTTTCTCGGGTGATGTTCAAGTATCTCACGCCGCAGGGTAGACGTTTCCACATGAGTGTAAATCTCGGTGGTGCCTATGCTTTCGTGGCCGAGCATCTCCTGGATTATGCGCAGGTCGGCGCCGCCCTCGAGCAGTGCCGTGGCAAAGGAGTGGCGAAGTGTGTGCGGGCTGATAGTCTTGGTGATGCCGGCCTCTGTGGCCTGCCGCTTTATCATTATCAGAATCATCGTGCGGGTGAGATGCGCGCCCCTGCGGTTCAGGAACACATAGTCTTCCTCACCGGGTTTGATTTTCATGACATTGCGGTCAACGAACCATAACTCCAGTTCGTGCAGGGCACGCGGAGATATGGGCACAAGGCGTTCTTTCGACCCTTTGCCTTTTACACGCACATATTGTTCGTCGACGTAAAGGTCGGACAGACGCATGCCTGTAAGTTCGCTTACCCGCAGGCCGCACGAGAAGAGCACTTCTATGATGGCGCGGTTGCGGTGTCCTTCCCATTTGGACAGGTCGACAGACTCCTCGAGCATGTCTATTTCCTCTACCGACAGTACTTCGGGCAGACGGCTGCCCGTCTGGGGCGACTCAAGCAGTTCGGTAGGATCGTCGGGCCGGTAACCGTCGAGCATCAGATAGCGGAAGAACGACCTCACACCGCTCAATATCCTGCACTGCGATGTCGGGCCTATGCCGATTCTGTAAAGAGTCATAGTGAAATTCTGAAGGTCCTGCAGTTGCACGTCCATCACCGTCTTGTGTTCCTTTTCCAGATAGTCTGTCAGTTTCTGTATGTCGCGCCGGTAGGCATCGAGTGTGTTTGGCGAGTAGTTGCGTTCCAGTTTCAGATAACGCATGTATTCGAGCACCACATTCGTATCGTTTTTCTTGTCCATGTCCCTAAGATTTGCTATTTTTGCCGTTTGTAAGGGCGGTGCCGTCGGCTGGATATTCCTTGTCATCCGTTTCTCAGGCTTCGCCATATAGAGATGCAAATATACGAAAAATAATTCAGTAATATGAAAATACAAATCATCAACGGTCCTAATCTCAATATGTTGGGCCGTCGCGAGCCGGGCATCTACGGCAGTAGTTCGTTCGAGGATTATCTGTCCGGACTGCGAGCCAAGTTTCCCGACATAGAGATTGGTTACTATCAGAGCAACATCGAGGGGGAGTTGATAGACAGAATGCAGCAGGTGGGGTTCGGAGAGTGTGACGGTATAGTGCTCAATGCCGGAGCATACACCCACACGAGCATAGCCCTGCAAGACTGTATACGTTCGTTGCAGACACCGGTGATAGAGGTGCACATATCCAATGTACACCGTCGCGAGGAGTTTCGCCACCGTTCGATGATAAGCTGCGCCTGCCTCGGTGTGATATGCGGCTTCGGACTCGACAGCTATCGGCTTGCAGTGGAGGCGTTGAAGTCACACTAAAAACAGGATATCTATGCAACACAATTCGTCGGACAATGAGGTTGTTGGGTATACGCCGCTTGAGAGCAGACGGTCTACACCATTGTCTTCTCTTTCGGTGGAGCAGGAGGGGGCTTTGCCTTATATCCTGTCACATATTGACCCTGAAGGCGACTATCTGTACCGTCTTTACCGTGCCACAAACATACATCTGCTTCATGGCCGTATGGCCAGTGGCCACTTGCAGGGAAGGCTGCTTCGGATGCTCGTGCGGATGATACGTCCACGGTATATACTCGAGGTGGGCACATTTTCGGGTTACAGTGCCATCTGTATGGCCGAAGGTCTTGAACCGGGCGGACGGCTCTATACATTTGAGATAAACGACGAGCAGGAGGACTTCACCCGTCCATGGATAGAGGGTTCGCCGGTGGCCGACAGGATAGAGTTTATTATCGGTGATGCCATCGTACAGGCGCCGAAACTCGGCGTTACGTTCGACATGGCGTTCATTGACGGAGACAAGCGTACGTATGTAGAGACATATGAGATGGTGATCAATGTTCTGCGTCCGGGTGGATTTGTCCTTGCCGACAATACTTTGTGGGACGGTCACGTAGTCGATCCTGCATACGACCGCGATCCGCAGACCCGGGGCATACGTCTCTTCAACGACCATGTGGCCCGCGATACCCGTGTGGAACGTGTCATACTGCCCCTGCGTGACGGTCTGACGTTGATAAGGAAGAAGTGAGTGTGGGAACACGGAGAAAAAGCTATGTGCAGTGAGCCTTTTCTCGCATATTTTACTTAAATTTGCAGTCTGAACATTGAGATATTGATATGCAAGAGACAAGACAGAACAAGATTGCACGCTTGCTGCAAAAGGAGCTGAGCGTGATATTCCAGCAGCAGACACGTATGATGAACGGTGTGATGGTATCTGTGACCCGGGTGCGTGTATCGCCCGACCTGAGCGTGTGCACGGCCTATCTGAGCATCTTTCCGAGCGAGCGGAATGAGGAGATACTGAAGAATATAACGGCCAATGAGAAGACTATACGCTACGAACTGGGCACACGCACACGTCATCAATTGAGAATAATACCCGAGGTGAGATTCTTCATTGACGACTCGCTCGACTATATAGACCGCATAGACGAACTGCTGAAGCAATGAATTTCCCCTTTTATATAGCCCGCCGGTATCTCTTTTCAAAGAAAAGTACGCATGCTATCAACGTGATAAGCGGCATATCGGTGGTTGGTGTGGCTGTGGCGACGATGGCGCTTGTAGTGACGTTGAGCGTATTCAACGGTTTTCATGATCTCGTGGCGTCTCTCTTCACGTCGTTCGACCCGCAACTCAAGGTGACACCGGCGGTGGGGAAGACGGCACCGGCCGATGACCCTGTGCTCACTGAGATACGTCGTCTGCCGCAGGTGGAGGTGGCCACGGAGACTGTCGAGGACATGGCTTTGGCCATATATGGCGAGAGGCAGGCTATGATAATGTTGAAAGGTGTCGATGACAATTTCGACAGTCTGACCCATATCAGGGAGATACTTGTGGGCGACGGCACGTACGAGCTGCGTGCAGCCAACCTTAGCTACGGTATTCCGGGCATACGTCTGGCCGAGATGCTGGGCACGGGATACTGTTATCAGCATCCCATGCGCATCTATGCTCCGAAGCGCGAGGGGCAGCTCAATATGGCTAACCCGCAGGACGGATTTGTGGAAGACGAACTGTTCTCGCCCGGAGTGCTCTTCAATGTGAAGCAGGCCAAATATGACAAGAATTATGTTCTGACCAACATAGCCTTTGCCCGCAGCATATTCGGGCAGCAGGGCATGCTATCGGCGTTGGAGTTGAGGCTAAGGCCGGGGAGTGACTTCGAGGCCGTCAAGTCCGAGATAAAGCGTATTGCGGGTGAAAAGTATGTGGTGCGCGACCGCTTCGAGCAGCAGGAAGATACGTTCAGGATAATGAAGATAGAGAAGCTGATAGCATATATCTTCCTTACATTTATACTCGTGGTGGCATGCTTCAATATCATTGGCAGTCTGTCGATGCTGATGATAGACAAGAAGAACGACGTGGTAACGTTGCGCAATCTTGGTGCAGACGACAGGCAGATAATAAGGATATTCCTTTTCGAGGGCCGTCTTATTTCGGCCATGGGGGCCATGGTGGGTATTGTACTCGGACTTCTGTTTTGCTGGTTGCAGCAGACTTACGGTCTTGTGGGACTTGGACGTTCGAGCGGCTCTTTTGTGGTCGATGCCTATCCTGTAAGCGTTCATCCCGATGACGTAGCCGTAATCTTCGTTACAGTGCTTGCCGTGGGGTTTGTGGCTGTGTGGTATCCGGTGAGGTATTTTGCAAAAAGGATTATTTAAAAGTTATAAAATAAAAAGAACAGATGAAGACAGGTTTTGACAACGACAAATACATCTGTATTCAGTCGGAGCATATCAAGGAACGTATTGCTAAGTTCAAGGGCAAGCTGTATCTTGAACTTGGCGGAAAACTCTTCGATGATTATCATGCGAGCCGTGTGTTGCCGGGGTTTCAGCCGGACTCCAAGTTGAGTATGTTCAGCAAGATAAGCGATCAGATAGAAATTGTTATTGTCATCAGTGCCGAAGACATAGTGAAGAACAAGGTGCGTGCCGACCTCGGCATCACTTACGATGAAGATGTGCTCCGGTTGCGCGACGAGTTTATCGGGCGGGGCTTTACCGTCGGCAGCGTTGTCATAACGCATTACAACGGCCAGCATTCTGCGGATGATTTCCGCAAGCGTCTGGAGCGTCTGGGTATAAGGTCGTATGTGCATTATCTCATCGACGGCTATCCGCACAATGTATCGCTGATTGCCAGTGAAGACGGTTTTGGCAAGAATGATTATGTAGAGACTGAACGTCCGCTTGTCATTGTCACCGCTCCCGGACCGGGGTCAGGAAAGATGGCGGTATGTCTGTCGCAGCTGTATAATGAGCACAGGCGCGGCATAGAGGCCGGCTATGCAAAGTTTGAGACGTTTCCCGTATGGAATCTTCCGCTGAAACATCCCGTCAATATTGCCTACGAGGCAGCCACAGCCGATCTGAACGATGTGAATATGATCGATCCGTTCCATCTCGAGGCTTACAATAAGATTGCAATAAACTATAACCGCGACATTGAGATATTTCCCGTGCTCAACGCTCTGTTCGAGGGCATATACGGCAACAATCCGTATAAGTCTCCGACAGATATGGGAGTGAACATGGTGGGATTCTGTATAAGCGATGACGGCATTTGCTGCGATGCTTCTGCCAACGAAATAATACGCCGTTACTATGATGCCACGAACAAGTTTGCCAACGGAGCAAACAATGAGGCAGAGGTGCAGAAGATACAGTTGCTTTTCAATCAGGCGAAGATTTCGACCGATTACCGGAGGGTGACCGTTGCTGCAAAGGAACGGCGCGACCGTTGCGGTAAGCCGTGTGCGGCCATTGAACTGTCAGACGGCACGGTTATTACTTCGGAGACATCACCGCTGCTCGGTCCGAGTGCAGCCCTGATATTGAATGCTGCTAAGCATTTGGCCGGAATCGACCACAGTGTCAAACTGATACCGCAGGCAATGATAGAGCCGATACAGAAGACAAAGGTGGAGTATCTTGGAGGCAACAATCCTCGTCTGCATACAGACGAGGTGCTTGTGGCGCTGTCAGTATTGTCGCAGGCCGACGACAATTGCCGTAAGGCTCTCAGCGTGTTGCCGCAGTTCAGAGGGTGTCAGGTTCATTCTACCGTGATGCTGTCGGAGGTAGACCGCAAGATATTCAAGAAACTCGGTGTCGGACTGACCTGCGAGCCGGTTAAAAAGAAATGACCCGTAAATGAGAATTGAAAATGGAGAACTGTCATTACCTTTGTTGCTTGTCACATTAAATGGGTGAAGCAAAGGTGATGACAGTTCCCCATTTTCCTATTATAGTGTTATGCTTTCCACTTCCACAGGTTCGTGGAGGAATATCTGTGCCGATTCGCGGAACTTGTCGGCATTCTCGGTTGTAAGATAGTGGACAAGACCTCCCCGTGTGCATTTTTTTTCTATTTCCGGATGTCGTTCGATATACGATTTCAGACTGTCGGCCACATAGTCGCCCTGAGGGACTATGCGTACACCGTCGGGAGTGTACTTCAGTATCTTCGGAAGAAGCAGGGGATAGTGTGTGCATCCGAGGATGATGGCGTCGATGTCGGGGTCGAGGCTCATCAACTGATCGATACGCTTTTTTACGAAGTAGTCGGCGCCTGGACTGTCACACTCGTTATATTCCACCAATGGTACCCAAAAAGGACAGGCGACGCCGGATACGGTGATGTCGGGATACAATTTGCGGATTTCCAGCGTGTAGCTTTCGCTTCTTATCGTACCCTCGGTGGCGAGGATGCCTACGTGGCGTGTGGCGGTGAGAGAACCGATGACTTCGGCCGTTGGGCGTATTATTCCGAGTACGCGGCGTTGCGGGTCTATTTGTGGCAGATCGTTCTGCTGGATGGTACGCAAGGCCTTGGCCGATGCGGTGTTGCAGCCGAGTATCACAATATGGCATCCCATGTCGAATAGTTTCATCACGGCCTGGCGTGTGAATTCGTACACTACATCGAACGAGCGTGTGCCATATGGGGCGCGTGCATTGTCACCGAGGTACAGATAGTCATATTGCGGCAGCAGGTTTCGTATGCCGTGTAGTATCGTCAGTCCGCCATAGCCAGAATCGAAGATGCCTATAGGTCCGGGAATGCTTGAAAGATTGCTCATCGTTGTGTGTATTTTGTTTGCTTATTTAAGCCTTTCTCTTACTATATGCGTGATATCTTCGCCACGTGTCTGGTTTACAAACGGACAAGTGTTGTTATCGGTGTTGATTATGAAGATATAACCGCGTTCCCTGCCAATGGCCTGAAGCGCATCGGACAGTTTGCGGTGCACCGGAGCCATAATGGTTTTCTCGGCCGATTCAAGCAGGCGGCTGCTTTCTTCCTTAAAGGCGATATTCTTGTCGAGCAGTTCCTGCAATTCGCTTTGTCGCTTTTGTAAGATGGTTGGAGGGAAATCGCGCTGTCCTTCGAGAAATTCCTCGTACTTTTTGTTGAAATCCTTCTCAACGCGTTCTGCCTCTTCGTCGTACTTGTTTTTCAGTATCTTGATTTGCTGCATGGCCGTTGCATAGTCGGGCATCGATTGTAGCACAGAGTCATAGCTCAGATATCCGAATATCAAGGCTTGTGCAACCTGTTGCGGCACTGCCGGCTGTTGTTCTGTTTGTAAGGAAGTGGTGGATATGGTGGATTGCGCGCCGGCGGCCAGCGAGATTAATGTAACAAGTGTCAATAAGAATTTTCTCATAATGCCCTTGATTATAATGGTGATTGTTGATAAGGAAGAACGGCGTTCCAGAATTGGCGGATAAAAAAACAGTCAAAAGCCAGTGTCGCCTTATCGGCGCACACTGATTTTTGACATACTTAAGTTCTTTACGTATTATTTCAGACCGAGCTTGGCTTTCACGTCTGCTGTGACGTCGGTGCTGAGCGTTGTGCTGATGTATGGAACACCACCTGCAACGTCCATGATATATACATATCCGCCGGCCTGCCCTACCTGTTTGATGGCGTCGATAACCTTTGTCGTTATGGCCTGCATCTTCTCTTGAGAAGCCTTGGCGAGGGCCTGCTGGTTGTCTTGGTAGCTCTGCTGTATCTTCTGATACATCTCCTGGAGTTCCTGTTCGCGGCGCTGTTTGATGTTGTCGGGCAGTGTGGCCTGCTCCTTTTCGTATGCCTGCGACTTCTTGGTCAGTTCGTCCTGCATGCTCTTCAAATCGTCTTCATACAGCTTCTGCAGAGCGTCGATTTCATTTTTTGCCTTTGTGTAGTCAGGCATTACCTGGATAATTTCCTGTGCGTTGACATGGCCGAATTTTTGTGCGAAAGCTGCTATCGGAGCGCACATCAAAAACATTAAAAGTAATTTCTTCATTGTCTTTCTTTTTTATGTTATTATTAATTTATTCTTTCTATAGCCCCTGGCTTTTTCGGGGTATGTTTTTTATCAATTGGCATATCCCAATTTTTGCAGCACTTCATTGCTTATGTCTATCTTGGGACTGCCGAAGATGATGCCACTGTCGCTTGCACGGTCGAGTATAAGTTGATAGCCCCGCAGATCGGATATGTCTTTCACCGCGTTGTATATCTCTTCCTGTATGGGAGTCATGAGGCTGGTGCGTTTTTTGAACAGTTCGCCTTCCGGTCCGAAGTATTTCTTTTTCAGCTCGGCGGCCTGTTTCTCTTTCTCCATGATAGCGTCCTGTTTGGCCTTCTTCTGTTCCTGCGACAGGAATACGACCTCGTTCTGGTAGTTCTTGTACATGGTCTGTGCTTCGGTAGAGATGGCCTCAACTTCGGCCTGCCATTTCTTTGATACCTGGTTCAGCTGTTCGTTGGCACGTTCGTATGCCGGGATATTCTTCAGTATGTACTCCATGTCCACCAAAGCGAATTTCTGTGCCGATATGCCCAATGAGCATATTGCGAAAAGACATATTGCCAACAGTTTTCTAATTGCATCTTTTCTTGTTGTCGTCATAGTTGTTTCCTCCTTTATGTTTATTTCCGTTTAGAATTCCTGTCCGAGGATGAAGTGGAACTGGCTGCCGCCTTTGGCTCCGGTATATTGCACTTTGTCGAAACCGTAAGCCCAGTCGATACCCATCAGTCCCACCATCGGGAGGAATATTCGTACACCGGCTCCGGCAGAGCGTTTCATGTCGAACGGACTGAATTTCTTGGTCTCACTCCATGCGTTACCGCCTTCGAGGAATGTCAGACCGTAGATGGTCGTATTGCCGAGCATGAACGGATAGCGCAGTTCTACAGTGAAGCGGTCGTAGGCATAGCCCGGAGCTGAATATGGGGTGAGCGAGCCGTTGTCGTATCCGCGAAGTCCGATGGTTTCCTGGGCATATCCGGTGGAATATCCGCTCATGCCGTCACCGCCTACGTAGAATGTCTCGAACGGAGACTTCTTGTATTTGTTGTATGAACCGAGCAGACCCAGTTCGACGCGTGTCATGAGCACGAAACATTTGGCACCGCGTGTGAGCGGAGTGAACGTGCGCATCTTCAATTTCCATTTGTGATACTCTATCCAGCGGTATTTCTCCTGCTGTTCGGCTTCGAATCTTGCCGACGTGTGATCTGTTGCCAGATTCTTGTAGTCTTTGTCGCTGAAGAGTGACCATGGCGGTGTGAGTGTGACAGAGGCGAGGAACTCCGATCCGCTGCGCGGGAAAAGCTGGTTGTCCGTACTTACACGTGAGACGTTGATGCTCAGGTTGATGTTGTTGCAGTTGCCGTTGGATATAAGGAAGTAGCGCCAGTCGCGAAGCATGTAGCGTGTATACGACAGCGAGGTGGACAACTGGAAGTAGTCGTCGGGCCAGCGCAGGCGCTTGCCCCATCCCAGTGAGAAGCCGAGCATCTGCACGTATTTGTCGTCGTCGAGATAGCTCTCGTAGTTGTTGTAATAACCGTTATAACTGCCGTATCCTCCGTAGTAGTTATAATAGTTGTTCATCCAGCTGTTGTTGTAGTAGTTGCTGTTCACGTCGGTCTGCTTTGAATAGAATATTCCCACGTTGAAAGCATTGGGTCGCTTTCCGCCAAACCATGGTGCCGAGTAGCTCAGACTGTACGACTGATAGTACTGTGCGTTGGTCTGTGCGCTCAGTGCCAGCTGTTCGCCGTCTCCGATGGGCATTATTCCACGGTGCATCTTGTTTCGTCCGAACAGATTTCGCATGGAGAAGTTGTTCAGTTTAAGCGACACTCGTCCGATGACACCGGTTTGTCCCCATCCGAGTGAGAACTCCACTTGGTCGTTCGATTTCTGTTCAAGTTCCCAGTTGATGTCCACTGTTCCGTTTTCCATGTTCGGTTTTACATCGGGGTTCACCTTTTCCGGGTCGAAGAATCCCATGGATGCTATCTCGCGCGCCGATCGCATCAGTGCGTCTTTTGAAAACAGGTCGCCCGGTTTTGTGCGGAGCTCGCGGCGTACCACCTCTTCGTACAATTTGTCGTTGCCATATATCCGCACATTGCTGATGTGTGCTTGCGGCCCTTCTTCTATGCGCATTTCAAGATCGATGGAGTCGCCCACTATGTTCACTTCTGTCGGTTCAAGACGATAGAAAAGGTAACCGTTGTTCCAATAGTAGTTTCCCACAGCATCGTCGTCTTCCGAAAGGCGCTTGTTCAGTTTCTTCTGGTTGTACACGTCGCCGCCTTTCATGTTGAGCAGACGGTTAAGGTAGTCGGTAGTGGCGACGGTGTTGCCCACCCATTTTATGTTACGTATGTAGTATTTCTCACCTTCATCCACTTTGATGTATACGTTTACGTGCTTATCGTCTACAGTCCACACGCTGTCTTCCACGATATACATGTCACGGTAACCCAACTCATTGTATTTGTCTATCAGGTTCTGTTTGTCTGTCTTGTAACGTTCGTCCGTAAATTTCTTTGATTTTAGGAACGAGGAGAGTTTTCCAGCCTCGTGTGTCTTGGCGAACACACCTTTTTTCAGCAGACCTCCCTTTATGTTTGACGAACTGAGATATTTGTTGCCTTCAATGATGATGTCTCGCACTTTCATCTTGGCTTTCTTGTCGATGTTGACATCGAGAATCACCTGATTTGTGCCGGTCACGTCGTCGCGCTGCAAGATTTCTATTTCCGCGTTTTTGTATCCCTTGTCGTCGAAATATTTCTTTGCCAGGATTTTTGCACGGTCTATCATGTTGGGTGTAATCTGGCTGCCTTTCATTATTCCGAGTTTGGCCTCCATGTCATCACGTTCCGACTTTTTCAGGCCGTTATAGTTTATCGTGCTCACTCTGGGTCTCAAAGCAAGGTTGATGCACAGGTAAATCTTCGAGCCTACAATTGAATCGGCCGTTATCGACACTTTCGAGAAAAGTCCGTGTTTCCAGTATCTTCTTACGGCTTCAGTTATTTCGCTTCCCGGCACGCTGATTACCTGACCTGTCGTCAGTCCCGAAAGGCTCGTAAGTACATAATCCTCATAACCCTCAACACCTTTGACCGCGATGCCGCCAATCTCGCATGTGCGCGGGGTGCCGGCATAAGATATGTCAGGATTGACGATTGTCTCCTGAGCTCTCATATGGATTGCGAAGACCGATGCCGTCGCAAGCAACATGAATACCTTTTTAATATATTTCATCTTTATGTTATATTCAAGTAAAAGTTATCTTAGCGAGCTTTCCTCCGCCTCTATCTGTGCCCCGGTCTTTCCGAAGCGTCGTTGGCGTCCTTGATAGCTGGCTATGGCTTTGTGGAGTTCCTGCTCGTCAAAGTCGGGCCAAAACGTGTCGCAGAAGTACATTTCAGCGTATGCAATCTGCCATAGCAGATAGTTGGATATGCGCAATTCACCGCCCGTGCGTATCAGCAGGTCGGGGTCGGGCATGAATTCAGTCTGCAGATGTCTGTCTACGGTCTGTTCGGTGATGTCTCCAATGCCGATTCTGCCGTCTTTCACTTCCGTGGCGATTGCTTTTACCGCTTCGGTGATTTCCCATCTTGACGAGTAGCTCAGTGCCACGACCATTGTCATGGCGGTGTTGCCGGCAGTGTGTTCCTCGGTTTCGCGCAGTTTCCGTCTGACGTTCTCGGGCAGACGGCCCATGTCTCCGACTACACGGAATCGTACGTTGTTCTTCATGAATATTTCGTCCTCGAGCGACGAAAGCACCAGACCCATCAAGGCCGCTATCTCGTCTGTCGGGCGGTTCCAGTTCTCCGTCGAGAACGTATATAGTGTGAGATATCTCACGCCCAGCCGCGTACATTCAGAGGTGATGCGACGCACGGCATCCACACCGGCCTGATGGCCGTAGCTGCGTTCGTGTCCGCGCTCAGCCGCCCATCGTCCGTTGCCGTCCATTATGACGGCTATGTGCTGCGGTATGCGTTCCATATCCAGTTGATATGCCATATATTTAGTCTCTATCGTTATTACAAGTTTTGCATTTTGCCATAATGTCGTATGTGACCGACAATCGCAACACGCTGTAGCAGTCGGTGTTTTTGAACATCCCGTTGCTCTTGATGCCGTATGGGTCGGCCACTCCGTCGAGCTTGTCGTTCATGGAGAAGTGCATGGCCCATTCCACACCGAGGTTCAGTCTGTTGCCCATTTTATACTTTATGCCCGCGCCCATCGGCACGTTGGCTGTGAAGACGCTGTTTCCGCCTCCGTTGACGTAGGTGGCTCCCAGTCCGAGTGCGATGTAAGGCACGAGTCTTTTGGCTCCGCGATATTCACGCCCTGTGCCGTATGGCCAGAAATTGTATTCAAAGCGCAGACCGGCGTCTATGAGCGAGTTGTTGAATTCAACAGTGGCGGCACCATCTTCGCTGATACCCGGATACCATGTTGCCAATCCCTCCGATGTTCCTTTCAACTTGCCATAGCCTATATTCATGGCCAGTCCCATGCGTGGGTTGAAGCGGTAGCGGCCCAAAAGAACTCCCATGGGCTGCATGTTTTTTGTTATATTGCCGTTGAAGTCGCCCACATATGCTGTCATTGCTGCGCCTGCTCCTATTTCAGCACGGTATTCCGGATCGGTCTGTGCCTGTGCGGCTATGGTGGTCAGCATAATGGATATTGCTGTGAGGACTTTTCTCATCCGGTGGTATCTTCTCTTGTTCCTTTTACATTATTATATATGTGCAGACTATTTGCCCCATCCCATTCTGTTCAGGCGTCCGCACCATACCTGTCCAGTGCCTCCGCATACAATCCACATGTTGTTGTCTGCATCGACTGTAGCAGCAAAGGTGGTGATGTTGCGGTCCAGACCGTCGGGTAGCGGGTAGTCGGCCGACGGTTTCCAAGTGATTCCTCCGTCGCGACTTTCATATATATGCTTCAGTGCTTCTCCGGAGTCATTCCCAATGCTTATGCCGCCCATAGCCAACAGGTTTTTGCCGTAGCCGAGTACTGTGATGTCTTCAAGCCGCGGCAGCGGATATATGTCAGAGTCGTCCATGTTCATATATACCCATTTGCCAGGTTTGCTGTCCGGAGCATATTCCGATATCTTGCGCCATACCATGGCATGACTGTCATCGGGGTACTCTGCTGCCGGACGCGTGCCGGTAAGCAGCAGATAGTCGGTCTTATCGGCAAAGCGGAACGGAGTACAGCAGAAACCGATGTTTTCTGATGGCATCCATGCCATGTCGTCGGTCATGATGTCGGCTTCCCACGTCTGTCCGCCATCGGCAGAGAGAATTATCTTTCCGTCTCCGTCCAACGCATACAGTGCCGTGGTGCTTCCGCCGAGCAGGCGTCTGATGCCGTTGTTTTCACCAATACGGCTGAACGAGGCTCCGCCATCGGTCGATACTGTCAGCATGTTGCCGTCAAGCACATACAGTCCATTGTGTGTCTGTGCAATGTTGTGCCATGCCTCGGGACCCATCACGGTGCTTTCCGTATTCCATGTCTGTCCGTTGTCGGTTGAATATATCCTTGTGTTGTTTCCGTCAGTGCCGAATACCAGGATGCGTCCTGCGGTGCTGACAGCCTTCATGCCGCTCAGCATAGCTGTGCCGGAAAAATCGGGCATGCGGTTCCAGTGAAACTCGTCGCCTTTTTCCTTGTGTACGTTAACTGTTATCTTGTATCGCCGGATGCTGCTGTTGTCCATGGCATGCACCTTGACATATCTCGGAGCACTGAAGTCCACGGTGTCTGATGTGGAGAGAATGGATTCTGAGTCGCCCAAGAAACTCTCCAAAAACACTACTCCGCTGTTCTTCGTGGTGTATGTGCAGAATGATTTTGATGCGTCGATGCCTGCCGGCAGAGAGTCGGTATTGTATATCTCGCCGCGCAGATGGTCTATGTGGAACGGGTAATTGCTCACCGTGCCGTCCATCTCTGCGTATACAGAGTCGTTTCCAGTGGATGAAGTGGTGTGTTTGTATATCTTGGCACTTGAAAGACCAAATGCGGTGATGGCAATATCGTCATATAGCGTAACTTCCGTTTTGTCATCATCTATACATGAGGCAAAGAGAAGCACTGTCGAGAGCAGCAGACAAATAGGGCTGAAATATCTTCTCATTCAATATGTTTTTTGTTTTTAGTTGCAAATTTAATCACAATTCTGCAAATGGCGGCAACTTTCAGTCAGATATTAACTTAAATATATTATAAAACGTTTTATTTTAAGGTATGTTAGTGGTATGTCAGTACTCTAAAAAGCCCTCTCCGTCTCCCCCTCCCATCAAAAAGGTGGGGGGGGGAGTCGGAGAGGGCGTGAAGGTATATGGCTGCACCGTGTGATTTTCGAATCCGGTGCCTGCCGTCATTGAAGCTTAAAGTTTATAGGCAGGGTGAAGTATACACGAACTGGTTTGTCTTTATTTTTTCCGGGTATCCATTTTGTGCTGCTTACCACACGTATGGCCTCGTCATCAAGAGCATTGCAGGCGTCGCCTATTCTCACTCCCGGTTCATCATCGGCTTCATTACCGTCACGTTTGTATGTTGCTATACGATCGAGTTCTTTTTGTGACAGGTTTCTGCTTGCCGATCCCACAATGGTGGCGTCCGAGACGTTGCCGTCCGTGTTTACCACGAACTTTACTATCACTCTGCCCTCTACACCTGATTTCATGGATATAAGCGGATATTTCACGTTGTCGCAAAGATATTTCATCAGTGCCTCTGTACCTTTTTCCCCTGATTCGTTATTTATGAATTCCGGCAATACTTCTGACGCTTCATACACGGTTTTATCGTTGTCATCGGTTGTCTTGTTGTTGGCTACAATGACTGTTTTTGCCGGCTGGATTATCTTGCGTGCTTGTGTCTCGGCGTTGTTTGCCGCCAGGAGAATGGCTGCCAAAGGCAGTAGCAACAGATATTTGGCCCGCTTCTGAGGGGCTGTTCTTTTCTTGTTCATCATTTTGATTCTCATTTTTAGAGGTAAGACATTAAAATTATTTGATATCGCGATATTTTTTTCCGAGGGGCATGACAATGCCAGTAGATGGTATTGGTAGGTGCGTGTGTCGGCTCCAAGTGCCAGTACATGCTCGTCTGCAAGGTATTCCAAATTTATCTTAATCTGTCGCCGCATCAACCATGCAGCGGGGTTGGGCCAGCATACTGCGCACATCAGTTCGCCCAGCAGCACGTCTGCCGTATGCCATTGTTCCGCATGGGTACGTTCGTGGCTTATCACGTCTGCGGCTTTGGCGCTTCGGAGTGTGGCCGCGTCAGCGAAAATCCATTTCATAAACGAGAATGAGGTGTTGCTGCCTTCTACCAGTCTCACTTTAATGCCGTCGACAGTTGTGCATGGGGAGCGTCGGGCCAGTCTTGCTATGGTTGTTGCGCACCATGCTGTCCGTGTCACGAGTATGATTGATATGGAAAGATATGCTGCAAGCAGCATTCGGGCAATGTCTGTTCCGCTGCCTGATGTTGTCGCGGTATCTGTTCCGGCCGTCACCGTCAGCACTGGCAGTACTCTGGTGACGTAAATATCGGTCACAGCATTTTCTTTAAGTGCCATATCCACCGGCGTGCTGGTGTTGGTCAGCGGAATGAGTGCTGACAGTATTATTGCTCCTATCAGCGTTGCACGACGGTTTCTGAAGAATGTGTCGTTTGAGAAGAGCAGCCTGTAGGCAATGTAGAAAATGGCGATGGCTATGTTGAGTTTTATCAGATAAATCATTTGTTTTTCTCAATTTCGTCTATTATTTCTTTCAGATCTTCAGGTGATAGCCTTTGTTCGCGGGTGAAAAATGTGACGAGTTCTTTATACGAATCTTTGAAATAGTCTTTGACCACGCTGCCTAAAAAGTTGCGTTTGTATTCGTCGCGGTCTATTTTTGTAATGTAACGGTAAGTGTTGCCGGTACGCTCGGATGAAACGAAACCTTTGCGTTGCAGATTTTTCACAACCGAGGCCACTGTGGTGTATGGTGGTTTGGGTTCTGGCAACTGTTTTATAATGTCTTTCACGTAGCAACTTTTGAGTTTCCAGATGCGTTTCATCACTTCTTCTTCTTGTTTGGTGAGTTTCTCCATATCTTTTGATTTATTATAATGTTGCAAAGTTACGAAATATTCGTAATACACACAAATATAAAATGTTAATAGTTACGAAATATTCGTAGAAATATTGTCCGTTCATGTAGAATCTTGGCAGATAGATTGGATGGAAACGTTATAAAGGCCCAACTGACGGTGTAGCACAAACCGTGTGGGGCTGTTGTTTTTTTGTTGTGTAATATCTGTAAAAATGATACAAAAAGCTTGCGTATCGTTACACATGATTTGATGAAAAGCCGCTAATTTTGCATGCAGAAATTATTAAATCGGTATGATTATGAAAAAAATATTATTGTCCACAGCATTCACTGCTGTTTTTACGGTATCTGACAACATAACACTTATGGCTCAGAATAAAATTACACAGACGGCCGGGCACAGCGTTCTCGGCGAGTTCGCTCCGAAATTTGCGGAGCTTAACGACAATGTTCTTTTCGGCGATGCCGTTTGGAACGATTCCACACTTTCACTTCACGACCACAGCATGGTGACCATTTCTATTCTTCTTGGAAAGGGACTGGTCGATTCGTCGTTTCGTTCGCATTTGGAGATGGGCAAAAAGCACGGCATCACCCGCAAGGAGATCGCCGCTCTACTGACACAAGCCGCTTTCTATGCCGGTTGGCCTAACGCCTGGGCCGGATTTCGCATGGCGAAGGAGGTGTGGGCTGACAATGATGCTGTTACGGAAAAAGAGCGTTTTCAGCAGGAGATGATATTCCCTGTAGGTGAACCGAATACGGAATATGCCAAATATTTCATCGGCAAGAGTTATATCGCCCGAGTATCCGACTCACAGATTCCTATTGCCAACGTGACTTTCGAACCACGGTGCCGCAACAACTGGCATATTCACAAGGCTGTTAAAGGCGGTGGCCAGATGCTTGTGGGCGTGGCCGGAAAAGGATGGTATCAGGAAGACGGTAAGCCAGCACAGGAGATTCTGCCCGGCACGGTCATTCATATTCCGGCCAATGTGAAGCATTGGCACGGTGCTGCGTCTGACAGTTGGTTTGCTCATCTTGCGTTCGAGATATCCGGTGAGAAGGCCTCCAACGAATGGCTGGAGCCTGTGACTGACGAGGAGTATGACAGACTCCCATAAGTGATTGAAGTTCATGCTGTAGCTGAAAATTCCAACGTAAATAGGCGTAGACGCAAAGATTCTTTTCGTACATTAATGAAAAAAATCTTTTTGTCTACGCCTATTTACGTTGAAAATATATTGTAAACCTGTTGGCGGAATAAAAAGTTTGCAGGATATAAAAAAAGAATGCGGTATGACTCACTCACTCCGCACTCTTCTTAATGGCTGCTGATATGTACTAAATAATAAAAACTTAAAACAGTCTCATACCGGCATTTCCATTGTCTGAAAATCTAATAACATAATCTTTACCTTAAATCTATTAACTACTAACCTAATGAATAACAATGTATTCGTCTCGAACACGATGCAAAGATACATATATTTGTGTGCGTACACAAATATATTAACAATTGTTTGATATTTATTAGTTTTCTTCTTGATTTAAGTCAACGGTTATGGGCTTTTCTTATACTATTTCTTTCTTTTCTGCAAGTTGTTGCACGGATATTTTATTGTTATGTCTGTTTCGAACTCGTCAGGTTTGTCTTTTCCATAAGGCAGTTTACGATTATGTTTCTTTCCTGTGTTGGTCTTTGTCTACTATTAGTAACGCTTTTTTCGGTAAACGATAAGGGGACAACAGGCAAATGTTGTTTTATTTCTTAATTTTTTGCACTTTTTTCCTCTCGTTCTGGAAAAGCAATAAGGGCTTCTCTGCTTTCTTGACACGTATTTTTGGCATCGTAATGTAGCCGTAAGGGCCTCCCGAGGTTGCCATTACGGCGTAGTTGGCTTGCCGTGGCGGCCTCGTTGCAATGCAAGGAGGCCGCCACGGCAACCCCATTAGGGCCTCTCTGCTTTTTTTACACGGTGCTATTGCGGTTCTAAAAGTGTAACTCTCTGATTATCAGTGTTTCCTATTTTGGCCGAAATTTCGTGTTTTTCGGGCTCTTGGCAGGAAAATGCGATTTTGTGACGGCCGACGAAGTGTTTTGTAAAGATAATTAAAAGCCCCTCCCGGCCTCCCCAAAGGGGAGGAGCCTGATACACGGTGGGGAAATGGGAGTGATAATGTGAGAAATGAAAAATGGGGAGTGATGGGAATAATAGGAGTGATGGGAATGATTTGAGGAATGGGAGTGATGGGTGAGGTGGAAGAGAAATGGGAATAATGGGAAGTGCCGGTGGGATGTTCCGGTTTATCCTGTGCGCTCAGTATCCCCCTTTGGGGGATTATAGGGGGCTGTCTTTCTGAAAAAATCCCGCCCGACATGAATATGCCGGGCGGGGTTGGTATTGTTTTTGTGAAAAAACGCTGTTCGTTGCGATTAGAGCTGCGGACCTGCTGCGACGAGAGCCTTGCCGGCTTCGTTGCCAGTGTACTTCACAAAGTTCTTCTGGAAGCGTGCTGCCAGGTCTTCAGCCTTCTTCTGCCACTCTGCTGCGTCAGCATAAGTATCGCGCGGGTCAAGAATATTTGTATCCACGCCCTCAAGCTCTGTGGGAACAGCGAAGTTGAAGATAGGAATGTTCTTTGTAGGAGCATTGAGGATAGCGCCACCGAGGATTCCGTCGATGATACCGCGTGTGTCGCGGATAGAGATACGCTTGCCTGTTCCGTTCCAGCCGGTGTTTACGAGGTATGCCTTGGCACCGCTCTTCTCCATCTTCTTAACCAGTTCCTCAGCGTACTTTGTGGGGTGCAGTTCGAGGAATGCCTGGCCGAAGCAAGCCGAGAATGTGGGAGTGGGCTCTGTGATGCCGCGTTCCGTACCTGCCAGCTTGGCTGTGAAGCCTGAGAGGAAGTAGTATTTGGTCTGCTCGGGTGTGAGGATGGATACGGGAGGCAGTACGCCGAATGCGTCGGCCGACAGGAAGATTACATTCTTGGCTGCGGGAGCTGCGCTCTTCGGACGGACAATGTTGTTGATGTGCTCGATGGGATAAGATACACGGGTGTTCTCTGTGGTGCTCTTGTCGGCGAAATCGATAGTGCCGTCCTCTGCCACAGTAACGTTCTCGAGCAGAGCGTTGCGCTTGATGGCGTTATAGATATCGGGCTCGCTCTCCTTGTCGAGGTTGATAACCTTAGCGTAGCATCCGCCCTCGAAGTTGAACACACCGTTGTCGTCCCATCCGTGCTCGTCGTCACCGATGAGCAGACGCTTCGGGTCGGTAGACAGTGTGGTCTTGCCTGTACCTGACAGACCGAAGAATACGGCTGTGTTCTCTCCGTTGAGGTCCGTGTTGGCAGAGCAGTGCATTGAAGCCATGCCCTTGAGCGGCAGATAGTAGTTCATCATAGAGAACATACCTTTCTTCATCTCGCCACCGTACCATGTGTTGATGATAACCTGCTCGCGGCTTGTCACGTTGAACACAACGGCTGTCTCTGAGTTAAGACCCAGTTCCTTATAGTTTTCAACCTTTGCTTTCGATGCGTTGTAAACGATAAAGTCGGGTTCAAAGCTCTCCAGTTCGGCTTCTGTGGGGCGGATGAACATGTTCTTTACAAAGTGTGCCTGCCATGCCACCTCTACGATGAAGCGCACTGCCATGCGTGTATCCTCGTTGGCACCGCAGAAACCGTCAACAACGAACAAACGCTTGTTTGACAGCTCTTTCTTTGCTATTTCCTTTACGGCAGCCCATGCTTCCGGAGAAGCGGGGTGGTTGTCGTTTTTGTATTCGTCTGATGTCCACCATACGGTATCCTTTGAGTTTTCGTCCATCACGATGAACTTGTCCTTGGGTGAACGGCCGGTGTAGATACCCGTCATCACGTTTACTGCGCCGAGTTCTGTCTCCTTACCTTTCTCGAAGCCTGTCAGGCTTTCCTTTGTCTCCTCTTCGAACAATGTCTCATACGAGGGATTGTACACTACCTCAGTTGTACCTGTGATACCATACTTCTCTAAAACTGACTTATCAAACTTTGCCATTTTTAAATGTATTTATTGTGTGAAAATTTTAAATATCCAATCTTTTCGTTTGCCTTGATAGAAGTATTTTTGTCCCTGTCGGGCCTTTTAATACCTATTTTATCGCCCGCAAAGTTAGCAAAAAAGCAAATATGCCGGAACGTTTGCGCACACAATTTTCAATAACTCTAAGTCTTTTTATCTTAAAGAATCTAAATTTCACATATTTTTCTATTCTTTGCAAAGTCTGATTTGCAAAAAAAGAAGTTGATATTGGGGTAAATAAAAAAACGGCCTTCCTGCCGTTTCTCTCGCGTGGAGATACAGGCGGGAAGGCCGTGAAAAGTATTTCTTTGTCGTGTTTATTCCTCGGGCATCATCACCACTTCAATGCGGTTGCCGGCTTTGAGGAACTCGGTCATGAATGCAGTGATGGTCTGCGGTGTCTGTGCCTGCACGGTAGCCTTGTATGCCGTGTGCATGTCGATGCCATACTCGTTGTATGTGCTTAATATGCCGTTCCAATAGTTGTTGGTCTTGGTGCGGTCGTCGTAGCTCTTGAGCATGTATTCCTTGACCTTGGTCAGCATGTCGGCATCGCATGTCTTGGCGAGCTGTTCCATCTCGTCGCGCATTATGGACAGTGCAGTTTCGCCTTTTTCGGGTTTCATCGGGCAGTAGGCGAACATGGTGCAGTCGGTGTCTTTGTCGATGCGTCGTATGCTGCCTTGTGCTCCTACACTGTATGCTGCGCTGGCGTCTTCACGTATCTTCTTGAGATAAATCATGCTGAGCACCTGTCCGGCGATGTCTGTCTTTATCTTGTTGTCGAGAGTGTATGGTATGTCCTTGTTGGTCCATATCATCATCGATATGGCTTTCGGAGTCTCCATCTTGCGCTTGAAGCTGTTCACAACCACACCTGTGGCATCGGTGTCAACGTTCTTGCCCTTGACAATCTTCTTCTGTGAAGGCAATGAGGCTATATATTGTTCGAGAAGTGGGCGGATGGCGGCCTCGTCGAAGTTGCCGACGATGGTCACTGTATATGCGGCTGCGTTTGATGTGAGCTGTTTGGCTATCTCAAGTATCCGGTCGTAATTGACGTCTTTCAGATCGTTTGCTTCCACAGAAGTGAAGCGCGGGTTGTGGCAGTTCATGGTTACCGTTACGGAGTCGTTGAAAGCGCTTTCCGGTGACAGTGCCTTGTTCTTGAGGCTTATCTCGTAGGTCTTCATAAGATTTGCAAAAGACTCTTCGTCTTTGTTTATCTTCGTGAAGTAGAGGTATACAAGCTGTAGGAGTGTTTCCACGTCGTTGGGAGTGGACGATCCGTTGATTCTCTGCCGTCTGCTGCCGAGCGACATCGATGCGCTGACTATCTTGCCGGCCAAGGCCTTTTCCAGTTCCGTGTGCGAGAAATTGCCCAGTCCGCTGGCTTCGACGACGTCGTCAAACACTTTCAGATTGGTGTAGTCGGCCTTGTCGTATAGCGACGAGCCTCCGTATCCTTCCATCGACAGGAGTACCTGGTCCTGCTTGTAGTCGGTCTTCTTGAGTATCACCTTCACACCGTTGGAAAGCATGAGTTCCTTGTATCCGAACTGCGTGTTTTCCTTTTCGCTCTTTATCGAGCCTTTCTTGGGCAGGGTGCTGATGAGCGGTTCGTCCTTTACGTTGTCCACATAGGGTTGGAGGTTCTCCGTGCGTACGTCGGCGATGGCCTTCAGAAGGTTTTCCTTTGTAGGATAGACATTGCCTTCCTTCTCGTTGTTGAAGCTCAGGATGACCATGTTGGAGTCGTTGGCCGGTATGAGCATGGCCATCACTTGGTTGACGGCCTCGACAGGAATCATGGGTATCACCTGTTTCATCGTTGCATAGTAGTCGTCGATGGACGGTATCGGCTCGTTGGCGAGATAATGCTCCTTGTATTCGTCGCAGAACTGGCGGCTGTAGCGCTTGTCCTTGTTGCTGTAAGACTTGTCGAGGGCACTCATGGCGTTTGCTTTGGCGCGGTTGTATTCTGTCGGTGTGAATCCGAACTTTGCAACACGCAGAGCCTCGCGGTATATGGCGGCAAGAGCGGCTTCGGTCTGGCCTTCCTTGGGCAGCGCGTCGATGTCGAATGCCTGGACGGTGCTGGCGAAGATATAGTCTCCGTCGTATGCCGAAGAACTTACAAACGGGCTTTCGGGCTTTTGTGCGCATTCTTCAAGACGTGCGTTGAGCATGCGGATGGCCGTGTTCTTGACATATTCCGAAACAAGATACGGTATGGTATTCTTTATAGAGTCGGGCATTGCCTCGTGCTTGAATATGAGGTCTATCGTATTGGTACGTTGCTCCTTGTCCTTCTCTATGACCACAATGGGCTCGGCGTTGTCGGGCACGGGTTCCTTGACCACAGGCGCGGCATCGGCCTGCAATACGATTCCGCTGAACAGACGCTTGATTTCGGCCTCGACATGGTCCACGTCGATGTCGCCTACAACGATGATGGCCTGATTGTCCGGACGGTACCATTTCTCGTAGTAGTCGCGCAGTGTCTGCGGCTTGAAGTTGTCGATGACGCTCATCAGTCCGATGGGCATGCGCAGGCCGTATTTGCTTCCGGGATAGAGTGTGGGCAGGGCGCGCTCGAACATGCGCTGTGAGGCACTGCTGCGCATACGCCACTCTTCGTGTATCACACCGCGCTCCTTGTCGATTTCGGCAGGGTCAAGCATCAGGCCGTCTGCCCAGTCGTAGAGGATGAGCAGGCAGGAGTCGAGTGCCGACTGCCGTGTGGTGGGCACATTGGAGATGTTGTATACAGTCTGGTCTATGCTGGTATAGGCGTTGAGGTCGCGACCGAACTGCACACCGATTGATTCGCAGTAGCGTATCAGGTCGTTGCCTTTGAAGTGTTTGGTTCCGTTGAAGCACATGTGTTCGAGGAAGTGGGCTAGTCCGCGTTGCGGTTCGTCTTCCTGAAGCGAGCCCACGCGCTGTGCGATGTAGAACTCCGCGCGGTTTTCCGGCCAGTTGTTATAGCGGATGTAGTAGGTCAGTCCGTTGGACAGCTTTCCGATACGTACATCCTTGTCGACGGGTAATGTCGGCATTTGCATCTGAGCTACTGCGGTCAACATTGTACCGAGGAGTATCAGTGCGGATAGAAATAGTTTTTTTAGTCTCATTTGTGTTATAAATTAAGAAAAATCATGTAAAAGTATATGTTTTTTTGTTTATGAAGTTATTATTCAATGGATAATTTGTTTTTCTTAACATAAAGACGGGCTCTTTTTCGTAACAGTTGTTCTTTTCAGGAGAAGAGAACGGTGAAGGGAAATGCTTTACATATTTGTAATAGATATAGAGAGAGTATGTGTGTTGGTATTTTTTTGATTTTCGGGCTGTAGGCGTTTTCCCTGTTTCCCGTTCTCTGTTTGTTTTTTCGAAAGTTTCTTTATAGAGGTGTGTTCACGCTTCTTGTTTCACCTCTTTCCTGTACTCCAGAATGTCGCCCGGCTGGCAGTCGAGAGCGTTGCATATGGCTTCTAAAGTGGAGAACCGCACGGCCTTGGCCTTTCCTGTTTTCAGGATGGACAGATTGGCCGGTGTGAGGTCTATCTTTGCGGCCAGATCGCCGAGCGATATTTTGCGCCGGGCCATCATTACGTCGAGATTTACTATTATAGGCATAATATGTATGTATTTGGATTCTTTGTATATAGTGTTCATGTAAATGTTGTTCTCAGATGGTCAGTTCTTGTTCTTCGCGCATTTGTAGTCCGCAGGAAAACACTTCTCCCATTATCATTGCGGCAATGCCTGTTCCGAGCAACAGGATATTCTCGCTCACGGGGGTGAACCAGTCTATGAGATAGCCTTTTGGAGCGAATATGCCGCTGGCTACAGCACACAGAATCCATTCTGTCATTACCGACAGTATGAATATTGCTATAAGGGCTGTGCCCATGCGTCGGAGCAGTTTTACGTTTTTCCACTCGAATATCTCATGTCGCCGTACATTGCGTATGAACATTATCAGGCTGCATAGGAAGAATATGTCGGCCACGAGTACAATCAGGCCGGTGGCGGTCATAGCGGTGTCAGTCGCCCATGAAGTTTTGTTTGCGCCTTTTACGAAAATCATGCTCTTCACCGGCATTATCTGTGTCTGCTCGCCCGTGAGCGTGTTTTCGATGGTAGTTTCCTTGTTGCCGAATATGTTATATGGTATCATGCTGACAGTGCAAAGAGTATACTTGGTGTTGTCGAATATTTCGATGTCGTTTTTCAGTTTCTCTTTGTCTGTCACGGTCATGCCGGCAGCCTGTTTAATCATATGATAGGCTATGACGCCTGAGTAAGTGAACCCTCCTGCAATGTACAGGATTATCACTGCGAACATTGTCACGCAAAGGATGTTGAACTTCTTTTTCATTGTCTTTCGTTTTTTTGTTGATTAATATTTTTTTTGTCGGTTTCTCATGGCCGTCTTTTTTATGACAGCCGTGCTCGTGATTTCAGGAGTCTTTTCGTTTTATGATAAACATTTATCGTTTTTCGATATTGCAAAGGTATGGCAAATATTCTGAATGACCAAATATTTCACTAATTATTTATCGAAAAACAATAAAAAATTAGCGTTTTCTTTTGTTTTTGCGTATCAACTGGCAGTAATATCATGTATATACATTATTATATATAAGTGACACACATTGTATATTTGAAGTGAAGTTGGCTTGTGTGTAGACGTGTGCCGTCAGGTGTGTTTGTCGGGCGTGGTTAAATGCCGTCAAAAAGCTCGTGCAGCACATCAAGAGAACGCAGTTCGGGAAAGTCGGGTATGTGGATGCGGTAATACCGTATTATTATGTCAAGTGTGCGGTTGCGCTCGTCGCGCGACATACGGTAAAGGTGCATTGTGGCAAATCGCATGCGCATCATAACACTTATTCGTGCCGCATCGGCGGGCTCTATAACGTCGTGGTGTGACGGGTGTGTGGCGGTGAAGCTGCCGGCGCGCAGGTCGAACCATGAGCCCGGTGTGTAACAGTCGAGATTGGGATAGAATCCGAGAAACAGTGACATTCGCATAAGGAATACGATATGGAAGTTGGCATGCCCCGATGCACTGTTGTCCAACCAACAGAGACTGTCGGCAATATAGTCGAAGAGCTGTTCGTTATGCTGTTCGCCGCGCAGGGCGTGACATAGAAATTCGGAAATGAAGAGCGATATTGATATCTTGACAGGGTCTGAAGGCAGCGAGACGTAAGGCACTGCCAGGCGGGTGTCTCGCAGTTTCTGCAACGGTATGTGCGGTCGGATGTCGCATTCAATGTCGAGCAGAGTGAGCGGTTGCAGCATTTGGCGGCGCAATCCGCCGTAGGATGAACGACTCACGGACACGGCAAACGATATGCGTCCTGAGCTACGGGTGAACATTTCTGTTATCATACGCCGCTCGCCATATTTGATGGTACGTAGCACAATGGCCCATGTTTTTGTCAGCATAAAGACAAAGATAGGGCTTTTCTTACAGAAAATCATCACTTTAGTGCATTTTTCTTTTAAAAAATTTTGTTGTATTAAATAAAAGCGGTAACTTTGCACCCGCAAAACAACCCTAAGGTCCCTTCGTCTATCGGTTAGGACGAGAGATTTTCATTCTCTAAAGAGGAGTTCGACTCTCCTAGGGACTACGAAAATTAAAAATACGAAGAATAAAGATGGCAAATCACAAATCAGCAATTAAGAGAATCCGTCAGAATAAGAAGAGAGCTCTGCACAATAAATATTATGCAAAGACAATGCGTAATGCTGTACGCAAATTGCGCGCTATCACGGATAAGGACGAGGCGGCAAAATTGTATCCTATTGTTCAGAAGATGCTGGACAAGCTGGCTAAGACCAATATTATTCACAAAAACAAGGCTTCAAACTTGAAGTCAAAGCTTGCCGCCCACGTTAACAAGTTGGGATAATCTGTTCCTTTGTCTTATTTTGTATCGCGATATAAAACGAGTTGCATACCGTTATGGAATGCAACTCGTTCTGTATGTGCATATTGGGACTTTTTTGTATCTTTTCTCTTCTCACTTTACTGATATTTTACAGCTTTAGTATTGGGCATGTACAGGCCCGGTAAAATATATAGTGGGGATTATAGTTTTTTCATTATTGATTTTTTATGTCAATGGACTTGCCGACGGTCTGTTCCGGAGTAGCTGGTGCAGTGTATTTTGGTGAGGCTGCAACGGTGGCAGCGGATGTTCTCAGTGAGTGTGTGGGCGATGTCTGTGCGGTTGTGTTCTTTCGTTTCGGCAAGGGCTTTTTTAGGTTGTTTTTCGTCTTCCAAATATTTCGTCAAGTCATAAATATTTAGTAACTTTGCAATCTATAAAGACTATAAACAAATTATGGCAGAAGACATAACGAAGGAAAGCAATTATTCCGCGAGTAACATTCAGGTGCTCGAGGGACTTGAGGCCGTGCGCAAGCGTCCTGCAATGTATATCGGCGATATAAGCGAGAAGGGACTTCACCATCTTGTCAACGAGACCGTAGACAACTCCATAGACGAGGCCATGGCCGGATATTGCACCCATATAGAGGTGACTATAAATGAGGACAATTCGATAACCGTACAGGATAACGGTCGCGGTATACCTGTGGACGAGCATGAGAAACTTCACAAGTCGGCATTGGAGGTGGTAATGACAGTACTGCATGCCGGCGGAAAGTTTGACAAAGGCTCATATAAGGTCAGCGGCGGACTTCACGGTGTAGGTGTGAGTTGCGTCAACGCGCTTTCCACACATATGCTGTCGCAGGTATTCCGTGACGGTAAGATTTACCAGCAGGAGTACGAGCAGGGCAAGCCGCTCTATCCCGTGAAGGTGGTGGGTGAGACCACTCTTAGAGGCACGCGTCAGCAGTTTTGGCCGGACAATACGATTTTTACTACTACGGAATACAAGTACGACATCATAGCCAAGCGTATGCGTGAGCTGGCATATCTCAACGCCGGCATCACCATTACGCTTACCGACATGCGCCCCGATGAAGAGGGCAAGACACGTCAGGAGGTGTTTCACGCCAAAGACGGACTGAAGGAGTTTGTGCGGTATGTGGACCGTCATCGCTCGCATCTCTTCGACGATGTGATATATCTGAAGACCGAGAAGCAAGGCATACCCATAGAGGTGGCCGTGATGTACAATACAGACTATTCGGAAAACATTCATTCGTATGTCAACAATATCAACACCATTGAGGGAGGTACCCATCTGGTGGGATTCCGCATGGCGCTCACCCGCACGCTGAAGAAGTATGCCGACGCCGACCCGGCCATATCGAAGCAGATTGAGAAGGCTAAGATAGAGGTGGCCGGGGAGGATTTCCGTGAGGGTCTCACCGCCGTTATATCCATCAAGGTAGCCGAGCCGCAGTTTGAGGGACAGACCAAGACAAAGCTGGGCAACAGCGAGGTGGCCGGAGCCGTGCAGCAGGCTGTGGGTGAGGCGATGGCGTATTATCTGGAGGAGCATCCGAAAGAGGCGCGGCAGATATGTGACAAGGTTATATTGGCAGCTACGGCGCGTATCGCGGCACGCAAGGCCCGTGAGAGTGTACAGCGAAAGAATCCGATGACGGGTGGCGGACTGCCCGGCAAGTTGGCCGACTGTTCCAACAAAGACCCGAAGGCATGCGAGATATTTCTCGTCGAGGGAGACTCGGCCGGTGGTTCGGCCAAGCAGGGCCGCGACCGCTATACACAGGCAATACTGCCGCTTCGCGGTAAGATATTGAACGTAGAGAAAGTGCAGTGGCATCGTGTGTTCGAGGCTGAGTCGGTGATGAACATCATACAGAGTATCGGAGTGCGTTTTGGGGTTGAGGGCGAAGGCGACAAGGAAGCCA
Source organism: Xylanibacter rodentium (assembly GCF_013166575.1). GTDB lineage: Bacteria > Bacteroidota > Bacteroidia > Bacteroidales > Bacteroidaceae > Prevotella > Prevotella rodentium. The sequence goes on from NZ_JABKKE010000011.1 coordinate 49,979, forward strand.
ACATAGACAAGCTGCGCTATGACAAGATCATAATAATGACTGACGCCGATGTCGATGGCTCGCACATCGACACGCTCATCATGACACTATTCTACCGTTTCATGCCTAAGGTGATACAGGACGGACATCTTTACATTGCCACTCCGCCGCTTTATCTCTGTACATACAAGAACCAGGCCAAGGAGTACTGTTATACAGAGCAGCAGCGCCAGGCTTTCATCGACAAGTGGGGAGGTGGCGTAGACGACGGCAAGAGTATACACACGCAGCGGTACAAAGGTCTTGGTGAGATGAATCCGGAACAGCTTTGGGAGACAACAATGAATCCGGAGACACGTCTGCTCAAACAAGTTACAATAGAGAATGCGGCCGAGGCCGATGAAATATTCTCGATGCTCATGGGTGACGATGTAGAACCGCGCCGCGAGTTTATCGAGAAAAATGCTACTTACGCCAATATTGACGCTTAAGAAAAAAAGAAAGCCCCCTATAATCCCCCAAAGGGGGATGCTGAGTTTACACGTCTTTTAGTAATTCCCAGCATCCCCCTTTGGGGGATTATAGGGGGCTTTCTACATTGTTTGCAGTTTCAATCCTATCGACAACCCGACAATATCCCAAAGACTTATTTTGTTGTCCTGAAGCATAGCCCGCAGATAGATGTCGCATGTGCTGATTTCGTAGAATATGGTGAGGCTTTTCATGAACTTGCGGCGGTTGTGCGGCACAATAGCGGTGAAGCGTTGGCCTGCGAACACGTTTATGCGAACCTTAGTTGACAGAAACTCATAATATTTGTCTGGATAACGTTTGGGCTCCCTTCCCCAAAACTCATGTCCGAAAACAGTGTTGAAGTATATTCCGCAGGTCAATGGCTCGACGTTGAACTTGCTGCCGGCAGGCAGTCGCCACGGAACGAAGTTCTGTTTGAATGTCATTGTCATCTTGGCTCTGGAACTGTTGAATCGCGGCAGGTATCCGAACAGCAGGTTAGTCTCATATTGACGGTGGTTGCCGTAGTCCCATCCCATACCTACTGATACTACACCCATGTTGCCGGCATATTGTATGACGGTCTGTGTGGGTATCAGAAAGTTCCACAAACGGCGATATCGGTATACCCGGCGTTCATAGTTTGTCAACGCGGAGTTGTCGGTTGATGAATTTACGGTAGTTTCGTTGTTTTCGTTGTTCTTGTCCGTTATGGTATCGGTTGTCATGGTGACACCGGACACGGATTCTGTCGTTTCCGTAACATTATATTCTACTGAAGGCACGCTTGTTGCCATGGCAGTAGATACCGACATGATAAGTATAGGCATGCTAAAAATGAATGACTTCATAGGTATAACCGTCTTTTGTGATATTGAAAAGAAGATAGCTGCGGCGGTTGGCGCTTGGAACTCCGTAATATATGATGCCATCATCATAGATTTCTTCAATCTGCAAGCAGTGGTCGTGCCCGTTGACACAGAAGAGCAGGCCCGGAAACGTGCGGATGTAAAGCTGGAATGCCTTGGCAACGTTGTTGTTGAACTGTTCGCAATAAGGCCGTGCGTGCATGCAGACCACGGAACGGTCGAATAAAGCGGAGTCGGCAGTGTGCTGTTCTTCCATATAGTCAAGATTAGGCACGGCCGCCAGATAGTCGTATTCGGTGGCGTTGGTGTTTAGGCATACGAACTTTATGCGTCCTGCGATAAAGCTGAAGTCCATCTTCCCGTACATCACAGAATAGGTCTCGTTGCCAGTGCCGAGAAAATCATGATTGCCTATCAAAGCCACGTAGGGTACTTTCAGACGTGCCAGTCGGTCACGTTGCCATATATATTCCTTTGTTGTGCCGCAGTCGGTCAGGTCGCCTCCGTGCACAACGAAGTCCACATCCGGATGGCTGTTTATGTCGGCAATCATGTCTTCTGTATCGCCGTACCAACCGTGCGAGTCGCTTATGAATGCCACTGTGAGACTTTCTTTGTCGCGGCAATCTTCTTCTATTCGACTTATGTTGTGACTGTTTATGTCTTTTTCTCCGTCAAACCGCACGTCGTATGGATGGTAGTCAAATACACCACTGCATCCGGCAATCGACATACAGGACAGAAAAATGGTTAATCGGTTCATGGAATATATGATTGTTTGGATGGCAAAGTTAGTAATAAGAAGTGAGAAAACTGAAATATAACACTAAGTTTTGTGGTCGTTTTTGCTGTTTTATTGTACAAAATAGAATATTTATCGTAAATTTGCAGCGGAGAAATACTGCATTTGGTTTTTATTGTTCATGAGGAACAGTGGTCAGTTGCTGTTTGCTATGACACCGAATGTGGCAAAAACGACACATAATGAATCAGAAAAGTATTAAAGATGCGGATATTCAAGGAGCCAAAAATCTGAACGAGGCAAACTTTATCGGCAATGATATCCTGATAACAAACATGTGCGACGTGCCTATACCTGACGGTGCGCGCCGGATGAACTTTATCCTCATTACTCTGTGTACCGGTGGCGAGGCCCGATATACCGTTGATACACAGGAACAGACAGTGAGGAAGAATGATGTGATAATAATTTCAGAGCGGCATGTCGTGGCTGACTATAAGTCGAGTCTTGATATTGATGGAATATGTATCATTATGTCTGTAAAGTTCTTCTATGAGACGATAAGTAATGTCGGAGATATCTCGGTGATGTTTCTTTTCTCCAAAAATCATCCTGTTGTCAGTCTTACACAGAATGAAGCCGATACTTTCAAGAGCTATTTCTACATGCTCAAGGACAAGCTGGCTGACATGCAGAATCATTTTCGTCGTGAACTGGCCCGTACGCTCATGCTTGCCATGTTCTATGAGATGAGCAATGTGATATACCGTGTGCAGCAGAATAACAGTCGCCGGCATACGCGTGCCGATGTCATATTCACCCGTTTCCTGCATTTGGTAGAAGAGAATTTCAAGCGTGAACGGCGTGTCGGGTGGTATGCCGAGCAACTCTGCATCACTCCTAAGTATTTGTCGGAAACGGTGAAGAGTGTCAGCCGGCGCACACCCAATGAATGGATAGACCGTTACGTGACGTTTGAGTTGCGTATACAGTTGCGGAACTTTACGAAAAGTATCAAGGAGATAGCCATTGACATGAATTTCCCCAACCAGTCTTTTCTTGGAAAATATTTCAAGGAACATGTAGGCATGTCGCCGTCGGAATATAGAAAGTCGTAGGAGGGCTTTTTTAGTGTTCAAGGAGTTAAAGGGATCTATTACTCCCTTTAACTCCTTGAACACTAAAAATATTCCTAAAGAAAAATCACGCTGAATGTTGCCGTGTTCCCATGCGTGCCTCAACGACGTTGACAACATAGTCGCCCAGTTTTTCACACTCGCTCACAATATCCATGTACATTGTACCCATCTCGTAGGCATACTCGTGGTTGTTTATGTCGTTGATGTTCTGGTTTTTCAATTGTGTGCGGTAGTTGTTTATTTCGTTTTCGATGTTGAACGAACGGTTTACGTCGAAACTGTCTTTGCGTCCTGTCATCAACACGTTCATCTGCGTGAGCGAATCGTCCGTCAGTTCAAGCATCTGGTGCAGGTGTTCGTATTGCTTTTCGGTAAAGTCTTCCTTGCCGGCCGTTTTTCTGTTAAGTGTACGTGCAATGTTGTAACAACTGTCGCCGATACTTTCAATCTCGGATATTTCGCGTAGCATAGCCCGTATTTTGGCTTTGGTGTCGTCACTCAGGTGTGCGTCGCTCACGTTGTTCAGATATTTGGCTATTTCTATTTCCATGTTGTCGCTGATGCTTTCGTACTTCTCTATGCGGGAATATAGTTTTGTGAATTCGTTTGTATCGGTGATGCCGAGCAATTCACGCACCATCCCGAACATACGTTGTATACGCTTGGCAAACAGTTGTATTTCTTTCTGTGCTTCAAGAACAGACAACTCCGGAGTCTTCATGATGGTATTGCCTCCGATGTAGTTCAGACGGAAATCCTCTTCCTCGTCGGCCTTTCGCGGCTTGATGGCCCAGCAGCAGAAATGTTCTATCTGTGGTATGAACCATATAAGGATGAAAGTGTTGGTCACGTTGAACATGGTATGGAATGTGGCCAGCACAAACGACAGACGCACGGGGTTGATACTGTTTGCCTCGGGGTCGACGCCTGTCAGCGAGCATACAAAGTTGACAAAGGGAAAGAACATTATGAGCACCCAGAGTACACCGAACACATTGAAGAACATGTGTGACAAGGCAGCGCGTCGTGCCTGCGTATTGCCGGTCATTGCTGCGAGATTTGCCGTGATGGTGGTACCTATGTTTTCGCCCATCACGAGAGCAATGCCCGGATATATGGACAGTACTCCGCTTGTACAGAGCACCATCGTTATGGCCATCAGGGCTGCTGATGACTGTACGCAGAATGTCAGTATGGTTCCGATGACAAGGAAAGCAAGTATGGTTCCGAAATTGTTGGGGTCGAACTGTGAGAAAAACTCGGCCAAAGCCGCATTGTGTGCCAAATCCATTTCCTTTCCGGTGATATTGAGAGTGCCTAAGGCGAAGAACATAAAAGAAGCACCGAAAAGAAAATCACCGATGTAACGGTATCTTTTCATGTATATGAGCATGATACCTATCAGGAATGCCGGCCAGACGAAGTTTGTTATGTTGAAAGAGAATCCGGCGCTCATAATCCATGCCGAGAGCGTTGTTCCGATGTTGGCTCCCATTATTACCGAGATAGCCTGTGCCAGTGTGAGCAGGCCCGCATTGACGAACGAAACCGTCATCACCGTCGTTGCGGCCGAGGACTGGACAGAGGCTGTTACGAACATTCCCGTTAGCATTCCGGTGAATCGGTTGGTAGTCATTGCTCCGAGCACGTGGCGTAATTGCGAGCCGGCCATTTTTTGAAGTGCCTCGCTCATGGCTTTCATTCCGTATATGAGCAGCGCGATGGCTCCAACAAGTTTAAAAATAATAAGTAACGACATATTTTTTATTTTATTAAAATGTCAGTTCCGCATGTTCTCAAATATTTTGATTATCTTTACCGCAGTAAACAAACAACCCTTAAAACATAGAGAAGAATGGAAAAAGAAATACAAATTCGTTGCAAAAATAATAAAAAAAAGATAAATATACGCATAGGCAGTACACTTTCTGAGATATTTCGTGAATTAAATCTTGCGATGGAATATGGTCCGGTAAGCGCAAAGGTGAACAATAAGGTTGAGGGAATGCACTATCGTGTATACAACAGCAAGGACATCGAGTTCCTGAACTTGCATTCGTCATCAGGCATGCGCACATATACACGCACGCTCTTCTTTGTGCTTTGCAAGGCTGTCAACGACCTTTACCCCGATGGGAGCGTGGTGATAGACATACCCGTATCCAACGGATACTATTGTGATCTGCGCATAGGTCGTGCCGTGACCGATGCCGATGCCACGGCCATACGCACCAGGATGCAGGAGATAATAGATGCGGCTATTCCCGTGCGCCGTCACGAATGTACCACAGAGGAGGCCATCCGCATGTTTGGTGAGATGGGGCGCGAGTCAAAGGCGAAACTTCTTGAAAGCACCGGCCGGCTCTATACCATATATTATGATATAGACGGATATCGCGACTATTATTATGGCGTTTTGCTCACCAATACCTCCAAACTTCATCTTTTCGGGCTTGAGAAATATTACGACGGACTGCTGTTGCGCATACCGTCTGTATCCGACCCTTCGCAGCTGGGCGAATTGATACGTCAGGACAAGATGTTCGAGATATTCAAGGAGCACCACCAGTGGCAGGATATTCTCGGACTGTCCACCATCGGCGACCTGAACAGTGCCATAGACAAAGGATGGACCACGGACCTTATAAACCTTTCCGAAGCACTTCAGGAGAAAAAAATAGTAAAGATAGCCGAAGACATTGCTTCGCGCACTGATGTGAAGATGGTGCTCATTGCCGGTCCGTCGTCGAGCGGCAAGACCACTACATGCAAGCGAATTTCGGTACAACTTCTGGCCAACGGAATACGCCCTGTGCCCATCTCGCTCGACGATTATTTTATAGACCGTGACAAGACTCCCCGCGATGCTTCGGGTGATTACGATTTTGAAAGCCTTTATGCCCTTAATATACCGTTGCTCAACGAACAGATGAACGCCCTTTTTGCCGGCGAGGAGGTGGAGTTGCCGCGTTACGACTTCCCCACGGGCAAGAGCGTAAGCAGCGGCCGTCGGTTGAAGCTGAGGGGCAACGAAGTGCTTGTCGTTGAAGGAATACATGCGCTCAACCCCGAACTGACGGCTCACATCCCGGAGAATCAGAAATACCGGGTATACGCCTCTGCACTTACCACCATACTTATAGACTCGCACAACTATGTGCCCACCACCGACAACCGACTGCTTCGGCGCATCATCCGCGACTACAAGTACCGTGGTGTCAGTGCCCGTGAGACAATACGCCGGTGGCCGTCGGTGCGCAAGGGGGAGAACCGTTGGATATTCCCGTTTCAGGAGCAGGCAGACGTGATGTTCAACACGGCCATGCTTTTCGAACTGGCTGTCATCAAGACTCAGGCCGAGCCATTGCTTGAGCTTGTGCCCGAAAATTGTGAGGAGCATAGTGAGGCCTACCGACTGTTGAAGTTCCTGCATTATATCAAGCCCATACCATACGAACAGGTTCCTTCAACATCGCTTCTGCGCGAGTTTCTTGGAGGCAGTTCGTTCAGGTACTGAATCTCTTTTTTATAATTGAGAATTGAGAGTTGAGAGTTGAGAATTATGATTACCTTTCCTCTAAAGGAAAAGCATTTCTATACTGCCGGTGTGGGAATCTCAAGATTTTCATGTAATTTTGTACTCTCATTGGGAGAGAGATGTTAAAATGATGATGATATGGGCTAATCATAATTCTCAACTCTCAACTCTCAACTCTCAATTATAATTTTTCGATAATAAAACAAGATTATGAAAAAAATTCTACTATTACTATCAATCTTCGCCGTGTTCGTGACCGGAGTACGGGCAGACGATCTGCGTGCGGCGTTCACGTCGGCACAGTCCTACATCCCCTATTACGTCCAGAACTTTGACAGCGAGGAGGAATTCTCGTCGTGGACAGTCAATACCACCAATCGCGAAGGCACATGGGAACTGGCGCCAGGAATGGGCTATAACATTACTTTTGACGGCATTGATCCGGACAACAAGAACTCGCTGACCATCAATTACAGCAAGAATCGTCAGGATGAGACCGCCACATCGCCTGAAATAGACATACTTCCCGGCAGCGTGGTGGAATATTACAATTATTTCAGTCCCGTATGGCTTGTCTTTGCCGGATATACGTTTTATGCCACTGACGTGGCTACAGGTGATACCATTCAGTTTCTCAATCAGTTCCGTTGGGCTCAGGCCGAAGGATATGACGAGACAGCTTGGAAAAAGTTCTCCTTTGACCTGAAGCGTCTGGAAGGCCGCAGGGTCACGTTTTCATTCCGCTATCAAGGCAGTGACGGAGACCAGCAGCTCATCGACGGATTTCGTGTGATGCAGGTGGACGACAGCGATGATGCCCGCGTGAATGTATACCAGGGCGAGACCGTTCAGTTCTATGATCGTTCCGAGGGTGACGTGAAGTCGTGGCGATGGGAGTTTGAAGGCGGAGTGCCGGCCACATCGTCCAAGCCTGACCCGGTGGTGCGTTACGATCGGGCCGGAACTTATTCTGTCAAGCTCACTGTGAGCGACGGCACCGCTCAGTCGGAAACCGTACGTGAGGGGTATGTCATTGTCAGCATGCAGCAGCCGGTAGCTCAGATCGGCCTGCCCGAGGAGGGCTATCTGTCACCTTTCGTTGCCACTTTCGTTCCGACTGATGTTCCGCTGCAGTTCCGCAATCTGTCCACAGGTATGCCTACATCACTGAAATGGCAGTTTGTTGGAGGCTCGCCGGAAACGAGCACAGAGCAGAATCCCGTTGTCACATACACAAAGAAAGGCGTCTACAGCCTCTCGCTCACAGCCTCGAACGATGCCGGCACCGACACCGATGCCATGCTGTATGCCGTGCAGGCCGGTGGAGCGCAGTATGTGTGGAACATCACCCCTGAGGAAAACTCGTCGCTTGCACAGATCAAACTCGGATGGTACGGCAATTACGCCGGCTCGAATTGGCTCGGGCTTTTGGCCTTTGCCGAGCATTATGACAAGCCTTTGGCTCCGGCCACGATAGACAGTGTCGACATTTATTTCTACTCCGGCCACACAGTGTCGCCCGACGCCCCCATCACGTTAAGCATCTGCCGTCCAGACGCTTCGGGCGCTCCGGGATAAGTGCTCGGCTCTGCTACAATAACGGCCAGTGGCATCGCCATCGACAACTCGTCGTTTGTGCCCACGCGTTTTCACCTGTCGTCACCGGTGGAGATAGACAGTGACTTCTTCGTGGTGATAGAAGGCTTCCCCAATGTATCTCAGGATACTGAACCTTACGACTCGGACGATATTGCCATTGCCTGCGTACGCCGCGCTGAGGGAGGAAAGACCACCACATGGCAGCTTGTGGAGGATCAGGATGATTATGGCAATTCGCTCGGTACGAGCCAATGGTTTGAAAACACAGATGATGCCGTGTCGATGGCCGTATGCCCGGTGATTACCTACGACCCACCTGTAATCCCCGACGCCATTGTCCCCGTTGAGGTTTCTTCTGATGCCGGTGACGATGCCATATACACTCTGCAAGGCATACGTGTTACGGGAACGACGTTGCCTGCGGGCATATATATAAAAGGCGGTAAAAAGGTGGCCTTTTAAGGAGCCTCTCTTGGGGCTGTGTCAAAATCCGGTCCATTTTGCTTGTAGGGATATATTCTTGTATTTGTCCGCTAAGTATATGCTGAATATCAACATGTTACTAACGGACAAATACAAGAATATGTCCCTACCTTTTGCGATATCTATATTCTGACACAGCCCCAAGAGAGAAAAAAAACTCACAGCTTTTCCGGCAGCTCGTACAATCTTGTGCTGTGACTGCCTTTTATCAGTATGTATCTTCCTTCAATGTGCTTGCGGTTGATTTCTTCTTTCACCTCGTCCACATTTCTGAATTTGCGGAATCTGCATTCCGTCCTGCCGAACTCCTCTCCTACGAGCCACACCTCGTCAAAGCCGCAGTCGTCGAGCAAAGCCACTATCTTGCTATGCTCGTCTGCGCTCACGTCGCCGAGTTCGCCCATGTCGCCGAGTATGGCCATCTTGGGGCTTGTCTCCATCATCCGGAAGTTGTCGATGGCCGCAGCCATACTCGTCGGGTTGGCATTGTAGGCATCTACAATCAGACGGTTGTGTGCCGTCACGGTCATTTGCGAACGGTTGTTGCTTGGCATATAGTTCTCCAGTGCATGGCATATCCTGTCGGCGTCTACACCGAAGTGGCGTCCTACGGTGATTGCGGCCAGCATGTTGTCGGTGTTGTAGGCACCTATCAAGTGTGTCTGCACCTCGTGCCATTCTCCGGCGGTATGTCCGTCAGCGTGCTCTTCGCGCCATCTGAATCTCAGAAACGGAGCGCAGCCCGTCACTTCACCCCTTACATAGGTGTCGTCAAGCGTCGTGGCGCCGTGTGTTTCCTGACGGGGACTCTTGCCGTATCCCACTACATGGGGCAGACCTGTAGCCATGTTTTCCAGAATATCGTTGTCGGCGTTGACAAAGGTAATGCTGTCGGGCTTTGTGCGAAGAAAATCGTAAAGTTCACCCTTTGTGCGAATCACGCCCTCAAACGAGCCGAAGCCAAGCAGATGGGCACGTCCTACGTTGGTTATCAGTCCGCAGTCGGGTTCGACAATCTCTACCAACGTCTTTATGTCGCCAGGATGGCTTGCACCCATCTCTACCACGGCAATGTCATGTTCCGGTGTGATGCGGAGCAGTGTCTTTGGCACGCCGATGTCGTTGTTGAAGTTTCCCGCTGTGCAAAGCACATGGTATTTCTCGGCCAGTACGGCCGCGGTCAGTTCCTTTGTCGTTGTCTTGCCGTTGGTGCCCGTTATTCCTATCACGGGGTTGCAGAATTGCCGGCGGTGATGGCGTGCGAGCTGTTGCAGCGTCTGAAGGCAGTCGTCTACAAGTATGCACCGTTCGTCCGAGGCATATTCGGCCTCGTCGACCACGGCCCATGAACAACCTTTTTCAAGTGCCGCCGCTGCAAACCGGTTACCGTCGAACGATTCGCCTTTCAAGGCCACGAATATAGAACCTTGCGGGCAGTCGCGGCTGTCGGTAGTGACCACAGGATGTTTTTTGAAAATGCTATAAAGTTCCGATATTTCCATAATCATCAGCTTTATTATTAGAATCAGCTTTATTACCGTAATATGTATTATTCGGCTGCAAAAATACATTAAAATTCCCGAACGGTGTAATATAATGATAAATAAGTAAGTCAATCAACAGAATTAAACTACATAATCTTCCGGACATAGGATGGGGCGCCTTGAAAGAACGTGCTTTGGATGGATGCGCCCCAACGGGGCAACGAGCACATAGCCCGGGGCAGAGCGTAGCGGCACCCCGGGAATAATACGATTCATACATTCGCCCTGAAAGGGCAAAAGCGTTAATTATCAAATACTTACATTTTTTTACATTCCATATGTTTTTATGCTTTTGCCCTTTCAGGGCGCGGGGATTGTCGATGTTTGATTCCCGGGGTGCCGCTACGCTCTGCCCCGGGCTATGTGCTCGTTGCCCCGTTGGGGCGCATCCATCCAGAGTGCGTTCATCCTATATCCGGACGATAATGTAGTTTAATTTTGTTGACTAACTTATTTTGATAATCTTTACAGGCAAATTATAAAGTAATATAACTTATATTACTTATCAATATAACTTATATTACTTATCAATATAACTTATATTACTTATCAATATAACTTATATTACTTATCAATATGACTTATATTATATAATGGTGTTTGCCCAGTTGCCGTTACATCACTTAACATAGACGTTTGTGTCTTTTATATTTTTAGTTGAAGATTTAAATATGCAAAGATTTTTAGTTTTAACACAGGCAAGAGTTCGCCATTCCTCTGTGTTTTTCAGAAACATAAACTTATTTTATCCATTTGCAATTGTTGTTCGGGATTTTTTTCGTATTTTTGTCTCCGCATATGAATAAAAGATAGATATATTTATAAAAGCTATGAACAGAATCATTCTTCTTGTAATAATGTTGATAGGCGTTGTTGCCGGTGTAGCGGCTCAGGACGATGCCGATGCAAAGTATGCCTCCGAATTGTTGAAACCCGGAGTTGAGGCTCCGGACTTTACCATTTCAAACTCAGGTTCCTCTTACGACGGTACGTCGCTCAGTTCGCTGCGTGGTAAGTATGTGGTGGTTGATTTCTGGGCGTCGTGGTGTCCGGACTGCCGTAAGGACATCAGAAAGATAAGGTGGATGAACCGTCGTTTCGCTTCCGACAGTATCGTTTTTGTGGGTGTGTCGTTTGACAAGAGCGAGGAGGCGTGGCGCAAGTGTATCGCCGACAGTTCGATGACATGGATGCAGCATCGCGAGCAGAAGCCGTGGAAGGAGACCAAGATATCAAAGGACTACAACATAAAGTGGATTCCGTCGATTTATCTCATCGGTCCCGACGGCCGCGTTGTGCTCGGCACGGTGATGCCCGACAAGTTGCGCAAGGCTCTCGGAGACATTGCCCCTGAGGCCGCCGCACGGGGGAAGAGGGCGGTGAGCGGAGACATTCCGAAAGTCGCGGGGATATCCGGCATTGCCGACTTTGACAGGTTTCCGGGAGGATGTGATGCGCTGCAGAAATATTTAAAACGAAACATGCAATACCCGGATATGGCCACCAAACTACAGGCTGCCGGCCATGTGGTGATGCACTATACGGTAAATCCGGATGGAAGCATAACGGATATTACGGCCACCGACTGCAAATTGGAATATATCAATACGGCCATGCTCGACAAGTATACCGCAGAGCAGCAGGGCGAGATGCGCAAGGAATGTGTGCGACTGTTTGCAAAAGAGGGATATCGGCTTATCAAGAGTATGCCTAAGTGGAAGGCGGCAAGGAACGGCGGTCCGCTGAAAATAACATTGCCGCTGAATTTCACAGGGGTAGAATTGATTGAAAGATAGTTGTGCGTATTGGCTTGTAGTGAACTGAAAAGCAGAAATCAGAACTTGCAGGGGCATGTCCTTTATCCCGCCGCGGTGAAACAACCATGCAGCTGAATAAAAGACACGGCCCTGCAAGTGTTCCGGCACAGGCTTTCATGTAGTGTCGTCAATTACGGCGGCACCGTGCTATTCGAAATAATAAAGGAATGTGGCCACACCTTCAAGTGCCGGCTTGCGTGCGTCCTTTATCTCAATCTTGAACTTAATCTCAGCCTTGCACACGCCGCGCAGGTCGGCTATCGACTGAAGTGTTGTGACCAGCCGTACGCTCGAGCCGGTCACTACGGCCTGTCCGAACTTCATCTTGTCCATTCCGTAGTTCACCATCATCTTCAGGTTGTTCACTTCGATAATCTGGTTCCACATATGCGGCAGCAGCGACAGTGTGAGATAGCCGTGGGCGATGGTGCTCTTGTACGGGCTCTCCACCTTGGCACGCTCCGTGTCTACATGTATCCACTGATGGTCTAATGTGGCATCGGCAAAGAGGTTGATACGTTCCTGATTCACTTCCACCCAGTCGGACGTGCCGAGCACTTCACCGAGGTGTGATGCAAATTCCTCGTATGAGTTTACTATAAGTTTTTCCATGTTCTTTTATTTATTGGTTGTTTTATAGAGTATGTCATAAGTGTAGTCCGGTAAGGACATGCAAAAGTATCAATAAAATCTCGATAAAGAGTTGTAAACATCCTTGCTTTAACATAAGTTAATTTGCGTTTGGCCCCGTTTTACATATCAAGTCTTTCAGTTTTTATTGAGAGCGAAGTCTTTAAAAATGAGTTATCGCTCATTTTGTCAGTTAAGATTTGTTTGTGACAAAAAGTTTTAAATACGGCTTATTTACGATAATTATATGTAAATTTGCCAAAATATTCCGATACATAATATACTGCAATGACACAACCTGTCAATTATACAATAAACGTACATGGCACTTTGATAGACCTCGGCCGGCCTCAGGTGATGGGCATACTCAACGTTACGCCCGACTCGTTCTATGCCGGCAGCCGCAAACAGACTGAGCGTGAGATAGCCGAAAGAGCATGCCGCATAGTGGAAGAAGGAGGCTCGATTGTTGATGTGGGAGCATTCTCCACACGTCCCGGTGCGCCTGTGGTGAGCGAGGCGGAGGAGATGGAACGTTTGCGCCGCGGGCTTGCCACGGTGCGCCGCGTGTTGCCGGATGCCGTACTCAGTGTCGACACGTTCCGTCCGGATGTTGCCCGTATGGCTGTCGAGGAATATGGCGTGGGGATAATTAACGATGTGTCGGAGGGCAATGTGGGCGGAGCCTTTGGCGGAACGGATGCGTCAGTCTATGAAAATCGTGGTCTTGCGGCGTCGGGTGTGCCCGCTATGTTCGCAATGGTGGCCCGCCTTGGGGTTCCATATATACTGATGTCGTTGAAACCGACATTGCCCGAAATGCTCAAGGCCTTTGCCGCAGAGGTTCAGCAGCTGCGTGATCTTGGTGTGAAAGATATAATACTCGACCCCGGGTTCGGCTTTGGCAAGACTCTTGAACAGAACTATGCCGTCATAGCCGGTCTCGATCGCATGCTATGTCTGGGATTGCCGGTGCTTGTGGGCGTATCGCGAAAGTCTATGGTGTGGAAACTTCTCGGAGGCGGTGCCGATGATGCACTTACAGGCACCACAGTGCTGCACGCCTTGGCTTTGGAGCGCGGTGCCTCGATACTGCGGGTGCACGACGTGCGCCAGGCCGTGGAGGCAGTGGCGGTGGTGGGACAGATGATGAGTGAAGAGTTCTGAGTGATGAGTGAAGAGGTATGATATGCTTTCAACTCCCTTTAACTCCTTAAAAAATAAAATATGTTTTTCGATTTTGGAATAAAGGATGTCATTGACATCTTTCTTGTAGCACTGATGCTCTACTACGTATATCGGCTGATGAAAGAGTCGAGGTCGCTTAATGTGTTCATCGGAATAATGATGTTCGTAGTGTCGTGGCTTTTCGTGTCACAGATACTTGAGATGCGTCTGCTTGGTTCGATTATGGACAAGTTGGTGAGTGTGGGAGTGATAGGTCTGATTATCCTGTTTCAGGAGGACATACGAAAGTTTCTCTATACACTCGGTGCCCATCAGCGCATACGTATGGTGATGAGGCTGTTCTCGTCGGACAAGGATACGACAGCCCGCGAGGACAAGGAGTCGATAATGCCCATAGTGATGGCATGCCTGAGTCTGAGCAAGGGTAAGGTGGGAGCGCTGATTGTGATGGAGCGTTCCACACCGCTTGACGACATTGCCGATACGGGTGAAATAATCGATGCCGGCATCAACCAGCGGCTTATAGAGAATATATTCTTCAAAAATTCACCGTTGCACGACGGAGCGATGATAATATCAAAGAAGCGCATCAAGGCTGCAGGGTGCATACTGCCTGTGTCCCACAGCTACGACATACCTAAGGAGCTGGGGCTGCGACACCGTGCCGCCATGGGCATATCGCAGGAGTGCGATGCCATAGCTATCGTAGTGTCGGAGGAGACCGGCGGCATCTCGGTGGCCATTAAGGGTGCTTTTCAGTTGCGTCTGTCGGCGGAAAAGCTGGAAAGCATACTTACCAATGAGATGGGACAGTGATTTTTTGTCATGGCCGTCAGTTCTTTTCGGATTATTTTTCTTACTTTTGTAGTCAGTTAAGTGAAAAACTCCGCCGGGTACGACAGGCGCGGCATCTGTCGTACGCTTTTGACAGAGCTTGAATCAAAGAAAACACATATTTTGATATATAAAAATTTAAAAACAACTATGGATTTAGTACAACAAATCATTGAACGCGCAAAGAGCAACAAACAGCGCATTGTGCTTCCCGAAGCTACAGAGGAGCGCACATTGAGGGCAGCCGACAGGGTGTTGGCAGAGGGTATAGCCGACCTTATACTGATAGGCAATCCCGACGAGATACACCGTCTGGCGGCAGAATGGGGACTGGATAACATCGACAAGGCCACGATTATAGACCCCGAGAACAATCCGAAGAGTGAGGAATATGCCGAACTGCTCGCCGAATTGCGCAAGAAGAAAGGTATGACTATAGAGAAGGCCCGTGAGCTGGTGAAAAACCCGCTCTATCTGGGATGTATGATTATAAAGACGGAAGGTGCCGACGGACAGATAAGCGGCGCGCTCAGCACCACGGGTGACACGTTGCGCCCTGCGTTGCAGATTATCAAATGTGCTCCTGGTATCAGCTGCGTCAGCGGTGCCATGCTGCTCATTACCAAGCAGCCTCAGTATGGTGAGAATGGTGTGCTCGTAGTAGGTGACGTAGCTGTGACACCAATGCCCGATGCCGGTCAGCTGGCACAGATAGCCGTATGCACGGCACAGACGGCAAAGAGTGTGGCCGGACTTGAAGATCCGCGTGTGGCCATGTTGAGCTTCTCTACAAAGGGCAGTGCAAGCCACGAAGTGGTTGACAAGGTGGTCGAGGCTACACGTCTGGCCAAAGAACTGGCTCCCGAACTGAAAATTGACGGCGAGTTGCAGGCCGATGCCGCCCTCGTGCCGGCTGTTGGCGAGAAGAAGGCTCCCGGCAGCGACATCGCAGGCCATGCCAACGTGCTGGTATTCCCCAACCTTGAGGTGGGCAACATCGGATACAAGCTCGTGCAGCGTCTCGGTGATGCTGTGGCCATAGGCCCCATCCTTCAGGGTATTGCCCGTCCTGTCAATGACTTGAGCCGCGGCTGCTCTGTAGAGGATATCTATTATCTGGTGGCCATAACAGCCTGCCAGGCCATGGATGCGAAGAAGTAATTAACTTATAAGTTTTGGATTTATGAAAATATTAGTATTGAACTGCGGCTCATCGTCTATCAAGTACGCGTTGTACGACATGGACGACCGCTCTGTGATGACATCCGGCGGTGCCGAGCGTGTAGGACTCGACGGCGCTTTCGTGAAAGTGAAAATGGCCAATGGCGAGAAAAAGCAGATTATGCACGATATTCCCGAGCATACGGAGGGTGTGAAGTTTATCTTCAGTCTGCTCACCGACCCGGAGATAGGTGTAATCAAGGATCTTAAGGAGATTGATGCTGTAGGCCACCGTATGGTGCACGGAGGAGAGAAGTTCAACAAGAGCGTGGTGCTTGACGACGAGGTTCTCAAGGTGTTTGAGGAGTGCAGCGATCTGGCTCCACTGCACAATCCTGCCAACCTGAAGGGTGTGAAAGCTGTTTCGGAGCTTATGCCCGGTCTGCCGCAGGTGGGTGTGTTCGACACCGCTTTCCATCAGACCATGCCGAAGAAGGCCTATATGTATGCTATCCCGTACGAACTTTACGAGAAGTATGCCATTCGCCGTTACGGCTTCCACGGCACAAGCCACCGCTATGTGTCGAAACGTGTTTGTGACTATCTCGGTGTGAAGCCAGAAGACAAGAAAGTCATCACCTGCCACATCGGTAACGGCGGTTCGGTCGCTGCCGTAGACTGTGGAAAGTGTGTCGATACATCTATGGGTCTCACTCCGCTTGAGGGCGTTATGATGGGTACCCGTTCAGGCGATATCGACGGTGGTGCAGTATCGTTCATACAGAAGAAATTGGGACTCGATGCCGACGGCATTTCCAACCTGCTCAACAAGAAGAGCGGTGTTCTCGGCATTACAGGCATATCTTCCGACATGCGTGAGATTGACGCAGCATCGGACAATGGTGACGAGAAGGCGCGTCTGGCTCTTGAGATGTACAACTATCGCATCAAGAAGTACGTCGGTGCATATGCTGCTGCCATGGGTGGTGCGGACATCATAGTGTTTACTGCCGGTGTCGGTGAGAATCAGGCCAACATGCGCGAAAGTGTTTGTGAGAACATGGAGTGGATGGGTGTGAAGCTCGATGTAGAGAAGAATAACGCCATACATGGTGAAGAGGCTGTGATATCCGCCCCCGACTCTAAGGTGACGGTGGTTGTAATCCCTACCGATGAGGAACTGATGATTGCTTCCGATACGATGGAACTCTGCGGAAAATAAATTGACAATTGATAATTAAGAGTTGAGAATGGAGAATTATGATTAGCTTTGCTTGTTGGCATTAGTATCATAATTCTCCATTCTCAACTTATTCAATTCTCCATTATGAACTTGTCTTTCAATTCTCGGTTATCAACGCTCAACAAAAACAAAGCTAATCATAATTCTCCATTCTCAACTCTCAATTATCAATTAAAAGAGAGTCACATCCTGCTTTCTCCCTCCACATATTCTCCAAGGTGCATGAACTCACCGTCGAATACGGCATAGGTGAACTGTGTGATCCAGTCGCCGAGTATAATCATGCGTGCACGCTTGGTCAGCTGCAGGTCGAGTTCGATATGCCTGTGGCCGTAGATGAAGAAGTCGATGTCGGGATGTCGTGCAATGTATTCCTTGGTGTAGAGTACCAGATGCTCGCGGTGTTCCCCCATGTATGCGGGCTCCTCGGTGGCGGCATGCTTCATGCGGCTGTGCTTGGCCCATGTCAGTCCGAACCACATTGCCCAGCGGGGATGCAGCATTGAGAACATCCGCTGGCACAGCCGGTTGTGGAATACGGAGCGTATGAACTTGAACTTGCGGTCGGGGTCGCCCATGCCGTCTCCGTGAGCAAGGAAGAACGTGCGGCCGTAGATTTCGGTGGTAAGCGGCTGCTTATGCAAAACCACGCCGCACTCCCGTTCCAGATAGTCGTATGCCCAGATGTCGTGGTTGCCGGTGAAGAAGTGAACTTCCACACCCATGTCGGTCAGTTCCGACAACTTGCCGAGAAAACGAGTGTATCCCCGTGGCACAACGTATCGGTATTCGTACCAGAAGTCGAACATGTCGCCAAGCAGGTAGACTGCGGCGGCTTTGTGCTTGATGCTGTCGAGAAATCGCACAAGACGGCGCTCGTGCATTCTTGAATGGTCGATGGCGAGTGAGCCCAGATGGGCGTCGGAGAGGAAGTATATCGGTTTCATAAAGTATATTCTTAGGTTGGCGTTATAAGTGTTTCACTTCCTGTTCTGACTTTCGGACTAATCGAATCCCAGTTCCACACGGGCTTCTTCTGTCATCATGCTTTGGTCCCATTCTGGTTCGAACACAAGATTTACATTGGCGTTTTTCACTCCGTTTACACTGTCCACCTTTTGGCGCACATCTTCAAGTATAAAGTCGGCGGCCGGGCATGACGGTGCCGTGAAGGTCATGTCAACGTCAACGTCGCCGCTTTCCTTGACGTCGATTTTGTATATCAGTCCGAGGTCGTAGATGTTTACCGGAATTTCCGGGTCGTAAACGGTCTTCAGCACGTCTACGATGTTTTCCTCTATCAGTGTCTTTTCCTGTTGTGTCATTTGCATATTTTCTTCTTAAGTATAATGCAAAAATACGAAAAAAATCCGATTAACAGGCAGGACTGTGTGGATTTTTTACATTCTGCCTTCCTCGCGGTAGCTGTAATAGCGTCCGTCGGTGATGATGACATGGTCGGCCATGTGTATGCGCATGATGTCGGCCGCCGCCTTGAGTTTTTGTGTCAGACGGTCGTCATCGGTGCTTGGTCTTGGATTGTTGCTCGGATGGTTGTGACACAGGGCTATGATTGTGGCGTTGTTGAGCAATGCTTCTTTGATGATTATGCGTACGTCGACAGCAGTTTCGCTCAGTCCTCCGTGACTGATGCGCAAGCGTTTTATCAGTTTGAAGTTGCGGTTCATCAGCAACACCCACGCCTCTTCTACATCAAGGTCCTGCATTATAGGGTGCATGTGGTTGTATATTGCCGTGGCCGAACCGAGGTCTTCGCGCTCTTCGGCTTTTTCAAGTTGTCTGCGTTTGCCCAGTTCGCAGGCGGCAAGTATAGTGATGGCCTTGGCGGGTCCCATGCCGTTGTATGCCGTCAGTTCATGAATTGAGCGTTTGCCGAGCGTGTTCAGATTGTTGTTGCAGTCGCCGAGCACACGTTTCATCAGGTCGACGGCACTTTCGCGTGGCGAGCCGGAGCCTATGAGTATGGCCAGCAGTTCGGCGTTTGACAGTGCCTGTGCTCCGAGACGCTCGAGCTTTTCGCGTGGCCGGTCTTCTTCGGCCCAGTTGCTTATTCTAAGCATAATTGAGAATTGAAAGTTGAGAATGGATAATTATGATTACCTTTGTTTTTATGACGTATCATAGCGACTGTATCATGTAATAGAGCATTCTTTTTTGTGGTCATAATACAGCGTGATGATATATTGTCGTGATTATTGTTGTATTTGCTGTTTCATTATTGTATTGTAATATTGTTTTTCTTTGTTTTTATTATACTTGTCAGTATTTTTATTATTTCTTCGTTATCTGTCATCATGGAGTAAAACTGTTTTTCTGTTATATAATTGCCTGCCTTCAGACTTTTCAACCAAAACATTGTTTCATCAGCCTCTTTCAAAGCGATGTTCAATTTGTTGATGAAATCAGCTGCGCTTTGTGCATTCCTGCTTTCAGCTACATTCGCCCCGATGCTTGTTCCGCTACGCAATATTTGTTTTGACATAACAGTCTCATATTTTATCTTTATTAGATATTGGTACATTCGGATAATTCTCGCGGAATATTTCTCGCTTTTATCTTGTATGATGTTTTCTTTCCTCGGCATTGTCATTATATAAGTTTTTTAGGGGGAGTACATTTGATTACAAGTGCAATATTGGATTCTGAATTGATAATTATGATTACTCTATATGACAGTTTTGGATGAGTGTCCCCATAAAACAAGAGTAATCATAATTATCAATTCTGAATTCTCAACTCTCAATTATAAAAGTTTTTCTCGAACGCGCTGAATTCGTCGTGTCCCATCACGCAGCGTTTCCACCACGCACTGATGAATCCTGAGCCGTAGCCCACCAACTGGGTGAAGGCGGCGGCAATGGCGATGCATCCGATGCGTGCGTTGCGGTACTGTCGGACGGAGTCGGCAAAGATGACCGTGCAATATGTCAGGATGGGTAGCCACGGAGCGGCGCACAGCCAGTACCAGCGGTCTGTGTTGTCGTAGTGCATCAGTACTCGTCCCACGGCAGAAGTGAGCACCAGTGCTGCCACTCCCACTGTGAATACTGCCGGCAGCAGATGTACGGGCTTGAGTGATTCGGGATATTTCTTGTACAGGTTGATGCGTGCTATTCCGCTGTTGTAAACCTGACGGAAAAACTTGCGCAGATCGGTGCGGCGTTTGTGCCATACCCATGCTTCGGGAAAGAGCCGGCAGCTGCAGCCTGCCTTGAATATGCGTATGCTGAAGTCTATGTCCTCACCGAAGCGCATGCGCGAGAATCCGCCAAGGCGCATGTATACATCGCGGCGTATACCCATGTTGAACGAACGTGGATAGAACTTGTCGAGCTTTTTACGGCCGCCGCGTATGCCGCCTGTGGTGAAGAAACTCGTCATCGAGTAGGAGATAGCCTTCTGTGTGTCGGTGAACGAAGGGTGAGCGCAGTCGGGTCCGCCGAAAGCATCGGCCGGCTTGCGTGTAAGTTCGTCGTCAACGGACTGCATATATCCCGGTGGCAATACCACGTCTGAGTCGAGCACGATGAGGTATTCGCCATGCGCCCGTTCGGCACCGTAGTTGCGGCTTTGGCCTGGTCCTGAATTGGGTTTCGTATGATAGTGCACGTCGAGTGTGCCGTTGTATTTCTCCACTATTTCACGGCAGTCGCGTTCGGAGCCGTCCTCCACTATTATCACTTCAAAGTCGCGGCAGGTCTGTCGTGTCATGCTGTCAAGCAGTTCGTCCACCTCGTCGGGGCGGTTGAACACAGGAATGATGATCGAGTATTTCATTTAAATTAAGAGTTAAGAATTAAGAGGTCTTATCGAGGTCAGAACTTGGAGTATTCTCAAGGTCAGAACTTAGAGTGATGAGTGAAGAGGTATGATTACCCTTGTCTATCAAGATTGGAGCTCAGAGCTTGGAGTGATGGGGTATGATTGCTATTTCAGACGTGTAGTGTACGTTGCAATATGGCTTGGCAGACCCATACAGACTGCCCTAAACAAAGAAGAGATATGACAGCTCCCGTATACATATACAAGAGTAATCATACCTCTTCACTTTTCACTCTTCGCTCTTCGTTCAAAGTTCAGACCTTGAGAAAAAAGGTAATCATACCTCTTCACTCATCACTCTGAGCTCTGAACTTTAAAAAGTAGTTATTCTTTCACGCGCTGCAGATAGCTGCCGTCGCGTGTGTCCACCTGGATGAGGTCGCCTTCGTTGATGAACAGCGGCACTCGAACCTCAACGCCGGTCTCCAGTGTTGCGGGCTTTGTGGCGTTTGTTGCCGTGTCACCCTTGATACCCGGCTCGCTGTGTGTGATGCGAAGGTTGGTTTTCACCGGCATTTCGGCGTAGAGGATAGTCTCGGTGTCGGCATCGCTCACCACCTCGACAATATCGCTTTCTTTCATGAAGTCAACACCTGTAATGAGGTCCTTTGCGATAGGAATCTGGTCGTATGTCTCCTGATTCATGAATATATAGTCGTTGCCTTCCATGTAGAGGAACTGGTAGGGACGACGCTCCACGCGTACATCCTCCAAAGCCTCACCGATGTTGAAGCGCTTTTCGAGCACGCGGCCGCTAACCACGTCTTTAAGTGTGGTGCGCATGATGGTGTTGCCCTTGCCCGGCTTCACGTGCAGGAAGTCGATGCAGAAATACAGTTTGCCGTCCATGCGGATGCAAGTACCTTTCTTGATGTCTTGTGACTTAATCATAATGTAACGAATCTAATTATTGTTTTATTTATATGTTTTTTCAGTGTTTCAGGATATTTCCGTCAGCCCCGTTAAAAGCCGTTTCATGCCAGTGTATGCGAGGTACACCGGCGGACACCGGATTGCGGGCAGGTGCCTGATTTTGGCGCAATTACAAACATTTCGGCTGCAAAGGTACTGAAAAAAAGCAAAAAACATAAAACTTTGAACTAAAAATAATATAATCTTTGGCTATTTCGAAATAAATAAGTAATTTTGCACCCCAAAAGTGTATATAATATAACATAAAAAATAATAAAGCAATGAAAAGAACATTTCAGCCGCACAACAGAAGAAGAGTGAACAAGCACGGCTTCCGCGAGAGAATGGCAACAAAGAATGGTCGCCGCGTATTGGCTTCACGTCGTGCAAAAGGACGCAAGAAACTGACTGTTTCTGACGAGCATCACGGAAAATAATCCGTTGCAGCGTCAGAGTGTCGGGCGCCTGATGGAAAACAAGAGACTGTATCGTAACTTGGATGTTACGGCACAGTCTCTTTGTCGTTTGTGCAATATATGTATTTTGACACAACTTCACGGTATGGTTCTGATATGTCAGAGTTGAAATAAGTTTCACTCTGATTATTTGATTTGACAAAAGCGTTTTTTTGTCTTTATGTTTAAAGAATCTTAATGTCTTGATTATTCTGAAAAAAACGCATTTAATTTTTTCTGAAATAGAAAAGCTTTGAGGCCATCCCGACTCCCTTTACACATGTTTTTGGCATGGTTATCCTGCCGTAAGGGCCTCCCGACACTCCCGCGAGGGCCGTTTCACCTTGCAATAAGGCCGTTATTGCATTGCAACGGCGGCCCCGTTGCGAGGCCAAACAGCCCTCTCTGCTTTCTTTACAAAGCCCTGCCTACGTAACGTGCTGATTGTCAGTGCTTCCTGTTTGGACCAAAATTCGCGATTTTCGGGCCGTAGTGTGGAAATTGCAATACGGATGTCGCTTAACATATGTTAAAGTAAAGAAATTTCGGATCGATGCACCAAAATCGGATTCTCAGGACTTGAGGATATCCTAAGCACTTTAATCATACCAAAGTCCCAATATCTGTATATAAGAAATAAGGCAAATCAAAAGTGATGTAGCATCATTTTATGTATTTAGTAGGTTAAATTTTGTTATAATATCTATATACTTCATAAAACATGCGGGGGGGGGAAATTTATACTTAAATTTGTGCACAGGACAGTTTAACCACTGTTACAAATCTGAATAACAATGCCATACAAGCGACGGATGCAATATTTACCAATGAATATATACCTTATACAATATGAAGAATCCGAAAAAAGACCTTATGGTGGTGATGGGCATGTGCAGCCGCACCGGACGACCTTATGGAGTGACTGTTGAAAAACACGGCAGCTACTGCGACCTGCAATGGGCTTTCAAGATAAGCGCCTCGTCGGCCAAGCGTGAGGGCTACGACCGCAACTCGTTTCATGGCGCAGTAAACACCGACAGCAACTTTCCGGGATGCCCCCACTGCGGTTCGCAGGGATGGTACATCTGCGGTCACTGCAAGACAATGATATGCAACGACCAGGAAGAAGGCAAGGTGACATGCCCAAAATGTGGAAAGACAAGCAATCTGGTAATCACTGATGAGTTTGACCTGAAAGGCGGTGGAAACATGTAAGGAGCCAGCCCCACACGGCCTTCCCAAAGGGGAGGAGAAGTGACGTGAACAGAATATCCACCCAGCCTGAAGAAGGACAAGAACAGAATGTCGTACCGAAGTGAAGAGTACAACATTTCATATACACAAAAAAGAATAACAAACAGATTACGGTCGTCACCATTTCCTCTCCCCCTGTGGAGGCCGGGTGGGGCCTCACATCTATCAAACACATTAATATATATGTCTGAACTTAAAAACGGAACACGCGTGCAGCTTACAAACGGCAAGTCGTGCACGGTGAAAAAGGAGCTCGGCCGCGGCGGTCAGGGCATCGTATACCTTGTTGACTACGAAGGCAAGGACTATGCGCTGAAATGGTATATAGTGGACTATCCGGACGCATTCATGAACAATCTGGAGAAGAACTGCAAGGCCGGTGCACCGACGAAGAACTTCCTGTGGCCCATAGCCGTGGCCCGACGGCAGTACGACAGCTTCGGCTATGTGATGCAGCTGCGCCCGCAGGGCTATGAGGAGATGGCCATGTACATACTGGCCAAGGCACGCTTCGCCTCGCTCGACGCCATGTTCAACGCCTGCCTGCAGATATGCACCGGCTTCATGGAGCTGCACAAGCGTGGCCTGTGCTATCAGGATATGAACGACGGCAACTTCTTCATCAACCCCCGCACGGGCGACGTGCTCGTCTGCGACAACGACAACGTGGCTCCCAACGGTGTTGACGTGGGCATACTCGGCAAGTCGGGATATATGGCACCGGAGATAGTGGAGCGCGAGTCGGCACCCAACCGCCACACCGACTATTTCTCGCAGGCCGTGTGCCTGTTCATCCTGATCTATCTGAACAAGCCGTTCGAGGGCGCACGCTACCTTAGCTGTCCGTGCCTGTCGCCCGAAGCCGAGCGCAAACTTTTCGGCAAGGGCGCAGTGTTTATCTGCGACCCGACCGACAACAGCAACCGTCCGGTGAAGGGCATCCACAACAACGTCATCAACCGCTGGCCGCTCTTCCCAAAGTATCTGCAAAAGGCATTTGTGGCAGCGTTCTCGAAAGAGGCGATATGCACGCCGGGCAAGCGCCTGCTCGACAAGAAGTGGCAGGAGGTGATAATCCAGCTGCGCTCGCTGTACATAAAGTGTCCGCAGTGCGGGGAGCACACCTTCTACGATCCGACGACTGCCGACAACCGCTGTCTGGAGTGCGGCCGCACGGTGCCCGCCGTCACGTCGCTCTTCGTAGGCCACTACGCCATCCCGCTGGCCGAGGGACAGAAGATATACTGTTGTCAGGTGAAGAACGAGCCCGACTACGACAAGGTGGCCGCCACGGTGGTGAAGAACGCCGCCGGCAAGCTGGGTCTGAAGAACCAGAGCGACATGCCGTGGACGGTGATGCTGCCCACGGGCGAGGTGCGCGTGGTGAAGCCGGGCGAGGGCATGCCCGCCGCCAAGGGCCTGAAGATAAGGTTCGGACAGAACGAGACCGGCGAGATAAAGTAAGGCCGCACAACGATTACAATAATCATCAAACATAGAATTTATAACGTTTTCGTTAAGCCAAATGAACAATGTCAAACTTGTTTAAGCATTGCCATGGCGAGAAAACGGGTATTAATATAAACCTTTAAACAACATAACATTATGAGCTCATTTGATAAAGTAGAAGCTGCTCCACGCAGAGTGATGACCCTTATATTCCTTGTAGACACATCCGGAAGTATGGAGGGAGAGAAGATGGGACAGGTGAATGATACCATCGAGAACATCCTTCCTGAGATAGGAGAAATATCAAGCACCAATGCTGACGCAGAGATAAAGATTGCCGTACTGGAGTTTTCGAGCGGCATAGAATGGATGTATCCCGAGCCTATATCGGCCGAAGACTTCACATGGCAGAACCTCGAGGCCGGTGGGCTCACCAGTATGGGCGAGGCTTTCAAGGAACTGAACACCAAACTGTCACAAACCACAGGATTTATGAAAGAGGCTGCCGGCTCGTTTGCTCCCGCCATCATCATGCTCTCCGACGGCGAGCCAACCCAGGAATACAAGCATGCACTGGAGAAACTGAAGGCCAACAACTGGTTCAAGGCTGCTATCAAGGTGGCAATATCCATAGGCGATGATGGCAACAAGGACATTCTTGTCGACTTTACCGGCACCAAAGAGGCCGTGTATACGGTACACAACCGCGAACAGCTGAAGAAGATTATCCGCTTTGTCAGCGTGACGGCATCGCAGGTGGCCAGCTCACATTCGTCGGTGGGCAAGGAAGCTCCTACTACCAAGCAGGAGGAATTTGTAGACAAGATGAACGATGCCGACAACACGTCCGACACATTCGACGGTGTGGACATAGGTGACGAGACCACCAACGCCGGCACCGACGACTGGGGCACGTTCTAAAACAGACTGGTAATAGGAAATAACCATAAACCAATCCGTTATGAACGACAACCTGACAGTATTCAACGTTACCCGACTTGGTGCCAGTCACACCAAGTCGGGCAAACCGTGCCAGGACTATTCGCTGTCGTGGCAGAGTGACGACAACAGCGTGCAGGTGGCCATAGTGTGCGACGGCCACGGCGGCGACACCTACGTGCGTAGTGATGTGGGGTCGCGGCTGGCAGCCGAAATCACGCTGAAACATCTGAAAGCCATGAGCGACGACACGACAACCTACGCCGGCATATTCTTCGGCCGTAAGGGAGCCGTGACGGCACGACCCACAGGGCCGCGCAAGCTGCACGACCCGAAAAGCCCGAGCGAGAGCGAGATGCAACTGCTCAAACAAGACGCCCTGTTCAAGAAGCAGATAGCACAGCACGCCGAGCAGGACAAGGTGGTGATGCCGATGTTCAAAAGCATCTACGACGAGTGGGCGGCAGCCATCGAGGCCGACGCCAAAGAAAACCCGTTTACCGACTACGAGGCGGGCATGCTCGGCAAGAACCGCATAGCCAAGGCCTACGGTACCACGCTGATGGCCTTCATGCGCACACCTTATTATTGGTTTGCCTTCCACATCGGCGACGGCAAGATGCTGGCCTGCGACCGCACTCTGACATGGGTAGAGCCGGTGCCATGGGACTGCAACTGCTTCCTCAACGTTACCACGTCGCTCTGCAACAGCAACCCGCTGCCCTCGTTCCGCTATGCCTTCGACGGCACGGGAGCATTTCCAATGGCCGTAATCATGGGCAGCGACGGACTGGACGACTCGTGGGTGACCATGCCCAAGCTGCAGCACTTCTACGCCCAGACACTGGAGATATTCGCCAATCAGGGCCGCGACAAGACCGTGGACGAACTGGGCGACTACCTCACCAAGCTGAGCGCCACGGGCAGCCGCGACGACATGTCGATGGCGGGCATACTCAACATGGATTTGCTCGACAATGCCTTCACAATGTATGCCACAAGGCAGGAGGGCCTGAAACTGAAGGCAGAGTTTACCAACCGCCAGAGCGAGATGGAAAAGCTGAACCACGACCTCGACGAGATGAAGAAGAATCTGGCCGAGGCCGAGAGCAAGCTCGCCACCCTCGAAAAGCAGAAACAGGACGTTGAGACCATGCGCCGCGAACTGCAAGCACGTATGGTTCAGGTGGAAACCAAAGCCGCCGAATATGCCGAGATAGACAAAGAGGCACGCGCCCGCAACGCCGAACTGATAGCTCAATGGAACACCATGAAGGAAAAGGCCAAACGGGCCGAAGACGATTGGCGCGCACAGTGGATGGCTGAAAAAGGGGCCATGCTGTCAGGAACAGCCCAACCGGAAGAAACAGTACAGCCTGAAGAAACAATTCAACCGGAAGAAGCAAAGGCCGAAGATCCGGCTGTAGAAGAAGTGAAGGCTGAAGGGCAGAACACTGAAGAGCAGAACACTGAAGAGCCGAGTTCTGAAGAACCGGCAACCGAAAAGCCGGAGAAAAAAGACCGTACTGCTTGGTGGTCGGCATTGAATCCATGGGCTACTAACGGCAAAGATGAAGACGGAAAAGAGTGAGTTTCATGTCTGTCTGCATCAGATAGTAGACGAGTTTGGTATAGAAGTGATTGCCGAACAAAAGGCCGAGGCCCTGATGGCCGACATGATGGGACATCGGTTTACGATGGGCTCGGTGATGCGCAGTGCCCGCCAGTGCCACGTGACGCAGCGGCTGCTGGCACTGATGGATGACGATGTCGCCGACCGCACGCCGCAGATAGACAACCTCAAGCTGCTGTTGCAGGACAACTTCTTCCTGCGCCCGTCGGTGGCCGCCTACGTGGTGGACAGCTACTGCTACGCCCTGGGCTACACCGACGACATGGCGCCACTCGACGACTACGACCACGATGAGGCCACGGCAGCTGCCACGGGCGAACTTTCGTTTGAAACGGCCGACGACGGCGAGTTCTGCGGATACAAGAACGACGAGTCGCAGCGGTCGGGATTCGGCATACTGAGAAGTTCCAACGGCAACACCTACGCCGGCGAATGGAAGCACGGCATAAAGATGGGTTTCGGACTGGGATTCAACCAAAACCGCGAGCGCTATGCCGGCGAATGGAGTTTCAACCGCCATTCGGGCATCGGCGTGGAGGTGCAGAACGACGGCAAGCGCTATGCCGGCATGTGGAAGAACGGCCGGCGCAACGGCACGGGCATGATTCATCTGCCCAACGGCAACACCGTCTGCGGCACGTTCCGCAATGACAGTCTGACCGACGCCCATGGCACGATGTTCGTGCAGGACGGAAGCATGGTGGTGGGACGCATGACGTCCGACGGGCCTGACGGCCAATGCGAGCATTATTATCCTGACGGCTCACACTGCACGGAGACGTGGCACCACGGCATATTACAATAACCATTTTAATCATATAACACTATGGTATTCAAGAAATTATTCGGACCAAAGGAAGAACCGCAACGGCCCGAGAATGCCCCAAAGGAGCAGACTGTAGAACAGGAACAGACTGCTCGGGAAAGACAGCCCTCCCGGGAAGAACAGACCGTTCAAAGAGAAGAAACCACTCAGTGGAAACATACCGCACAAAGGGAACAAACCCAATATCCCCCGCAAGCGGAGCCGGAACAAGCCTACAACGCATACACCACAGCAAAGCAAGCACAAACAGAACCCGCACAAACAGAGCAGGCTCCGGCCGAAGAAGCGCCTGAAGCTACGCCGCAACCGTGGAACGGCGAACCCGTGGCCGTGACCATCGACAACTCGGAGGTGCTGCACGAGACTGAGCGCATAATCGACGCCCTGCGTAAGAGCATCGCCAACCAAAGGAACATACACGGCATACTGACTCAGCAGATGCAGGACATGCAGGAGCACAACCGTCAGCTGATGGAACAGAACAAGCAGCTGACCGACGTGATACGGAATCAGCATCAGACGATAGCCAAGTTCCAGAACGACGTGTTCTACCGCGCACAAAAGGACGTTATAATGGAAATAATACGCATTGCCGACGAGGTACAGACAATCACCGACGGATGCGCTACAGACAACCCAATGCACAGCGAGCTTGCCGGACTGGCCGACTTCATCGACAAGGGCTTGACGTTCTCGGCCGTGCGCAGTTTCAGGCATGCCGATGGCTGCTCCGACGGGTTCGACCCCAAATGCCAGGAGTTTGACTCCACACCTGTGCACACCGACAACCCTGCCAAGCACGGCCTCATCGTATCGGTGCGCCCGGGATATGTGTGGACAATGCCGTGGCTCGTGGCCAACACCGACGTGCAGCTTCAGAACTTCATGCGCGACAATCACGAGCCCAAGCGTTTCGAATTTGTCATCCGACCCGAGCTCGTGGCAAGGATGGAATATGTGGAAAGTGAAGAGTCTTTTTCTGTTCAGAGCGAAGAGTGATGAGTCTTGAGGTATGATATGCTTTATGCCGTTCCAGCCGAACTGTTCACTCTGAACTATACAGAAGGTAATCATACCTCTGCACTCATCACTCTGAACTCATAACTAAATGAAGCATTTGTTTTTAACTCCTGAGCGACCGCAGGGAGCGATGACTCCCGTTAACTCCTTTAACTTCTAAAAAAACTCCCAAAAGAAAAAAAGAAATGTCACAAGAAATATACGGTATCGACCTTGGCACTACCAACTCGTGCATTGCCACTATCAATCCTGCTGACGGACAGCCGGAGGTTATCATCAATCAAGCAACCCAACAGACCACACCATCGGTGGTATACTACGATGATTTAGACACGCCCATAGTAGGCAACGACGCCAAGAATATGATGAAGATGAACCCGTTGCGCTCTGTGGCGTTCATCAAGCGCGAGATGTCGAACAAGAACTACAAGCGCAGCATAGGCACTGAAGAAATATCTCCGGTGAAGATTTCGGCACTCATACTGAAAAAACTGGTGGACGACGCCAACATAGCCCGTGAATACGAGGGTAAGGCGCCTATACACAAGGCTGTGATAACCGTGCCGGCATATTTCGGCAACGATGAGCACGTTCTTACACGCCAGGCTGGCGAGGTAGCCGGACTTGAGGTGATTGGACTGCTCAACGAGCCCACCGCTGCGGCACTGAGCTACGGCAAGGACACCTTTGAGGGCAAGACCATCATGGTGTACGACCTTGGCGGAGGCACATTCGACGTGAGCATCATTCGCATGCACAACGGCAATCTCGAGACCCTTGCCACCGATGGCGACCACCATCTCGGCGGAGTGGACTGGGACGAGATGATAGTGAACTACACACTGGCCGTGTCGGGCTACGACGTGACCTATGCCGACATAAAGGACAAGAAAGAAGGCGGCGCCATGATACTTGCCGCCGAGCAATGCAAGCAGCAGCTGTCGGTGCAGACCAAAGCCCCTATGCGTTTCCGCTACGGCGGCAGCAAGCTGCAGACGGTGGAGATAAGTCAGGCCACATTCAAGGAGCTGACAGAAGAACTGCTCGACCGCACCATCGACTGCACCCACCACGCCATCGGACTGATGAAGGAGCAGATAACCATTGACGAGATAATCCTTGTGGGCGGCTCATCGCGCATGCCGATGGTAAAGGAACGGCTGATGAGAGAGTTTCCCAACATCAAGATACGCCTCGACCGCTTCGAGCCTGATCTGGCCGTGGCCAAAGGTGCAGCCCTATATGCCGCCAACACCAGCGTCATCGACGACAAGTCGGCACGCTCCTACGGTATACTTACCACCACGGGTATCACCAACGTACTGTTGCGCACCGACCCGATGGTGTTTGAAGGAATTTCCCATTTCATCACCTCAAGCGAGGGACAGAGCAGTGTGTGGATAAAAGTGTACGAGAACTCCAGCGCCGAACCTACCATACACCAGTCGAAAGGCGACCTTATACTCAAGCGCGAACTTTCGTGGGGCAAGCCTGTGCCCAAGGGCACCGAGGTGACGGCTTTTGTGCGCCGCGGCAAAGACGGCATAGTGCATATAGAGGTGAAGTGCGAAAGTTCATCGGTGACACTTGAGATACAGCCCGAGAGACAGTTGTCGGCCACAGAAGTAAAGAAACTGAAAGACGAATTCAAGGATATAGAACTCTGACAATGTCACCGATACGATGGCCGGGCAGCCTAACATGCTTGATGTGCGGCAAGCCGATCCGTGGGTCCTACCTGTCCGACTGGAATGGCAATGCCGTGTGTGCCGACCACACGGCCGACACCATACCGCGCTGCGTGAGCTGCCACAGGTTTTGCGACCCGCGGCAGTCCACGCCGTTATCGCACGGTGCATACCTGTGCCCCATCTGCTGCAGCGACGTGGTAAACAGACAGACGGCTGCCGCCATCGTATCGTACATTCGTCGCGCATACATTAAGGCCGGACTTGGCGAGATAAAGAACTGGCGACTGAAGGTGACCGACCTTGACACCATGTACAACCGCCACGGCAACATCAACGTGCGCGGTTATGCCAGCAACTTCTGCGGCAACTACGAGGTGTACGTGCTGCGCCACCTTTCGCGCGTGGCCTTTGCCAACGTGCTGGCCCACGAGCTGCTGCATATATGGCAGTTCAACCATCACCTGGACCCCATCCCGCCACTGTGCGAGGGCTTCTGCAACATGGGCAGCTATTACGTGCTCCAGCACATAGGCAACGACGAGGCACACGCCTTCATGGCCATGCACGAAAACAACACCGACCCCGTATATGGCAATGGATTCAGGATAGTAAAGGCCGCCTACGACCATGGAGGATGGGATGAGGCACGAACACTGCTCACAAACAAATAACATAACAACGGCAGACACGCCGCCTTCAAAAAAAACAATAATGGCAGACCCATTACTTAAAATCAAAGCGAACGACTGGATAAAGAGCGTTATCACCATTCGCGACAACATAAAGCGATTTGAGAAAAAGGAGGCCGAAGCCTTCATCTGTGCCGTACGCGCCGTACTCGAGATTGACACGGTCGGCAAGCAGATGGCCGAGGCCGACCTGAATGAGCTCGGCAACTATATTCATGAGGCCATGCAGGATGATTTCTGCACAGCCGTGCAGAAGTTTGTGACCTCGTCCCGCAAGTTCAACACAAGCGTAGGTACACTCAAAGAACTGCGCCTGCTCATAGGCAAAGACATCAGCCATCTCATTTTTGCTAAGACACCAGAACCGTCAACCCCCATACACTATAAAACAGCCACGGTAGACACGCCACCTTCAGAACAAACGACAAAAGCAGACACATTATTTAAACTTAAAGCTGACGGATGGATAAAGAACGTTATCATCGTTCGCGACAACATAAAAAATTTTGAAAAACATGAAGCCGAAGCCTTCGTCAATGCCGTGCGTGCCGTGTTTGAGATAGACACGGCTGGCAAACTGATAGTCGATACCGACCTGAGCAAGCTTGAAAATTATATAAATAATGCCAAACCTGGCCCATTCTACACTGCCGTACAGCAATTTATCGTATATACCCGCAAGTTTAACAAGAGCGTAGATACGCTCAAAGAACTGCGCCTTTACATTTCCAAAAACATCACCGAGTTCGCCTTTGCCAAGACCCCCGAACCTCCCAAACCCATACAGCGGAAAGTGACCATGCCCAACGGTGCTGTATGGGAAGGCACGTTCCTCGGCGACGAACCGGTACAGTCGGGCAAGATATTCTACAAGAGCGGCTTCAGATATGAAGGACAATGGAACAAGTATGGCCCCCACGGATACGGAAAAGACTACGATGATAAGGGTGTTGTACTTGGCGAAGGTCATTATTACAACGGCAGGCAAGCTGGTAGAGGCGTGTATTATGACGGTAACGGCAAAAAATTCTACGAAGGTGAATGGGACGAAGGTGACAACGGAATGCCCAAGGACGGATGCCGCGGATACATAATCAACGACGATGGCAGCAAGACAGAGGCGGAGTGGCAAAACGGCGATATAAAGGAAGGAAAAACAATACCGTCACCTAACAAACCCGCTTCTAAACCTACTCCCAAACCTGCATCACAGACGCAAAAACCGAAAACATCGTCTTATTCTTCATCCTCGTCTTCTACATCGACTTATCGGCCTCAACCGGCCAAGCCGAAGAAGAAAGACGGTTGCAAGACATCGTGTCTGATATGGATTTTCATTCTTCTGTTTGGAAGCGGGCCGATATATTTCGGCAGCCAATGGCTGTTGGAAAAGTTCGCCGAGCAACCCGTAGCCTACGAAGAGCTGTTGCAAGGCCCGTGGAACGGCACAGTGGGCGAAACACCTGCCACACTGCTCTTTACCGAGATGCGGGGTGACTCTGTCTTTGCACGCCTCACTGCAAAATACCGCAAGAAGGTGACACACAGGCTCGAAGGCTTTGTAAACCGTAAGGAAAACTACATATATTTCACTGATATGGATACGGACAAATATATGAACGGTGACTTCAGGATATCCATGACCGACAGTCATGATTCGCTCACCGGCCATTTCATTGCCACAACCAGCAGAAGAACAGTACCGGTAAGTTTCGGCAAGTCGGACAGCATATATGTGGAGGAAAAGACAAAAAGCACCACCACAACAAGCAAGCAGACGAAGAAGAAACGAAACACCGGGACTGCTGCCACTGAAAAGCAGCCAAGCGAAGAGGCATACGAAAGGGTAATGTCCAAAGCACAAGCCATGGCCGATGCTGATGCTGCAAAGGGGAAGCCCGACAAAGCCGTACAATCGGAATCGGCCGTACGGAACGAAACGCCGGCCCACACGGCCCCGGTCGAAGATAATGAGAAGGCCGACAACACTCCCGTAGTGTCGGCTGATATGATGCCGTCGTTCCCCGGCGGAGACGCTGCGCTTATGAGGTGGTTGGGCCAGAACATCAGATACCCGGCAGATGCAATGGAGAACGGAATACAGGGGCGTGTTTTCGTCAGGTTTACCGTTGACAAGAACGGTACCATCCACGACCCGAAAGTGATCAGAGGTGTAGACCCGTCACTCGACAGGGAAGCGCTCCGCGTAATCAAGGCCATGCCTCGTTGGATTCCCGGCAAGAATAACGGCAGAGCTGTTGCCGTATACCTGACTCTGCCCGTAACATTCAAGCTGCGCTGAAATACGCCAGCAAGTGTAAATATGGTGTCTCAGAACCCGACAATACGATTACTGGAGTTCTGTGACACCATATTTTTATTGATGACGATACACGTCACAGATATTCTACACATTTTCCGTGTCAGTGGATTTTTGTGATAACAGTCTTGTCTGCAACCAACTCTTGAATATGATTGCTCCACGGCTCCTTTTTCGTATTATTTACACAAAATACTTGCACAACAGGAAATAAAGCGCTATTTTTGCGGATATATACGAACGTATCATGCAGTGCGGTCCGTGTCCTTACATCATATCCGACATAATCGTCAGAATCCGGCATGTGCCGGTATTGTCACGGCAGACGGCATTGTCCTGCAGTAGCAACAATCAGAAACTGAACATAAACATATACCAATGACAGAGACATTCAAGAAAGCCAAGTCGGCCGGCCGGAAACTCGCACTGCTGACCGATGAAAAGCGTAACGGGATATTGCGTGATGTGGCCGATGCGATAATAGCCGGTAAGAGCTACATATTGCAGGCCAACGTTGCAGACCTGAAAAAGATGGAACCGTCGGATCCGCTTTACGACCGGCTGATGCTTACGGAAAGCCGGTTGGAGTCTATAGCCGCAGACATGCGCAATGTGAGCCGGCTGCCGTCGCCGTTGGGCCGCACCTTGACAGAGCGTACGCTTGACAACGGTTTGAGACTGAGGCGCGTGAGTGTGCCGTTCGGTGTGATCGGCATGATATATGAGGCACGGCCAAACGTAACATTCGACGTTTTCGCGCTTTGTTTCAAAAGCGGCAATGCATGTGTGTTGAAAGGCGGACGCGATGCCGACTGTTCCAACCGTGCCGCGGTCGATGTGATACATAAGGTGCTTGCCGGTCATGGAATAGACACGGCGGCGGTCACGCTTCTTCCTGCCACTCACGAAGCCACGGCATCCATGCTGTCGGCCGTAGGATATATCGACCTTTGCATACCGCGCGGCGGACGCAAGCTGATAGACTTTGTACGCGACACGGCCCGCGTGCCGGTAATAGAGACGGGCGCCGGTGTTGTGAACACCTACTTCGACGCGGCGGGAGATACGGAAAAAGGACAACGCATCATCTGCAATGCCAAGACAAGGCGCGTCAGCGTGTGCAATGCTCTCGACTGTCTGCTTGTACACCGTGCTCGCCTGACCGATCTTCCGGCCTTGTGCGCTCCGCTGGCCGAAAAGCAGGTGACCGTCTTCGCCGATGTTTCTGCAATGAATATGCTGCGCGGCTCTTATCCCGACAGACTGCTTGCCGACGCCACGGCCGACAGCTACGGCACGGAATACATGGACTACAAGATGGCCGTCAGAACGGTATCGTCGGCCGCCGAGGCAATAGACCATATCAACCGCTACGGCTCGGGACACAGCGAGTGTATCATAACGGAAGATGCAGATACGGCGCGACAGTTCCAGACAAGGGTAGACGCAGCCTGTGTATATGTCAACGCCCCCACGAGTTTCACCGACGGGGCACAGTTCGGGCTTGGGGCCGAAATAGGAATAAGTACTCAGAAACTGGGGCCGAGAGGACCGATGGGTCTTGAGGAGATTACCACGTACAAGTGGCTCATCGAGGGTGACGGACAGATAAGGGAATAAGAAGCCCCACCCGACCTCCCCAAGTGGAGGAGAAGTGAAGAAACGGGGATGGGTTCGAAGTGATGAAGCACAGTCACCACAAGTAGGGATTGGGATGGCGGCAGTGCAGAAGAAATACGATTATACAATTTAAAGGACAAGACAATATGAGAACATTCATCAACGTAGAAGACATCGGTGACCTCAACCTTGCGCTCGCCGAAGCACAGGAGATAAAAAACGACAGATTCAAATATCAGCATCTCGGCAAGAACAAGACACTGCTGATGATATTTTTCAACAACTCTCTGCGCACACGCCTGAGCACACAGAAAGCCGCGATGAACCTCGGCATGAACGTCATCGTGCTCGATGTGAACGCCGGTGCATGGAAACTGGAAACCGAACGCGGCGTGATAATGGACGGAGACAAGAGCGAGCATCTTCTCGAGGCTATACCTGTGATGGCCTCCTACTGCGACATTATCGGAGTACGCTCGTTTGCAGGACTTACCGACCGTGAGTACGATTATGCCGAGACGGTGCTCAATCAATTCATCCGTTACAGCGGCAAGCCGGTTTTCGCTATGGAGACGGCCACGGTACATCCGCTCCAGGCTTTCGCCGACCTTATTACCATAAATGAGGAATGGAGAATGAAGAATGAAGAATGTGGAATGATGGATGAAGAATCCACCGCGGCAGCAAATTCTTCATCCATCATTCCACATTCTTCATTTAAAAAACGTCCCAAGGTGGTACTGACATGGGCGCCCCACTGCCGCGCATTGCCGCAGGCTGTACCTAACTCGTTCGCACAATGGATGAACGCGGCCGACGTCGATTTCGTAATAACGCATCCCGAGGGCTATGAGCTCGACCCGAAGTTTGCGGGCGGGGCCCGGGTGGAGTACAATCAGATGAAAGCATTGGAGAATGCTGATTTCGTATATGCCAAAAACTGGAGTTGTCCGGGTGTGACATGCCCCGACGACTATGGCAAGATACTGTCTAAGGACATGAGCTGGACGATAGATTCTGCCCACATGGCCGTAACCGACAAAGGCAAGTTCATGCACTGTCTGCCCGTACGCCGTGGTCTCATCGTTACCGACGATGTTATCGAAGGTCCCGATTCGCTCGTAATCCCTGAGGCTGCCAACCGTGAGATTTCATGTTCGGTGGTGCTTAAAAGGATGCTTGAAAGCAACTTATAATTGAGAATTGAGAGTTGAGAATGGAGAATTATGATTAGCTTTATATCAAGAAACTGTTGAAAGTCTTGAAGGTAATCATAATTCTCCATTCTCAACTCTCAATTCTCAATTATAAAATTTCCAGTTTTTTCGTCACCGGTCCGTCGTATGTATTTATTGTTATATATACAGAGTCACCATCGATTTCTCCACACGGCACACTGACATAATACCGCGATGAATAATACTCGGGCACACCGCCCTGGTCGTGATACATCTGCAACATTACGGTACGTGTTCCGTCATCGTTTGTAACAATCCGTCGTTGCACCATACCGATAGTATGCAGTATGTTATCATCTCCGGTACTGCCGTTTTTCAGATAAAAGCCGATGTTGACATAGCGTCCGCCGGCACTCAGCCACATGCTTTCAAACTTCACCGGGTCGGTGCGTACCCCATCCTTGAAACTGTCTTCGGCCTTGGGACTGAGCACCGGCACCATCGACAGTGCGACGGGTTCGGCCACTGCCGCAGCGTCGTTTGTATTGTCCGTGATTTCCGTATCAGCGGATACATTGTAATACAGCACCGCGCGATACAGCGTGTCGGGCCGGTTGAGCCATCCGGCTGTAAGGCGGCTGCTCAGGTTGATTTTCCTGCCGTCGTCCGTGAGCACATAGTCCACGGCACAGTCATTGCCGGTGTGGGCCTCGACAAAGTCGGCGCGGGTGAGCGACAATGGTCCGGTACCGCTGTCATAGGCATCGTTCTTGCAGGCTGTCATCGTAGTGATAGCCGCCACAGCCATGACAGCCGCTTTGAGCAGCGTGCTTCTTTTCATTTCAGAGCCTCCAGATGGTTTATCGCCGGATTGGCATACATCGTCAGCATACGCTCGCGCAGGAAGTCCTCGTCCTTGTTGTCGAGTTCTATTTTTGCCATCTGTCCCGTCAGATACTGCTCGAACGCAGCCTTTTCCTCCACCGTATAGTGAGCCTTGAAACGGTCGTTGCCGGCCAGCATGTCGGCCGCCGCATAATTACAAGGATATAGCCGGTAGTTGGAATGTATCTCGCGGTCGATGTGCTTTGCCACAGTCTCGAACAGTTCGCCCTTCGGTATGTCCGGATCGAGCGAGAGCAGCCATCTGTCAATACATGGCGCGCAGTGATAATGTATGTGTCCTTTGTACCCCATGATACCGGTCTTCATGCTCAGCACATCATCGGCTTTGGTCTTTTTCCATCCCTCGACGTCACGTTTGAGCTGGAACTCGCGAGCTTTCAGCCAGTCGCACGGGTCATACTCATACGATATGGCCAACGGCACGATGTGCAATTGCAACAGGCGTTCTGTCACCGAACCCTCGCCGCCCATGGCCATCATCTTGATGATAGACTGCTGCGTGCGGTCGTCACTGTCCTTGGCCCGTCCTTCACGCTGCGCTATCCATATGTTGTCGTGCTTGGTGCTGATGACAAAGTGCATGTATTCCGACAGCCTCCGGCTGTTGGCAAGCATCTCACGTATACCGGCACTACGTTGCACGATGAATGCCTTTGTCACCTTGACGAGGTCCTTTATCCATGGCGCGGCCAGCAGGTTGTCACCGATGGCAATCTCGGTGGTGGTTCCGCATCCAGTATCGAAAAGCATGACATCGAGCAATGCCGAATCGAGCACAATGTCCCTGTGGTTGCTGACAAAGGTATAGCGTCCGTTCAGATCAACAGCGCCGGCATTCATGTCGCAACCCTTTGCGGCTTTGGCCACAAGATTCTTCAGGAACGGATAGCAAAGCGCATGCTGGAACTCTATGTTGGTCTTGCAGGCTCTTATCTTCTGTGCGACAGCCTCGAAAGGCACGCTGCTGAAAATATGTCCGATGACAGTACGGAACTGCGGGTCGGCAATGAGCCGTTCGTATGCCTCGGGCAATTCTTCCGGCTCGAAAGGCCGTATCGGGTCAAATTGTGATGGGATGTTCATATGTCTTTCTTTATTTCAGTCATTGAAACTGATTCTCTACAATATCCGTCAGCACGTCCTTCATTTCCAGTCCTGCGGCGCGCACCTGTTGCGGAATGAAGCTCGTGGGCGTCATTCCCGGCGTGGTGTTCACCTCGAGCATGTATATCTTGTCTGTATCCCGGCCGTCTCTGCCCTTGCCCTTGGCTATGATGTAGTCTATACGTATGATGCCGTTGCATCCCAATATGTCGTAGATGTGGCTCGTTATCTCACGCACACGCCGTGTGGTGTCGTCGCTTAGGCGCGCGGGCGTAATCTCTTTCACTTGTCCGTTGTATTTGGCGTCGTAAT
Organism: Xylanibacter rodentium; assembly: GCF_013166575.1. Lineage (GTDB taxonomy): Bacteria > Bacteroidota > Bacteroidia > Bacteroidales > Bacteroidaceae > Prevotella > Prevotella rodentium. The sequence continues at coordinate 89,409 of NZ_JABKKE010000011.1, forward strand.
CGAAGAATTCGTTGCTTGTGACCACTTCTGTAGCCGGCAGCACTACCGTCTTCTCCTTCGTCTTGTACACACCGATTGAAATCTCCGTTCCCTCGATATACTGCTCCACCATCACCTCGGGACTTTCCATTATAGCCTTGCGGATGGCGGGGGCGAGCTGGTCCTTGTTTTTCACTTTCGACACGCCGAAACTACTGCCGTCGGCAGCAGGCTTTACGAAACAAGGCATGCCTATACGCCGCTCCACTTCGTCGTCGCTCACCATTTCCTCGTAGCCTTTGCGTATCAGCAGCGAGTCGGCCACGAGCACGCCATATCCTCTAAGATACTGGTTGAGTACGAACTTGTCGAACGTGATGGCCTCGACGAGTACGCCGCTTGTGGAATAGGGCAGGCCGATAAGGTCGAAATATCCCTGCAGCAGCCCGTTTTCGCCAGGTGTGCCGTGAATGGTGATGTAGGCATAATCGAACTGTACGGCAACTCCGTTCTCGACAAACGAGAAGTCGTTGCGGTCGATGGGTGCGGTGGTGCCGTCGGTCAGTTCGACGTGCCAGTCCTGTCCTTTTATATCGACGATGCGTATGTTGTAGCGTTCCTTGTCGAAGAACGAGTAAAGACCGCGTGCCGAGCGCAGCGAAACGTCGTGCTCGGACGAGTCTCCGCCGCATACGATGGCTATATTTTTTTTCTGATTTTCCATATTATTGTTTTTTGATGTCTTTTTATATGTATAGATGTCTTCTCACACGAACTTGTTTTCCCGTCTTTCCGGGTTCTCCCGAGGCATCCGGTGCCATTGAAGTCGGTGACGGTCCGGATGTTGGTGCCGGCTTTAGCCGCGTGCCTGCGGCAGGTCTTCCTTAGGCATGCGTGCCGACACGTACCTACGCCACTTTTCTATCAGTGCCCACAGGTCGGCGGGCAGGTCGGACGTGAAGTCCATCTGCTCTTTTGTCGTGGGGTGGACAAAGCCCAGCGTGCGTGCGTGCAGGGCCTGCCGCGGGCAGTATGCGAAGCAGTTCAGCACAAACTGACGGTAGCTGCCGGTGCGTTCTCCGCGCAGTATCTCCGTTCCGCCGTAGCGCTGGTCGGAGAACAGCGGATGTCCGATGTGGCGCATGTGGGCACGTATCTGATGGGTACGTCCGGTCTCGAGAATGCACTCGACGAGGGTTACATATCCGAAACGCTCGATTACGCGGTAGTGTGTCACGGCGCTTTTTCCTATATCCGAGTCCGGGGGAAACACCGTCATTCGCATGCGGTCCTTGGGATCGCGTGCTATATTGCCCTCGATGGTGCCGCTGTCTTCGGTAAAGTTGCCCCACACCAGAGCCACGTAGCTGCGGTGGGTGGTCTTGTTGAAAAACTGTACTCCAAGCCCCATCTTCGCCTCGGGGGTCTTTGCCACCACGAGCAGCCCGCTGGTGTCCTTGTCAATGCGGTGCACCAGTCCCACCTGCGGGTCGTTGGGGTCGTATGTGGGCAGGGTACGCAGATGCCATGCCACAGCGTTGACCAGTGTTCCGCTGAAGTTGCCGCATCCCGGATGCACCACCAGTCCTGCCGGTTTGTTGACCACCATCAGGTCGTCGTCTTCGTAGACGATGTTGAGCGGAATGTCTTCCGGCTCTATGCGTGTGTTGTAGTGCGGCCTGTCGAGCATCAGTGTGACCACGTCGCCCGGGCGTACCTTGCAGTTGCTCTTCACGGGAGAGTCGTTCACAAACACGAATCCGGCGTCGGCGGCTTTCTGTATGCGGTTGCGGCTTGAGTGCTGCAACTTTTCGCACATATATTTGTCTATGCGCACAGGGTCCTGTCCACGGTCCACCTCAAACCGGTAGTGCTCAAACAGCTGCCGGTCCTGAAGTTGCTGGCTGTCGTCGCTTTCGACAATTCCGAACTCGTCTGTCAGTTCTTCTTCCATTATATTATCCAAATCCATTCTGTTAGATTTCACAATCCTTGTCGTTCATATTCATTGCGTGTCTTCTCCGCCACGGCAGAGTAGTGACAAGTATCACCCTGCCAGTCTGGCCTGAGGGGAACGCCCTTTTTATTCTGTCTTCATGCCTGTGGGAGGCTCGGTCACTTCCTCAAATTCGTCGAATTCGCTTTCGCCCGTGTCGTATTCCGGATCGGTATATCTGATGTCTTCCGGGTCGTCCTCCATCATCCCGCTGCCCACCACGAGCGTCAGCGGGTCTTCGATGGATACGCGGTCGCCGGTGCCGATACGCCGTCCGCGACATACGATGCCGTATACCCAGTCCTTTTCTCCGGGCACTTGTTGTGGTTCGAGCAGACGGAATCCTATTGCCGTCAGTTTGGCTTCGGCCTCGCGTACGCTGCTGTTGTCGACAATGTCTGGGATGGCAAACGATGGCGACGACGGTGAATTGATTGTGACATATACCGTATGTCCCGACTTCACTTTCACGCCTGCGCCCGGAGTCTGTACGAGTATACATTCGGCCGGCAGCGCCTTGTTGTATCCCGAGTCGCTCACTACGATGTTCAGTCCGTTTTGGCTGAGCAGTGCACTTGCCTTGTCGTAGCTCATATTTTGCAGGTTGGGAACGGGTATTCCCTCGCCATGGCGGGTGTACGACTTGAGGCCGTAATTGACGCCCACGCACAGCAACAGCACCACGACAGCCATTGCGAGCAGGTTCCCCCACAGGTATGCACCGGCAAATTTGCCGAAAAATTCTTTTAGCTTCATTTTTAGTCGTTTATCAATCAGCCTCTGCTTTAACACCACAAAGATAGTGCAAAGTAGCCGAAACACCAAATGAATGGTCGTCTTTCTTTTAAAACTAAGTCAGTCAACAGAATTAAACTGCATTATCCTCCGGACATAGGATGTGTGCGTGTCACAATCAATTCGCCGTCCCTTGGATGGATGCGCCCCGACGGGGCAACGAGCACATAGCCCGGGGCAGAGCGAAGCGGCACCCCGGGAATCAAACATCGCCAATCCCCGCGCCCTGAAAGGGCAAAAGCATAAAAACATATGGGACGTAAAGATATAAGTGTTTGATAATTAACGCTTTTGCCCTTTCAGGGCGAATGTATGAATCGTATTATTCCCGGGGTGCCGCTTCGCTCTGCCCCGGGCTATGAGCTTGCTGCCCCATTCGGGGCGCACACGTAGAAACGTCTTTGTCAAGCCAAACAAGAAGCCCGCTCTGTGTGTACGTACCATCATGTCTGAAGAAAGAAGGTAGCGGGCTGAACGGTCGATGAAACATGATAATACGGACACACATAACGAACAATCTGATGATAATTAATTTGGAGTACCTACTCATTAAAAAAACTTTACTTTAACATGTGTTAAGCGACATCCGTCTCGCGATTTTCGCACTATGGCCCGAAAATCGCGATTTTTGCTTCAAATGGGGAGCGCTGATTATCAGTATGTTACGGCAATGGGGCTTTGTAAAGAAAGCAGAGAGGGCCGTTTCACCTTGCAATAACGGCCTTATTGCATTGCGACGGCGGCCTCGTTGCACTCCAATAAGGCCGTTATGGCGATGCCGGGAGGCCCTTACGGCAAGTTGACCCCTCGGAAAACACATAAAAAGAAGGCCCGAAGAGTATCCAGGCCTTTCTGGTTTGAGAAAAAGTAAATGCGTTTTTTTCAGAATAAATCTGACATGCGGGCGTCGTGGCCGTCATGATGTGCGGGTTGCTCCACAGTAGGGCACCAATGCCGGTCATTCCATATAGAGATAGTCGTAGTGCACTATCGGACGCACGTCGTGTCTGCCTGCGAGGCGGGCAGCCTCGTCCTTGGAGTAGTTGCTGCGGCCTATGCCGACGGGCCGGCCGTCGTGGTCGGTGATGGAGACGATGTCGCCTTCTTCGAATTCGCCTTCAACGGCCGTCACACCCACCATCAGCAGACTTACGGCACGGCCGGAGCGCAGGGCCTCGGCGGCGCGGGCGTTTATGCGAACGGTGCCTTTGGCGAAGCTCGCGCTGTGGGCTATCCACTTCTTCACATTGGACACTTCGCCCGTGCGCGGCACAAACTCGGTGTGCAGGGTGGTGCCGGGTGACGTCACGAGGTCGGCCAATATGTTGTCGCGCCGGCCGTTGGCAATGACAACACGTATGCCCTCGTCGGCCACACGGCGCGCTATGTTGCATTTGGCGGTCATTCCGCCGCGGCCGAATCCGCTCTTCTCCTGTTGTATATAGTCGCTGAGGTCGCGGCCCGGCTCCACGCGCGGTATCACGCTTGACGAGGGATTGTCGGGTGCGCCGTCGAATATGCCGTCGATGTTGCTCAGTATGATAAGCACGTCGGCGTCCATCATCGAAGCTATCAGGCCCGACAGTTCGTCATTGTCGGTGAACATCAGTTCGGTCACGCTGACGGTGTCGTTCTCGTTGACTATGGGGATGACTCCGTTGTCGAGCATGACGGTCATGCAGGCACGTTGGTTGAGATATTCGCGGCGTGTGGCAAAACTCTCTTTCATGGTGAGCACCTGGCCTACGTGGATGCCATATTCGCGGAAGAGGTTGTAGTAGAGGTTTATCAGTTTGGCCTGGCCGAGGGCGGAGAACAGCTGGCGCTGGGATACACTGTCGAGGCGCCGTCCGCCGGTCTTCATTTCACCTCGTCCGCTGGCTACGGCTCCGCTCGACACGAGTATCACCTCGTGACCTTTGCCGCGCAGCCATGCTATCTGGTCCACGATGGCCGACATGCGCGTGACGTCGAGTTTGCCGTTTTCTCTGGTCAGTACGTTGCTGCCCACTTTTATCACTATTCTCATCGGTCTGTCGTTGTTATTCCTTGTTCTTGTCTTTCTCTCTTATCTCCACCCTGCGTATCTTGCCGCTGATGGTCTTTGGCAGTTCGTCGACAAACTCGATGATCCGGGGATATTTGTAAGGGGCGGTCTCGCGCTTGACATGTGCCTGGAGTTCCTTTACGAGCTCGTCGCCGGCCTGGTGCTTCCATTCGGCGTGCAGCACTACGGTGGCCTTGACCACCATGCCGCGTATGTCGTCGGGCACGCCGGTGATGGCGCATTCCACCACGGCGGGATGGGTCATCAGCGCGCTCTCCACCTCGAACGGGCCGATGCGGTAGCCGCTGCTCTTGATTACGTCGTCTATGCGGCCCACAAACCAGTAGTAGCCGTCTTCGTCGCGCCATGCCACGTCGCCGGTGTGATACATTCCGTCGTGCCACACGCGGCGTGTCTGCTCCTCGTCGCGGTAGTACTCCTTGAACAGTCCGACAGGCTTTTTCAGTTCAGAATGCAGAGTATAGAGTGAAGAGGTATGATTACTCTCAGGATTTGGGCATTGTGCATCGTCATGACCTCCGTTCGTTACGGATCCCGACTTGTCTACAATATTCAAATCTTGAGAGTAATCATACCTCTGTACTCTGCACTCTTCACTCTGAACTGAAAAAGTATTCTGAACTTTTATCACTATTTCGCCTTTCTCGCCGTCTTCGCACGGTGTGCCGTCGGGTTTGACCAGACCGATGTTGTACTGAGGATTGGGCAGCCCCATAGATCCGGGCTTGGGCTTGTTCCACGGCATGGTGCCGAGCGTCATTGTGGTTTCGGTCTGCCCGAAGCCCTCCATCAGGCTGATGCCCGTCAGTCTGCGGAACTTATCGTATACGGCGGGATTGAGTGCTTCGCCGGCGGTGGTGCAGTAGCGCAGTGACGACAGGTCGTAGCGCGAGAAGTCTTCGTGTATCATGAAGCGGTAGACCGTGGGCGGGGCGCAGAACGATGTGATGCGGTATTTCTCTATCTGCCGCAGCAGTTTGTCGGCTGTAAACTTCTCGTGGTCGAACACGAACACCGTCGCTCCGGCAAACCACTGTCCGTAGAGCTTTCCCCAAACAGCCTTGCCCCATCCTGTGTCGGCCACGGTGAGGTGGATGCTGTCGGGTGTGAGGTTGTGCCAGAACACTCCGGTTGTCAGATGGCCCAAAGCATACAGGTAGTCGTGGGCCACCATCTTCGGTTCGCCGCTCGTGCCGCTGGTGAAGTACATCAGCATGGTGTCGTCGTTGTCGTTGACGTTTGCGGGGCGTGCGAATGCGGGTGCTTCCGGCCATTCGCGCTGCCAGTCGTGGAAGCCGTCGGCCTGTTGCGGGCCCACGCTCACGAGTATCTCTACGGTGGGGCTGTCGGCCATGGCGTCGCTCACCTGCTTCATCGCATATTCCTCGCCCACGCATACTATGGCCTTGATGCCGGCCCGAGTGTTGCGGTACACAATGTCGTGGCGGGTGAGCATATGGGTGGCGGGTATGGCTATGGCACCAATCTTGTGCAGGGCCAGCATGGAGAGCCAGAACTCGTAGCGGCGCTTGAGTATCAGCATCACCTTGTCGCCGCGGCCTATGCCCAGTTGGGTGAACCATGCGGCGGTTCGGTCGGTGAGTGTCTTCAGTTCGGCAAACGAGAAACGTCGGCACGCGCCTTCGTCGTTTGTCCATAGCAGTGCCGTCTTGTCGGGCTGTTCGTCGGCCCATACGTCCATGACGTCGTATGCGAAATTAAAGTGTTCGGGTATCTTGAAGTGCAGATTGCGTATGAAGTCGTCCTGCGACTCGAAGTGTGTCTGTGTGAGGAAGCGGGAGAGAATGGAAGCCCCCTGTTGCTCCCCAAGGGGGGACGCTGCGTGTGTGTAGTCGGTTGGTGTCATATTGTTAAAAGAAAGCCCGGCCTCCGAAGATGGATGCGGAGTGTTTCGTTATCAGAATACTTGTTTATGATATATAAATTAATGTGTACATGCCGGTCGGCTTTTTTCCGGTGGTTGTTTCTTCCGGTTTTCCCAATGTCCCCCTTTGGGGGACCATAGGGGGCTATTCCACTACAACGAGAAATTTCACCGGCCGGCCGTCGAGCGCGCGCATGCAGTGGGGCTGCGAGGCATCGAAGAAGATGCTGTCGCCCGGGCCCAGTTCCATAACCTTGTTGCCTATGGTTATTTCCATGCGGCCCTCGACGATGTAGTCAAACTCTTGTCCGTCGTGCGAGTTCTTGCTGAATCGGGCATCGTCGGGCAGCGGGTCGACCTGTGTCATGAACGGGTCGAACTTGCGGCCGCGGAATCCGCTTGCCAGACTCTGGTACTTGTAGCTCTTGCGGCGTTCCACGGCCATGCCCTGTCCGTTGCGCGTGAGGAAGTAGCTGCTCATGCGCGGCTCCTCGCCGAACATTAGTACGTCGAGGGCTATGCCGTAGCGCTTGGCTATCTTCGAAAGGCGGTATACCGACGGGTCGGCCTCGCCCGATTCTATCTTCATGTAGTGCTCGGGTGTGATGTCGCAGAGTTCGGCCACTTCTTCGGCCGGTATGTCGAGCACTTCGCGCAGGCCGCGCAGGCGCTCGCCTATTTGTCTTATCTGTTCGTCCATAGATGTCTTTTTGTTGTTTTATCCTGCAAAAGTACGAATAAATGACTTAAAAGCAGATGCAAATGATGATAAAAAGAGTAACTCCGTCGCACTTTCATTGTTTCACCCCTGCTTTCAGTCCGCGGATTACGGCACTGGTGAATCCGGCGTGTTCCATCTCGTTGAGACCGCGGATGGTGAGGCCGCCGGGAGTGGTCACCTTGTCTATCTCGGCTTCGGGATGGTTGCCGTTGGCCAGCAGCAGGTCGACGGCGCCTTTTACTGTCTGTAGCACTATGTTTTTGGCATCGGTGGCACGGAATCCCAGTTCCACTCCGCCCTCGGTGGCCGCCCGTATGTAGCGCATGGCATAGGCAATGCCGCAGGAGGCGAGGGTGGTGGCGGCTCCGAGCAGACGTTCTTCCGTTATCATGGCGTTGCCGGTATCGTCGAAGATGTTTTTCATTGTGGCTGTCTGTGCGTCGCTTGCTCCTACGGGCACGATGAATGTCATCGAACTGCGTTCGGCAATTGCTATGTTGGGCATGACGAGGAATGTCGGCGGCACGCTGCCGTCGTCTTTGCGCATCCATTCCGTTATTGTCGTCGAAGGCAGACCGGCCACCACCACTGCGAGTGTCTGTCGGCTGTAGTCCATAACGGGCTTTATCTCGCGCAGTACTGTCTCGGCTATCCATGGCTTCACGGCCACGCACACGATGTCGGCATTGGCTGCCGCCACGCGGTTGTCGGTGGTGAGACTCACGCCGGTGTCTGCAAAACAGTCGAGTGCACCCTGCGAGCGGTTGGATATGGTGATGTCCGAGGGTTTGAATATGCTGCCTTTGAGGAATCCTCTTGCCATTGCGCCGCCCATTGCGCCGGCGCCGATAATTGATATTGTCATGGTTCTTGTTCTTTTAGGATTATTGCGGCTGCGCCGCTTGATGGGGAGTTAAAGGAGTTAAAAGGAGTTATCGCTCCCTGCGGTCGCTCCGGAGTTAAAGACAATACTAACAATATCATTCTTTTCGAGTTTTCTCTTTTTGTTGATGTCACTCTATAAGTCCGTTATGAATGTGCTTTATATTGGTATTGTCTTTAACTCCGGAGCGACCGCAGGGAGCGATAACTCCTTTAACTCCTATGAAGAAATCAAAGTACATTGGTCAGCTTTTCTATAAACTCATCCGCCATATCTTCGGTGAAACACAGTGGCGGCAGCAGGCGCAACAGGTTGGTGCCTGTGCATCCGGTGAACACGTGCTGTTCGTAGACGAGGCGTTCGCGTATGGGCTTTTGCGGTATGTCGAGTTCGATTCCTATCATCAGTCCGCGGCCGCGCACGTCGGTGATGTGGGGCTGCGACTGCTGCAAGTCCTTGAGGCGTGTCATGAGATACTCACCCGTATGGCGGGCGTTCTCCACAAGGTCGCTGCTCTCCATGACGTCAAGCACGGCCAGTGCCGCGGCGCAGGCGAGATGGTTGCCGCCGAAGGTGGTGCCGAGTTGTCCGTATTTTGGAGTGAACTCGGGGGATATCAGTACGGCGCCCACCGGGAAACCGTTGGCAATGCCCTTTGCCACGGTGATGATGTCGGGGCGTATGCCGAGCCACTGGTGGGCGAAGAACTTGCCTGAACGGCCGTAGCCGCATTGTATCTCGTCGCAGATGAGCACTGTGCCGTTGCGGCGGCAGGCCGCTTGCAGCCCTTGGGCAAATTCCTCGGTGGCAAGTTTGATGCCGCCAACGCCCTGTATGCACTCGATTATGCAGGCGCAGACATCGCCCTTCTGCAATTCAGCCTCCCATGCGGCAAGATCGTTGAGCGGCAGATATGTCACGTGGCCGTTGGCATTGACGGGTGCGATGATGTTGGGGTTGGCTGTGGCCTCTACAGCCAGCGACGTGCGGCCATGGAAAGCCTTCTCTGCTGACAGGATGCGGGTGCGGCCGTTGGAGAACGACGCCAGCTTCAGGGCGTTCTCGTTGGCCTCGGCACCGCTGTTGATTAGAAACAGCTGGTAGTCATCGTAACCGCTTATGCGGCCCAGGCGCCCGGCCAGTTCTGCCTGCAACTTGTTTATCACGGAGTTGGAGTAGAAGCCGAGTCGGCCCATCTGTTCGCCGACCTTATTTATATAATGTGGGTGACAGTGGCCTATGCTTATCACGGCATGGCCGCCGTAAAGGTCGAGATACTCCTGTCCGCGGTCGTCCCACACGCGGCAGCCCTCACCTTTGACGATGTTTACGTCGAATAATGGATATACGTCGAATAGTTTCATGATTAAAACGCGCTTGCTTTTAAGTTCAAACCTGTCTTTTCGTCAATGCCGGACATGATGTTCATGTTCTGTACGGCCTGGCCCACGGCGCCTTTCAGCAGATTGTCGATGCATGATGTGACGAGCAGTTTGTTGCCGTATTTCTCGCAGTGCACCAGTGCCTTGTTCGTGTTTACCACCTGTTTCATGTCTATCTGCCTGTCGCTGTAGTGTGTGAATGCGGCATCGCGGTAGAACTCTTTGTATGCTGCCACGATATCTTCTGTCGGCGCTTCGGTCTTTACCACACAGGTGGCGAAGATGCCACGGGCGAAGTCGCCGCGATAAGGGATGAAGTCGATGGCGACGTCGAGAGTGCCCTGCACTTGTGTAAGGCTCTGGCGTATCTCAGGCACATGCTGGTGGGTAAATGCCTTGTATATGCTCATGTTGCCTGTGCGCCACGAGAAATGGGTGGTGGCCGAAGGTTTCTGTCCTGCACCGGTCGAACCCGTTATGGCGTTCACCGCCACATCTTCGGTCAGGATTCCCATCTTCGCTGCCGGCAGCAGGCCAAGTTGTATGCATGTGGCGAAGCATCCGGGATTGGCCACGTGTTGTGCTGTGGCAATGTGGTTGCGGTTGATTTCCGGCAGACCGTATATGTAGTCGTTGCCCGGAGCTGACAGACGGAAGTCCTGGGCGAGGTCGATAATCTTTACACTTTCCGGTATGCTGTGCTCTTTCAGAAAAGCCGCGCTCTTGCCGTGGCCGAAGCAGAAGAAGACAATGTCGACCTTGTCGAAAGGCATATCGTCGGTGAATACGAGGTCGGTATCGCCTATGAGGCCTTCATGCACGTCGGCAACGGGGTTGCCTGCATTACTCTCGCTGTTGGCAAAGACAATCTCAGCCTCGGGGTGGTTGACGAGCAACCGTATCAGTTCGCCGCCGGTGTATCCAGCGGCACCGAGTATTCCGACGTGTAGGCCCCTCTTAGTCCCCCCGAGGGGGGAATTGGTGTCTCCTTTGATTATTCCAGAGGAAGGATTTAGACTTCCGTTATATGATGGATTAATGTTGTTACACATATTCTTTTTTCTTTGATGCTATTGCTTCAAGTATTCTTTTATTTTGTTTATTACATATCCAGTGTTGCATATAGCTTCCTCATTGCTGAACCGTAACACTGTAAATCCTTGCTTGTTAAGCCATCGGGTTCTCTCTTCGTCACTTGTCTTCTGTTGAGGCAACTGATGATATCCGCCGTCAAGTTCTATTATAAGCCTGGATTTCAGACATACAAAATCTGCAATAAATTCGCCAATGATGTGTTGGCGTCTGAAATTGGCTCCCAATTTTCCGCTACACAGATATTCCCAAAGGGTGGATTCCGCCACAGTAGGATATTTCCTGTTGTGTCTGGCATATTCTTTCAGTATCCCATATACAATGGGATTGGCCGTACAATAATGGAATGTTTTGGTTGGCTTGTTGTCCATATACTGATAGAATATCCGGATTTCAATTTCTCTTTTCTTGATTTTTCCCGTTTTTGGGGTATCTCATGGTTTTCCCCATTATCCCCCCCCCCCTTTGGGGGATTATAGGGGGCACTTGTGGATTCCGTAATAAGCCCTCAGAGCTGTGCTTGACACCTTGATGAAGCCTTTTGCCTCGTCGGCGGTCCATCCTGTCTGTGTTTCGCCATACTCTCCGAGTTTCGATTTCGTCAGATCGTCGTCAGAGTCCACGCCTACCGTTTCGAAACCATACGGGCGGAGTTTCAATATTGCTGTGCCGTTCACGTTGCGTTGAGATGATGTAAGCATGGCCTCGATGTCCGGCATGACCGGTTCAAGATACTGGCTTTCGTGGAGGAACATGCCGTACCAGTTGGCCACCTGGTCTTTCCAGTACTGCTGCCACTTGCTCAGTGTCGATTTCTCCAGAAGGCGGTGGGCCTCGATGATGAGTTTCGGAGCGGCTGCCTCAAATCCGACGCGGCCCTTGATGCCTATGATGGTGTCGCCAACGTTGCAGTCGCGGCCGATGGCATATGATGCACCTATCTCTTCTATCTTCTTTATGGCTTTCACTTTGTCGTCAAACTTCTCGCCGTTTACAGCTGCTATCTCTCCTTTTTCGAAAGTTATCTTCAGCTCCGTTTCCTGTTCTTTTGCCGTTACATGCTTCAGATAAGCCTCTTCTGGCAGTCCCTGGCGAGGGTCGAGCAGTTCGCCGCCGCAGATGCTCGTACCCCATATTCCCACATTGTATGAATACTTCAGTCTGGTGAAGTCGGCCGAGAATCCGTTGGCGTTGAGATAGTCCACTTCTTCCTTGCGTGTAAGGTTGCGGTCGCGTGTCAGTGTGATAATCTCAACGCCCGGCGCCATCACGAGGAATGTCATGTCGAAGCGTATCTGGTCGTTGCCGGCACCGGTTGAGCCGTGGGCGATGGCGTCGGCGCCTATCTCGTTGGCATAGCGTGCGATGGCGATGGCCTGGAATATGCGCTCGGATGATACAGAGATGGGGTAGCAGTTGTTGCGCAGCACGTTGCCGTATATCATGTATTTCAGCGATTTTGCGTAGTACTCCTGTGTCACGTCGAGCGTGACATATTTCACTGCGCCCAGCTTGTAGGCGTTCTCCTCATTCTTTTTCAGCTGTTCGGCGCTGAATCCGCCGGTGTTTGCGCATGCCGCATAAACCTCATATCCCATCTCTTTGGTGAGATACATCACGTTGTAGCTCGTGTCGAGTCCGCCACTGAATGCTACCACTACTTTCTTTTTTGCCATATACTTATTATGTTTTTTTGTTTTTGTCGTTGCTATGCCGGGACTGTTTCCGTTCTTTTGTTTTTCAATGATTGCCGGCTGCATCTTGTTGAATCGGGTTGTCTATTTTTCTTATCCTTTCCAGCACCTCTGCGGGTATCTTTGCCGGCAGATGCTCCTCCGGATCGAAAAGCATTCCCGTGCATATACAGTATTTGCGGCCGGTGCGTTTGAGTACGTCCACGTTGATGCAGCCTTCGCATCCGCGCCAGAAGGCCTCGTCGTCGGTGAGGTCGGCAAAGGTGACAGGCTTATATCCAAGTTGCGTGTTCATCTGCATCACGGCGGCTCCGCTCGTCAGCGAGAATATCTTTGCTTTGGGCCAGCGTATCCGGGCCAGTGTGAAAGTCATGTCCTTGATTCGTTTGGCCAGTCCTATGCCGCGGAAGTCGGGATGCACTATCAGCCCTGACGTGGTGACGTACTGTCTGTTGCCCCATGTCTCTATGTAGCTGAAGCCTGCAAACTTGTCTCCTTGCAGTGCTATCACGGCCTTGGCCTCTCTCATCTTTGTCGTTACATATTCGTGTGAGCGCTTTGCTATACCTGTTCCACGCACGGCCGCAGCTGCGGCTATCGTGTCCAGGATGGTGTCAACGTATTTCTCGTGCTCCACGTTGGCCACCATTACTTCAACTTCTTTTTCCACCTTGTTTGTCGTATTTGAAAAAGCCACTCCCGACCTCACTCCCCTTAGGGGAGGAAAGATAGTGCGGCTGTTTTTATCGTTTATTCCTCAATAGGACTTTTAAAATAGGAACATATTTAAATTTAAATAGTAATTTCCTTGAAGAGGTACATTCCTGAAGAAGTAACGAAGCATTTGTCTTTAACTCTTCAAATCATTTACATCCTTATTTTATATTCGGCACAACATCGTTAAGTGCCTCTATCACTTCGTTGTCCGTTACGCCCTGGCGTATCACGATGAAGATGGTGTCGTCGCCGGCGATCGTGCCTATGATTTGCGGTATGTCGTTGTTGTCTATGTTATAGGCTATGCTGCTTGCGTAGCCGGGCCGCGTCTTTATCACTCCCATATTGCCTGAGAAATTTATCGACAGGAATCCCGGCACCTGCATCATTTCCCTTATCTGTTGGGGCGTGCTCACACGTTTATACATCGTGACATTGGGCAGCACATACACATAGTTGCCGTTCATCGTGGCGGCTTTGGCCACTTTCAGCTGTTTCAGGTCACGGCTAAGTGTGGCCTGTGTCAGTTTGAAACCTTCTTTCTGAAGTGCCTCAAGCAGTTCGTCCTGGCTGCCTAACTCCTGACTCGATATTATCATGCGGAGCGTCTCAAGTCTGTTCTTTTTTATTTTCATGACGTATAATTATACAAATAACGCTGCAAAGTTATACATATTTATACGAATATACAAATAAAAACGAATATTTTTGCAAAATAAGAGCGGCACCCCGCATAGTGTGGGATGCCGCTCCATATAAAAAGGATTGTCTTTATCTCAATGAGCTGACATGGTTATTTGATAACAACCTTCTTGCCACCGATGATGTACATGCCCTTGGCCAGACCCTCGAGAGATTCGCCGGCATTGCGCACCTTGACACCATTGATTGTGTAAACATTGTTGTTGATCACCTTGACCTCTGCCTTGACATCGCTGATGCCGTCCACAACGCCTGTTGCATCTACGTTGATGTAGTAGATGTGGCAACCGTTGGTGTTGGTGATAACAACATCAGACAATACATTGTCTGTCAGTTCACCGGGAACGGTGATTTCGAATACATCATAAGTTGTGGGAACAGCACGTCCTATTTCCGTTCCGTCGATGGTCAGTGTCACGCCGCGTGCGTCGGTTGTCTTGTGAGACTCTACACCCATTGTGATCTTAGAACCGGACTTGACGTTAGGTATGGTGAACGAATTGTTCTTGCCGCCAATCCAGAGGTAGGCAGGACCTTCGTATGTGCCGAGAGTTGTCTCCGGGTAGTTTATAGCTGCGGCCAGTGCGCCTGCGGCCATTGTGTTGAACAACAGACCCTTGGTCTCTGCTATAACAGTGCCGTTGGCAGTGAGTTCCTCAGCGCCTGAGATGGCTGTACCATACCAGTAGGCATTGCCCTCACGGTCGGGATCAGCTTCTGTAGGACCATTGACCTTCTCGTAGCTGCGCCACGGAGTCACTGTCGGGTATGTTAATGTACCGTCGCCATTGTCTGTCGGAACAACGGTAGCAGCGTCGGCAGCCATGTTGGCCTTTGTCTCTTCGCTCCATGCCGTGAAGTCCCACTTGCGGAGGTTGGCCACCTCGTTGGGGTTACCGGCCTTGACCTCGAGGCTGTAGAAGCGGAGGTCTGCGTTGTCACCCTTCAGTATGATAGAACCGGCCTCGCACATAACGAATGTACAGATGTGCTTGGATGTCACAGCCTCAAAGCCTTCGATGATGTTGGCTACAGAGGTGGCGGGAGCTTCCAGAGTGGCTGCGGTCTTGCTTGATGTGCAAACCTCAACACGTACAGTGTCACCTACTGCGAGGTCTGTCACTCTGAACGAAGAGCCCTTCTGAACCTGCATGAAGTGGTTGCTGCCGTTTATGCCCGAACCGAGCAACAGTTTGTTGGCCTCGGCTGTGAAGAGCAGACCCTTGGTCACTTCAAGCTCAACGTCGTTGACCTTGATAACCTCGTCGTTGAATGCAACGCCACTGTTCTGGAAGCGGTTCTTGCTTACTGACCAGTGCTCGGTGTCGGCAGCGAGCAGAGCCTCGTCGGCCTCGCCCATTGCGTCGAAGTGCCATTGGCGTCCGTCGGCAACGGCAGCCTCCTCGAATCCTTCGCCTGTCGGGATGAAGTAGTCCTCAGCGCCGATTACTTCTGTCCAGTTTGCGTCGTATACAGGCATGCTCATGATGATACCGCTGACGTTGTACTTGCCGGTTGCAATAGCGTCGCCGTTCTCGTCGTATGTCTTGCTGAACATATCTTGAAGTTTCATCTCCTTCTCGCCGTCTGTCAGCACGTAGATGTCGTAGCTGTAAGCGTCGTCGCCTTCACCTTCGGTGATTGTCTTGGTTGCCAGTTCAGTGTTCATCACCTTTATGAGCTTCTGGTTGTAGTTGGCGCTTGTAGCGTCTGCCAATGCTACTTCCTTGGCGACTACGTCCTTAACCTCGGCTGTGTACTCGGACTTGGCTGTATGGCTTGTTGTCTCGAGGTTCTGCACACCGTTCTCGTCCACATACTTCAGATAGATGTATCCGTTGAATGTCTTTCCGAATTCGTTGAAGATTGTGCCGTCGTTGTCATTTATCTGTATACCGGCAGTCTCGTCCTCGATGTATATCGATACGCCTCTGCGGGCCTGTTCGTATACTGTAACCTGGGTGTTGTTCAGGGCAAGTTTGATGTCGGTGCCGTTCTCAACGTTCTTCAGGTCAGCGATGTTTGCCACTTCCTTGAACTCTATCTGCTTCTCTACAGCCTTGAACTCTCCGTAGGGAACAAACTCCAGTCCGTAGTATCCGTACATCACGGTACCGTTGATGCTTTCAAACTTCTCAATGGTGGTCAGGTCGGGCAGTGTCCACATAACGTCGTTGATGGCAAGTTCCTTGTCACCGTCTACCAGGAAAGTACTCCAACCATCGGCGTCTGCCTTTATGTTGACGTTCTCCAGGCGATAGTACTTCGATGTAACATCTGCCGGCATGCCGTCGACGATAGCGGCTATGGTCGTTGTGGTGGGCTCGATGGTGGTCTCTTCTGTTGTTATCTCGGAAGAAGCGGTATTCTCGGTGCTCTCGAACTTGAATACTCCGCCCATGCGCTGATCCTTTGTCACCTTACCGATGATGAATCCTTTCAGGGCTACGCCATCCTTGCCGAGCAGTTTGCCGATATTCATGTCAACCATGATGGCGCCGGTCTCGTCCTCGATGAACGATTCGGCCAAGTTGTTGCCACCGAACAGTGTCACTTTCGCACCGTCGACGTTCAGCTTGATTTCCTTGTCTCTCAACTCGGCATCCTTGGCGGCTGCGATGTTGGCTGCCTCGGGAGTGCTCACCTCAGCGGCAACGATGCTGTCGGGGCTTACGGGATGGAATGTGTTGGTACCGTTTGCAGTGTTGATGATACCCACGATGCTCTTGGCAACGGCGGGATATACATAGTCGCCCATTACCTTGAACTTGTCGTAGAATGCAATCTCGTCCTCACCCTGAGTGATGGTCTGATAGTCGGCGTTGATGTTCACGTTCTCCAGCTTAACCAGCTTCGATACGTTCTCGACAGTATTTGCCTCGGCCACAGTCACTACTGTTGCGGTAATTTCTGTATCGGCCTCTGTAAATTCAGAAGCGGGAGTAACGTCGATGGCTGTCAGTTCGGCCAGACCGTTATAGTCTGTGTATGCACCGTTGATGAATCCGGTGATGGCCTTGCCGGCTGTCATTGTCAGTCCGGTCTTGTAGAGCAGCAGTGCACCTGTCTCGTCCTCGATGTAGATATTGTCGTCCTTGGCAAATGTAACCTTCGCACCGTTAACGGCTAATTTGGCGCGTGTACCGGCCTCAAGAGCCTTGAAAGCTGCGATGTTGGCAACATCGGTAACGGGCTCGGCGGGAGCGACATATTCACCTACGGTGATTGAGTTGATAAACGATTTTGCCATAGTGAACACTACTTTTGTAGCTTCGCCAGTCCAAACATCTTTTTCCAGCATACCGCAATCAGCATTTGATATGCTGAATGTTTTTGAGTCATGATTGAATACAATCTTGTTGAGAGTCTTTCCAGCAACGGCTTCTACTGTTACAGTACCACCGTATATGCGGAGCTGTGAACCTTTCTTGCCGTCCACTGTTGCACTCCAAAATCTGTTGGGTGTGTTTGTTGTAGACGGAGATATTATTACGGAGAAGTCATCAGCATTGAATGTCTTGTTTTCTGTGATGTCACCGTCTGTTACTGCTGTAGCGCCGCTACCGCTTGAAACAGGAAGATTCATTGCGATGAAATCCATCTTGCCTGCTGCTGCAACCGGGGCTGCCAGTTCGGCGTCACCGGTCTTGACAACATATATAAAGTCGAGACCTTTGTTGTCCGAACCACCTGCATTAAGTATGAGGTTGGTGGATGCATTGTTTAGTTCGAACTCTTCTATATCAATTTCCTGCCAGTTTACAGTGTTTGTGTGGAGATCGAATTTCTTGTCTCCTGCGCTGATATTAAGAGTCCAGTCTGGTTCTTTGCTTGCGTCAAAAAGTACTGCGTGTATCTTGTACTTGCCGTTAGGTAAGGTTGTCATTACCAAATCGGTATCAGCGGCATAACCTGAACCGGAGAAACTGCTACGGATTGTAGTGTTGTTGGCAGTACATTTTGTAGTGCCTTCAATCTGTTCGCCTTCAGCAAGGTAAACAACGTTTGTTATATCTGTGGCGGTATAATCCAAATTTATCGTCTGCTCGTTTTCGGTGAGTGTGAACCTATGGTTGTATTCCTTGTTTGTCGGGTCTTTTTTGTAAAGAGTTCCATTCACGTTTACATACAATTTGTATGGCGCTGTAACTTCGTCAGCCTCAAATGCATTGCCTTTGACGAGTGTTTCGATTATATCCCCATTTTCATTTACGGCGTTTACTGTATAAGCCATTGCGGTAGCCTCATGGAACTTAACTGTTACAACCGTAGAGCCATCTTCTGCAACGGTCAGATTCTCGCTGTCATCGCTGTCGTATACAAATTTCTTTGTTCCGTCTTCACTGATAATTGGAGCTTTGTCCGAGTCAATGAGTGTAGGTTTTGTGCCTACTGTTGCTTCTGATATGCGGTTTGCTTTGTTGAGAGCGTTTCCGTTCATGTCTACATATTTCACCGTATAATTAGCAAACTTCATGTCTGCCGGCGGAGCATAGATGGTAAGCGTTGTGATGGCACTCTTGCCGTTATTACCCATGAAACCGATTTGTCCGTCTTCGGTCATGGTGCAGTAGAATTTCTTCCCGTCCTCGCTCTTGACGTATGTGAACGGACCGTCAGGCTCTCCGCTTCCATTGGTGAGCGACATGACGTTAGAAGCATCTTGGCTACATTCGAAAACCACTACCTGGTTTTTCTGAAGATTGATTATAGCGGCACATCTTCCTGCTTTATATGAATATAAGCCGACACCGTCGCGCAGCCACCAGCCCTTGCCGGAACCGTTGCCGATAGCTTGTACAGCCAGAACTCCGGCCAATTCTTCAGGGGTTGTTACGTTGTAGAGGTCTTGATCTTTTTTATTACCGGTGTCATAGGATTTTGTTCCTGTGGCGTCACCCTGTGTCAGAGTTGTATTGTCCGTGAAGCCGTTCTTGAAATCAAAAGTCTTGATTACCGTGTAATTACTCAAGTCCGGATCGGCAGCAAATATGTTCTGCGGAAGCAGAAAAGCAAAAGCCACCAATAACAATTGGGTAAGTAATCTTTTCATTGTTGAATTGATTTGTTTTTCTGCGCATTCCGTTCCGTTTGCGCTTTTTTAAATTTAGATTTAATTTTCCGTTCGCCGTTGCGGAACGTTCAACCCTCCCAGTCTGAGTGGTAAGGGCAACGGCGACAAATCTCTTTCTTTGGTTAAAGGGATTCTTCTGATGATTTTCTTCTCGTTTTCTTTATTTAGTAGTTCTTTTTTTGATTGTTAATTTAAATATAGAGAAATTTTTGGCTAAGTTACACATTGTTTAATAATAATAAAGTAAAAACCTCGTGTTTTTATATATTTTTTGCAAAATAATATGGAAATATTGTAGAATGCCACTATTCTGCGAATGTACTCAGCCATATTTATGTATATTTTCAACGTATACATGGTGGTGTGCTTGTTTGATATTTCAGTGTTGTCACCGTTGTGTGTTGTTACTCGTCGGTTCGGCATTCTGTTTTCGTTAAGGGACTACTAAAAATATTTACTTTAACGTATGTTAAGCGACATCTGTATTGCTGTTTTCGGGCAAGGCTCCGAAAATCGCGATTTTTGTGTCAAATGGGAAGTGTTGATTATCAGCATGTTACAATCATAGGGCTTTGTCAAGAAAGCAGAGAGACCCTTTCGGCCTTGCAACGGGGCCGTTGTTGCATTGCGACGGCGGCCTTATTGCAAGGCGAAACGGCCCTCGCGGGAGTGCCGGGAGGGTCTTATTGCAAATTAACCCTCCCTCAAACACGTGTAAAATAAGCAGAGAGGGCCTTTTCGCTGTTCTATTTCGCGAAAAATAAAACACGTTTTTTTCGGAATAATCAAGACACCGGCATTCTGCCCATCTGTCTTGGCGGGAATACTGTGTTCCATCCTGTGCTTTGCTCTGTCCCGGGATGGATTCACACATTGTTATATCCTGACCTGTCGAATCCATTCCGATGTCCATATTCCGGCAGTTCTATTCAAGAGTATGCTTCTACGAATCGTTCAGTCTTTCACAAAGTTGTCCTCTGAATAAAGAATGAGGTAACAATATAAGTGTTACTTGGTAGATTGTAGACTATTCTTAATAAGTTACTAGTCTTATAAGTTGGTCAACAGAATCAAGCTACATTATCCTCCGGACGTTGTACGGATGTGTCTTGAATGTATGCGCCCCACCGGGGCAACGAGCACACAGCCCGGGGCAGAGCGAAGCGGCACCCCGGGTGTCCATGTGTTAGAATCCCCGCGCCCTGCAGGGGCAAAAGCGTAAAACATTTGCAAAACAAGAAACGGTAAATATCTGATTATTAATGCTTTTGCCCTTACAGGGCGCGGGGATTGTCGGTATCTGACACCCGGGGTGCCGCTTCGCTCTGCCCCGGGCTGTGTGCTCGTTGCCCCGGTGGGGCGCATACATTCAGAGCGCGTTCATCCTATGTCCGGAGGATAATGCAGCTTGATTTTGTTGACAGACTTATCCTTGTTATATTGATGTATCCCTTTATAATGTATCTCTTTATAATGTATCTCTTTATAATGTATCTCTTTATAATGTATCTCTTTATAATGTATCTCTTTATAATGTATCTCTTTATAATGTATCTCTTTATAAT
>NZ_JABKKE010000012.1 GCF_013166575.1 Xylanibacter rodentium
CCGAGTGATTATGTAGTTTGATTCTGTTGACTAACTTAATATATTTATTTGACTATGATTCCAGAAATGAGCGACAAGTTTTGGACACCCTACCCAACGGGGCAACAAACACACAGCCCGGGGAGAGCGCAGCGGCATGTCACGGCGGCACTATGATAAAATGATGTAAATGAAAAACAAATTTAATGTCAATAACTTTACTGTTTAAAGTTAATAATATTACACCTTAAAATTAATAACTTTACCAAGTAATCTTATTGACTTCATTTTCCCGCAAAGCCACCATGACAATCCAACAAGGCCGTGACTGCAAATATAAACTGTAGCAATAGTAGACTGACTTTTCCGTGTTTTCAGAGCAATTCTATTTGGTATTACAAACATTTTGTGTTTAAGTTTTTACAATATACCTTGTTATTTTAGCGATTATTCCAAAGATTTTTTGTAAGTTTGCAACTGACAATCAAGCTACCTTAGGCACAACGCAGGAAGCACCGATGACACCAAAACCATCAAACGACAGAACGGAATGAGCAAAACCGACAATCTGCCTCGCAGGATATACGACCTCTATGCCGACGGCTTCCGCCATATGACAATAGGACGGACGTTGTGGACGATTATCATCATCAAGCTGGTGATAATATTTGTCGTGCTCAGACTGCTGCTACTGCCTGACTTTCTTGCCAAAAACGCCGGACAAGGCTGCGAAGACGACTATGTGGCTACAGAAATGATAAAGCGTGGCGAGACTGCAGGACTGTCCGGCCGACATGGAGACAATGTCAGCCCGGAGACCGGCAAAACCGGTCAAGACAACAAGAACCAAACCGATATACCGACAACTACCCATAAAAACAACAAAACAGAATAACACTTATGACAAACATTCTCTTAAACATCGACGCAGCCACTGTAGACTGGTCGAGAGCACAGTTTGCCCTCACCGCCATCTACCACTGGCTCTTCGTTCCGCTCACACTGGGCTTGGCACTCATCATGGGCATCATGGAGACGTGCTACTACCGCACCCGCAAACCTTTCTGGCGCGACACGGCCAAATTCTGGCAAAAGCTCTTCGGCATCAATTTTGCCATGGGCGTGGCCACAGGCATCATTCTCGAGTTCGAGTTCGGCACCAACTGGAGCAACTACTCATGGTTTGTGGGCGACATATTCGGTGCGCCGCTGGCCATAGAGGGCATCGTGGCTTTCTTCATGGAGTCCACGTTTGTAGCCGTAATGTTCTTCGGATGGAAAAAGGTGTCGGCCGGATTCCATCTTGCCGCCACATGGCTCACCGGGCTGGGCGCCACAATCTCGGCATGGTGGATACTCGTAGCCAACGCATGGATGCAGTATCCCGTGGGATGCACATTCAATCCCGACACGATGCGCAACGAGATGACATCGTTCATGGAGGTGGCACTGTCGCCGTTTGCCGTCGACAAGTTCTGCCACACAGTCACGTCGGCATGGATTATCGGTGCTCTCTTTGTCGTGGCCGTGAGCTGCTACTATCTGCTGAAAGGCCGCGAGAAACAACTTGCCGTGGCAAGCATCAGAATCGGAGCCGCTGTGGGACTGGTGGCGTCGCTGCTCGCCGTGCACACGGGCGACGGCTCGGCATATAATGTGGCACAGGTACAGCCGATGAAGCTGGCCGCCATGGAGGCACTTTACGACGGCGGCCACGACCAGGGACTGACGGCCATAGCCCTTGTCAATCCGTTCCGACAGCCCGACTACAAGACAGGAGGCGAACCGCCGCTGCGCATCGCCATACCCTACGGTCTGTCGTTCCTTGCCACACGCGACATCAACGGATATGTGCCGGGCATCAACGATATAATGCGGGGCGGATATATGCTCGAGAACAACACCCGCGAGATATCCATGGACGAAAAGATACGCCGCGGCCAGCGGGCCATACTGGCTCTGAAGGAATACCGCGAATTGGGAGCAAAGGCCCGCACGGGCGAACTGTCCAAACAGGAGACGGCCCGCCGCGAGATACTGCGCAACGGACTGCAGCAGAACATGCCATACTTCGGATACGGATATATCAAGGACAAGGCGCAGCTCGTGCCTTACATTCCGCTGTGCTTCTATGCTTTCCGCGTGATGGTCGGACTCGGCACGCTGTTCATCGTCTTCTTCGCCGTGGTGCTGTTCGTCGTTTTCCGCAAGGACATCACCCGCTACCGCCTGCTCCACCGCACCGCCATCGTGCTGCTGCCACTGGGCTATATTGCCAGCGAATCGGGATGGCTCGTGGCCGAATTCGGACGTCAGCCGTGGGCCATACAGGACATGATGCCTACGTGGGTGGCCGTGAGCAACGTCGGTTCGGGCAGCATCATGCTTACGTTCTTCATCTTCCTCGCCCTCTTCACCACACTGCTCGCCGTAGAGATTAGCATTCTGCTGAAACAGATAAAGAAGGGTCCGGAAAAGGAACTGCAAGAAATCAGCGACAACAAGTGACACATCAATCCACAACCGTTTATATTAACAATCTACATATATGACATACGAATTTCTGCAACAATATTGGTGGTTCCTCGTTTCGTTGCTTGGAGCCCTGCTCGTGTTCATGCTCTTCGTCCAGGGAGGCAATTCCGTGATTTTCTCTATCGGACGTACTGCCGAAGAGCGCCGCATGCTCGTCAACTCTACAGGACGCAAATGGGAACTGACGTTCACCACTCTCGTAACCTTCGGAGGTGCTTTTTTCGCCTCGTTCCCACTGTTCTACAGTACAAGTTTCGGCGGAGCCTACTGGCTGTGGATGATTATCCTGTTCTCGTTTGTACTTCAGGCGGTGAGCTACGAGTTCCAGAACAAACTGGGCAATCTGCTCGGCCCGCGCACGTTCCAGTGGTTTCTCGTTGTCAACGGCGTAGTTGGTCCGCTGCTGCTCGGCGGTGCTGTGGCCACATTCTTCAACGGTTCCAACTTCCTTATAGACAAGGACAATATGGTGAGCGGCATACAGCCGGTGATAAGCCGGTGGGCCAACTCCGGTCACGGCCTCGATGCCCTGCTCGACCCGTGGAACCTTGTGCTCGGATTTGCCGTATTCTTCCTTGCAAGATGCCTCGGACTGCTTTACTTCATGAACAATATCGATGATGAGGACATACGCTGCCGCTGCAGTGTACGCCTGGTAGGGACGGCCATACCGTTCGTTATACTCTTTGTGGCGTTCCTCGTGCGCACGCTTCTCAAGGACGGCTATGCCGCTGATCCTACCACGGGGCTAATTACGATGGAACCTATGAAGTATCTGAACAATCTTGTCGACATGTGGTATGTGTCGGTAGTGCTGCTCGCTGGTGTAGTATCGGTGCTCTACGGCATCGTGCGTACCATTGTCAGCCGCACATATATAAAAGGCATATGGCCGGCCGGCATCGGCACGGTGCTCACCGTTCTTGCACTTATGCTATGTGCCGGATGGAACGACACGGCCTACTATCCATCCGCCGCCGACCTGCAGAGTTCGCTGACCATATCCAATTCGTGCAGCAGCGAATTCACACTGCACACCATGGCCATAGTGAGCTTTTTCATACCGATTGTACTCGCATACATAATATACGCATGGCGGTCAATCGACAACCGTAAGATTACGAAAAAAGAAATGGCGGAAGACGAGGCTTATTGACCGGCTGTGCCTGTATAAAACGTCATACAAGCACCCATGGCTCTCTATCGGGCACATGGGTGCTTTTTATCTTCCATTCCTGAGGATACAGATTGTTGGCACGGTTTCCGATGTTCTTCACAAAACCGAGCACGGCATCGTGCCAGGCGACAAGAACAAAGCCCATCGGAGTGTCGGGCGGAAGGGCGACTGTCTCACGACGCAGATAGGCAACGGCCTGCGTGTATGTGAGCGGGACTACGGGAAAAGCATCAGGACAAAGCACCGAAGACAAGGCAAGAGAATGATTAGGAACGATATCGTGCCCCTTGACATTGCCGAGAGTGACGCCCGCCGAAAGAACACGGAGCGACAGAGAAGCGGCATCGTACAACCTGGCAAGATGCGGAGTAAGCGCCAAGACACAGACATCGGACTGCCGGAGAGCCGGCTCGATATGCTCATCTCCGGATACAAAAGATGTCCATCCGGAAACAATCTTTTCAATATCCCTTGACACCAAGGATGCAGCAATGGCCTTATCTTTTCGTTTTTTGTTGCCATTGTCATATTTATCCTGCACATACCGCTTCCCTTTTCGGAGGATTATAGGAGACTCTGCGTCAGGTGATTTCCGCAACACTGCCATAAAAAGACCTTCGCCACGGGTACATCCGGGGATAAAACGGTATACGGGAGCGGTAAAGTCTGCAAGCAGAGAACCACATATCCCCCACCCTTCAGACACCGGAACAGCAACCGGCATACCACCAAGTTCGTCGACAATCCACCTGATATTTTCCTCGTTCTCGGTGGCGTTGAATGTACATGTGGAGTATATCAGCAGGCCGCCCGGACGCAGACATTGCCAAGCATCTGCAACAATCTCACGCTGGAGCCGGCTGCAAGCGTCAACATTCTGCGGACTCCACTCTTCTACCGCTCCTTCATCCTTGCGAAACATCCCTTCTCCCGAACACGGAACATCACATAGAATCACATCGAAATCAAGACCCGAACGGACATAGTCACGGGGATAGTTGTTGGTAACTATTACATCGGGCGAGCCCCATTTCATCATGTTCTCGGCAAGAATATTTGCCCGGGCACGCACCGGTTCGTTGCTCATCAGTATACTACCTTCGGGTAAGGCGCTCGCTGCCGCAGTCGACTTGCCACCGGGAGCGGCACACATGTCTAGCATAAGTACAGGCGTAGAGACAAGACTGCGCAACACGTGGTGGACAAACATGGACGATGCCTCCTGCACATAATAACAACCGGCATGCAGAAGCGGGTCGAACGTAAAATCAGGACGCTGCGGAAGATAACGGCCGTCGCCACACCATGGAACATTTACGGCTGTGCCCGCCACCGAACGGCCGCGGCTCTTCAGCCTGTTGATACGTATGCTTACGGGAGCTTCCTCGTTGAGTCCGTCTGAAAAACGGGCGTATAGTTCGTCGCCCATCAGGCGGCTGGTATATCGGATAAAACTGTCTGGCAAGTTCATCGCATTCGTTTTTTGTCATTGAATGTTGCAAAGTTAGAAAAAAAAATCGCATCTTTGCAACTTATTCAATACTACTTACGTCTAACAGACAAATAAAAACAATATAAAGAAAGACAACAATGAAAAATTATCTTATAGCATTGGTCATAACGGCAGCCATGACGGCAAGCGCCTCTACAGTGCAACAAATGCACAGGCACACCCCGCGCACGACGATAACCGACGACGGACAGACAACAGACAACAACCGGAAAACCGCGAAAAAAAACACCTCCGAAGGTAATACTGACGCTGCCACGGTAAAACAAGGCACCACTGACACACACGATTTCACAGTTAAGAAGAGCACAAAGCACAGTGCCAAGGCAAAGAACAGTTCAAGAACAACGCTGACAACCGATACCGACAACACAGACGGGAACAACGATGGCATAGAGGCTTACTCTGATACATCGTCGACAAACTTTGACAGCATATACGGACAGCACCAATATTCATATCAGGTAAATATGGACGAGGACAGTCTCAACCATATGATGAACGGTTTGTCATGGATAAGCAGCGGCATGGTGAACACACTGCTGATACTGCTCATCATCTTTGTGATATCGCCCGTGGCTATACTCATCGTATTGTTCTACTTCATATACAAAAGCCGTAAGCAGAAACTGCAACTTGTAGAAATGGCAATAAAGAACGGACAGCCGATACCCGACATGTTCAACAACAAACCGTATGCAACATCCAACGATGACATTCTATGGCGCAAGGGTATCAAGAATGTCTTTGTCGGTATAGGACTGATGTTCCTCTTCGGCTTCATGGACATTTCCACAGGCATCGGTATAGGATTCCTCGTACTGTTTTATGGCGCGGGACAAGCTGTAATCGCCCGCACATCGCAAAAGAGACATGACAACCCGAATGACAGGAACAGTGTAAATGACAGCGACGATTTTGAGAATTTCTAACACCGCTGAACCATAACGGAAAAAACATCAAGCAGCAGACAGACCAACCGGAACTGAAAAAATGGACAAGCTGAACGACATAACCCTTGTCACACAAGTGGCTGTATTACACGACAAACGGGCCTTTGACAGGCTTGTGAGGAAGTATCAGTCGCCCGTACGACGGTTCTTCCTGAGCCACACATTGGGAAATGTCCAGCTGAGCGACGACCTTGCACAAGACACATTTGTCAAGGCATACGTCAACATAACGAAATTTCGCGGGCTATCCAGCTTCCAGACATGGCTGTTCAGAATAGCATACAACGTTTTCTACGACTATACACGCACACACCATGTCAGCGACGACATAGACACTGCTGTGGCTACACGGCCCGACACCGCCTCAACGGACAGCAACCTGAAAATGGACATATACGACGCTTTGGCAAGGCTGAAAACCGTGGAACGATCGTGTATAACACTACAACTGATTGACGGACAGCCAATAGACAAGATTGCAGAAATAACAGGAATGCCGCTGAACACGGTGAAATCACACCTATCGAGAGGTAAGGAGAAACTTGCAACATATTTAAAAAACAACGGATATGACAGATAACGACAACATAATTATAGAACAACTGTTCAGCGAAGCACGCAAGACAGAGATTGAGGACAACGGATTCAGCCACCGCGTAATGCGCAGTCTGCCTGATACTATCGCGCCAATATCGCGCCACACCATTATCATTTCGCGCTTATGGACGTTTTTTTGCGTGGCCATCGGTCTTGCGTTCTCGTTCGCTTTCCATTTTTGGGAACTGGCGGCAACATACATTGAAGTGTTTGTGCGCACATTGCCAACATACGACACGCCAGGCATTTGCTATGCACCGATGACCATAGTCATGGTTGTCGCATCTGCTTTCGGCATATACAAATGGGTAGACACTGGACGAATGCCAGTGTGACATAAGCAAAAAGGGGCTGCCGATATTTCGACTTTTCGAATATTCCGGTGAGCCAAACAAGGGCGGATAGGAAAAGAAAAAGGCTCATCCGACATTTCGAGTGATGCGACAGTCGTGCAGTGCATATAGCCTTAGTTTGAAATACCTTTCATCTCTAAAGCCATATGCATTGCGTTTCATTACTTTTATCTTGTTGTTTATCCCTTCTACTTTGGCTGTTGAGATATGACAATCATACCATGATAGTATTCCTCTTCTGTAAGCCAATACAGTCATAACCATCTTTTGTAACTGGGGTATTTTACTTTCCCTTGCCTGATCCACCCAATCCGCCAAGACCTTTTCCGCATCCTCCTTACATCCCTGCGCCCAGATTTCCCTCAGCTGTTCTTTCAGATAATAAGCCTTTGACAGAGGCTCGTTCATTGCCAGGGCATTTTCCAGCCTCGTCTTGTATTTCGAGTCATAGATGTCAGCGCCATTCCCAAGCAGCAGATATCTGGTTCCCTTGAGCACCTTGCGTTTGTTGATGTCCTTTTCCATATTATACTGCATTCGCCGTATATCGTCAAGTTTGTCATTCATCAGCTTTACAACATGAAAATGGTCAAATACGTGTATGGCATTCGGGCAGTTGTCAAGAACAGAGCTAATGAAAGCTGCGGACAAATCTGTTGCTACATATTTGATTGATATATTCTTGCGCCTTACCTTCTTCCAGAAATCCGCCAATGCTTCAACCCCCTTGCCTTCACCGACATAGAGGATGCGGCCACTGAGCAGGTCTACTACAATCGTCTTGTATATATGACCTTTCTTGACTGCGAACTCGTCTATGCCGATACATTCCACCCCATCAAGAGATGGAGGGGAATAGTGGCTTTCAAGATACCGTGAATGTATCTCTTTTACCATGTCCCAACTTATGTCCAGCCTTGCCGCAGCGTCTTTCAGGGTCATGGATCGCAATAAGTCTACCACATGTTTTGCAAAACGGTGGGTGTAGGAACAACTGCCTGTCGCAAACGGTATGTTTTCCTGTTGGTCGTAATCGCAGCCATCGCATTTGCACTTGTAGCGTTGAACTTTCATACGTATGATGATTTTCTTGCCTCCTATAGGCAAACCAAGGAAATCCCTTGTACGGTATCCGTTCTTGACCAAATTGCACTTTCCGCATTTGGGACAAGTCTTTTGAGGCTTTTTGCTTTGCACATGAAGAATAATTGTATTACCTTTGTATTCCTCTCTTGTACATTCAAGGCTATATAGGCCCCATGCATGATATAGAAAACTGCTGTTCATTTTTATATATTTGTTTGTGGTTATTCAAATATACAAAAACTTCGGCAGTTTTCTTTTATTTTTTTTATTGACTTTATCACTCGAAATGTCGGATGAGCCAAATAAAGACTGTGGCATTGAAAGGTCGTTCATCAATGAATGGAGGGCTTATCTCACAGACAACAAATAGTTGAACATATAACTAATTTTGAAATATGGATAAAGACATCATAGCCCAAGAAATAAATGACGAATATCTGAAAGGCCATATATACTATGTCAGGGGAACTCGTGTAATGGTAGATACTGACTTAGCTAAAATCTATGGTTACAGCACCAAAGATTTCAATCGCCAAGTGAAGAATAACATTGAGAAGTTTGAACAGGACTTCATGTTCCAGTTGACCGATGAAGAGTGTGAAATCTTGAGGTGCAAAAATTCCACCTCAAGTTGGGGCGGTCGCCGATACAACCCATACGTTTTCACCGAACAAGGTATCTATATGCTCATGACCGTCTTGAAAGGCGAGCTTGCGACAAAACAAAGCAAGGCACTTATTCGCATCTTCAAGCAAATGAAAGACTACATTGTCGATAACCAGCCATTGTTAGGGCAAAGGGAATACCTGCAATTGTCCTTACAGACCACAAAAAACACGCAAGACTTGCTGGATTTGCGAAATTCTTTGTCTGCGGTGGATGACAAGGTTGCCAGCATAATTGACACATTGGGCAATGTCGTAACCAAATCGGAATTGGCGAACGTCATGCTTGATTTCAGCAATCCTTCCGTTAGAAGAGGTTGGCTGATACTCAACGGTCATCCCGTGGAATCGGATTTGGCATACCAACAAATTTATGGTACAGCCAAGAGAACCATATTCGTTGTGGATAACTACATTGGGTTGAAGACATTGGTTCTTTTGAAAGATGTTCCTGCCAATGTGAATATAACGATATTCTCCGACAATATCGGCAACCGCTTGCATAAAACGGAGTTCGATGATTTCTGTCGGGAATATCCCAATGTTACTATCTCATTGCATACTTCGGGCGGCATATTCCATGACAGGTATATCGTCATTGATTACAATACTGCTGATGAACAGATTTATCATTGCGGTGCATCATCCAAAGATGGAGGAAATAAAGTTACTACCATTACAGCCGTAACTGATGGTGGAATTTATCACCCGGTAATAGACCGACTTATTCAAAACCCTGCATTGACGTTGAAGTAAATCCAAGTCAAGATAGACGAATTTGGCTTGTTTCATATTTCGTTTCTTTCGTTCACGATTTCGGCGAAAACAACGAAATGTAAATTATTGAATTACAGAAAATTCCATTTATATTTTTGCGCCATCGTTCCAATATCGGAGCGGTGGCGCAATCATTTGTAATGCTGTCGGAATGGTTGTGTCGGGCTACTGGCAGCACGCATATATTATGACTGATTTAATGCAAATCATCTCCAACGGCACAGCCAATATCAAATTGGAGATTACGAGTGAAGACCTGCGCAATTTCTCTAACGAGCTTATCAACCGTGCGGTGAACGAGGTGGCAGCAGCTCTCAAAGCCACCAATGAAGATAGGTTACTGACACGTGAAGAAGTAAAAAGTATGTGTGGCGTTTGCGACACAACCCTATGGCTTTGGAACAAGCGTAATTATCTGAAAACGGTAAAGGTAGGAAACAAAGTGAGATACCGCTACTCTGACGTAAAGCGCATTTTGGGTGAAACAAATAGAATCTCTGGAAATGGAAAAATTTGATAACCAACTCATACCACATGAGAACGAGATTACCGAGAAAGTGGAGGAAGAGTATGTCCGAGTAGGGACAACCTTATTTCGTATTCTCAATCAGCCAATGATGAATGGTTCGTTCCGCAAAATGCGTGTAGAGTGGAAGATGAGCGTGTTCGGCAAGACCACAGCAAGGATGATGTGGCAAGTATTCCTAAATATGACGGTTTCTGCACGATGCCAAGCCATACGGACTACAGGCACAACGTGAACAACTTCTACAACCTCTATGAGCCGATAACACACGTACCTGTAGAGGGGGATTTCAGGCATATACAATCACTAATTGGACATATCTTTGGCGAACAGCACGAAATGGGAATAGACTATCTCCAATTGTTGTACCTGAAGCCGACACAGAAGTTGCCGATACTTCTCTTGGTGTCGGAAGAACGCAACACTGGAAAGAGTACATTCTTGAACTTTCTGAAAGCATTGTTTCAAGAAAACGTCACGTTCAATACAAACGAGGATTTCCGCAGTCAATTCAATGCCGACTGGGCGGGCAAGCTGATGATTGTGGTGGACGAGGTTCTTCTCAACAGGAGGGAAGACAGTGAACGGTTGAAGAATCTTAGTACGGCACACTCTTACAAAATGGAAGCTAAAGGGAAAGACCGTTACGAGGTACAGTTTTTCGCCAAGTTCGTATTGTGTTCCAATAACGAGAACTTCCCCGTGTACATTGAACCGGAAGCAACACGCTATTGGGTGAGAAAGGTACGCAAATTGGAAAAGGACGATACATCATTCTTGCAGAAACTGAAAGACGAGATACCTGCTTTTCTATACCACTTGCAACATCGGGACTTGACCACCAAAGAAAAAAGCCGTATGTGGTTTGCGCCGTCACTCATCCGCACGGCAGCTTTGGAGAAAATCATCCGCTGCAACCGCAGCCGCATTGAGCTTGATATGGCAGAGCTGTTGCTTGACATCATGGACAACATGCAGGTGGATGTGGTGGATTTCTGCATCAACGACCTGTTGGCGTTGTTCAACTATTCGATGGTAAGAGTGGAGCGCCATCAGGTAAGGAATGTCCTGCAACAATGTTGGAAACTGGAGCCTGCGCTTAATGCGTTATCTTATTCTACCTATCAAATATCTGTGTTGCCGGGACAGAAATATTCTGCTTCGCCCAAAAAGGTAGGACGCTTTTACACCGTTACCCGTGAAAAATTGAAGGACTACCGTTGAATTTGTTGAAAGTGATGAATAACAAGAGATAGCTTGCAAATAAACGCTTTATAAGTCAACAACATCTTCAACAAAGCTCAACAAAGGATATTGCTGGCCAAAAGAGAAAATTTTTCTTTTCCCTTTTGTTCGTCTGTAGTTTCCGACCATTCCGCTGACGGGCAGGACAGCAATGGCAACATAGAGCATTTCCAAATCATAGACAAAAAGAATGCAATAGCCAACGGAAGCCGCGCAGAGAGCCACAGAGAGGCGCAGGACGGCACGATTGACGGCATGGACGATACCGACACAGGCACGGTGAGCTAAGCGGCACAAAAGAGGGATTTCAGCGTTACTCCGTTGTCGTGGCTTGGCTGACTGGGCTTGCCCAGATATAGCTCACTATAACTTCTCCGCTGCGCTCCCGAAGTTGTGGGCTCTCCCGAGGGGCTGGGCGTTGCCCCGTCCTACTTAGGACGCTGCCCTAAGAACCCGGCAAGGACTTTCAGCCCTGTGCAACCCGACCAAAGAGTGACCCTCTCTTTGGAAACTCCGCTTAGTGGTTTCCACCCCTAAGAACCTGGAGCAGGAAGTGACACTCTCCCTGCACCCTCCGATTAGGACGCAGCCCTAATAACCCATCAATGAAACTAAAATACAGACAAACCTCATGGCACAGAAGACATCCATCAACATAAAGCCGTGCAACATCGGCAGCAGCGAGGCGCACAACAAACGGACAGCGGAATACCTCGTCAACATCCGCAAGGAAAAGTTCTACATCCGCACCGACCTAATGGCAGGAAATGAGACGTGGGTATCACCTGATTTCGGTGAAGCCACGTTGACCGACCGCTACAATCAGATAGCCGCAATGGTCAAGGAAAAGACGGGTCGGGCGATGCAGACCAAAGACCGTGAGCGAGTGAACAAAAAGACTGGAAAGGTGACCATAGTTCGTGGTAGCACGCCACTGAAAGAGGGAGTGGTTGTCATCAATAAAGACACCACAATGGAACAGTTGCAGGGCTTTTGCACAGTTTGCAACGAGAGGTGGGGTATCACTGCCCTGCAAATCTTCATCCACCGTGACGAGGGGCATTACGGAACGCCCGGCGACAATGCCACGTGGAAGCCCAATCTCCATGCCCATATCGTCTGGGATTGGATGAACCACGAAACGGGCAAGTCCTGCAAGCTGGACGAGAAAGCCATGAGCAATATGCAGACACTTTTGGCTGAGTGTCTGGAAATGGAAAGGGGCAGCTCAAAGGAGGTCACGGGAAAGGAACATTTGGAACGTGCCGACTTCATACTTGCCAAACAGAAACAGGAAGCGGAACAAGCCATTGCAGCCAAAGAACAGGCGGAGGAGGCTCACCGCAATATGGAGAAAGAAAACAAGGAACTGGAGCAAGTCAACCTCTCCCTTGGCGTGGAACTTGCCGGACTTAGACGGAAAAAGGCAGCGGCGGACAAGGAGAATACCGACAGCATAAAGTCTGGATTAGCCAACTTCTTCGGCAAAGGTAAGTATGCGGCTATCGAAAAAGAGAATGAAACGCTCCGTGCCGAGAACGAAAGGATAAAGCAGTCTTTTCCCATTGTCGTAAAGAACAAGGTTGATGAACTGACAAGAGCCTTGGTTGCCAAGAAGCAGGAAGCCGAAGCCCAGCGTGACAGGGCACTGGTGCTAAGCCGCTCTCTTACCATTGAACGGGACAAGGTGGTAAAACTTCTTCAAGAGCAGGAGGATGGCGAACAACGCCGCATAAGCCAAGCCGTCCTTACCGCCACAAAGGAGAAAGATAAGACCATACGTTTGCTGCAAAGCGCATTGAAAGCGAGCCGATATGTCCTAAACACATTGGCGGACTTGCTTTATAAGGCAAGCGAAGTATTTAGGCGAGCCATAGATGCTATTATCCATTTCGGGACAGAGCGGCACAAGTCTTTCTTTACCCCGTCCGAAGCTGCTAACATAAAAAGCGTGATGCAGGAATATGGAGATACTGCCGAACAGAAAAAAGCGGTCGGTGCATGGCTCTGTGATTATGCGGAAAGCCGAAAACCATTTGACGAAATAAAACATAGCCAAACACTCAAAGAGGTTGGCGATGTTGCTAATGGTGCTTATGACTGTAAAATTTACAAAAGGATGAAAGGTGTTCAACGATAATCAAGGCATTATAGGAATTAAATAATATTCATTCTTAACGCGATTTCCACGGCCGATGCGGTATTTGCGACTTTCAATGCAGCCAAAATATCCTGCCGATGACGATTTACGGTATGAACCGATATATTGAGATTATCGGCAATCTGCTTGCTTGACACTCCCTTGGCTATTAACGACAGAACTTCAAGTTGCCGTTGGCTAAGAATTTTCCGGTCACTTGCTTCATATTTTTCTCGCTCGACCACCTCTCCTGTCAGTACATTAAAGATGATTCCGTCTTGTCGGTCATAAGAGACGGGATATGGAATGTATGTACACAAACCGAACAGGACGCTCCCATCGGAGCTATAACCGAAATATCTCGTTGTATGCAACATTTTCACCCTCTCGTTACTTTCTTTTTTGTAAAAACTTAGAATACATGAAGCCGAGAAACAGGCTTTTTCTTTGACAGGCAGTTCTTTTATGAAGTTGAAGAAACGTAGTTCGAGTACATGACGTTCAATAAGTTCGTTTTCATCGGTTTGGCTGAATATGCTGTTCTCAAAGGCCGTATTATGGTCAATCGTATATTGAGGGAGATTCATTGTAGTTTGTCCGAATCTGCCAGCGTAAATGTGGCATTCGTTGTTTTTGAAATCAGACACTACAGCTATACCTTCGGTGGCAAGGGCAAAACCTTTCGCACGTGCCCTTGTCTGGGCAAGTAACAGGTCTGTATTCTCAATGCCTTCAAACGGTTGCTCGGTCAACAGCGATTTTAGTTCATTCTCTTGCTCTATCATGCCCCTAATTGGTTATTTTTAACCATTGTAGGTTTTTGCCTTTTTACCTAACTTTGCCGGCAAAATTATAAATAATAAATGAAATAATAAGATGAAAAAGACTGTTTTATTCAGCGCATTCCTTATAGGGTGTATTACATTAGTTGCTTGTCAGCAAAAGAACTCGCCCAAATTGGAGGAGGCAAATTTGACAGATAACGCAACCTCAACAAGTAGCCAGATGGCAGAATGTGAAATAAAGGTGGGTGATGTTACTTTTACCCGCTCCATCAATGGCGCGGACACATGTGTTAGCTTGTTGGCCGATGGGGCGCTGGAGTTCCGTTGCAGGGAAGGACTCGATTTCTTCTGCGACCCTAACGAGGGCAAGCTGTCAAACAACACGCTTCCCGTGTTGTTGATTCCGACAGACAATACCAAGCCATTTACCCTGACAGCCAAGGTCACCCCGGAAATCACAGCCGAGGGGCTTTACAATGCCGCCGACCTCTTTGTGTATGTCAACGATACACTTTGGCAGAAACTTGCTTTTGAACAGGACGAATATGGCAACCACCGCATTGTATCGGTACGGACACAAGGCACGTCCGATGATAACAACCATGACCGGATAGACGCAAAGTCGGTCTATATGAAAATATCTTCCGACACTCGGACTATAGCCAGCTATTATTCATTGGACAAAAAAGAGTGGCACATGGTGCGTCTGTACCGCAACTACTACCCCGATAGTATCTATCTCGGCATTAGCAGCCAGTGTCCGCAACGTGGCGGATGCACAAGCCGTATCGAAGACGTGACATTAAGCCATGACAATGTGGGAGACTTCCGCATGGGAGAATAACTTACCCAAAATAGATAATTAAAAATGAGTAAACGCATATTGATTTTAACCGGCAGTCCACGTAGAGACGGTAACAGCGACCTCATGGCTGAAGCCTTTGCACGTGGTGCGTCAGAAGTTGGAAACCGAGTGATGCGGTTTGAGGCTGCACATAAACATATTCAAGGTTGCCGGGCTTGTGACCAATGTTTCAGCAAGGATAACAAAGCCTGTATTTTTGACGATGACTTCAATGAGTTGGCTTCCTTAATGGCAGAAAGTGATGCAATTGTATTCTGCACCCCTTTGTATTGGTACACATTCCCTTCTCAGATAAAAGCTGTCATAGACAAGTTCTATTCCTTTATCATAGGCAAGAAGGATGTGCCTATCAAGGAATGTATGCTTATCTCATGCGGTGAACTGGATGATCCTCACGTATTTGACGGCATAGTGCGTTCTTTTGAACTCATTGCGCAAGACAGAGGATGGAAAAACAGTGCTCACTATTTTGTGAATAACGTCAGCGAGAAAGGCGCGATTTCACATACAAAGCATCTTCAAAAGATTTACGATATAGGAAAAGAATTTTGATTCTTAAATTTACATCGTTCGGAGCAATCCACAATTTTATGGCGACCTTAATGCGGTGTAAAATTAACAAGTAATTTTCATGATGAAGTGGAAAATCGTCTTGGCAGCGTTGCTTTTTATTACGATGTCGTTGGGAACACATGCCGAAAACCTGTTTGTCTCATTATTGGGAAAGAGCGAGAAGGAAGTTAACGAACGGATTGAGAAAATATGGGAACATTTCTTCACCCCGGCAGATTTAAGCTGCTATGAAGCAGGCGATGAAAAATCGGTCTACTATGAAGGTCCGGATGGCACAGCCTTTATCTTGGATACAGGAAACAATGACGTGCGCACCGAAGGAATGTCGTACGGCATGATGATTTGCGTACAGTTGGATCACCGTGAACAGTTCGATAAACTTTGGAAGTGGGCGAAACGATACATGACCTTTTCATCCGATTCCGCATGGGATGGCTATTTCTGTTGGCAGTGCAAGTCAGACGGCACCAAGATTGGAGGGAGCAATGCTTCGGACGGTGAGTTGTATTTTGTCACTGCCTTATTCCTTGCTTCTGAACGTTGGGACGAACCCCATTACAGTGACGAAGCCAACAAAATATTGGCAAAAGTAATGAATAAGAATAGCATAGAGAGTGGAGTTTACAATCTTTTTGACAGCGACAGCAGGTTGGTTACTTTTGTTCCCACTCGGACGGGGCATGGTTTTACCGA
Organism: Xylanibacter rodentium; assembly: GCF_013166575.1. Taxonomy (GTDB): domain Bacteria; phylum Bacteroidota; class Bacteroidia; order Bacteroidales; family Bacteroidaceae; genus Prevotella; species Prevotella rodentium. Next base: position 16,460 of record NZ_JABKKE010000012.1, read on the forward strand.
CCCCTCCTACCAGCTTCCCGCTTTCATTGACAAATGGGCACGCACGGCGACCGCCAACCGTCCGTTCTGGAAAAAGGCTGCAACAGCAGCCCGCCAGCATCTCATCGCATCAGCAAACTCCATCACTGGTCTATATCCCGATTATAGCCAGTTTGACGGAAAAGCCTATGCCTGGCCTAATGCCACTTATGACACATCCTTATATATGTACGATGCCATCCGCTGCCCAATGAACGTAGGCATGGATTACTATCTTTGTGGGAAGGACAGGCGAAACCAAGAGACCGTTATGGGCCATCTGCTTGCGTTCTTCAAGAAAGATGGATTCAAGCACGGCCATTTCTCTCTAGATGGTTCAAGGGCTTTCGGACAATATTCTTGCGGCATGGCCGGTGCTAATGCTGTTGGCGCAATAACCCTTGCCCACTCAAATGTGCCGGAACAGCGCGAACTAGCTCGTGAATACGTTAAACGCCTGTGGGACGTACAACCTCCAACAGGCAAATTTCGCTATTATGAAGGTTTGGTGTATTTCCTTTCCATGCTGCACGTGTCCGGACACTTCTCGCTGGACTTCTAATCTGAAACGGACGATGAAAGCTTGTTGTATGAACAAAAAGCAATTCACAATATAAGCTGAAGATGCTTCAAAAACTATGCTGCCCATAGGTCAATCAGTACCTATGGGCTTTATAAAATCCGTTGACTCATATATAGTTTAACAGGTTTATTTAGTAGCATTCAAAAGCATTTAATATATTGATTAGAATGGCTGTACGGGAACAAATTGGGAACAATGGGGATAAAATAAAATTGGCCAAGTGTTGATTTTCAACGACTTAGCCAATTTGCTCGTACCCAGACCCGGGCTCGAACCGGGATGGGTTGCCCCACTGGTGTTTGAGACCAGCGCGTCTACCGATTCCGCCATCTGGGCGCGATTTGCGGGTGCAAAGATAATGATAATATTTGAAACTACAAACTTTTATAACGAAAAGTTATCAAAATCCGTAAAATTGGTTGCAATATCCATTATTTGTTTATCTATAATTACAAGAAATATGTATAACTTTGCAACATTGAAAATAACCATATTGGCAATAACACATAACACATGAGTAATTATGATTAAAAAGAAGATTTTTATTTTGGCCGTCGCAATGATGGCGACAGTGACCGGATTAGGCCAGTCGAAAGTGTACTTCACCAAGGAAATAAGTCCTGAAGCACTCGTAAGAATATATAACGCAATGGACCGAAAGGTGGAAGGACGCGTGGCCGTAAAGATAAGCACAGGAGAGGCCGGAGGGCACAACTATTTGAAACCAACACTAATACGCAGCCTTGTTGACAATGTCAACGGCACCATTGTAGAGTGCAATACGGCATATAACGGCAAGCGAAATACTTTTGAGGCTCACTGGCAGACAATACATGATCACGGGTTTGACTCGCTCTTCGCCGTCGACCTGATGGACGAACAAGGCGATCTGCGCATACCTGTCAAAGACAAGAAACACCTGAAATACAACATCGTGGGCAGCCACCTGGGGTACTACGATTGGATGATCAATCTGGCCCATTTCAAAGGGCATGCTATGGGCGGATTCGGTGGCGTGCTGAAAAACGCAAGCATCGGCGTAGCTTCAGCCAACGGAAAAGCATATATACACACGGCAGGAAAGGTACAGAGCACGCGCGAACTTTGGCAGAATCTGCCAGCACAGGATCATTTCCTCGAGTCTATGGCCTCAGCGGCACAGTCCGTACACGAATGGTTTGGCGGACGTGTACTCTATATCAATGTGATGAACAACATGAGCGTAGACTGCGACTGCGATTCACATCCGGCCGACCCAAAACTGAAAGACATGGGAATACTCGCATCCACCGACCCCGTGGCATTAGACAAAGCCTGTCTTGACCTCGTATTCAGCCACAAGGCAAAACCCGGAGACGACAACAAGCCGCTCATAGAACGTATCAACCGGCAACACGGCACATACATAGTGGACTACGCTGAGCAGATAGGTCTCGGCAGCAAGAACTACACAATAATAAACATCGACAAGAGATAGTGCAATTTAGCTTGTTTTTCTAATAAAAACTTAAAATCCTTGTACGTATCAATGAATTTTCGTAATTTAGTAAGCGAAATACAAACTTTGTTGATATGGATATGAACAACGCTAATTTTTGTGTAATTCTTGCCGGTGGGCGCGGCCGCAGACTGTGGCCATACAGCCGGGAGAAAAAACCGAAACAGTTTATTGATTTCTTCGGAACGGGGCGCACTCTTATACAAACCACATTCGACAGATTTGCAAAGATAATGCCCAAAGAAAACATATATGTATGCACGAATGTCGAATTCAGGGATACGATAGACGAGCAACTGTCCGACATACCGGAATCAAACATTATATCAGAACCTGTAAGCCGAAACACCGCTCCAAGCGTGGCATGGGCCAGCACGCTCATATACCAGCGCAATCCGAAGGCAAACATCATCATAACACCGTCAGATCTCTTCGTACTAAACGAGGAATCTTTCGACGACAACGTCGCCAAGGGGTTTGAATTTGTTGCCGGACACGACATCGTACTCACCATGGGTGTAAAGCCAACAAGGCCTGAACCGGGCTACGGATACATACAGGCTGGTGCGCCCTCAGATATGGAGAATGTATACACGGTAAAGTCATTTACAGAAAAACCCGAACGTGAGTTTGCCAAAATGTTCGTAGAGAGCAATGAATTCTATTGGAACACCGGTCTATTCCTTGCCAATGCCCGACATCTTGGGCGTGTGCTCCGCAAGCTCTTCCCCGAACAGATGGAACTGCTGACCGACAGCAAGCCCGACTTCACGCTTACCGACAGTAAAGATTTCATTGACAACCGGTTCTCGTCGTTCCCCAACCTGTCTATCGACTACGGAATATTGGAACGTACAGACAACGTTCATGTAATGCTGTGCGACTTCGGATGGGCAGATTTGGGCACATGGCACTCCATGTACGAATGTATGCGCAGGAGCGACGATGACAATGTGGTAATCGATTCGGACGTGATTCTCGAGGACTGCCGTAACAATGTTATAAAGCTCGACAAAGGCAAACTTGCCGTAATCAACGGCCTCAACGGATATATAGTCACAGAAAAAGACAATGTATTATTTATCTGCAAAAAGAGCGACTCTTCCGCACTTGTCCGCAAATACGTAAACGAAGTACAGATAAAATACGGAGAAAAATTTGTTTAGATCGGACCGGATACAGACAATAAAAAACGCGCGACAACATCACAAGATGCTTCGCGCGATTTTTTATAAGCAATCATCTTTATAAGATACCACCCTGTTTCAACCCGAAAGTACAGCCCGGCAGCTAATCTCCGGATTTCAATCCATACTCTTCTCAAATTCGGAAAATATCCTTTCCGAAATTTCCCGGAATTCTTCGTCGCCCAACTTCAGTTTAGGATTGGAGAAGAGCATATCCTTCTCTGAATTCATAGGCACAAGATGAATATGCGCATGGGGAACCTCAAGACCGAGCACGGCCATACCCACCTTTATACACGGAAAAGCCCTTTTTATGGCCTCAGCCACCTTTTTGGCAAAAACCGTCATCTCAGCAAGCTCATCATCAGCCAAATCAAAAATATAATCAACTTCACGGCGCGGAATCACAAGTGTGTGTCCCTTTACCAACGGATTAATATCGAGAAATGCATAGAACTTGTCATTTTCAGCACATTTGTAGCTTGGGATATCTCCGGCTGCAATCTTTGCAAATATTCCTGCCATAGCCTCTATTCTGTCAGTCTATAGAAATATTGTCAATACGCAGTTTTATAGTTCCGCGCGGAATGGTTATCTCCACCTCATCGCCGACTTTCTTGCCCAACAGTCCTTGAGCAATCGGTGTTTTTATAGATATCTTGCCCGCACGCAGATCTGCCTCATTCTCACTCACGATGGTATAAGTCATCTTAGCCTTTGTAGTGAGATTGGTCATCTCCACCTTGCACAGTATCTGCACCGAATCCGTGCTCAGGCGTGACGTATCGATGATTTTTGCGTCCTGGATGGCCAGCTTCATCTGATTGATTTTATCTTCAAGATGTGCCTGTGCCTCCTTAGCTGCATCATATTCGGAATTTTCACTCAGATCACCCTTATCACGAGCCTCTGCTATAGCGGCTGATGCCTTGGGGCGCTCCACGCTTTCCAAGCGTTTCAACTCGGCTACCATCTTATCGTAGCCCTCTTGTGACATGTAAGCCATAATTTCTTTTTTAAAGTTATTACTTATTCGTGTTTCCTGGAAAAGACATCAAAAAGAAAGAATTCCAACATTATCATTTGATGTCGGAATCCTCCATTTTAATCAATGTGTCTTGTTATTCGTTTACAAAGGTAGGCATTATTTCCGAATAGTCCAAACTTGCGAATGTTAAAAATCCTTTTACTTGTCACAAGTATAATATTACAAGGTGTATTATATATGCTACAAAATATGAAAAATGACTGTTTACACTTAAAAACACATTTTTTCCGGGCATCACTCCATAAAACCTACAATCACATTGATTTAAATCAATAAAGTGTCCGCTACACACTATTAATCCTTTAATAATATTGTTTTTATAAAAAATATACTTATCTTTGCATCGTGTTTTTCATAGTATTAGATTTAAGGTTAACAAAGGTTGGGTCTCAGCGGAGACCCTTTTTTATTTTTAAATTCTAATATTCATTTGAATACTGCCCCGCACATGACCTCATGTTTATAATAAACACATTAGATATCCCCCATACAAACACACATCCCAACATTGCACAAATTATAATAATTGTGCACGTTTAACCGCAATATGTGCATTTTTCGTATCTTTTTCTTTGCAGAACAACAAAAAAAGACTACTTTTGCAAAGATATACGTTCCTTAACAACCGGTATCATCATTAACAAAAAAGACCTTGATGACAAGGTTGAAAATATAAGTTTATACAATAACTAAAATAAATTTATGAGTTTAAAAATCGTTGTACTTGCCAAGCAAGTACCAGACACAAGAAATGTAGGCAAGGATGCCATGACAGCCGAAGGCACCGTAAACCGTGCCGCCTTGCCTGCAATCTTCAATCCTGAAGATCTTAATGCCCTTGAGCAGGCTCTGCGACTGAAAGAACAGAACCCCGGTTCAACTGTTGGCATCCTGACGATGGGACCTCCACGCGCGGCTGAAGTAATCCGCCAAGGTCTTTACCGCGGTGCTGACACGGGATGGCTGCTAACCGACCGTCTGTTTGCCGGTGCCGACACACTGGCCACATCCTATGCGTTAGCTACGGCTATCGGAAAAATCGGCGGAGCCGATGTTATCATCGGAGGACGTCAGGCCATCGACGGTGACACGGCTCAGGTGGGTCCGCAGGTGGCTCAGAAACTCGGATTGTCGCAGGTGACATACGCTGAGGAAATATTAAAATGTGAAAACGGCAAGTTGACCATACGCCGACATATCGACGGTGGCGTTGAGACAGTCGAAGCTCCGATGCCCATCGTAATCACAGTCAACGGAAGCGCAGCACCCTGCCGTCCGTGCAACGCCAAACTGGTGATGAAGTACAAGCGTGCAAAAGCTCCGTTGGAATGTACTGCTGACATGGCATATAAAGAACTATACGAGGAGCGCCCGTATCTCACACTGACACAATGGTCGGTAGCCGATGTAGACGGCGACCCGCAGCAGTGTGGCCTGAGCGGTTCACCAACCAAGGTGAAAGCCGTGCAGAACATTGTATTCCAGGCAAAAGAAAGCAAAACCCTGACAGGCAGCGACGCCGACATAGAAGGTATGATAAAGGAATTACTTGAAGAGAAAATCATTGGATAAGTTTGAAATATGGCTAATAACGTTTTTGTATATTGCGAAATAGAGGGCACTCAGGTACAGGAAGTATCGCAGGAATTGCTCACAAAGGGCCGCAAGCTGGCCAATGAACTCAATGTTGAACTGCACGCCATCGTTGCAGGAACAGGTATCAAAGGAGCTGTGGAGGAGCAGATACTGCCCTACGGTGTCGACAAGTTGTTCGTGTTCGACGGCGAGGGACTATTCCCCTACACATCGGCTCCCCATACCGACATTCTCGTAAACCTCTTTAAAGAGGAGAGGCCGCAGATATGTCTTATGGGCGCAACTGTCATCGGTCGTGACCTCGGTCCCCGCGTGTCGTCATCGCTTACCAGCGGACTTACCGCCGACTGTACACAACTGGAAATTGGTGACTACGATGACAAGAAATCAGGCAAACACTACGACAATCTGCTGTATCAGATCCGTCCGGCATTCGGCGGAAACATCGTTGCCACAATCGTCAATCCAGACCATCGCCCTCAAATGGCGACAGTACGTTCAGGCGTGATGCAGAAAGCCGTTTATGACGGTGAAAGCCGCAAGGAAGTGGTTTATCCCGAAGTATCGGAATATGTAAGCAAGGAAGCATATATAGTCAAGGTGCTTGACCGTCAGGTGGAGGAAGCCAAACACAATCTGAAAGGCGCCCCCATCGTCGTTGCCGGAGGCTATGGCGTCGGTTCGAAGGAAGGTTTCGACCTGCTGTTCAAACTGGCCAAGGAACTGCACGGCGAGGTCGGCGCGAGCCGCGCAGCAGTGGATGCAGGATGGGCCGACCACGACCGACAGATTGGCCAGACGGGAGTTACGGTTCACCCGAAAGTATATATTGCCTGCGGTATAAGCGGACAGATCCAGCACATCGCTGGAATGCAGGATTCGGGCATCATCATCTCTGTGAACAGCGACCCGGAGGCTCCCATCAACAAGATTGCCGACTACGTAATAGTAGGCACTGTTGAGGAAGTGGTGCCGAAGTTGATTAAGTATTATAAACAAAACAGTAAATAAAAAACTCCTCATCCCATCAAATATTATGGCAAATTATTATAGCGACCACCCGGAACTCGAGTTCCATCTCAGCCACCCGCTCATGAAGCGCGTTGTGGACCTTCGCGAGAAGAACTATGAGGATAAGGATAAATATGAAGACGCTCCCGTAGACTACGAGGACGCCATAGAGAACTACAAACAGATATTGGAAATAACAGGCGATGTCTGTGCCAACGTTATCGCGCCTAACTCTGAAGACGTAGACCTTGAAGGTCCGCACCTTGAAAACGGCCGCATGATTTACGCATCCAAAACATACGAGAATCTCGATGTAACGCGCAAAGCAGGCCTGTGGGGTATCTCTATGCCCCGCCGCTATGGCGGACTCAATCTGCCCAACACCACATTTTCAATGCTCAGCGAGCTGATTGCAGCAGCCGATGCCGGTTTCCAGAATGTCTGGAGCCTGCAAAGCTGTATCGACACCCTATATGAGTTCGGCAGCGAGGAACAGCGCCAAAAGTATATACCGCGCATCTGCGCCGGTGAAGGCATGTCGATGGACCTCACCGAACCTGATGCCGGTAGCGACCTGCAACGCGTAATGCTCAAAGCCACATACGACAAGGAAAACGATTGCTGGAGGCTGAACGGCGTGAAGCGATTCATCACCAACGGCGACTCCGACATACACCTCGTGCTGGCACGCTCTGAGGAGGGCACACACGACGGCCGCGGACTGTCGATGTTCATCTACGACAAGCGGGACGGCGGTGTGGATGTGCGCCACATCGAGCACAAACTCGGTATACACGGTTCGCCCACATGCGAGTTGACATATAAGAACGCCAAAGCAGAGCTTTGCGGAAGCACCCGCTTGGGACTAATCAAATACGTCATGGCACTGATGAATGGTGCACGTCTGGGCATTGCAGCACAATCTGTCGGTGTAGAACAAGAGGCATATAATGAAGCGCTTGCCTATGCCAAGGAGCGCGCGCAGTTCGGAGAAAAGATTATCAACTTCCCTGCTGTCTACGATATGCTCTCACGCATGAAGGCCAAACTCGATGCCGGCCGTTCGCTGCTCTATCAGACAGCACGTTACGTAGACATCTACAAGTGTCTGGAGGATATCGCACGCGACCGCAAGCTCACTCCCGAGGAGCGCACCGAGTTGAAGAAATACACCCGTCTGGCCGATGCATTCACTCCGCTGGCCAAAGGAATGAACTCCGAGTATGCCAACCAAAACGCCTACGATGCCATTTCGGTGCACGGCGGTTCGGGATTCATCATGGAGTACAAGTGCCAACGCCTATACCGAGACGCCCGCATCTTCTCCATCTACGAAGGCACGACACAGTTGCAGGTGGTGGCTGCCATACGCTACATCACCAATGGCACATATCTTTCAATTATCAAGGAGATGCTCGAAAATGCTGTTGCTCCCGAACTTCAGTCTCTGAAAGATCGCACCACAGCTCTCGTTGATAAACTCGAAGATGCCGTCAATACAGTCAAAGAATCCGGCAATCAGTGTGTTCAGGACTTCCTCGCACGTCGCCTCTACGAGATGACTGCCGACATAATAATGTCGCTGCTCATTCTTGATGATGCCACGCGCGCACCGGAACTCTTCGCCAAGAGTGCCAACGTATACGTACGCCACGCTGAAGCAGAAGTGAACGGGCACTACGGTTTCATCAAGAATTTCCGCGAAGAGGACATCGAATTCTACAAGGCTCAAGAGAAAGAGGCTGAGGAGGCTTGATAAAAACGCTTCATAAATACCAAAAAACGCGCGTCTTTTATAATAGGCGTGCGTTTTTTGTTATACCTTTATACTCACATAAACACCTAAAGCCCAATCATTAAACTCACAGCCGCCAAAATTCAAAATACATGCTTCGTCTCCACTGTGGTACAAGACCGCTGTACCAACAGTTCAAAGCCGTTGAACCAGCAGTACAAGGCTGCGGAACCGGCAGTACAACGGCCTTGTACCAACTTCATAATATCGGCATGGCCCTGAGTAAGCTATGCTACAAGTCCGGCATAACCATTGAGACAAGCCATGAAACAAACAAAAGACAACAGCATTATGGCCTGCAAAACAACTACAAAAGTATATCCCAAATGTACGTATCATCAATGGTGCGCACATTTGGGATATAACTTCTTATTACTTTACTTCTTTTTTTTGGGGGGGGGACTAATTTTGCTGTCATAAGTACAAAACCATACTCCCTTCAGAACAAATCATCAAATCCGTCGTCATCCGCCGCTTCCTTTGCCGCATCACGCTTAGGCGGATTCTTCAAATTGCCTTCCTTGTCAAACATGCCGTAGGTGGTACGCAGCACGATAAACTCGGTACGGCGGTTGAGCTGGTTGCATATCTCCTGCTGGTCTTCGGGCAGCTTTTTTATGTACTCTTCGGTCAATACGTCGTCCGCTTTCAGGAACGGAATCTTCTCGGTCAGCTTCTTGCGAATCGTCTTTGGTTTCTCCTTGCCATACCCCACCGGCGAGAGGCGGTCGGCGGCAATGCCGTGCTCAGTAAGATATGCCACCACACTCTCGGCCCGGCGCTGCGACAGCAACTTGTTGTAAGCCTCCGGACCACGGTAATCGCAGTGTGCGCTCAATTCGATGGTAACGTTTGGATTCTCGTTGAGCAGCTTTATCAGTTCGTCGAGAGCCGCGGTCGATTCCGGACGCAGCGTTGCCTTGTCAAAGTCATAGAAGATGTTGTCTATAAGTACAGGAGACGTGATGCTCGCCAACGGGAACTGAAGCACATACTCCTCCGATTTGCCTACCGGCTCCACGCGCAACTGCTCCTTGTGATTAAGGAATCCCTTGCACGTGCCAAGGAATACATAATCGACATTGGGATTGATCTGTTGCGTGAATGAGCCGTCACCTTTCACACTCAGCTTCAGATTGGTACCATCGTTGCCCACCATATAGACCAAGGCTTCCGGCAGTTCATAACCGTCCTGTTCGTAAACCCATCCCTTGACAGTCTGCACAATCTCCGGATTCTCGAAACTGTAAATATGATCCCATCCCTTGCCGTCACCACGGTTTGAAGAAAAAAAGCCACGGTTGTGCAGCCCTTCGAACGTCATCCCGAAGTCGTCGCCCTGCGAATTGAGCGGAAATCCCGGATGCTCAATCTTCCATCCCTGCATCACCGTGTCGGGCTTGGCTATGTAGATGTCGAGACCTCCCATGCCGGGATGACCGTCTGAAGAGAAATACAGGTCACCATTGGGACGGAACGTCGGGAACATCTCGTCGCCCTCGGTGTTTATCGGTGCCCCAAGATTCTCAACGCCACCCGTTCCGCTTGCAGTCAGCCGCACACGCCAAATATCAAGGCCACCCATGCCACCTGGCATGTCACTCACGAAATAGAGCCACTCCCCATCGGGTGAAACAGCCGGATGGGCATAGCTTGACAATGTGTCGCGTGTGATTTCGAGCGGTGTCGACTTGCCCCAACTGGCGTCTGAACGCGACGATGTGCAGATGGTAGCATAACGCGGATAAGAAGGGTCGCTGAGACACTGCGTGAGATACATCGTGCGACCGTCGGGCGTGAACGAACATACACCCTCATCAAAATCCGAATTAAGCTCCGAGTCGATACCCTCCGGCTTGGTCCATTTGCCTTTTTCATCCTTGGTTGATACGAAAATATCACCATTTTTTGTTCCGGTGATACCGCTCAGTTCGTCACCTTTGACATCGTTGCGCGTAGACGTAAAGTAAAGCTGGTCGTACTCGTCACCAGCAAGCATAGGCGAATAGTCGGCACGACGTGAATTGAAGAAGTTCTCGCGTTTCACCGTATACTGCGAACCGGCGTCTTTCCACTGCGGCGCCATCTCTGCCGAACGCAGTCCTACACGTGCACGGCGATGGTCGGGCATGCTGTCAAGCACAGTCTGAAAATGCTTTGCCGCATCCTTATAGTTGCCGTTCTTCATCAGCTGCTGTGCCAGTTGAAAATGAGTCAGGCTGTCTGTCTTCTTGTATCTTATGGCGTTGTTATAGGCCGCTATTGCCCGTTGCGTATAGTTTATCCTTCTGTAACAGTCGGCCAGTTTCAGCGCCCGCTCTCCCCGTGTGGTCCGTTCTTTGGCCGGTGTGGCCGAATATGCCTTCTTGTACTGCGCGGCCGCGTCATAGTACTCACCAAGGGCATAAAACTTATCACCCTTCTTCATTGCAGCGTCGGCCCCGCACGAGACAAGGACTACCAAGACAACCGCCATATATAATATTATGTATAACTTCTTGCGCATACCTTATTATATAACGCCGTTAACGACAGTTTATTGTTCCGTAAATATTTTAATCCTATTGTATAAGTTTCAAGAAGGTATAAGATGGTTGGATACGAGAAAATCGGTTATCAATCAGCCTTTTTCCAAAAATTTTATTGTATATTTCCTCTAAAGAAAAATATCATCTTCTTTATCCTGCCAGTGTATAATTTCACGATTTTATTGTATATTTGCAGAAAGATATTTATAAACAAAACAGGTTGGTATATGAAATTTCCTATCGGTATACAGAATTTTGAGAGTCTGCGCAACGACAATTACGCATATGTAGACAAAACAGCACAGATATACAAACTGGCCGTTACCGGCCGATACTACTTTCTAAGTCGCCCGCGACGCTTCGGAAAAAGTCTGCTCATATCCACGCTGGAGGCCTACTTCAGCGGCAAGAAAGACTTGTTTGCAGGACTGACCATCGAAAAGATGGAAAGCCTATGGACCGAATATCCCATCCTGCACCTCGACCTAAACTCACGCCTGTACGAAAACAAGGAATCTCTGCAGGCCGAACTCAACAAGCATCTGGAGATCTGGGAACGCCGCTACGGTGACGAGTTCAAAGACCGTGCACTCGAAGAACGCTTCTATCAGGTGATAATCAAGGCTTACGAACAGACAGGCCAGCGCGTGGTGATACTCGTGGACGAGTACGACAAACCAATGTTGCAGTCCATCGGCAACGAGATGCTTCAAGACGAATACCGGAATATACTCAAAGCATTCTACTCGGTACTGAAAACGCTCGACCGATACATACGCTTCGCATTTCTCACCGGTGTGACAAAATTTGGCAAGGTGAGCGTGTTCAGCGACCTGAACAACCTTAATGACATATCTATGGACCGCCGTTATATCGACATCTGTGGCATCACGGAAAAGGAAATACACACTTATTTCGAGAACTCCCTGCATGAACTGACCGATGCCACCGGCTCCGACTATGATACTGTATGCGACAAACTCCGTCAACTTTACGACGGCTATCACTTCACAAGCAACAGTATTGGGATATACAACCCGTTCAGTCTGCTCAACACTTTCAATAAGTCGGAATTCGGCGACTACTGGTTTGAGACGGGCACGCCGTCGTTTCTCGTGCATCTGCTAAAACAGTCTGACTACAATCTCAACAATCTGCAAGAAGAACTTGTATCGTCCGACCTGCTGAACAGCATCAACTCGATGTCGCAGAACCCCATACCCGTGATTTACCAAAGCGGCTATCTAACGATAAAGGAATACGACGAGACATTCAAAACCTACCGGCTCGGATTCCCAAATATGGAGGTAGAGAACGGATTTATAAAATATCTCACACCGTTCTACACTCCGATAAAAGAGAACGAGACCCAATTTTTCATTGTCAACTTCGTAAGAGACATAGAGCAGGGACGCCCCGATGCCTTTATGGAACGCATGCAGACCATGTTTGACGACACGAGCTATCAGATAGCGGGCCGTATGGAGATATACTTCCAAAACTCCATGTACCTCATCTTCAAGATGCTCGGATTCTACACCGAGGTGGAGCGCACCACGAGCCGGGGCCGCATCGACATAGTGATGAAGACCCGGAACTACATCTATGTGATAGAGATAAAACTCGACGGAACACCCGACGAGGCGTTGCAACAGATAGAAACACGCGGATATGCCGCTCCATTCGTCAGTGACGGACGAAAGGTTTATAAGATTGGCGTGAACTTCTCGTCAGCGACAAGGGGCGTAGAAGAATGGAAGATTGCGGAATGAACATAGTATTACAGTATTAGTTAACTAATGAAAAGATGGATACACTTGAATGGAAATACTATCTTGTAAAATGTGAAGTGCTTGCCATAATAATTCTTGCGCCATTATTCGGTGCTTATTATTTATCACAAACATCCGGATATTTCGATTTTTATCCTATTTCATACAATATATCCGAAAAGCTCCTGTCTAAAGATTTCTTCATATCGGTAAGTGGCGGTATGCACATGTACGACTGGTATCTGATAGTGATGACGTCAGTCATATTGTGCGTTGCCATATCTTTACATAAGGATAAAATACCGGTTATCAATAAGATATTTGCTAAAAACGACAGTGATACAGGCACCCTGGCACTATACCAACCGAAAACGAAACAAGGACATGGTACATTAAAGACCTCTTTAATTGTATTCCCTATCGGCATTCCGGTATTCACGTTTATAGGGTGTCTGGTATGCAGAATCATATATATTATCATCTTTTCAGTCAATAACATATATATCAGTGAACCTTATATACAGGACGCGACAATACAGGCATTAATGGTATCTGACTACAAAGAGGACCAAACTGGCAAAACAGAACAAGAGTATAATGTCATTCAAGCAATCACATATATAGACGGCAAGCAATACCGATGTGAGACAAAACTGAAAGCAAGCAAAAGTCCGACATGCGAGTACGGTCATTTCCCTCGTATTGGCGACACGCAAATAATGTATAATAATTCCCCGGAAGATTGTGAGATATGCCGTTTTCTAAACCTGGCACAACTCAACCGCCCTGGCGACACAATACAACTGAAAATATGCAAAGGCGTATTGGGCATACCCGTAGTCAAGTCATTCAGTATGAAGACCAAAAATACCCCCGATGAATATGATTTTTTACCGACAAGCAGATATCAGGACTAAAGGGAATGTATTTTTAATACATACCTTAGTACGTTTTAATGCACAAAACCATCAGAACATCTGCCTCCACCGGCATCCCTCCTTCCAGCGCGAACAGCCATAAGCAGCCTTGCCCTTTATCACCGGAGCGCCACAGAGCGGACATATCTCGGGAACAGCAGCAGAAGGCTCGGTAACAGATGATTCTGAGGTAGCAGCCGGCAATGTTTCCTTATCGGCTACCGTGGCAGGCTGTACAGCCGGTTTCGGTGCCGTCTTGGCTTTGGGCGCCATCTTCTTCTTCATGTCCTCCTCGGTCATCACCGTCACGCGACGTGCCGTATTGTCGGCCAGAACATCGCGAACAATCTCGTCAATCTGCTGTTTCAACTCTTCGATGAATTGTGATGCATCATACTTCCGATGCTCAATATCGCGCAATTTCTTCTCCCATATACCCGTCAGTTCACAACTCTTGAGCAGTTCTTCGCGGATGATGCCGATTAGTTCTATGCCCGTTGGCGTGGCTATCAGATTCTTTCGCTCACGCTTGATGTAGCGGCGCTTGAAGAGTGTCTCTATTATGCCCGCACGCGACGACGGCCGTCCGATACCGTTTTCCTTCAGGGCGGCACGCAGTTCGTCGTCTTCAACAAACTTTCCCGCCGTCTCCATGGCACGCAGCAGCGTCGCCTCGGTGTAAAACTTGGGCGGTGTGGTCCACTTCTCCGTCAGACACGGCACGTGCGGTCCGCTCTCGCCTTTTACGAACGGTGGCAGTGTGCGCTCCTCATCATCCTTTTTCGAGTCATCTTCTTCGGACTGCGTCAGCACATCTTTGGCGTATACCGTACGCCAACCGGCATCGAGAATGGTCTTTCCAGTCACCTTGAACTCCACGTCCTCCACACGTCCAAGCACTGTTGTGGTGGCAAACTTACAGTCAGGATAAAACACACTGATGAAGCGACGCGTCACGAGATCGTACACATGGCGCTCCATGTCAGTGAGGTTCATGGCAGGCACACCGGTGGGAATGATGGCGTGGTGGTCGGTAACCTTCGACGAGTCGAACACTTTTTTCGACTTCTTCAGCTTCGTGCCCACAAGCACACCGGTCAACGCCTCATAGCCGCGCAGTCCACGAAGCGTGGCGTCGCACTTGGGATAGATGTCGTCGCTGAGAAACTGAGTGTCCACACGCGGGTATGTAGTGAGCTTCTTCTCGTAAAGGCTCTGTATGATATTGAGTGTCATCTCGGCACTCATAGAGAATTTCTTGTTGCAATCCACCTGTAGCGATGTCAGGTCGTAGAGATGAGGCGGGGCCTCGGTGCCATTCTTCTTCTGCACCAATGTCACGGTGAACGGCTTGTCGGCAATGGCGGAAAACGACCGTTCACCCTCATCCTTAGACGAGAACTTGCCTTTGGTAGCGGTAAACGTAGTGTCGCGATATACCATCGAGAGAATCCAGTAGGCTTCGGGCTTGAAACTTTCTATCTCCTTCTGACGGTTGACGATGAGCGCCAACGTAGGCGTCTGCACCCGGCCTATGCTCAGCACCTGACGGTTTTGCCCGTACTTCAGTGTATAGAGGCGCGTGGCGTTCATTCCCAATAGCCAGTCGCCGATGGCACGGCTCAGTCCGGCGAGATATAGCGGCTGATATTCGGCCTGGTCTTTCAGTGTCTGGAAACCCTCACGTATAGCCTCATCGGTCATCGACGATATCCACAACCGGCGCACGGGACATGCGGCTCCCGCCTTCTGCATCACCCAACGCTGTATGAGTTCTCCCTCCTGACCGGCGTCACCACAGTTGATTATGCCGTCGGCATCCTTCATCAGCCGCTCTATCACGCCGAACTGCTTCTGTATTCCCTGGTCCTCTATGAGCTTTATGCCGAATCGTTGCGGAATCATCGGCAAGGCACTCAGGCTCCAGCGCTTCCACATCGGTGTATAGTCGTCGGGCTCTTTCAGCGTACAGAGATGGCCGAAGGTCCACGTCACCTGGTATCCGTTGCCCTCCATGAATCCTTCCCTCGACGCCGTTGCGCCGATGATACGCGCTATGTCACGCGCCACACTGGGTTTCTCAGCTATGCAAACTATCATTTTTTCAGAAGTTAAAGGAGTTAAAGGAAGCGGCGTCTCTCTTTGAATCCTAAAATAAAGACTAATATCCCAACGGCTCCCCCACGAGCACTACCGTATGCCGGCGGCGCGGAGAGTTGCGCAGGAAATGAATATGGTTGCATATACACTCCGGCGAATTGCAATTGTGGCACACGCCGTCGGCCTTGCAAGGTGTGCTGATGTCAAAACGTGCCGTGTTTATCGGTCCTGCCGTAGAGCGGGCACGGGCCAAAGCCGCGTCGACGGTCTGTGTTACCTTATTAAGTCCGATGACAAAGATGACATGGCTCGGGCCGAAAGTAATGGCTGCCACACGGTTGCCGTTACCGTCGATATTGACAATCACGCCGTCCTCTGTGATGGCGTTGGCACTCGAAAGATAATAGTCGGCACGGAACGCCTGCAGATATATCTCGACAGCCTCGGCACGGTCGACCGCCCGATCGCGGTCTAACAATATATACCGCCCGTCGTCGTGCAGCGCCCGCGTAAGTCCCATATCGCGCAGGGTCATCGAACCACCCCACGACACGGTACTGCCCTGTGGCATAAGTTCCATAACCTTGGCTATGGCCCCGGCCGATGTAGGACAGTAAAAGGCATCCATGTTTCTTCTGTTCAGACTCTTTATCATCCGCTGCGCCAACAGCTCGTTTCTTTGTTCTATAGGTGTCATTACCGTAATCATTATGTTTGTCAAGATGCAAAATTACGGAAAATCCGTGAGATTACGCCCTGCCGACACAGGAAAATTGCCACGACAACGCCACCGGATTTTGACGTTTCGCAGAATTATCGTAACTTTGTCAACCGAAAAAAGGGGCGCACGCACGATGGCAGATGCGGCTGCGATACATCATAAAACGACAAAAAAGAACCGATGAAACAATACTTAGACCTGCTCAACCGCATTATGACGGAGGGCACACAGAAAGGCGACCGCACGGGGACGGGCACGATGAGCGTGTTCGGACATCAGATGCGGTTCGACATGGAAGAGGGGTTTCCGCTGCTCACTACGAAGAAGCTGCACCTCAAGTCGATAATACACGAACTGCTGTGGTTTCTCAGCGGCGACACCAACGTGAAGTATCTTCAGGACAACGGCGTGAGGATATGGAACGAATGGGCCGACGAGAACGGAGAACTTGGTCCCGTATACGGACATCAGTGGCGCTCGTGGCCCGATTACAACGGCGGAACGATAGACCAGATTGCGGCCGTAGTCAGTCAACTGAAGACCAATCCCGACTCACGCCGGATGATTGTCTGTGCATGGAATGTGGCCGAGGTCGAACGCATGGCCCTGCCACCGTGCCACACACTGTTCCAGTTTTATGTGGCCGACGGCCGCCTGAGCCTGCAGCTCTACCAGCGTTCGGCCGACACGTTCCTCGGCGTGCCGTTCAACATCGCATCATACGCACTTCTGCTTCAAATGATGGCACAGGTTACGGGACTGAGCGCCGGCGAATTCATCCACACCACCGGAGACACCCATCTGTACCTAAACCATCTCGATCAAGCCCGCCTGCAACTCACTCGCACACCGCGCCCGCTGCCTCGCATGGCCATCAATCCGGATGTTAAGAGCATCTTCGACTTCCGTTACGAGGATTTCAAGCTCGAAGGTTACGACCCGTGGCCGCACATCAAGGCCGAGGTGTCAGTGTGACGACAAAACATTTTCCCGTCAACTCCTTTAACTCCCACAAATAATATGACCATTACCATTATAGCTGCCGTGGCCCGCAACCGCGCCATCGGCCACGAAAACAAACTGATATACTGGTTGCCCAACGATTTGAAACGCTTCAAGGCACTCACCACGGGCCATACCATCATCATGGGACGCAACACCTTCATGTCGCTGCCAAAAGGCGCACTGCCCAACCGCCGCAACATTGTGCTGAGCCGAACGGCAACCGGCTTCCCCGGCTGCGACACTTATGCGTCGCTTGACGAGGCACTCGCCCACTGCCGTGACGATGAGGATGTATATATAATAGGTGGAGCGTCTGTCTACAAACAGGCCATCGGCATGGCCCACCGCCTCTGTCTGACAGAGATTGATGACACTCCGGCCGAAGCCGACACGTTCTTTCCGCCATACGACGGATGGAAAGAAACATCGCGCGAAGAGCACGACACCGACGAACGGCACGCGTATAAGTACGCGTTTGTAGACTACATACAAGTTAAGGATTAAGAGCTAAGAGCTTAGAGGTATGATTAGCACGGATGAACAGAAACATCATATTCGTCCAAGCCACAAAACAACAGAGCCTATCATACCTCGAAACTCAAAACTACAAGTTCCGAATTAAAGAATTTATCGCGTCGCGGCACTGTTCCATGAGCCATTTCGGCGTGCTGGTGGCACCACATATTCCCACAGTATCTATTCCATTGAGCCATTCTGACTGTATCTCGTCGGGCCCTTCGATAAGGTGGCAGTTGGAATTTACGCGCAAACACTCGTTGAAAAGCACCTTGCCGTTGCTGCTCTTCCGGCCGCAGACAAAGAGGATGAGGTCATGACGTGTGGCAAAGTTGCTGATATTGGGCATCCGGTTGGCCACCTGCCGGCAGATGGTGTCAAAGCTGCGGAACGTGGCCGACGGAGCTATATGGCTCTGTATATAGTCGATGATGCGGTGGAACTCGTCAAGCGACTTCGTTGTCTGCGAATAAAGGTAAATGTCGCGTGCGAAGTCGAGCTTGGCAACGTCTTCAAACTGTTCTATGACAATGGCGCGGCTCTCCGTCTGCCCCACCAGCCCAAGCACCTCGGCATGGCCTTTCTTGCCGAAGATTACTATCTGCGAAAGCCGGTTATCCTTATGCGGACAGCTGCCATTGACATACTGTGCTTTGATACGGCGCTGCAACTGAAGCACCACAGGACACGTGGCGTCTATTATCTCAATGCTGTTACGCCGGGCCAGCTCGTATGTCTCGGGCGGTTCGCCATGGGCACGCAGCAACACTTTCACACCATGCAGACGGCGCATGTCGTCGTGGTTTATCGTTATAAGCCCCATTTTGCGCAGGCGCTCACACTCCATTCCGTTGTGAACTATATCACCGAGACAATACAGTGTCTTCCCCTCTGCCAGTTCTTCCTCGGCCTTCTTTATGGCAGTAGTCACACCAAAGCAAAACCCGCTGCCGTTGTCTATCTCTATTTGTAGCATTGTCTGTTTATATAATGGAGTTTTTTCAAGAGTTAAAGAAGTTAAAGGAGTTATCGCTTCCTGCGGTCGCCAAGGAGTCAGAGACCGCAGGAAGCGACAACTCCTTTAACTCCCTAAACTCCTAAAAAGAATCCCTCTCATTAAAATACATATCCAGCAAATCTTTCGCTGCCATGAAACTGGTCTTTTCTCCGGCCAGCACAATGCGCTCGGCATCCTCAAGACGTGCCTGAATGGCCGCATTGTTATAGAAATGGCTGCGCAGATGCTCGTTGATGCTCTCATACATCCAGTATTTGCTCTGCTCGTTACGACGGTAATCGAAGTAACCGTTAGCCTTGACAAAATCGATATACTCGTATACCATATCCCATATCTCCTTGATACCGATGCCATAGAATCCGCTGTAACACAGCACGCGTGGAGTCCATCCGCTCTCCGGTTGCGGGAAGAAATGGAGGGCATTGCGGAACGATGTGGCCGCAAGATGGCACTTGTCGACGTTCTCACCGTCGCACTTGTTGATGACAATGCCGTCGCTTATCTCCATTATTCCGCGCTTGATGCCCTGAAGTTCGTCGCCCGTACCGGCAAGCTGTATGAGCAGAAAGAAGTCTACCATGGAATGACAAGCCGTCTCACTCTGCCCCACCCCGACAGTCTCTACGAATATATTGTCGAAACCGGCAGCCTCGCAGAGTATTATTGTCTCACGCGTCTTGCGGGCCACACCGCCAAGCGAGCCGGCCGAAGGGCTGGGACGTATGAACGATGAAGGATGCTGGGCGAGCTTCTCCATGCGCGTCTTGTCTCCGAGAATGCTGCCTTTGGTACGCTCCGAACTGGGATCGATGGCAAGCACGGCCAGTTTTCCTCCATATTCGCGCAGCACGTGTATGCCGAACTCGTCGATACTCGTCGACTTTCCGGCTCCCGGCACTCCGCTAATGCCGATACGTACCGACCGTCCGCTGTGTGGCAGACACTTCTCTATCACTTCCTGTGCCTTGGCACGATGATCCGGATTGACACTTTCCACGAGCGTGACGGCCTGACTGAGCACGGTGATGTCACCACGCACAATGCCTTCGACCATCTCACCGGCAGACAGTTCGCGGCGACGGAAGCGTCCGCGCTTGAGATAAGGATTTATTATGGAGGGCTGTTCCACACCGCCATTGACGGTAAGTCCCTTGTATTCCTCGTTGTTCTCAGGGTGTTCCATGACTTTGTCTCTTTTATTTCACATTAATCTTTATCACCACCTTAGCCCTGTCCGGGTCGTTGGTAATCATGAGCACACGCGGTTTGGAGCGCTGTTTCTTCAACTCGTCACGCATGGCCGTAATCTTCAACTTGGTGGATTCTCCCGGCTTCAGCTCGCGTTTGCCGAGCGTAACCTTCAGTCCTGACGTAAACATCTGAAGTGACGAAATCTTCAATTCCGTCCGTCCGGTATTCGTTATCATTATGTTACCGCTCTTCTTCGCCTTGCCGTCAAATACGAAATCGAGCGAGTCGGCCGATATCGACATCTTCGGGCCGTACTGTTTCTGCGCGTCGGTGATGCCTGCGAAATTGGGCAGAAGCACGGCCGATACGGTCAGTTCGTTGTCATTGCTCACCTTCTCACCGATATTGCTTGCCACGTAAACCGAAGTCTGCGTCAGTCCGTAGTCGTGCAGTTTTGCAGAATGCAGCATCACGGAAATCTTTCCCGAGTGGCCCGGAGACAGCTTTTCAGGAGTGACAATGGCCGAGAGATAGGCCGGCAAATGCATCATCGTCGGGGTGAACACCGTTGTACCGGCATTCATTATATATATGTCCTGCACCGGATTCTCCCCCTTGTTCACGTCATCAAACTCCAATTCGTTGCGGTCGAGCAGCAAATCGCCCATGGCAAAAGGATAAGATGCGGTGTTGTCCTTAAGGTCGGCCATGACCACACCGGTCATATTGACATACAACGGCTCTTTCGTGCCGTTGCTCACTATGCGTGCGCTCTTGTCGAAATGGCCGAGCTGCCTCGCGTCGTATGTCAGTTTCATAACGAACTTGTCGCCGGCCGCTACCTCCTTTTTGGGATATTCCACACCGATACATCCGCAACTTGTCCTTACATCGGTTATCTTCAACTTACGATTGCCCTTGTTGCGCATCTCGAAAGTGGCGGTAATGGGTTTGTTGTATGCCACAGGCCCGCAGTTTACCGTCGGTCTTGTCACTTGAAGCCGCTGCGCCGATACCGGCAGAATTGCCATCAGAAGCAGCGATGATATAATTGTCTTTCTATTCATATAATCAGGTTTGTTCTCTTATTTCACTACAAAGGTATGCGATTTTGCCGTGGCACGATATTCAGGAGCATACGCGCATCCGGCAGTACAGGTGCCTGTCTCGTAAGTTCCGGCGCGGTCGATGTAGTACTCTGTTTCTATCACACGTTTTCCCTTGGGCATACGGTCAATGTAGTAATTGGTAGTGTTGTCCTTGGGCGAGCAATACATGCCGTTGCGATAGCCGCTCAACTGTCCCACCGGCTCCATGCAAGCGGCACGACGGTCAACGATTTGCACGAAATCGAGGTCACGGCCGGCCTCTATCGTTATGCGCACTACAATACGGTCGCCAACAGACAGAACGGCCTTTTCGGCACTCTTGTCTTTCTTGTCCCCTGTCTTCACCAACACTTCGCGCTTCACGCTTATCCCGCTTCCGGATGCCTTTATGTCCGATGTCTTCTGCATAAACTGTGCATATACAGCTCCCCATGACGTACCTTCGGATGTCTTTGTGGCCGTGAATGTATTTCCCTTCGGTCCGTTGACAGCCGTCCTGACATATCCGATACCGGCAGTTGCTTCCGGAAGAGCAAGAACCTTACCGTCGACGGCAAGCACCGTCTGTTCCCGTGCGGCAAGTTCTTTCATATTGTCAAAAAGGAACGCATAGACGGCATCTACGCTGTTCACCGGTGTATCCCACGCCTGCGTGCGCTTCTGCTGGAGCAGCCAGCGGCGCATCTCGTCGACAGTCTGCGTGTCTGAAGGCGTAACGGTCCTTATAGCCTCTATTGCCGCCACCTCGGTAGGAATCTTATAGTCGCGCCATGAATACGCCGCACGCCGGGTGTCATAGTAGCGTCCCATCTCCTCGGTATACACAGTATACTCTTTCAGGCTCCTTACATACTCACGGCTTCTTTGCGTCTCTCCGTGCTTTGCAAGGATTATGGCGGTCAAAGCCTTCTCATATATGGTCTGACCGGCAATGTCTTTCTTCAACAGAGCTATGAGATAGTTGCACGCCGACTGCACCGATGCCGGACGGCTGCGGCCGTCCACAGCCCTGAGATACAGATATTGCAGAGTCGTGACGCCGGGGAACGACGGCTTCACGCCCTTGCGCTCGGCTTTCTTCATCTCCTCCACATCCTTCACAATCTCCTTGTCCATATAGCCGATAGCCGATGAGAGCATCTTCTTCGTGTCGTTCACGGCACCCGTCATGGCATTCAGGCGCACAAGCATCTGGGCTATCTCCACCGTCATATACATGCTTCCGTCCATACCCGGACACCAGCTCCACGAGCCGTCGGCAAGCTGCAACTTGGCCAACTTGTCGATAGCCATGGCCCGGCGGTTGGCCGCCGTAGACTCGTTGAAGAAGTCGGCCAACCGTTGTTTCTGCTCTGCCTCACGGTCAGCATCGGCCACCCACGGTGTCTCGCTGAGCACAATATCTTTCAGCGAGGCATTCTTTTCGAGACTGCTCATCAGCGACGTCTCCTCTCCGCGCTCCATACGCCAACGGTCAAACGCGGTCTTCACTGCGGGATTGCGGCTTATGATGCTTCCGGCTATGGTGTTGGCATACAGCGAAACGGCCTGCTCCACGGCATTGTCATCGCGCGGCGTGCCCATCGACGGCAGCGCCTGCACCATCATCCATGCCGGATTGCCGGCATATTCCACCGTCAGTTTGCCGTCCTTGCTCTTTGCCGGGAACAGTTTTGATATGTCCACCGATTTCACGCCCGGTCCGTTCTGCGTGAACGGCACCGTCACCGTCACCTGCTCACCGTCGGGCAGAACAGGCAGATAGTGCTGCTCGCCGTCGCTGAACGTCTTGCCGGCAGCAGTAATGCGGCACACCAGCAAACTGTGGGTGCCGTCAGGAACATAGCCGAACGCTACTACGGCAGTGCTGTCCGGACTGACACTGAAGTCGACCGCCTGCGAATAAACCTCACGTCCGCCGTTCGGCTCGGTCAGTACCATACGCGCCTTGCCTTTGGCCACACCCTTTCCGGTGTTGAATATGCGGGCCTGTATCCTGGCCTTGTCGCCTACACGGACGAAACGCGGCACATTGGGCTGCACCATCACCTCCTTTGCAGCAACGACCTCGCCCCCGATGATGCCGCTGAACATATCAGCCGTATGGGCCATACCTATGAAACGCCACGTGGTGAGACTGCCCGGCAGGGTAAACGCGAGGCTCACCGAACCATCCTTGTCAGCGAGCAGAGCCGGATAGAAGAACGCCGTCTCGTCGAGATTCTCGCGCATCTGCACTTCCTGTCCGCCACTTTCGTCACCGCCATCTTGTGATTCCGTGGATATTTCCTTGGCTTCCTCCTTGACAGCTGCCCCATTCCTCATTTTGGCTAAACCGACAACGAATCCTCCCGACGCCATCGGTGCCGCTTCTTCCACACTGACCACGTCACTTTCCGCAGCAGAATCGTATGTTACGCTCTGTGACATCTTGTACATTGCGCCGCCCCTTATCCTCATGCTCCGTACCATTCCATAATATGAACCCGGGAAAAGACTGCTGTCAAAACGGCTCGGGGCAAATTCCTTCCACGAAAGCGACTTCCACGATGCCATGCCCCATGCCGAGAATCCCGACACACGAGGAGAATGCAACGGCAGATACGGCACATTGAGCCACACCGACGGGCTGAAGCTCCAGTCGTGGCGGGCTATCTGGTCGAGCGACTTGTCGTAGAGCGTAGCCATGAGCTGTGCGTCGGCAGGCGTGCCGTCGGGTCTGAGAACGGTCATGCGCCATTCCTCTTTCTGCCCCGGAGTGAGACGGTCGCGGAACGTTGTCCACTTCATCTTCAACTTCGTGTCGGGCACAGGGCGCCTTATCGAAACGCTATGTGTATGACACTCACCTTTCTTGACCCATGCAAACAGCAAGGTCAGACCGTTGCCATACTTTTCATCGTATGTAAACTTGCGGTTTATCAGTGCATTGCCGATGTCGGTGCGGCCGCTCTCTACGACGGTGTTACCCGATACAATGGTGTATATGACGTGCACATCCTTGTCGGACGAACCCACCTGCACCGTCACCGGACCACCGTCGGCCGGGAACGATTCGGCCGAAACATAGAACCAGTCGCGGGTGTCGGCAGGCGGTACCGTGTCGTCAAGTCCGAAGACAATGAAGTCCTGTTCCAGCGTATCAGTCTCGCAGACAGCCTCAAGCCTGTGCCGGCCTGAAGCAAGACGGCTGCCGAAAGCAAACACACTGCCCGTGCGGGCAACCTGCCATTCGCCGCTGTCAATACGGAAACGCACGTCGGCATCGACATTGATACCCGCCGCATTGCTGAGAGTGAACGTCAGAGTCTTAAGGCTGTCGGCCAGCACCTTTTCCGGCATATCGCTCGTAAGCACGGTGGTGCGGCTGCCCAACGGTATTCTCATACTGCCGCTGTGGGTCTCTCCGCCCATATCGGTGACATCGGCATCTACCACAAAGTCGTAGAACACAGGCATCCTGCGGTCGGCCAATACATCGTCAGGCAACACCACAGGAACCTCAACGACGAAAGTTCCGTCAGCTCCCGTTGTAGCCGTTCCGTTGAATATGTTATCGCCCGAACCCGGATAGTATGGCGCCACCTTTCCGCGCACGTTGCTGCTGCGCCACCATAACGACACGTTCCGCCTTACGGTATAGCTCACGGCAGCGCCCTGCACAGGCACACCGGCATAAGTTGTGGCGCGCGCCCTTACCATGAGAGTGTCGCCGTTTTTGTACTTTTCGTTTATATCGGGAAACTCCACACGGAACGTGGGACGCTTGTACTCCTCGACACGTACCGACGATGATGTCCCGTTGACCTGAACGGTAAACGCTCCGTTGAGCGTTCCCACAGGCAGGGTGAAGTCGGTCGAGCACGACCCGTAGCCGTCGGTGACGAGTTCGCGCTCATCCACTATCTTATAATTGGCGTCGCGCAACACAGCCTTCACCGCCTTTCCGCCCACGGACTTGTGGGATATAGCACCGTCGGACTCATATACCACGGCAGCCACATGCACCGTCTGGCCGGGACGATAGATGCGCCGGTCTGTAAACACGGCGGTCATCTCTCTGAAATTCCTGTTGTCGCTGTAACTGTAACGCCCGTAGGCCGACCATACTGGAGCGGCCTTATCCTTGTCCGTATAGGCGTATATCTCCCGTCCGGAATCGGGACCGGTCAGTTTGCCCACGGCCTCACCGTTGGCGTCGCACGCAAATGTGACCGCGGCATCGGCCTGTCTGCGGCCTGTGCCCTTCACCCTTATCTTTGCACCGGGCAGCGGCTGTCCGGTAGTGGCACTCACCACCACATAGCGCACAGAGTCGCCCGGAAGCGGATGAGACATGCAATAGACGTCGCTCACATAGTACATCTGGCGTATGGTCTCCGTGGCCGGCACCGTCTGAAACTCAAGCATATATACGCCAACAGGCAGCGTCCCGAGCTCAATGGAGTCTTCAAACTGCTGATAACCGGGGCGGGACATATATGTGCGCACCTGCCGCCGGTCGGGCAAGGCCGTCAGCAACGGTTTCAGCCGCCGGTAGTCGTTGCTGTTGCGCGGCGTCCCGCGATAGTCGCCGTTCACCGCCGCACGGTATACATTCATCGTCAGCGACGTGATGTTGCGCAGGTTGGACAGCCTCACCGTCTGTCCTACACCCGGCCCGACCCTGTATCGTCCGGCCTCCAGCGACATCTGCGATGCCGTCAGTTCGCGCTCGGCGTTGCGCAGATAGTTGGCCCGCTGCCATCCGCCCCACTTGTCGAGAGCACGGCGTATGAAGGCTATCTTGTCGCCGGCGGTGACATCAGGACACTTCTGCATGTAGTCGTAGCGCTCTATGGCCACCTCACAGGCAATGTCGAGGTCCTCGTAAACATGTATTATAGAGTCGAGCGAGTTGATATATTCCGACTTGTCAAGCCGCTTGCCGCCGGCCGGGCGGTAATTGCGGAGCAGTTCGAGAGCCGATATACAGGCTGCGGGCCTCATGCCGGCATCCTTGTACCATCGCCACATGGTCATGAAATCCTCCACCTCGTAGGCCACCACACTGAGCATGTCGCCGCCGAACACCGAGGCATTGTAGCCCCGCGCCACAAACGGTTCGTAGCCTGCGGCACGGGCGGCAGCCAGCCTGGCGGGTTCGGACGTTGCCGACTTCCTGTAGCGTGTGGCCGCACTGTCGGCCCCGTCGCCTATATGTCGTGCATTGTCGGTGTATATCCTGTAGAGCACGGCGGCATAAACGGCCTTTGCCACGGCATTGCTCTCGGCACGTTCCTTACTTTCCATCCGCCTCAGAGCCGGCAGCAGGGAGTCGGGCGACACACCGGTCTCCACAGCGATGCTCTTCAGTTCGGCCTTCATCAGCTGTCCGTATTCGTTTTCGGCCGCGGCCTTTGCCACAATCTTCCGCAACACTTCGAGTTGTGTCTTGGGCAGGTCCTTCTTCTCCGCCGCCTGTTCCTGTGTCCACAACGACGCATATGTCTGAGCGGCAAGCGACACCGGAAGCATCACCAATGCCACCGTCAAGGACAGTATTGTCTTGTTCATAAACTTCATTCGTTTGATATTATTCATAAAGTCACTACAACCGATGCCATCTGCATATCCAAAGATGGCGTATATCATATCCTTGTTCATAAGCATAGAGATATTAACAGCATATTGATGATACAAAGATAAAACAATTATCCCACAATGCAAAGTTTTTTCGACGGCATCGGCTGTTTTTCCGTTTTTTTAATGTAAGAGGCCGAAACATCCGGTTTGAATTATATTTACTTTAACGAATGTTAAGCGACATCATAAGCGCGATTTTCCGACAACGGTCAGAAAACGGCACTTTTTGCGCCAAAAGGGAAGCTCTGATTATCAAGACGTTACATCGCAATGGCTTTGTCAAGAAAGCAGAGAGGGCCGTTTCGCATTGCAATAAGGCCGTTATTGCATTGCGAAACAGGCCCCGTTGCAATGCGAAACGGCCGTTGCGGGAGTGCCGGGAGGCCCTTACGGCAGAAAAACAGGGCCAAAAACAGGTGTAAAGAAAGCAGAGAAGGCCTTACGGTTTCTCTGGTTCGGGAAAAAAGAAATGTTAAATTCAAGATATTCGTTTTACGTTTTAACATTAATTAAAGCACGCCAAGCTAAGGCCCTGCCATTCGGACTGCCATTGCCGCCGAATGGTCATACAGACACCGGCTATCGGTCTGAGGACTTGTCTGACGGTATTCTCATACCACAGCGTCTGCATAATACTGTCTTGTCCGCACCTCAATCTTCTCCCTTGCACCCGGGACACTTGCCTGTTCCGCCACAATTGGTGCAATCGACGAACCGCCACACGCCCTGCGACATGGTGTAATGGCGTTTTGCACCGGCACACGCCGCGCATACTCCCGAACCGTCACAATGGGCGATATCGGCGGAAGATGTCTTCCGGCAGCCTGCCGGATTCAGTCTGAACGCAGGTTTCGTCACCTCGCCATCCGTTGCGGCCACAGCCGTATCTCGGGGCGCCACGACGACCGGACGGACTATCGCGGACGTATCGGCACTGAAGCCGGTGCCGGCAACGGCAATGCTGTCGGAACGAACGGCCCTGCGAGCCACGGAATCGTCAAGCAACTCGACATTGGCTCCACCTACGGCATTGAGAGAGTCGCGGATATGTTGCATACGTGCATTAAGGGTCTTTCTCGCATCGCGAATAGCCTTCGTGCCAACATAGACTGCATATCCTACATTCACGCCCGGAACAGACAACAGGATTTCTTCCTTGACTCTCTTCCAATTCTTCTTTTTCTTCTTCCCTCCGGCAGCAAGCGTGTCTTCTGCAACAGCAGCTGTGTCGGGCACTGTCATGACTGACAATCCACCGGACAACAGCAATGACTCATCAGGCCACGGCAACGATTCATCCGGCAACGGCAACGATTCGTCCGAGGACGGCAATACTGAAGACAAATGGTGAGAAACGTTCTGTGGCAACGACAGCGACGACAATGACGGCAAGGCCACAAACACGGTCAATACCACCAATACGGACAAGCTCTTTATTCTATTCATTTCCTTGGATTTTGATTTATAATAATCTTAACCGACTGATATTTATGATTTAACTGCTGCAAAGATAAATATAAATTCCAAGATTCATACACCGGCAGGATAAAGATTTTAGTTTTTCTTTAGAGGAAATTTACAGCAAGAAATCATCAATGTCATCAGGCGACACCACCGTGAACACGGCATCAGGATAGGTTCGCGCAAACGAATCAGGAACTTTCGTGCGTTGGGCCTTGACCGAATTCCACTTGAATTCAAAGGCATTCAATCGACCGTCGGCCTCCTCTATCAGGTCTATCTCCTTCTGTTGCTGCGTACGCCAAAACCATGTGTTGACAAAATCCTCCCGCATATAGTGGCATTTCATACGCTCGCTAATGGCAAAATTTTCCCAAAGGGCCCCCGTGTCAGCACGATTTTCCACCTGCTGGAAGTTGGCTATAACAGCGTTTCGTATGCCAAGATCCCAAAAATAAATCTTTCGGCTCATCTTCAGTTCGTTGCGCAAATTACGTGAAAAGCTGCCTACCCGGAACACAATGTAGCACTTTTCGAGCACGTCGACATAGCGCTCCACCGTCTTCGGGTCGAGTCCGACAAGCTGTCCCACCTCATTATAAGACACCAGTTCGCCTATCTGATGGGCCAACGCCTGCACAAGACGTATAAGACGGTCAGGTTTGGATATGCTGTCAAGCATCAATATATCCTTGTAAAGATAACTGTCAGTAAGTTCACGCAGCACAGCACGCTCATCACCCTGCGACGTAACCACCTCAGGATAATATCCATAGACCATGCGGTGTGGAAGCATGCGGTGTTCTTCAAGAAGATTGGTGTGGGCGACCATCTCACCGTATGTAAGCGGAAACATGCGGAATGTGCGCTTACGACCGGTAAGGGACTCACCGACACGTGCTGCCAACTCAAACGACGAGCTGCCTGTGGCCACCACCTGAACATCCGGCACTTGGTCGGTAATGAGCTTCAACCGCAATCCTATATCGGGAATGCGTTGCGCCTCATCTATGACAAGACATCTGCAACCACCCAACAAGGCACGTATACGCGTTGAAGTCATTCCGGAAAAGAGTTGCCGCACGTCCGCGTCATCACCGTTCATCCACATCACTTCTTTCTGTCCGCCGAACATTTCGGACAGAAGCGTGGACTTGCCCACCTGCCGTGCTCCCATTATCATGATGGCCTTGCCCTTGCCGATCGTCTCTTTTATCTTCCGTTTCTGAAATCTTTCTATCATGGAAATATATTGTTTGTCAACGAAGACGTCACCGTACAAGCATATCCGCACTGCTTTCTTAGCCCTATCTTCAATGCAAAGATAGGCATTAAACATTCAAAATCCAAAATTATTATAAGTTTTTTGGATTCAATTCCAAAATTATTATAAGTTTTTTGGATTCCATTCCAAAATTATTAATAACAGCAATGTGACATCGCTGCTAATGATACAGACATTTGCAATTATCTAAACTAAGTTGGTCAACAAAATTAAATTATATAATCGCCCAGATATAGGATGGATGCGCCTTGAAAAGGCAGCAAGCACATAGCCCGGGGTAGAGCGCAGCGGCACCCTGGGTATCATGTTCTATTATCCTATTCGCCCTAAAAGGGCAAAAGCATTATTTATCAGATAATTACATTCTCCATATCCCATATGTTTTTATGCTTTTGCCCTTGCAGGGCGCGGGGATTGTCGATGTCGATTCCCGGGGTGCCGCTACGCTCCGCCCCGGGCTATGTGCTTGTTGCCCCGTTGGGGCGCATTCTGTCAGGGTACGTTCTGTCCAGAGGATGATATAGTTTAATTTTGTTGACTAACTTAATTTTGCTAATTAACTTATATTCCTCTTCCCTCCGCTGTCCTCATATTTTTCCGGCAATATCCCGGCGGTACAACACCGTCTGCACCATGCCTCGCACGGCCAGATACAGCGTCATGGCAAGCCAAAGGGCATGGTTGCCGAGCCACGGACTGAGACAGAAAAAGGTAACAAAGAATACCGATGCCGACACTGCCAGCGACACGAGCATGCCGCGCGTGGCGGTGACACCGATGAAAATGCCGTCCCATACGAAAGCAGCCATGCTGCAAAGCGGTATTACAAGTGCCCACGGGAAATAGGCCGACGAGGCACTGATGACAGCCTCATCGTCGGTGAGCAGGCGCAGAAACGGCATTCCGCCAATGGCATAGACTACAGTGAAAGCTGCGGCCATAAACAATCCCCATAAGAAAAGGCGCCGCACAGTGTCACGGAAAGCATCACCATTGCGCGCCCCGTAGTATCGTCCGCCAAGCGCCTCACCGGCATTGGCAAAACCGTCCATGATATAGGAGAAGAGCAGGAAGAGCTGCATGAGCACTGTGTTGACAGCAAGAATAACGGCGCCCTGACGTGCCCCGGCAGAGGTAAAATATAGATTGACAGCCACAAGACAAAGCGTGCGCAGGAATATATCACGATTGACGGTGAAGAAACGCCACAACTCATTACGCTGCAATACACCGCGCCACACCATATATCGCCCCAACCGGCCGTAATGACGCAACAGAAGCACTATGGCTGCGGCAAAGCCTGCATACTGGGCAATGACCGTGCCCGTGGCCACACCTTCTATCCGCATGCCCAGTCCATAGACAAACGTGAGGCTTGCAAAGATGTTGACCACGTTCTGCATGATTGATATGAACATCGGCATGCGGGTGTTCTGCATGCCGACAAACCATCCCATCAGTCCGTAAAGCCCCAGCACGGCGGGCGCGCCCCATATACAGATGGAGAAATACGTGCGTGCCCAAGGCTCGACATCGGCAGTGGGCCTCATCAGCCTCACCATCGTCCACTCCAACGGCCACTGCAACACTATCAGCGTTAGTGCCACTGCAAGTGCCACTGTGAGCGAGCGTACGAGCAACTGCATGACACAAGCCAAATCGCGACGACCGAAAGCCTGCGAGGTCATGCCACTGGTGCCCATGCGCAAGAAACCGAATATCCAATAAATGAGATTGAACGCCATTGAGCCTACGGCAATGGCACCGATATAGGCAGCATCGCCAAGGTGACCAACAATGGCCACGTCGACAAGTCCGAGCAACGGCACGGTGATATTGGAAACTATTGAAGGACCCGCTATACGAAGTATCTGACGGTCACGCTGAGTTATTGGCATGGTTATATGTCACAGGTTATCAAAATCTGCAAGGTATGTGCTTATATAAGTTCAGATATTTTCAAGCCATACGGCTCACGGCCATGTGCAGACTGTGGGTGTCATCATGATGGAATACCATCAGATATGCCGACATGTCCTTCTCCGATGGCACAGCGTCACTGTACTTGAAATCGTGGAAAACAGACTTGCCCTTGCCCGATACCGACAGTGCCGGCCGCAGGGCATAGAAACCGCCGTGATTGTTGTGGTGGAACTGCGACACGTCGATGCCTTCAGCCACGGTCTGCCAGCTGTTGCCGTCATGGCTTATGCCGATGGCGAGTGTGTTGGCACGGTTGTGGAGTCTTACGAACATGTGACGGCCCAACTTGCAGGGCAGCACTTTCCTTTCCGTAGACGAAGAATATATGAAAAGCTGACTGCCGTCGGATGTCAGTCCGGCAAAGGCCTTGTCGCTGTAATAAAGCAGCAATCCGGCGGTGCTGCCTTTGCCTATGGTTATCTCCGTCTGCACGGTGTAGTTCTTGTGCTGCGGTGTGACGAGCAGCAGACGGCTGTCTGCCGGCGTCTTGCCCTTCGCCTTTACCGTAACAGAACTGTTGCCGAAGACGAGCGTCCCCTTGCCGCTTTCTCCCCACAGAGTCCACTGCAGTCCCAATGAGCTGCCGTCGAAGCCGTCGGAAAGCACCATCCCGTCGGGCGTGGGGTTGTCTGCCTTAGGGAACTGTGCGTCCGACAAAGTTCTGAACCATCCGTCAGACGTCCATGCTATCGGTTCGATGAGCGTGCTGCGGCCAAGTGTGTGGTAGCCGTTGAGATAGGCATGATACACCACCCACCAGTTGCCATCGGCATCGTCAATGATGGTGCCATGTCCCTTTGACCACCAATTGTCGTCGGCCGTATATGTGTGTACGATAGGATTATAAGGGGAGTTTTCCCAAGGGCCTTCAATATTGCGCGAACGGGCCGACACCACCATATGGCTCGTTGGCGGTCCTGCCGTTCCGCCCTGTGCAGAAGTCATGTAATAGTATCCGTCGTGGTATATGAGCTTGGGCGATTCCAAATACATGCCCTCTGTCTTCCAATGCTTTGGATATTTCCATCCGTCATAAACGGTCTTCTTCTCACCTACGGTGGCAAGGCCGTCTGGAGTTAAAGCTATCACTTCACCGTTGTTGACAAACAGGTAGCGGTTGCCGTCCCTGTCGGCCACATGGCCCGGGTCTATCCCCCGTACCTTGAGGTCTACCGGCTTGCTCCACGGCCCACGGATGTCGTCGGCCCAAGACACCCAGTTCGTGCCGGCTGACGGAAAGTATATGTAATAGCGGCCGCCGTGCTTAACGAGGTCGGGGGCCATAGCCGAGCCTGTATATTCGGGGACGGCACGACACACTGGCTCCCAATTCTGCAAATCGCGCGAATGCCATATCAGAAAACCGGGGGCGTAATAAAACGGCGAATGTGTCATGTAATAATCATCCCCGTCGCGCAGAATCGTAGGGTCGGGATAATCGCCGGCAAGCAGCACTTTGGGAAACGGCACGGCACTTATGGACAATGATGCCCAAAGCAGTGCAAAAGACAATAACAACTTTCTCATTATTTAATACTTGGTTGTGAGTTAGAATCGGATTAACGGTATTGACGCAGGAATAACAATAATGCAATGCCGCACTTTGTTTTACCGTCTCTGCCTGCATATAATACGGACTACGCCACCGGATTACTTGTCATCCGGCAACAGCATTTCCAACTCCGGCCATGCCGGCGGTACCACACCGAGCAGATTCTTCACAAAGAAGTCGAAGCGCTTGTGTTCGCCGTAGCGCTCACCCATGGTGTGGCCTACACCCGGCAACACCACTAATTCGAAATCCTTGTTGGCACGAATGAGCGCGTCGACCACCTGATAGGTGCTTGAAGGGTCGACATTGTCATCAAGTTCGCCCACAACAAGCATCAACGCTCTTTTGAGCCGATGGGCATTATATACGTTGCTGCACTCCACATAAGAGCTGTCCACGGGCCATCCCATCCACTGCTCGTTCCACCATATCTTGTCCATGCGGTTGTCGTGGCATCCGCACGACGAATAGGCAGCCTTGTAGAAATCACCGTGCAAGAGCACCGCCGTAGTGCTTTCCTGTCCGCCCGCCGATGCTCCGAATATGCCCACGCGCGTGGTGTCCATGTAAGGATAGCGCCGTGCGGCGGCCTCTATCCACAGCCGACGGTCGGGAAAACCTGCATCCTTCAAGTTCTTGTAACACACATCCTCAAACTTCTTTCCGCGCCACGACGTCCCCATACCGTCCATCTGCACAACGATGAACCCCAGTTCGGCCAGCGCCGTCATGTTCCAGTCGTAAGAAATGAAGTCTTTCGGAGTGTAGGCGCTTCCCGGTCCGGCATAGATATATTCGATGACGGGGTACGTCCGCGACGGGTCAAAGTTGGTCGGTCGCCTGATGATACCCCAAATATCGGTCTTGCCGTCACGTCCTTTGGCTGTAAACACTTCGGGAGCCTTCCATCCTTCGGCCGTGATGGCTGTGATATCGGCCGTCTCAAGTGTGCGGACAAGGCGGCCGTCGGTGGTACGAAGTTCTGTCACAGGCGGGCGGTCGACCATAGAATAGGTGTCTATCATATATCGGAAATCGGACGAGAACTGCGCCCGGTGATTGCCTTCGGCCGGTGTCAGACAAGTCATGCCGCGACCGTCGGTGCCTATGCGGTAGTAACGTACAAGATAAGGGTCCTCACCTTTATTGACTCCCGACGCTGTGAAATATATCTGTCCGGCCTGTTCGTCCACGCGCACCACCTCACGCACACACCACTCGCCACGCGTTATCTGCCGTATGACACTGCCCTTGGCAATATCATAGAGATAAAGATGATTCCAGTTGTCACGCTCGCTCATCCATATCATCTTGCTGCCGTCGCGATAGTCATGCCGGAAATAACGGTTATAGTTTACAAACGTTTCCGACCGCTCCTCCACGACCGTACGTATCCTGCCCGTAGCGGCATCCATAGCCAATATGCTCAGCAGTTTGTGGCCGCGCCGGTTGTACAGCATCGTCACCTCACGGCTATCCGGCTGCCAGCGAAAATAATTCAATTCATACTGATTGTCACAAACAGTCATATCGGCTTCCACCTTGCAGCCTGTATGTGTGTCAATTATTATCGGTGTACGCTGCGGCAGACGGTCGCCCGGCTTGGCGTACTCCTGCTTATGAAGTATGGGCTGTAAACGGTCGTTGGGCGACGACTCAACATAATGCACATAACGTTTGGGCACGGGCTGACGCCGGCAAACCATGATATAACGTGAATCCGGTGACCAAAGAATACGGTTTGAATAATAATCTCCCGGCGAACCATCCTGACTGAGAATACGCTTCACCGTATATGGCTTGCCCACATCATGCAGCACCACGTTGTATTCCTCGATATAAGCCTCCGTCTTGCCGTCGGGAGAAAGCACCGGCCACGGCCTGTCTTCCTCGTCCACCTCCATCCAATGCGGCTTTTGCTGACGGCCGAACTGCGGTTTGTATGCCGGCCGCGGCCGTCGGCCTATTACGCTGTCACGCTCCTGCTCGGTCGCATATACCGTCTGCGTCCCGTCGTCGGCATTGCCTACGATATAGCGTCGCCCAGCCGGTGTGTCTATATAATAATGGTACATGGCCGTAGAGTCTTTCCACGCCACACCATGCGCCCAATGATAGACCCGCTCGCTGCTGAACTTACCGCTCAGCCCATATGCCCGGCGGTAGTCATCCACTGTGCCCTGTGCCGATATGCGTTGTATCATTCCGCAGAATACGAAAAGGCATGATGTGGCAAAAAATCCGATATTTAGTCTCTGTCTACGCCTGATACTTTTATACAAACAGAATTTTGTGTTAATATAATTTGTCATATCCAAATATGTAATTTTTTCGCAAAGTTACATTAAAATTCCGGCTTACAGAATATAATTCCCCCAAAAAGATGTACCTTTACAACCCAAATACAATACCATAGATTCGACCGAATAAAAATGAATTGCCAATTATCCCCATAAAAAACAATAAAATGAAAATAATTTGGAACAAAACAACAACAATGACCGACACCCATATCTCGTAACCTTACGAGGTACTGAGCGAAGAGAAAAGAAAAACTGACAGTAACACTTCTCTCGAAACTCTGAAACTGATTATGGAATTAGGATTTGTTGACTAACTTAAATAAACAATCATGATGTTTATGACAATGAAAAAATTATTTGCCGTTCTCATGCTACTGTTGCCGTTCGTAGCTTTACAGACCGAAGCGGCACGCAAGAAGACAACCGTATGGGAGAACCCCGTGAAAATGTATGCCAACACGGGAACCATAGAAGTGACGCGTGTAGAGTTAGCAGACACGGCTACTGTGTTATATCTGCATGCGGAATACACGCCCAAAAACTGGATAAAAATAGCCAAAGAGAGCCGGCTAAAAGACATGGACGGCAAGACATATCGGCTGACGTCGGCTGAAGGAATTGTGCCCGGAAAGAAGTTCTTCATGCCCGACAATGGCGAAACGGACTTCACATTACGTTTCACTCCGATGCCGAAAAACACGAAGATGATAGACTTTGCAGAGGGCGAGACAAAAGACGACTGGCGTATCTTCGGCATCCACGATGACAGTTACTGTCCCGACATCGACATACCGAAAGAGTTGCGCAACATGAAATACGCCGCAAACGAGACCCTGCCCGTGACACGATACGCTCCCGGAAAAGTGAAAGTGCGCTTCAAGGCTTATGGATACAGGCCGGAGATGCAGGCGAAACTGGACGGGTGGTACAGCGTCTTTGGAGAAAAACGGCAACACCTTTTATCTCCGAAACTCAACGATGACGGGACGGCAGAGTTTGAAGTCCGCCTCACTCATCCTTCAGTGATAGTCATCGGCATCCGCTACGTGAACTATGCGAGCATATTAGCTGTGCCGGGAGAGGAAGTATCACTGGCCTTAGACTTGGCTAACGCGCAAAAAGATAATGCTTACTTCGGCTTCACCGGCACTTTGGCACACACCAACAAAGTTGTGAACGAGAACAGATTCAGACTACAACAACTCTTTATGACATCATACGACTCCATGATGGTTGCCGTAACTGAACGGCGGTCGGCAGCGGAATATGCGGCCTTAATAGGCAAAATACAGAAAGAGAAGAAAGAGTTGGTCAATTCCTGTGAAGGGTTAACGGATGCCGCACGCGCTTTTCTACGCATGAATTTGGAGAGAACAGCTTTCGACTGGCAGTATGACTTCAGCCGCTCATGGGAACAGGCGAAGATACGCCTGTCAAATATAAAGACGAGAGAAGAATATGAGGAACTGATGAAAAGCATGAATGTGCCGCATTTTGACGCACCGCTGACCGACGGCACGACGATGGAGAGTATCGAATCAGACTACGCCATGTTCGGAGACTGCCTTTGGTCGGCATTCTCCTACCCCACACCTGTTGTCATAACCAACGACTACAACCGTCAGGTGGCTACGGTCGATGCTTTCCTCAAAGGCAGAATCACCCTCGATGCAGCCGTCGAGGCAACCATAACTGACCCCGCCCTGAGAACACTGATAGCGGATAAGCGTGCCAAGGACAAACAGATGGAGGAGGAGATGGCACGCCGCGCCAATGTCTTCTTCCATAAGCTGGATGACGTGAAACCCGAAAATATCCTTTCTATTATTCTCGACAAACACAGAGGCAAGGCCGTGGTAATGGACATCTGGGCCACATGGTGCGGACCGTGCAAGGCGGGTCACAAGCGGATGGTACCGCTGAAGAAGGAACTGGAAGGCCAGGACGTTGTCTTCATATACGTCACCGGCCCGACATCACCTGCCGAGACATGGCAGGAAATGCTTGGCAACATCACCGGTGAACATTACTATCTGACGCGCGAACAATACAGCCACATCCTCGAAAAATATGAATCGGACGGCATACCTACCTATCTCGTCTTCGACCGCGATGGCCAATTGACGTTTAAAAACATCGGCATGGTCGACAACGGAAAAATAAAAGAGGAGATTGAAAAAGCAATGGAATGGAACTGAAAGGCCATTGATTGAAACCGAGAAGACGGTAAACATACCCTCTGTACGGTGCAATCCACAGGTCCAAACAGCTCTGGGCCGCTTGGATATTATGACAATGTCCATCATACTATCGGCCAGGGTATGCGCACCAATACCCCCAACTTCGGTGTGTCTGTAGGCAGTCCACCTACAGGCACTTTTCCGAGGAATGGACTCCAAAAAACTTCTTGACAGCATCGGCCGAATATTTTCCAACCATCAAATCACCACATGAATTATGAATTGTGGAAGAAAATAGCGACTTCAACACCCAAGGAAACACTCACTATAAAATAACAACATTTTTGAATGAACAATAATATCCTAAATGAAAGGGCCGTGTATCACTAAAAATAAATATCTACAAATATTTTTGAGTACCGGATATATTTATTACCTTTGCACACAGCAAAACATATTACTTGATGGGGTGCTCCGGTGTTTGCCGCGGCTGAGATTATACCCGTGAACCTGATTCGGATAATGCCGACGTAGGGATATAAGAATGGATATTTAAAAAGACCTTATTATAAGAGCGGAGTTAAAGTTTCCGTAGCTTTACATAGGATTTCCCCATATATTTTTTCGACGAACAAAACATTGTGAGTAACGGCCAGCCGTGTGGCGGATGACCTAAGGTCTCCGTAACCGAGGTGCCGCACTCTATACAAATTAACAATTATGGAGAAACTGATTATTGCAGGAAAGGAATTCACATCCCGGCTGTTTATGGGCACCGGGAAATTCAGTTCTAATGAACTGATGGAACGGGCCATTGTCGCCTCTGAAACACAGATGGTGACCATGGCCATGAAACGTATTGACCTCGACGACAGCGGTGACGACATGCTGCGTCATATCGCCCGTCCGGGCATACAGCTGTTGCCCAATACATCAGGAACACGCAACGCCGACGAGGCCGTGTTCGCGGCAAAGATGGCCCGCGAGGCTTTCGGCACCAACTGGCTCAAACTCGAGATACATCCCGACCCGCGCTATCTGCTGCCCGACCCTATGGAGACGCTGCTCGCCACAGAACGGCTTGTGAAGGAAGGCTTCGTGGTGCTGCCATATTGTCAGGCCGACCCCGTACTGTGCAAGCGTCTGGCCGAAGCCGGAGCCGCCACGGTGATGCCGCTGGCCGCGCCTATAGGCACCAACATGGGACTGCGCACACGCGACTTCCTACATATTATCATCGAAGAAGCCACAGTGCCAGTGGTTGTGGACGCCGGTATCGGTGCACCGAGCGATGCCGCCGAGGCGATGGAGATAGGCGCTGACGCCGTACTGGTGAACACGGCCATAAGCGTCGCCGGCGACCCGGTTGCAATGGCGCGGGCTTTCAAGAAAGCCGTAGAGGCCGGTCGCGAGGCTTATGAGGCAGGATTGGGACGCCAGTCTATGGATATGACGGCTGAGGCAAGCTCGCCACTAACGGAGTTTCTAAATTAAAATCAGGAGTTAAAGGAGTTATCACTCCCTACGGTCGCTAAGGATTAGAGACAAAAGCATTAGTAATCAAATAATTACAATTCCCATATTCATATGTTTTTATGCTTTTGCCCTTGCAGGGCGCGGGTATTGTCGATGTTTGATTCCCGGGGTGCCGCTACGCTCTGCCCCGGGCTATGTGCTTGTTGCCCCTGCGGGGCGCGTTCTTCCAGGGCGCGTTCTGTCCGTACGATAATGTAGTTTAATTTTGTTGACTAACTTATGGAAAACCCCAAAAGTTTTTTTAGTCCAACTTTTGGGGTGCAGTTTATTTTAGGCAAAAAACTGTTATTTCTTTGTCTCTTCTTTCTTTGTCGCCGGCTTGTAGCGTTTGTTCAGTCCGTTTATCACGTCTTTTGTAATGTCGTGACGCTTGTCGGCAAGTAGGATGTTGTCCCCGGCCTTAGATATGATGAGATCATATTTCTTGCTCTTATTGTAGTCTTTCAGGAAGTTTTGGAGCGAATCGTGTAGGGCCGTGTTGTATTTTG
Source organism: Xylanibacter rodentium (assembly GCF_013166575.1). Taxonomy (GTDB): domain Bacteria; phylum Bacteroidota; class Bacteroidia; order Bacteroidales; family Bacteroidaceae; genus Prevotella; species Prevotella rodentium. Next base: position 56,486 of record NZ_JABKKE010000012.1, read on the forward strand.
CCGTTTCAGAGTCCAACTCAGCCCCCAAACGGCCCTGCAGTTCCTGCAAGTCTTGCTCTTGGCGTTGTAGGGCAGCCTGTACGCTCATGGCTTGCTCGCGACTGGTAAATCCATTGTTGTTTATTTTCTGTTGGAAGTTCTGCATGGCAGCCTGCAGTTGTTGTCCTTTTTGATTGAGGGTATTGCGGGCATTGTTGCTCTTTTTTTGTAATATGAGGGAATAATCCTTGCAGAAGTTATACTGCGACATGAGCGAGTCCACTTCTACATATGCTATCTTCATTCCCGTGGTTGCTGTTTCTGGAGTGGCAGCCGGTTGTTCGTCCATTTTGGGACTTGAGTTGTTGCATGCCGTCAGGAATAGTGCCGATACGGCGCTCAATGACATCATGCGGATGATTTTGTTGCTATTCATTTTTTATGTAATGTTTAAATTATCCGATTCTTTCTTCTGTGGCAAGAATGTTTTTTGTACGCATCTCTCTGTCTTGATCCATAACGCAGTGTATCTTGCGTTTTTTCATATCCTCACTGTCATGAATGTGTATGGAGGAAAATCTTCCGTCTTTAAGGAATATAACCTTGACACATAAAAATGCCATACATATAGCAATAATTAACGCGCTTATTAACAATATCTCAACCATATTCTGTAACTTTGCGGGTACAAAGATAATGTAAATTAATCAATTTATAAACAATTACTATATAAAAAAGAGAAAATAATGGCTAAAAGTGATTTAAAACCGGCATGTGTTTTTGAACAGTTTGCAAAAATAAATGAAATACCGCGTCCTTCCAAGCGTGAGGAGAAAATGATAGACTATCTGAAAAACTGGGGAGAGAGCCATGGTTTGGAGACCAAGGTGGACAAGACAGGTAACGTCTTGATAAAGAAACCGGCCACTCCGGGATACGAGAATCTTAAGACAGTGATTATCCAAAGTCATATGGATATGGTCTGCGACAAGTTGGTGGACGTGGAATTCGATTTCGATAATGATCCCATACAGACCTATGTTGACGGTGAATGGCTTAAGGCTAAAGGTACGACGCTGGGAGCCGATGACGGCATAGGCTGCGCCATAGAACTGGCTCTGTTGGAGGCCGATGGAGTTGAACACGGTCCGATAGAGTGTGTGTTCACACGCGACGAGGAGACACAACTGACGGGTGCGAGTGGTATGGAAGCCGGTTTCATGACAGGAGACATGCTTATAAATCTGGACAGTGAGGACGAAGGACAATTCTTTGTATCGTGTGCCGGAGGACGCAGCACTACTGCCGAATTCATATTCGAGCGTGATGAGGCTCCTTCGGACTATTTTTTCATGCAGGGTTCTATAAAGGGGCTTACAGGTGGCCACTCTGGTGATGATATTGAGAAGAAGCGTGCCAATGCGATAAAGATTCTTGCACGTTTCCTTTATAAGGAAATGGAGAAGTGTGACGTGCGTCTGGTCAGGTTTGATTCTGGAAAGATGCATAATGCCATTCCACGTGACGGCAGGTTCACCATTGCCGTACCAAACGACAAGAAAGAAGACATAAAGGTAGACTGGAATGTGTTTGTGAGTGAGGTAGAAGACGAGTTTCATGTCACAGACACCAATATGGTGTTTGCCTTGGAGAGTGCCGATAGGGAGCCGGTGTTGCCGTCTGAGGTAGCGGTTAGTTTTGTTCGAGCCTTGCAGGGAGTGGACAACGGTGTGTTTGCAATGTGTCAGGACGAGGCGATTGCCGATATGGTAGAGACCTCAAGCAATATTGCAAGCATTGTGACTGAGGATAAAAGGATAATTGTAGTGTCGTCACAGCGCAGCAATGTGATGAGTAATCTGGACAATCAGTGCAACACGGTGAAAGCTGTTTTTGAACTCGCCGGTGCCAAGGTTATGCAGAATGACGGTTATCCGGCATGGAAGATGAATCCCGACAGTATGCTTACCAAAATAGTGGCGGACACATATCGCAAGCTGTTTGGGAAGGAACCTGTTGTCAAAGGCATACATGCGGGATTGGAGTGCGGACTGTTCTCGGAGCGTTATCCCAACCTTGACATGGTGTCGTTCGGGCCAACATTGCGTTATGTTCATACACCGGAGGAAAGACTTCTTATACCTACCGTAGAAATGGTATGGAATCATTTATTGGAAATACTCAAGAATATTCCGGCAAAATAATGAAAAGAAAACTATTTATAAATATAACGATGTGTATGGTTATGCTGTTGTCCGTATCGTGCGGACAACAGCATGACGCTGAACATATCGTGAAAGAGTTCATGAAGGAAAATATGAAGGATGCAGCTGCAATGTCATCTTTGGATTTTGACAGAATGGATTCGACAAGATTGATAAACGATTCGATAATCACAAGTATACGTGCCCATGCCGGCGAATCAGGTATTTATAAGACAGAAATAAGCTATGGGAATGGAAAATCAGGCAAAGGAAAGAAGTTGTTTATACTTCGTGCAAGGTATCGTGTGGATGATGTAGATTGGTGCGATACATATTATTTGGATGCCGATTTGAAACGGGTAGTGGCTTTTAAGACCAACTAAACAATGTTTTTTGCTGTTTATATGAAAAAACTTCATTGAAAATTTGCAGGAATAAAAAAAAGGAACTACCTTTGCACCGCATTTGAGAGAAAGTGCTGCGGTAAGAAACCGGAAAGGAAGTTTGGGTGAGTGGCTGAAACCAGCAGTTTGCTAAACTGCCGTGCGTGTAAACGTACCGGGGGTTCGAATCCCCCAGCTTCCGCAGGTTTTCTTCTAGAATGAGATGGTCGATTCATCTAATGGTTAGGATACAAGATTCTCAATCTTGGCATAGGGGTTCGATTCCCCTATCGACTACAGAAACGGTCTCGGTAATATTTACCGAGACTGTTTCTTTTTTATATGTTTTCAATAGAGTATGATTTTGAAAATCCAGTGGTTAATATTCATTTCTTTATGTGCCATAAAAGGCAGAGTGTTCAAAATAGGAAGAGAAAAGGTGAGGCTTTGATAATATGCTCCAAATATAGAGTATACTACTAAAGCCTCACTTTTTCTCCTGCTATTATGGACGATACTTCTAAAAGCCTTTGATATTGCTTACTAACTTATTTATTTATTCTTGAAATAGTATTGTCCTCTCTTTTCCGTCCGCTTGCCATAGTTGATGGCGTGTACCGGACAATGGTGGTAGCATGCCAGACAACACGTGCAGCTTTCGTCGTGCTGCCATTCCGGTTTTTTCCCTTTTCCTCCGACGATGTCTCCCGTGGGGCATACCTCCGCGCATATTCCGCATTCGATGCAGGCGTCGTCTACTCGGAACGGCTTGTCGGTTATCATCCGGCGGTTGAAGTATTGTCCTATTACATATGAGTATAGCCTTGGTGTCGCTCCCTTTACGAGAGTGTCCGCTACATTCCTGTGCCCTTCTACATCCTTGGCAATCTTCTCGATAATCCTTTCCGCAGCCGCAATCTTCTCCTTTTCCCGCTCTTCTGTGTCTGTGTACATGAACGGCAGGCATACGTACGACTCCGGCATCACGATAGAGAACAGCCCTGTTGCTTTCATTCCACGCCGTCCGAGTTCCCTGTTGAGTATGGTCATCGTGTCGCCAACGGTGTCTCCGCATGTGCAGAGGGCGAAACAGTAGTGTCCCGCGGCATTGCTTACGGACATCTTTCTGATGAATTTGCGCACAATCTGCGGCGGCTGCCATCCATGTACGGGAAAACAGAATCCAATACGTTCGCCCTCGGCCAGAGTATAGCGACATTCGCCTTTCAGCTCTTCTGGTATGAACATCAGCTCTTCACCGGTTTTCCTGCTGATGGTCTCGGCAGCCCATCGGGTGTTTCCTGTCCCTGAGAAATAAAAGATCATATGTTCCGTTCTTTAAAAATACACGTCGTCAACAGCCGTCTTCTTGTTTTCCGTCGCTTCACCTTGATGCCGGTCGGAATGGGCGGGTGGGGGAGTTGCATTATTGTTGTCGGTGGCATACGGTTCCCCGCCATCGTTCTTTATCGTTTCCATATCAGGTGTGGCAATACTGTCTGAGGCAATGCTGTCGCTGTCTCTCCTTTGATAATAGCTTGCGCATGTATACATACCGTAGTCGACGTCAGCTCCCGGTCCACTGAACTTGCCGTGATATTTCTTGAAATCAGGGTCTCCCAGTACCGACTCGAAGAAATATCCGCATATAGGCAGAGCTGTGCGGCTTCCCTGTCCGAGTTGTCCTGTGCGGAAATGTATCGAGCGGTATTCGCCGCCCACCCAGGCACCGGCCACGAGTTTGGGACTTACTCCTACGAACCATGCGTCGGAGTGGTTGTTCGACGTTCCCGTCTTTCCGCCGAACTCCGTGTCGTTGTACTTGCCGACATATCGCCACAGGTTCATGCTCGTGCCTCCCGGCTCGCGCATGCCTCCCATGAGGAGTTTCTGTACAAGGAATGCGCTTTTGGCCGACAGTGCCTGACGTTGTTCCGTGGGAGCCTTGTATATCTCGTTTCCGTTGCGGTCCACTATCCTTGTCACGAGTACCGGCTCATGCATCTTTCCGTCGTTTGCAGCCGTGGCATATGCGTTTACGAGCTCGAGCAGGTTGACATCGCTTGCTCCGAGCGTCAGCGACGGTGTGGCGTCGAGCTTGCTCTTTATGCCCATGGCCTTGGCGGTGGTGATGATGTTTTCTATGCCGACTTCCTGTCCGAGTTTCACGGCAACGGAATTTATGCTCTGTGCGAAAGCAGCTTTCAATGGCATGGAGTCACCGGTAAAGTATCCGTTGGCATTGGTCGGTGCCCATATCACCTCTTTCTTTTTTCTGCTGTCATACACTTTCATGCTGAAATATGAGTCAACTCTCCTGTCGCATGGTGTCAGTCCCTGATTCATGGCTTCGGCATAGACAAATAGTTTGAATGTAGATCCAGGCTGTCTCATGGCTGTCACTTTGTCATATTTCCACGTCTCAAAGTCAATGTCGCCAACCCATGCTTTCACGTGTCCTGTTTCGGACTCCATTGCCACGAATCCACAGTGCATGAAACGCTCCATGTACCGTATGGAGTCCATCGTGCTCATCTCTTTCTCTACCGTTCCGTTTTCGTAGTCGAACAGTTTCACTGTGTGCGTTTTGTTCAGATAGAAGTCTACGGAGTCCGGACTGTCGGGATATTTCTGCGTCAGATACTTGTATACAGGCAATTTCTTTGCAAGGTTTTCTATGAAATCAGGTATCTCAACGTGGTGCTCATCCTGCCATGGATTGGTCTTTCCCCAATGGTTGTCGAAGTTGCGTTGTACCACTTTCATCTGCTTGCGGGCTGCTTCTTCGGCATACTTTTGCATTCGTGTGTCGATGGTTGTGTATATCTTCAGTCCGTCCCTGTATAGATCTTTTCCGTTTTCCTTCAGCCATTCTCTAAGTTCTCCGGCCACAGCCTCGCGGAAGTAGAGTGCCTGCCCGTCATAGTTGTTCTCAACGCTATAGTCCAGCTTTATCGGTACAGACTTCATTGTGTCGTACTGCGCTTTCGTGATAAATCCGTGGGTCATCATGTTGTTGAGCACGGTGTTGCGTCGCCTGAGGCTGTTTTTGGGGTTTATCTTGGGGTTGTAGAATGTCGTAGCCTTGAGCATACCCACAAGTACGGCAGCCTGTTCGGTTGTCATTTCTTTGGGGGTGTTGCCAAAGTATGTCTTGCAGGCCGTTTTGATACCGAAAGCATTTGAGCCGAAATCCACGGTGTTGGCATACATCGTCAGTATCTCTTTCTTGTCGAAATATAGTTCAATCTTTACTGCAGTAATCCATTCTTTCGTCTTCATTATCAGCAGTTTGAGTCCAGGCACCTTGCCGAGTGGTCCCACCGGATAGTCGGTACGTGCCTTGAGCATGTTCTTCACGAGTTGCTGTGTAATGGTCGATGCTCCGCGTGCGTCACGGTGCACTATGTAATCCTTTCCTGCGGCGACAATTCCTTTCAGATCCACTCCGAAGTGGCTGTAGAACCGTTCGTCTTCGGTGGATATGAGAGCCTGCCAGAATACAGGATTCACGTCTTCATATGCCACGGGGGTCCTGTTCTCGCTGAAGTATTTTCCTATCAGCACCCCGTCGGCGCTGTACAGTTCAGATGCTTCGCTTGTCTCGGCGGTCTTGATGTCTTCTATTGTCGGCGACTTGCCGAAGAGCCACAGGAAGTTGTTGTCCACGGCAATAAGATACAGGATGAACAATATGAATATCGAGCAGACACCGGAAACAATCTTTATATACCACGGGCGTCCACGGAAAAGATTCTTGTACCATGTACCTATATTACGTATTTTCTTCAACAAAAGGGCCGCCAGGTCTCCGGCTTTCCCTTTCCTGTCTTTATTGTCTGAATTGTTGTTCATAAGTTTTGGGAAATATAATCCATTATTTCTGTTCTGTCATCGGGACAGAACCATGCGATATCCTTGTCACGTTTGAACCATGTCAACTGTTTGCGGGCATAGCGTCTTGTGTCAGACTTGATGCGTTCTATCGCCTCGTCGAGCATGTATTTGCCTTCGATATATTCGAATATCTCTTTATATCCCACTGTGTTCAGCGAGTTTAGTTCTTTCTGCGGGTATAGTGCCAGTGCCTCTTCAACGAGTCCTTCTTCGATCATGCGGTCCACTCTGTTGTTTATACGTTCGTAGAGTTCTTCACGAGGTCTGTTGAGAGCTATTTTCATGATGTTGTCAAACGGCCGTGCTTTTTTCTCCCTTTTGCGGAAATGCGTGTATGTCAGACCTGTCTGATAACAAATTTCCAGTCCGTGTATCACGCGGCGCGGATTCTTCTTGTCCACTATCGCGTAGTATTCGGGGTCCATGAGCCGCAGTTCTTCGCACAGTCTTTCAAAACCGTCGCTTTCCAGTCGTTCTTTCAGCATTTGGCGAGTTTCGTCATTTATGGTCGGAATGTCGTCTATGCCGTTGCACACACTGTCTATGTACATCATCGAGCCGCCGCTCATCAGAGCCATGCCGTGTCTGCTTTCTGCAAACAATTGCGGCAGCAGACACGTCACGTCCTGTTCAAACATCGACGCGTTGTAGTATTCGGACAGGTCCAGTGAACCTACAAAATAGTGTTTCACCTCTGTTTGCTGTTCCGTCGTTGGAGCCGCCGTACCGATTCTCAATCCCCGGTAAATCTGTCTCGAGTCGGCATTTATTATCGGTATTCCGTACTGTCGTGCAATGTCCATGCACAGTTCGGTCTTCCCGACGGCCGTAGGCCCTGTGACCACTACGAGCGTTCTTTTCATCAGCGTATTATTCCGCGCTTTGAGTTTTCAATGAACGAACAGATGTATTCCACTTCCTTCACGCCCGGATATTTGGCTCTTGCCTCCTGTATGCCATCCTTTATTATGCCATTGGCATAGATGGTACGGTACGTGTCGTGAATTATATCAATCGTCTCGTTGCTGAATCCTCTGCGGCGCAGTCCTACGATGTTTATTCCGCAATACCTTGTAGGCTCCTTACCTGCGATGATGTACGGTGGTATGTCCTGACTGAAGCGGCTTCCGCCCTGTATCATTACATATCCGCCGATGCGGCAGAACTGGTGTGACAGCACCACAGCGCTTATTATGGCGTTGTCGTCCACGGTCACCTCACCGGCGAACTTGGTGGAGTTGCCTATTATCAATCCGTTGCCCAATACACAGTCGTGTGCCACGTGCATGTTTTCCATCAGCAGGTTGTTCGATCCGACAATGGTCGTCCCCTTGCTTGCCGTGCCCCGGCTGATGGTCACGTTCTCCCGCACACTGTTGTTGTCGCCAATCTCGCATAGTGTGTCCTCGCCGCGATATTTCAGGTCTTGCGGCTTGGTGCTTATGCTTGCTCCCGGAAAAAACTCGTTGTTGTTGCCTATACGGGCTCCTGCATGTACGGTGACACTGTTATAGAATTTGTTGTTGTCTCCGATGACGGTGTTTTTGTCGATATAGCAGAAAGGGCCGATGATGTTGTTGTCACCGAGCTTTGCCTCCGGATCGACAAATGCCATGGGGCTTATTTGATTCATGTCTATTGTTTTTTTATTACTTGTTCTTTACGATTTGGGCTGTAAATGTAGCCTCCGATACAACGTGGTCGCCTACGAATACGTATCCGCGCATAGACGATATGCCGTGGCGTACCGGTGCGAGCAGGTCGACTTTGAATATGAGCGTGTCGCCGGGAACCACTTTCTGCCGGAATTTTACATCGTCTATCCTCATGAAATATGTAGACCATCGTTCGGGTTCCTCCACTGTGTTCAATACGAGCAGTCCGCCGCACTGTGCCATGGCCTCTATCTGCAATACGCCGGGCATTACCGGTTCCTGCGGGAAATGTCCTTGGAAGAACGGCTCGTTGCTCGTGATGTTCTTCACGCCGACAATGCTTGTCGCTCCCAAAGCTATCACTTTGTCTACCAGCTGCATGGGGTAGCGGTGGGGCAGGAGTTCGCGGATGCGGTTGACGTCCATTATAGGTGCTTCGTTGGGATCGTAGATAGGTGCCTGCACGTCGTGCTTGCGTATCTCTTTGCGCATTTGTCTTGCAAACTTGTTGTTGATGGTGTGGCCGGGTCGTGTGGCGATGATGCGTCCCTTGATGGGCTTGCCTATGAGGGCGAGGTCGCCGACGATGTCAAGCAGTTTGTGGCGCGTGCACTCGTTTTCCCATACGAGCGCCTTGTTCTGGATGTATCCCAGTTCCGACGCATCATGGTGCGGAGCCTGAATCATGTCGGCCAGCTTGTCAAGCTGTTCCTGCGAAATCTGCTTTTCGTAGATGACGATGGCGTTGTCCAGGTCGCCGCCTTTTATCAGGTTGGCTTTGAGCAGGGGTTCGATGTCCCTTACGAACACGAACGTGCGTGCCGGTGCAATCTCGGTGGTGAAATGTTCGGCTTTGTCAAGTGATGCGAACTGGCTGTTGATGAACTTCGAGTTGAAGGAGCACATGGCTGTCAGACTGAACTCTTCATCTGGAAGTATTGTGATGCACGACCCTGTAGTTTCGTCTCTTACCTCTATCTTCTTCCTTATTATATACCAGTCTTTGGGTGCGTTCTGTTCTTCTATGCCCACTTCCTTGATTCTTTCCACGTATTGTATCGCGCTGCCGTCCAATATCGGAAATTCGGGGCCGTTCACCTGAATCAGACAGTTGTCTATGCCGAGAGCGTAGAGGGCTGCCAGTCCGTGTTCGACTGTCGAGACTCTTATGTCGCCCTTGCCAAGCACGGTGCCGCGCTGTGTGTCCACCACGTTTTCCGCTATGGCGTCTATTACCGGCATCCCGTCCAGGTCGATTCTCTGTATCTTGTAGCCTGTATTTTCGCCGGCCGGGTTAAACGTCACCGTGAGGCTCAGTCCTGTATGCAGACCTTTTCCGCAGAGGGAGAAGCTGCCTTTCAGTGTCTTTTGTTTCATTGAATGGTAAATTATGTTGTTTTTCTTCTTGTTCGTTTTGTCTATTCCGCCGTTCCATTGTTTTTGGCGGTCAGCTCGTCTACTTTCTTTTGCAATTCGTTGATTTGCTTGTAAAGTTCGGGTAACTTGCGGAATATGGCTTGTGACTTGAAGTATGCTTTAGGCTCCATCGGCGGTGTGCCGATGAGGGTGGTGTCGCCCTTTATGTTTCCGGGCACTCCCGATTGGGCTCCGAGGAATGTCTTGTCGCCTATATGTATGTGTCCGGCCAGCCCCACCTGTCCGCCGAACATGCACCACGAGCCCACCTTTGTACTTCCGGCTATGCCCACCTGAGCCGACATGACAGTGTTCTCGCCAATCTCAACGTTGTGGGCCACTTGCACCAGATTGTCCAGCTTCACGCCTTTCCTTATCGTAGTGCTGCCCATCGTCGAACGGTCTATGCATGTGTTGGCACCTATCTCTACATTGTCCTCTATGGTTACAATGCCTATTTGAGGTATTTTGTCATATCCTCCGGCATTGGGGGCGAACCCGAATCCGTCGGCACCGATAACCGTGCCCGAGTGCACTGTCACGTTGTTGCCCAGACGGCACCCCTCGTAGACGGTCACATTGGGATATATCTTGCAGTTGCAGCCTATGCTCACTCCGTCGCCGACAACGGCTCCCGGATATATCTGCGTGCCGTCACCGATGTGTACACCGTCACCGATGCAGGCAAACGGACCGATATATACGTCGGTGCCGAGTGTCGCCGATGCCGATATGCTGGCGAGCGGGTCGGTTCCTTTCTTCTTTGGTCTGGCCGCTTCGTACATCTGCAACAGTTTTGCCACGCATTCATAGGCGTTTTTCACCCTGATGAGTGTAGTCTTGACCGGGGCGTCCAGTTTCACATCGTCGTTGACGAGCACTATGCTCGACTCCGTATTGTAAACGTATTGTGTGTATTTCGGGTTTGAAAGAAACGATATCGCCCCGCTTTTGCCTTCTTCTATCTTTGCAAAGGTGTGGACTGTTGCGTCAGGGTTGCCTTCCACTCTGCCGCCTATAAACTCAGCTATCTGTTTCGCCGTAAATTCCATTTCTTGTATTGTTTGTTCATATTAATTTTGCAAATATAGCAAAATTTATTCATTTGAGCGGTTGATGGGGATATTTTTTTATATTTTCATATATTCGGGCATGTCTGACATGCAGTGATCTGTCTATGGAATAGAATCGGGGGCTGTCACCGTGCGGCCAGTTCGGCGGCCATTTCCTGCTGCAATTCGTGTGCGGCCTTCGCTGCGGCTTCGGCAAAATCGTCGCCTTGCGAGGCGTAGATGATGCCGCGGCTGCTGTTGACGAGCAGTCCGCAGTCGTCCGTCATGCCGTATCTGCACACTTCGTGCAGGCTCCCTCCTTGCGCCCCCACTCCCGGCACGAGCAGGAAGTGGTCGGGTACTATACGCCTGATGTCGCTGAACATCTTGCCCTGGGTGGCTCCCACGACGTACATCATGTTGTCGGCGTCGCCCCATTGCCGGCTCACGCGCAGCACCTTCTCAAACAGACGCTCGCCGCCGGCGTCGGCCGTGAGCTGGAAGTCGTGGCTGCCTTTGTTGCTTGTGAGTGCAAGCAGCACCACCCATTTGCCGTCGTAAGTGAGAAACGGGCTCACGCTGTCCTCGCCCATGTAGGGTGCTACGGTAAGAGCGTCGATGTCGTATTCTCCGAAGAACGTACGTGCATACATGGCAGAGGTGTTGCCGATGTCGCCGCGTTTGGCGTCGGCGATGACGAAGTGGTCAGGGCAGTGGGCCTTGAGGTAGTCTACGGTTTTCTCGAAAGCGACCATCCCCTTTATTCCGAAAGCCTCGTAGAAGGCCAGGTTGGGTTTGTATGCCACGCAATAGGGTGCCGTGGCGTCGATGACGGCCTTGTTGAAAGTGAATATCGGATCTTCGTCGTCCAGCAGATGCTGCGGTATTTTTTTCAGATCGGTGTCGAGTCCCACGCATAGGAAGCTCTTCTTTGTCTTTATCTGTTCTATAAGCTGTTGTCTGTTCATAATATTTATTTGTTATTTTTTTACTTGAATGGGAGAGATGGGGAATATGAGAGAAACGGGGGCTATATTCAACCTATCAATCTCCGTGGTTACCCCCCCCTTGACTCATCACTCTTACCTCTTCACTTAAAAACTACAGTTCGCTCTCTTTCATTCTCTCTGCGTTCTCGGCCACTGTCAGTGCGTCTATCATGTCCTGTATGTCCCCGCCGAGAAAGCCCTGCAGGTCGTGGGTGGTGAATCCTATACGGTGGTCTGTGACGCGGCCTTGGGGGAAGTTGTACGTCCTGATTTTTGCACTTCTGTCGCCGGTGGATACGAGCGTCTTGCGGCGGTTGGCTATGTCGTCCACATATTTCTGGTGCTCCTTGTCGTAAATGAATGTTCGCAGGCGCGACAGGGCACGCTCCTTGTTCTTGGGCTGGTCGCGTGTCTCGGTACATTCTATGAGTATTTCCTCGGTCTCGCCCGTGTTGGGATTCTTCCACATGTAGCGCAGACGTACGCCCGACTCGACCTTGTTCACGTTCTGTCCGCCGGCGCCCGAACTGCGGAATGTGTCCCATTTAATCTCGCCTTCGTTTATGCTCACTTCAAACTTGTCGGCTTCGGGCAGTACGGCCACTGTGGCCGCCGATGTCTGCATGCGGCCGTTCGATTCCGTCACCGGCACGCGCTGCACGCGGTGTACGCCTGATTCGTATTTCATCGTGCCGTATACGTTGTCGCCGCTGACGGCGAAGTCTATCTCCTTGAATCCTCCCACGGCACCCTCGCTGACGCTTGTTATAGACAACGTCCATCCCTTCGAGTCGCAGAAGCGCTTGTACATCTGGAACAGGTCGCCGGCAAACAGGCATGCCTCGTCGCCGCCGGTTCCGGCACGTATCTCCATCTGTACGTTCTTGGCGTCTTCCGGGTCTTTAGGCACAAGGGCTATCTTGATCTCTTCTTCGAGTCTTGGCTGCAGGTCTTCGTTGAGCACAAGTTCCTCACGCGCCATGTCTTTCATTTCCGGGTCGCTCTCGTTGGCCAGGATGTCCTTGGCTTCTTTTATGGCGTTGAGACAGTCTATGTAGCGCTTCCGGGCGTCCATGATGTCGCCAAGGTCTTTGTATTCGCGTGTCAGTTTGACATATCTTTCCTGGTCGCTTATCACGCTCGGGTCGGTAATCAGTGTCGACACTTCCTCATAGCGGCTTTCCAGTCCGTCAAGTTTTTCCAGTATGCTGTTGTTCTCCGGCATATTTGTGTATTATTATAAATTGTTTTAAATCTGACTGCAAAATTACTAATTTTATTTCATAAAACGTAAGAACAGGTATTACTAAATGAAAATGATGTGTTAAAAATGGAGGGAAGACTGTATGCGGCCCCAGCCGCTTACAATATGTAACTTGCTGTCGGAAAATGCACTTTTGCATCTTTCGGACAGATTCTCCAAAAAGCGGGTTCTGTTCTCCAAAACGGAAAATCCGGTATGGAAAAGGCGGTTTGAATTCTCCGTTTTATCGGTTTAACATATGTTAATGCGTACATCGGGCCTGCCAATTCTCCGTTTTTTCAAGAATGGTGTTGTGTTTTCTGCTGCAGTGCCACGTTGTTTTATCTCCACTGCAACTGCATGGTACAGCCGTGGCATATCCCGTCTAAGCACAGCCTTCACGGATGATTCAATGTGTGCCCCTCATGCGTATGTTGCAGCATAGAGTATCGTTCATGTCAATATAATTGGTGTGATTTCAAAGACGGAGAATCCGGAGAATTGGAAAACAAGGTATACATCATATACGATTTCCGCATAGTATATTATAATCTGTTATATATTATATTAATATAATATATAACAGATTATAATATAAAAATTTTAATTACAATATATAAGAACTGTTGTATATCCTGTTTTCGGAGATTCTCCGTTTTCATTTCTCCGAAAAAAGAGTGTTTTGTAAGAAAATCCCCTTTCCTGTATTCCCAATCTTTTAATATTTTACAGGGTATGGCAGGGTGTCTGCCGCTTTGTTATGTAAACATATTACGCAGTATGCAAAACGGAGCAAACGGAGAATTGGCAGTCCCGATGTATGCATTAACATATGTTAAACCGATAAAACGGAGAATTCAAACACTCTTTTCGTACCAGAAACACCTTTTGGGGAATCCGTTCCGCCGTCTTTTTTTGCCAGTTTTTATCAGGTGTAGGCATGGTCGTGTCGCGCAGAAATATATAAAAAGCATTGCCAAAAGTGCAAAAAACGTCATTCGACAATGAGATATTGCACTCAAAGCGGCACTTCCGCATTCCCAAAGCGGCACTTCCGCATCCTCAAAGCGGCACTTTCGCATTCCCAAAGCGGCACTTCCGCATCCTCAAAGCGGCACTTTCGCATTCCCAAAGCGGCACTTCCGCAATGCAATATTGACAGTATGGCTTGCGTGTTTTTGTGTGATTCGAGTTGACGTTCTCTTCTTTGTTTAAGAAATATGGCTTTTCGGGTGTTTCGGGGGCCTGGGCATACTCGTGTCTTGGACGCTTCCTGCTCGGGACGGACAGCCATTGGGGCAAATCGGCTTTGCGGCCGCGGGAACTCCCTTATAAAAACTTATAAATTCATAAAAACCTGTCCGCTATATTTGGGTGTTACGATAAAAAATATTATCTTTGTACTGTCTTAAATGAATACGTATTATGACGCTTGTTATCATATTGATAATGCTTGTCGGTTTTTTGCTGATAGCGACGGGACATATCACCAACGTGAACAAGGCCGCTGTGGCGATGTTTATAGGCACTGTAGGGTGGGTGCTGTATGTATGTTTCGGTACGGATTTCGTCATGAGCGAACATCCGCACGGCTACAGCCTTTTTCTTGCCGGTGACGCTCCGACAAGCGAGGCCGTGAAATACTACATTTACGACAATATCTTTCTGAAATATGTAGGCAAGGCCGCAGGGGTGGTGCTGTTCCTCTTTGCTACAATGGCCATAATAGAGATTCTCAACAGCAACGGCTGTTTCGACTTCATCAGCGAATGGATACGGACCCGCAACAGCCGGCGGCTGCTGTGGACAATCACCATCGCCACATTCATCATCTCGGCCAATCTCGACAACCTGACCACCACCACGATGATGCTTATGATAATGCACGGTATCGTAAAGAGCCGGCGGCAACGTATGCTGATAGGCAGTGCCATCGTGCTGGCAGCCACTGCGGGCGGCTGTTTCACCGTGATAGGCGACCCGGCGGGCGTGGTGCTGTGGGGTGGCGGAGCTGTTACGGCGACCAACTTTTCGGCCTACTTGTTGCTTCCGGCGCTGACGGCATGGGTCGTTCCCACACTGCTGATAAGGATGGAGCTGCCCGACCGGCTCGATGTGGAGTGGCCGGCCACTCCCTACCGTGGTGACGATACCAATCTGAACCGCTGGCAGCGCATGGTGATGTTTGTCGTGGGCATAGGCGGGCTGTGGTTCATACCGACGTTTCACAGTATCACCAAACTGAGCCCGTTCCTCGGGGCGTTGTGCGTGCTGTCGGTGCTGTGGATTGTGAACGAGGTTTTCAACCGCCGTCTGATGAATGCCGACCGCATGATTCAGCGCCGTATACCGCTGTCGTTGCAATATGGCAGCATGCAGCTTATTCTTTTTGTGATGGGCATCATGCTTGCCACGGGGGTGGTGCAGGAAACCGGCGTGTTCGGCCGTATGGCCCTTTGGCTTGACACCCATGTCCACAATGTGTGGATTGTCGGGCTGTCCAGTGGGCTGCTGAGCGGTATCACGGACACATTCTCGGTAGCCATGGCCAACATATCGATGTATCCCGTACTCGACGGTTCGATGTATCCCATGCTGTATGGCGACGGTATGCAGCGTTGGGGCGACACGGGGTATATGGCGTGCTTCGTACAGAACGGAGCTTTCTGGAAGATAACGGCCTACAGTACTGCCGTGGGCGGCTGTCTTCTGTGCTTTGCCAATTCGTGCGGACTGGCTCTGATGAAGATGGAGCGCATGCGTGTGGGATGGTATATGCGCCATTGCACGCTGAAAGTGCTGGCCGGATGGCTGGCCGGCGTGGCGGTGCTCTGGGCCGAGATATATATGATGGGATAACATTTTGGGCCCACCATACAAGCAGTAACAGGGAACGGAGAAAGAGAGGCCGGAAACTTGGCTTTCTTATCTCTTACATTAAAATATAACAAAACTTATTATGGCTAAAATCAAGACAATAGGTGTACTTACTTCCGGCGGTGATGCTCCGGGAATGAACGCTGCAATACGTGCCGTGACACGTGCCGGAATCTGCAACGGATTTAATATCAAGGGTATCTACCGTGGGTACGAAGGACTTATCAACGGCGAGATAAAGCCGTTTACTACAGAAAATGTCAGCGGTATAATCATGCAGGGCGGAACAATACTGAAGACGGCCCGCAGCAAGGAGTTCACCACTCCCGAAGGCATGCTCAAAGCCTACGAGACGATGCAGAAGGAAGAGATAGACGCGCTTGTGGTCATAGGCGGCAACGGCTCGCTCACCGGAGCGAAGATATTCGCAGCGGAATACGACGTCTGCTGTATCGGTCTGCCGGGAACCATCGACAACGACCTGTACGGTACCGACTCGACAATAGGATACGACACCACGATGAACACCATCGTGGAGTGTGTCGACCGCATACGCGACACGGCTCAGAGCCATGAGCGCATATTCTTCATAGAGGTTATGGGACGTGACGCCGGATTCCTCGCCCAAAACAGTGCCATCGCCAGCGGTGCGGAGGCGGCCATCATCCCTGAGGAATCGCTTGAGTTTGACCAGTTGGCACGCTTTATGGAGCGTGGCATACGCAAGTCGAAGAAGAGTTGTATCGTCATCGTGTCGGAAAGTCCCAAGTGCGGTGCCCTGTATTATGCCGACCGTGTGCGCAACGAGTTTCCGGATTACGATGTCCGTGTGTCTATCCTCGGCCATCTGCAGCGTGGAGGTCGCCCCACGGCACGCGACCGCATACTTGCCAGCCGTACGGGCGTGGGTGCCATCGAAGCCATCCTTCAAGGTCAGCGTAACGTGATGGTCGGTGTGCGCAACAACGAAGTGGTATACGTTCCGTTCAGTGATGCCATACGTACTGATAAACCGTTGGATATGAAGCTGATAAAGGTGCTCGATGAACTGAGCATTTAACTATATTATGACAGCATACATGAGACGTACCGGTCGTTTCTTTACGTATTGGCTATGGTGTATGATGCGTTGGACGGAATTGTATTTTTTAATTCTTTAAGAATAAAATCGGTAAAATATTGTTTCGTTTGAAATAAAATTTGGTAACTTTGCGGAGAATAAAGATAAAGCAATAAAAAAAACAAAATAAAATAACAACAACAGATTATGTCACAAATTATCGGACACATATCCCAGATTATCGGACCGGTAATCGATGTCTTCTTCGAGACAGACGGCCAGGATGCTGAGAAAGTGTTGCCAAAGATTCATGAGGCATTGAGAATAACACGCCCCGATGGACGTACACTCATTGCCGAGGTGCAGCAGCACATCGGTGAGACGACAGTGCGCTGTGTGGCCATGGACAATACCGACGGACTGCAGCGCGGCCTGGAGGCTGTGTCGATAGGCTCGCCCATCCTTATGCCTGCGGGTGACCAGATCAAAGGCCGCATGCTCAATGTCATCGGACAGCCTATCGACGGCATGAAGGATTTTGATATGGGCGGAGCGTATCCCATACACCGCGAGGCTCCTGCTTTCGACGAACTCTCTACGCGCAAGGAGATGCTTGCCACGGGTATCAAGGTGATCGACCTGCTCGAACCTTATATGAAAGGCGGAAAGATCGGTCTTTTCGGCGGTGCCGGTGTGGGCAAGACGGTACTCATCATGGAGCTTATCAACAACATCGCCAAGGGACACAACGGATATTCGGTGTTTGCCGGAGTGGGAGAGCGTACGCGTGAGGGCAACGACCTGATACGCGAGATGATAGAGTCGGGCGTCATCCGCTATGGCGACAAGTTCCGCAAGGCCATGGACGAAGGCAAATGGGACCTCTCGCTCGTCGACCCCGAGGAGTTGAAGAAGAGTCAGGCCACGCTCGTCTACGGTCAGATGAACGAACCGCCGGGAGCACGTGCTTCGGTAGCGTTGTCCGGACTGACGGTGGCCGAAGAATTCCGCGACAACGGAGGCAAGGACGGCGCTGCCGCCGACATACTGTTCTTCATCGACAACATTTTCCGGTTCACACAGGCAGGTTCGGAGGTATCGGCCCTGCTCGGACGTATGCCTTCGGCGGTAGGTTATCAGCCTACACTGGCCAGCGAGATGGGAACGATGCAGGAGCGAATAACATCTACGAAGAAAGGCTCGATCACGTCGGTACAGGCTGTGTATGTGCCTGCCGACGACTTGACAGACCCGGCGCCTGCGACTACGTTCACTCATCTTGATGCAACTACGGAGCTGAGCCGAAAGATTGCCGAGCTCGGTATATACCCGGCTGTAGATCCGCTGGGAAGTACGTCGCGCATACTCGATCCGCTTATCGTGGGCAAGGAACACTACGAGTGCGCGCAGAGGGTGAAGGAGATACTGCAGCGCTACAAGGAGCTTCAGGACATCATAGCCATTCTCGGTATGGACGAACTTTCGGACGAGGACAAACTCACGGTGAACCGTGCGCGCCGCGTACAGAGATTCCTCTCGCAGCCGTTTGCCGTGGCGGAGCAGTTTACGGGTCTGCCGGGTGTGATGGTGTCTATCGAGGACACTATCAAGGGCTTCAATGCCATTCTCGACGGTGAGGTGGACGACCTGCCTGAGCAGGCTTTCCTCAACGTGGGTACTATTGAGGATGCCAAGACAAAAGCCAAGAAACTGCTTGAGGCAGCCAAAGCTAACTGATTGATAACAACTGTTTTAATATACAAGCATGAGTCTAAGACTGAAAATCGTCACACCGGAGAGGGTGGCCTACGACGGAGACATCGTGAGTGTGAGTGTGCCGGGATCGTCCGGCTCGTTCGAGATACTCGAAAACCATGCCCCCATCATATCTGCGCTCGACCCGGGAACGGTGGAATACACTACGGCAGGTGGCAAACAAGAAATCCATATATCCGGAGGCTTCGTCGAGGTGAAGAAGAACGAGGTGAGCTTGTGTGTGGAACTATAGTATATGATGTATGGGCGGACTTGCACATGACGACAAGGACAACAACGTAGCCATGCTGAGCAGGCGCTACCTCAGGCAGAGCGTATGGCTGACGGCAGGGATGTTCATAGCCGGACTGCTGGTGATGAATGTCTTGAGGCTCGATGCCATGCTGACACCGCTTGTGGTGAGCGCAGTGTTCTCGATGGTGACGGACACGGCCGACGCCATGATATGGCGAAGGGTGGCGGAGCGCAACCCCGAGGGACTCACAACGTTCTACACAGCCGTATCAGGATTCAGGATGTTGCTGGCACTGGGGGTTATGATGGTCTGCTATCTGGTTGTGGGCCGTGACGCAATGACAGTGTTCTTTCTGGTGTTCATGTCGTTCTATGTGATGTTGTTGGTCCATCATGCTGTGTTTTTCGGAAAGGTATCAAACCGCTCATGACAGATAAACAAACATATTGCATATAAATGAAACGGATAAAGTATATATTGCTTCTGGCTGTGGTAGCCTTGCTTCCGCTCCGGATGTCTGCATCGGGCGGACACGGTGACGGCGGGCAGCTCAACATCCCGGAGATAGTACTCGAGCACTTGGCTGATGCTTATGAGTGGCACATCGCCACGTACGATGACAGACATATCAGCATCCCGTTGCCCATAATAGTGCGCAGCGCAAATACCGGCGAGTGGCACTTCTGCACGGCACACACACTGCCGGAGGGGTTCTTCTTCGATGCCGGACATCATGGCAAGATATACGAGAAGATGGCCGACGGCACGGCGGTGAGGCCGATAGATCTCAGCATGACCAAGAATGTGGTGCAGATATGGATAGTGGTGGCTGTGCTCATCACGGTGTTCCTGTCGTGTGCACGGTGGTACAGGAAGCGCGACGCAAAAAGCGCAGCCCCGCGTGGTTTTGTGGGAATGATGGAGATGCTGGTGATGTCGATAAACGACGATGTCATAAAGGCTTCTATCGGCGAAAAGCATTACCGTCGGTATGCCCCTTATCTGCTTACGGTGTTCTTCTTTATCTTCACATGTAATCTGATAGGACTCATTCCGATATTCCCCGGCGGTGCGAATGTGACGGGAAACATCAACATAACGCTCTTCCTTGCCGTATGCACGATGCTGGCCATCAACCTGTTCGGCAACAAGGAATATTGGAAAGAGATTTTCTGGCCGGATGTGCCGCTGTTCCTTAAGGCTTATCCTGTGCCTATAATGCCGGTGATAGAGCTTTTCGGAGTATTTACCAAACCGTTTGCGCTGATGATTCGTCTCTTTGCCAACATGATGGCGGGACATGCCGTGATACTGAGTTTCACATGTGTCATCTTCCTTGGATGGTCTATGGGTGCAGGTTTCGGAATGGGGCTCAACGTGTTCAGTGTGCTGATGATGCTGTTCATGAATTGTCTTGAGGTGCTTGTGGCTTTCGTGCAGGCTTATGTCTTCACGATGCTAAGTTCGGTGTTTATCGGATTGGCACATCAGGAGGGGCATCATGGAAATTAAGAATTGAAGATTAGGAAATCGGGATGTTGGACATTCTGTATCTTATTGGACATTTAATATTTAACATAAAAGAAGTAATAACAAATAAAAAACATTAACGATTATGATTATTTCAACATTATTGGCCGCTGAAGGTCTGGCTCAGCTGGGTTGCGGTCTCGGAGCAGGTATCGCAACTATCGGAGCAGGTTTGGGAATAGGTAAGATCGGCGGCAGCGCCATGGACGCCATCGCACGCCAGCCGGAGGCAACGGGAAAGATTCAGACCAACATGATTCTTACATCAGCCTTTGTGGAGGGTTGTGCATTGTTTGCCATCGCAGCCTGTGCATTCCTTATCAAATAATAAAGAGATTTCTCTTATAAGCAACAGCAAGATAAAGCAAATAGCAAATGGAACTGAATTTACCGGCAATTCTGACGCCCGATCTCGGTCTCCTCTTCTGGATGGCCATTGCGTTTCTGGTGGTCTTCGGTGTGCTTGCCAAGTTTGGCTTTCCCGCCATCATCAAGATGGTGGACGAGCGCAAGCAGTACATCGACGACAGCCTGCGCAAGGCTCATGAGGCCAACGAGAAACTGGCCAATATACAGAAGGAAGGTGAATCCATCTTGCAGGAGGCACGCGAGAGGCAGGCCCAGATACTGAAAGAGGCTACGGCTACACGCGATGCCATCGTGGAGAAAGCTCAGGAGAAAGCCCGTGAAGAGGGCGCCCGGCTGCTCAGCGAGGCGAAAGCCGAGATTGAGAGCGAGAAGCAGGCTGCCATCAGCGATATCCGCAGGCAAGTGGCTACGCTCAGTGTGGAGATTGCAGAGAAAGTGCTGCGGGAAAAACTCTCCACAGACAAGGCCCAGATGGATTTGATAGACCGAATGCTGGATGACGTTTCTTCTTCTGATAAAAGGTAAAAGGCTATGGAGATAGGAGTAATATCTGTTAGATATGCACGTGCGCTGCTTAAAGGCGCGACCGACGCCCACATCGAGGATGCCGTGTACCGTGACATGCAGACACTGGCGGCAAGTTTTGCCGCAGTGCCGCAGCTCATGCAGACGCTGGTAGCCCCCATGCTGTCGAAGGACAGCAAGCTGGCTCTTCTCACGACGGCATCGGGAGAGACTCCGGCAAAACTCACGGTGTCGTTTCTCGGCATAGTGCTCGATAATGGCCGTGAGGATATTGTACAGTTCATGGCCAACTCGTATATCACTCTTTACAGAAAGCAGAAGAACATCATTCGTGGCAGGCTCACCACAGCAGCTGCCGTGCATCCTGCCACCGAGCGGAAGATGCGCAGCATGGTGGAGAGCAAGACCAACGGTACTGTGGAGTTTGAGACCGAGGTGAATCCTGACATCATAGGCGGATTCATCCTCGAGTATGACACTTACAGGATGGACGCGAGCGTAAGGAACAGGCTCAACACCATTCTCACAGCGCTGAGATAACTGAAAATGGAGAATCATGAATAAGACGGTTGCTGCAACGCACGATAAATTCGTGATTCGCAATTCACAACAAATAAAATAACTATGTCAGATAAAATAAAACCAAGCGAAGTGTCACAGGTGCTGCTCGAACAGCTCAAGGGCATCGGATGCGGCGAGAAGTTTGACGAAGTGGGCACTGTGTTGCAGGTGAGCGACGGTGTGGCCCGCATCTACGGACTGCGCAACGCCGAGGCTAACGAACTTCTTGAGTTCGAGAACGGGACGATGGCCATCGTGATGAACCTTGAGGAAGACAACGTCGGTTGTGTGCTTCTCGGAACGACATCGGGCATCAAGGAGGGCATGGTGGTGAAGCGCACAAGGCGTATTGCCTCGATACGTGTCAATGACAATATGCTCGGGCGTGTCATAAACCCGTTGGGACAACCCGTGGACGGCAAGGGAGACATCGATTTGGGCAGTTCGTTCGAGATGCCTCTCGACCGCAAGGCTCCCGGTGTGATTTACCGCCAGCCGGTGAAAGAGCCGTTGCAGACGGGAATCAAGGCCGTTGACTCGATGATTCCCATCGGACGCGGACAGCGCGAACTTATCATCGGTGACCGTCAGACGGGAAAGACGGCCATAGCCGTGGACACTATCATCAATCAGAAGAGTTTCTATGAAGCGGGCAAACCCGTATACTGCATATATGTGGCAATAGGCCAGAAGGCAAGTACGGTGGCGGCACTTGTGTCGACGTTAAAGGAGCGTGGCGCCCTGCCATATACCATCGTTGTGGCTGCAACGGCAGCCGACCCTGCTGCCATGCAGTATTATGCTCCGTTTGCCGGTGCAGCCATAGGAGAGTATTTCCGCGACCGCGGTCATTCGGCGCTTGTGGTATATGACGATTTGTCGAAGCAGGCTGTGGCTTACCGTGAGGTGTCGCTGATACTGCGTCGTCCGTCAGGACGCGAGGCATATCCGGGCGATGTGTTCTAT
Organism: Xylanibacter rodentium; assembly: GCF_013166575.1. GTDB lineage: Bacteria > Bacteroidota > Bacteroidia > Bacteroidales > Bacteroidaceae > Prevotella > Prevotella rodentium. Next base: position 79,203 of record NZ_JABKKE010000012.1, read on the forward strand.
CTGCACAGCCGTCTGCTGGAGCGTGCCGCTAAGATTAACGACCAGCAGGAGGTGGCAGAGAAGATGAACGACCTGCCGGAGTGCATGAAAGGGCATGTCAGGGGCGGCGGCTCGCTTACGGCCCTGCCAATCATCGAGACTCAGGCGGGCGACGTATCGGCTTATATCCCTACAAACGTGATTTCAATCACTGACGGACAGATATATCTGGAGTCGGATCTATTCAATCAAGGTTTCCGGCCGGCTATCAACGTGGGTATATCGGTATCCCGCGTGGGAGGTTCGGCACAGATCAAGAGTATGAAGAAAGTGGCAGGTACGCTGAAAATCGACCAGGCACAGTATCGTGAGTTGGAGAGCTTCTCGAAGTTCTCAAGCGATATGGATGCAGTGACGGCAATGACGCTTGACCGCGGCCGTAAGAACAACCAGCTGCTCATACAGCCGCAATACAGCCCCATGCCTGTGGGCGAACAGATTGCTATCATCTATTGTGGTACGCATGGCCTTATGCACGATGTGCCGGTAGAGAAGGTCCGTGAGTGTCAGGACGCTTTCCTTGAGAAGATGCGTTCGGCTCATGCCGAGATTATTGCGACATTGGCATCAGGAAAGATTGATGACGAAGTGACGAAGGTCATAGAGTCTGTCATGGCTGATACAGCCGGTGCATATAAAAGCTGATAGCCTATGCCGTCACTGAAAGAAATAAAGACCCGTATAGCCAGTGTCAACAGCACACGCAAGATAACGAGTGCGATGAAGATGGTGGCGTCGTCGAAGTTGCATCATGCACAGGTGATGATAGAGAACATGCTTCCGTATGAGACCATGCTGGAGCATATACTGAAGACTTTTCTCGCGTCAGAGGCCGATGCGACGACGGTGTTCAGTGTGGACAGGCCGGTGAAGAGGATCGCATTTGTAGTCTTTGCATCAAACAGCAGTCTGTGCGGAGGGTTCAATGCCAACATCCTGAAACTGATGCAGCAGGCTGTCGACGAGTATTCCGATCTTGGCAAGGACAACATCGTCATTTATCCGATAGGCCGGAAGGTGGCCGAAAAGGTGGCGAAGCTCGGGTTGGAGTCGGCGGGTGACTTCACGGAACTGGCAGACAAGCCTAATGTAAAGCAGTGTATAGAGATGGCCCGGGACTTGGGCGGGAAGTTCATGAAAGGTGAGATTGATCGTGTAGAACTGATTTATCATCATTTCAAGAGTGCAGGTTCGCAGGTGCTTACACGTAAGGTGTTTCTGCCGATAGATGTGACAAGCGAATTGGAGCGTGATCACGAGCGCGACCTTTCCACAATGATTGTAACCCGTGAGGCTCAGGAATATCTGAAGAGAAAGCATAAGGAAGAGGCTGCAAAAAAGTCGGTCGAGGCAAAACCGCTCAATGACAACTTCATAGTGGAACCGGACATGAATACCGTTCTCGGACTGCTGATACCGAAACTTGCACATCTGATGCTATATACGGCACTGCTTGACAGCAATGCCAGTGAGCATGCTGCACGCATGGTGGCCATGCAGACGGCAACGGACAATGCCGACGAACTGTTGCGCGACTTGAACTTGCAGTACAACAAGAGCCGCCAGCAGGCTATCACAAACGAACTGCTCGACATTGTAGGAGGTTCGGTGAACAACTGACGGAGCAACCGGACAAATATTGGAATAAAGGTTCATACCGAAAGGTGATGAGCCTTTTTTCTTTTTACCGGTTTAAAAATATTTAGATAATCTGATGTGTATGCGGTTTTTTGCGTATCTTTGCAGATAAATTATTGTAATATGGGAATTTTCGGCTTTTTTAATAAGAAGAAAAAAGAGACGCTCGACAAAGGGTTGGAAAAGACCAAAGTGAGCGTATTTGACAAATTAGCCCGTGCTGTGGCCGGTAAGTCGAAGGTGGATGATGATGTGCTTGACAATCTGGAGGAAGTTCTTATAACGAGTGATGTCGGTGTAGATACTACGCTGAAGATTATACAGCGCATAGAGGAACGTGTGGCTCGCGACAAGTATGTGAGCACTTCGGAACTGAACGGCATACTGTGTGACGAGATAGCATCGTTGCTTGCAGAGAACAATGGCGACGACAACGACAATTGGGATTTGCCGTCGGGCCACAAGCCGTATGTCATACTCATAGTGGGTGTGAACGGAGTTGGCAAGACCACGACCATAGGCAAGTTGGCATATCAGTTCAAAAAAGCCGGAAAGAAAGTTTATCTCGGCGCGGCAGACACATTCCGTGCGGCAGCCGTGGAGCAACTTTGCATATGGGGTGAGAGAGTCGGGGTGCCCGTAGTCAAGCAGCAGATGGGCAGTGACCCCGCATCGGTGGCTTTCGACACGCTTAGCAGTGCTAAGGCTAACGGAGCTGATGTAGTGATAATAGACACGGCAGGACGTCTGCACAACAAGGTGGGACTGATGAACGAATTGAAGAAAGTGAAGGACGTGATGAAGAAGGTCCTGCCGGATGCTCCCGACGAGGTGATGCTTGTGCTCGACGGAAGCACGGGACAGAACGCTTTCGAACAGGCCAAACAGTTCTCTGCCGTGACGCAGATAACGTCACTGGCCATAACGAAGCTCGACGGTACGGCCAAAGGCGGCGTAGTGATAGGGATAAGCGACCAACTGCAGGTGCCGGTGAAGTACATCGGTCTTGGCGAAGGCATGGAAGATCTGCAGTTGTTCAACAAGCGTCAGTTTGTTGACTCTCTTTTCAATACAGACAAGAAATAAGCTTATACGCAGTGAAGAAGAATACGATAGACATCATAACTATGGGATGCTCAAAGAATCTCGTGGACAGCGAGAGGCTTATGGGACGGCTTGAGGCATGCGGATATCATTGCGTACACGACAGCAAGAATCCTCAGGGAGAAATAGCTGTGATAAACACTTGCGGATTTATACAGGATGCAAAGCAGGAGAGCATAGACACGATACTTGAGTTTGCACAGGCCAAGGAGGAAGGGCGGCTGAAGAAACTGTACGTGATGGGCTGTCTGTCACAACGTTACCGTGAAGAGTTGGAGACAGAGATACCGCAGGTAGACAAGTATTACGGTAAGTTCGATTTCAATCAGTTGATTGCAGATCTCGGAAAGGCGGACATGATATCATGCGAAGGCAGGCGGCATATCACAACACCGCGTCATTATGCCTATCTCAAAATAAGCGAAGGTTGCGACAGGCATTGCGCATATTGTGCCATACCAATAATGACGGGCGGGCATGTGAGCCGGCCGATGGATGAGATTCTCGATGAGGTACGTCAGCTGGTGGCAGAAGGAACAACGGAGTTTCAGGTGATTGCACAGGAACTGACGTATTACGGAGTGGACATGGACGGCAGGCAGCATATTGCAGAGCTTGTGTCGCGAATGGCCGATATCCACGGTGTGAAGTGGATCCGACTGCATTATGCCTATCCGGCTCATTTCCCATGGCAGCTGCTTGATGTAATGCGTGAGAAGCCCAATGTATGCAAGTATATGGACATAGCGCTTCAGCATATATCGGACAATGTGCTTATGCGGATGAAACGCAACGTCACGAAGACCGAGACGATGGCCTTGATAGAACGCATGCGCCGTGAGGTGCCGGGCATACACATACGTACAACGCTGATGGTGGGTTTCCCCGGTGAGACAGACGAGGACTTCGAGGAACTGATGGATTTTGTGCGTTGGGCGCGTTTTGAGCGTATGGGGGCATTTGCCTATTCCGAGGAAGACGACACATATTCGGCCACCCACTATGAAGACGATGTGCCGGAAAATGTCAAGAATGGACGTCTGGGCCGCCTGATGGCATTGCAGCAACAGATCAGTGCGGAGATAGAAGCCGAGAAAGTGGGACGGACAATGGAAGTGGTGATAGACCGCAAGGAGGGAGACTACTATGTTGGCCGCACGGAATTCTGTTCGCCAGAAGTCGATCCGGAGGTACTCATACCGGCAGCAGAGCGCAGTCTTTGCACAGGACATTTCTATGACGTTCTGATTACGGGGGCAGAGGAGTTTGATTTGTACGGAACGACTTTGTCATAATAATTCTGAAAATCCGATGAACAACAAAGACTTTATTTCAGAGTTGTCACGGCGTGTGGGATACAGTATGTCTGATACTCAGCGTCTGGTGAACAACGTTATAAGTGCCATGGGCGACAGCTTTCAGGATGATGATGCGGTACAAGTGCCGAATTTCGGACAGTTTGAAGTCAAGAAGAAGCTGGAGCGTATAATGGTTAATCCGTCAACACAGCAGCGTATGCTCGTGCCGCCCAAGCTCGTGCTTTGCTTTAAGCCGCATGCAGCATGGAAGGAAAGATTGAAGACAAGTAACCGGTAAAGACATACATGAGCAAAATATCCATATACGACATAGCAAAAATCCTTGTAGAGAAGAACGGACTTACCAAAAGTGAGTCAGAGCAGTTTGTTGCTGCGATTTTCGATGTCATTCAGGAAGGTCTGGACAACGACAACCTTGTCAAGGTAAAAGGGCTCGGGACGTTCAAGATAATAGGGGTTGAGGCACGTGAAAGCGTGAATGTGAACACCGGTGAGCGTGTGGTGATAGAGAGTCACGGCAAGGTTACGTTTACGCCGGATGCGGTTATGAAGGAACTGGTGAACAAACCGTTTTCGCAGTTTGAGACCGTGATACTGAATGACGGTATAGAATTTGACGATATACAGGATGACAAGCTGCTGTTTCCTGTCAATGATGAGGTTTTGGGAACAGATGTCATTAATGATACGGAAGAGGATATTAGGGCAGAAGGAAAGGCTGATATACCACGTAAAGAACAATATGTCGTATCAGGAGTATCATCCGGACAAGACGGATATTACCGTGAAGATAAAGAACAACACGTACAGGAAAACGACCGGGACTATCCCAATCCTTCGGAAAGTGCTTTTGATACATCCGGTGAAACTATGACAGAGGATGAGTCGGGTGATGTCCAATCCGAAGAAGCAGCAACAACAGTTACGGAAGACAATACGGTAACAACAGAAGAGACTTCTTCTGAAACACAAGCGGATATTCCCGTAACGACGGAAACAACAGCCTCCGCCACGGAAGAAACCAAAGATGAAGAACCTGTTGCAGAAGGTGCGGACATAGGAACACGCAAAGACAACAGCCGTATTATGAACAATATCATATTTGCAATAGTATCGGTTGTTCTAATATTGTTGTCATTCTATGTCGGATATAGACTTGGTATGGATACTTCTACACATACAGAAGTCAAGCCTAAAGTAATTATAAAAAGGGTTATTGTACGTGTGTCCGACTTTCGACAGAATAATAAAGCGGACAGTATATCATTGCGTGAGGACAGTGCGGCAGCAGGTTCAAGTAATGACAAGAGCATGATGCCGACCGAAGAAAAAGCGGAAAGGGCTGCGACAGACAGAGAACAGGAAGTTGATTACAAGAAATATGCAGCCAAAGACATACGTGTACGCACAGGAGCATATAATATAGTCGGAACCGATCGAGTTTGGACGGTACGCAAGGGAGAGACTCTTGGAAGCATAACCCGCAGAACCCTTGGTGATGGGATGTCGTGTTATATTGAGGTTTATAACGACCTGACGGACAAGTCAGAGCTTGAAGAGGGCCAAAAGATAAAAATACCAAAACTAAAATTGAAGCGAAAGATCAGAAAATGAAAGTTACGTCAACTGTAATCTGATATGAAAACGAGTTGCAGGGTGTATGCGTATCATATATTTCATAGACTGTGCCGGAATACCGTTTGTAGTGCAATCGCATGAAACTGTGTTCCGTCACAACTTTTTACAATGAAATGAAGCACGGAAACATTATAAATGAAGTATGAAGCTATTCTGAAATAAAGTATCGGAAATGTGGTATGTTTAATTACAATATACCGATATATCCCTGCTAAAACTTGTTTTTACGTACTAAATTACCGGAAATCGAACGATTGTCCTGTAATTATAATAACCTGTTTGCATATCTTTGCCACCAAATAATTATAATAACAACTAAAACACTTATAACCTATGAAGAGATTTACAATTGGGCTTGTCATGGCCGGAATGCTCTTGTCGGGTTCTGCTCAAGCTCAGCGCATACAGCAGAAAATGGGGCGTTCGGTTGTGGCTGTATCAGGCAATGGCAGTCAGAATGTGCTAATTACGTGGCGCAAGCTGGCACAAGAGCCGGAAAACTGCACATATAACCTTTATAAACGGCCACAAGGAGCAACGGAGTTTACACGTGTAAACACCACACCGATAGCCAAAACCAACTATCAGGCTACACGTACGGCAATACCTTATGGTACGGAGATAGCCGTGACAACAGTGACAAACGGAGTAGAAAGTGCCAAGAGCAATACATTTCTATTCAAGCAACAAGCTTATGGCAATGTATTTTTTGATTTCGACTTTGAGACTGCCGTACTCAATCCCAATGATTACAAATGTAAATATGCCTGGCCAATGGATCTCGACGGCAATGGCGAGATAGATGCCATACTGGCCGACCGTATTTATTCAGGCACAAATGGGCAGAGCCACAAACTTCAGGCTTACCGTCTTGACGGAACCTGTCTTTGGACGATAGACATGGGTCCTAATGTCGATATTTGTGCCGGACAGAACGATATGGTGACAGTATACGATATTAATTGTGACGGACGTTGCGAGGTCATCGTACGCAGTAGCGACGCAACTCGCTTTTGGGATGCATCAGCAGGTACTTGGGGAAAGTATGCCAACGGTAGTTCAACAGCTGATACTGACGGTGACGGCATCATAAACTACCGGAAGCAGACCAAGCGCAACCCGCCGTATTATGTATCGGTGGTCGATGGGGCTACCGGAGCTGAGATAGAGTGCAGCGAACTTAAGTATAGTGAGTTGAGCGACGATACCGACCAATATGGACGTGACAATCGTTCCGACTACTATGATGATGCCGAAGGTACGGAGTATGCTTTCCTGCAATCAAAGTTCGTGGTGTGCTATTTTGACGGCATACATCCGTCATTGGCTGTCGAAACATATAACCGACGCAAGTCTGACGGTCATCATTATTACATGCTGGCATGGGGGTATGACTGGGCCGGCGGACGTCCCGCAGGATGGGGGCATCGTTATACATGGAGCCGCAATGACAAAAAGCCTCATGCTGCCGAGTTTCATCAGCTGCGCGTAGCGGATACCGATGGCGACGGAATAGATGAAATGCTTGAGGGCGGATTTGGAGTAAATCCTGTCAAAGGAATGGTCTACAGTGCCGGTATAGAGCATGGCGACCGTTTCGACGTGGCCGACATAGACCCCGAACGTCCGGGAATGGAAGTCTTTGCCATACAGCAGAGCAATTTGCTCGGTCAGGTACTTTACGATGCCCGCACGGGTGAGCACATCAAAGAGTGGTATTTGCCCTCGGTATATGATGTGGGCCGTGGTCGCTGTATCGATGTCGATCCGGAACATAAAGGCTACGAGATATTCTCACTGTTGCCCAATCTGTACGACTGTAAGGGAAATGTAATCAAAGAAGGAACCACATCCTATCCCCATGAAGCATTGTGGTGGGATGGCGATTTGCAGCGTGAGATGCTCGGCTCTCCGGGCGGAAGTGGCTATGGGACCAATGCCATGATGGTGAAGTATGACGGTACACGTCTCATCGAGTTCTCCAAGCAGAGCGATTGGGCAGTTCATACAGGCTGGGCCAACCGTCCTGCCTTCATGGGAGATATCACCGGCGACTGGCGTGAAGAGGTTATACTGATGAAGCAGAACGCCGATACGAGTACAGGACTGGTAGGCTACTCAACCGACATCGCTACCAACTACAGTATGTACACCCTTATGGAAGATCCCCATTACCGTCTCGATTGTACCGGACGTGGATATTATCAGATGCCATGTACAAGTTTCTACCTCGGCGGGGATATGCCTTATCCGCCGTTGCCCCCCACAATGACGACCGATTTGCGTTGGGTCGGTGGAGGCACATGGTCACAGGACGGTGCCGGATTCAGCTCTTTCGACCTGACTTCGTCTCAGTCATATGCCGACGGCAAGAGTGTAATATTTGACATCAGCGGTACTTCATCCTCACCGGTAACCGTCAGCGGAACACTGTGTCCACGGTCAATATATCTGATGAATCCTGTCGGTCACGACTATACTTTCATTATAGAAGGGGCGCTTGCCGGAGAAATGAACCTATATAAGTCCATGGAAGGTACGGCAACATTCAACGGCAATCTCGGATATACCGGAACTACAGAAATCAGTGAGGGGGTGCTCCGTGTAAACGGCAGCATAGCCGGTCCTGTCAACTTGCGTGCCAAAGGCTCTCTCGGCGGAAACGCCATTCTTTCCGGTGGAATAACGTTTGAGGGCGCTCTCAATTACGAAGGGTGCAGACTGATGCCTTCTGGTGTTGACGGAGTCATTACTTTCAACAGCGACCTGACCATTCCCGGCAACGTATATATAGAAGTGGATGCTGCCGAAGGACGCTGCGGCCGTATATCAGTAGCGGGCAATCTCACGTTTGACGGTGAAAACACATTCACTGTCAATCAGACAGACATTGCCGAAGGTGAATATGTATTGGCAGAATGTACCGGCACACTCAAAGCTGATGTTGCGCGCTTGAAGCTGCGTGGCATGACCGGAATCAACTACAACCTTCGTGTCGAGGCTCAGCGTATAGTGCTTTGTGTCACGTCAACCCGTGCTCCGATGAAAGATGTAGTATGGACAGGCAGTGTCAATGGCATTTGGGACTATAAGACAGACAACTTCACTGCCGGTGGTATGGTAACATCTTTTGTCACAGGCGATGAAGTGGTGTTCGATGACGGCTCGGACGTGCGCAATATTACCGTTGACGAGACCGTTGTGGCAGGCAGTGTGAGATTCGATGTAAACAGCGGTCAATACACAATCAGTGGTGCTGGCGGTATCAGTGGTACAGGCGGAGTTATCAAGACTGGCGACGGCGAAGTGCGGATGGATTTGAAAAACAGTGACTACACAGGTCCTACCATTATCGAAGGCGGTACCCTCACGGTCACAAATATGTTTGACGGAGGTCAAAATAGTGCTATCGGAGCATCATCATCTGCCGATGGTAACCTACAGATAGGTCGCGGCACACTCAAGCTCGATGCCGACAACATGGCCACAGACCGCATTGTCACGCTTAGCGACACAGCAACCATTAATGTTGCCAACGCCAAAGGCTCGTTGTCACTTAAAGGCCGTGTGCGCGGCACAGGCTATCTTGTGAAAGACGGTCCGGGGCAACTCAACTTCACTTATGGCGGTGAGAATCCCTTTGCCGGTCTCATCCTGCGCAATGGTATTGTGTCTCAGGGAGCGTGGAACTCTTCGTTCGGTCGTACTGGTTCGCCGATGGTCCTGGCAGGTGGTGAGCTGCACCTCATCAACATGAACAACTCTTCCACACGGCCTATATTCAACTATGCCGCAACCGTGGAAGATGGCACGTCAAGCATCATTAAGGGCACTACGCGCGGAGCCGTCAACGGTAGTTTCAGGGGTACAGGCAATCTTACCATCATATCCACAGGTGTGCGCAGTGACATTGGAGCAGACTTCTCTGCTTTTGAGGGACAGCTCACGGCACAAGGCGAGAACTTCCGTCTGATGGACAATGTTAAAGATATGTCACGCACAAATGTTGTTTTGGCTTCCGGTTCAAAGATGTCCCACTACAAGTCGAATAGCGGCAATACGAGTGCCATTACAACCAAGATAGGCTCACTTGCAACCACAGCCAAGGACAGCGAGTTGGGCAATGGAGCCGACAGCTACGAAGTTGGATACAACGGAACCGACGCTACATATGCGGGAGTGCTCAAGGCAAAGACCGTAACCAAGCAGGGTGCCGGAATATGGACAATTACCAATGGTGGCAGCACGTCGGCTGTCACTGTGTCAGGCGGAACATTGCAATTGTACAACAGCCCTTACAGCTCGTCACCGACAGCGTTCACAAGTGGCTCACTGGTGGTAAATGCCGGCGGAACTCTTACTGGAATAGGATGTGCCGGAGCGGTGACCGTTAACAAGGGAGGAGTGATTGCAGCCGGATATATGGATGGTTTCGGCACACTGAAAGCCACTGGCCGTGTGACTATGCAAGGCGGAAGCACGATTGTCGTGAAAGTAGGCAACAGTATTAACGGTACTCTTACTTACGATAAGTTCAAGTTCTCCGGAGCATCCACGCACAACGGCGACACCATACTTGTGAAAGTAGATGACGTATGCGAATTGGCCGCAGGTGACGAACTGACCATATTCACTGGAAGCGGAGCCATGACAGGTGAGTATCTGCTGAGGACTGAAAGCATCGGACGCACCATTACATGGGACGATTCGGAGTTGCTCACGCGTGGTATACTGCGTGTTGCTTCTGTAACGACAGGCATTTCCGGCATAGTTACATCCGATGGAACAAAGGTTGATGTATATACTTCTGACGGTGTACTGTTGCGTTCTGGAGCTACTAATGCCAATGCACTTGAAGGTCTTGGCCGCGGTGTATATATTGTTGGTGGACGTAAAGTTGTCAAGAACTGAACAAATACCAAAATTTGGTTTGATATTGCAGTATCATTATTATAAAGTGAGGTAGACTGCATTGCCAAACGGCCCAAATCGCGTTGCAATATATGCCATATTGCAACGCGATTTGGGCCGTTTGAGGAATCAAGATGATAGTTCTATTCAATTCGGAAACTGACATATGCCCTGTCGTCAAACGAGTTGTTGCCGTCGATGTATGCCTTGGTTGCTTTGAAATGGCTGATGTTGAGCGGGTCGGTGGAAAGTTGCGATGCTAATCTTTTTTCGGATGCGGCAAGGGTGGTCTCAAGAAACGGATAGCCGTCGCTGGCCATTATGATGTCATGGCGGCCAGGGTTGAGTGATACGATGCGTACTTTGTCCATTGGTATAGGGAATCCGTCGGCAACAGCATAGGTAATGTTCTGTCCGTGCATGGCCTCTATCAATTCAGGAATGATGGCCTTGCGTGCCTTATCGTCGTGGCGCAGACTGGCGACGGTGGCTTCGCCGCTTTGAAGCATGTGGAGGGCTATTTCAGCACGCCTGCCGGCAATGATAGCTTCTGAGGGTTTGGGATTGTCGTGCAACTGTCCGTCTACAAGACATTGACAGTCGCCTATCATCCATATTTGTCGCCGTGTATGGCTGTATATGATGCAACTTGCGGTAAGTCTTTCTTCCGGATGTTCGGTCAGGCGGGCAATATCTGAGCCTGCATATTTACGGGCTATGTGCCGGGTGAGTCCGTCGCAGAAATCTGCGGCGGAGGATTGGGGCGATGCCAGCCTGATATATTCGGATATGAGTAGCATGCAGAGTCGCCCGTTCGACATGGATGGGTCCAGTCGGACGGGCGATTTGCTTGTACTTCCGTCTATCACTGCGATGAAATTTTCAGTCACGACGATGCCGTCTTCCGGTTCTACCGTACGGCTTTTGGGTGTTATACTTTGTTCTTTTATCTCCATTTGCTATGTTGTTACCGGCATGTTTGACGGACCCATGACTGGATTTGAACGAGGCATTGTCCCATAGCTCCTTTATCAGTTCGGCGCGGCCTATCCTTCTGAGCGACTGTTCTATGCCACGGCGTTCCTCAGGTTTGTACCAGAAGAAATATTGTCTTTGTGCAAGTTTCTCAGCTTGTGTCTTGGCACTGAATATCGGTTCAAGTGTGTAAGGGTCGTATCCGGTATACCATGTTTCCGTGCTTACTGTCATCGGAGTGGGGGTAAAGTCCTGCACCTGCTCGAGATGAAAGTCAAGGCGTTTTGTCTGCACGGCCAGTTCGGCCATGTCTGCTTCGTGACATCCGGGATGGCTGCTGATGAAATATGGTATAATCTGTTGGTTGAGTCCTTCTTCGCGGTTGATGCGGTCAAAGATGTGCTTGAAGGCATTGAACTGACTGAACGACGGTTTGCGCATCAGTCGCAACACATTGTCGTTGGTATGTTCCGGAGCCACCTTCAGTCGTCCGCTTACATGACGGCATATCAGTTCACGGGTATATTCGGCGGCGGCCCTGTTCACGGCCTCATCCTTGCTGCGGTGCAACAGCAGATCGTAGCGAACGCCGCTCCCTATGAAACTCTTTTTTATGCCCGGCATGGCGTCGACGGCATGGTATATGTCAAGCAGTCTGCTATGGTCAGTGTTTAGATTGGGACATATCTGCGGGTTGATGCAACTCGGACGTTTGCATTTTTCACAAGCGCTGATGTTGTGTCCTGCCATGCCGTACATGTTGGCCGACGGTCCGCCGAGATCAGACAGATAACCCTTGAAATCGGGCATTTCCGTTATCTGTCTTACTTCGCGGAGTATGCTTTCTTTTGAACGGCATGTTATGAATTTACCCTGATGTGCCGATATTGTGCAGAAAGCGCATCCGCCGAAACATCCGCGATGGATATTGACCGAGAACTTTATCATCTCGTATGCAGGTATGCGCTTGTTCTTGTACTTGGGATGGGGCAGGCGTGTGTATGGCAAATCGAATGATGCATCAAGTTCGGCAGTTGTCATGGGCGGGTAGGGGGGATTGACTACTACACAATGTCCGTCGACTTCCTGAATCAGCCTGCAGGCATGCATTTTGTTCGACTCTTCCTCTATATGTCTGAAGTTGTCAGCCTGTGCTTTTTTGTCGCTCAGGCATGTCTCATGACTGTGCAGTACAATGTCATCGTTACCGATTCCTCCCGGCACGTCTCCCTTGTCATGTGCTATGTATACCGTTTGCGGAATGTCTCTGACAGTGCCAATCGGTGAGCCTGCGGCCAGACGGTTGCATATTTCCACTACAGACTTTTCACCCATACCGTATATTATCATGTCTGCACCGCTGTCGCATAGTATACATTTGCGCAGCGAATCCTGCCAATAATCATAATGGGTGAGGCGTCTCATCGATGCTTCGATGCCCCCTAGGATTATCGGGACATCGGGAAACAGCCGGCGGAGTATCTGTGAATATACTATTGTGGGGTATTCGGGACGCATGTCGTGCCGGCCGTCGGGGCTGTAGGCATCCTCAGAACGTAGGCGACGGTTGGCGGTATACTTATTGACCATGGAGTCCATACATCCAGGTGCAATGCCGAAGAACAGGCGAGGGCGGCCGAGTTTCTTGAAATCCCGGAAGTCACCGTGCCAGTCTGGTTGTGGCACTATAGCCACGCGATAGCCTGCGGCTTCAATGGTGCGGCCGATAACGGCTGCGCCGAATGACGGATGATCGACATAGGCATCGGCGGAAAAGAGTATCACATCGATCTCGTCCCATCCGCGCATCTCAAGTTCTTTCTTGGTTGTGGGCAGGAAGTCTGAAAGTCTGTATTCCATATAAATTCGTATAATCGGCTCTGCCGGTCATTGAGCCTCGGCCTCTGTTTCCGGTTCAGCAGTCTCTGCATTACGTTCGTTCCATTCTATGTATAGCCTGACAAGTTTCTGCAAACCGAATGCTTTCATGTTTGAATGGTAGATGACGTCGAGACATAGGTCAAGCAGAGCCTTGTTGTCGTCTGTTTCCGACTCTAATATGGCACGGACATTGAGTTTCAGCTTGTCCAATACCGTCTCGTCAACATATCCGTTGCTGTCGATAAGGTCGCGGAAAAGCTGATGTCTTCTTATTGTCTGCAAATGCTCGTCCGATATATCAATGCTTCGGGTGCCGGATTGGTTTGTTTGAATCTTATACATGGATGTTCTGTTGTTTTTATATTATTAATATTTTGTTTTATTGCCGTCCTTATTTCAAAAGGAAGTTTATAAGTCCTTTTATTATAGAAGTCTGCTTCTGCTTGCTTCTTATACACTCTAACGGGAAGCCTGTTGTGATTACACGGTAGTCGTCGCCCTTGTATGCCACACACGCGTTGGGACCGTCGGAGTAGCGCATGGCTGCGTACGCCGGTGGTATCGGATTCAGGACGTCGGCCGACGTTGCCGCATAGTGTTTCTCGTTGATGGTATTATAGAATTGAATGGTTGTTCCCAAACCCTCAGCAAGGCCTCCTGATGTGCGGTTGCGACCTCCGAAACGACATTTCAGTACGTTTGCAAGAAATGACTGCTCGTCAGGACTAGTCATGTCGCTACCTGTGTATGCACCGCTGACGAGCAATGAGCCTCCTCTGCTGACATAGGCTTCAAGCCGTTCGCGCATGGCCGGTGTGAATGTCTTGTAATATTCGAGACTATGGGTGTCGTTCCGTTCAAGCCCCAATACAATATCGGCAAGTTGGTAATGTGCAAGGTCAACCTTACCGTTCTCTATGGCCTCAGACGAACAACTTATAATGTTGTATCGGCCGGCCTCCTTTATTGCCTCGGCATGTGTGCGTACGTGATTGCGGTCGTTTCCGGCAACGAATATGCCGGTCATGTCGTCGGCAGACCATCCAAGTCCGTCTTCACCATCTATGCCCATGCTTCCAGTGTCGTAGCAAAGCTGTCGTCCGACCCACCCAGCAGTCGGACCGAGTGTAACTCCGGGGTCTTCATCGATGTCGAATCCCTGTTCAAACTGTGTGTTGCGCACAGCCGGAGATGACAGGCGATGGAAGCCGTCCACTATCAATATGTCTTTTGTGGCCCCCGGATTATATAGTGCGCATAGCACTTCCGACGGGAAACTGCATCCACCGGCATTGACCGCAGCAACGCGAAAACTATATAATACGCCCGGTTCCAGTTTAATCCGATGACTGTTGTCGGCTCGTATATACGTTCCGTTGTCAAAGCCTGAGGACCCTGTGCTTGTATAAACAATGTAACCGGTGGGTTTTGATGTCGCTTCCTGAGGGTCGTTCACGGCTCTCCAGTTAAGGCGCACTTCATCTACATCCGTAAATTCGATATGGAAATTGTCGGGAGTAAGAGGAGTGACCACACTTTGACGACCGTGCTGGTCATTGACATATCTCAATATTGTTTTGTATAAAGAGCGTGCAAGTGTAAAACGGAAGTTGGGATCCTGTCCGTACATCATGTCAGGAAAATTCTGATGGGACATTGTTTCGATGATGGCACTCGGAACTTCCGGTATCCGTGTTTCCGAATAGTTGCGGTCGAAAAGTTCACGTTTGTTCCACTTTCCGTATTTGTAAATGATGTCGCGGGCAGCGTTGGACAGCAGGGCATCGGCAAAGTCGCGTGATGCCATGCGTGACATTCCGGTATTGAAATGTCCGTTGTTGAATCCTGTAGTGCATATCCCGAGCGAGCCTATAAGCCCGGTTCCGTCTTTACTGTATCCGGCATCACTATGTACGGCAAGCGAAAGTTCTATCGGTACGTTGAGTCCCGCTTGCGAAGGTACATAGCAGGATCCGCCTGCCAGATGGTTTGTCATGAGTGACCGGGTATTTATGTCATCGCCATAGTCGTCTGTTCCGTTTTTCGAACTGTATACCTTGTATGGCATTCCGGCCCATTGGGCATAATAACGTGCTCCTTCAAGACACCTTGGCAGACCGCTGGTAAGTCCTCCGCGCTCGATGTTTCCCATTCCGCCGCCGAATCTTACGGCATCAGCCGTAACTACGCCATTATGCCGGGCGCTTCTGTTTGTCAGTATTACACGGTTGTACTGGCTGCTGCCTTTGTCAAAGTCGAACGTGCCGAGATACACCCACGTGCCGCCCCCCATTTGCTGGTTTACGCGAAATTCTGTCTTTTCACCTTTGTGCCACACTGTATATGAAGCGTCGTCCACGCTGTTTTCCAGTGTGCTATAGCTCACATATACGGCATAACGCCCTTCTTCCGGAAACTTGGGCATATATGATATGAGACTGTAGTTGTTCTTTTTGCTCGTTGTCTTGGCCATTCTCGCTGTACCGGCTTCGAATGGATTTTCGCCATCCTTATATGTTCCTCTATGGCTGGCAAAACCTTTTGTGCCGGCATCGGTCCATTCGTGTTTGGCATATACCTCGATATAGCTTGTTCCGGAAGCCTTGTCGTCGTTGTCAACAATCAGTTCATGTTTTTGCCAATCACGTTCGCGGGGAGTGAAAACCACGGCTCCGGCATTTTCAAGCATTGGAATAAGATAGGGCACAACGATAGTCTGTGTGAACAAATCTTCGGTTGTGCCGAACAGTTTGGGGCGTTGCCATTTCCACGTACCGCGGTTTACATCGTAATATCTGCCATGACTTGCCCATAGCGAAACGTGCCTGTTGTTAAGTCCGTGCGTGGTCTTTGCCGGATACGAAAGGTTCTGTGTCCACGGATTCCCGTCGTACTCGACATCTCCCCACATACGCGACTTGTCTATGTCTTTTGACAGACGGTTGGGTATAAGCGCGTCTATGGACATGCCGTTTGTGACAATTGTAATCTCGTATTTCCTGTATGGTTTGGGCAGTTCTTTCCTTATTCTTTTATATATATCTGCATTTAGCTCAGGAGAAAACTCCTGAGCGGCAAAAAACTCGTCGGCGGTTATTGTTATCTTTTGGCTTTTGTTGTCGAGTTTATAATCCAGCATCTGTGGCGCTTGAGTGAGCACTTGGTCCTTAGGCTTGTATTTTGCAAAGAATTTCCGTAAATCCTTGACCATTTTAGATTCTTGAGCTCTATTTTGGGCCATTGATGCCATAGGATAAGACAGCAGCAATATGTATAAAAGATATTTCATGTCAGATTTCGCCTATAGTGAATTTCTCCGGTTTTTTACCTGTAAAATCCTTGAAATATAGTTTTATTTCACGCATCTGACTGTCTATATTACCATCAGGAATGATAGTGCGTGTACACTGTATACGGCGCTTCTTGTAGTCTACACCGTACAGCAATATTGGTATACCGGCTTTCAGGGATATATAATAGAATCCTTTTTTCCATTCCGGGTTGCGCGAGCGTGTGCCCTCCGGAGTGATACACAGATGAAATGTATCGGCCTGACGGGCTGTTTCCGCAAGATTGTCCGTCATGCTTGTATGCTTTGAACGCCATACCGGCACACCACCCATATATCGGAATACAGGACCAAGCGGCCAGAAGAACCACTCCTTCTTCATGAGGAAATTGCTGTTTATCCCTTCGGCACCGGCATATAACTGGCCTATAACGAAGTCCCAATTGCTGGTGTGTGGTGCAAGACATATGATATATTTTGCGGGATGGGCTTCCGTCACGTCGGCAGTCCATCCCATGCGACTATATAGAAGCCAGCGGCAGAATGATTTCCACATAATGTCAAAAACTATATTATGATGTTTTTATCTGTGAATGTTCTTATCCTGAAATATGAAAATCAATATAGATTATTGATTTGTTCTGCAAGCTCCTCTATTCCGGCATTGAATTTGTCTGTCAAATCCTTGAAATAAACCTTTGCATCTATTCCCGGTTCCGGATGAGACACTCTGTGTGTGAAATCGTTGCCGAGTTTTATTATAGCATAGATGATGGCATCTGCACTTTCCTGAGTTTCTTTTGTTCCATACAACGATGCAGCCATACATTCTGCCAAAAGTTCCTCACATACGAGGTTGATGTTGCGTTTAAGATTTCTTTTGTTTGCCATAGTGATGACCTCCTATTGTTTTATTAGTGTTTACAACGCCAAAGATACTGAAAAATAATCGAATATATAAGGATTTTCATAAAAAATATGTTCAGAAAACGTTTTTATGTTGTTTCTTTCTGTTTTCTGTTTCAAAATGTTTATTTTTGCATTCCGAAAGGATAATGAAGACTTTTTGGTTTTCATATTTTTTTGTTTTGACTGAAGAATAGAATTTTAATTCATTATTCATAAAGTTATATAGATACAAACATGGAAAAAAGTGCTTTGCAGATATCAAGATCTGCTTATCAGCCGAAGTTGCCCAAAGCCCTTCAGGGTGCAGTAAAGATTAAGGAGGGCAACCCTACACAGAGTGTGGATGATCAGGAAGACATCAAGAAATTGTTCCCCAACACCTACGGTATGCCTGTAGTGGAATTTGTTCCGAGCGAAGAAGCCTGCAACACAAAGATGAACGTGGGTATCATTCTCAGCGGCGGACAGGCTCCCGGCGGCCATAATGTGATAACAGGTCTTTTCGATCAGGTAAAGAAGTTGAATCCCGAAAACCGGCTTTATGGTTTCATTCTCGGCCCCGGCGGACTCGTAGACCATAATTATATGGAGCTGACCAAGGACATTATAGATGAATACCGTAATACAGGCGGTTTCGATATGATAGGTTCGGGCCGTACAAAGCTGGAGCAGGTGGAACAGTTTGAGAAAGGGCTTGAGATTATCCGCGAACTGGATATCAAAGCCATTGTCATCATCGGTGGTGACGACTCTAACACAAATGCTTGTGTATTGGCTGAATATTATGCAGCCAAGAATTATGGTGTGCAGGTGATAGGATGCCCGAAGACAATTGACGGTGATCTGAAGAATGCACAGATAGAGACGAGCTTTGGTTTCGATACGGCAACAAAGACATATGCAGAACTCATCGGAAACATCGAGCGCGACTGCAATTCAGCCCGTAAGTACTGGCACTTCATCAAAGTGATGGGACGTTCGGCCAGCCATATCGCCCTTGAATGTGCCCTGCAATGCCAGCCCAATATCTGTATCGTGTCAGAGGAGGTGGAGCAGAAGGATATGACACTCAACCAGATTGTCGACCAGCTTTGCGAGGCTATCGCATACCGCGCGGCTCAGGGCAACAACTTCGGTACGGTGATAATCCCCGAGGGACTTATCGAGTTTATCCCCGCCATAGGCCGTCTGATTCAGGAACTCAACGATCTGTTGGCCGCTCATGGCGCCGATTATAAGGACCTTGACAAGACAGCACAGCGTGAGTACATCATTTCACATCTGTCAAAAGAGAATGCCGCCACATTCGAGACTCTGCCCGAAGGTGTTGCCCGACAATTGTCACTCGACAGAGATCCTCATGGAAATGTCCAGGTATCTCTCATTGAGACAGAGAAACTGCTTTCGGAAATGTGTGAGGCACGCCTTGCCCAGTGGAAGAAAGAAGGAAAGTATGTAGGCAAATTTGCGGCTCTGCACCATTTCTTCGGTTATGAAGGACGTTGCGCAGCTCCTTCAAACTTCGATGCCGACTATTGCTATGCACTCGGAACAAGTGCGGCACAGCTTATCGCCAACGGCAAGACCGGATATATGGCTATCGTACAGAACACTACGGCGCCTGCCGACGAATGGGTCGCAGGTGGTGTGCCTATAACGATGATGATGAACATGGAGCGTCGTAACGGTGAGATGAAGCCTGTTATCCGTAAGGCACTTGTCGAGCTTGAAGGAAAACCGTTCAAGGCCTTTGCTGCCGTGCGTGACCGTTGGGCAAAGGAAACATGTTACGTTTATCCCGGTCCGATACAGTATTGGGGACCAAGCGAGGTTTGCGACCAGCCTACAAAAACATTGTCACTCGAACAGAGCAAATAAATCTCTTGGTCACGGACTATACGCGGATGCAATACAGCAGCGTCCCGTGTAGTCCGTGACTGACTTATATAGATATGCCAAATACAACCACAAATCGCAGTCAGACGAGAAAAAGAAGCGTAAGAAAAGTCTATCATAGTCCAGTAAAGCGCAAGAAACCGGGATTTATAATACGCATACTGCGACATTTGCCCGGTTGGGCATGGTGGCTTGGCAGCGGACTTGTTGTTGCAGGCTATATTTGGGCTTTCTATTATTTCTTTGTCGGGCCTTTCGGTTTTCGTTGGCGTGCCCTGTACGGTGATGCCTCTTATCCTGAAGGATATGAAATACATGGCATCGACATAAGCCATTATCAAGGCACCATCGACTGGGAAAAACTACGCAACAACGGTATGATAGAGAAATGTCCCGTGCGTTTTGTCATGATAAAGGCGACAGAAGGGGCCAGCAGGCTGGACCACCGCTTTGCAGACAATTTCTATCAGGCTCGTGAATACGGGTTCATACGCGGTGCATATCACTTTTGGAGCACCCGCTCTACCAGTGAGGCACAGGCTGCATATTTTATCAAGAATGTGAATCTGGAAGAGGGCGATTTGCCTCCTGTTCTTGATATTGAGCATAAAGGCAAAGAGCAGACCGCCGAAGACTTCAAGAAGAGTGTGAAGAAATGGCTTGACATAGTGGAAGAGCATTACAAGGTAAAGCCTATCATATACACTTATTATAAGTTTAAAATGGCATATCTTAGCGATTCGATATTCGACGAATATCCGTATTGGATAGCACATTATTATGTTGACAAGGTTGAATATACCGGCAAATGGAAGTTCTGGCAGCACACCGATTGCGGCCGTCTGCCAGGTATTGAAGGCTATGTGGACTTCAATATCTATAACGGCAGTTTCTACGACTTGCGCCGTCTTACCATAGGATATCGGGACAATGACGACGACACCTATTGACAGTCGTTTTCATAATGCCATATAATCCGGCTGTCTTGACATGATTCTAAGCCAGTCTTAATGCCATACAAGCCCAGTTGTTGTCATTTTCGTATCTTTCAAACTGTAGTCCGTGTTCTTCGGCCTTTTCCTTCAGTACGTCTATGTCCTCAATATAGAATCCGCTCAGCAGCAGTCGTGCTTTTTCCGCCATCATATTTCTGAATTTGGGCATGTCCGCCAATAGTATGTTGCGGTTGATATTTGCTGTTACAACGTCATATTTTCTTGTAATGCCGTCCAATACCGATGCGTCTCCGAGCAATGCTTCATATCTGTCGTCCACCATATTTATTATTGCGTTATGACGGGCGTTGTCCACGCTCCATTCGTCGATGTCGTATCCCGTCGCCATGGCTGCTCCTCTTTTCAGCGCCACAATCCCGAGTATACCGGTGCCACATCCGCAGTCGAGCACGCTCTTGCCCGCAAGTTCCGTTTCCGTCAGTGCCTGCACCATCATCCGTGTCGTTTCGTGTGTTCCGGTGCCGAATGCAAATCTGGCATCTATTTCCACCGATGTCTCATAATCCGTCTTCTCAGGCAGATGCCGCCCGTCATGTATTATGCACATGCCATTTACGATGATTGGCTCGAAACCTTCCTTTTCCCATTGCTCGTTCCAGTCCTTGTCCTCAGCTTCCCTCACGTCATAAGTGACGGAAATGTTCCCGAACGGCAAGTCTTCCATGGATTGTGCCAAGGCGCCGGCGTCAAACATATCAGTCCGGACATACCCCTTGATACCATCGTCAGTGTCTTCAAAAGTTTCAAAACCCGTTTCCCCGGCGTTTGCGGCTATTATGTCACGCACGTCCTGTAAAAGCATACCGCAATCCGGTCCGCACCCTTCCGGCTCGTTCAGGGTCTTTATATGTATGTGAAAATCAACTTCGTAGTACTTCATATGATGTGAATTTTGATGCAAAAATACAAAAAATAGGGAAAAACCTATCAGAGTTTAGGGTTTTTCCGTATTTTTGTATACGGAATACTGATATTTTTGTAACGTGAAATAATAAACAATAAAGGATTGACTATGAGAAAGTGTTTTTTTATATCTGTCATCACGATGGCCGTTCCTCTTGTGTCATTGGCGCAGGACGACATGTATTTTGTGCCTAAAAAGGCAGACAAGATAAAGAGTACGCTTGAATACGTGTCGCCACGTGACACGTATTATTCCGGTAGCGACCGTAATATAGACGAGTACAACCGCCATGGAAGCACGGTTACGGAAATTGATTCTACAGGAAACGACGTCATCGATTTCGACGGACTGTCAGGAGTGTACCCCGATTCCGTTACCGCATATCAGGACGATGACTATACATACACCCGTCGTATGAGCCGTTTTGACGATTATGTATGGGCCGATTCTTATTGGGCAGGATACTATGCAGGCCGTTCGGCACGTTGTGGATGGTACGATCCGTGGTACTATGGCGGATGGTATTACGACCCATGGCATTACGGATGGTACGACCCTTGGTATTACGGATACTACGGATATCACGGATGGTATGGCCATTGGTGGGGGCATCCCGGCTATGTAGTGAACTACAATCCGAGATCTGCCGGCACGTTCAGACACATAACCGGTACCGGTCGCCGCCCGTTGGCAGGCTTGCGGGGTACAACCACCGTAACAGGAGGCATAGCCAACCGTGACAGGATACGTACGGGCAATCTGCGCAACAAGACATTCAGCGCAACAGACCGTTTCGGAGTGAACCGCAATACGAATACATCCAACCGCATTCAGAACAACATCAACCGTAACAACAACAGGCGCAACGATATCAACACCGCAACGCCAACACGCCCGTCGGGGTCTTTCGGTAGCGGCAGCGGATTTGGAGGAAGCCGTTCCGGAGGTGGTTTCGGTGGTGGCAGCCGCTCTTCCGGTGGCGGTGGCAGCAGATTCGGAGGTCGCAGATAAAGTTTTTGTTTAACATAAAAAGAATATTGAATATGAAAAGAAGATACTGTTTCATGTCTCTACTGCTTACAGGAACCGTCGCCATGACTGCTCAGGAGACATATACGAACGCCGAATTGGCAACAAAAGATCTAAACGGCACGGCACGGTATGTCGGCATGGGGGGGGCTATGGACGCTCTGGGAGCCGATATATCCACCATCGGCACCAATCCCGCAGGTATAGGATTGTTCCGTCATTCCACGGCGAACATATCTTTCGGATTTGTGTCACAGGAAGGAGCGAAACGTTTTGCCAATGGCAACAAGACAAATATGAGTTTCGATCAGGCCGGATTTGTATATTCAAACCGTCTCAGCCGGAGTTCGTTTCTCAATTTCGGATTCAATTATCACAAGAGCCGCAACTTCGACTACATCCTCAATGCTGCCGGACGCACCCTGAACGGAGGCTCGCAGAACAGGTTGTCCTACAACAAGGGTGACGCCGGAATGGACTTGTACATCGAGAACGATGAGATTCTTTCAAATGACTATGCTTACAGCCAACTGGATTATTTGTATTACAACACCATCATATACAACCCTCTCATCGATCCGAATCCCGATCCTGACGAGAAGAACTACTTTTATAATTACGGAGCCGAACGCTATATGATGGACCGTGTACAGACCGGCTACATCGGTGAATACGACTTCAATATCAGCGGAAACATCAACGATCGTGTATATCTCGGTGTCACGCTCGGCATACACGACGTCCGTTACAAGAGTTATTCTGAATATGCGGAATTGTTCGAAAGCAACGAAGAGGGGATCGGAGGAGTGCTTGCGGAAGACACGCGCGAGATTACCGGAACCGGTTTCGATGTCAAGGCCGGTGTCATTTTCCGTCCGATAGAGGATTCTCCGTTCCGTATCGGTCTGTCGGTGGCCACCCCCACATGGTACGACCTCACCACCCGCAACTATACGGCACTGTATGTCGATGCGGAGAACGCCACACCGACATTCAACGGGATAGAAGGCTGGGACATTGACAACAGCTACGACTTCAAGTTGCATACCCCATGGAAGTTCGGACTCAGTCTCGGCCATACCATAGACAACTTCATAGCCCTTGGCGCATCGTATGAGTTTGCCGACTACGGAAGTCTTGACTGCCGCGAGATCGACGGATACGACTGGGACGGAAACACCACATCATCGACCGACATACCGATGAAGCGCCATACTGAGCAGACCCTCAAGGGCGTGTCGACCTTAAAGCTCGGAGCGGAAATCAAGGCCGATGCCAATCTGGCAGTGCGTGTCGGTTTCAACTATGTCTCGCCGATGTACAACAAGAACGGCTTCAAGGACGGAACACTGGCTTCATACGGTGTCACCGACCAGTCTGCCACCGACTACACCAACTGGAAAGATACATATCGGCTGACGGCCGGTGTGGGATACCGGTTTGACAAGTTTTCGCTCGATCTTGCCTATCAGTATAGTCAGACCGACGGTACGTTCACTCCGTTCAGCGATGTTCTCGATGCCACCAACGCCGCAGAGTCTGTAGACGTGAGCAACAAGCGTCATCAGCTTCTGTTTACATTAGGTTATTCATTCTGACACTATAGGGATGGCCCTTGCATACATTGTTGGCTTCATTCCAGCGTATGTTAGCAAATCAAACGCATGCTGTCAATTCCAATGATGCTGTCAATTCCAATGATGCTGTCAATTCCAATGATGCTGTCAATTCCAATGATGTGTCGTCAATTCCAATGATGTCGTCAATTCCAATGATGTCGTCAATTCCAATGATGTCGTCAATTCCAATGTATATTGATAAAAACAATGTTTGTTATCAATTCCAACATTGTATGATTAATAGACACACATACTTGAATGATTTGTAAAAAAATGTAACATCATGAACGGGTGCGCCCTGCTTTCTATGTAAAAATCCAAATATTTTTCCGATTATTTTTATTTTATATTGAAATTTTGTATTGTATGTCGTACTTGGTGTTTT
>NZ_JABKKE010000013.1 GCF_013166575.1 Xylanibacter rodentium
GGTGAGAACGTCCATTGACAACAGGGCTTCACTGCCGGTAACATCGGGAACGGCATAACGGGTGGCAAGGCCAAAGCCAGGGTCATCGTCCCAAAAGTACTCCACGCGGTCGATTACACCATCTGAGGGAGCTATATTCTGAGCATGCAGCGAAATTACAAGCAGACACCCCAAACCACACATAGCCAACCACCGGACGCATTGTCTCTGTAGGCGGTGTGCATTATTCATTTTGAACCTTTATTTTCAGTTTAACGTTGATTTTGCCGTCAATGGGCCTATCGGAAACAACAGCATTCTCTACATAAGGCAGGAAATGAGGATGTCCGGAAACCACATACGGAAACATTCCGTCATAAGCACCGCAGTCACAACCATTATAACCGTAACCTTTAGCAGGGCTGTCCGCCTTCAGTCTGTAACGCTCTTCTTCCGTTCCTTGCATAGTAAACACATCCTCGGGCTTGGCGCCAATGAACTTGTTGTCGGGATGGTCGGCAAAAGCATGGGAAGCATCGGTACTCAACACGTTGTTGGTTATCGTATTATTGTCGGAAACAGAGACGTTGGCTATAGTATAGTTGCTGTAACTATCCGTCTGCTGGTCTCCGTCAGTAGCGTATTCTGTAGATGTGTTCAGTATTATGTTATTGGAGATTTTACTGTTTTGTATGTTAGTTAGTAAAGCACCTTTCTTTGAACACAAAATTGTATTGTTCGTAAAAGTTGAATATGAAAAATTATCAATTCTACCTTTTATTATACAATTAGAAATATCCACATCTAAAACGGTTCCTCTTTCATGAATCAATTCACCAGAAATATAGCAAGAATTTATTTTAATATTATTAATAGTGGTGTATGAGTCGCCAAGGTTAATGCTCCCCACCACCTTACATCGCTCTATTACGATATTGCTTATTCCTTTACCACCATATATATATAATGAATTTAAATAACATCCCTCTATCTTAACATTACTACTTGTTATATGAAGATTTATCAACGTTTCTTCGGTTACATTTTTCAGATTATATCCCGTACCTATTATAGTTACGGACTTTCTAACTTGCTGTGATGAAGTTAAAAGACATCCCGGATCAAGATAAAGAGTATCACCATTCAGTACGTCACTACTTGACGTAGCTTTCTCTATACTCAGAAAATTGGCCTTGGCTTCAGGCTTCGAGTTGATTCGCCATGAGCGGGCATCAACATTATTACTAAACAATGACAGCCCTATGGCTGCCATTGCTGAAAAAAGGATTCTTTTCATTATATATTATTTTTTCTTTATTATGAACTAAATTTACATCTTTCCTGACCGCCATCACCAGCGGCTCCTGTCTATATCGAGTTTCACGGTTGTAGTGCCTGAGCCACCGCAATTGCGGCATATGCCGGGATTCTGCGCACACTTACGGCATACGGACGGGTTAAGGAAACCGTCGCCGTCACAGTATTCGCACACACCCGTGCCGTCACACTTCACGCATGTGTGCTCCGCAGTGTCGGTGCCGCCACCGAACATAGCTCCCATGAGGCCGCCAAGATCCATACCGCCCATACTGCCACCACCGAACATATCGCTCAACACCTGTCCCTGAACAGCATTGCCGTCCACTTGTATCGAAGCGGGGTCCATACATATGACACTCGACCCTATCATCGGCTCCTCCTTACCGGACCCGAAGTCATACATAGACACCATAAAGTTAAATGATGTGGGCTTGTTCTGCAAATCGATCCATCCGTATGGAATCCTAACCTCCACCTCGCATGAATAACTGTTTGACGGCACCTGTACGGGAATGAGGTATCCTGTAGCGCCGTTGCCGTCGGCCTGTCCTTCTCCATTTTCGTCAAGCACATCAAACGACATTATAAGACGCTTTCCGGCCTGACCCTTAACAGTCATAGCCACTGTGCCTATCAGGCTCATGCCAGTATTACTGAGAAATATGCCCGCATCGCGCATCCTCACCACCGGCTTGCCCATACCGACATTGTTTATCACCATTCCTGTAACGCTGACAACATTCTCTCCTTCAAGCGCCGTTATTTTCGTGGGGCGTACCGGAACGTCCACCGTCTTCCCCTCCGCATTGGTTGCGGTTTTCCTGCGGCTTTGTGTCTGCGTCGACGAGCTGCCGACGTTCGACCGGGGTGTTTTCTGACCCGTAGATTGCCCCTGGCCTGCCATCTTCAGCAGGTCGAGTAATCCTTGCGCTTCCAACGGCTGTATACCCCCAAAAAGCATTGCCATCAAAGCGATGACAAAGCATGTCTTGTTTGCCTTTGTTTTCATTTCACTTTATGTTATTTTATGAGTTTCACAAAACGGGTGCCGTCCTTACGTGTCACAGCGACAATGACGGGAGACAGCCCATGCTGTACATCTACTGATATTTCCTGTGATCCCGCGGGCCATACGGCAGCGGCACGCTTCACACCGTCGACAGTGACAATGTCGACACAGGCCTCACCGATGTTGTCGGTACGGGTTAGGACAATGCGGCCGGCCATACGGCGGATGCCTACATCCATAATGCTCTTCACCTCCGCAACTCCCGCATTCACAGTTACGGAGAAAGGCGTTACAGTGAAAGGCAGCCAATTGCCTGCCGCGGTCCTGATTCTCACCGTAAGCGAATGGTTGCCTACTGCCATACCGGCCGTGGGCACGATAAACGCAGTCTCGGTTTTGCCGCTGATGTCGATGGCATTGGCTTTGCCCTCACCGGGGTCTGCATCGACAAACCATTCGGCTCCCGCCGCATCCAACGGCTCGGCCACATAGAGCGGCGATGTCAACGTGGGCGACCACTGGCCGGAAAGGCTGCGGCTGCGCACACAGATGAGGTGCATGCCCGACGACATTCCTTTGGTAGAGATTACCAAGACGTTGCTCCCCGCCGAAGCCGGCATGCTTGTGCCCTTGCCATAGCCCGGATCGGTGTCTACAAACCATTCGGCAGCGGCCACATCGGTCTTCGGAGCAAACACATATATGGGTGAAGTCAGCGTGGGCGACCAACGGCCCTCACCGTCCGCGCTGCGTATGCCAAGCAGATGCATACCTGCATCAAGCTGCGACGTGCGCAATGTCAAGGCGTTGTCTCCCGCCTTGGTTGTTTCCTGCGTTGCCTTGCCATGACCGGGGTCTGTATCGAAGAAATACTCAGTAGTGAGCTGTCCGTACATATCCACCGCTGCCGTCAGCAACACGCAGGTAATAAAATGTATGCGTTTCATCTTGATGTTCCTATCTTAACCGTTACCTTCATTTCATTGCCCTGCGCAACAGATACGGGAACTGTTATATCCTCGATATACGGACCGGGAGCTATGCCCGAAATCACATACGGGTCATCACCGGCAAAGGCACCGTGTTCGGTGGAGATTTCTGCGTCTTTTGTCATATATACGGTATCCAGATTGCCTGAATACATTGACTTTTCGATATTGTTAACGTAAGTGTTTCGTTTGTCATTATTATTAGAAGCTCCTATATTATATTCAAATACACAACCATCAGTATTCCATGGATCCAAGTAGTACTTGAAAGTATTGTATTTCACCACAGAATTAACCATAGAAATAATGTTCTTCATCTCATATGTAACAATATTGTTGGTTATTTGTAGATTAGAAGGACGTGGGTCTGTATGGCCACCTATTCCTCCAATAAAATTCTGATGAATAATAGCTCCTTTTATGCCAGAACCTATGTCCACTCCTGTATTACATCTTGTAACCACACATCCGTCCGCATTACATTTTATAGTACGGGCAGCAATAGAAGATACTTTCGCTCCGGAGGCGGTCATATTAATAGTACCAAAACTGGCTGTCTGCATTCCTTCCTGAATAATCCCGTTGTCAATAAGCCAATATCCCGGACCCTGAAGCGTCACGGTCTTGTTTATCTCCACATCACCGTAACTGTCTGGCGAAGCATCCACCATTATCACGTCACCGTCCTCGGCTGCCTCGAGTGCATCCTTTATTGTAGAATATGGTGCTGTGCTTCCGTTCACGTTGCTCACTCTGAGAATCTTCGCATTGGCACACACTACTGATGCTACAACACACAAAATAACTGCCAGTCTTTTCATTGTTTCAAAAGTTATAAGTTTATACTGAGATTATTGTTTAATGTACGGTATGACTTTTCACTATCATTTTTCGGAGGATAAAATCCGGTTTCTTGTTGTAAATTTAGCACTTTTTACAATCTTATACAAATGGTATTGCAGGCTATTTTCACCGGAAGATAAAAAATTAGGGAAAACCCAAGGCTTTTTATTAGGGTTTTCCCTAAGTAAAAAAAAGCGATACCCGATGGATAACGTTTTTTATGTAAGTCCGTCAACAGAGTTAAACCACATTATCGTCCGGACATAGGATGTGTGCGCCCTGGATGCGTCGCAATCTTCTGCAAACTTAAAGAAAAGGCAGCAAGTACACAGCCACCACGTTAATGTGCATTCAGCTATCCTAAAATGTCGATAAGTTCGTAGATGGATGCGCCTTGAAAAGGCAGCAAGCACATAGCCCGGGGCAGAGCGAAGCGGCACCCCGGGTATCCATGTGTTGGAATCCCCGCGCCCTGAAAGGGCAAAAGCATAAAAAACATACAATACACAAAACTGTAAACACTTGATAATTAATGCTTTTGTCCTTTTAGGGCGCGGGGTGTCGATGTTTGATTCCCAGGGTGCCGCTTCGCTCTGCCCCGGGCTATGTGCTTGCTGCCTTTTCAAGGCGCATCTGTTCAAGGCGCATCTGTTCCTATGTCTACACATGACATACTCATTCTTATACCACATCAGGCGTATTCATCCTTATACCATATTTGACGTATTCATAATATGCGGGGTCTTCTTTTCTAATTCTGGGACATCTTGACATGTATTGGTATTTGCATTCCGATACACATCTTAGTATGATTTTGCGTCGGAATGCACGAACTTGACATGTATGGGTATTTACATCCCGATACACATTATATTCTGTATTATTGTCATGTTAATTCTGAAATTTTAACTTTTCTTTTTTCCCAAATTAGAAAAGCCGTGAGGCCCTCTCTGCTTTCTTGACACACGTTTTTTGCATGGAAAACTTGCCGTAAGGGCCTCCCGGCACTCCCGCGAGGGCCGTTTCGCATTGCAACAAGGCCGTAGTTGCAATGTAATAAGGGCCTTATTGCAAGGTGATAAGGGTCTCTCTGCTTTATTGACAAAATGTCTCTGTCGTAACATGCTGAATATCAGGGCTTCCCTTTTGGACTGAAAATCGTGTTTTTCGGAACCTTGTCTGTAAATAGGACTTTTGTTGCTGCTTAACATATGTTAAAGTAAAGAAAAATCATATGTGTAAAAGCAATAATCAAGGTTCATGTTTTTATATGTCTAACTTTACGAAATTTGGGTGGTACAAAGTTACATATTACATTATAAGTTAATCAACAGAATCAAACTGTATTATCCTCCGGATATAGGATGGATAATGCTGTTTGATTCTGTTGACTAACTTACTTATGTTCGGGACAGAGTATTGTCCCGAACTCAAGCTAATATTTCAGGACATTGGCCGACACTTTCTTATATTGTGGCATAGTCACGCCAATGGGAGCACCTATATATGTAGGGTCGCATACAACATACTTCTGCCCGCCAACCATGACGAAATCGCCATTGACACTTTCATTGAAACGCACGGCAGTGGCAATATGGTCAGGATAGTCAAGCAAAACGACATCAAGCCCGAGAAGTTCCCTGACCAGAAAAGAATAGAGGATTGACCTGTCTTCACAGTCGCAATAAGGATAATAGAAAAGCTCTTCCACAAAGAAAGGCTTTTCGTAGCCGAACTGCTGGCCGTCCGTAGCATATTCAAAACCTGTCTGCACAAAATTTATCAGTATATTGGCGGCCTCTGCCTCTCCCTTGCCCTGGATGCACGGACGTAAAGATTCAAGCAACGGGGTTTTGACTTCCGAATTGACAGGAGCGGTGAAATAGACACGGTAGTCGCACTGCGGATACAACTTGTAGAACTCCATAAGCGAATTGGGTACTCCGAGCGTTACGGTCACGTCTTTACTGTCGTTCGTATGCGTAGAACTTGTAATCTTGCCTGAAAGATTCGGTGCACTTTTCAGGACCATGCCCATCTGCTTCCTGGCTTTTGCCGCATCCTGCTGGCACATATAGAACTGGCAAGGGTCACTCTGCGACATGCAATAGAATTTTTGTCCGTCTTTCACAAAGAACGGATGCGCATATACGGAACAATCGGTGGCGACAAAAAGAAGCATCTGGTTCGCTCCGGCCTTGCGTGCCATCTTTGCCTTGTAGCCCAACTCGTTGAAGAGGAATTGCTGCATCACTACAGCATCGTTGTTGTTGGCACAAAAAGATTTTGTCACCGCCTCAACCAGCAGATACAGCCCCCAATCATTCAGCCGTAGCTCAGAAATCACTTGCCTGAGATCTGACAGCAATGTCTTGTAATCGCTTTTGCACAATCTTTCGTATGCATCGGCAATGTCATTTTCCTTCAGTCCGCTCAACGAGCAACGACCTTTCAATCCATCACTCATATAGTATGTCATGCCTAAATACGTAATCCTGCTGCGCCCCTCACCTCCAACATGCAGAGGTGTGGACGGAGCCGGCTTAACGGCCGGTTTAGTCGGAGTTACTGACGGTTTCGCCACCGGCCTTTCAACCGGTTTGACCGGTGTGACGACCGGTCTGGCCGGTGCCTCTACAGGTTTCGTGACAGGTTCGTCCTTGGTTTTTTCCCCGACAGAAGGAACCGGCTTGTCCTTGGGCTTTTCCTTGACAACAACCGGTTTGTTCTGCTTTTTGGCCACAACCTCCGGCTCGTCAAATGTAATATCCTCGACATCGTTAATCTTTACGACCGGCTTTTGCTTGCCTTCGTTTGAAGTCAAATCCAATATTTCCTCAATCGTGAGACATACGGGCTTTTCATCTTTTGGCGATGTCTTCTCATCGTATTCAACAGGTTTGACCGGTTCCGGTTCTATCCTCTTCTCTACCGGCTGTTCCGACTTGAACTCCTTCCACGGGTTACGCAGGAAACTTATGAACTGCTTGTTCGCTTCGTCAATGAAATCGTCAAACGATTTCAGCTCACTATTCATAAAACTGTCAAAATCGTCATCTGTCTGCGCCATGGACACACAAGGACAGAGAAACAGCACCGTCAAAATAAATCCTATCTTCTTCATGATTGTAAGTCTTAACAATATTGGATAAAAAAAGCGGTAAAGATTGCCTGCAACCCGAAGTTACACGACAGCCTTTCCCGCTAAGACACGGAGTCAATACTCCTCTACCGGCTCACCGATGAAATCTTCAACCTGCTCGGAAAGATCTTTAAGCGCGGCCTTCTTTCTTGCCTCCCTGGCAGCTTCCTCGCGTGCTTTCTTTGCCAGTTTCTCATCAATGCTCATAAAGACATTGAACTCTTTCTTACCGTCTTTATCCCTGACCAGCACAAAATGCTGCTTCACAAGACCTGAGATCTTGGTATTCACACCCGATTCGTATGCAGCGCCGAACTTGTCGATCTCTTCGTCCATTGCCGTGGATGCATCTGAAGACATTACCGACTTCATCTTTCCCACCACCTGGGCTTTTGCACGCGAAGCATAGCTCGTGATACCGTTCATGATGGCATTCTCGCGGCCAATCTTAGGATTTGAGCCGACAGCAATTCCTATAAGTTCGATTCTGTTCTCTTCATCTTCCGCGATGTAATTGCGGTACTTTGTCAAGGCAAATTCCAAAGTCGACGTGCTGCCCAACAATGTCCAGCCCTCTTTCTTAAGTTCCTTAACTCTTTTCTTCGCATCTTTCTGCACAGCTTTAGACTGGGCCGAGACTGTGACAGATGCTCCGAACGCCATGGTAAGAAGCATCACGAAATACATAAAACACTTTTTCATAATCATTTCTTTTTAATGTTAATATATGGAACCGGCATGCACATCATGACACATACATGCCGTCCGATCATGTTTATTCCCAATTGGTGACATACGGAAGCGACAGACGAACACGCTCCACGGCCTGCGTCTGCGGATTGACAATCATGACGGCACCCTGAACAAAAGACAATGCGGAGCTTTTCTTCTGCCTGGCTGTAAATTCGCCCTCGGCAACTACGTTCACCTGAATCACACCCTTTGTCGTATAGACCGAATTGATGTCATCAAAAACGATAGGTACGGACAATTCCGGCACTTGCAGTTCAAGTGACTTCAATCCGAAAGGCTGACCGCCACGGTTGTTGAGTGTCAGACGTATACTGATATCCTTTATCTTCCTGTCGGCAGCCGACACCGACTTTGCAGCAAGCACCACCTTGCCCTCCGGGACAACAAGGAACTTGCCGTCAGTAGAGTTGGCATTGATGGAGAACTTGCTCTCAACGCGCTTGCCGTCGATACGGAACAGGACGTCAAGATAGTTTTCTTCCTCCGGAAGGCAGTCCGTGTCATCGTATGTAATGATGAACTTCCCGTCCGACTGGCGCACGACTATCTGAAAAGCACAATTCGACGTCACCTTGGGAACCACACCTACCTTCACCGGTCTGCCGTTGAGCATCATCTGGCACTCATACTTTCCTTTTCCCGCCGGTGTTCCGTGTATCGCCATAGTAGAATAAAGCTGCTTGTACTGCTCTATCAGGCCGTCGACCTGGCTCACACGTACATCGTCGAAGAAAAACTCTTTCAAGGAGGCAAGCCGGTTTATGGAACTTTTTATCTCTTCCACGCTCTCAAGATTACCTATCTTGTCTCTCAGAGCCTCATACTCTTCTGTCTTCTCTTTGTCGAGCTGCTCAAATTCTTTCTGAAGACGACGCTGTTCGACCGCAGAATAAGGATATTTCACCCAATATTCGTAGTGCTCCTTCTTCGTAGACTTGTCCTGGACTTTCTGCCAATATATCTCCTCTATCTTTGTCGGAGAGATACCTTTGAGAAACGGCAGGTTGGCAGACTTCATCTTCGACACACGCTTGTAGGCATCCGTCGACTCGACTCCACCATCGGTCGTGACCTCAGACATCACATCTGTCTGAGACACAGACACAGAGGTTGCCACCGACTGGATGATACGTTCCGTAATCTCCTGCACCGACTTCTTCTGAGCTTCGGCAAGCGTCGGTGCTGTCACAGACACTATCAGATAATCAGGCACAGCCGTATTGGCCCATGCCGGCATCTTCTTGGCACTCTTGTCCACTACTTTCGTCTGGGCGGTCGCACCCGCTGCCAACAGCACCAGGCAGACCATACTTATCAGTCTTTTCATTGAATTCATTGTTGTCAGATTACCATTGTACCGGGAGATTACGAATCTCGACAGTCGTTCCACCTATACCGAGCTTGACAAACGACAGCCCCGGAATCTTACTGTTAACCCCGGTGATATAGAAATTGCGCGGTCTGGTCACTCTCGAAGGATATTCCTGATAAAGTCCGTCTGTATCCAAGCTGTTCAGCTTAACTCCGTCGGTTGTGAAAGCCGAGCGAAACTCAACCCTCTCTTGATCGAAATTTCGATCTGTAACATTGGTTACCGCAGCCTGAATGGTGATTCGCTTCTGGGTCATGTCGCCGAAACACTTCAACACCTTGAAAGTATAGTCCTGAGTGGAAATGCTTATCTCACAATCGAGCTTTTCCGCTACCGGTTCTCTATCAACTGTTTTTTCTTCCACGGGAACAGGTTTTTCAACAACCTGTTCTACAGGAACAGGCTTTTCAACGACTCTGTCTATCACAACAATCACCGGCTTCTCCACAACCTGTTCTACAACCACAGTATCGGGAGAAGTGTTTGTCGGGATATTCCTTACAATCTCCTGTCTGAGCATGTTGGCCTCCTCGTAGCAAGGAAGAGACGGCGAAACGGCCTTAAGATAAAGCTGAGCCTCCTCGTAACGTCCTTCCTCAAACAATCTTTGCGCCTTCTGCAAAACAGTGCCGCAATTGGCTGCGTAATATTCATCTATCTTCTGACGTGCAATACGGATGAAACGGGTGTATACAGCGTCAGTCACCTTGATATTCGAAATCATCTTCAGCATGGCACTTTCCTTGCTGCCCAGCGCATCGCCCTTTACAGGAATGGTAGCTGAATAGTACATTGTCCCGTCTACCATGTTCCTGGCAATCAACGTAAGGTTGCCCTGTGCCACAGACACATTCTGCACCAGTCCCTCGGTAGAGACGACATCAGTAAGCTCAATGGCGGGGTCTATGGCAAACACGTTGTACACATCTGCCGCAGCGGCACTGTTACGGTTCATTACCTGCTTCAGTTTCAAGTCCAAAGCATCCGCCACTTTACCCGTTATGTTCTCCTGTGCCGAACGGTTGATATGAAACTGTATCTTCTCCTGTGAAAAGCCGGACAAAGCAGTCAGGCCAGACACTACAAACAGCAATAGTCTCTTCATCGCACTAAGTTTGTTTTTAAAGGTTCATAATAAAGACCGTCCGGGTCTATTCTATCGTCACTAAGAGCTTCTGTCCCAACGCTGTGACCGAAGCCTTATAAGAATCTCCGAACTGCTCTTTAAAGAACTTCCTTACGTCACTTCCGAAGTTGGAGATAGAGTAAGAACGGTTCTTCTCCATGTCCCAGAGCGGGATGTTGACCGTTGCATGGACATACTTGTCGGTGTTCAGACCCATGTCATAAACACCCTGATGCGAGTGCTTGCGGAGCCATTCGTCAAAAACGTCCTTGAAATTATTCGAACCGTTAGGAGTATCTTGGTCGAAATCCCAGTCGCTCACAGTCTCTGAGAGTGTCAGCTCGATTACAATCTCACGTCCCTTTTTCACAATATCCTCAAACGAGGACTGCAGACCGGTGAAGAAATCCTTTGATATTTTACCGAGAGCATGATCGGCCAGACGCACGGTATCGGTAGTCGAATACTGGCCGCTGACAAACGACGCACTGGCCAGATTGCCGCTTGTCTGTCCTTCAACGGCACTGATATTCAGCTGGCAGTCGCTTTTGCCATTTCCATTGGTGTTCACGATTACATCTACCGTCACCACAATGTCACCGGGTATCTGCTGTACTATTTTTGTCTTCTCGTCAGACTGGCTTCCAAGTGTCAGTACCGTATTCGTCTTTGAGTTCTGAAGCATTGTGATGAAGTCACGTGTCTTATAACCGTTCTTTCCGAACTCACCGGTCAGTTTACCTATGATTGTCTTAAGCGCAGGCCTTGCATTGACCTCATTGCGCATTGCCGCAAAGTCTGTATTCTCTCCTCTCACATAAGGCACAACCACAATTGTGGGGTTGAGGGCCGCTGTGGCCTTTACGGCTTTTGAATCTGACCAGCCCGGATTCAAGGCCATCTTGTTTTTCTCAAGGTCGGCAACAAGCGATTTGAGCTGTATGGAGACCCTCACTTTCACCCTGTATTTGCCTCCTATCTTCTCGTCGTCAATATTGTTTATTTCTCCGGATATATAACTGATGTAGCGCGATTCGTTGAAAAATCTGTAGTCATAGTCCTTACGTTCCACTGATACCATGGGGACACCGTTCTTCAGCCCGTCAACACCGGCATGGAACAAGGTGTGGAATGCCGACTTTGCCGCAAGCAGGCTTGCGTCCTTTTTCTTTTCGGCAACGGCCGTCGCTTCAAGAGTCACGGTGTTGCCGCTTTCTTCAACAAGAGTCACATCGGTTGAATAGTTCTGCGCGCGTAAATCTGCGCACAGAACCATCATGAATGTCAACAGTAATACAAATCTGTTCATAACGTTACATTATATTATAAGCTATTGGCGGCTTTCGCAGCCTTGTCAAGGAGTCCTCCACCTTTGTTTTTTGTCCTTACAATGACAGTCTGTCCCCCATCAATAGCGGCTTTAATCTCTTTGCCGCCTTTCTTTACCTCGCACAAAGTCAAATTCTCGCTTTCAACATTTTTCACCTTGAGTTCGCCAATCAACTTAAAAGACTTATGTTCTTGAATAGTGCGCTCAAGACAAGCCTCAAAATACGTACCGGCACCAACTCCATGGTCAGAACCGATGCTGATGTAAACTTCCTTAGCCTCATCTTTCTTCGTCTCGCTGATTTCAAGAATCTTTCCTTGAATCTTGAAAGCATCATCAACCAATTTGCGAACAGCCTTAATAGCCTGACGACAAACTTTTGCTATTGCCTCATCTTCCGTATTACCTGTTGCAAGATTGATAATTCCGTCACCATGCTTGAAGGTCTTCGTGGTAACCAGCTTACCGTTTGACGGATTGATCACTTTCAATGTGTATGCACAAGTCGCACCGTAATAGACAGTGCCGTCATCGAGCTTTTTCTTCTCGGTTGCCATCGAGGTGACATATCCCTGAATGAGAAAGTTAGCGCCTTCAGTGGTCATGACTTTCAAACGCTCCATGTCACCTCCGTCGGTCACATTCTCATCTGTACGGCGCTCTGCCTCCAACTTCAACGCAGCCTTGGAGTCAACATCAATAAGATAGACACGTCCTGTCGCATTGATTCCCTCTATGACGCAATTACGAAGATTCTCAACCCAAGGGAACGGCACCGATGTCGGGCGATAGAAATAGTCGATAAACACATTCGGCTTGCCGGCCGATTCTTCCTGGGCATGTCCTGCTACCGAAAACAATGCACATACCGCGAAAATCAACATCTTTAAATTCATTTTCATCACACAATAATTTTAAATAACCCGTTGTCGGAACTAATTTAGTGCGTACTTAGTTCCGCCTATGAGCTTTACATTAATGTTGTTTACATATTGTAAAACGGTTAGCGCACTAATTTTGCCAATTATCATGGCAAACAGACCGTTTGTATATTTAATACCAATGATAATATCCCGGACAAAAACGGGATTACTCCCTGACGTTATATGAAA
This sequence comes from Xylanibacter rodentium, assembly GCF_013166575.1. Classification (GTDB taxonomy): domain Bacteria; phylum Bacteroidota; class Bacteroidia; order Bacteroidales; family Bacteroidaceae; genus Prevotella; species Prevotella rodentium. Next base: position 12,976 of record NZ_JABKKE010000013.1, read on the forward strand.
CTGACATGTATCATTGTAGATTGATTTTAAGATTATGCCTTATCACTTTTATGGGCCGAATCAGTAAAACGGCAGCCGATTTCTTCTTACAAATTTAGTACTTTTCACAATTTCAAACAAATGTTATTACGAACTATTTGCAGTGAGAAACAAGAAATTAGGGAAAACCCCAGGTGTTTTATTAGGGTTTTCCCTAATTTTTATGAAACATGCCAAATGTTATAGAACCAGAATATTCCCGGTAAGAAAGAACCGACTTACGCCAGTATGCCCATCTCTATGGCACGCTTGGTGGCCTCGGCTATTGTCTTTGAACCGAGCTTGTGCAATATGGAACGGCGGTGGAATTCGATGGTCTTCTCGCTTATGCACATTTTCTCGGCTATCTCACGGCTTTTGCAGCCCGACGATATTTCCTTTATTATCTCTATCTCCTTCTTGCTGAGAATACCGGTCGATGCCATTACCTCATTGCTCATCTTCTTGAATTTCGGACTGATATGTGTGTTCCCGTCAAGCACGTCTCTTATCGCGAGGAGCAGTTCATTGGGATTTTCACCTTTCAGCACTATCCCTTCGGCCCCGATGTCCATAATGGTCCTTATGTTCCACAGTTCGTCGTGCATGGTGAACACTATTACCGGCACGTGCGGCAGAATGCTACGAACATGCTCTATAAGCCTTATTCCATCGGTTGTAGTGGGGAGCGACAGGTCGCAGACCATGAGGCTTATGTCACTGACATGGCCGAACAATGTGGCCGCCTGTTCGCGGCTGGTCGCCGTAAGTACGCTGTAGCCATTGTCTGCAAGCATAGAGACAATGCCTTTAAGCACTATGGGATGGTCGTCGACAACAAGTATCTTCTTCATTTCCTTGTACTGATTATTAATGTTGTATTGTTATTCTGTATATATCTCCGTCGGCCCCGATGCTTATCGTAGCCCCGATGTTGGCGGCCCGTGCCTGCAGTGTCTGCCTGCCTATGCCGGTTCCTTCGCGCGGACCGGCCGTGCCGTCGGTTATAATGCCGTCGTTCTCTATTGTCATGCTGTAGCGGCCGGCAGCGTCACCGCCGAGTGTCACGGCAATGTAGCCCGGCCGGGCATGCTTGAGCGCGTTGCCCACCGCCTCCTGCATCATGCGGTAAAGTTCGAATCCGTGTTCTGACGGCAACGTAGTCCAGTCATAGCACCCCTCGTCGGTTATGGTGATGTCCGTTTCGGGATGAGTGGCGTTCATCATCATCACATAATTCATCAGCAGCTGGCATATGTTGCCGTCCTTGAACTGCGGCGGCATCAACTCGTGCGACAGCTGCCGCACCTTGACCGTCAGTGTGTTTATCTGTGCCAATGCCTCTTCGTCGTCGGCCAATGCGAATGTCATGGCGGCCATCTCGTTGCATATGCCGTCGTGCAGTTCCCTCGCTATGCGCTCGCGTTCGCTTTCAAGGCCGCGTATGTACACCTCCCTTTTCTCGAGTTCGGCTTTCTGCCTCATCTTCTCTTTCTTGTATCTCAGCAACGCCGTCACCGATATGACGAGAATTGCCAGAACAGCCGACACGGCTATCCATACGAGCCGCTCCTTTCCGAGCCTTTCGATCTCCAGTTCTTTCTGCAGGGTGCCATATCTTACCGACAGGTCGCTCATTTCGTCCTCCACCCCGCTTTTCCTTATAGAGTCGACTGCCGCATACGCCTGTTTCATCATTGTGTATGCACGGTGACCGTCGCCGAGATTGTCGTAGCATTCGGCACGTTCGAGCAGCAACATGTCTTTGGTCTTGCCGTGAGTGCCAAGCGAATCGATGCGGTTGTATATCTCCAGCTGCTCACGGTAGCGCTTTTCCTTGCCGAGCAGTTCGGCCTTGGCGTTGAGCATCACCACCGCTGTCTGGTGGTTTTCGGGGAATTGGGCGATAAACGGCTCGGCCATTTTCATGTAATACCTTACCGAGTCGGTCTTGTCAAGAGCCAGATAGGCCTTGATCACTGGTGTAAGGAACTTCATCACATAGCCTCCCGCCGCAATGCCCCTCACCATCGGCATGTAGGGCATCTGCACGTCAAGAGCCTTCCGGTATTGATGTTCTCTCGTGTAGATGTTACCTATGGTGGCTATGGCCGACACCATGGCTGTTGTGTCCCGCATTTCGCAGGCAATGTCGAAAGAACGCTTCGAGAAATGAAGTGCCTCCTCCGTACGAGAAGTCTCGCTATAGAGTATCGACAGCAGGTCGCTGATGTACTGCTCGTATTCGAGATTCTTCTCGTCGGTGGCCATATTCAGGGCCTCGCGGTAGAACATCAGTGCCGAGTCAGCCTTGCTATAGCGACGATAGAACACACCTTTTGACGCCAGTGCATTGATTGTCACTTCGCTTATGCCGTGCTTCCGTCCGAAGCCTATCACAGTGTCACTGTATTCCATCGCCCGACCGATCTCGCCCATATTGCCGAATGCCAGCATTCGCTCCAGCATTATGTAGGCCCTGAGCGAGTCGCCTATGTTGAGTGCATTGATTGAGTCGGCTGCCGCTATTGCCTCCTTGTACCGGCCTTCGGCCCCAAGCGTCATGACCTTGTCGTAGAGCCGGGTCTCGTCGTCGGGAGATACCGGCTGCGGCCTGTGGCAGGCACACAGCATAAGCACCGCGGTCAGCAGGCTGAATATTCCTCTTGTCATAAGAATGATGATGTTCGATCGCATGATTGTCAGATAGATTTAAAGATTTATATATTTGTCATATATTCCGCTTTATCGGATTTTATACGTCTCTTGGGTTATGGCTGATACCGGTTGTGACCTATTTTACAAGTCATAAAAACGGTTGTTCGCTTTGGTCATCACCTGTTCCATATGGCAATGCCCCAAATATCGGCTTGTCATTTCCATTTGCAAAGATAATGATTTTATACAATTTATGTTTTTACCCCCCGGAATAACATTCTTTAACGTTCAGATATTATGATTCCGGCACTACACAAACGGGCTCACCTATATTACAGCAATGAAAAAGCCTTAAAAAGGTAATAAATGTTCAATAAAATCGCGAGATGATACACTAGTATGATGACGAAAATGATTTTTATTTAGAGGAAATATTCAATAAAATCGCAAGATTATACACCGATATGATGAAAAAAATGATTTTTATTTAGAGGAAAACTACAAATATTAAGTTGGTCAACAAAATTAAACTACATTATCCTCTGGATACAGGATGAACATACTGTAATACGTAACTTTGTACCACCGTGCCCCGGATGGATGCGCCTCGGACAGATGCGCCCCAACGGGGCAACAAGCACATAGCCCGGGGCAGAGCGTAGCGGCACCCCGGGAATCATACATCGTCAATCCCCGCGCCCTGAAAGGGCAAAAGCATAAAAACATATGGATATAAAAATTGCAAGTGTTTGATAATTAACGCTTTTGCCCTTTCAGGGCGAATGAGTAATTGGACATAATACCCGGGGTGCCGCTACGCTCTGCCCCGGGCTATGTGCTTGTTGCCCCTGCGGGGCGCATCCATTTATGGTGCGTTCATTCAGAGCACGTTCATTCAGAGCACGTTCATCCAAAGCACACCATTCCCGACAACCCGCATTATTCCACGTCTTCAACACACCGGATAAAACATGCGGAACTGGTGGTGCCGTTTAACGGTTCATTTGCTCCAAGACTAAAGTCCAGGGTAAAATAATTGATATCAAGATATGATTTACTGCCATCATACTTATTAACCCAGTAAACTGCACCGGGGCCGATATACACGTTCTCAAACAATGGTCTGTACTGGAGTGTCCCCCATCCGTCGTTGTAATCAGAATACCTCTTGCTGCGCCACGCATATTGCAGCGCACCGGGAAGATATACTCCGGAACCATACCATGACTTGTCTGTTCTACGTCTGCCGTATCCGGATGCACCTATAGGGAAGAACAGATTCTTGCCATTGGTTTTATTATACACGAAGCATCCACGCATTCCGAACCTCGCATCTCCATCCCTATAATATCCGTATACCTCACTGACCTTGTCCAAAGTTTCCGTGGCACTGTCACCATAAAGCACGCCGTAGCCAAATTCCCTGTTTTCTCCATTACGCAAGTTTTCATAATCAGCCTGAGATGCCACACGGACCTTAACTTTGCTTCCACCCGGATTGACAACATCGGCCACGCTTATCTCGTGTTTGGAGAATCCGTCCGGAAAATCTCCCTCTCCGCCTTTTATAGTGCCCCATGCCTTTGACCCGCCGCCGGCCAGGTCGAGCGGCTCCGAACCCACCGGAATCTGAAAGCCGTACTTCTTGTTGTTTTCGGCAAGAATCGCATCATCCAGGTTTCCGTATTTGAAAAGCGAGCCTTCCTCTACCGGCGACTTGGTCTCTTCCGTGGAACTATACAAATTGAAAGAGTGCCATTTTATTTTCCTGTCATTCAGAGACAGCGGCGCATAACCCTGACGTACAAATATACGATGATGGCAGGTGTAATTGTTGTATTCAACCAAAACAATGGCCGAACGTACTGTGTTGGCGTCCTGACACCGACCGGTGAAATCGATATGAAAATCCATCGGAGTGTCGATGGTTCCGTGGACATAACCGTCATTATCGGCCTCCCTGAGCCTGATCATATGGTCTTGGTCTATTTCAACTTTTGCACGCCAAGGGCCTTTAGAGTCGTATGTCTCGAATTCATCCGCACCTTCGTTGGGAAGAATTTTCATTACGACATGAAAACTTTTCGTGTTATCCCAACTTCGCCATACGCCTTTAGGATTTACACATCTGCGCACCTGAATGATAGATATCGTATCAATCAGGTCCTTGCCCTTGCTGTCCAACAGCACCTGTCCGTTATTCTTATCCACCAGCTTCACTTCCAGCTTCGCCTCACGGGGATAAGCCACATAAACATTGTTTCCGGTATAGCCGCTGGTTGGAATCATCTGCTTAGGGCGCGTATAAAACGGCATTTTCAGATTTCGGGTGCCATTCTCAGCCGCCACCACCGAGTAGCTGCCGTGGGAACCAATCGTCAAGTCGTCGAACGTCCGCTTTCCATTTCCGGAAACACGATTCCATTCTTCTTCGTTCCAGTCCTTATTATTCAGGTAATGCTTGTCGTCTCCAATAATCTTTCTGCCATCATAAGAAAGCGACAGGAAACCATTCCACACGGCCTCACGCACACGCCCTACAGGATAGACTTTTGTCGTATCTGCAAACTCATAGCCATCACCTTCTTCCAATGTGGGCCACCAATGGTTTTCGATTATACGTATTTCCATCTTTACATTTTCATAACCGCTTCCTCTGAGTGTGATAGGAAGCGAGGCAGACTGGTTGTAAAGATAGGAAATGTAATAAGGGTTGGGAATGATTATTTCCTTGTCCTCTTTATACTCTATGTGCCAGTCGACATCGTTTGCATAACCGTTAAACCTGAGCGTCAGCTTATAGTGGATATTGCGTTCGGCATTGTAGTCTTTGTAAACATCCCTGCCGAGCATGAAACGATAGATAATCTTACCTTCACCGGGACGGTCGCTCAGACGCGCGTCGTAGTAGCCCTCGACCTCTATATATGTCCCGAACTCGACCCCATCCTTCAGGATATAAGTAGTGTCCCCGGGCAATCCGCCGGCATCGAGTCTGCCATCTTCGTCGGCGTCCTGCCGTTTGTCTTTAATCCCGGGTTTGGTGCTTTCGTCTCCCTGCAGGTTTTCATAGAAATAGAGGGCCGGTGTGTCTTCCGTATGAAAATCGGCTATCTCCGGAGACTCGGGCAAGGGCTGGCCGTCCGGCATAAGGCCATATACGGATTTGCCACGCGAAACGTACGGCCATGATTCGAAATCCTGATTGTCAGGATCACCGGGTTTTCCGTTATAGTAGTACACTTCTCCGTTTTCGAGAAGTTCTTCCGCCGGAGTCTTTCCGTTCTTATCCTTAAACGTTTCCGATGTATACCCGGGCGTGTTTCCGCGACCCAGATAGCATGTCTTGGGGATATGTTTTATTTTCACCGATTTAAGATATATTCGGATACCGTCTTTAAGACCGGTGGCATCAAAAGCCACCGTCACTTTCGACGCTGCACGACGCAGCCAGGCATGCAGGCCCAGCGTGCTGCTGTTGACAACAAGCGGCTGGTCCTCGTCCTGCCTGGAGTCTTTCTTAGTGAAGTAACCTATCATCTGGCCATTGGCCGACACATTGTCGTTATCCCATGTAAGGACAATGCCCTTCAGTCCGTCCACAGTCTGTATGGCTCCGGAATATTCCGCATTTACAAGCAAGTCTGGGATGTTGGCCACAGCATACATATAATACTCACCGAAGTCTATATCCTCCGGCAGCTTGAATACGGCACGTTTAGTGGTTGTTTCAGCATTCGGCCTCTTGTATTCCGGGGCACTGTCCTTGCGGACTTCATCCGACACGGTATATTCTTCTATCTTCCAGCTCTTTTTCAGTTGTCTCGTATTACCGTCATACAACAACACATACAGGCTTCCTATACCTTTCAAGGCATTCCCGGCGGCCCGTGTCCGGGTAAGTGCCGAAGACATGGGTTTGAAGTCTACCGTGGCTGTAACCATCGCCCTGCCGTCACCGTAGGATTCTCCCATCATAAGGTCATCATGACAACCTGCTGCGGCAAGCGCCATCAGGGAGACTATCATAAACCGTACAAAATGCTTCATACTAATTCTTCTCTTTGTTCTTTTCTACATCCAATCCAAAAACCGGATCAAGCTTCACCTCGCCGTATGGAATGACATCCACTACGATTTCCCTGTTATTCATCGATACATCCACCACCACACTCGTGTTGCGGAAAAGGGATTTCAGATTTGGCAGCGGACAGACGAACGGGTCTTTCTTTCCGGCTATATTGATTGTCATAGTGTACTCCTGTTCGCCGTGCGCCGCTTCTCCGGCCTTGAGGTTCATACTCTCAGGCAGGTAGAAGACGGGAGTCTCATCCGCCACACCGGGTCTTGAGTTGTCAGGGTAGTCTATATCAACATGCGGCCGTCCTACCGTCACCGTCCCATGCGTATAGGTCAATCCGCTGTTTGCCTGTTCCGGCAGGTCGTAGTCCTTCAACCAGCCGGCGGCCTCGGTGGTGGCGTAAGAGTCGTTCTCGGACGAGGCGTCGGATACCTCCTTCAGCCACTCTATCCAAGTTTTCCCTTTGAAGAGCAGGCGGTTTTGTTCGCTGTCGTTGACATGCGCCATCAGAAAGTTCCTGTCGGCATGGCCGGATATGGAGAAGCTGCTTACGGTCACATCCTCGCCCTGACGCCAGTTGTTGAAGTTCACGGTGAACTTGGTGGCCACACGCACCACATATAGCGTCTGTCTGACCACACCGCGGGCCGGAACCGCTATCTCGTACATCGATGACATCGGAATAGGCTTGCCGTCCGAATAGTCGGGAGCGAAATAGAGACCGGTCACAGCGTCCTCAAAGCCAGACGATCCCGCCGTATAGGATTCGAAGAAGCGGGTCAGCGACCGCCTATCGTCCTGAACACCCTCAACCACGGCCACGCTTTCCTCGTTGGCAAATAGAAATATCTTCTTTGTCTCGTCGGGCGCTACATTGAGCAATACGCCGAATTCCTCCCGTGCGCCCTCCAAGGCATAGAAGCGGTTGTGTTCCACCGTCCCGTTCTGACGCAGAACAACTACACGCAGGCTGTGCATCTCCTCATTCTCGGACTGAACCGCCGCTCTTGTCTGCTTCATTGAAGCAATGTTCAGATACAGAACTCCTCTCGTAGAGTCGTCAGACGAAGCCCCATCCTGACCGCTGCACGCCACCATCATAAAAGACAGTGCCAATGTAGCCAGGCAAACCACAATGCTTTGTATAATGTTAGGTCTCATCTGTCCAATGCTTATTGCCGATTGTTAAAGATTGACGTCGTCCAACACCACCATCCAGGAGTGAATCAATATCTGACTGCTGAGCCACTCGTTGTTCTCGTCAAGGAACAAGGTCATCACATAGTCGTCCTCACGGTCGAGAAACTCCTGGTCGCTCATCGGATGTCTGTACTCCTCCTCGTAATAGTCCTTTGCCAACAAGGCATAGTCAATCACCGGTATGCGGGCCACCGTATGCCCGTCGCGGCCGGTTACGGTCAGCACCATATCCTTACGGTGCGACTCCATCATACGCCCCACGGTAAGGTCAGCTATGGCTCCCCTGACACTGACGACGGCACGGGTGTCCACCTTGCCCACACCAGCCTCACCGCTCTGCGTTTTCCACGGGCGATATGTGATGTTCTCGTCAGGCACCAGCTCGTTGTCATGGGCCATCAACCCATTCTCATCGTCTATGCGGAAAGAAAACTGATTGACATCGACATCCACACCTGAAAGATGCTGCAATATGACGCGTATATGGTTGGTGTTCTTGGTCAGATACATGGTGTAATCATAGCTGCCTCCGTCCTCGTTGGCGGGCAGCGACACGTCCATCGCTCCGTGGAACAGCCGATACAGACTTTCATCGCTGTAGGCACCGGCCTCGTCGCGCTTGCGGTCCAATGCACACTGCAGCTGCTCGATCCGCGTCTCGCCGATACGGGCTTCGGGCACAGAGAAAGATTCTGCGCGGACACCGTCGTTGCGCAGACCGCACCACGCCAAGAGCCGATAGTCGCCTGCGGGCAGATCGAGCGACATGTAATAGTCACCCGCCACCGACGGGTCGACCCGCTCCTCCTGCTGCCATACCAGTATGCCCGACGGGTCGAAGGCATACAGATGTACCGACGACACTTCATTGGCGAAAGCGTCCGCCCACTTCAGGTTCATGTCGTAGCGGAACTTGAGCCGGTAATACACCGAGCAGTCGCCTTCCTCGTCATAAACCACTCCATCGCAGGCAGCAAGCGGGAACAGCAAAACTGCAGCCGCCACAAGCCAGACATTTCTGATACAAGCCGATATATTCATGTCAATCTTCTTTGTTCACCGTATATAATCGTATCCGGCCAATGCCGGAGTATGAATTTCCATTTCAAGTGGGAAACGCCTTACAGACAGGGTGTTTCCTGAACCGCATCTCTCCTTGCACCGATGCGGAAGTGCCTGTTCTGTGAAATAAGTGAAAACGGGGAGGATTTCACTCCGGAATATGCCTCCCCGCAAGTATGAATCATTATTTTTGCACTGTCAGCAATCTGAATTACCAGTCGAGAGTCACGTCGTTTGCTACAACACGCCAAGAGAGGATGTTGATTTGGGCTGCAATGAAAGAGTTGTCATCGTCTTCCGGCTTCTCAGGATAGATAATCTCGTCAGGATTATAGACCGGAGTGCCAAGACCTGTCAGCGCAGTGATGTTGGCGTCATAGATATGGTTACGTACTACACCGTTCTTTTTGTTACCGAGATGCTTGATGTCGAAGTAATAGTAGGTCCGGCCTTCGCTCCATACCTTGGCTGTGCCGAGAGCCTTCAACGAGCCATTGGCATCTGCCGTAGACAATGCCACCGCATCCTTATTGTTGCTTGGATACCATTCTGTTTTTTCGGCATCGGTTGTGAGCTGGGCGTACACCTTGTAGCGGCCTGCTTTATTAATGTCGGGTTTGTGATTGTCGTTGTCCAAATCACTGATTGTCTTGAAAGTAATATCTTTTGGCTCTATCTTTGTAAATGTCGTTACAGCATCGGCGCCTTCACCCGTTACGGTCTTTCTGTAAAGACCGCAGTTGTCGGCATACAGTTTTTTGAGTTCGGAAACTGTTGTCCGGGTGTCACCATACTCTGCAATATCAATCGGGTTGCCATTCTCATCTACGAGCTGTGCCGATATAATAACCTTGGTAGGTGTTGTAGGATCTTTACCGTCATCCATGTTTGCCACATCGGTTGCATTCTCATTGATATATACCCACTGCGACTTATCGAATTTGGTCATGGCCTGAGCCTGGAATTTATTGTCGTCAGCAGATCCGTTCTGGAATGCGCCATACTGGTAAGCAACACCGGAAGCATTGACAGCCCAGAAAGAACGTGAGAATTCGGACCAGTTCCAAGGCATGTTTTCACCTAACAGGTTTGCGGGCCACTTAGTGCTGATCTCCTTTACAAGCCGTGACTTGTCGGCAACGGCGGTGGTGTTCCAGCCGAGGAACTTCACAAATATCTCCTTCTCCACAGACTCACCTCCTGTCATTTCCGTAAACGTCTGCTTTTCTTCGCCTTTAGCAGTCGAATAGATTTTCACACCTTCAATTTCTTTTACAGCTGTAAGGCCGCTGTTTAGGCGGACCTTGGCCATCGTACGCTCTACATAGATCTGCACAGGGTCGTTAAGTGCCTCACCGGAAGTCGCTTTAACCTTGCCCTCCACGCTGACTGTCATTTTCTTGTTCTTGACATCACCCGCCGCCATATAATAGGTGGAGTTGCTCATCACAAATCCATTGCTGACATCTCCATAGTTGCCGGTTATCTCAGCCAAAGAGGCAAGTGAAAGTTTATCGTTTGCATCACCTTCCGGATTGACAATGGCAACGAGCTGGGTCGTCTCGGTTGTATTATCTCCTAAAGGGGACTGTAGAACCAATGTGGCACTGAGAACCTTTTCTACATTAGGCATATCTGAGCCCTCATCAGATATATTCTTGTTCCAGTCCAGATAGTTGGAAAAACCGTCGGTTGTCTTTCTCACTGCTGCCGGATTGCCGCTTGCATCGAAGAAATAGAAGCGCACCTTCTTCACTTCGTTCTCATTGGCCAGTCCCTCCTCATACTTTGCATTGTTCGGGTCGTCTTCAGTCAGGTCGCCTGCTGCACGGGTGCCGTTGGTAGAATTGGTTACAAGATTCACAGTAAGATACTGTGTCTCGCTTGCGATACCTTTGTTGTCGCCACCATCGACAACCGCATCGTCGCTCGAACAGCCAACAAGCGCCGTTCCGACGCACATTGACATAAATAAAGTTTTAAATCTCATGTTGTTTAAATTAAAAATTAGTATTGTATTTATTTCTCACTACGTCATTTCCTGCGTCCGTTGTCCAAATCCTCCAAGACAAGCGCAGCCTGCTCCAACCCTATCTCTTTAGCCTTGTTCAGGCAGATGCGTGCGGCCTCATAGTCTTCTTCGCGTATGGCCAGTGAGGCGCGCGCATAATGGGCTTCAGCCGAATTGCCCGCCTTGTCAAGATATTTGCGTGCCGTCCTGAAGTCATCCCTGCGGATGGCGGCATTGGCGGCATTGAGATTGGCCACCGTATCGTTTGGGAACATGCGCACCGCCGTCTCATACACTTCGGTAAATTCTTTGGTGCCCTCTTCGTATGAACCTGCCACAAGATAAAACTCGTTCAGGCTCAGGTTCTGCGGACGTTCCGCCATGATGCGCCTTATTTCCTCCACCCGGTTGAACTTGCGTATGGTATAGTCTATACGGTAGTCTGTGCGCCGAAGTGCCGGATAGCAGTTTTGCAGCAGGAAGCGGTAGTCGGCAGGGTAAAGACGCTTTATCTTCGCCTCCTTGGCATCCGGTTCCATATCGCTGTCTATCAACGCAAGAATCTCCGTGCGGTGGTCTATGTTGGATTTCTCCACGTAGCGTCGCAGTCCCTCCCAATTCTCCGGTTCGTAATCGGTCCGGATTATGCTGTCGGCAAAATGGTACAGCCGCTTTATATGCTTTTTAAGGGCGGCTGTACGTCCGATGGAAAGGTCGGTGTTGTGTCTATACGGGCTCTCCGGCGAGGCAAAGCCCTTGAGCCATACGGAAGTGATGGTGACATCCTCATCATTGCGCACGGAGTCGATGGTAGCCTCTATTTTGGCAAGTTCGTGCATATTGCGGCGGTAATCGGGATAGATTACCGTCTGGTCTACAGGGAAGTCAATGAAAGCCGAGCCTGACAACGAGCGGCTTTTTACGATTTCCGCCGCGGGCTGCACAAATATCAGATCCGGGAAGAAAGCCTCGTCATGGCGTCCCAGTATGCCTTCGTATTCTGCAAGTATCTCCTGGCAGCATCCCCAGTCACTACGGTGAAACTTCAGCGTGGCACCGTTCATCCAGTCCTCGTAGATGATGGGGCTGTTGTACGCCAGCCGTTCCGGTTTTTCCGACACCCGGAAAGCCTGTTCCGAATCGCCCGAGATGGTGTTCATACCGTTACGTACATAATAATAATACCGGCGGCGTCCATAGACACCCACCGACGGCAGGTCCAGCGAGTCGGTCCCGTTGACCAACCGCGGTGTAAGCAGCACGGCACGATTGGAATTGACGTCAAGTCCGGCCATATCGATGCCCATCTCAACGGTGAGATATTTACCGTTGCGGCTCATATCGAAATTGTCGATGGAGACACCGGGTATGATACTTTTTGTATGTTGGGCCACCGCCTCCGGCACATTTAACATGCCCAGCATGGCCGCCAGTATGAATATAGTCCTTTTCATCTTTGTTGCAATTTTAGAATAGATAAACCAAGTTTACGGCCGCCTTAGTGGGTCCCACATAATGATGCGGCCGGTCCGTCTCCACCTTTTTCCCGCATCCCGCACACCGGAACCGGTCATAACGGGTATAGGAATAGCCTATGCCGATTTCGCCCTCCATATTCCAATGGCGGCCAAGCACCAAAGCATAGCCATAGGATACACCCGCACCGGCAAACCAACCTTGAAAGCGCGATTTCTTCAGTTTACGGGCATCCGTTCCCAACATGTTGAGTCTGCCGTCGAAACCACCGATATTGAACTGACCCCCATGCAAATGGGCGCCAAAGAAATGCCCTCCGAACCGGTCGCACAGCCAATATCTTACGCCCGGCTGTACCGACCAGTGTTTCCAACGTCTGTTGTGCGAAAGGGTCCATCCGTTGAACTGTCCCACGACACCAGCCGTCCACTTCGGTGCCAATCCTATTTCAGCACCAACATTAGGGCTTAAGACCGCATCGGAGAGCAGATTGGTTTTTATCGCAACATCTTGTCCACAGACGCGTTGAACCGCACCGGCAAAGACCATTGCCAAAAATAAAAGATTCCGTTTCATTATCCTATTTTCCATATCTGTCATATTTGTAATTTTATCTCTTTTATCACTTCTCTCCGTAAGAGAAGTAACCGGTTTTCTCCGTAAGAGAAGTAATAAGGGAAACGCGAATTGAAACAGATCAAGCAAAGGGAGAAAACAAATTAGTTAAGTTAGTCAACAAAATTAAAAACAACATAATCGTCCGGACATAGAAAGAACGCGCCCCGCCGGGGCAACGAGCACACAGCCCGGGGCAGAGCGTAGCGGCACCCCGGGAACAATACGATTGCACATATGCGCCCTGCAAGGGCAAAAGCGTTAATTATCAGATATTTACAATTTCTATATCCCATATATTTTTATGCTTTTGCCCTTGCAGGGCGCGGGGACGTCGATGTTATATTCCCGGGGTGCCGCTACGCTCTGCCCCGGGCTGTGTGCTCGTTGCCCCGGCGGGGCGCGTTCTAGTTTAATGCTATGACTGACTTAATATATTTTGACTATGATTTCAGAAATGAACGACAAGTTTTGGACACCCTACCCGGCGGGGCGCGTTCATCCTATGTCCAAACAATAATGTAGTTTAATTCTGTTGACTAACTTATAAATGAGATTTGCTCAACATTCTGCACTCAAATATTAAAAAAAAAAAAAAATGCAAGTTTTTAGAGTTTTCTTACATCTATATTCAATAATATTAAGTAATTTTGCACTCTAATACTTCTCTTACGGAGAGAAATACATTCTATCACCAACCGTTTTAGATTTTACAATGATTTCAAGATAATACTGTTTGCCTTGTCTACAACCGAAGTATCCAAAGAGGCAAGATAGATACGTGTGGTCATTTCCGAATCGTGTCCCATTGCCTCGCTGATTGTTGCAATAGGAATATTCTTACTTTTTGCGATGCTTGCCCAACCGTGGCGCGCCACATATGTCGTCAGCGGAATGGGCAGTCCCAGCCGTTCGCCGATTCTCTTCAAGTAGGTATTTATTAGATGCGCCTCGCTCTTGTACTGCCGTCTTTCATCCTTACCGTTATTCTTGATGATGGGCAGCAGATAAGGCGAGCCGGTGGTGTCGTACTTGTCGACAATGTCCTGCATGGGTTTCTCCCATTTGATGAACAGCCGCATATTGGTCTTATGTCTCCGGTAGGACAGTATACCGTTCTGCAAGTCCTTCTTTTTCAGAAACGCCATATCCACAAATGACATGCCGCGCGTATAAAACGAGAACATGAACACATCTCTCGAATAATCCATCATCGGACAAAAGCTCAAATCCATATTCCGTATCTGCCGGATAACATTCAGTGGTACGGCTCGCTTTGTCGTCTTATCGATTCCGGTATACACATGTTTAAACGGAAAACGCTGCACAGTCAGTTCCTTCTCTACGGCACGGTTGTAAATAGCCCGCAGATTGCGCATATAAAAGGAAATGCTGTTAGGACAGATGCCGACCGACTTGAGATATGTTTCGTATGCCGTCATAAGGTCAGAGTCCATGTCATCCCAAGAGACGTCACGGCTGTTCCTGAACCTCAGAAAACTATTGATGGCGGTAGTGTATGTCTCTGCCGTACATCGTTTGCCTATTTTCGCCAACCGGTCTACAAGATTTCGGGCAAAGGATATAAAACAACTGTTGTCTGCCGGCATCAGATATGCAGCCACCACATCTTCTGCCGTATAACGATTGCCCGTACATTCAAGATGTGAGATGACGCTTTTCAGTCGCTTCGTGTCTTCCTGTACATTATTTATTAATGTGACAAGATAGTCGCGGCGCGTCTCCTCTATTCCGGAAGGAAAAACGATTTTCCCATTTTCCGCATCCCATTCCTCAGGATACAGTCTATAACCGGCATTGATCTGCCTGGCCACCCGGTTGTGAATCACTTGATAGAACAATGTGCCCTCTTTCGTTTCGGAAGAGGATGCACGAAATTTGGTTCTTACTGTTGCCATAAATTTTATCGGATTAAGTAAGTGAACAAAATTAGCGCTTTTTCTGTATAGAAAAGTATGCTCAATAAACGAACTCTATTACTTAACCCGTTAGCAGTACAAGGCCGTTGAACTGTCAGTACAAGGCCGTTGAACCGACAGTACAAGGCCGCTGAACCGACAGTACGGGAGCCTTGTATCAGACTGGCAACACCGTAACACCGATATTCCGACATGGGCAATTCATCATAACACCCGTCCGGCTACATCCAAGGATTATCCTGTCAAACATATATACAACTGCCGCCAACCGTCCGAATACAGTCAAATTATACACCGGAGATTTACATTTTTCACGGAAAAGCGTTAAAAATAAAAAAAAAACCGTACTTTTGCAGAAAGTATTTACTCACCTATTATATTGCAACGATATCAATGTCTGAAAGAAGAGTAAGGGTGCGCTTCGCACCAAGCCCTACGGGGGCCCTGCATATCGGTGGAGTACGCACCGCATTGTACAACTATCTGTTTGCCCGTCAGCACGGCGGCGATCTGGTATTCCGCATTGAGGACACCGACTCCAACCGTTTCGTTCCCGGAGCCGAAGAATACATAATCGAATCGTTCAGATGGCTCGGCATCAAGTTTGACGAAGGTGTATCTTTCGGAGGCAATCACGGCCCGTACCGACAGAGCGAACGCCGCGACATCTACAAGACTTACGTGAAACAGCTGCTCGATGCGGGCAAGGCATACATCGCATTCGACACGCCCGAGGAACTGGAGGCCAAACGCAAGGAGACAGACAATTTCCAGTATGACGCCCGCACACGAATGCAGATGCGCAACTCGCTGACCATGAGCAAAGAAGAGGTGGAGGCACTCATCGCCGGAGGCAACCAGTATGTGGTACGTTTCCTGATAGAGCCGGGCGTGGCCGTACATGTGGACGACCTGATACGCGGTGACGTACGTATAATGAGCGACATTCTTGACGACAAGGTATTATACAAGAGTGCCGACGAGTTGCCCACATACCATCTGGCCAATATCGTCGACGACCATCTGATGGAGATTACCCACGTGATACGCGGTGAGGAGTGGCTGCCCAGCGCACCGCTCCACGTGTTGCTCTACCGTGCTTTCGGATGGGAGGACACCATGCCGCGCTTCGCCCATCTGCCGCTGCTGCTCAAGCCCGAAGGAAAGGGCAAACTGTCGAAACGCGACGGCGACCGTCTGGGATTCCCCGTATTCCCGCTCGAGTGGCACGACCCGAAGACGGGCGAAGTGTCGTCGGGATACCGCGAGAGCGGATATTTCCCCGAGGCCATAGTCAATTTCCTCGCACTGCTCGGATGGAATCCGGGCACGGAACAGGAACTCTTCAGTCTTGACGAACTGGTACCGCTGTTCGACATCACCAAGTGCAGCAAGGCCGGTGCGCGCTTCGACTATCAGAAGTGTATATGGTTCAACCACGAGTACATACTGAAAAAGACTCCCGAAGAGATTGCAGCGCTCTTCGCTCCTATAGTACGCGAGCACGTACCGGGCGAGACGACGGAAAGAATCACCGAGGTCACACGGATGATGAAAGACCGCGTGAGCTTTGTCAGCGAGCTGTGGCCGCTGTGCTCGTTCTTCTTTGAAGCGCCCTCGACATACGACGAGAAGACACGCAAGAAGCGTTGGAAAGAGGACTCGCCCGCACAGATGGCCGAGCTGATAGCGGTGCTCGAAGGCATCGACGACTTCTCGATGGAAAACCAGGAGCGCGTTGTGGAACAGTGGATTGAGGAAAAGGATTACAAGCTGGGCAACATCATGAACGCATGGCGACTGATGCTCGTGGGCGAAGGCAAAGGTCCGGGCATGTTCGACATATCGGCATTCTTGGGCAAGGAAGAGACTATAAAGCGCATGAAGAAAGCTTTGGAGTGCATTTAATTCAGTGAAGAGTGCAGAGTTGGGAGTGCAGAGGTATGATTACCTTTGTTGATTCACTTTACAAGAGTAATCATACCTCTTCATCCATCACTCTAAACTCTGAACCATATATAAGGTAATCATACCTCTAAACTCATCACTCTGCACTCTGAACCACATAAAGGTAATCATACCTCTTCACTCATCACTCCAAACTCTGAACCATATAAAGGTAATCATACCTCTTCACTCATCACTCTAAACTCTGAACCACATAAAGGTAATCATACCTCTTCACTCATCACTCTAAACTCTGAACCATAAAGATAAAGTGTATAACATAGCTATATATTTTTACCTGCTGGGCGTGGCCGTGGCAAGCCTGTTCAACAAGAAAGTAAAAAAGATGTGGCAGGGCGAACGCCGGGCGTTCGACGTGCTCAAGGAGAAGGTGGACCCCACGGACAGCTATGTGTGGTTTCACGCCGCATCGCTTGGAGAGTTCGAACAGGGACGCCCGCTGATAGAGCGTCTGCGCCGCGATCACCCTGAATATAAGATACTGCTGACGTTCTTCTCGCCATCCGGATATGAGGTGCGAAAGAACTACGATGGCGCCGACGTGGTATGCTATCTGCCGCTCGACACTCCTATTAACGCCATCCGGTTCCTGAGAATGGTAAGGCCGGTGATGGCTTTCTTCATCAAATACGAGTTCTGGTACAACTATCTGCACATACTGAAGCACCGCAAAATACCGGTGTACAGCGTGAGCAGCATATTCAGGGACGACCAGATATTCTTCAAGTGGTACGGGCGGAGCTACTCGAAAGTACTGCACTGCTTCACCCACTTCTACGTACAGAACGAGAAGAGCAAGCAACTGCTCGGAGGTATAGGCATCGACAACGTGACCATCACCGGCGACACACGCTTCGACCGCGTACTTCAGATAAAGGAACAAGCCAGACAGCTGCCGCTGATAGAGGCTTTCGCCAATGGGAAAAAGGTGTTTGTGGCCGGCTCGAGTTGGGCGCCCGACGAAGACATTTTCATACGCTTCTTCAACGAACACCGCGACTGGAAACTGATTATTGCCCCACACGTGATTGCAGAGGACCATCTGCAACAGATAATGCACAAGGCCGTACACAGGACCGTGCGATACACAAATACTACCGAGGAGGAGGCACGCAAGGCCGACTGCATGATAATCGACTGCTTCGGGCTGCTGTCGAGCATCTACCGCTATGGCAACGTGGCATACGTGGGCGGAGGCTTCGGCGTGGGAATACACAACGTGCTTGAGGCCGCCGTATGGGGCATGCCCGTGATATTCGGCCCCAACAACAAGAACTTCATTGAGGCACAGGGGCTCATCGCCAAAGGCGGAGGATTCGAGATTGCGTCATACGACGACTTTGAAACCGTGATGACGCGCCTTACCAACAACGATGACGTACTGAAAAAAGCCGGAGACAAAGCCGGCAGATTCGTGAAAAGCTGCACGGGAGCCACAGCCAAGATTCTGTCGGAGGTGTACGTACATGCCGCACAGAAGGGCATGACCACTCCGTAAACAAGGCGACAAGAACCATAAACATGACAGAACTGAAAGAATATACCGCCGAGGCCGTAAGGCTGCTAAGCCGGCTGATAGCCACACCATCGGTGAGTCGTGACGAAAAGGCTGCAGCCGACGTGATGGAGGCATTTATGAAAGAGCACGGCATTGACAGCCGGCGCGAAGCGAACAATGTGTGGGCCGTGGGGCGTGATTACGACGCTGCACGGCCCACACTGCTGCTCAACGCCCACATTGACACTGTGAAGCCGGTGGGGACTTGGACACGCGACCCGTTCGGCCCTGTAGTCGAAGACGACCGCCTGTACGGACTTGGCAGCAACGACTGCGGCGGAGGTCTGGTGGCCTTGTTGCAGGCGTTCAGAATATTGGAAGACCCCTGTAATCCCCTCAAGGAGGATATTGTGAACACACAGCCACATCGCCTTGACAATATCAGCCCGTCAAATCCGTCATCACTTTTGCCATACAATCTGGTATTCCTTTCATCGGCCGAAGAGGAGGTTTCGGGACGCGACGGAATAAGCCGTGTGCTGCCGCTGCTGCCGCATATCGACGTGGCCATTGTCGGTGAACCCACAGGCATGCAGCCTGCCATTGCAGAGAAAGGGCTTATGGTAATAGACGCCACATCACACGGCCGCTCAGGCCACGCCGCCCGCAACGAGGGTGTGAATGCAATATACGAGGCTCTCGACGACCTTCTCTGGCTGCGTGACTATCGTTTCAGCCGTGTCAGCAAATTGCTCGGACCGGTAAAGATGAGCGTGACGGTAATCGGCGCAGGCACACAGCATAATGTGATACCCGATGAATGCCGCTTTGTCATCGACGTGCGTTCAAACGAACTGTACACCAACGAAGAACTGTTCGGCATCATCAGCAGCCACGTGAAGAGCGAATTGCATGCACGTTCGTTCCGTCTCGGTTCGTCGCGGATAGACGCCTCCCATCCGCTCGTAAGGCGGATGACGGCCATGGGCATGAAGCCCTTCGGCTCGCCCACTCTCTCCGATCAGGCCCTGATGCCGTTCCCGTCGTTCAAACTGGGACCGGGCGACTCCGCCCGCTCTCACTCGGCAGACGAATACATCTGTGTGAGCGAGATTGAGAATGCCATCAGGACATATGTGGAGATATTGTCATCATATTGAACCTATCTGACAACTAAAAAATATCCTGATAACCGCTATCGAAACTATCACTGGATGTTTATGATTTCCGTTGTTTTAATTTCGTTACTTTGCACCACGAAATCAAAACAACAACAGTTATGAACTACCCATTATTGACATGGAGCTGCATAGCAGGACTGACAGCACTCATTATCATTGTGCGCATCATACGTGCAGCCGGAATATGCATGAAAGGCAGACATCCTTTCATTGAAATAGGAAGCGAGCGGGATGAGTTTTTTGTCCCGGGTGACCCACGCGAAACAGACGAATACGACGATGAGGACGACTACTGTCTATAAATGCGGCAGCCCGTCGCCACAGGAACTATGCCGGTTCCTGTCAGAATACAGCGCACTGCTGCTGGGTTGCGGCGCCACCTGTATACGGCTGGAAAACAACGTACAACGCATTGCCGAAGCGTACGGCAAAGAAATAAGCATGGTCATAATGCCAAGACATGTACAGATATCGGTATGGGAAAAGGGGAACGATGAAGCAGTGACGGCAATATCCACGGTGAAAAGCTCACCGATAAGTTTCAATGTCAACACCCGGCTGAGTGAACTGAGCTGGGAAGTAGCCGACGGAAAGACCGACTTCAACCAAGCCGCAGAGCGGTTGGGAAAGATTGTAAAAGACGACAGACAGGACAAATGGACCGTACCGGTGCTTGTGGCTTTGGCCAATGCCTCGTTCTGCCGGCTGTTCAGCGGTGATGCAGTGGCGATGCTCACAGTGCTGGCTGCCACACTGGCCGGATATTCATTGAAAACATTTCTTCTCGGACGTGGTACCGACAACCGTCTCGCATTTTTCATATGCTCGTTCGTATCGTCAGTTCTCGGAGCCACAGACATACTGTTTGCCATAGGTGACACTCCGACCACAGCCATGGCTACAAGCGTGCTGTATCTCGTGCCGGGCATACCATACCTCAATTCGTTCAGTGACATGCTATGCAGGCATTATATATGCGCCTTCTGCCGGTTCATGGACGCCATTGTGCTCACAGGATGCCTTTCTGCCGGCCTTTGCTGCGGAATGCTACTTATGAACGTTGGAATGTTCTAACCAACCGAACTGACAGACAATACAGTAACACGCACCATACAACATTACTATGTGGAATATATATTTTCAGGATGCATTATTCGCAGCAATAGCCGCTATCGGTTTCGCATCCATCAGCAAGCCGCCGAAAAGGGCGTATATATATTGTGCGCTGACAGCTGCCGCAGGACATTCGTTCCGGCTTATGCTTACCAACGGAAGTACAATGCATATGCACATCACCATAGCCACTCTGTTGGCGGCATTTCTCATCGGCACTATCGCCGTATTTCTGTCACCGCTGGCCAAGACTCCCGCCGAGACTTACCTGTTTCCGGCACTGTTGCCAATGATTCCGGGTATATATGCCTACAAGGCTTTCGGAGGACTGGCCATGTGCATACTGAGAAACGGACACGACATATTCAACTCTTATTTCTATCTGTTTGCCACCAACGCCATCACATGCACGTCCATCATTCTGTGCATGGTAATAGGGGCTACCACACCTATATTCATATTCAAAAAAACATCGTTTCAAGCCACAAGATAGTTTTTTGTATATATCTTTGCACAATGAATTATATTATATATGTATCATGGAACTGCGTCAACTGAAATATTTCGTCAAAGTAGCGGAAACGCTCAACTTCTCGGAGGCTGCCAAAATACTATGCGTAACACAAAGCACACTCTCGCAACAGGTGAAACAGCTCGAGTCAGAACTTGGCACGGAACTCCTTACAAGAAGCAGTCACAAAGTGAGTCTTACTGAAGCCGGTAGCGAACTGCTGCCGCACGCGCAACAGACGCTGAACGAGGCAGAAATGTGCAAGATCAGAATAAAAGACCTGAACAGTCTGTCTACAGGCAAACTAAATATAGGCGTGACATACTCCTTCAGCCCCATACTCACCGAGACACTCATCACATTCGTCAAGATGTACCCGAAAATCAGACTGAACATCTTATACAAACCAATGACAGAACTGATGGAACTGCTCCGGGAACGTGAGGTGGACTTTGTACTGGCATTCAGACCCACACAACACATGGAAGGCGTGGAATCACATATACTGTTCCAGAACTACCTGTCGGCCATTGTAGGAATGAACCATCCGCTGGCTTCAAAAGACAAGGTTACCGTTAACGAACTCGAAAACTATGACCTCGCCCTACCTTCACAAGGTCTGCAAGCGCGAAACGCTTTCGAGCAGATAGTGACCCCATACAACAAATTCCGCGTAAGGATTGAGCTTAACGAAGCAAACATGTTGTTGAAACTCGTCAGACAAAGCAAGTTCATATCCGTTCTTGCCGAAGCCACGATATACAACGAGACCGGAGTAAAAGCCATACCACTCGACATTCCCGACAACGAAATGAGCGGATGTGTACACACACTGAAAGACACATACCACAAAAAATCCATGCAGGAATTTATAAGGCTGCTCAACGAGTCTCTCGCAGTGAAAGAACGGCAGAATGCATGGATATAAAGAAACTAAGAGTTAAGAATTAAGAAGTAAGAGGTATGATTAGCTTCATATATTACAGACCGGAGTATATACAACTTTACTTCTGCACGGTGCCAATCAAACCTCTTAACTCTTAATTCTTAACTCTTAATTCTTCCCAAGCCATACCTCGGGATTCAGTTTGGCTTTCTCGCGGCGCAATTGGAACTGGAGTATATGGTCGGGGCCTACCGTACCGAGAATCTGACGGGTGGTCACTTTCTGACCCTTATGGACACTGACAGACGACAGATTGCAGTATACCGATATGTAACTGCCGTGACGCACCATCACACCTGTTATTCCTCCGAAACTGAACACGGCGCTCACCTCTCCGTCGAATATACTGCGGGCCTGTGCACCGGCCTTTCCCTCAATGTTGATACCTTTATTGTCGAGACGCACATTGCGCAGCCCGTCAACATTGTACTGTCCGAAACGGCTCACTATCCTGTAAGCACCCGTTATAGGCATGGGCAGACGGCCACGGTTGCTCTCAAAACCACCACTGATGCGTCTGTCTTCCGAAGATATATGGAAAATCTCGCCTGACGGTTTGCGTGAAGTTGTCTCCACTCGTTCGGACGACTTGCCCGTAGTCTTTTTCCCGGATGTCTTCCTCTGCGCTGTAGTGCTTTCCGTACTCCGGCGCTCAACCTGTCTGCGGGCCTGTTCCTCGGCGCGTCGTTTTGCGGCAGCTTCGGCTTCCGCCCTGCGTCTGGCCTCAGCCTCCGCACGGGCACGGGCCCGCTCTACCTCCTCGGCTATCAGCCTGTCTATCTGTTCGTTGAGAGCTATATCCTTCTTGCGTTGCTGTTCGATAATCTGTTGTATTGTCTTCTGCTGCTTCTGTAACGTACTGACCATCTGCTTCTGTTCAGTCTGCCTGTTCTCCAGATTGCGGCGTTCCTGCTCCCCTTTGTCCAAAAGCACGCTTTTCTGTCGTTTCGCAGCAGTAAGCTGGTTGTATTTGGCAGTGACCTCCTCGCGCTTTGTCTTCACCATCTCGCCCTGCGCACGCTGATAGGCAGCATATTCGCGGGTAAAACGAAGACGGCGGTACATCTGTGTAAAGTTCTTGGCACTGAAAACAAACATCAGCTGGTTCTGTATCGAGCTATTACGGTGCATATAACGCATCGACTTGACATATTTGTCCTTACGGTCTGCCAATTCTGCCTCAAGCTCTTCCAACTGTTTGCCAAACATCATGATATTACCGTCGAGAGTTGTTATGTCACGGCGTATGGTGTCTATTGTCTTCCTATTGTCCTCGATTTCGTTGTTGATGACCATCAGGTTCTGCAAGCGCTGCCTGACGTCACGCTCGTTCGAACGCAGACGCTGCTCATGCTGCTTTATCTGTTTCTTTATCCTTGCACTTTCGTTCTGCAATCCTTTTATGGATGTTTTACTCCCGGATGCTTTCTTAGTTACGGTCTTTTTCCCCTTTGCGGAAGAAGTTTTCTTCTTTATAGTACTTCTTTTCACGGTTTGGGTTGTACGTTGCCTTGCAGTGGAGGTTTTGCGCGTCTGTGCACCCACCGCCACTGTAAATGTAAACAAGATGACAAATATCCTGAACAGTCTCATTTATGTTTATGATACCACTATTTTTATGATGCCTTAATGATGCCTATTATGCTTACAATGCCATGAAACGGCGCAAAATGTCATCAACCTTCACTTGCTTGTATTTACCCGACACCTCCGTACGTGTCTCCCAATCGCTCTCGTTGCCGATGTAGTTGAGTTTCATGTTCAGCTTTATCTCCTTGCCTGACGATGTGGTGAAAGTGATTGCATTGTCCGTGGGGAACTGCTTGGAACCAAGCGGTTTGAAATTGTTATAGTCCCAATTGAGCTGCGTATTACCCCTCAGTTTGTCCTTATACAATATGTTGGCCATCTTTATCTCGGCTTTCGAACTGCCGGCCAGCCATTTATACGACATTTTGTCGTGCTCAAGAGAAATGACAACGTCACCGTCACCAACGCTTGTCTCATATTCGTTCATGGCTTCGTCCGTAAGCCTCATCTTTCCCGGTTGGAAAAGTTCGTTCCAGAAAAGCGCCTGAAGCGAATAGAAGTTAAGCCCGCTGGTACGCAGAAAGTCAAGCTGATTGTACGGTACCTTGAGATATTGCTTGTTGATGCGGTCCATGATAAGAACATAATCCTTGGTAAACTCCAGACGTCCGGCCTCGACAAATCCGAAAGCCATAAGCTGCAAGCGTATCACGTCGTCGCGCTTCATCTTCAGATTGCCTGTCAGCGTAAGATCCTGAGCACCTACCTGAACCTGAAACTTTATCTTGGAAGTGATAAACTTGACCGACTGAACATTGTTGTCCGATACCTTTTGCAGGAAGTTCTGCGTGTCTGCCGTGGTTACCGGTTTTGACGGTTCGGACTTTTCCAATGACTTTGACGACTTGCACGCCCCCAATACCAACAGCATTGCCATCAGGGCAATATTAAATAAATTCACTGATTTCATCATTTCTTCAGGTATTTTTTCTGTTTTATCTTTTTCTTCAGCAGTTTGTTCCCCGCATCCTTTTCTGCGGCTTTCCGCCACAGTTCCACAGCCTTGTCCATATCGCCGCACATTGCATGTATGTCGCCGGCGTGATCCAGTATCACCGCACCGGCATCTGCGTCGTGCTGCACAGCCTGATCTATATATACACGGGACTCGGCATAACGCCCTTCAAGAAACAATATCCACGCATACGTATCGAGATAAGTGGCATTCTCCGGTTCGGCCTTTATCGTCTTGTAACTCATACGCTCCGCCTTTTCCAGTTCGCGCTCCTCGAGGCTCAGATAATATGCGTAATTGTTCAGACATCCTATGTTGTCGGCTTTCCACTGCAGACACGAGTCGTAAGCGGCAAAAGCCTCGGCCCCTCGGCCCCGCTGAAACAGCAGGTCGCCCATGACGGAATAAAAATCGGAGGCGAGGTCAGGATTGCTGTCTTCCGCTATTACACTGATACCATTCTGAAAAGCCTCCAACGCACTGTCCTCGTCCTCCATACGGTAGTAGGCCATGCCCTGATAATAATAGAAGCCCATGTTGTCAGGATTGTACTGACGGGCTGCACGACACAGTTCGACAACTGCCGGCATGTCGTCACGGTTCCACGCATAAGACACAAGCTCAAGCCGCGCCGCTGCGTTGTCAGGAGCCACACCGAGTATCCATTCCAACACTTTCCGCATGTCATCACGCGGCATCTTCTTCAAATTCATATATGCAACCTGCAACATCGCCACGTCGACATCAGGCTGAGACAGACTTCCACGCATCCTGTCGAAATATTCCATTATGCGTATGCTGTCGCCGCCGTTCTCCTCGCTCTCGGCTATTTCCTGACGCATTATATATACACGATTGGCAGACGTCGTGTTCTTGTTCATCAGAATGTCCATAGTAACAGAGTCGGCACGTGCCGTGTCGGCTTCCTGCTTATAGTGTGCCCGCATCGAGAGCATGGCCCTGACATTGTCAGGCTCTTCGTCAAGTATGCTTCGAAGTATGCCAATAGCCGCGGTATCTTCTCCGTTCATCAACAGCATGTCGGCATACATACCGCGATAGTTCAAATCGTTGGGATATTGGTCGGCCAGCATCTTCATTTCGCTGATGGCCGCTTTCTTGTCACCTTTCTTTGTATATATATCACTCTTGGTGAACGAAAGCCGCTCGTTCTTTCCCTCGAGTTCCTCCATCCGTTCAAGCGTAGCTATGGCATTGTCGTAGTCACCTTGCTGCAAATACAATTGCACGAGCATCGAAAGCATGTCGTCACGTCCCTTGTTACGCTGTGTGAGACGTTCGATAGCAGCTATAGCCTCCTCATATCGTCCATTGGCCACATATGCCTGAGCCAGCGTCTCAAGATATGTGCTGTTGTCGGGATTCAGTTCGGCCGCCTTTTTAAAATGGGCCAGCGCACGCTCCTTGTCTTTAAGCGATGTATAATACTGTGCAAGATAGAAATATACTTCCGGAGCCTGCGGGTTCAGCTCCTCACAATAGCGCAACAGGTCGAAAGCAGCCGTATTGTTGCCTTTCTGCCTCTGCACCATGGCCTCAAGAAAGAACATGTCGTACTTTCGCTTCGCGTCATATCCGGATATATCCCCGTCAGCCGGCCTCCATGCCGATGCCGACGACGGCCGCACCATGCCTGCCGCAATCGTGAGTACAACGGCTATAAATGCCTGCAAAGACTTCACCCTTAACAAATTTGCCATCAGATTACAGTTCATACGATATTCATTTCACGCCCGTATGGCCATACCCTCCCTCGCCACGTTCGGTGTCATCCAGTTCCCCAACAACTGCAAACACGGATTGTTCGTGACGCGCTATCACCATCTGGGCAATGCGCTCGCCGCTGTTCACGACAAAATCGTCGGACGAAAGATTTACGAGCAGCACCTTTATCTCGCCGCGATAATCGGCATCGATTGTACCGGGAGAGTTTAGCACGGTCACACCATGTTTCAAAGCCAGTCCGCTGCGTGGTCTTACCTGTGCCTCATATCCCTCGGGCAATGCCATGTACAGTCCCGTACCTATCAGCCGACGCTCCATGGAGTGTAGCACCACCGGTTCGTCTATGTCGGCCCTGAGGTCCATGCCGGCACTCTGTTCTGTAGCATATACCGGCAATGGCTGACGGCCCCGGTTTATAACTTTTATCTCAATCATTATCTATGTCGGTCTTTATTTATATTTAAAATGCAAAAATAACGATTAATCCTCAAACACCGGCATTTTAATGGCTAAAAAGTATTTATTCCATTATTTTGAGCAAGAGCGTCACTAAATCAGGTTATAATTTGGGGATTTTACTCCTTTTGTGTACTTTTGCGCAATCACATTCATACAATGATACGACTATGGACTGGAAACAACTCATAACCAACAAACGGCTCGGTCAGGAACAACGACACATTGAGCGGCACGACGACCGCACGGAGTTCAAACGCGACTACGACCGTCTGATATTTTCGGCACCGTTCCGCCGGCTGCAGAACAAGACCCAGGTGTTTCCTCTGCCGGGAAGCATATTCGTGCACAACCGTCTGACCCACAGCCTCGAAGTGGCCAGTGTGGGCATGTCGCTCGGCAACGACGTTGCGGCCGCACTGACGAAACTTCATCCCGAACTGCACGACACCATGATAAACGAGATAGGACAGATTGTTGCCACGGCATGCCTCGCCCACGATATGGGCAACCCGCCGTTCGGCCATTCAGGCGAGAAGGCCATACAGACATTCTTCACCGAAGGAGCCGGACTGGCACTGAAAGACATGGTGGGCCGCGAACTGTGGAACGACATAACCCGCTTCGAAGGCAATGCCAACGCCTTCCGACTGCTCACACACCGCTTCTGCGGACGGCGGACAGGCGGTTTTGTGATGACATACTCCACACTGGCCGCTGTGGTAAAATATCCGTTCGAATCGGCCGCCGCAGGCAGCCATGGCAAGTTCGGATTCTTCAATACGGAGAAGGAGACATACTGCAAAATTGCCGATGAAATGGGCATAAAACGGCTGTCGGCGCCCGGTGAGCCCTTGCGTTATGCCCGCCATCCACTGGTATATCTGGTAGAGGCCGCCGACGATATATGTTACGAGATAATGGACCTCGAGGATGCCAACAAACTGAAGATACTGTCGTATCAGGACACGGCCGGGCTGATGCTCGGTTTCTTCGACGACGACACGAAACAGAAGATAATGCAGCGCATTGATGACGAGCAACTGACCGACGACAACGAAAAAATAGTGTATATGCGGGCCTGCGTCATCGGCAAGCTGGTCAGCGAATGCGTAAAGGCATTCATAGAAAACGAAGAGGATATACTCAATGCGCGTTTCAGCGGAAGCCTGATAGACCACATTGCCGAAACACCGCGCAACGCCTACCGCAGATGCACGGAAATATCAAAGAAGAACATATATTGCAGTAAACCGGTGCTCGACGTGGAGCTGTCAGGTTATAAAATAATGGAGACACTCATGGCACAGATGGTCGAGGCCGCCCTTCATCCCGAACGCTTCTACTCCAAACAGCTGATAGGCCGGGTGAGCAGTCAGTATGACATCCACTCGCCACAACTCGAAACGCGCATCATGGCTGTGATAGACTACATAAGCGGCATGACAGACATATACGCACTCGACATCTACCAGAAAATTAACGGCATCAGCCTGCCGATAGTATAGCCGTATTACCTGTTGTCCTTATATATCACGTTGTTGGCACCGCTCGTTATCTTGAGCGCCTCGGGGTGTTCCTTTATATAAGAGTCGATGTGACGGACACGCTTCTGGTCGAGAATCTCGTCGACGGCTATGAGTATGCCCGTCTCCTCCACGTCGCCGAATCCGTAGTTGATAGCCGTACCGAAGAGCTTCATCGTGGGGCTAAGCCCCATATATGCATTCACCAGCGGTGGAATGTTGTATCCCAGATTGCGTATCTCGCGGTTGAGTATGCGGTAATCCTCCTTGAACGAATCTTCACAGAACAATGCATCCAACTCCTTCGGGTCGGCTTCTATAACGAGCGGTTTCACCGGTATCACCAAGTTGTCCTTATCCTCGAAATGCTTCTTGAGGAAATACAATATCATGTCGCGTCCCTTGCGGATATACGACGGATACATGGTCATCTTACCGAAGAAATACTTCACATTGGGCTGTATCACGGTGAGTGCGCCCAGTCCGTCCCAAAGATTGTCCAGTGCGAAAAGGCTCTTGGTGCCGTTCTTGCTTGTGTTCTGATAGCCCAGTGAAACGAAACTGCGCCCCAGCTCAATGGTCTGCGGCATATACTCACGCATGAACTTTTCGGAGAAGTGGAACATGTGACTCGTGGCAAGCAACGGCTGACCGTCGGCTCCCACCTCTACGTCGGTGCCGAGGATATAACGGTAGCCACCTATTATTTCTTCCTCTTCAGGGTTCCACACGATGAGTTGCTTATAACAATTGTCCATCGTGTCAAACTCGTCAAGGTCGAGAGCCTTGCCCGTGCCGCCGCCGGCCTCACGAAATGCCATTTCGCGCAAACGTCCTATCTCACGAAGCACATTCGGCGCATTATGAGCGTCGATAATGTAAATCTCGTTATGACTCTTGTTTGTCATGCGCAACTGACGTTCAGGAGTCAGTTCGCTTTTCAGCAACGCCTTGTCTATCGGCTTTATTATCTCTTGTTCCATAAGTTATTGTCACTCTGCTCTTACCTGAAGTCAGCAAACAGATGAGCGATGATAGCCTCTCCGTGTGTCACCACGGTCTTCCTGTTGCATAAGATGCCTTCGGAAACGCTTGTTATTGTTTATAATGGTTGTTGTATATACATCCCGACATCACAGTTCGTACACCCTATCCTGCACATACTGCGCCCACTCTGCCGGAGTACGGCTGCGATCGAAAGTCTGCCACGGAATAGGCTTGCCTATGGCTACCCGGAATGTCTTGTGCACATTCTTGTACATCTCGTCCACAAGGAAAAGCATGGCGATGTTCACTTTCTTCACATAGCGGTCGGAGATATTGGCCAGACGGTAAAAGAAATCAGAGTTCTGACCGCCGAAATGTATAGGCACCACGTCACGCCTGTACTCTACACTCTTGGTGACGAACGTCTTCTTCCATGCCACATCGCGTATCTCTCCGCCACGTCGGCGTGAACAGATGCCGGCAGGAAACATCAGCATATGGTTGTCGCTGCGGAATCCGCTCTCCACCATCGCCGGAAAACCGCGGCTTTGGCCTCCTGTCTTGTTGATGGGGATGCACACCAGTGCCAGGCCGGGCAGATTCATCAGCAGATCGTTGACCAGATAACGGAAACGTCCGTCATAGTGACGTCCTATTATCGCACCGAGAGCCACTCCGTCGGCACCTCCAAGAGGATGATTACTCACAAAGGTGTAAAGTCTGCCGTCGTCCTTTGCCGGCAGATTCTCCATCCCAACTACATCAAGCGTCATGTCAAGATAGCGCACACACTCTTCAAGCCAATCAGTGCCACTAAGATGGCGGCTTTCCCAAAGATATGCGTTAACCCTGTCTTGATGTATGATATGCTTCAGCCAACTCACGAGAGGACGGGGCACAAACTTGGCCTTGGTTCCCATCTTGCTGAGCAACAATCTGTCGATGTCGATGGTCTTCTCTGTGATTTGTTCCATTTCTCTCCAATTCTAACGATTTGCAAAAGTAACAGAAATCTTTGAGAATGTACACACTTTTATCGGGAATTTAGTCAAAAAACAATAAAATGCAAGAAAAATGCCATTAAAAGCAGGCAACACTTAAACCAACTCATTGATATCTGATTGCAAAAAAACAGGAATAGCATAGATGGCAGAACACCACACAGTCAGAACCGGATTGATACATGATTGCAAAAACAGAAATAGCATAGATGCCAGAACACCATACTGTCAGAACCGAATTGATACATGATTGCAAAAACAGAAATAGCATAGATGGCAGAACACCATACTGTCAGAACCGAATTGATACCTGATTGTATAAAATAAGTTAGTCAACAAAATCAAACTGCATTATCGTCCGGACAGTAGGATGGATGCGCCTTGAAAAGGCAACGAGCGCATAGCCCGGGGCAGAGCGTAGCGGCACCCCGGGATTCATGCATAGCGAGGCCGCGCCCTGCAAGGGCAAAAGCAAATAATCACATATGGTAAAATATAAGTATCTGATAATTAACGCTTTTGCCCTTGCAGGGCGAATGGATGCAATCGTGTTGTTCCCGGGGTGCCGCTACGCTCTGCCCCGGGCTATGCGCTTGCTGCCTTTTCAAGGCGAACCCGTTAAGAATTTCGCAAATTTCAACAGGCTTAACCTGATATGTGACTATGATACTATACATGTTGAAAGAACATCTACTCATATTCCCTCCATTAAAAATACCTTTTTATGCATTTATGCACAAAAGAAATATTATGTTGTTATATACAATACGGCAAGAAAGATTATGTTGATTATACCGTTATATACAATACGGCAAGAAAAATATATGTTGGTTATATACAAAGTAGTCATGTCTGTATGTCTTGATTATTCTGAAAAAAACGCTTTTTATTTTTTCCGAAATAGAAAAGCCGTTAGGCCCTCTCTGCTTTCTTTACAGGCATTTTTTGGGGAGTCAACCCGCCGTAAGGGCCTCCCGACACTCCCGCAAGGGCCGTTTCACCTTGCAATAAGGCCGCCGTCGCAATGCAATAACGGCCTTATTGCAAGGCGAAACGGCCCTCTCTGCTTTCTTGACAAAGCCCCACCGTTGTAACATACTGATAATCAGCGCTCCCCATTTGAAGCAAAAAACGCGATTTTCGGAGCCTTGTCTGAAAATTGCGGAACGGATGCCGCTTAACATACGTTAAAGTAAAAGAAATTCCAATACTCCGATTTACATTGTCAACAACACAGGCATATCGGATGTCCGCACCATGCCGAAATCAACCGGACTGCAATACAATGCCGATGTCGCATTCCACAGACAGCACTAACCGCCACATAAGCCCCACCGTTAACACTTTCACCGTCAGATAATAACATCCTGACAATCAATAATATACAATACAACAACCGTGAGCGTTCCAAATACCTCGCAAAAATAATGGCGATAAGTGGGGGAATGTGGGGAATTTTATGTAACTTTGACGCCAAAATCTTTATAAGAGGTACGTATGCGATTCTTAGGCAACATAGAAGCTAAAACAGATGCCAAAGGCAGAGCTTTTCTGCCCGCCGCGTTCCGCAAGGTGCTGCAATGCGCCGGTGAGGAACGGCTTGTGCTAAGAAAGGACATCCATCAGCCGTGCCTCGTACTGTATCCCGAAAGTGTATGGAACAGCCGTACCGACGATTTGCGTGCCAGACTCAGCCTGTGGAACAAGGAGCACCGTATGGTGTTCAGACAGTTCGTGTCGGAAGTTGAGCCGGTAACACTTGACGGCAACGGCCGTTTTCTAATTCCAAAGCGTTTTCAGACCATGGCATCCATCAGACAGAGCATAAGATTCATCGGCATGGACGACACTATCGAGATATGGAACAACGACACACCCGGGCAACCGTTCATGGAGCCGGCCGATTTCAGCAGAACCATGGAAGAACTGATGGGCGGTGTTTTTTAACTTTTAAGAGTTGATGATGACTGACGAAACGACATATCATGTGCCCGTGCTTCTGCGGCAGAGCGTTGACGGGCTTGCTATAAAACCCGACGGAATATATGTAGACACGACTTTCGGCGGAGGCGGACACAGCAGTGAGATTTTCTCAAGGCTGGCCGACGGTGGCCGGCTCTACGGCTTCGACCAAGATGAGGATGCCGAGAGGAGGCTGACAGGCAATGGAACTCCACTGCCTTCACAAGGGGAAGGAGCCGCACGGTTCACCTTTGTGCGCAGCAATTTCAGATATCTGAAAAACTGGATGCGTTACTACGGTGTGGAACACATCGACGGGCTTCTGGCCGATCTCGGAGTGTCGAGCCACCACCTTGACGACGAGTCGCGCGGGTTCTCGTTCCGGTTCGACGCCCCACTTGACATGCGAATGAACAAACGCGACGGCAAGACGGCGGCCGACATCATCAACGAGTACGACGAGGAGCGGCTGGCCGACATCATCTATCTGTATGGCGAACTGAAGACGGCACGCCGCATAGCGTCGGCTATAGTAAAGACACGGTGTGAAAAGCGCATCGAGACTACCGGCGACCTGATGAAGACGGTGGAGAAACTGTTTCCGAGGGAGAGGGGGAAAAAGGATATGGCAAAACTGTTCCAGGCACTGCGCATAGAGGTGAACCACGAGATGGATGCCCTGCGCGAGATGTTGGCTGCCGCCACCGGACTGCTTGCCCCGGGCGGACGTCTGTCGGTGATAACCTATCACTCGCTGGAAGACCGGATTGTGAAGAACATCATGAAGACCGGCAATGCCGACGGACATGTGTCACAGGACTTTTTCGGACGCACGGACACTCCGTTCCGGCTGATAAACAACAAGGTCATTGTGCCCGACAACGAAGAGCAACTGCGCAACCCGCGCAGCCGCAGCGCCAAACTCAGAATTGCAGAGAAAAAATAAATAATACATAAGGAATACTACATCCAGCCGTCATGCCAAAAGAAGACAAGGTAAAAAGGACCGACAACGTCATCACATCCGGAGAAAGAGCGGACGAGACCGTGGACGGACAAATGCCGCTACAGCCGGAAAGCCCGAAGGAGACAGCACTCCAGATTCTTAAAGAGAACGCCAAGGAGGACGATCCGAAGCCGTCGGCGTCCCTCACGTTCAAGAAAATCATAGGCGGTGACATCCTCAGTGCCGATATCGTGCGCAGTCAGATATGGCTGTTCGTGCTCATCGTGGTATTCACCATAGTCTATGTTGCTTTCAGATATCAGTGCCAACAGGATATGATTGCCATCGACAAACTTGAAAACGAACTGAAAGATGCCAAATACAAGGCTCTGTCAAGTTCGAGCACGCTGACGGAACGCTGCCGCGAAAGCCACGTGCTGGAACTGCTGAAAAACAGGAACGACAGCCTGCTGCGCCCGTCCGATCAGCCTCCGTACATAATCAATGTGCCGGAGAAATAAGAAAACATACGTATATCATGAGCAAGTTTGACAACAAGAAAATAATGCCGCGCTATTTTGCCATCGCCGTCGTGCTCACACTGACGGGGATAGCCATACTCTGCAAGGCCGCATACATAATGTCTGCAAAAAAGGAATATTGGACAGAGGTGGCCGCTCGCCTCAAGAGCGACAGCCTGAGCGTAAAACCCACCCGCGGCAACATTCTGAGTTGCGACGGACGGCTGATGGCAAGCAGTATACCGGAATACCGTATATTTATGGACTTCAAGGCCGGCGGTGAGAAGAAAGACAGCGTGTGGCGTGACAGCATAGACGTGATATGCGAAGGTCTGCACCGTATATTCCCAAGCAAAACGGCAAAGGAGTTCAAGCAACATCTGGAGAAGGGACATGCCAAGATGAGCCGCAACTGGCCGATATGGAAAAAGCGCATAGACTACAACACGTTCACCGAAGTGAAAAAACTCCCGGTATTCAACATGTCGAAATACAAGGGCGGATTCCACTGGGAAGAGTTCAACTCACGCCGCCGCCCGTTCGGCTCGCTGGCACAGCGCACCGTGGGCGACATGTTCGGCGCCAAAGACACGGCACGGTTCGGACTGGAACTGTCATACGACTCGATTCTGCGCGGAAAGAACGGTCTGATACACCGCCGGAAGATACTGAACAAATTCATGAGCATACCCATCATGCCGCCTGACGACGGAGCAGACATCGTGACTACCATTGATGTGGGAATGCAGGATCTGGCAGAACGGGCTTTGGTGGAAGAACTTAAAGAGATTAACGGGAACGTGGGCGTGGTGATACTTATGGAGGTGGAAACCGGCGACATCAAGGCGATAGTGAATATGGTGAAATGCGCCGACGGCGGCTACCGTGAGACAGTAAACAAGGCCATCAGCCACCGCTGCGAGCCGGGGTCGGTGTTCAAGGTGGCGTCGTTCCTCGTGGCACTCGATGACGGCGTGGTCGACACGAGTTTTGTCATACATACCGGCAGCGGCGTAATGCCCATGCACGGTCGTGATATGAAAGACCACAACTGGCGGCGTGGCGGCTATCAGGACATCAACGTAGCCCGCACCCTCGAGGTGAGCAGCAACATCGGCGTAAGTCATGTGATAGACAAATTCTACTTCAACAACCCTGAGAAATATGTGGACGGGCTGCACCGTGTAGGCATCGCCGAAGACCTGCAGTTGCCGCTCGTAGGCTATACGCCGCCCATAATACGCCGCCCGCACAAGAACAGCCGCGGACAATACGACAACTGGAGCAAGACGGCACTGGCATGGATGAGCATAGGTTACGAGACACAGGTAGCACCGATAAACACAGTGACATTCTACAATGCCATAGCCAACAACGGAAGGATGATGCGGCCGCGTTTCGTCAAGAAAGTGATAAAAAACGGTGAAACGCTCAAAGAGTATCCGCCGGAAGTGATAAAGGAGCAGATTGCCAAGCCGCAGACCATCAAGACCATGCAGACCATACTGGAACATGTGGTCAGCCAAGGCCTTGGCAAGAAAGCCGGCTCGCCGATGTTCAAGGTGGCGGGCAAGACCGGCACGGCGCAGGTGTCGAAAGGAAAGGCCGGATACAAAAGCGGTACGGTGGACTACTGGCTGAGTTTCGCCGGATTCTTCCCCGCCGACAAACCGCGCTACAGTTGTATCGTCTGCATAGAAAAGTCGGGCTTGCCGGCATCGGGCGGCGGAATGAGCGGAGTGGTGTTCCACCATATTGCCGAAGGCGTGATGGCCAAACATCTGAAGATGAGTGTTGACGATGCACGTGATACGTCGTCGGTGATGATTCCCGATGTCAAGAATGGTAATATCATGGCTGCCGACTACGTGCTCGGAAGGCTCGATATAAAGACAGACACGCAGTGGGAAGGCAGCTATGCCTACGGCAATCCGATATGGGGCAAAGCTGCAAGACATGCAGGCGAGGTCACACTGACAAAGACCAAGACACCGCGCAACATCGTGCCAGACGTCAAGGGTATGGGTGCACGCGATGCGGTGTACATGCTCGAAAGCCGCGGCCTGACGGTCAAGGTGCAGGGCCGGGGAAAGGTGAAGTCGCAGAGTTACGCTCCGGGACGGACCGCCATCAGCGGGGCCGAATGTGTGTTGGTGATGGAATAACGACACCGGAACATGAAATGACGGCAAAATGAAATCATACAATAAGACAATAAAAGGTACAACAGTATAACAATAAAGATTATGAAACTAAGCGAGTTGCTCAAAACAATAAAGCCCCTGAGCATTGAAGGCAGTGCCGAGGTTGAAATAACGGGAGTAGACATCGACTCCAGACGCATTGCGCCCGGACATCTTTTCGTTGCAATAAAGGGAACTCAGACCGACGGACACGCCTATATTGCCAAAGCCACAGAACTGGGTGCGGCAGCTGTGCTTTGCGAGGAACTGCCTGCCGAGGTAAAGGAGGGAGTCACTTACGTCACGGTAGAATCCACAGAGAGCGCCGTCGGCCCGGTGGCGACACTGTTCAACGGAGATCCGTCGAGAAAACTGAAACTCGTAGGAGTGACGGGGACAAACGGCAAGACCACCATCGCCACATTATTATATAAAATGTTCCGACAGATGGGACACCGCTGCGGACTGCTCTCGACCGTATGCAACTACATAGAAGACGAAGCCATACCGGCCAGCCACACCACCCCCGACCCCATCGAGCTCAACGCGCTTCTGGCACGCATGGCCGATGCAGGCTGCGAATATGTGTTCATGGAATGCTCAAGCCACGCCATCGCACAGAAACGAATAGGCGGCCTGAAGTTTGCCGGAGGCCTGTTTACCAACCTTACACGCGACCATCTGGACTATCACAAGACCTTCGAGAACTACCGTGACGCGAAAAAGGCGTTCTTCGACACTCTCTCCAAAGACGCTTTCGCCATAACCAACGCCGACGACAAGAACGGCATGTTCATGGTCCAGAACACCAAGGCCAGGGTCAAGACATACTCGACACGCAGCATGGCCGACTTCAAGGCCAGGATAATAGAATGCCATTTCGAAGGCATGTATCTCGAGATTGACAACCACGAGGTAGGTGTGCAGTTCATCGGCAAGTTCAACGTAAGCAATCTGCTGGCTGTATACGGCGCCGCCGTCATGCTCGGAAAGCAGCCTGAAGAAATTCTTGTGGTCATGAGCACCCTGAAAAGCGTGAGCGGACGCCTCGAACCGATACGTTCGCAGAATGGAGAGTACACGGCCATCGTAGACTATGCCCATACTCCCGACGCGCTTGAGAACGTTCTATGCGCCATTCACGAGGTGCTCGACGGCAAGGGGCGCGTAATCACCGTATGCGGAGCGGGCGGCAACCGCGACAAGGGCAAGCGCCCGCTGATGGCCCGGGAAGCAGTGAAACAGAGCGACATAGTGATAATAACAAGTGACAACCCGCGCTTTGAAGAGCCGCAAGACATAATCAACGACATGCTGGCAGGTATCAACACCCAACAGATGAAGAAGGTGATGACCAACATCGACCGTCGCGAAGCCATCCGCACAGCCTGCATGATGGCCCGCAAGGGTGACGTGATACTCGTAGCCGGAAAAGGACATGAGGACTATCAGGAGATAAAAGGCGTGAAACATCATTTCGACGACAAAGAGGTGATATCTTCAATCATAAACCTCCAATAACTTAAAAAACAGAAGACATGCTATATTATCTTTTCAGATTCCTGGACCAATTCGGCATCCCCGGTTCACACATCTGGTCGTACATATCGTTCCGCGCCCTGTTGGCATTGATATTGTCATTGGTCATTTCTGCATGGTTCGGCGAGAAATTCATAAAGTTCCTCAAGAAAAAGCAGATAACGGAGACGCAGCGCGACAAGGCCATCGACCCGTTCGGAATAAAGAAAACAGGCGTTCCGTCGATGGGCGGTGTTATAATAATCATCGCCATCCTGCTGCCCATCATCCTGCTTGGGCGCATGCGCAACATCTATCTCATACTGATGATTATCACTACGGTGTGGCTCGGTGTGCTCGGCGGGCTTGACGACTACATAAAGATATTCCGTCACGACAAGGAAGGCTTGAAAGGAAAGTTCAAGATTGTGGGACAGGTGGGGCTCGGGCTCATTGTCGGCATCGTGCTTTACCTCAGTCCCGACGCCAAGATACGCGAAAACGTTGCCATGGAAAAGACCCAGACGCAGGAACTCGTGGTGAAGCACCGCAGCGAAGCCACCAAGTCATTGAAGACCACAATACCATTTGTCAAAGGCCACAATCTCGACTATTCTGACATGATGGCATTCTTCGGCAAGTACAAGACTGCCGCCGGCTGGATACTCTTCGTCGTAATGACCATTTTCGTGGTCACGGCTGTGAGCAACGGTGCCAACCTCAACGACGGCATGGACGGCATGTGTGCCGGCGTATCGGCCATCATCGGCGTCGCCCTTGGCATATTTGCATACGTGTCGAGCCATATCGAGTTTGCATCATACCTCAACATCATGTACATTCCCGGCAGTCAGGAACTTGTAGTGTTCCTGTGCGCTTTTGTGGGCGCCCTTATCGGCTTTCTGTGGTACAACGCGTATCCCGCCCAGATATTCATGGGCGATACCGGTTCGCTCACCATCGGCGGCATCATTGCCGTGGGGGCCATCATCATCCACAAAGAACTGATGCTCCCCATACTTTGCGGCATATTCTTCGTAGAAAGCCTGAGCGTGATGATGCAGGTATGGTACTATAAAATGGGGAAGCGTCGAGGCATAAGGCAACGCATATTCCGTCGCACACCAATCCATGATGCCTTCCGCACTCAGGACAGCCAGCTCGACCCCGATTGCCGCTACCTGATAAAAGGTTCGGGCAATGTAGTGCACGAATCGAAGATAACCATCCGTTTCTGGATTGTGACCATCATACTGGCGGCAATGACCATTATAACATTGAAGATAAGATAAGACGAAGACTACACATATGAAAAGAATAGTAATACTGGGAGCCGGAGAGAGCGGTGCCGGAGCCGCCGTACTGGCCAAGAAAGAAGGTTTCGACGTGTTTGTATCAGACATGTCCGTCATCAGCGACAAATATAAGAAAATGCTCGACGACCACCATATCGCATGGGAGGAAGGCCGCCACAGCGAAGAACTCATACTTAATGCCGATGAAGTGATAAAGAGTCCCGGCATTCCCGACACAGCCCCCATGGTGGCAAAAATAAAGGAAAAAGGAACAAGCATAATCAGCGAGATTGAGTTCGCCGGCCGCTATACCCGCTCGAAGATGGTGTGCATCACGGGCAGCAACGGCAAAACCACCACAACATCGCTCATCCACCACATATTCCGCGAGGCCGGACTCGACGCAGGTCTGGCCGGCAACATAGGCCGCTCACTGGCGCTGCAGGTGGCTGAGGACCCACACGAGTGGTATGTGATAGAACTGAGTTCGTTCCAGCTCGACAACATGTACGACTTCCGTGCCCACATTGCCATACTGCTCAACATCACGCCCGACCATCTTGACCGCTACGACAACTGTATGCAGAACTACACCGATGCGAAAATGCGCATCATACGCAATCAGACACCCGACGATGCCTTCATCTACTGGAGCGGTGATCCCATCATCAGCCGTGAGCTCGATAAATACGACATACAGTCGATGCTCTGCCCGTTCTCCGACCGCAAGGAAGTGATGGAGGCAGGATATGTCTCGGCCGACGGACAGTTCACCGTCGAGCGCCCCGCCATGTTCACCATGCCGCAGGAAGAGCTCAGCCTCACCGGCCGTCACAACCTGTACAACAGTCTGGCCGCAGCATTGGCCGCCGACGTGGCAGGCATATCCCAAGAGGCCATACGCCGCGGTCTGAGCACGTTCCCCGGAGTGGAACACCGGCTGGAAAAGGTGGCCACTGTTGACGGGATACATTATGTCAACGACTCGAAAGCCACCAACGTCGATGCCTGCATGTATGCTCTGGAAAGCATGAAGACACCCGTAATTCTCATCATCGGCGGACGCGACAAGGGCAACGACTACACAACGTTAAAGCCCCTTGTGGCCGAGAAGTGCGCCGGACTGGTGTACCTCGGTGCAGACAATGCCAAACTGCATGCCAACTTCGACGATATGGGCATACCCGTGAGCGACACCCACTCCATGCGCGACTGCATGGAAGCCTGCCGCCGCATGGCCCGTCCGGGCGACACTGTGCTGTTGAGTCCCTGCTGCGCCAGTTTCGACCTGTTCCGCAACATGGAAGACCGGGGCGAACAATTCAAGACACTCGTAACCGCCACAATATGACGAAGCAGCGGACACCACTGACCATGCTATGGCAACAATCCGAATGATTCAATACGATATAAAAGGAACACAACAATTACAACAACCGTTTTAAAAGTAATTCCCTCTGTCGCCTGCATCCTTACACACAATTGAGGCAACATGACGGGAACCAACGTTCTGCAATGAAAATAGGCAACATATTCAAAGGCGACAAAGGCATCTGGATGGTGTTCTTCTTTCTCTGCGTGATAAGCGTGGTCGAGGTGTTCAGTGCTTCAAGCGGACTCACCTACAAAAGCAACAACTTCATCACTCCGATATTCAAGCATTCGGGAATGCTTGTTTTCGGTGTGTTTGTAACAGTGGTCACCACCAACATTCCGTGCCGCTACTTCAAGCTGATGACACCCTTCCTGCTAATCTTCTCGTTCGTCACACTGCTGTGGGTGCTCTTCTCCGGTGAAGCCATCAACGGTGCACAACGGGTCATCGAGATTCCCGGATTCACATTCCAGCCTTCGGAGATAGCCAAGGGCACCATGATACTCGCCGAGGCACAGATACTCAGCGCCATGCAGCTTGACAACGGCACCGACAAGAAAGCCTTCAAGTACATAATGTGGCTGGCCGTGCCTATGGCCTTCCTGATAATGCTCGAGAACCTTTCAACAGCGGCATTATTGTGTCTTGTGGTGCTGCTGATGATGTTCGTAGGCCGAGTTCCGATGATACAGATAGGCAAACTGATGGGGGCTGTGACACTGATGGTGGTACTGGCATTGTCGTTCGTGATGCTGGCCGGTGACGCCGAAAAGGCCGGCAACAACAAGAAGACAAGCAAAACCGAGACTCTGGCAGCCCCGCCGACAGCCGACAGCGGCAAGACAGCAACGACACTCACTGCCGACAGAAAAACCATAGACGCTGCCGGCAAGAACAAAGACGATAAGGAGGGAACCTTGAGCAAGATGTTCCACCGTGCCGACACATGGAAAGCACGCATTCTCGATTTCAACAGCGAAGAGGTTCCGCCACGAGACTATGACCTCGACAAAGGTGCCCAGGTGGCCCATGCCAACATCGCCATCGTATCGAGCAACTTCATCGGCAAGGGGCCGGGCAACTCCGTGGAGCGCGACTTCCTGGCACAGGCGTTCTCCGACTTCATATATGCCATCATCATCGAAGAGCTCGGTATCGTGGGCGCGGCTTTCGTGGTCTTTCTCTACATCATTCTTCTATTCCGCACGGCACGCATTGCCAACCGCTGCGAAAACTATTTCCCGGCTCTGCTTGCCATGGGACTGGCTCTGCTGCTCGTCGTCCAAGCCACGTTCAACATGCTCGTGGCAGTGGGGTTCGTCCCCGTAACAGGTCAGCCCCTACCGCTTATCAGCAAGGGCGGCACCTCCACCATCATCAACTGTGCCTACATCGGTGCCATACTCAGCGTGAGCCGCACGGCAAAACGCAAACAGAACATTGCGGATGAAGACGATGATATGAAAGAAAAGCCCTACAATCCAAAGTAAGAAAATAAGGCAGCAAAATCACTAATTTAAGATTCAAAAGAAAGGGCAGTTTTATAACTATAAATTATCAACCTATCAACTATAAATTATAAAAAACATGAGAAATATTCATTTGTTTGCAATGGCTGTATTCGCAACGATTTCCATACAGGCGAAGGACATTGTGGTGAACACACCAAACACATCGTTACTGCTAAAAGCAGAAGAGGGGCAACCACTACATGTAAGCTACTACGGTGAACGTATAGACAACATCAGCCAGGTATATTCGGCCTACAGCCTTTGGGAACAGGCATATCCCGCTTTCGGAGCCGGTGGCAACAGTATGCCCGCACTCAACGTAAAGCACGCCGACGGCAACATGAGCACCGAGCTGGTATACCATAGCGACAAACAGCAGAACGAGCCCAACGCTACGGTATACACCATCACGATGAAAGACCGTGCCTACGACTTTTGGGTAGACGTGTGCTACCGTGCCTACACCAACAGCGACGTAATAGAAACATGGACAGTGATACGCAACAACGAAAAGAAGCCCGTCAGACTGCTCAAATACGCCAGTGGATTCGTGCCACTACGACAGAGCGATGCGTGGGTGAGCCATCAGCACGGCACATGGGGAGCCGAGGCATACATATACGAAGAACCACTGCAGGCCGGAGTGTTCGAAGTAAACGAGATGAGCGGCACTAAGAACGCCGTATACAACCGTCCCAACATCATGATTTCGCTCGACGGAAAGCCCCGCGAGAACGAGGGCCGCACCATCGGCGCCGTGCTCTGCTGGGCCGGTCCCTACCGCATCACCATCGACACGCACGATCAGAAAGAGCACCAGCTCATAGCAGGCATAAACGAGACCAACGCCGAGTACACCCTCAATCGCGGGGAGAGCTTCACCACACCGGAGCTGGCATTGGCCTACAGTGACGGGGGCATGGGTGGTGTGAGCCGCAGCTACCATCGTTGGGCACGCCTCAACAATAAGGTGTACAACGGCACAGCGCTGCGCAAGATTTTACTGAACAGCTGGGAAGGAGTCTACCTCAACGTGAGCCAAGAAGGTATGGAGAAGATGATGGACGGCGTGCAGACACTCGGCGGAGAACTCTTCGTCATGGACGACGGATGGTTCGGCAACAAGTACAAACGCTCAGTAGACGACTGCGCTTTGGGCGACTGGGTGACAGACACGCAGAAACTCCCCGACGGAGTTCCATCCCTCGAAAAAGCCGCCGCACAGCGCGGACTTAAATGGGGTATATGGATTGAGCCGGAGATGACCAACACCAAAAGCGAACTATACGAGAAACATCCCGATTGGATAGTATGCCACCCCAACCGCAAGCCCATCACCGGACGCGGCGGCACACAGCTCATCCTCGACCTCAGCAACCCCAAGGTGCAGGATTTCGTGTTCGGTGTGGTGGATGACATCATGAAAGAGACTCCCAACACATACTACATCAAGTGGGACGCAAATTTCGACATCGCCAACTTCGGGTCGAGCTACCTCAGCGCAGACAACCAAAGCCATCTGTATGTCGATTATCATCTGGGCCTCAAGAAAACCCTTGAACGCATCCGCGCAAAATATCCAGACCTCGTAATCCAATGTTGCGCCAGCGGCGGCGGACGGGTGAACTACGGTCTGATGCCTTATTTCGACGAATTCTGGGTGAGCGACAACACCGACGCGCAGCAACGCCTCTTCATACAATGGGGCACAAGCATGTTCTTCCCTGCCTGTGCCATGGCACAGCACGTGAGCACATCGCCCAACCATCAGACGGGCCGCGTAGTGCCGCTCAAGTTCCGGTTTGCCGTAGCCATGACAGGACGCCTCGGCATGGAGATGAAGCCCAGCGATCTGACAGACAAGGAGTTGGAATATGCCAAGAACGCCGTGGCCACCTACAAGAAGATACGTCCCGTCATACAGCAGGGCAACCAGTACCGCCTCATCTCGCCTTATGGCAAGACCGGCTTCGCCTCGGAGATGTACATCGACGACAGCAAGTCGGAGGCCGTGTTCTTCGCCTACAAGTTTGAACAGTACGTCAACATAAACCGCCCACGCTTCCACTTCGCCGGTCTTGACCCGCAGGCTACCTACCGTCTTAACGAACTGTGCCGCGATGGCCGTGAAGACCACTGGGAAAACAAGTCATTCACCGGCCGCTTCCTTATGCAGCAGGGCATTGAGCTCAATCTCAACGGAGTGTTCGACTCGAAAGTGATAAAGCTGAAAAAGCTGTAAGGCGGAGCAGGGAAAAACTCTACTCATTAGATTTGTAGGGACATATTTTTCACAGTATTTGCATTTTGACACACTTTCATTATTTACGTGAATATTCCCGTTTATATTTTCCTTTACAAATCACTTCGTCGCCCGTCACAAAATCGCGTTTTTCCGCCAAGAGACCCAAAATCGCGATTTTTGCTTCAAATGGGACACACTGATTATCAGTGCGTTACGCTGACAGGGCTTTATCAAGAAAGCAGAGAGGGCCGTTTCACATTGCAATAAGGCCGTTATTACATTGCGAAACAGGCCTCCTTGCAATGCGAAACGGCCCTCGTGGGAGCGTCGGGAGGCCCTTACGGCGAGTTGACCATGTATAAAACATGCATAAAAGAAGTAGGAATGGCATTCCAACTTTTCTATTTCGCAAAAAACGAAATGCGTTTTTTTCAGAATAATCAAGACATAAATACCTCTATTGGACATACAGACATAATCCTTTTCAGACATGAAGATGTGTTCTTGACATAAAGAACGAGGGCGCCTTGAAAAGGCAGCAAGCACATAGCCCGGGGCAGAGCGTAGCGGCACCCCGGGAACAACACAATTGCACGCATTCGCCCTGTAGGGGCAAAAGCATTAATTATCAGATATTTACGGTTTTATATTGTATATATATTTATGCTTTTGCCCTTGCGCAGGGCGCAGGGATTGTCGATATTTGATTCCCGGGGTGCCGCTACGCTCTGCCTCGGGCTATGTGCTTGCTGCCTTTTCAAGGCGCCCTCGTCCTTTATTTCACGAATTTCGACATGTTG
Organism: Xylanibacter rodentium; assembly: GCF_013166575.1. GTDB lineage: Bacteria > Bacteroidota > Bacteroidia > Bacteroidales > Bacteroidaceae > Prevotella > Prevotella rodentium. The sequence continues at coordinate 57,871 of NZ_JABKKE010000013.1, forward strand.
AATCAAGCTTGTCTATGCGCGATACTTTCTGAAAGAACATGTATCCATGCCCATTCACTAAATCATGTCTTTATGCCAAAAGAAAGATCATATCTTTATCCCCCAAAAAAGATATTATATTTTTATTCCAAAAGAAAGTCCATGTCGTTATTCCAAAAGAATACGTCTTCATGTCCCTCCGCGAACAGATGTTGGAGTATTATTGAAAAAAGACCACCTAAAATTAGATTGTACGGGATAAAATTACTAATTTTGCAATTAGTATGCTTATTAAGTAAGGTATGGACAATGAATTGAGAATAATCATCAGCGGAGGAGGCACGGGAGGACACATATTTCCCGCCGTATCCATAGCCAATGCCATCAAGGCCGAGCGCCATGATGCCAAAATACTTTTTGTGGGGGCACTTGGTCGCATGGAGATGCAGCGCGTACCGGCAGCCGGCTACGATATTAAGGGACTGCCCGTGCGCGGACTGATACGCCCGCTGTGGTCACCTCGCAACATTGGCGTGGCTATCGACTTTCTCAGAAGCAAACGCATGGTGAAGAGCATTATCAGAGACTTCCGCCCCATGGGCGCCGTTGGCGTGGGCGGATATGCAAGCGCGGCCACCCTTGAGGCAGCCCATGCCATGGGCATACCATGCCTTATACAAGAGCAGAACTCATACGCAGGAGTTACCAACAAGCGACTTGCCGACAAGGCAGAACGCATCTGCGTGGCATACGACGGCATGGAACGATTCTTTCCCGCCGACAAGATAATGAAGACGGGCAATCCCGTGCGGCAGTCGCTCCTCGAAGTAAAAATGACACGCGAGGAAGCGGCAAACGCTCTCGGGCTGGACCCCGCCAAGAAAACAATACTGCTGGTTGGCGGGAGCCTTGGCGCCCGCACTGTCAACGAGAGCGTGATGCGCCATCTCGACCTGATCGAGCAACAGGCAGACCGGATACAGTTTGTATTGCAAACGGGAAAATACTACAGCAAGTCCATAGCCGAAGAACTTCAAAGACACCACAAGCCGGCCAACCTGACGGTGACCGACTTTATCAGTGACATGGGCACGGCATACCGTGCCGCCGACCTCGTCATCAGCCGCGCCGGAGCAAGCAGTATCTCCGAGTTCTGCCTCATCGGCAAGCCGGTGATACTGGTGCCGAGTCCCAACGTGGCCGAAGACCATCAGACCAAGAACGCCATGGCACTGACCGACCGCAATGCCGCCATCTGCGTGAAAGACAGTGATGCCCCGGACACACTGCTGTCCCTGGCCGTAGAGACCGTCGCCGACACGACACTACTCGAAAATCTCAGCGCCAACATCCTGCACATGGCACTGCCCGACTCTGCTACCGTAATAGCCCGCGAGGTGATAAGGATGGCTACAAAATAAAGAAAAACAAGAATGGAACTCAAAGACATAAAAGCAGTATATTTCGTAGGAGCCGGCGGCATAGGCATGAGCGCCATAGCACGATATTTCATCAGCCGCGGCATCGTGGTGGCAGGTTACGACAAGACCCCGTCGGAACTGACAAGGCAGCTCGAACGCGAGGGCATGCTGGTACACTATGAAGAAAACGTAGACGAAATACCACACGCATGCAAGAAACCGCAGTCGTGTCTCGTGGTGTATACACCGGCCGTTCCTGCCGACCATAAAGAACTGCAATACTTCCGAAAAGGCGGATTCGAGATACAGAAACGCGCGCAAGTGCTCGGCACACTCACACGCTCACACCGCGCCCTCTGCGTAGCCGGAACACACGGAAAGACTACCACATCCACAATGTGTGCGCACATCATGCACCAAAGTGCAGCCGACTGCAACGCCTTTCTTGGAGGCATATCCAAGAACTACGGCACAAACTATATACTCAGCCAGAGCGAATATGTAGTGATAGAGGCCGACGAGTTCGACCGCTCTTTCCATTGGCTCACACCATGGATAAGCGTAATCACAGCCACTGACCCGGACCATCTCGACATCTACGGCACCAAGGAAGCCTATCTGGAAAGTTTCCGAAAGTACTCGTCGCTGATAGAGCCGGGCGGAGCGCTCGTCATACACCGTGGCCTGGAGATGAAGGAAGAGCTGCGCGAGGACGTGCGGCGCTATGACTACGGACTGACCGAGGGCGACTTCCACGCCGAGAACATACACATAGAAAACGGCGAAATCACGTTCGACTTCATATCGCCCATAGAGTGTGTCAAAGGCGTACAGCTCGGACAGCCTGTACCCATAAACATAGAAAACGGTGTGGCAGCCATGGCCATGGCCCAACTGGCGGGATGCACCGCCGAAGAACTGCGCTACGGCATGCAGACATACGGAGGAGTGGTGCGCCGGTTCGACTTCAAGATAAAGACCGACCGCACAGTGCTGCTCAGTGACTATGCCCACCACCCGAAGGAGATATACCAAAGCGCGCGAAGCATACGCGAACTTTATCGCGACCGCAGGATTACGGCAATATTCCAGCCCCACCTGTACACCCGCACCCGCGATTTCTACCGTGACTTTGCCGACGCTCTGAGCCAACTGGACGAGGTGGTGCTGTGCGACATCTATCCGGCACGCGAAGAACCCATCGAGGGCGTAACGTCGCAACTGATATACGACTGTCTGGGCGACAACGTCAGCAAGACGATGATAAAAAGCAAGGACGTGGTCGAATATGTCAAAAGCCGTGACTTCGACGTGCTCGTCATCCTTGGCGCCGGTGACATAGACAACTACGTGCCGCAGATTACAAAGATTTTGCAGGAAAGATGAAGTTGGACTGGAAACGTTATCTTGTCATAGCGATGAATATGCTCGCAGCCGTCTACCTGCTGCTTGCCGTCACGGCTTTCAACAAGCCCGACGACGCAGTGACTGTATGCTCTAAAGTGAAAATAGACATCCGCGACAACATCGTGGACGGATTTCTGAATACCGACGAGATAAAAAGTATCCTACAGCGCAACAAGATATACCCGTTGGGCAAATCCATGCAGGAGGTAAACGTGCGCAAAATGGAGGAGGTGCTGCAGCAAAGCCCGTTCGTGGACAAGGTGCAGTGCTACAAGACACAGGGCGGACAAGTGTGCATAAGTCTGACGCAGCGCATGCCGCTGATAAGGGTGAAAGCCGACAACGGCGACGACTACTATCTGGACAGCCGTGGCGGAATAATGCCCTACACCAGATACGTCACAGACCTTGTAATAGCCACAGGGCATATCGACCGTAAATATGCACAGAGAGTACTCACGCCCATGGGCAACTATATCGTGAAAAACAAGTTCTGGCAAAACCAGATAGTGCAGCTCAATGTGCTGCCCGACGGTTCCGTAGAGATGGTGCCGCGCGTGGGCGAACACATTGTATACCTCGGACATCCGCATCACGTGGACAAAAAGCTGAACCGGCTGGAGAAGTTCTACAAATACGGACTGAACCGCGTGGGATGGAATAAATACTCTTACATCAGTCTGGAATTTGACAACCAGATAATATGCAAGAAGAATTGAAGAAGAAAAACAAAAGATTTAAGAAAATAAGATGGCAGCAAAGGATTTTATAGTAGCTATTGAACTCGGTTCATCAAAGATGACCGGTATTGCCGGAAGAAAAAACCTTGACGGCAGCATCAACGTGCTTGCAGTGGTCCGTGAGGACTCTTCGTCGTTTATCCGCAAAGGGGTGGTGTACAACATAGACAAGACCGCCCTGTGCCTCACCAATATAGTAAACAAGCTGACAGCCCAACTGAAGACAAAAATCACACAGGTCTATGTCGGAGTGGGCGGTCAGTCGATACGTAGCGTAAAGAATGTGATAGCCCGCGACCTGCCGTCTGACACAAAGGTGACACAGGAGGTGGTGATCAACCTGATGGACGTGAACAGCAACTGGAGGTATCCCGACCAGGAAATCCTTGACGTAGCCACGCAGGAATACAAAGTGGATTCACAGACACAAATAGACCCCGTAGGCATACAGTGCAGCCACATCGAAGGCAACTTCCTCAATATCCTGGAACGCAAGACGTTCTACAAGAATCTCAACAAATGTTTCGAGACAGCACGGATAAACGTAGCCGAGATGTATCTCGCTCCGCTGGCTTTGGCCGACAGCGTGCTCACCGAGGCCGAGAAACGCTCGGGATGCGCGTTAGTGGACATCGGTGCCGACACGACCACAGTGTCCGTCTACAGCAAAAACCTGCTGCGCCATCTGGCCGTGATTCCGCTCGGGTCGGGAAATATCACCAAAGACATAGCCTCGCTGCAGATGGAAGAAAGCGACGCCGAGAGGATGAAGCTGAAGTACGCCTGCGCCTATACCGACAACAGCGAAATCGACAACACCATGAGACTGCCCATCGATACTGAAAGACAGGTGGAAAGCCGCAAGTTTATAGAGATTGTCGAAGGGCGGCTGGAAGAAATCATAGAGAATGTCTGGTGCCAGATACCGTCCGACTACTACGACAAGCTGCTCGGCGGCATCATACTCACCGGAGGCGGCTCGAACATGAAGAACATCGAAAAGGCCTTTGTCAACCATACGCACATAGACAAGATACGCACGGCAAAGTTTGTCACACACTCCATCACGTCGACCAACAGCGACATCAATGCCAAGAACGGCACCATGAACACCGTACTCGGACTGCTGGCAAAGGGTGACATCAACTGCGCCGGTGAGGAGGTGGACCCCAACGACCTGTTCGGAGGCAACCAGGAAGACCGCCCTGTAGCGAACGATCCGGGCCCCAAAGCCCCGAGGCAACCGTCGGAAAAACCGGAAAGCGTGGTTCTGACAGAAGCCGAGAAGCAGGCTGCAAAGGAAGAGGCACGCCGCAAGAGAGAGGAAGAGGAGCGTGTGGCCCGCGAAAAAGAAGAAGAAGAGCAGAGACGCCTCGAGGAAGAACGAAAGGCAAACAGTCCGCTCAACAAGGCCCTGAAGTGGTTCAAGAAGACAGCCAACAAACTTACAGAGCCGGAATAACCACTGTCCGTCAACGGGAAGACATGCCCCGGACAGACAGGCACAAGCCCTGGGCTACCCACAAAAAAGGAAACAAGCAATCAATGTCACACATCATTTAATACGAAACAGATATGCCAGACAATAACAATATACATGATTTAGTAGATTTCGGCGCACCCGAGAAAGAGCACAGCATAATAAAGGTAATAGGTGTCGGAGGCGGAGGAGGCAACGCCGTAAACCACATGTACCGTGAAGGCATACACGACGTGTCGTTCGTGCTCTGCAACACCGATGCACAGGCACTAAACGATTCTCCGGTGCCCATGCACCTGCAATTGGGCAAGGAAGGACTGGGAGCAGGGAACAAACCGGCCAAGGCACGTGAAGCCGCCGAGGAAAGTATCGAAGACATAAAGAGCATGCTCAACGACGGCACACGAATGGCTTTCATCACCGCTGGAATGGGCGGTGGCACAGGCACGGGAGCAGCTCCTGTGATAGCCCGTGTATCGAAAGAGATGGGCATACTGACCGTAGGCATAGTCACCATCCCTTTCCGCTTCGAAGGTGCCAAAAAGATTGACCAGGCCCTTGACGGTGTGGAAGAGATGTCAAAGCATGTCGATGCGCTGCTCGTAATCAACAACGAACGTCTGCGCGAAATTTATCCCGACCTGTCGCTCATGGCAGCCTTCGGCAAGGCTGACGACACACTGAGCGTGGCTGCCAAGTCGATAGCCGAGATTATCACCGTGCACGGAGTCATCAACCTCGACTTCAACGATGTCAAGACGGTGCTGCAGGATGGTGGCGTAGCCATCATGTCGACCGGTTACGGCGAAGGCGAGGACCGTGTGAAGAAAGCCATTGACGATGCTCTCAACTCACCGCTGCTCAACGACAACGACGTGTTCAACTCCAAGAAGATTCTGCTGTCAATCGCTTTCAACGAGGAACGAGACGGAAAAGACAACTTCATGATGGAGGAGATGAACTACGTGCACGATTTTATGGACAAGTTCGGCGACTTCGAGATAAAATGGGGTGTGGCCATCGATCCCGAACTTGGCAAGAAAGTAAAGGTGACAATACTCGCCACAGGCTTCGGCATACGCAATGTCGACGGCATGCAGGAACGTATGAAGAAACACACACAGGAAGAAGCCAACCGCATAGCCGAGGCACAGGAAAAGGAAGCGCAGCGGCAGGAGCGCCGCGGACGTTACTACGGCAACGACAATGACACAAAGAAATACAAGCGCCGCCCGCACATATATCTTTTCCGGCCCGAGGATCTCGACAATGACGACGTGATATCGGCCGTAGAATCCACCCCGACATACAAACGGACACGTGAGATTCTCGACAGCATACACAGCCAGGCAAGCGGCGAGGACATGACAAGCACGCCGGCTGCCGACGATACGGCCGAAGCAATACAGGGAACGATAAAGTTCTCATAAGGCCCCGGCAGGCGTGAACAAGACACCGGCGACAACCCGTACAAACATTGTATACAATACTTGATCACAGACAAATACAAAATAAAACATCATGACACTATTCGATCAAATAAGCAAAGACATAGTTGCGGCAATGAAAGCCAAGGACAAGGTTGCACTTGAGGCACTGCGAAACATAAAGAAAGTATTCCTCGAGGCAAAGACGGCACCCGGTTCCGACGGCGAACTGACCGACGGTGCTGCCCTGAAAATACTGCAGAAACTGGCCAAGCAGGGACGCGACGTGGCAACACTCTACACAAGCCAGAACCGCCAGGACCTTGCCGACGCGGAACTGGCACAGGTGACCGTAATCGAGAAATATCTGCCCCAACCAATGAGCGAGGCGGAGATTGAAGCCGCCGTGCGCGACATCATAGCACAAACCGGCGCACAAAGCGTCAAGGACATGGGCAAGGTAATGGGCGCGGCCAACAAGCAGATGGCAGGAAAGGCTGACGGAAAGACGATTTCCGAAATTGTAAGACGTCTTCTGAACGAATGCCACACAGACGGCCTGATGCCTGCATAGGCCCACAGCGGCCGGAATCCGGATGACAACCGGCAATTGTCAAACATCACCGGATAAGTCCGGCAGACACAATATTTCACTTGGAAGCAATATTGGCCGCAGGCACTTAAAATGGTTCTGGTACCTGCGGCCTTTCATTGAATATAGTATAACAGGCAGAACCATACCCTACTAAATCAAACATGAGGAAGAAGTACACACTGCTGATACTGCTGCTCGCCGGAACAAGCATGGCGGCCATGGCCCAGAACGGCGGCAGAAGCATCAACGTGCTCTACCTTGACGGTAGCGACCACGTAATGAGCATGTCGGATGTGGAAAGAATCGAAATCGGAAACGATGACATCAATGTCGTTTCCAAAAACGGAGCCACAAAGAAACACAAAAAGAGCGACATCAATGGAATCTGGCTCAACGGCACCACGTCAGGCATCTGCAACAGAGTGAGACATGACGGCGACATCACCCTGACTGTTACAGGTGAAAACATCACCATAACAGGAGCTTCCCCAAAAGCCAATGTCAGCCTTTACAACACTGCCGGACGGAGCATTGTCAAATCCGTATGTTCTGACGGACGCGCCATCATCGGCATTTCAAATCTGCACGCCGGAACATACATCGTCAAAGTGGACGGCATGACACAGAAATTCATCAAGAAACAAACATCGAACTAAATAAGAAACAAACAACCGACTGAAATGATAAAAAGAATACTTTTAGCGATGATGCTTGTGGCCGGAATGGCCGACATAAGCATGGCACAGGAGAACATGTACCTCATCAAAGGCAACCAAGTGGTGGCCAAATACAACGTAGACGACGTCGACTATGTGTCGTTCAGCCTGCCTGAAGGTGTGACGGAAAGCGCCTTCAACATCAATATAGATGAAGTAACCAAGAACAGTTTCACATACACCATCAAGACACTGTCGCCAAACAAGCAATACATACACTCCTTTTTGGAAAAGACGCTTGTCGACATCACTTTAATGTCGTATTACGGCACAAACATGGATAACACCGATCCTGAAATTGTGAACAACCTGCTTAAAAACCAATTATACAACGGCTTCTTTGCCGCCGGAACAGACTCCTACAAGGTCTATGACGGTGGTCGGATCGGAGACGAAACAATCAATATAACAGCCGGACAGACCTATATCATTCTCGTTGCAGATCTTAACACGATGACGAATGATCTGGGTGATGACTTCACATACGCCACCGTCACCACACAGACAGCAGACCGTTCCACAGGTACGCTCGGCGTTGCCTATAACGGGCTTAATGAGAGAGGTGAGGCCATGTTCAGTTTCAATATCAGCAGTGAGATAACCAAGGTATACACCATGTATAGCACAAAAACCACGTTGGAGTCATTCATCAACAAATATGGTTTCGAATTCACATTGTATGCCTATGCCGGTATTTTCTCGCCGGAAAGTCTCGCCGACGGATATGAAGGCGGATGGCCCGTACCTGAAGAAGATGACTACATCATGTATGCATTAGGCATTAATGGCCAAGAACGATGAGGCCACCACATTGACCCGCATAAACTTCTGGCCGGACACAGAGACGGAGTGGAGTATTTTCGACAACAAGACAATATCCGCACCGTCAGCCAAACCGCATAAGACGCAACAGGTCGCATCATTCAAGGCCATGACCGGTTTCAACAATACCATACTACCCGAAACCGGAAACAAAGAAAAGGCTTCGTTCAGAAAGATGAAATAACAATCGATCGCATTGTAATATAAAACAGGGGATTCAGGCCAATCGGTTCTGAATCCCCTGATTATTCATTGATAAAGAGGCTTCTACTTTATAACTCCCTGCTCCTTCAACTCCCGGGCTGTTTCCTCCAGTTCGGCATACCACTCCGCACCAAAACGACGCTCCAGCGGGCCACGCAGAAACTTATATACCGGCAGGTCTATCTCCCGTCCTTTCCTCACCGCTTCACGGCATACGTCCCACCGGTGGTAGTTCAGTCCTATTGTGCCGTTGCTCATCTGAACCTCACGTATGGGATATAGCGCACAACTGATGGGTTTGCAGAACCTTATGCGACCTGCACGCCATGCACGCTCCAGCACACACAGACAGCAACCGCCATCGTGGCATGTGAACGCACAATCCTTTCCGCCCACAATGCTCGTCACAAGCGTTCCTTCGACATCTGTATAGGCCACCCCCTGGCGGTCTATCACAGCCTGAGCCGAGGCCGACAGTTCCGGCCACACCTCGTCGAGTGCATCTTCTATGGCAGCCACCTCGTCGAGAGTAACCGGTGCGCCGTCATCTCCCTCGACGCAACACTCTCCATGGCACGCTTCAAGGTCGCAGCAAAAGCGTTCCGTCAGTACTTCGGACGACACAAGAACATCACCGACCTGTATTATCGAAAACATTCCATTCATTTTTTATTCCACTCTATTATATCCGGCTCTTTTCTGAAGACAGCAGACAATATCTGCAACATCAAACACCATAAAAAAGAATCACCACCTGATTTCATCTATACCATGCTCCCGCAGATAGCTGTTGGCCCGCGAGAAATGATGGTTGCCAAACCATCCTCCACGGTTGGCCGACAACGGTGATGGATGCACCGACTGGAGTATAAGATGCCGGGAGGCATCTATCAGCGGTGCTTTGCTGCGTGCATATCCTCCCCAAAGAATGAACACCAAATGATCGCGGCCGGCCGACAGCGCACGTATGACAGCATCGGTAAACACCTCCCAGCCCCGACGCTGATGGCTCGCGGCCTGACGGGCCCTGACCGTGAGCGTAGCGTTGAGCAGCAACACGCCCTGTTCGGCCCATCTCGTCAGATTGCCCGACTGTGGCATAGGTGTACCAAGGTCAAGCTCTATCTCCTTGAAAATATTGACAAGTGACGGCGGAAACATCACCCCGTCGTTCACCGAGAAACTCAACCCATGGGCCTGTCCCGGCTCATGATACGGGTCTTGACCTATTATCACCACTTTCACCCGGTCAAACGGGCACAGATTGAAGGCGTTGAATATCAACGGACCGGGAGGATAACATGTTCCGGCCGAATACTCCGAACGTACAAACGTTGTAAGTTCGGCAAAATAAGGTTTGTCAAATTCGCTGCCGACATGCTTCCGCCACGACTCTTCTATCTTTACATTCATTATCGTATTCGTATATGATTAATAATAAAGTCAATGCCAAAATATTGTATCCATACGGCAATAGCTTCATCGCCAACGGATAACAAACTCTATATCTCGCAAAATTAACTATTTATTCCCAATTATCCAAATCCTGGATGGCCGATTCCTCCATCACGCACCTGAAAAAAATCCTCTACCCCGTTCATTGTCATCCTCACCACTGATTCTGAGACAAAAAAAGTGAGAGCATGCCTTACGCACACCCTCACTATTCATATGTTTTAAAACTATATAATCAGAACTTATAAGTAAGACCCACACCTATAACAGCCTGATCGAAATCGCTTACAAACTGATAACGTCCCTCTGCAAAGATAGAGAGCTTGTCTGTCAGGTCATACTCAACACCGGCACCAAGATTGAAACCTATCTTGCTCTCGCTGTCGTCAACGTCACCATACAACTCATCTTTCATTTCATCAGGAATAAGATCGCCATAGCCACCCAAAGCATCATCTACAGCTCCTTCATAATCAGCCTTCCAATAAATATAAGAAACACCGGCGAGAGGATAAACACGGAACTTCTCTGAAATAGGAATCAGATAGTGAACATTAAGACTGGCATTCATGTTCGTCAGATAATCCTTCTTGAAGAAGTAATCGAATGAAGCCTCTGCACGCAGAGCATCGAGAATACCATACTGAACTTTGGCACCGAGACCGAAGTTAGAGTTTTCCGAACCGAACGCACCGTAAACACCGGCTGCAGTAGTGCCCTGTTGAGCGTAGGAGCAAACGCTTACGAGTGCAATGCACAACGAAAGAAAAATCTTTTTCATAGATTTGATTTTTTATTGCCTCACAATCCCCAAATTATCGGCCGTTAAAATAGTTTTTGCATAAGATACAGGAATTTCACGTGGAGATTATACTTCGTGCCGGCATACAAAGCAATTCTTTTATACGCCATGGGCATTCGTAACGTTCTTTTACCTGCAAATGTTCCGGTCGCATCATTGATAATCCTTCCGGATAACATTACAAAGATAGCGATTTGTAATTAATCTGCAAAAGAAAAACCCATAAAATATCAAACAAATGAAAAAGATTGTGAATATTCGGTCTGAAAAGCGGTGTAAACGTAAAAAACATCGGTATAGATACTTCCGTTTATAACGTCTGTGTCATTCCGTCAAGTCTGTTTTTATACATTCGGCATGTCCTGTGTCGTCAATTTTCGCCCGGCCTACACCTATATAGTTCTTGGACGAGTCAATGGCGATTAGCACTCCGTCGGATACTCCGCTCCCCTCGACGTGATAACGAAATGTGACCCTACGGCTGTCATACTGCCCCAGATATGTAAGACGGCCGTCGGTAGGGTCCATCCACCACACGTTCTTTCTCTCACCGCTTATCTTGTCAAGGTCGATACGCATTTCGCGTCCCGTATGATTGTACACAAGCAGATAGTCGGTGCCACGTGTGGCAATAAGACGTTCATAGCGTTTACCGTTATCTGTCAGTATGCTCTGGTCTGGTACACGATCAAAGTAAGGAAACAAGAGCATCAACAGCCGAAGATAGCGCATCTGCCCGAAACCAGGGTCGTCAAGTGCCCTATACCATGGCTTGCGGTCACCGTCGGCAAAATATGCCCCGGACACCCCCGGACGCACAAACTGCATTATCGAATTGTTGCCGTAGGTATGCCCGCACGAGCCGGCAAACACCGACCAATAGGCATAGCGCCGCACGTCGAGAGCTGTCCATCTCGGTTCGCTTCCGTCGTGCAGCCCCTGCGGTATGCCCTCGTAACTCGGCTCACCGTCGAGCACCGGCTTAAGCGGACGATAACTCCACGCCGAGTCCACATACATCCACGAGTCCTCCTCTGTGCCGTCGGGTATTGGATAATCTTTGTTTCCCATACGCTGCCCATAGCGCCTGTGGCCGCTCTGGAACATGTTGAAGTCGAGCCACTCGCGGTCGTTGAACCATCGGGCCGACGTAGTCCGGCCGCGCGGGTGGAACGTCATCAGATGGTTGCGGTCTATGCTTTTTATCGTCGCGGCCAGTGCGTCCCACACCTCGGTGTGCACATCGCCCTGTATGTCACCTCCTATTATCCACACTATATTCTTCTTGTCCTTATATCGTCCGGCCAGAAAGCGCCCATAGCTCCGTGCCTGCTCCACGTCCATCCGGCCGCCTTTGACCAGTCCGCCCCATATACATACCATACCTATATATATGCCATGCTCCGCGGCACAGTCTACGATATAGTCCATGTGGTCCCAATATCCGTATACGCCTCTGCGGTCGATGTCAGAGAAATCCCATCCGTCGGTCATAGACATCTGCCCGTAAGCATTGATGGCCGGCACGGCATTGATGGTCTGCACCTGCACGACATTATATCCTGCTTCGGCACAACGTTTCAGATAGTAGTCCGCCTCGTCACGGTCGAGCCGTTCGGGCAAGAGCCATCCTGTATCGCCGAGCCAAAAGAACGGCCGTCCGTTGGCAAACTGCAGGAAGCGCCCGTTGTCCGACACCCTCAGCCGCCCGTTGTCCCACGGTTTGGGGGCGGCATGCACCGAAAAAGAAAAGGACAGAATTAGAAATATGGGAAAGAAGAGCCACCTGTTATCCCTCAAAGTGAGATACAGGGCGCCAACGTTTTTGTTTTGATTGTCAAAAAGCATAGCCAAATAAAGATATATACAAATAAGACGTATAACAAGAACCTACAAAATTCATGCCAATAAGATGGACATCGCCCGCTGCGTTGTCAACAAGACCACGACACCACTTTACAACGATGAAATATAAGTTGGTCAACAAAATTAAACTATATCATCCTCCGGATATAGGATGGATGCGCCTTGAAAAGGCAGCAAGCACATAGCCCGGGGCAGAGCGTAGCGGCACCCCGGGTGTCATGTTCAATTATCCTATTCGCCCTAAAAGGGCAAAAGCATTAATTATCAGATAATTACATTTTTATATCCCATATATTTTTTATGCTTTTGCCCTTGCCGGGCGCGGGGATTGTCGATGTCGGTTCCCGGGGTGCCGCTGCGCTCTGCCCCGGGCTATGTGCTTGCTGCCCCGTTGGGGCGCGTTCTGTCAGGGCACGTTCTGTCCGGAGAATGATATAATTTAATTTTGTTGACCAACTTATTGTAAAATATATCAAGTTGGAATAAGCTAAAGAGTAATATGAATATTGCCCGATTACATATTTTTTTCGTATCTTTGCGGCAATTTCACACATACCTATATAAAAGACATATAAATGGGAAAAGTAATTCTTACCGGTGACCGCCCCACCGGAAAACTCCATTTGGGCCACTACGTGGGCTCGCTGCGCCGCCGCGTGCAGCTGCAGAACGAGGGCGACTACGACAAGATGTTCGTATTCATGGCCGACGTACAGGCTCTCACCGACAACGCCGACAACCCCGAAAAGATACGCCAGAACCTCATTGAGGTGGCACTCGACTATCTGGCAGCTGGTCTCAATCCCGACAAGTGCACACTATTCGTACAGAGCCAGATACCGGAATTGGCCGAACTGACCACATATCTTATGAATCTCATCACAGTGTCGCGCGTACAGCGCAATCCCACGGTGAAGACGGAGATAAAGATGCGCAACTTCGAGGCCAACATCCCATTGGGATTCTTCTGCTATCCCGTGAGCCAGGCCGCCGACATAACCCTGTTCAAGGCCACCACCGTACCGGCCGGCGAGGATCAGGAGCCCATGCTCGAAGTGACACGCGAGTTGGTGAGACGCTTCAACCAGACATACGCAGAAGTGCTCGTAGAGCCAAACATAATGCTGCCCGAAAACACCACCGCGCGGCGTCTGCCCGGAACGGACGGCAAGGAGAAGATGAGCAAAAGCCTTGGCAACTGCATCTATCTGAGCGACTCGGCTGACGAGGTATGGCAAAAAGTGCGCTCGATGTTCACCGACCCCGACCATCTGCGGGTGGACGACCCCGGCAAGGTTGAGGGCAACGCTGTATTCACCTATCTCGACGCTTTCAGCACCGATGACGACTTTGCCGCCCTTTGGCCTGAATACCGTAATCTTGACGAACTGAAAGACCACTACCGCCGCGGAGGACTGGGCGACATGAAATGCAAGAAGTTCCTCAACACCATCCTCAACAACTTCCTCGAGCCCATGCGCCAACGCCGACATGAGTTCGAGCAGGACATTCCCGAAATATACAACATACTGAAAAAAGGAACGGAACAGGCACGCGAAACAGCGGCACAGACTATGGACGAAGTTCGTCGCGCCATGCAGATAAACTATTTCGACGACACCGAACTCATCAGAAGCCAGGCGGAGAAATTCAGGAAAAAAGATTAAGAATGAGGGTGTGTCAAAATACTATTCACTCATTTTATATTATTGATTTTGTATCGTGAATATTCATTATCATTAAAAAATATAACAATAAGACTATGGCAAAAAAAGCGCTACTGATGATCCTCGACGGATGGGGCATCGGAAAACATGGTTGCGGCGACGTGATATACAACACGCCGACACCGTATCTCGACTATCTCACGGCTGTCAGCGCACACTCACAGCTCGAAGCGTCAGGCGAAAACGTCGGACTGCCCGACGGACAAATGGGCAATTCTGAGGTGGGACACCTCAACATCGGTGCAGGCCGCGTGGTATATCAGGACCTTGTCAAGATAAACCGTGCATGCAACGACGGTTCCATCATGAACAATCCTGAGATAACAAGAGCCTACACCTACGCCCGCGACAACGGCAAGAAACTGCACCTGATGGGCCTTACGAGCAACGGCGGCGTACACTCGTCGCTCGACCACCTGAACAAGCTCATCGAAATAGCAGGCGAATACGGACTAAAGGAGACCTACGTACACTGTTTCATGGACGGCCGCGACACCGACCCGAAGAGCGGAGCCGGGTTCATAAAGGAACTTACCGAGACATGCGCAAAGAACGGAGCGCACATAGCCAGCATCGTCGGACGCTTCTACGCCATGGACCGCGACAAACGCTGGGACCGCGTGAAGACGGCCTACGACCTGATTGTCAACGGAGAAGGGACCAAGGCCGATGACATGGCAGCCGCCGTAGAGCAGAGCTATGCCGAGGGCGTGACTGACGAGTTCATCAAACCCATCGCCAACGCCACTGTCGACGGAACCATCTGCGAAGGCGATGCGGTGATATTCTTCAACTACCGCAACGACCGCGCAAAGGAACTCACACAAGTACTCACACAGCAAGACATGCCCGACGAGGGAATGAAGACCATTGCCGGCCTGCAATACTACTGCATGACACCATACGACGCTTCGTTCACCGGTGTGCACATCCTCTTCCCCAAGGAGAACGTGGAGAACACTTTGGGCGAATATCTCAGCTCGCAGGGCAAACGCCAGCTCCACACAGCGGAAACGGAGAAGTATGCCCACGTGACATTCTTCTTCAACGGCGGACGCGAAACCCCGTTCGAGGGCGAAGACCGCATACTCGTGCCGTCACCCAAAGTGGCCACATACGACTTGAAACCCGAAATGAGCGCATATGAGGTGAAAGACAAGCTGGTGGGTGCCATAAACACTCAGGAGTACGACTTCATCGTGGTGAACTTCGCCAACGGCGACATGGTAGGCCACACCGGTGTATACAACGCCATTGCCAAAGCCGTGCATGCCGTGGACAACTGCGTGCGCGAGGTTATCGAGGCTGCCAAGGCCAACGGCTACGAGGCCATCATCATCGCCGACCACGGCAACGCAGACAATGCCATCAACGCAGACGGAACGCCCAATACGGCCCATTCGCTCAATCCCGTACCTTTCATATATGTCACCGACAACAACTCGGCAACAGTGAAAAACGGCCGTCTGGCCGACGTGGCACCATCCATCCTTCACATCATGGGACTGGAACAGCCTGCCGACATGACAGGCGAAAACCTTATCTGCGACAACAAGTAAAGCAGGAGCCAATCGGCATATACAGAAAAAGATATCTGTACATCACGTTACAAGCAAGGGGATGCGACTTTCGCATCCCCTTGCTTGTAACGTGATTTTTCTAATCAATATCTCAAGACATCTGATATTATTATCAGATTATATGCTATACGAATTATCTACTAATCGAGTTTGAATGCCTCGTGGCGCGAGGCAAGCGCGTCGGTATACTATTTTTTGTATCTTTGCCAAAATCTGATTTTGCTCGGAGCTGTTTTTGACAATCAGAACAGCTTTCGACGCATTCTGTAAAATAAGTCCGAAGAATTATCTAAAGAATTAAATTACCGGAGAGTTCCGACTGTAGAAATGAGTATTAAGATGTATGATGCGCAAAGTATAACGTTCAAACAAAGGCAGGACGTTCAAACAGAAGTATGATGTTCAAACAAAGGCAGAACGTTCAAATAAAGGTAGGACTTTAAAGGTAAAAAATGTATACCCATGTGTATGTGCGCCCTGCAGGGGCAGCAAGCACATAGCCCGGGGCAGAGCGCAGCGGCACCCCGGGAATATGTATGCCAAAATCCCCGCGCCCTGAAAGGGCAAAAGCATAATAGATTTCATGCACAACAATTACATATATAATTGATAATTAGCGCTTTTGCCCTTTCAGGGCGACATCTTGTTCGTGTATTGTTCCCGGGGTGCCGCTGCGCTCTGCCCCGGGCTCTGCGCTTGCTGCCCTTGCAGGGCGATGAGGATTTCATGAAATGTCAATTTAGCTTTAAACTATTGATAACATAAAACTGTTTAACATAAAAACCGTTGATGACGTAAAACCGTTGATGACGTAAAACCGTTGATGACGTAAAACCGTTGATGACGTAAAACCGTTTAACATAAAAATCGTTGATGTCCTGCCTATACAGAAAACAGGAAATCCGGCAGACTAATTATTTATACCTATTTATTATAATAAACCAAAAACAAAAGACTATTATGTTCAAGATTTCATTCGACTTCCGCATGAGCTTCAGGAAAAAAGACAGCGAACCCCTTACAGAGACAAGCACAGTTAGACTCAGCAACTTCACCAATCGGGAAGCCCTGCTCATGGGACAGTCCAGAAGTATCAGCACACTTAACAACTATCGCACAGCCGTAGCTTCCGTCATCAGATTTGCCGGAGACAATGTGACACTGGCTGACATTACAGCCGACATGACCGAAGCATATCAAGCATGGCTCCGTTCACACGGGATTTGTCTCAATACAGTATCATGCTATATGCGTTCGCTGCGGACAATATACAACAGAGCCGTGGAAGCCGGTATCGTGGCCGATGCCAGGCCGTTCCGCCGTGTGTTCACCGGCAAGACGCCCACCGACAAGCGATCGGCCGACATAGCCGACATCCGCAGCCTGCTGTCTCTGAAACTTACTCCCGGCACACCGCTTGAACTGGCCCGCGACATGTTTGTCTTCAGTTTCTATGCCATGGGCATGCCTTTTATCGACCTCGCTTTTCTCAGAAAATCGCAGATAACCCGCAGCCACATACTCTATTACCGCCATAAGACCGGACAACGTATCTGTGTGGCCATTGAGCCGTGCATGGCCGATATAATATCACGACACAGTGACACGGCAAACGAATATGTGTTTCCCATCCTTCGCTCCGTATCGACGGAAAATGCACTTCGCGAATATGCCACCCGCCTGTCTACGTACAACCGTGCCTTGAAACGTCTCGCCGCCATGGCCGGCATAAAACTTACCCTGACATCGTATGTTGCCCGCCATACGTGGGCAAGCGCAGCTTTCAGATCGGATGTAGATTTGAAAGTCATATCCAAAGCCATGGGACATACCAATCCGCGCACAACAATGGTATATATCCGCGAATTGGACGACAACAGCACCGAACAGGCCAACCGTATGGTGATAGAGAGTGTCATATCCACCGGTCGCACTCCGGTACAAGGCCGTTGAACCAGCAGTACAAAGCCGTTGAACCAGCAGTACAGGGCCGTTGAACCAACGGTACAACGGCCTCGTACCAACTTCACAACACTTGCACAACAATAACAAATCCGTATATTTCATGACTATCCGCGCCTTTTGTGCGTCCATAAATCATACAAAATAATATATCGCGACAGTGTTCCGAAAATTAGCGCGACATAGTAATATGCCATATAAACTGCATAATTATACCTATTTATGGATGAAATCTATCGAAAAGACAGCAAATAAACAATTTTACTTACATTTTATTTAGGACAAATCAATGCTTTAAAATATTTTTATTAATTTTGCAACGTAATTAATATACAAACGAATTGTGAAACTTGTCTGCCTCGCGCCACGAGGCAGACATTTCCTCTGTTTTTTGCCGGATCAGCCTCCCGGTGACATCGACATTACATAACATTTATCATATTTTTAAATTAACGTTTATGAAAAGAAGACTGATTATGTTTCTGGCCTCGCTACTGCTCACCGCAGGAGCCGCGCTGGCCCAGACGGCCGTCACCGGCGTGGTGATCTCGCAGGACGACGGACAGCCGGTTATCGGAGCCACCGTACAGGTGGTAGGAACGAACGTTGGAACCGTGACGGACGCCAACGGAAATTTTACACTGACCGCACCACGCGGCAAAGAGATTGTGAAGGTTTCGTATGTAGGCATGCAGACGGAAGAACTCAAAGTGAAAGGCAATATGAAAATAGTGCTCAAACACGACAACACACAGCTCGAAGAAGTGATGGTGGTGGCTTTCGGTACCCAAAAGAAGTCAGCATTTACCGGCTCGGCGACCGTACTCAATACAGACGAACTGCAAAAGGCACAGGTGAGCAACGTGACGAGTGCTCTGGCCGGAGCCGTACCCGGTGTGCAGCTCACGCAGAACAGCGGACAGCCGGGTTCGGATCCGACGATACGCATCCGCGGATTCAGCTCGATCAATGCCAAGAACGACCCTCTTATCATCGTGGATGGTGCACCTTACAGTGGCGACCTGAACAATATCAACCCCGGCGATGTGGAGTCGATGACCGTACTCAAGGACGCGGCATCGAACGCCCTGTACGGAGCACGCGGAGCCAACGGTGTGATCATGATAACAACCAAGCAGGCCAAAAAGGGACAGGACGCCAAGGTTACTCTCGATGCCAAATACGGATGGAACACGCGCGCCCTGCAACACTACGACGTGATAAGCAATCCGGCACAGTACTACGAGATGCACTACGGCGCTCTGGTAAGCAAATACAAGAACGACGGAATGAGCGACGTCGAGGCTTGGCAGAAAGCCAACAGCACACTGACCGGGACAGCCGCAAACGGCGGTCTGGGCTACAACATATGGACAGTGCCCGACGGACAGACCATTATAGGACGCGATGGCAAACTCAACCCCAACGCCACATTGGGATATATGGCAGCAGATGCGAACGGGAAGGAATACTGGATATATCCCGACGACTGGGAAGATGAGGGCACACGCACAGGCTCACGTCAGGAGTATAACCTCTCGATAAACGGCGGCAGCGACCGCGGAACATTCTATGCGTCGGCCGGCTATCTGAAAAACGAAGGCATCACTGCCAAGTCCGACTTTGAACGCTTCACAGGACGACTGCGCGCCGACTACCAGGTGAAGAAGTGGCTAAAGGTAGGCGCCAACCTCTCGTTCGCACATTACGACGTCAACTCACTGAGTACGACCAACGAAGGCAACGAGGTCTCCACAGCAAACATATGGGCATTCACCAACCGTATCGCCCCCATCTACCCGCTGTACGTACGCGGCGGCAACAAAGCCGTGATGACCGATGCCAACGGCATAACCATGCTTGACTACGGCAACGGCATGAACGCAGGCCTCAACCGGCCGTTCATCGGCGACGCCAACCCTATACAGGACAATCTGCTCAACACCTACCAACGTGAAGGCAACTCGGCAAGTGCCACCGGATTCATCGACATCGACATAATCGAGGGCCTGAAGCTGACGCTCAACGGCACTTACCATCTCGACGAGACACGCCATACCGTCGTGTACAACCCATACTACGGACAATTTGACAACACCGGCGGAACCGTCAACAAGGAGCACGACCGCAACTACAACTACAATCTTCAGCAGCTGCTCAACTACACACGTACGTTCAGCGACAAGCACACCGCACAGCTGATGCTCGGACACGAGTACTACGATTCGAAAGACTATGCGCTCTATGCCGCGAAGTCGAAGATGTTCTCACAGGACAACAAGGAGCTCAACGGAGCCATACTCGACGAGCAGAGCGCCGGATCGTACATGGAAAGATACAACAACGAGGGTTACTTCGGACGTCTGCAATATGACTACGACAACAAGATATATGCCTCGGCATCACTGCGCCGCGACGCCTCGTCACGCTTTGCCCCCGACCACCGTTGGGGTACGTTCTGGTCGGCAGGTGCAGCATGGATTCTGAGCAAAGAGAAGTTCATGCAAAGCACCGAGAACTGGCTCGACATGCTGAAGGTGAAGGCATCCATCGGTTCGCAGGGTAACGACAACATAGGCAACTTCCGCTATACAGACCAGTTCAACATCAGCAACTCGGGAGGCGAAATCGGAACATCGTTCAAGTCGAAAGGAACGGAGGACATCACATGGGAGACCAACACCAACTTCAATGTCGGAGTGGAATTCCAGATGTTCAAACGTCTGAGCGGTTCACTGGAATTCTACCACCGCAAGACCACCGATATGCTCTTCGCATTCACAGTGGCTCCGTCGTTGGGCTACGCCAGCTACTATGACAACGTTGGCGACCTCTACAACCAGGGCTTCGAGCTGACGCTGAACTACAACGCCATCAATAAGAAGAACTTCACATGGGACGTGAACTTCAACATCGCATCGCTCAAGAACCGCATCACAATGCTCCACGAGGACAAGAAGACCAACACGTTCTACGACGCTGAGGGCAACGAATATAAAGGATACACGGACAAAAACTTCATCATCACCGAAGGCGAGTCGATGTACACATGGCGTCTGCGCGACTATGCCGGCGTGAACGAGAACGGCGAGTCGATGTGGTGGAAGAACAAGTATGAGACGGTAGACAACGGCGACGGAACCAAAACCCAGAAATGGACCGGACGCGAGACGACGACAAAGATATCGGAAGCCGACTATTATGTTACCGGCGAGACCACCGTACCAAAGTTCTACGGAGGTTTCGGCACATCGGTCCAGGCCTATGGTTTCGACCTTTCGGTGAACTGCTCGTTCCAGCTTGGCGGCAAGCAGTATGACGCTACTTATGCCGACTTCATGAGCTCGCCGGTGAGCAACAACACGGGAACAAACTTCCACAAAGATCTGCTTGATGCATGGACTCCGCAGAACACCGGCAGCAACATACCGCGCTTCCAATACAACGACCAGTACAGTGCCTCGATGTCGACACGCTTCCTCACCAGCTCAAGCTATCTGAACATCGAGAACATCAACTTCGGCTACACACTGCCGGCGTCGCTGCTCAGCAAAATCGACATAGAGAAACTGCGCGTATACCTGTCGTGCGAGAACGTATGCTACTTCTCGGCACGCAAAGGCTTCGACCCGCGCCAGTCTTACAATGAGACTGCCAACGGCACTTTCTACTCTCCCATCAGAACATTCTCCGTTGGCGCAACCGTTACATTCTAAACACATATAACGACATTTAAAGAAGATAACAATGAAGAATATATATAAAAGCATATTCCCGATGCTATGTCTGGCTGCCTCGGTGTCTCTGAGCAGCTGTATAGACGAGACCGTCCCCGAGGACGACTACGCAACGACCGATCAGGTGGGAGCATCCTCCAGCGCGCTCGAGGCATCGTTGAACGGTATTCCCACGCAGATGACCGAGGGATATCTCGTATACAAGGGAGAACAAGTGGACGAAACGGATATGGGATATCCGCAGTTCATGATTGCCCTGACAGAGATGCTGGGCGACATGTATCCCGGCGGAGAACCGGGCTACGACCACTACCGCGCGTACAACACGCTTGAAGGCACGGTACTTTCAGAGACAAGTTATTTTTCATATCTGCCTTGGTTCACTCTCTATCAGTTTGTCAAGACTGCCAACGACGTCATCGGCGCCGTAGACCTGGAATCGGCCACCGACCAGCAGAAAGGACTCTTGGGTTCGGCATACGCCGCCCGCGCATTCGACTATTACATGCTGATGACGCTTTTCGAACCGGTGGAGAACAAGTATACGGACTGCTCGAAAGTGCTCGGACTTACAGTGCCTATCGTTACGGAAGAGACAACGGGCGAAATAGCCAAGAACAACCCGCGCGTGAGCCATGAGGAGATGGTGAAGTTCATTCTGTCCGACCTCGACAAGGCCATCGGATGCCTGTCGGTGACTGACGCCAAGAGCCGTCGTCTGCCGGGACTGGCCGCCGCCTACGCCATACGCGCCAAAGTGCATCTGTGGGACAAGGACTACGAGAACGCGGCCAAGTATGCCCGAATGGCCATCGACGCGTCGGGAGCCACGCCGATGAGCGAGACGGAATGGACCGACCCGACAACAGGATTTGCCAAGGCATGTCCGTCATGGCTGTGGTACATCAACTACTCTGGCGAGAGCATGCGCAACCTGGCCAACTTCGTGGGATGGATGTCGCCGGAGGCAGCTTGGGGATACGGAGAGCTGACCATGCCCTGCATCGACAAGTCGCTCTACGACAAGATCGGTAGCAAAGACTTCCGCAAGAACGTATTCATCAATCCCGGCAAGTTCGCCTACTACGACTATAAGACATCGCACGACCGCGACTTCGTGGAAAATGCGCCCGATTACATGGCCGTGAAGTTCCGCTGCCTCAACGGCAACAACTCCACCTACTCCATCGGCGGTGCAACGGACGTGCCCGTGCTGCGCGTAGAGGAGATGTACCTGATCGAGGCCGAGGCTGTGGGAGCGTCGAAGAGCGTGGCCGAAGGTGTGGCACTGCTCAACGACTTCATGAAGAGCTATCGCGACCCGGCCTACAACTACACCGGTACCGATCTGCGCAACTTCCAGATTGAAGTGCTCACACAGATGCGTATAGAGTTTTGGGGCGAAGGCAACGCTTTCGCATCGGCCAAGCGTCTCAAGCCCAACGTGATACAGAATTACGACGGCACCAACGCACCGGCTGATCCGTACAAAATCAACTGTGAGGGCATAAAGCCCAACTGGACTCTGTGCATACCTATATCAGAGGTCAACGCAAACCGCGCGCTCAACGGCTACAACAACCCGAACCCGTCGGTTGCCGTTGAAGGCCCGACACCCATAGGACAGTTCGCATCGGGTAAATAAAACATATCTAACAATATAAAAGAAACAACGATGAAAATAAATAAGATATATTTTTCGTTCATGGCCATGCTGGCGATGATGCTCACGGCCTGTTCGTCGGACGATGACTACCGGTGGGCATCGGTGAGCGGAACCGAGGTGTATTTCAGCAATACACTGGAAAGCACAGTTGAGTTGTCAGCAGATGCCAACAGTTTCAATGTGCCCCTAAATCGCATTGACGCCTCGGAGGAACTCACCGTCAACCTCAATGTTACACAGGAAGAAGGCAGCATATTATCCATCCCCACAAGTGTGACATTCGCAAAAGGAGAGAAAGAGACCACAATCACTGTAAATTATGAACCGACAGCTATAGTATACGGCAACTACGAAGAATTGAGCATACAGATTGCCGATGAGAAACTTACCACTCCATACGGTGCCGCCACATATACATTCAAGGCCGGAGCCACAGCTTGGATGGATTGGGGTATGGGCTTCTACCGCGAAGACTGCATGACAACTTTCTTCGGAGTGGATAATCCCATCGGCGAAGTAATGATACAGCGCAATGTGATCGAAGAAGGCAAATACCGTATGGTGAATGCCTATGGCGAAGCTTATGCTTACAACGAACCCGGTGATTGGGATGACTCGCAGGACTATTATATCACAATAGACGCCACTGATCCCAACTATGTATACGTAGAAAAAAGCAATACCGGCATGGATTGGAGTTATGGCGAGGTGAGCATTCAAAGTATGGTATCATTCTATCTTGGAAAAGGCAACACGCTCGAAGCCATTAAGAATGAGCATCCAGAATACTTCGGAACACTGAAAGACGGAGTTATAACAATGCCTGCAGAGTCTATGCTTATATCTATGGCGGATCATAAGGAAGGCGGTTGGTTCGTGTCAAACGCCAACGGACTTTTCGCTGTGGCCCTGCCGGGCAGCGTGATTGCCGACTATTCGGCTGAGGTGAGCTACAATGGTATCTATACCAATGCGGCCGGCGAAGTATTTGCCATAGGCAATCTGACTCTTGGTAATGACGCAAACACAGTAAAAGCGGTTGTCGTTGAAAACGATGATGATGCGGACGAAGTGGCTACAGCAATCGCCGCCGGAGAAATAGAAGCCATTGATGTCAACTCCGGTAACATAGCCTTGCCTATAGGTGACCTGACAGGTGAATTGCAAATCGTTGTCGCAGTCATCGCTGATAATGCAGTGCAGACCGTCGCCACTGCCAAATTCGAATATTACGGAGGAGGTGCCGAACCATGGACATCGCTTGGAACCGGCTATTATACCGACGATTTTGTTGTACCTCTCTATACCGAAGAAGGAGCACCATATACATACGAAGTTGAGATTCAGGAAAGTACCGACGTGCCCGGTCTCTACCGCATTGTCAACGCTTATGCTCCTGTTGCCAACGCATTCGGAGAAGCCGGAGGTAACGAGAACATTACGATTCATGCAGAGGATGCCACTGGCGTTTACTTCATTAACCAGCCTGTAGGTCTTGACTTTGGTGACGGAGAAATTAGCATTGAGAGCGAAGCCGGAGGATATGTGGCACAATACGGATTCGACATGGTAAAGAATCAACTTCCTGAAGTATTCGGAACATTGCAGAACGGTGTCGTCACGCTTCCAATGGTAACATCACAGAATGGAGTTAATTATCAAGGCGTCACATACCTCGGTACAAACGGATATTATGGAGGCATGAACGGAGCATTCAAACTCGTTCTGCCAAACGCGGCAAACAGCGTAAAAGCCAAGGCTAAGAGTATGGCAACCGCTACTAAGTTTGAACAAAGACTGAAATCACATGCCGTGACAAATCACAGAATGATTAATAAGATGGCGACAAAGACCACACAAGTTTTGCGGTAACAACACTGCAAGCTGAATAAAAAAAAGACTTTCCCCATCCCTGAAAACATACCTATACGGGGAATGGGGAAAGTCTTTTTTTGTTTCAAAGATGAAAGATTCACCTTAACCGGTGATTGGGACAAATGATTTATAATTTTCAAGTAATCAATTAAATAACAATACGCTATGAAAAGTATTCTATCAACATTGCTTTGCGCCCTCTGTGTGCTCAGCTTAAATTCGTGCGGGGATGACGAAAATACAGATTCCGTCTGGGGTAATTCTGAGCCGCCACCTTTCAGACCATATATATTGGAGGGAGGCCGAATTTCGGATATAGGCTTGTATTGCGTACCACCAAACGGAGGAACCGGTGAGACGTGGTATGACTACTATAAAAGGACGAAAACCCTCACAAACTATTCCGATGCCGAATTTATCCTGATGCCCAATACCAACGCATGGGTCTATAATACAGATGACCTGGAAGAGTGGACAGCCATCAGCAAGTTGGAAAACAAGTATCAGGAGGAAAAGACACTATTCATGTATGAAGATTACAAAGAGTGCATAAAACACGCTGTCACCTGGTGGCCCGATTACTTTTCAGCATATATCAATGGCGATGTGACCATAGTCTGCGACAAAACACTGTGGGGCGAGGCACCGGGTACAAATCTGATTGGCCACTTCATAGACAGGCATCATACACCATGTATGCCCGTGGGCATTGAGAACCCGGCATTGGCCTGTCGTTTCGGTGAAAAAATACCTGAGAACCTACAGGAACGCTTAATCAACGGCGCATGGGTTAAGACAAAATATATTCTAAAATTCACCACAGAGCCGACCGAAAAATACAGCGAACTGACATTCCACCTCACCATGCCGATGAGAATAGAGCACATCAGAGACTATGCCGTTGCAAAATATAAAGGCGAAGACGCAGTACCTGTATTCACTAACCACATGTTTGAGACAGACTGCAAGATATTGTTTGAATGGTAGTGGAAAGAAACAAACTCTGTCCCTACTGCTATGTGACGAATAAAATAAAGATCATTCACGATTTAACAAATTGCGAAAGAACGTTACTTTAACGTATGTTAGGATGCACACGATTATAAATGTGTAACCTTTCCGAGGCATATCCATAAAAGCTACACAACTTACCTGCCATACACTATTCTCGCTCTTCTTTTTGCAATGAATAATAGATTGATATTCTGCATTTTTTTGTACCTTTGCCAGCAGAACCATAAGACATACTAACAAGAATATACTCATAAACCCACATACAACAATACTATAAATATGTTATCAACAAAGAATCTCAAAAGACTGACACTGGCGGCCTTGCTGCTTGCCGCATCAGTGCCCATCCAATCCGCAGAAAAGAACGGTGGAACATTTACAACGGGTGAAAAAACATTCATGCTCAACGGCAAACCGTTCGTGGTGAAAGCAGCCGAACTGCACTATCCGCGCATACCGCGACCTTACTGGGAGCACCGTATCAGGATGTGCAAGGCACTCGGCATGAACACCGTATGCCTCTACGTGTTCTGGAACATACATGAGCAACGCGAAGGACAGTTCGACTTCACAGGCCAGAACGATGTGGCCGAGTTCTGCCGTCTGGCACAGAAAAACGGCATGTACGTCATCGTGCGCCCCGGCCCATACGTATGCGCCGAATGGGAAATGGGCGGACTGCCGTGGTGGCTCCTGAAGAAAAAAGACATACGGCTGCGCGAGCAAGACCCTTACTTCATGGAGCGTGTACGGATATTCGAGAATAAGGTTGCCGAACAACTGGCTCCGCTCACCATACAGCGCGGAGGCCCTGTCATCATGGTTCAGGTGGAAAATGAATACGGCTCGTATGGTGAGGACAAGGCATACGTGAGCGAAATAAGGGATATTGTGCGCGAAGCGTTTTCTACGTGCAGAAAAACGGAGTGCAAGGATAAGAAATGCGAGAAGACTGAACTCCCGCTATTGTTCCAATGCGACTGGGCAAGCAACTTCACAAAGAACGGCCTCGACGACCTGACATGGACGATGAACTTCGGCACCGGAGCAGACATCGACAGCCAGTTCAAGCGCCTCAAGGAGCTGCGCCCCACGTCACCGCTGATGTGCTCGGAATTTTGGAGCGGCTGGTTTGACAAGTGGGGAGCACGCCACGAGACACGTCCTGCCGACAAAATGAATGCCGGAATTGACGAGATGCTGTCCAAGGGAATATCATTCTCACTCTACATGACACACGGCGGAACTTCATTCGGACACTGGGCCGGTGCCAACTCGCCCGGTTTCGCACCCGACGTGACAAGCTACGACTACGACGCGCCAATCAACGAGTACGGCCAGGCCACGCCAAAATTCTACGAACTGCAGAAAGTGATGCAGAAGTATGCCGAAGGAAAGTTGCCGGCTGTACCCCGCGCACCGATGCCGCTGATAAGCGTACCGGAATTCAGCCTCGAACGTATGATGACACTCAATGACCTCGTCACTGTCCAGCGCGAGAGCCGCGACGTGCTGACAATGGAGGACATGGACACCGGCTGGGGCATGGTGAAATACACCACGACCCTGCCCGACGTACCGTCAAAGAGCCTTCTCACATTGAACGACTGCCACGATTTTGCCCAAGTGTTCATCAACGGCACCTATATAGGCAAAATAGACCGGGTAAAGAACGAGAAGACCATACTGTTGCCTCCCGTCAAAAAGGGTGATGCGCTCGTAATACTCGTGGAGGCTATGGGCCGCATCAACTTCGGGCGTGCCATAAAAGACTACAAAGGCATCACACGGGACGTTACCATACAGGCCGACATCGACGGTAACGAAGTGACATGGAACCTGAAAGACTGGCTGGTCCAGACCATGGCAGACGACTACAACGCCATAAAGAAAGAAATGGGCCAAGGCCACAACGATGTGAAGCTCCGCGAGACAATCAATAGCAACGGCGGATACTTCCGCGGAGAATTCACTCTGAAAAAGCCGGGCGACACATTCCTCAATACCGAAGCATTCGGCAAGGGCCAGGTGTGGGTCAACGGCCATGCCATAGGCCGCTTCTGGAGCATCGGCCCGCAGCAGACGCTATATGTGCCGGGATGCTGGCTAAAGAAAGGCCGCAACGAGGTTGTGGTGCTCGATATAATAGGTCCCAAAGGCAAGGCCACGGCATTCTGTCAGGACCACCCCGAACTGGACAAACTGAATCTTGAAAAGACATCCAAGCACAACAATCCCGGCGACCGGCCCGACCTCAACTCCGCCACTCCCGCACACAAAGGACAGTTTGCCGCGGCCAACGGCTGGCAGAGCATAAAGTTCGCATCGCCGGCCCGCGGGCGCTACCTCGCTCTCGATGTGCGCAGTGTGCACAATGGCAGCAGCGTGGCGGCCGTAGCCGAAATATATGCTCTTGGTGCCGACGGCAAACGATTGAGTCGCGAGCCATGGACGGTGAAATATGCCGACAGCGAGGACACATCGCGCGGTAACAGTACCGCCGACAAGGTGTTCGACCTGCAGGAGTCCACATACTGGCAGACAGAAAAGTCGGCAGCTCTGCCTCATCTCATGGTGATAGACCTTGGATCCGAACAGACCGTTACAGGCTTCGAATATCTGCCTCGCGCCGAACAGGGAGCCCCGGGATGTATCAAAGACTACGCAGTATACATGTACTGATTTTCCTGAAAACAAAGCAGATCCCGGCAATTGGTTTTGTTCAGTATATATTATCTGAAAACCAATTGCCGGGATCTGCTTATTCGAACATATACATCATCAAGCGGCCTCTGCCAAGTCACAGTTTCATACATGCAATCTTAGCTCTGACAAACTCGCGGAACCGGTCATCTCCAAGCACTTCCACACTCTCGAAAAGTCCGAGAACAAAGCGTGACACCCCGAGATAACTACACACGTCGAGCCGTAGGACCCAATGAGACGGGCCGTCAGGCGTGACATAACGACCCGCACGGGGATACTCTTCAAGCAGAAGATTACGGGCCAGACGGTTCAGCCGCAGTTCGACCGGCATGGTGGCCTCGCCACTGAACATGAAGATGTCGGTATATACACTATGGTGGGCGGCCTCGTGAGTCCAGTCGTCGGAAAGCATCATGACCTCCTCTATGCGCGATATCTTGAATGTCTTGTTCATGGCCGATTTATATTCATAACATCTCACCTCATTGTTGTTGTCCAAAAACAAATAAGGTTCCACAACACGGTTGCTCACACTGTCGCTGTGCGGCGACGAATAATTGCGCAGTATTACGGCCTTTTTCTGCTTTATCGCTTCATACAACGTACTCACATTCTGTGCCTCCCGCTCGCGCACTGTCACGTTTTCAAGTATACCAAGGTCGTAAAGATTGTCGAGTTTACGCCTGAGATGCTCAACATGCATACTTGCAGAGTCGGCACCGTCGAGCAGACGACGCATTACAATGGCTTCGTCTTCGGTGAAATGGGCCTTTTTTATCAGTTTTGTGAAAAACGGTGACGTCTTGTCCAGGCTGTAACACGCGCCATGCTTCTCTACAACAAAGCCATAGTCGCGCAGAAAGTCGATATAATAATAAAGACTCCGGCGCGAGATTCCGAGTCGGTCGCACAATTGCCGTACCGTATATCCGCGGTTTTCTGTCATAAGGAGTATCAGTGATAACTCGCGGGCGAGATTGTTGTGACGCATTGTACGTTAGGATTTGGATTACCGATGAAATCTTGGATTTTCTCAATTCAATCTTTAAAATCCAACGAGAGTTCCCCTGTAAGATTGTAACTGAGGCGGTGGTATGGCGTGATGCCGTATTGACGGATGGCCTCACGATGCTTCGCGGTGGGATACCCCTTGTTGCTCAGCCAGCCATATTCGGGATATTCGGCAGCGAGCCCGGCCATGTAATCGTCACGATAAGTCTTTGCAAGGATGCTCGCCGCGGCAATTGACAGATATTTGCCGTCGCCCTTGACAATGGTAGTATATGGCAAGTCGCGGTACGGTTTGAAACGGTTTCCGTCAACAATGATTGCCTCCGGCCGCACGGCAAGCCGGTCGAGCGCACGGTGCATGGCAAGAAAACTCGCATTGAGAATGTTTATACGGTCTATCTCTTCGGGAGTGACAACACCCACAGCCCATGCCACGGCATCGCGCTCTATTGTCTCGCGGAGGGCATAACGCCGCTTTTCCGTGAGTTGCTTGGAGTCGTTTAGCTCTGCATTTTCATAATCGGGCGGAAATATCACAGCTCCGGCATAAACGCTTCCGGCGAGGCAGCCACGACCGGCCTCATCGCATCCGGCCTCAACGAGACCATCGTAAAAATGACTTGCAAGCATTTTAATTAAATTGGTACATATATACAATGTGTATTGCCGCGACATCAAGCCGATGTCGCTATAGCTCCGCGATCAGAACATACGGCTCACACGAGTTATACCGTCGGCAAGGATATCTATTTCTTCCTTTGTATTATAAAGTGCGAACGATGCACGCACTGTGCCCTGTATGCCCAGACGTTGCATAAGCGGCTCGGCACAGTGATGGCCGGTGCGCACGGCAATGCCGAGACGGTCGAGCAATGTGCCAAGATCAAGATGATGGATATCGCCCACAAGGAACGACACTACGGCATCTTTGCCTTCAGACTCTCCAAAAAGCCTCATTCCATCGATATTCCGAAGCCTTTCCATACAATACCGGGTCAGTTCCCTTTCGTGTGCGGAGATACGGTCGAGACCTATTTCCTCCATATAGTCGATGGCTTTGGCCAGACCGTGAGTGGCTACATAGTCAGGCGTACCGGCCTCAAACTTGAACGGCAGATGTGCGAAAACAGTCTTATCAAAACTTACGCTCTCTATCATCTCTCCACCTCCCTGATACGGCGGCAGACGGTCGAGCCACTCCTCCTTGCCGTAAAGCACGCCAACACCGGTAGGACCATACATCTTGTGTCCGCTGAATACAAAAAAGTCACAATCCATCGACTGTACATCAACCTTGAAATGAGGTGTGCTCTGCGCACCGTCTATCATGACAGGAACACCGTGCTGATGCGAAATACGTACGATTTCATCGACATCATTCACCGTGCCAAGCACGTTGCTGACATGAGCGACGCTCACGATACGTGTCCTGTCGGTAAACAAATGTTCAAATTCATCGACGAGCAACTCTCCGCGATCGTTCATCGGAATGACACGGATGGCAATGCCTTTCCTGGCGGCCTGCAACTGCCACGGTACGATATTGGAATGATGTTCCATGACGGACAATATCACCTCGTCCCCTTCAGTCATAAACTCATCGCAGAACGATGAAACCACAAGATTGATGCTCTCGGTGGTACCGCGGGTGAATACTATCTCATTCGTGCTGCGGGCATTGATGAAACTGCGCACACGTTCACGGGCTGCCTCATGAAGGTCGGTGGCCTTCTGCGAGAGATAATGCACACCACGATGCACATTGGCATTGACGTTAAGGTATTCGTCGCGCATGGCATCAAGCACGCAGAGCGGTTTCTGCGTCGTGGCCGCATTGTCGAGATATACCAGCGGACGGTCGTAGACTGTACGTGAAAGTATCGGGAAATCGTTCCTCACCTCATCTCCGATCGGCAGAGGCCGTGCGGACATTTCATGTCGGTTGTCTTGTCGGATTTTCATTAGCTGATGATTAAAAGTTTGTCCTGCCTATCTGCACAACTTGCATCCCTCACATTTGCTCAGTTCGCCACGGAACCGTTTCTCAACGAGCAGATGCAGACGGTCGCGCAACGGAGCGAGCTGTATGGAATCGATCACTTCGTTGATAAATGCGAATTCGAGCAGCAGTTTGGCTTCTTTCAGCGATATGCCGCGCTGGCGCATATAGAACAGGGCGGCATCGTTGAGCTGGCCCACTGTGCTTCCGTGTGCACACTTCACGTCGTCAGCGTATATCTCAAGCATCGGCTGGGTGTATATGTGGGCGTCGCGGGTGGCACAGATGTTCTGGTTGCGCATTTCCGAGATTGTCTTCTGGGCTCCGGGGCGCACGAGCACACGACCGGCAAAGGCAGCCTTGGCCTCTCCGTCGAGCACATACTTATAAAGCTGGTTGCTTGTACAGTGAGGCACACGATGGTCTATCAGAGTATTGTTGTCCACATGCTGCCGCTTGTCGGCTATCACGCAGCCGTTAAGCCGGCATTCGGCCCCCTCACCCGCCATGACGAGATCGGTGCGGTTGCGCGTAACGCCGTTGTGCAGCGTGATGATGTTGTGGTTGACACGGCTGCCGGCCTGCTGCTCGATATACAGATTGCTCACTCTCACGTTCTTTGCATGCGTCTCCTCAAGGCAGTAAAGGTCAAGACCGGCATTGTTCCCTACGTATGCCTCTATGACCTGCGTGGCCAGAAAACGGCGGTCGTCGGCGGCGTGGTCGCAGAACAACAGTTTTATCTCGGCACCGTCTTCCACGATTATGAGCACACGGCGGTTTACCATCAGGTCAACGTCGGAACGCAATATGTTGATCACCTGCACGGCACGGTCCACGACGACATTCTTTGGCACATACACCACAAGCCCGTCCTGAGCCAGCATTGTATTGAGAGCCGTCACGGCATCCTCGTCCGTACGGGCTATCCTTGCATAGTATCCGGCGATAAGTTCGGGATGTTTCCCGGCAAAGTCATTCAATGAACCGACAACGACACCCTCCGGCAAATGGCTCTTGGGCTGCGTCTTGCTGTAGAAAGCGTCGTTGACAATGAAATAAAGCGATGTGCTGAGATTGGGCACGTCGCACCGGAAAGCGTCGTATGGATTGACCGGGATATCAAGACGGTTGATGTTCAGACCGTAATCGGGGGCAAACAGTGCCTCCATGTCTGTATACTTATACCGCTCTACCTTCCGTGTCGGAAAGCCAAGACGGCTGAAGTCGTCGAAAGCACGGTCGCGCACGGCATTCATTGCATCGGCACTATGTCCGAAGAGCATTCTCCGACTGTTGTTATAAAGGTCTATATATTGCTGTTCACTCTGCATAAGCGTTCTTTTCATACTTCTCCTAACTCAGCCTTTATCCAGTCATACCCGCGCTGCTGAATCTCACGCGCCAGCTCCGGACCGGCCGTTTTTACGATACGACCCTTGTAAAGCACATGCACCACATCAGGCTTTATCATGTCGAGCAGACGGTCGTAGTGAGTGATTACGATGCAGCTCGACTCCGGTGTGCGCAGCTTGTTGACGCCTTCGGCAACAATCCTCATGGCGTCGACGTCAAGCCCCGAGTCGGTTTCGTCGAGAATGGAGAGCTTCGGCTCGAGCATGGCCATCTGGAATATCTCGTTACGTTTCTTCTCACCACCGCTGAACCCCTCGTTCACGGAGCGGTTGGCGAGCTTCTGGTCGAGTTCTACAATCTTTCGCTTCTCACGCATCAGTTTGATAAAATCTCCCGCTCCCATCGGTTCCTTGCCCTCATACTTACGCTTCTCGTTGATGGCTGCCCGCATGAAATTGGTCATCGACACTCCGGGTATTTCCACCGGATACTGAAACGAGAGGAACAATCCTTCATGAGCCCTGTCTTCCGGCTTCATCTCCAGCAGACTCTTTCCGTTGAACACTACCTCGCCGCCGGTCACCTCGTAGAGCGGATTGCCCACGAGCACAGCGCTCAGTGTCGACTTTCCCGAACCGTTAGGTCCCATTATGGCATGAGTCTCACCGTCGTTTATGGTGAGATTGATACCACGCAATATCTCTTTGTCGCCAATCTTGGCATGTAAATCTTTTACTGTCAGCATAATCTTTTCTTATAATCGTTTATCCCACCGTGCCTTCAAGCGACACGCTTAGCAATTTCTGAGCCTCTACGGCAAACTCCATCGGCAACTTGTTGAGCACTTCCTTGGCGTAGCCGTTGACAATGAGCCCGACTGCCTGCTCCGTCGGAATGCCACGCTGGTTGCAATAGAACAACTGGTCTTCGCTGATCTTGCTCGTCGTAGCCTCATGTTCTACAATCGCCGTGTCATTATGCACATCCATATACGGGAACGTATGGGCTCCGCAGTCGCTGCCGAGCAACAGCGAGTCGCACGACGAATAGTTGCGCGCGTTGTCGGCTTTCGCCCCCACACGCACCAGTCCGCGATAAGAGTTCTGGCTCTTGCCGGCCGATATGCCCTTTGATATTATGGTGCTCTTGGTGTTGCGTCCGAGATGTATCATCTTCGTTCCCGTATCAGCTTCTTGATAATGGTTGGTCACTGCCACGGAATAGAACTCGGCCACGGAATTGTCGCCGCGCAATACGCACGACGGGTATTTCCATGTGATGGCACTGCCTGTCTCAACCTGCGTCCACGAGAGTTTGGAGCCCTCGCCGCGCAGTTCGCCACGCTTGGTCACAAGATTGTACACGCCGCCGCGGCCGTTCTCGTCGCCCGGATACCAGTTCTGCACCGTAGAGTATTTCACCTCGGCGCGGTCCTTCACCACAATCTCGACGATGGCCGCGTGCAACTGATTCTCGTCGCGCATCGGTGCCGTGCATCCCTCAAGATACGATACGTACGAATCGTCGTCGGCAACAATCAGCGTGCGTTCGAACTGTCCCGTATTCCTTGCATTGATGCGGAAATACGAACTGAGTTCCATCGGGCAACGCACTCCCTTGGGTATATATACGAACGAGCCGTCGCTGAAGACGGCGCTGTTCAGTGCGGCATAGAAGTTGTCGCGATAGGGCACCACCGTGCCGAGATACTCGCGCACAAGGTCGGGATGCTGCTGTATGGCGTCACCTATTGAACAGAATATGATGCCCTTTTCGGCCAGTTTCTCCTTGAAAGTGGTCTTCACCGACACCGAGTCCATGATGGCGTCCACGGCCACACCGCTCAGCGCAAGACGCTCCTCGAGCGGTATGCCCAGTTTGTCGAATGTCTTCATCAGCTCCGGATCTATCTCTTTCTTTTCCTCACCGCCGGCTTTCTTTGCCAGCGGATCGGCATAGTAGGATATTGACTGATAGTCTATCTCTGGCAGACGCACGTGTCCCCATGTGGGCTGTGTCTGTGTTTTCCAATAGGCAAAAGCTTTCAGGCGGAAGTCGAGCATCCAATCCGGCTCGTTCTTCTTCCGCGAAATCAGCCTGACCACATCTTCGTTGAGTCCTTTCTCTATTATCTCCGTATGCACATCAGTGGTGAACCCGAACTCATATTTCTGTTCGGCCACTTTCCTCACAAACTCGTTCTGTCGGGTATCCGCGTTCGTGCCTTTGTTGTTATCGTTGTTTTCTTCCATTTTTCTTGCTTCTTTCCGGCCATATCAGGCCGTCCTCCTTTCAAGATTGCAAAGTTACGAAATAAAGAAACGGCAAGCAAAAAATTACCATAAAAATATGATTAACAAGTCGCAAAAAAGCCAAAGGGGTCTACAACAAATCCCATAACACCGCCGATACTGCTTGTCTGCACCGCATTCCGGCAATGGAATACAGCCATTGACGCCGGGCTGCGCATTTACAATTATCTTTACTTTAACGTATGTTAAGCAGCACACGCAGAGCATTTCTCAATCAAACGCCCGAAAACCGCATTTTTTGCCTAAAACAGGAAGCACTGACAGTCAGCACGTTACGACGACACGGCTTTGTCAAGAAAGCAGAGAGGGCCGTTTCACCTTGCAATAAGGCCGTTATTGCATTGCGACAACGGCCTTATTGCAAGGTGAAACGGCCCTCGCGGGAGTGTCGGGAGGCCCTTACGGCAGACAAGACCGCCCAAAAGCACGTGTAAAGGAGGCGAAGAAGGCGCCCTGACGTTTCTATTTCGAGAAAAAAGAAAAGTTAAAATTTCAGAATTAACAGGACAATGTCATACCCATGTCTTCTCGTACGGACAAAAAAAACGCAGTCACCTCGGAACAAGAATCTCACCTGGTTCCAACCACACTTTTAGGGGTTACAGAACTCGGATGATTTCTTGAAATAAAGGTAGTAAATTAGTTTGAATTATTGTCGTTCTTGTCCTTTAATCTTTTGATTTCTCTATCAAAATCGCTTTCAAGCAAATCCATTTCACGTTTGCGATATATGGCGAACTCTTTTTCTGCTTTTTCAACCGCTTGTTTATGCGAGATGTTTCCTTTGCCAATCAAAACCTTCCGCTTGTGAGCGATGATCTGATTGTCCAAGGCTTCTATCCAATCTTTCATTGTCATGGGATTCATTTCCAATGCTTGGAACTCCGCGAAATCCAAGAAGCCGGAAACAAGCAGATTCAAACGTTGGAGTTCAATCTCAGACAAATAGTTCTTGGCTATCTTCACATCATCCTTAGTCACATAATTGCCTTTGAAGTTAGTCATGCCTACAAACGGCTTTTCATTGTCCACGCGACTGTAGATAACTTCTGCTGCCGTATTCTCGTGAACGGCATAATGCAACTTGTTTTGCACGGTTGCGAAGAACATCTTCGTCATCTCGTCGCGTGGGTCATAGTCTGTGGCTGTAGCATATATATCTGTAACCTGTTGATAGAAATTGCGTTCACTGCTGCGAATATCCCTAATACGTTGCAATAGCTCTCGGAAATAGCGGTTGCCACCTTGCTTCAACCGTTCATCATCCATTGCAAAGCCCTTTTGTATATATTCATGAAGCCGTTGGGTAGCCCAGCGGCGGAAGCGTGCCGCCACTTGAGACTGGACACGATAACCTAAGGCGATAATCATATCAAGATTGTAATGGTCAATATTACGTTTTACCTGACGGTTGCCTTCCTGACGAACTAACAAGAATTTCTTGTTAGTTGCCTCTATGGTCAGTTCTTCATCTTTATATATGTTGTCCACATGTTGGCTGATATTCTGTTGTGTAGTACAATATATCTCCGCCAACTGGTTTTGTGTCAGCCACAAGTCTTCATCTGCAAATCGTACCGATACACGGGTTATTTCGTTATCGTCTTGATAAAGTATTATGCTATTATCCTTATTCATGATTGCGTCTTTTAATCTAACCTTTTATAGGTATTATTTTGAGCTTTAACTAAACAAATCTATCACCAAATCCACGAGCAGAGACATTCCATACGTTTGGCTTTTTTCGTCATCAGACCGGGCATGTCTCAGCACTTCTTTGGTAATAAAGTCATTGGCATAATGGAGCATCTTTGCTGTAAGATTTGTGATTTTCTGTCCTGACAATGAGTCATTAATTGCTTTACATACAATCAATGCGTCAGCGGCTTGCTCATATAAAGGATTACATGGGGCGCAGATTTGTGCGATCTTAATCGAATAGCCCATGACTTTCAGTAAGTCATCCCGGGAGATTTGTTTGCCAGAATTTGTACTATAGTTGTTGCAAATGTTTCTATATGGTGCATAGAAAAGCTGGTAGATAGCATTGTTGGAGAAAGTTCGCGGATACTTCTCTCTCAGTTTCGTTTCAGCCAGATTCAGATACATAGAATTGCGATGATTCGTAAAATCCGTTATCGGATTATGCACCATACTGGCAAGTATATAGTTCGCCTGATACTGAATATCAGGAAACAACGAATTGATAGCATTGATACAAATATTAATACTTGCTTCATTACCTTCAACCACGGCTTGCAACAGTTTGTTCCGCCAATTTTCCAAATATATGTAATTGTTTTCTTGCATTGCTACTGCCTCTTTTATTAATCTTCATTGTTTATTGCTTCAATATCAAGTTCTGAAGATGTCACCTTTTCTAAATCAATGAATCCCTCGTTTGGCTTGCGCCATCTTTTTGCAACAAATGATTCAAATTCATATTTTCCTATATTCAAATTGTCTGCATGGTCTGATATTATCACCTGCGGCATAAAACCATAATCTTTTTCCATAGAGTAATATGCAAAGGTAGTGATATTTTTTTGAAAAATAAATATGAATTCAAGATAAATATTACTCATACTTACTGAAAAACTGCAGGGTAGTTTCAACTGGCAAGTGCAAAATTATTGATTTGTTTGAAGCATTCTTGTTTAGGTGTTGAGAAATTGAGTTTTTTCTTGGCCTGAGATTCAGTTTCAGTTCCACTTTCTTGATATAGTTTTCAGATAAGCCGTTGAGGTTAAACTTTTTCGGGCCAGCAAATTTTCGGTGGACCGTTTACAGGGCCGCGGCCCTTAATTTTCGTGCAACAAAAAAAAGTCCGAAGAAACCTTCGGACTCCTGCGCTTCAAGATGGGCTTGAACCAACGACCCCCTGATTAACAGTCAGGTGCTCTAACCAACTGAGCTATTGAAGCATTGTGTGCGCCTCATTTCTGAATTGCGATGCAAAGGTAATGCGTTTTTCCGAAACCCACAAACTTTTTGGCGAAAATTTTCACTGAGAATTTAATTTTTTACAAAAAACAATCCTAAAAGACCGATTTTAGCATATAAACATGTAATTTTGCAATCAGAAGTTACGAAAAGAGTGTAATTTATTGGAAATGAGCGTAGGTTAATTGCTCTTGATAGTAATAGGTTACGATTTAGTTAGTTATCTACTGCATTATCCTTCTGCGCGTTGCGTAACCTTCAAAGAACTCTTCGTATGCAAAAGTAGCTATTTAATTCGAGATTTTGATATAAACTCCCGTTTTTTATCCCCTCATTCATAAGAATTTTCCGTAAAAGCGGTATTGTCCGTCGGCACACCATTGCCCAAAACGAGTTTGGAACAAACGTGTGCCGACTACCGCATAGCTGGAGAAAAGGGCATTGCCTCACGCCTAAACGATGTTTAGACAGATGAAGCAATGCCCCTTTCTTTTGCGCCTATGCCAAGAGGTGCTTTTACGGGTTTTCAAATGATTTTTCTTTTTTCGCTGTCTCTTTTGCCGGAAGCGGAAAGTGAATGCAGAGTGTGTCAGCCTGCCCCATGAATGAAACAGGCGCCCACACACAGCCGGACAAACCGGGAAGAATGATTGTTGCCACCCGGCTGAACAAGTTCCGTCGGATCGGAAACAATCATACTTCCTTTGTTGTGGTTTGCCCTTTTCACGCTTCCGGTGATGTCTTTTTCCTTTTGGTGATTCTTTTTTTTACGGATTTTCCCCTGAAGTTTTTTTCTACACAATCTGCCTCTGTTTTCGTTTACCTCCATTTTGCGCCTTTCAGTAAGCCGCATCAGTCAGTCATTTTCGTTCTGGGCGCAAAGGTAATTCCGGGATTGGACGGGAAAGCAAGGTCAAGCCTCCTGTTTTCGGTAAAAA
Source organism: Xylanibacter rodentium (assembly GCF_013166575.1). GTDB lineage: Bacteria > Bacteroidota > Bacteroidia > Bacteroidales > Bacteroidaceae > Prevotella > Prevotella rodentium. Next base: position 97,611 of record NZ_JABKKE010000013.1, read on the forward strand.
TCTCCAGCCCTGCGGGTAGTATTTTGACCGAAAAACCTTGCATTCCCTAATCCCTACCTTTTCAAGCACCCGAAACGAAAACGACCGATGCGACAGAAAGACGCATAAAAAAAATGTCGGATAAACGAGAGGCAGATAAGATAGTTTGAAACTCAACTCCCTCAGCTCTTGAATCCGCATTAAAAACAAAAAAATCAAAAACAGCGAAGATATGACGGCAACGGCAAATTTCAGACAAATGGCGCAACACATCGGGTTGGCGATATGCGGCTTGATGATGCGCACCGCCTTCGGGGTGTTCGGCATCCTTTGGGGCATCATCAGAGAGATTGTAAACGGAGTGTTCCGAGTGGCGATAGGTGTAATCGTGGCTATCCTTTCCACCATTGCCTTCTTTGGCTTCATCCTTTGGTTATTCACCCTTTAACCCTTACCGACATGGCAAAAAGAAACAGCAAGACGGCAGCGCAGCAGTGCAGATATTACGAGGTGGACAACATCTTCGTGTATATGGTGGAAACGTACATCAACGGCAATTTTGAAACTTTCCGAAGATTGTACCACGAACTGAACAAGGACGCACGGAGGGATTTCATGGACTTCCTTCTCAGCGAGGTAGAGCCGACCTATTGGAGAGAGATACTGAAACAGATAATCTAAAAATGACAGCGATATGAAAGGAACAGACCATTTCAAGAGAACGATATATATGTACTTGGAACAGCGTGCGGAGGAAGATGCGCTATTTGCAAAGAAGTACCGCAACCCTGCCAAGAACATGGACGAGTGCGTGACCCACATTCTGAACTATGTGCAGAAAAGCGGTTGCAACGGTTTCACGGACGGAGAGATATTCGGGCAAGCCATCCACTACTATGAGGAAAACGAGATAGAGGTGGGCAAACCGATGGACTGCCAAGTGGTTGTGAACCACGTTGTGAAACTCACGGCAGAGGAAAAGGCGGAGGCACGTCAGAACGCTGTCCGCAAATACCAAGAGGAGGAACTCCGCAAGTTGCAGAACCGCCACAGACCGTCAGCGAGAAAAGAAAACCAACCCCAACCCTCATTATTTGATTTAGGCTTATGAAACCGAAGACCAAGATACAGAAAGAGGTGGCAAGACTTTCCGCCAACCTTCGCCCCATATCAGCGACACAAATAGATTGGGCATACCGCCACTGCGTTGAGCATATCGGCTACCGCACCAAGAAAGGGAACATCACCTGTTCCGACTGCGGTCACGAGTGGCACAGCGACAGCGGACTATGCGACACCCTTGAAGGCTGCACCTGCCCCAAATGCCATGCCGAACTCAAAGTGCAGGACACACGCAGACGCATCTACAAGGAAACGCAGAATTTCAGCGTGATAACCACCTGCAAAGGGTATCAGGTAATCCGCGTGGCGCAGGTCAGATGCGAGAGCAGGAAAGGCGAACCGATGCGTTTCTACTGCCACGAGGTCGTGCAGCGTTGGATTTCACCCGACGGCAAGGTTACGGACATGGCGTTGCTCCGTGGCTTCCTTTTCTGCTATTGCGATGTGTGGGCATTAGGCAGCGATATGGAGGTAAGACCGCACAACAGCCTATACGATGATGTGGTGGCAAGAAGCTGTGCATATCCAAAGATGAGGATATTGCCCCAACTCAGACGTAACGGCTTCAAGGGCGATTTCCACGGCATCTCCCCCGTGCGTCTTTTCAAAGCCTTGCTTTCAGACCCAAGAATTGAAACCCTTATGAAAGGCGGTGAGATTGAGGTCATGAAACACTTTCTTTTCAATACCCGTACTGCCGATGAATGTTGGGCATCATATCTGATTGCCAAGCGTCACAAGTATCAGATAGACAACCTCTCAATGTGGTGCGACTATCTGCGTATGCTCAAAAAACTCGGTCAAGACCTCCGTAACCCGAAGAACATCTGTCCCGAAGATTTCATGGCGGCACACGACAACGCAACCCGAAAAATTGAAGCCATACACGAGAAGGAAAGAGCCGCAGAGCAACGCCGTTGGGAGATTGAAAGGCGTGAGCGTGAGCAACAGCGACAACTCCAACGAAAGAAAGATGCGGAGGATTTCATCGCCAACAAATCCAAATTCTTCGGCTTGGTAATCACGGACGAGGAAATAATCGTCAAGGTGCTTGAAAGCATAGACGAGTATTACAACGAGGGCAAGACGCAGGGCATCTGCGTGTTTGGCAGTGGATACTACAAGAAAGCCGACACCCTCATACTATCGGCAAGGATTGGCGATGAGATTATTGAAACCGTAGAGGTGGACTTGCGAACCCTCGAAGTGGTGCAGTGCCACGGCAAGCACAACCAGGACACCGAATATCACGAGCGCATCATAGACCTTGTGAACAAGAACGCCAACCTTATCCGTGAGCGGATGAAAGCGGCATAGCATAACCCCTAAAACAACATTGATATGGAAGTAAGAATTGAAAGTATGACTTGTGTGTGGGATGATGCAATCCCCACGATGTTCCTTGAATTTGTGAACCTCCTCACTCTCACAACGAGTGAGGGGGAATTGAGAAAGAGCGTAAAGGAGTTTGCCGAGAAGCACGAACTTGACAAGTTTTTCCTTTACGGCTTCGGCTCACACCATTTCTACCTGCACCAACGCTACACAAGCAACCCCGAAATGGTGATGAAGAACAGAGTTCTGTCAGTACATTTTTAACCATCTAAAAAGCAACATTATGACAACACGAATGACCATCAACGGAGTAAGCACCTGCGCGGAAGCAGGTACGGAGAAATACGAGCGTTTCCAATCGGGTATCGGAAGACGCAGGCGGACACTTGTGCAGTACGACTACCGCCACCCCATAGACAGAGAATTGTTCTCTTGTGTCAAACCCACGTTGGACGAGTGCCGAGCCGCACGGGACAAGTGGCTGAACGCAAAGAAGGGAAAGGAGGACAGACTATGAACACGACCTATCAAACGCTGATAGTCAAGTTCAGCGAACCTATCACGGCATTGGACGGTATCTTTGACGATACCGGAGCGTGGGGAACGGACACCCTCAAGGGGTGGATAGATGATTACGAAAGCACACGTTTCACCGCCACCGACAGCCATACGGCAGTCATCACGAGCGAGTACAATATGGAATGTGTGAAAGAGTGGCTACAACGGCAGACCCCCATTTCCGAAATGCGAGAATTTTGAACGGGATGGCGGTGTCCGCACCGCCAATACTTAAAACCCTAAAAACAAAAGATATGATAGCCAAGACGATATTACAGCAGATAGGCGGAAAACGCTTCACCGCCATGACAGGTAGCCGTGATTTCATAGATATGGGCAACGGCTTACGGATGAGCCTTGCAAGGAACAAAACAAGTGCCAACCGCCTTGACATCATCTATGACGAAGGGGCAGACCTCTACAATATGCGCTTCTACCGCAGGACGTTCAGCAAAAAGACCTTTGAGTGCAAGACAAAGGACATTGCCGTACACGAGGGTATCTATTTTGATATGCTGGAGGAAATGTTCACGATGGTGACGGGACTTTACACACGCTTTTGAGTGGCGGGGCGGCGAGAGCCGCCCTACTTTCTTTCAGTGAGCATGATGGCGGACAAAGAAAGTAGCAAAGAAACCTTTGTCCAATCTGCGATAACTAAAAAATCCGCAAGTAAAACTTGCGGAGGCTATATATTGGGTCGTTATTTTTTGGTGGAGGGGAATGATAATCTCGAACCGTTGAACTACACATTTCTGCTTCGTCTCCATTTCCCCCAACGATTTGATACGTTCAATCATTTTTGTTGTTCCTTTCTGAATTTTCCTAAATACTTTCTTCATAATTTCGCTATACTTTTTATGGTTAATAACTATGTTTTGTATTGCTCTCACAACACTTACAACTTGAAGTGTTATTTGGAAACCGATAGGCAAAAATGGCTCAACGATGTCAATTAACGAGAAAATCCTACGATAATCTATCAAGTGATAGAGCAAAAGACGTGCCAAGTTAAATATGGCACGTCTTTTGCCAGTTTTGTCAGTCCTTTTATGGGATATACAACAGCGCAAACTCCGCCTTTCTCCGTTTGAGCAGCATGGCGTGGCGTTTTCCTTTGTAGTTGCAGAAGGCTATATACTCACGGTAGATGTTCCTGTCACCAGCTTCCAGCTTCTTGATTAAGGTGCTTTTGGGGATTGTTTTGCTGCCTAACAGCTTCGCCGGTCCCACATTGTAAGCTAACGTGCCAAGCAAAATTTATCCCAACTTCATTATTATCCCAACCAAAGAGGTATATATCCTGTAAAACAGATTATTATATACGATTATGGTTGGGATAATAATTTGATATCT
>NZ_JABKKE010000014.1 GCF_013166575.1 Xylanibacter rodentium
TTTTAAGCAAAATTTTCGCAAAATCATACAAAACAACACCAGCAAGATAGGAGACACATTATTATATAGCATGAAAGGGAAAGGAACAATGGGAGAAATGAGATACTATGGAGAGATGACACCATCGAAAAATGAGCAGTATACCAATGTACAGACATAGAGGCTGCCTTATCAGAAGACGACGGGACCGCAGACATAACATGATAAGGACATCACCGGAAAATGATGTCAATAAGATTACCCGGTAAAGTTATTGACTTCAAGGTGTAATCCTAATAACTTTAAAAACTAAAGTCAATAACACCGTTTTACCACAAGAACGCCGCGGAAAGACCACGGGACAGAAACCGGAAAACGACAAAACAAAAAAGACTTCAATATTCGGTCATATTCATGCGCGTTTTCTCGCCATGGCAGAGTTTGAGCAAGCTCACTCTGCTCATCTGGCTTAACGAAAACGGTCACTTTTTAATGATTTAGCTTGATTTTTAAACGGATTTTAATTAAGTTTGCAAAACATATGGACATCACAACAGATATATTGGCAATATACTTTGACAAGTTCAACAAAGCATACTTCGATGGGAAACTCCCAGTGCCGCGCTTTGCCGTGACCAACTCGCGCACCATTCTCGGACAATTCATTTGTACCCGCGAGCGACGCAAAATTCTGCGGCCGTCCGTCTGTACCGGTTTCACAATAAAGGTGAGTCGCTATTACGACATCACCGAGCGCGACTATCACAACATACTGCTGCACGAGATGATACACTACCACATAGCCTACCACGGGATGCGCGACACGTCACCGCACGGCGTACTGTTCAAGAGGATGATGAACACACTCAACAGCCACGGATGGCACATAACGGTAAGCACCAACACGCGACAATGGGCAGTGGCAGAAGCGAACCGCAAAGCACAGTACAACGTGCTGACACTCACCGCTACCGACGGCCGGCAGTTCGTATCGGTGGTCAATCCGTCGTACATAGCGCATGTGGACAGCATAGCCGCACAGTCACCGATGATAAAGAGCCGACAATGGTACGTATCGGCAAACGATTACTTCGCATCGTTCCCCCTCACCCGCTCACTGCGCGGCCGACGGGTCAGCAGGAGCGAGATGGAGCGGATAATGGCGATGCTTGAGTGAAAGTATATATATGCTGTAAATATAAAACTATATGAAAAAACTGATTTTACTGTCAAGCATCGCTTTCGCGGCAAGCGCCGGAGCACAGAACGTGGACAAGATGTACGACGAGTTCAGCCGCGTGCCAGACTCTACACGTACCAAGGTATGGTGGTTTCACGGCGAGAACACGACAACCGAAGAAGGCATACGGGCCGACCTCGAAGCCTACAGCCGGGCCGGTGTGGGCGGCGTGGTATACTACGACCAGCAGCACGGCCCCGGCACCCCCGATGCCGCACCGTCGATGAGCCCCACGTGGTGGTACATGCTGAAACTCTCGGCCAAGGAGGCGGCACGCCTCGGCCTGTCGTTCGAGATGAACATCTCCAACGGCTACGTATGCGGAGGCCCGTGGATAACGCCCGAACTGGGCATGCAGGCACTCTACAGCAGCGAGACACTGGTACATGGAGGCACGCACTATACCGGCGGGCTGCCGCAGGCCTCCAGGAGGGGAAGCCACCGCGTGGCCGTGCTGGCCATACCGGTGAAGAGCGGCTGCCATGAGACGGTGAAGTGCCTGCCCGCGGGCTTTTCGACCCGCGAGGAGACCACGGTGCTTATTGCCGCTTTCGACAAGCCGTTCACAGCCCGCTCGCTGGCGTACATGTCGAACGGCTACAGCAAAGGTCCGCAGAGCATAATGAACGAGCCGTGCGACCCGCAGGACGACTTCTGCGGCAACAACTTCACGCTGCTGCCGCCACTGGGCGAGCTGGAGGTAAGCGACGACAGCGTGACATGGCGCAAGGCAGCCACGCTGAAGCCCTGCTACCGCAAGTCGTCGCTCAGTCGCAACCTCACCATCAGTTTTCCGGCAGCAACGGGGCGCTTCTTCCGCCTGAACCTGCACGGATGGTGGAAGGCCGACAACAACACCAAGGCCATGATAGGCGACAAACCGGCAACGGGCGAACTGAAGATAAGCAACGTGGAGCTGTCGGCACGCGCGGCCACATACCGGTGGGAGGAACGCGCGGCATACAGCACCGAATACATCCGCCGGACGGAAACACCCGACTACAAGGGCGACGAGGTGGTAAACAGAAAAGACATAATCGACCTGACCGCACGCATCGACGCACAAGACCGGCTCGACTGGCACGCGCCGAAAGGAACCGACTGGAAGATAATACACTTCTACTACGCACCCACCAACGGCAAGACAAAGCACGGGCGCAAGAATCTGCTCGGTCTGGAATGCGACAAACTCAACGCACACGCGGCTGAAACACACTGGAACAACTACGCACAAGTGATAATCGACTCGCTCCGAGCCGCCGGCAGCCCCCTGTCGGGCATCTGCATGGACAGTCACGAGGCCGGGGCACAAAACTGGACGCACGATTTCCCCGCACTGTTCAGCAAGACATGCGGATACGACATCACGCCCTTCCTGCCGGCCATGCAGGGCTACATAGTGAACTCGGTGGAAGAGACCGAGAATTTCCTGCACGACCTGCGCCGTACCATTGCCGGCGGCATCAACGACCGCTACTTCACCACCCTGCAGCGGATGGCCACCAAGGCCGGAGTGCACTTCACGGCACAGGCCATGGGAAACGGACAGAGCATCTGCTCCGACAACCTTGCGGCAAAGGGACGGGTGGAACGCCCGCAGGGTGAGTTCTGGACACGCATGCACAACGGTGCCTACGACATCAAGGAAGCGGCATCGGCAGCCAACATCTACAACAAGCACATAGCGTCGGCCGAAGCCTACACCGACTTCAACTACAACAACACGCCCGGAGAGGTGAAGGACGAGACCGACATGGCTGCTGCATTCAGGGTTAACGAACTTGTAGTGTGCGCATCCGAGTCGCAGCCATGGGTGCATTCCGCCGGCACGTCCGGGCCGGTAAGGATAAACACCGGCTACAACCGCGACTACGCCCTGAACAGGTGCAACCCGATGTGGCCGCTGTTGCGCGGATTCTGGGACTACCAGGCACGCAACAGCTATATGATGCGCCAAGGGCGACCGGTGGTCGACATCATAGTATACGCCGGCGACGAAGCCCCCATGAAACTGCTGGCACACAATCTGCCGGTAATCCCCGAGGGCTACGACTTCGACGTTTGCTCCGCCGACGGACTGCAACACATCGACGCCTCGCGCTACCGCATGCTTGCCATAGAGAAAACAGCCGTGGTGGGACCAGAGTCGGAAAAGCGCATCGCACAGCTCAAGACACAGGGACTGCCCGTGTTCGACAACCGCACCATGCCCGACAATGCTCTCGCACAAATGCTCGACAAGGCCGGCATACTCCCCGACCTCGGTATAAGAAGCAAGAAAAGCGCCACCGACAGGGTGTTCTTCTCGCACCGGAAGACCGACGAGACCGATATTTATTTCCTCGTAAACCACTCAAAAACACGCACCTTTGCCGACACCGTGACACTGCGCACCGACTATCCTGAAGCTGAATGGTGGGACGCCATCGACGGCAAACGGCGCCGACTTGCCACCATCCACACACCACACGGACTGAAAGCCGTGTTACGGATGCTCCCCGACGAGGCCGGATTCATCGTGGCACGCCGGAAGGCAGCGACAGGATTAAAGACATACAGCATAAATACCGAAGAGACAGCGTCGCCGATAGAAGGACCGTGGACCGTAACATTCGACACGCTGATGGGCGGGCCAAAGTATCCGGTAGTATTCAGCGAACTGACCGACTGGACCACACACGACAATCCCGACATAAAATATTTCTCGGGCCTTGCCATATACGAGAAAACCATCAAGTACGACTTGCCCGGCAAAAGACAGGGCAAGCATAAAAAAGCCGACACGAAAGAGAATAAAAGACTCATGTTGCGCCTTCCTGCCATAAAGGGCATAGCACGTGTATATATAAACGGACACGATGCCGGCATAGTGTGGTGCACACCGTGGGAAACTGACGTCACCGGTATGATGAAGAACGGCAAAAACGATATCCGCATCGAAGTGAGGAACTCACTGGTCAACCGGCTTGTAGGCGATGACATGCTGCCCGAGCACGAACGCCGCATACAGATGTACACCAAGCTCTACGACCGCAAGAGCAGGCTCGTGCCCTCGGGCATCGTCGGCGACATACTGCTCGTGGAGAAATGACACAGCCCTTATTATATTGTGCCGCATTTTTCCGTATCTCACTTTTTTATCGTACTTTTGTAACCGGAACTACTATCTCTGACGTCATTACAGGAAGACAGCGGTGATGACGTACCGACACAAATGACAACCGTTATGAATTACTGACAAAAAACAAGAGCATATGAAAAGACTGTTACTACCATTGATGATGGCCTGTCCTGCAGCTGCCATGGCGCAGAACGTACAGGAAGAATGGGCGCTGGTGGAACCACAGAGCGGCACACAGGTGCTTATGGACAAGGTGGGATTTCTGCTGGCTGCCGACGGTGAAGACTCGTTTTCCGTGGTATGCACCGACGGCACCGTGATATACGGAGCAAAAGAAATAAACTTTGCCCTCGTAGACCCCACAAGCATAGCCACCGCCAAACGCTGCTGCAACACCCCGATGTTGGAAGGCTGCATAGACGGCAGGCTGACACTGACCGGATGCAAGCCCGGGACTGAGGTCGAAGTATATGACACCGGAGGGCGGAAAGTGCGCAATATAAGGGTAATGGAGGGCAAAACTATCGTCGACGTGACCGGGCTACCCTCAGGGGTATACATGCTGCGGACAGGAGAAACTTCCGTCAAATTCTTAAAGAAATAAAATACGAGAGGAACATGACATGAAAACAAGACACATAATGATGGCGGCACTGCTCGCCACCGCCACCGCAGCACAAGCACAGTTTGTGGCCGAGATGAACGACGGCACACACGAGAATATCCCGGGCACCACCGACGCCGCATTCAAGAAAGGCACTGACGGCAGCTGGACATTCGGCGGAAAGAACATCAGCAACATCAGCCGTATAACAACGATGCCGCTGGACGAACGCCTCAACAACTACAAGGCACCGACATACAGCGACTATTATCGCAACATTTCAGGATGGGACAAGCGGCGCCAATGGAATCTGGCCAACGTGCACGACCCGTCTGTGATGCGTGCCGAAGACGGATATTATTATATGTACACCACCGACGCCAGTTTCGGCAATGCACATACGGGGCACGGGCACTTCATGTGCCGCCGCTCGCGCAATCTTGTAGACTGGACATTTCTTGGCACCACTATGCCAAAACTGCCGGCATGGGTCAAGCCAAAACTCAATGAGATACGCGCTGCCATGGGACTTGGCGAAAGTACGGCCGACTTCAACGATGACAATCAGTTCGGCTTTTGGGCACCATGTGTGCGCAAGGTCAGGAACGGGCTCTATCGCATGTACTACGCCATCACCTGTCCGGGCACCATCGCCGGTGACGGCACATGGAGCGAACGGGCCTTCATCGGTATGATGGAGACTGCCACCCCGTGGCGTGCAAGCAGCTGGACCGACAAAGGATATGTGCTGACAAACGCATCAGACAAGCAACTAAACTATCATGTCAAACCGGACGACTGGGCCAACTGCTACTTCAAATACAACGCTATAGACCCATCGTATATAATAACGCCCGAAGGCGGGCACTGGCTCGTCTACGGCTCGTGGCATTCGGGATTCGCCGCCTTAGAACTTGATGCCGAGACAGGCATGCCCAAGAAAGAACTCGGAATGCCATGGGGCGACATCAGCGCCTACGGAAAGCGCATATACACCCGACAGATGGGCAACCGCTGGCAGGCCACGGAAGCTCCCGAGGTGGTATACCGCAACGGATATTACTATCTGTTCATGGCCTGCGACGAACTGGCCGTGGCATACAATACGCGAGTGGTACGCTCCAAGAACATCGACGGTCCTTACTACGGCATAGACGGCACAAACGTCACTGCTAACGGTGGCGACGCCTGGCCGTTGCTGACACATCCCTATAAATTCTCGCAAGGCTACGGATGGGTGGGCATAAGCCACTGCGCGGTTTTTGACGACGGCAACGACAACTGGTACTATTCGTCACAGGGCCGTCTGCCTGCCAACGCCTACGACGATCCTTACAGCAACGCCATCATGATGGGACAGGTACGCCGCATACTATGGACGGAAGACGGATGGCCGGTGGTGATGCCGGAGTGTTACGGCGCCGTGCCACAGGCTCCGATAACGGAGGACGAACTCGTAGGTACTTGGGAAAACATCGTTCTGGAATATCAGTATCAGAAGCAGTGCACACCCACAATGCTGACATTCACTGCCGACCACAAGGTGCAGGGCTCACCTTTCAGCGGCAGGACTTGGAAATATGATGCCGGAAAGGGGCTGCTTACCATCGGCACACAGAAACTGCTTGTGTGCCGCGAAACGGACTGGGAGTCTTCGCCACGCAAGGCGACGATAGTATATGCCGGATATACCTCGACCGGAAAGAAGAACTATTGGGGCAAGAAAACAGAGACACAGCGCCACGTGACATACGGGGCCGAGGACAATACCGCGGCATTCTGGACGGTATTCACACCTTATCTCACCTCTTCATCGTCCAATTGTGAGTTCCACTACTCGTTCACCAACTATACCGACAAGGCCGCCAACTGGAACAACTGGCTGCTCGTACTGACCAACGGTAAGGAACGTGGTGAAAGCGGATATAAGGAATACTTCGTGTTGAGGGCCGACGCTTACGGATGGGGAGACTATGCCACCGAGGCACAGCGCACAGCCGGAATGACACACGACTACAACTGGGACACTTTTGGTGACGACATGGACGGTGCCGCTGTCGACATGACCGTAACTGTGGACGGCGACAAGGCAACAATGAAAACCGTTACGGCAACCGCCACCGGCAAGACCTACAACTATTCATACACCGTAAGCGGACTGCCCACCGGCGTAAAAGGCACGTTCCTCACGATGGAGAAGGCGCATCTGGTGCTTGACACCGAAAACTGCGGGGTAACGGAAGAGTAAAATAATTGAGAATTGAAAGTTGATAGTTGAAAATTATGATTTGCTAAAAAGATATCTTTATGCCGGATTCTATCCCGCGTTTTCTCGCCATGGCAGAGTTTGAGCAAGCTCACTCTGCCCATATGGCTAACGAAAACGTTCATTTTCATGCGCGTTTTCTCGCCATGGCAGAGTTTGAGCAAGCTCACTCTGCCCATATGGCTAACGAAAACGTTAGTATTCTTGCAGCAAATCATAATTTTCAACTATCAACTTTCAATTCTCAATTATTCTATTTCCGGCCATCCGTCTTCCGTCCACTTTATTTTCTTCTGCACAAGCACGGAAGCGCCCTTATCTGCTATACTATAACCATGGCATATAAAGATGTCTTCATCGTCGAAACGGTATGCCGCACTATGCCCGGCAGCCTCATATCGCTTTTTGTCACCTTCGATAACGAGCGTTCCGCCACCCTCGGCCATATCCTTGTCGTCGCGGTCGAGATACGGACCGGCAACAGTGCGGCTGCGCCCCACCACCACCTTATATGTGCTCTCCATGCCACGGCAGCAGTAGTCCCACGACACAAACAGATAAAACCATCCATCGTGACGGAAAACGAACGGAGCCTCAACCGGATTCTCACGCCCGTTTGTCACGCGGCGGGCGATAGTACGCTGATACGCCGGTCGTGCCATATGCATGGTTGAGTCAAGTCGTACGAGCTGTATGCCGTCCCAAAAAGAGCCGAACACAAGCCACGGCATACCGTCTTCACCGATGATGAAATTAGGGTCGATTGCATTCCAATTGTCGCGCTTACCTTTCGAACACACTATCGGACCCTCGTCGCGCCACTTTATCATATTCCTGCCATCAGCCGAAAGCGGCCGCAGACTGTCGGCAGAGACAAGCCCGATAGCCGAAGTGTTCTTTCCGAATGTCGAACAGCTGTAAGCCATCCACCAACGGTCCTGCCACCGTATTATGTCCGGAGCCCATACATGGTCGCGGAATCCCGGTACCGAATCGTGTGTCCATGCCGGAATCTCGTCCAACAACGGCACATCACGCCACACCCGCCATGTCTTTCTGTCCGCAGATTCTGCCATCTGCAGGCCACGGCCCGTACTCATCATATAATACATATTTCCCTCACGTGCCATAACGGGGTCGTGAACCATCGGACGGTCGGTAACGAATGACTGTGCCTGAACGACAAGCGGGAAAACAACAAATGAGACAATAGATACCAATCTGTTCATAAATGATAGTTAAAAAAATTATTGTTATATGCCACTCACATGACATCATTCCATGTCTATGCTCACGGCACATCGATACCTGACACTTTCGTCAGTACAGTAACAGCAGTCCGGCCAATGCGCAGTAGAGAATCATCCGTATGGGGTTTATCTTGAAATACATGGTCCCGACGAACGTTGCCGCAAAGAGCGCCGTGCTTATCCAGAACTGCCATGGATTTTGCGACGGTGTAGAGAAGTTGTCAGACGTCATGAGCAGTAGCGTAGCCGCTCCGAGCAGTCCCACCACCGCCGGACGTAACCCCATGAAAACAGACTGCACGACAGAGGTATTCATGTATTTCATAAACATCCTGCTTATCAGAATCATCAGAATGAGCGATGGCAGTACGAGGGCAAATGTAGCCGTAATGCTGCCGAGTATGGCCATGGCGTTGCCCATGCCGGCATTGTGCACGGCAGTATATCCGCAATAGGTGGCACTGTTGATGCCGATGGGTCCGGGGGTCATCTGGCTTATGGCCACGATGTCGGTAAACTCGCTCGTTGTCATCCAGTGCCAATGGTGCACCACTTCGCCCTGTATGAGCGACAACATACCGTAACCTCCACCGAAACCGAAAAGTCCGATGAAGAAGAATGTTATGAAAAGCTGTAGGAATATCATTGTTCTGTAGGTGCTATAAATTTGCCGTATAGCCAGCCAAAGACACCGGCTATGACGATTATTGCTATCGGAGACACGCCAAAAGCCCATATGGCCAGCGCTCCGAGTATGGGAATCCAACAGTTGGCCCAACCGATGCCGGCCTTGCGGGCCATGTTGAATGTAGGTACGGCAATCAGAGCCACCACCGCCGGACGTATTCCGCGAAAGACGGCCGCCACCACATGGTTGTCCTGAAACTGCCGGAAGAACATGGCTATCAGCAGGATGATGATGAACGAAGGCAAGGCCGTGCCCAACGACGTGCATATGGCACCACGCGTATTGCGCAGTTTGTAGCCTACAAACGTACTAAGATTGATGGCGAACACTCCCGGACAGCTCTGCGCGATGGCAATCACATCGAGCAGTTCCTCGCGCGTCATCCACTTATGGTTGTCCACGACCTCCTTTTCTATAAGCGGTATCATGGCATATCCGCCACCAAGGGTAAACAACCCTATCTTGAAAAATGTCTTGAAAGATGTAAGATAAATATCGGACATTTCCTATAAGTATTAAGGAGCCAAATGGTAAAAGGGAGTTATCGCTCCCTTTTACTCCTCTGACTCCTTTTTTTAAAAAAACTCAATTCACTTTCTCCCGGCGATCCATTCCCTCGCACTGACAAACGCCTCTATCCACGGTGTCACGTCGTCATTGCGGCGGTCGGCGGGATACCATGCGTTCTGCCACGGGAAGATGGCGCGCTCAAGGTGCGGCATCATTGCCAGATGTCGGCCGTCGGCCGAGCAGATACCGGCCACGTTGTAGTCGCTGCCGTTGGGATTGGCGGGATAGCCGGCGTAGTTGTACTTGGCTATCACGTTATATTTGTCCTCGGCTTCGGGCAACGAGAACTTACCCTCACCGTGGGCCACCCATATACCGAGTTTGCTCCCACCGAGCGAGCCGAACATAACGCTGTTGTTCTGGGGGATGTCAAGCGAGACGAAACCGCTCTCAAACTTATGCGAGTTGTTGTGCAGCATACGGGCCTTGCCACCCTCCTTGCTGCCCACCAGACCGAGCTCAACCATAAGCTGGCAACCGTTGCAGATGCCGAGCGACAGCGTATCCTTGCGTGCATAGAACTTGTCAAGAGCCTCCTTGGCCTTCGGATTGAAGAGGAAGGCACCGGCCCACCCTTTTGCCGAACCGAGCACGTCGCTGTTGGAGAATCCTCCGCAGAACACGATCATGTTCACATCCTCAAGCGTCTCGCAACCGGTGATAAGGTCGGTCATCATCACGTCCTTAACGTCGAAGCCTGCCAGATAGAGTGAGTAGGCCATCTCGCGCTCGCCGTTGGTACCCTTCTCACGTATGATGGCAGCCTTCACGCCCGTCATATCATGGCGGTCGGCCGATATCCCGTACTGTGCGAGACTGCCGGTGAAGGCTTTGTTGAACTTCATCTCAAGCGGCTGGTTCTTGTAGTTGGCATAACGCTCGCCGGCACATCCGTTGAAACTCTGCTTGCGATCGAGCAGGTACGACTTGCGATACCATACATCGCGCAGCGCGTCGATGTCGAACACGTGTTCGAAGTCACCACTCTTCACCTTAATCGTGCGCTCTCCCGGTACCGAATATCCAATCTTAGCAAATCCCACGCCACAATCTTCCATAAACTTGCGGAACTCAGTCTTGTGCTCGTCACTAACCTCTATGACCACTCCGGGGTTCTCGGCAAACAACGTTTTCACCACGTCGCCGTCGCTGCACAGGTCGTGAAGGTTGACGCTCAGTCCGCCTTCGGTATTGGCGAAGCACATTTCGAGCAATGTCGTGATTAGTCCGCCGGCACTGATGTCGTGTCCGGCCATTATCCATCCGCGCTTGACAAGTTCCTGAACGGCATTGAAAGCATCGCAGAAGTATTCCGGATTCTTCACCGTAGGCACATCGTCGCCCACCTTGCCGAGGCTTTGGGCAAAAGCGCTTCCGCCCAGACGCTGCTCGTCGAAGGAGAAGTCTATGTGATATATTGATGCGTTCTTGTCGTTGACGAGCACGGGCGACACTACCTTACGCACGTCGCTCACCTCACCGCCGGCACTGACGATAACCGTTCCCGGAGCTATTATCTTGTCACCGCCGGGATACTGCTGTGTCATCGACAACGAGTCCTTGCCCGTAGGCACGTTGACATGGATGGCACAACAGAAGTCGGACAAAGCCTTTACGGCACTGTACAGACGTGCGTCCTCACCCTGCTGCGAGCGGCAAGGCCACATCCAGTTGGCCGACAGACTCAGGCTGTCCATACCCTCGGCCAACGGAGCCCACACGATGTTGGTCAGCGCCTCGGCCACCGATAGCACACTGCCGGCCTCGGGCGATGCCAGTCCTGCCTGCGGAGCATGACCGAGCGACGTGGCGATACCTTTGCGTCCGCGATAGTCGAGTGCCACCACACCACAGTCGCTCAACGGCAACTGTATGCGTCCCTGACACTGCTGACGTGCAATCTTTCCCGTCACCGAACGGTCAACCTTGTTTGTCAGCCAGTCCTTGCAGGCCACGGCCTCAAGCTGGAGGACGTTGGTGAGATAGTTGTCCAGTGCAGAGTCAAGAGTATTGAGTGAAGAGGTTGCCGGTTCAGAGTTCCGAGTGTTGAGTGAAGAGGTATGATTACCTTTTGTTGCTTCACCCTGTGCCGAGTCCTGAGAGTTATCATACCTCTGCTCTCTGCACTCTGCACTCTGACCTACATAAGTTACATTCTCATAATGCCGCTCTACGGTAACATCGCGCATGATGGTCTTGGGCGAATGACCGAACATCTGCGCAACGTCGAGGTCGAACGGACGCACGCCGTCGCCCTGCTCGAACGAGAAGTGCGCATCGCCAGTGGTCTCGCCCACCACATACATCGGGGCACGCTCGCGCTCGGCGATGCGGCGCACCTGCTCGATGTGCTTCTCGTCGATGAGCAGTCCCATGCGCTCCTGGCTCTCGTTGGCTATTATCTCCTTGGCGCTCAATGTCTTGTCGCCGATGGGCAGTTGTGTCATGTCGATGCGTCCGCCACATTCCTCCACCAGTTCCGAGAGACAGTTCAGGTGGCCGGCCGAACCGTGGTCGTGGATGCTCACCACCGGATTCACGTCGCCCTCGCAGAGCGCACGCACCAAGTTGTAGGCACGCTTCTGCATCTCGGGATTGGCACGCTGCACGGCGTTCAGCTCGATGCCGTTGCTGTAGCGGCCGGTGTCTACCGACGATACCGAGCCTCCGCCCAGTCCGATGCGGTAGTTGTCGCCACCCACTACGACCACTTTGTTGCCCTTGGCGGGCTCTTTCTTCAGGCAGTCGCGCTTGGTGCCGTAGCCCACGCCGCCGGCCAGCATTATCACTTTGTCGTAGGCATACTTGGTATTCGGGTTCAAGTTCGGGTTAGAGTTCCGAGTGTCGAGTGAAGAGGCGTTAAGTTCTGAGTTCCGAGTGTCGAGTGAAGAGACGTTAAGTTCTGAGTTCCGAGTGTCGAGTGAAGAGGTATGATTACCTTTTGCAGCTTCACCCTGTGCCGAATCCTGAGAGTTATCATACCTCTGTTCTCTGCTCTCTGCTCTCTCTGTATTCTCTGCGCTCTCCTGATGCTCGAACGTGAGCACCGAACCGCAGATAAGCGGCTGCCCGAACTTGTTGCCGAAGTCGCTTGCGCCGTTCGAAGCCTTGATGAGAATCTGCTCCGGAGTCTGGTAAAGCCAGGGACGTGCAGGGAAACCAAAGAGTTCTGAGTTCTGAGTGTCGAGTGAAGAGGTATGATTACCTTTTGCAGCTTCACCCTGTGCCGAGTCCTGAGAGTAATCATACCTCTGTTCTCTGCTCTCTACTCTCTGCTCTATCCTCGGATATGCCGTCATGTAGACAGCCGTTCCGGCGATGGGCCATGAGCCCACACCGCCGCCCATGCGGTCGCGAATCTCACCGCCGGTGCCCGTTGCCGCACCGTTGAAAGGCTCCACCGTGGTGGGGAAATTGTGCGTCTCGGCCTTCAGCGAGATTACGCTCTCTATATCTTTCACGCGAAACCAGTCGCTTGTGGTCTGGTCGGCCGGCGCGAACTGCTCCACCACCGGTCCCTGGGCAAAGGCCACATTGTCCTTGTATGCCGAAAGAATCTTGTTCGGGTTCTCCTGTGTCGTCTTCTTGATCATTGCGAAGAGGCTCGACTCCATCTCCTGTCCGTCGATGACGAACGTTCCGCCGAATATCTTGTGGCGGCAGTGCTCGGAGTTGATCTGTGCGAAACCGAATATCTCCGAATCCGTAAGCGGGCGTCCCAGCTCCTTCTCTATCTTGTGCAGATACTCGATTTCCTCGGGCGACAGCGCCAGTCCTTCCTGCTCGTTGTATTCTTCCAGATTGTCGACATGCCTGATTGGCTGCGGCTCAAGGTTGACGGTGAACACCGTCTGGTCCAGTCCGTCATACATGCGCTGCAGCATAGGGTCGTGCCCGGCATCCTTCGATTCGACCGGGAAGAACTCTTCTATACGCAAAATGCCGCGGAGATTCATGTTCTGTGTAATCTCGACGGCATTCGTACTCCAAGGAGTTATCATCTCGCGACGCGGGCCTACGAAGAAGCCGTCCATGCTTTCACTCTCTACGAGCTCGGCATCGCCGTAAAGCCAGCAAAGTTCATTGATTTCATCCTGATTCAACCGGTGGTCTGTCTCGGTAGCAATCACGCTCTTTTGCGGAGTCCTAAAAAAAAGTATCATGCCTTTGTATATTAATATGTGTATTTGTATTCCGCCGGCAAAGTTACATTAATTTAGGGAGAGAGCAAAATCTTAGGCCTTATATTTTACCACAGCTTCAATCCCACCGTCATGCTCACGGGATAGCATCGTGGCGCTGACGACGTGTTGAGCAACGGTGTAAGAGCAGTGCGCAATCCGATAACAAGACCACCGTAGCCCACATGAGCCTCAAGATTGAGCCCCACATGGTTCATGTTGATATCTCCGGCAGGTGTTATTGTGCCGCTCTTGCCTCCCTTGAAACGCGAATGCTCGTCGCTGCGATATTCCAGCGACAGACCCAAGCCGGCATACACCTCATTGGCGTTGATGCGTTTCTGCCAGTCGAATATCACCGGCACACGCAAGTACCAGTAGCTCATATAGCTTTTCTCTGCCCCTTCGTCGTCGGCAAGCGGCAGCAGTTCCGTACGTCCGTCCACATTGAACATGGCATATCCCTTGTCGAAATTATGTCTTGCATATCCCCATGACAATGCCGTTGTCACTCCGAAAGTATGTGCGTGATTGAACGGTATGCCCATGCCGAACAGCGTGAGTCCCCACTCGTAAGACTTGCCCGCGTTGGTATGCAGCCGGCTGCCGCCGTTGAATCCGCCGACGCTTCCGGCCAAAGGGGCCATTCCGTAATAAAATTCGGGAATATGGTCGCGATAGCGGCGCGGACTTCTCTTCTGCGGCAGAAACGGCGATGTGATATACACCTGCTCTATCTCCCGTCCGTCCACATACGAGCTTTCGTGTGTCTTCTTCATTTCGGCGCCATGACTTTCATAGACAGCCACCTTTGTCTCACTGCTGTCAGTGCCCAACACGAATGTCTTTCCCTGATACACCACCGTAGTGTCTCCGGCCTCCACGGCTCCGGCTGCAACAGCCGTTGCGGCCGCACATAATGCAAGTAATAGTTTTCTCATGATTGTATTGTATTGTTTTATTTCTTTTCCGATGCTGTTGCCTGCAATCACTTGCCGTAACATATCTTCATGATGTCGTCGGGCGACAGACGGCCCTCTATATATATCACCGCGCCACTGCCGTCTCCGGTATTGCTGAACAATATATAACGGTTGCAACCGGCGGCAACCGGCGGCATCATGTAATAGCCGCTCACTATACGGCCGTCGTCCACCACTTCACGTATTTTCTTTGCATGCTTGCGGTCGGACATAAGCCTGCTGTTCACTTCGTTCTGCTGACGTCTGCCATAGGTAAGGCTCTTGTAGACACTGAGGCTGTATCCTTTCAGCTCCGTGTCGTGCATCTCTACCATCTTGCAACCGCGGGCATGGCCGAAGCGCGAGAACAGCTGACCTACATGCACGTTCTGTGCCAGGGCCGTTGCCGCCGTCATCATCAGCATGATGACAATCGCGGCCATGCGGCTGCCGATATAAAAATATCTTTTCATAACTGCCATTCGTTTTTTTATTCGTCATCGTCTGTTATATCTCCGCCACACGATCTCATCATCATCAGGGCATCAAAAGCGTCGTCACAGGAACCGGCCACCAGCGACAGAGCCTCTTCGGCCTCACGCTCCACCACATCGTTGTCGGTATATATACGGCCGTCTATCACGGCATAACACTGCCGGCCGGCCGACGGCACATGCCACACGGACACTGCCATGAGTATGGCCGCTGAAGCGGCTGCCGAAGTCAGAAGCATATTCAAACGCCGCATCACCGGCGACCGCGCGGCCATGTCCTCACTACTTCCGGCCGCCACAGTACGGTCCACGCCACGGCAGGCCGCCCCACAATTCGTCTCCCAGGCAAACAGCGCCTTGTACACCCGCCATTCTTCGGGAATATCAGCTGAGGAAACATCATTAAAATGTTGTCTCAGCAGCTGCTCTTCGGCATTGGTGGTATCGCCGTCGAGATATTTTTCTATCAGTATTCCTGTCTCCTCCTTTGTCATAATACTCTCGATGTTGTAATCCTTATAAACTCCTCACGTATCCTCCGCCGCGCCCTCGACAGGTTCTGCCTGAGGCTTTCGGACGTGCATCCCGTTATTGCCATTATCTCATCGGCCTCATATCCCTCCATTTCTTTCATCCTGAAGATGCGTGACTGCAATGGCGGCAGACCGTTTACAATATGTTCTATCAGCCGTACGTCGTCCGCCGCTTCGGCCCGTTCCTCTTCAGACGTGCCGCAAGGCATCACCGTCTGCACACTCTCGCGTTCGAGCCTGCACCGCCGCCAGCGGTCGTTGGCCTTGTTGCGCAGTATGGTCATGGCCAAAGCCTCAGGGTTGGCATGCCGGTCAAGCTCGTCGCGCATGCTCCACAGTCTGAGCATCACCTCCTGTACGAGGTCCTCGGCACTGCCGTCATCGCCTGTAAGCTGCCGTGCTCTGACCATCAGACGCATGCGTATCGGCAATATTTCACGGTTGAACGTATCTGGTTTCATATCTGTTTCTAATGACAAAACGGATATAACGGAAATTTGTGACATCGGAAACACGGTTTTTTTCAAAAAAACATCTGAATACGAACTATCTTTACTTTAACATATGTTAAGCGGCACTTGAATTGCGATTTCCGGCCAAGACCTTGAAATTCGCGATTTTTGGCTCAAACCGGAAGCGCTGACAGTCAACACGTTACGACAGCGTGACTTTGTCAAGAAAGCAGAGAGGGCCGTTTCGCATTGCAATAAGGCCGTTATTGCATTGCGAAACCGGCCTTATTGCAATGCGAAACGGCCGTTGCGGGAGTGCCGGGAGGCCCTTACGGCAAGAAAACAGTGCAGAAAACGTGTGTAAAGAAAGCAGAGAAGGCCTGACGGTTTTTCTATTTCACGAAAATTAAAATGCGTTTTTTTCAGAATAATATGTACATACCGCAACGTACGGAGAAGGAACTTTACGGTTTCGCCATCAATACATATCAATATGAAAGAAGCACCTCTTTTCAGACATAAAGACATATTCATGCAAGAAAGGCATTACATTCATGCAAGAAAGGCATTACATTCATGCAAGAAAGACATTACATTCATGCAAGAAAGGCATTACATTCATGCAAGAAAGACATTACATTCATGCAAGAAAGACATTACATTCATGACACAAAGGCATGTCTTTACGTAAGTCGGTCTATAGAATCAAACTACATTATCGTCCGGACATAGGATGGATGCGCCTTGAATGAACGCGCCCCGACGGGGCAACGAGCACATAGCCCAGGGTAGAGCGCAGCGGCACCCTGGAATTCAAACATCGCCAATCCCCGCGCCCTGCAAGGGCAAAAGCATAAAAATATATGTAATATAAAAATTGTAAGTATCTGATAATTAATGCTTTTGCCCTTTCAGGGCGAATGCGTGCAATCGTGTAGTTCCCAGGGTGCCGCTGCGCTCTACCCTGGGCTATGTGCTCGTTGCCCCGTCGGGGCGCGTTCATTCAAGGCGCATCCATCCTATTGTCCGGACGATAATGTAGTTTAATTTTGTTGACTAACTTATGATAATTAATTTTGAATACCTACTTACAATATGTCTTTATGCCAGGAAAGTCAGCAGGTCAACCCTCTGTTATATAGAATATGTGGAAATGTTAAAAAAGAAATTTCGACGCAAAAACACAGAAAAACATTTGTATGGGCGCCTATTTTGTATTACCTTTGCGGTGTACTATTACAGTAGTACACCGCAAGCCGCCAATCCGTAGCGCCTGCGACAGCTTCGGTCAAGACACGACAAACGAAACAACAATATAAAAACGACACATATATGATTGAAATCAACAACATCAGCTTCAAGTATGTCAGCCTCCGCGGCCTGCCATTCCTCAAGTCTGACACTGCAAGGCACGGTGACAACATCTTCGAGAACTTCAGCATGACGCTGAACGAAGGCTGCGTCTACGGACTGCTCGGCAAGAACGGCACAGGCAAGTCGACACTGCTCTATATCATAAGCGGACTGCTCAGCCCGCAACATGGCACAGTGAAAATGGATGGCGTGGAGACACGGCTGCGCCGCCCCGAGATGCTCCGCGAGATGTTTATAGTGCCCGAAGAATTCGACCTGCCACCGGTATCGCTCGACACGTATGTGAAAATGAACGCCCCGTTCTACCCCAACTTCAGCCGAGATGTGCTCGACACGTGTCTTCGCGACTTCGAGCTGCCGCTCTCAATGCAACTGGGCAAACTGTCGATGGGACAGAAAAAGAAGGTATACATGAGCTTTGCACTGGCCGCCGGCACACGACTGCTGCTGATGGACGAGCCGACAAACGGACTGGACATACCGTCAAAGAGCCAGTTCCGCCGCGTGGTGGCCAACTGCATGACAGACAGCCGCACTGTCGTCATCTCCACACATCAGGTACACGACGTAGAGCAATTGCTCGACCACATCCTGATGATAAACCGCCGCGAAGTGCTTCTCAATGCCTCCGTGGCCGACATATGCTCGCAATATTCGTTCGAAATACGCCAGCCCGGAGCCGCCGACAGCGATGATGTCCTGTATGCCGAGCCGTCGCTTCAGGGCAACTCCGTGATAGCACGACGGAACGAGGCATCGCCCGAGACACCGCTGAATCTCGAGTTGCTGTTCAACTACGTGAACCGGACGGACAACAATCAAGAACCGGAATGAAAACGCGGAATGAAATCCGACAATCAACAGCAAACAAATAAAACAACGACAATGGAAAATTTGAACACCAAGCGCCTCTGGCTCACGGCAAAGTGGGACGCTACAACAAACTGGAAATCGTCTGTAAGGATAATGGCCGGCATGACTTTCGGGCTGCTCATACTGTATACAGTACATTTTCTGAACATGCTCAACGTCATGTATTCTCCCGACTATATCACCAGTCAGTACAGGTCAATGGCGATAGAGACCAATATCAGCTTCATTGTATTCATGGTGGCGGGGGCAAGCCTTATATTTGCCAACATGAGGACAAAACAACAGCGCATCGCCTTCTGTATGCTGCCGGCATCCAATGCCGAAAAATATATTGTGCGCTGGCTGTGGGCCACGGTGGGATTCGCGCTGATATTCATATGTGCATCGGTGGCGGCCGATCTGATACGTATTGTGATATGGTGGATAGCCGGTTACGGATATACCGGCTCGGTGGTGGCGACAGGTACGGGCATATTATACGAGTCCGTATGTAATGTATTGGCCAACTGTGGAACGGCACACACTGGCGACTCCATACATGCCTTGAAGCAGAAAGAGAATTATGCCATAATGACGTACTGCATTTCATTCTGTGTGATGGCGCATTCATTCTATATTCTGGGCGGCACACTGTTCCGACGCAATGCCTGGCTGCTCACTACGCTCACAGCCATAGTGCTGGCCATAATACTGCTGCATACCGGCAACTTCCCGTTTATAGACGGGACACTCTTCGGGCGCAGATGTAGCATCGAACAGAAAATCATGGCATTATACATATTGTCCGGCATATTCGCAATGCTCTCTGTGGTATTCTACATAGTGAGCTGGAAACTGTTCAGACGCATGCAGGTAATCAACGACAGAACCATCAACCTATGACGACATTCAGCAACGACAAGGCCATATACCTGCAGATGGCCGACCGCCTGTGCGACGAGATTCTGGCCGGCCTCTACGGTGACGACGACCGCATACCGAGCGTCCGCGAATATGCCGTGCTGCTGCAGGTGAACACCAACACGGCCGTGAAGGCGTACGACGCTTTGGCACGCGACGGCATCATCTACAACCGCCGCGGCCTTGGCTACTTCGTGTCCGCAGGCGCACGCGACACCATCATGCAGGCACGCCGCAGGGAGTTTATGGAGCAGACACTGCCCGACGTGTTCCGCCGTATGAGACTGCTGGGGATTGGCATAGACGAGGTGGTAAAGCGGTGGGAGTGACGGCAAGGATGCACGGCCAAAACCTGAGCGGGCCGATTAGATTGCGAAGTTTTTACAACTTAATCGCAACTTTTCAGCCACCACACCCGTCTAATGCAATAAAAACATCTCCGTCAATCAAGATGCACAGAAGCAAAATTACGTATTTTAGTATTAACAAAATATAAAATGGGGGGGTAAAATACCGACAGTATATTTTCAATACAAAGTATTACCTTTGCAACGGAAATGAATGTTCTCGTCGACCCTGATGGACGAAACGAGCTTTCCCAGACTTTGCCACGGCGAGAAAACTGAAAATTAAATTCAACATATAAACAATAAAACAAAAATTATGGATTTATGGAAAGCGTTTTGACTCTCCGCGATGTCAACAAGACCTATCACGGCGCACAGCCTCTACACGTGCTCAAAGGCATAAACCTCGACATATGTCGCGGAGAGTTTGTATCGATAATGGGCTCGTCGGGTTCGGGCAAGTCCACACTGCTCAACATTCTTGGCATACTCGACAACTACGACTCGGGCGAATACCGTCTCGGCGGACAGCTGATATGGAACCTGAGCGAAAGGCGGGCGGCGGAATACCGCAACCGCATGATTGGATTCATCTTCCAGTCGTTCAATCTCATATCGTTCAAGACAGCAGTGGAAAACGTTGAGCTGCCGCTGTTCTATCAGGGCGTGAGCCGCCGCAAGCGCCATCAGATGGCAATGGAATATCTCGACCGGCTGGGACTGGCGCAATGGGCGGGACATTATCCTAACGAACTGTCGGGCGGACAGAAGCAGCGTGTGGCCATAGCACGCGCACTGATAACACAGCCGCAGATTATCCTTGCCGACGAACCGACCGGAGCACTCGACTCACGGACGAGTGTGGAGGTGATGCAGCTGCTGAAACAGCTCAACGAGGAGCAGGGCATCACGATAGTGGTGGTGACGCACGAAAGCGGCGTGGCCAACGAGACAAACAAGATAGTACACATCAAGGACGGACTGATAGGCAGCATAGAGGAGAACAACGACCACCATGCATCGCCTTTCGGCATGGGAGGAGTGATGAAATGAAAGACATATTCACCGAAATATGGGCAACCGCCCGACGCAACAAACTCCGCACGGCACTCACAGGCTTCTCCGTGGCATGGGGCATATTCATGCTGATATTCCTGCTCGGCGCCGGCAACGGGCTGATAAACGCACAATTGCAAAGTTCCGACCGCTTCCTTACCAACTCGATGATGGTGTTCGGCGGTTGGACATCAAAACCGTACGACGGACTGAAAGAGGGCCGGAAAATAAGTCTCAACGAAAAGGACATGACGAGCACCGGATGCCTGTTCGCCGACAATGTCGACAATGTCGGGGCATCACTCAGCCAGTATGGTGTGACAATGAGCTTCGGAAACCAATATGTAAATCCTGACCTGGCAGGAGTATACCCCAACCACTTCGAGATAAACAAACGCGAACTGCTGTACGGACGCTTCATAAACAATATCGACATACGCGAAAGGCGAAAGGTGTTGGTGGTGAACAAGGATCATGCAAAGGAGCTGATGCCGAAAGGATATGCCCGCCTCGTGGGGCGCCACGTCAACATCAACGGCACGGCATATAAGGTGGTGGGCATATACAAGCCCGACAAAAGCATGCAGGACAACGAAACGTTCACTCCGTTCACCACGATAAAGACCATATACGGCATGGGCGACGAGGTCGGCGACATCGAGTTTTCGTTTCACGGGCTGGTCACCGAGCAGCAGAACAAGGACTTTGAAGACCGATACCGCACCAAACTGAACACCAACCACCGTGCCGCTCCCGATGACAACAGCGCCGTATGGCTGTGGAACCGGTACATGGACAACATACAGATGAACACCGGCATAGGCATCATACGCACGGCACTGTGGATAGTGGGGCTGTTCACACTGCTCAGCGGCATTGTCGGCGTGAGCAACATCATGCTCATCACCGTAAAAGAACGCACCCGCGAATTCGGCATCCGCAAGGCCATAGGGGCCACACCTTGGTCTATCCTGCGGCTGATTATAGTGGAAAGTGTCATCATTACCACAATATTCGGATATGCCGGCATGCTCTGCGGAATAGCCGCCAACGAATATATGGATGCTACCATAGGGCACGAGAAAGTGGACACGGGGATGTTTGAGGCTACGATTTTCGCCAATCCTACAGTAGGACTGGATGTTTGTATCGAAGCTACGCTCGTGATGATAGCAGCCGGCACCATCGCCGGACTAATACCCGCACGCAAAGCCGCAAGGATAAGGCCGATAGAGGCGTTAAGGGCCGAATAGCAAACAATAATTCCATTAATCCCACAAAAAAACTCCCATAACAACAAAAAAATGAAACCCGACATAGATACATACAGGGAAATCATAGACACACTCACACGCAACAAGAGCCGCAGTTTTCTGACCGGCTTCGGAGTCTTTTGGGGCGTGTTCATGCTGATAGCCCTAATCGGAGGCGGCAACGGATTGAAAGAAATGCTGCAAAACAACTTCGCCGGATTTGCCACCAACTCGGCCATGGTATGGGCGCAACCTACCACCAAGGCGTACAAAGGTCTGAGCAAAGGCAGGCAATGGACAATGGTATACAAGGATGTAGAGCGGCTCAAACAGCACATACCGGAGATTGACAAGGCTTGTCCGCTGTTGTTCTCACGTGGCGACAATGCTGTGTTTGAAGACCGGTCGGCATCATGTAGCGTAAGAGGCACCACCCCTGACTACAGCAGCATTGCCGAACCGCAAATGCTATACGGCCGATACCTCAACGAGATGGACATGACGCACAACAGAAAGGTGTGTGTGATAGGCCGGAGAATATACAACGACCTTTTCCCGGGTGGCGGAGACCCTTGCGGCAAGGCCATACGCGTGAACAATATATATTACAATGTGGTGGGTGTGGACTGCTCGATGAGAAACATCAACATCGGAGGACGGGCCGAAAGAGCGATAGTACTGCCTATCACTGTGGTACAGAAAGCATACAACCGCGGCAACAGTGTCGACATCATTGCCGTGACGGCACGACCCGGTGTGACCATGAGTTCACTGACCGACCGCATGCGCGAAGTGGTGGCACGGGCTCATTCGGTTGATCCCTCCGACGAACAGGGCGTGGCTATATTCAACACCGAGGTGATGTTCATGATGCTCGACAATCTGTTCAACGGTGTGAACTTTCTGATATGGCTCGTGGGCATAGGCACACTGCTGGCCGGAGCCATCGGTGTGTCGAACATAATGATGGTGACCGTGCGCGAGCGAACCACCGAAATCGGCATAAGACGAGCCATAGGAGCCACACCGTCCAACATCCTGTCGCAAATATTGGCAGAAAGCATAGTGCTGACCGCTGTGGCAGGCATGAGCGGCATTCTGTTTGCCGTGACCATACTGCAGATGCTTGAACTGGGCACCACTACCGACGGGATTACCGCAGCAAGGTTTCAGGTTGACTTCCATACGGCCATATCCGCTGCCGCACTACTTACCATACTCGGTGGTATGGCCGGACTCGCCCCGGCATGGCGGGCCATGAGCATAAAACCTGTGGATGCCATGAGGGACGAGTAGATTTCCATCCCATTCCCTGCCATAAAAAGAAAAAACAACAAAAAAAACGACATCAATATGAAGAAGTATTCAAAACTGATTATCGCGGTCATCATCGCCTTGATTTTCATCGGAACATTCGTATTCCTCTATCAAAAGTCGCAGCCGAAACCTGTGGCCTACAACGAGTTTCTGCCCAAGAAAGGCGATATTGCCCGTACAACCATCATCACCGGCAAGATCGAGCCGCGCAACGAGGTAAGCATAAAACCGCTGATAAGCGGTATTATCACTGAAATAACGAAGGAGGCCGGAGTATATGTACAGGCCGGAGAAGTGATAGCCAAGGTGACAGTGATACCCGAGATGAGCTCGCTCAGTTCAGCCGAAAGCCGCGTGCGCATGGCCGAAATCAACCTGAAGCAAGCCAAGACGGACTTTGAGCGCGAAAAGAATCTGTACGACAAGAAGCTGGTCAGTGCCGAGGAATTTGACAAAGTGAGCCAGGCACTGCAACAGGCACACGAGGAAAAGATGGCGGCGGACGACGCCCTGCAGGTGGTACGCGACGGTGTGTCGCGCAGCAATGCCAATGCCAGTTCGACTCTGATACGCTCAACAATATCCGGAGTAATACTCGACATTCCTGTCAAAGTGGGCAACTCAGTCATACCGAGCAACTCATTCAACGACGGAACGACCATAGCGAATGTCGCAAACATGAACGACCTGATATTCAAGGGAAACATCGATGAGACCGAAGTGGGACAACTGAAAGAGAACATGCCGATGAAAATTACAATCGGAGCAATGCATAACACGAAATTCGACGCATCGCTGGAGTACATATCGCCCAAAGCCTTGGAAAACAACGGTGCCAACCAGTTTGAGATAAAGGCGGCCGTAAATATCGCAAACGGCAGAAACATACGTTCGGGATACAGTGCCAACGCCGAGATTGTGCTTGACAAAGTCACCGGAGTACTCACTCTGCCGGAAAGCGCCATCAACTTCGAAGGTGACTCGACATTCGTATACATAGTCAAAGGCAGCAGTGACAAGAAGACCTACGAGCGGAAGCCGGTAACAACAGGACTCAGCGACGGCGTGAACATAGAAATCAAGAAAGGACTGACGGCAAAGGACAAAGTGCGCGGCCCGCAGATTGTAGGAGAGGACGACAACAAATAATCACGCCAAATGATTAATCAAGGACAATATCAATCACGCAACAACAAACACACGAAGACAATCATGAGAATGAGCCATATAAAGCCGGTACTGTCACTGACACTCATGTTGGCCGCAACAGCCATGCCGGCACAACAAGTCAGGACTTGGACACTGAAGCAGTGCATCGACCATGCTCTGGAACACAACATTGGAATAAAACAACACGAGAACGAACGACGCCGGCAGGAACTTCAACTGTCTACAGCCCGAAACAGCAGGCTGCCAAACCTTGATGCCTCGGTAAGCCAGAATTTCTCGTTCGGCCGCGGACTGACGGCACAAAACACTTATACCAACACCAATACGAGCAGCACATCGTTCAGCATCGGAACGGGCATTCCGCTATTCACTGGCATGAACATTCCCAATACAATCAAGCTGAACCGACTGAATCTTGAAGCTGCCACGGCCGACCTCGAAAAAGCCAGAAACGACATAAGGATGCAGGTGGCACAGGCTTACGTGGAGATTCTCTATGCCATGGAGATTGCCGACGTGGCACAAAGACAAATCAGCATAGACTCAATGCAGACCGAAAGGCTACAGGCTATGGCAGACAACGGAAAGGCAAGTGAGGTGGAACTGTCCCAACAGAAGGCTACATTGGCACAAAGCCGATACACGGCTACACAGGCAGACAACAACATGAAGCTGGCTATACTTACGTTATCGCAGTTGCTTGAGCTGCCCACACCTGAGAATTTTTCCATCATCCGTCCCGAAACAGACAGCACTCCATCATCCGACGGGCACACTTCTACCTATACGGCAATACTGCCGTCGCCCGACGTGATATTCGCAGAGGCTTTAGAATCCAGACCGGAAATACAGGCTGAACAACTACGGCTGAAAGGCACGGAACGGAATATTGCAATTGCACGTTCGGCTCTCTATCCGCAGCTGTCACTCAACGCCGGACTGGGGTCCAACTATTACAAGACTTCCGGATTCAGAGCCGAGTCATTCTCCGAGCAGATGAAGAACAACTTCAGCCAATATATAGGGTTCAACCTGAGTATCCCGATATTCAACCGCTTTCAAACACGCAACAACATACGATCGGCCAAAATCAGCCGTGAGATACAGATGTTGCAACTGGACAACACCAGGAAAACACTATACAAGGAAATTCAACAGGTGTACTACAACGCCAAGGCTGCAGCAGCCAAATACAACAGCAGCAGCCAGACCAGACAAAGCAGCGAAAATGCCTTCCTGCTGATGACAGCGAAATACGAGAACGGAAAAGCCGCCATAACAGAGTTCAACGAGGCAAAAAACAACTATCTGAAAGCCGAAAGCGACCTGACACAAGCACGATACGAATATATGTACCAAACGGCTCTTCTCGATTTCTACCGCGGACATGAACTCGGGTTTTAACTGCAAACGGAATTGACGTTACAACAGATATATATAAAAAACGAGCGTTTTCGTTAAGCCAAATGAGCAATGCCAAACTTGTTTGGGCATTGCCATGGCGAGAAAACGAGGGATGAAATCCGAATGTTTGTTACCATAATATAAAGACATAATCCAGTCTATTATTCATAAACAATTGCGGCGGATCCTTTGTGAAAAGAGTCCGCCGCTAAATCTATATGAATACCGGATTATGCAATACTAAAATGTCTATCAATTATTATATGGCACTACATATAATTGAAGATAAAAATCCCTTTGGCCTGTATATTCATTCATTAACTCTGTCATTGGCATTTGATACTTATCACCAGCTTGAACTGATGTGCAAATAACTTCACCAAGTTCAATTGTCCAATCTTCTTGAAAAGCATTATATAATATAACCTTATAATCTCCAAACTTAAGATATGGCGCAATATCAATCTCTACAGTCATATACCATCTTTCATTCTGTATCAACATATCCTTTGACGGTATACTAAAGGTCATCATTCTATCATAATTGAAAGATCCACCTAAACATTGTGATTGCGAATAATAATCTACATTATAACTCCCTATCAAAGGTGGGTTGTATGCATCATCACCAAAATAACTATACAATATGATTCTTGAAAAAGAAACCAAACCAACACAATCTGTCATTGATGGAGAATATGTAACACATAAATGGAAATTAACATCTTCATATTTCTCTTCTACACTACGTGTGCTTTCTTGCATCGGACTATGTTTGGTTCTCATATCAAAATCATAATCATCTTGAGAAGAACATGAATATAATGATACGACTATAATAAACAATAAGAATAAAAGTTTTTTCATATCTATATTTTTAAAAATAAAGGGTTTACGTTACATTTCATTATTAACGCAAACCCTCTTTTTATTATTCTGCAAATAAGATTATTTCACCATCACCTTACGTGTCTTAACCGTTCCGTTGGCGTAAACCTCCTTCACGATGTTGATACCCTTGGCGGCACGGCTTGTCTTGACACCGTTGATGCTATAGATCTCAGTACGTACTATCTCGCCACAAGCCTCCTTGCTGTCGGTGATTTCCTCAATACCATTTACGCCCTGTGATTTCTCACCGTTGTTCATGATAATAATGTCAAACACCATCACGCTTGAGAAGTCGGCCTGAAGCTTTACAAATACTTTTTCAGTTCCCTCGTATCCGATGACACTCTTCTTGATATAACGATAATTCTTGCTGAATGTCACAGAATCAACCTTTGTCCAGTTGTTCACATCAGTAGTATCTGTCGATACATATATATCTGCACGGGGAAGGTTATTGGAACTACCGTTACCTACAAATGTAACAACATCAAACGGACCTTGGAAAGCCTCAGTGCTCTCAATAGAGCAAGAGTACGGATCGCCATGCACACCGTCGCTCTTGTACGGATTTCCAAACTGGATATTATAGCTTGACGCACCGAAGTCCAAAGCGGTCTCTCCGCGATAACGCTTGGCATCGTTAGAGTTATCTACATCAGCTACCGGACCGTTGTTCTCCCACAATGCGCCCTGACCATAGCTCTTGAACTCCCATCCCTTACCGGGATTCCATAAAGTAAGTTTGTTGGCCGGACCGTCGACAACAATGTATGTAGAGTCGGTCACACCGTCTGAAGCTTTTCCAGTCTCCTCATGTGTGTTATAGAACGGGTATCCATTTTTCTTTCCCTCTGTATAATAGAATGTCTTGCTCTCACCGTTAGACCAGTCTGCTCTGTTGGCATCAAAATGAGAAACCACGTCGATACGTATCTCCTTACCCTGCACAAATATATCTTTAGTAATGCACTCCGACTGCTTTTTATCTCCAAGTTCACCTGTGAATGCAGTGAGGGTGGTATAGTTCTTTATCTCGATAGGCTCGGTATAGATGGTAGACTCGTTGGCTTTGTTGCTACCTGCGATGTTGTAGTATATGATGGCATCCTCTTCGGTTGTGCTGAGAGTTACAACAGTCTTGCCCTCCTGCTGCTCAACAGAGAATATAGGTGAGGCCGTAGTAGTGTATATAGCCACAACTGAATCACCCACAAGACTGGCATCATATCCGTTAGCATAAGCAATCGCCTTTACTACAGTGTTCTCAGATGAAATATTGAACGGCTCAGTATAAAGAGTGCTTGCTGATGTCGGTTCGCTGCCATCTGTCGTATAATAGATCTCTGCACCTTTTGTAGAACAGCTTATTGACACGTCGGTACTCAAATTCTTGAAACTATAAGTGAACACGGGAGTAGCAGCAAGCGTAACATCTTGCTTTGAAGAATTGAGAATCTTTACAGCATTACCCATCAGGTCAACAAAACTACCGGCAAATGATGTATTCTCCGCACCGTATGACAGGAGCATATAAGCATTGCGAGATGGATTGTGAATATGCGATATGACAGCGTCACCAGCCGTTGCCAACACGCGGTCGTCTGCGAAATAGGTTCCTTCCGGTATAGTGACACCGGTCACACCACCATCTTCAAAAAAGACCAGATTGCCATTCTCATCGATATAGTTGTCACTTGAACTGCTTGGCTTGAACAAATCATGCTCACGGAACACCTCTGGGATGTTTATAATATTGGTAGCCGTAGAAATGACATCGCCCAACTCCCACGCCTTATAAAGATTGGGATTGAGATTAAGCATCGGCACATATGCTATTGAACTTTTCACAGCTTCCAATCCAACCTCGCTGCCGCTAAGCATCGGACTTACCACAACAACGTTGTATTGTCTGAGAGCCAGGGCGTCAATGGCTTGAGTAGCATCAATAACCTCGATTGTCACATTTTTGAAGTTCTCATTGTTCATAAGGACGTCATAGTAAGGTTCTTCAGATGCATTTCCCATTGCAGAACTGTATATATAAGCCAATCTGGCATTCTCCAGCTCCGGCATATCCTCAACCACTTCAATATAATACAAGTGGCAACCATCGGTGTTCTGAATCTGAATATCGTATGTACCGTCGGCATTAGGCGCATCTTTCAAATCAACAGGAACCTCCCATTCCTGCTCGGTATACGTCTTAGGTACCGAAACATCCTCACCCGCAGGCGACTTCAACTTTGTGCCACTTGTGCCATGGCCCACATACAAATTCACGCCGCGTGCCTTGGTAGTGTTATGGCTCTCCACACCCATCTTAATCTTGGCACCGGCCTTTACGCCCGGAATGATGAAATAGTTTTTCGTCTTGCTGCCCAGCCACAGATACGAAGCACCTTGATAAGGGCCGAAACCACTACCTGAAAGAGAAGACACGTCGCCATAGTTCACGGCAATGGCCAACGAGCGACTTGTGGTGTTAGTATAGAGTAGTCCGTTCAGTTCTGCAATAACTTCTCCATTGGCTGTAAGCGTTGTTCCTTCTGCCGTACCGGAAGCGGTAACCTCCCAAAAGCAGTTGTCCCTTGAAAGGTCTGTAGGTCCCTTGTCAATATCTGTTGCCTTTTCTATGTCCGACCAGTCCGCACCGGCCTTAAGATTTGCCACCGTTGCCGGACTCCAGTTGCGGAAATCCCACTTGCGGTTCTCTGCCGTAGCAGTGAGCGACTGCATGGCCAGCAGTGCACCACCGATTAAAGTTAAAATCTTTTTCATTCTCAATTGTTTTTTAGTTACTGATAATATATTTGAATCTTTAGTATTTAGAACAAAAGGAGTGTATTACCAATCAATAATACACTCCTTTGGATTATACCTTAAGAATTATTTCACAATAATCTTCTTTGTCTTCACAACACCGTTGGCATAAACTTCTTTCACGATATTGATACCTTTAGCAACTTTGTCAAGCTGTGTACCATTGATGCTGTAAATCATAGTGCGTACCACATTACCTGCTGCGGCAGCATTACTATTTACAATCTCTATACCGGTAACGTTGGCAATGTATTCCTTGGAGAGTTCACCCTCATTCTTGATGAATATGTCAAAAACACCAACGCTGTTACTAGCACATACCTTTACAAACACCTTGTCTGTTCCTTCATAACCAAGAACCGTGTTCTTCCATAAACGTCCAGTTGTACTTGTCTTCAGTTCACCAAGCTCAGTCCAATTACCGCCCAAGGTATCTGTGGTGACATATACATAAGCAGCAATATTACCACCATTCTTTGCTGTATTCGCTATATTTGCCACGACATCGAACGGTCCTTGGAATGCCTCTGTACTCTGAATGCTTCCTGTATATGAAGGATTCTTTGTACCGAAAGAGTTTGTTGTGCTGCTGCTTCCAAATGACAAACAAGAACTTGTTGCGTTCACATCGTCATCCAATGCTGTCTCGGGATTGTATCCGCTACCGTCACCAACATTGTGGGTGCAACCGTTGTTCTGCCAAAACACAGCCTGTGCCTCTGTACGAACCTCCCAACCCTTGTTCGGATTAACCCAAACTACAACATTAGCCGGCTCGCATACAAATATATCATCACCGGTTTCAGGATCTGTTGTCTGTTCTATTACATTATCTGAATAGTAAGCATGACCGTTCTTTCCATTATAATAAGTCGGATTTGCACCGGCTGGAGCCCAATCTGCCTTGTTTGCATCCATGTGCGAAACAATATCGATGCGCACTTTCTCATTCTTCACAACGATATCCTTTGATACCGGTTCCGATGCCAGATAATCGCTGTATGCCGCAGTAAAGGCCGTAATTGTCTGATGACGTGTCAGAACGATTGGCTCGCTATATATTTCAGATCTTTCAATCTCGCTGCTTCCTGTGATATTATAGTATATAACCTCACCTTCATTAGCAGGAATAAGTGTCACTTCGGTTGCACCGTCCATCTCATTGCAAGAGAAAGAAGGCGCCTTGGCCAATTCATGAATCTCAACCTTGGCCTCCATAACGTCACTCACTGAATATCCGTCGGCCATAGATATTGCTTTAACTACAACATCCTTAACGTCAACAACAAACGGCTCTGTAAACTCAGTGCTATTCAATGTAGGCTCGCTACCGTCGAGAGTATAATAGATTCTTGCTCCTTTAGTAGAGCAACGCAAAGTAACGGTAGTGGAGAAGTTTGAAAAATCCTGAACCATAGACGGCTTGCCCGACTTGGTGACCTCTGTCTTTGTACCGGCAACGGTCAATACGGCATTGCTCATCAGTTGGGGGAAATTTTCAGCCAAATCACCATAAGGGAATGTATATGGTAAAAGCATATACGCATTGCGGTTGGCATTGTGCACATGGATTGCATTTACGCCGTCAGCCTTGGCCCACACACTGTCATTTGCAAAATATGTTCCGGCAGCCGCTTCGTAACCGCGGATAGCTGCAGACTCAAAAATAGCCAATTTACCATCGGCAACAAAAGAGTTACCATCAGCATCAGTAAACATATCGGCCTTAGATGCCTTATCTCCAACGGTAAGAATATTGGTGTTGGTTTCCCGAGCTGCACCATATCCCCATGCTTCATAAAGATCGGGGCTGAGATTGAGCATAGGAACATATGCAATGGCACTCTTTATAGTATTGATGTACGGGTTTGTACTATTGATGGCACTGCTTACCACAACCGCATTATAATACTGTAATGAATCGACTGTAACATCGGCAGGGTTGCCGGCAACATCAATAGCTACAATATCAGCGGCTTCGAGTTCCAAAGACAACATATTCACGAGTACGTCATAATTGGGGTCGTTTTCACCGAATTCATATCCCGGATAGCTTGAGTCATAAAGATAGGCCACCTGCTTCTTGTCGGTTTGAGGATTATCCCCCTCATCAATTTGGATTAAAGATATGTCAAGACCTCCTTCAGGAGAGGCTGTGATCGCGACATCAAGAGAATCACCCTCAAGACCTTCTATTTCATCCTTGACTTTCCACACAAGAGTATAATCGCCACGCTCATCGCGTCCCTCTGCCTCAAGATTCCATCCTAAACAGATACCATTCTCTGGTCCAGATACATACTCCATATTAGCATCACCCTTGAAACCACGATTCGGAGCATCACCATTAGCACTTCTTGCTTTCATCGTGATAGTTTGACCGGGAGCCACACGCAATATCAATGATTCATTCTTACGAGACATACGGAATTTATTGGAACCTATAATATAGTTCTTATTCTTGGAAAGTCCTCCGGTACCGAACTTAATACCTCTAAGTTCTTCTATTATAACGTTATTTGCCATCAGTTCACCAGACATTTTTGCTTGATCTACAGCCTGTTTGAACGTGCCATCTCCGTTATTTTCAACACTCCAATTCGGGTCAGCCACAAGATTTTCCAAAGTGGCATCACTGATTCCCTTTGTAAAATCCCATGTCTTACGCTGCTGTGCATTGATGCAAAGAGCAAACGCAAAGAGCATGGCAAAAGATAAAAGTTTCTTCATAAAGTAATTGTTTTTTTATTTATAATTTTTGATATTTAGAATACTGATTTGCACACTCCAAGAGCCAATCATTATGATTTGGTTTCAAAATTATAGTAGTTTGAGTGCAAAGATATACAAAAACCATGAACAAACGGACAAACCCAATCCTTGTTTTTTGCTTTTTCTCTTTGTTTTTTGACAGTACGCAAAGATACGGATATAATAAATCCTCAAAATGGCGCAACAATCCTGTTATCTCGCTGATTTTACGTAAATTTCCTCTAAAGAAAAAAAATAATTTCTTTATTATGCCAGTGTAAAAACTCGTGCTTTTTATGTACTTTTGCAACCATGAAACTTAAGTTTACGTGTAACATGAAGCGTATTCTCACCACATATATAATAATGTGTGGCATAGTGCCCTTCACCATGGCACAACAGCGCCACGGCAACGGATTGGACGACATATTGCAATACACCCCATACGCCACCGTACTGACCCTGAAAGCCTGCGGCGTGGACAGCAGGAACGACTGGCCCCATCTTGCCGTCAATACAGCCATGTCGTTCGTCATGTCGGCAGGCATCACCTATTCTCTGAAACACACCGTACGCGAATGGCGTCCCGACCATAGCGACCGGCGGTCTTTTCCATCCGGACACGCCACCTTTGCCTTTGCCGGGGCTACCGTGCTGCACCATGAGTTCGGCCATGTTTCGCCATGGATAAGCATAGGTGGATATTCCGTGGCCACACTCACAGCTGCAGACCGCGTGCGACGCGACCGGCACCATTGGTACGACGTAGCGACAGGAGCCGCCGTGGGAGTGCTGTCCACAGAGCTGACCTACTTTGTCACCGACCGCCTTTTCCCGCGGCTTTCGCGCAAAGGCGACATGAAAATGGCTTTCACCGGCAATACCCTCGACGTGTCGGTGAGATTCTGAAAACAAACATTTCGCATCCTAAATACCCCGACGCATACTGTTTTTGACAAAGAAGTGTTACCTTTGCAGACAATATAAAAAAAACAACTAATCACAAGTTATGAGAAAACATATTAAAACAATAGCCGCAGCCATGGCGTCACTCCTCGTCATGCAGACAGCTCAGGCCCAAATACCTGACGGCTACTATGCTTCACTGAAAGGTAAAAAAGGAGCAGAACTGAAAACGGCAGTACACGAAATAATCAAGAAAGCCGATGTTCTCGACTATGGTTCAGGAACAGGACACACCTGGGAGGGCTTCTACTCCACCGACCGAATGGACAACGGACAGGTGGTAGACCGGTACAGCAACGACATACGGTATTTCGGGAAAAGCGGATCAGTGATAAGCGGAATGAACATCGAGCACTCATTTCCCAAAAGCTGGTGGGGAGGAACCCAGAACCAGGCATACAAGGACTTATACAACCTCATGCCATGCGAACAGAAAATAAATTCTTCAAAGTCGAACTATCCGATGGGCAAGGTTACTTCCGTCAAGACCGACAACGGCTGCACACGCATCGGAACCGGCAACGAGGGTTATCAGCTGTGGGAACCGGCCGACAAATGGAAAGGCGACTTTGCACGCGGATATATGTACATGGCCACCGCCTACCAGCAATTCTCATGGAGCGGCACACAGGCATTGCAGATACTCCAGCAGGGCAGTTATCCCACGCTGCGCAAATGGGCATATACTCTATATATGGAGTGGGCACGGAAAGACGCTGTCGACGCTCTGGAGGTTGAACGCAACAATGCCGTAAGCCGCATCCAAGGCAACCGCAACCCGTTTGTCGACTTCCCCAACCTGATGGAATACATCTGGGGCGACAGCATCAACTATGCCTTCAACCCCGAAACGACATTGTCCACATCGGGATATGGCGGAGGAGGCAGCGTCACACCCGACCCCGAGCCAACGGAAACCATGATATACGAGGCTATGTTCACCGACAACTCCGGCAACTGCACCGCCGAGACCGTCAACGGCCCCTACGCAGGATTTGAAGTATGGAAACGTGACAGCCAGTACGGGTGGAAAGGAACGGCGTTCTCACAGAATACCGCCCATGCCGCCGAGGCCACACTGACCACACCGGAAATAGACCTCACCGGCTGCTCACAAGCAACATTGTCGTTTGAGCACGCTGTCAACTACTGCAACAATCCGTCGGAGATTCTGTCGGTAGAGGTGGCATGCAACGGACAGACCGCAAAACTGTCCGGATTCACATGGCCCGCCGGCAACAACTGGACATTCAGAGAGTCTGGCGACATCTCGCTCAACAGCTATGCAGGCAAGAAGATAAACATCGTTTTCCGCTATCGCAGCACATCGGTCCAGGCAAGTACATGGGAAATCAAACAAATGACCGTGAAAGGCATAAAGACCTCCACCGATATATCAGCCCCGACAATCGCAAATGACGGGTATCCTGATTTTTCACGTCCATACAAGGCATACACACTCGACGGTAAACCTGTAACCGATATCCGTAAACGGGATTTCATAATAATAAACCAAGACGGGAAAACATGGAAACTGAAAGTAGAGCCTTAAGGCAAAGACATAATGAGAAGACAAGACCATGACGGCCAAGGCTTAAAAAGAAACAAAAAAAACAGGATGTGGCAATCGCCACATCCTGTTTTTATTATATCATAAACGATATGTCCATTCTTGTCAGTTAGCCTCGGGAGCCTTGTCAATAAGATCCATAAACTGGTCGAGCTTGGGAGTGATGATAATCTGAGTGCGGCGGTTGCGCGTACGACCGACCTCGGTGCCGTTGGATGCCAACGGATTATATTCACCGCGGCCACCGGCTGTGAGGCGCTTGGGGTCAACACCATAGTGTGTCTGAAGATACTGTACTACGCTCGACGCACGCAGACAGCTCAGGTCCCAGTTGTTACGTATATTCTGACGTGAGATAGGCACGTCGTCCGTATTTCCCTCCACAAGAACGTCATAGTCCTTATAGTCCATGATAATCTTTGCGATTTTGCTCAATGTCTCGGCCGCACGGTCGTTTATCTCGTAGCTGCCACTCTTATACAACATATTGTCGGCCAGCGAGATATACACAACACCCTTGAGCACCTGCACGTCAACCTCTTTCATCTCTTCACGGCTCAAAGAGCGTGTCAGATTGTTAGTAAGCACCATGTTGAGCGAGTCGCTCTTGCTCTTCACTTCAACAAGGTGGCGGATATACTGATTTGACTCGTTTATCTGATCCACCAATTTCGATATGTTCACCGTTGTCTGGTTGCTTGCCGTAAGACTCTTGTCAAGGGCCTGCTGCAATGCGGCCGCACCTTTCTTCTGCACTTCAAGCTGATCTTCAAGGCTTGCCACACGGGATCTGCTCGCAGCCAACTGTTCTTTGGCTTCCTGATAATTGCGTGACAGTTCCTTAATCTCTCCTGTCAATTCCTTGTTTTCGTTCTGACAACCCTCAAGGGCTTTCTTGCTCACACAACTGCTCATAAACAAACAGCCGGCAGCCATAGTAATCAAAAATAATCTTTTCTGCATAATTGTGTATATCTGTTATTATTATTATTTTCCGCACATTTATATACATTTCCGGCAACATGCCTGCATCATAGCCATTACACCGGCAAGGTATGTACGTTTGCAAAATTATATATATGACGTCATATATAACTTAAAGTAACAGCCAATTAAAGTATTTTAACCTCAAAGGCGTGTCATTATACAATATTCACACCTTTTAGCGGAATGGTAACGACTGAAAATTACATATATGGCAGTATTCTCACAAAAAACAAAGGGCATTGTCATTCCCTGTCTTCATAAAGACATAAGAGTCAGACTTGCCCTTCACATTTTTTCGTCAAACTCAGACTTCCTCAAAAAAAGCCAGAATCTGCCATATGCATCCTCTCTCATAAATACTGCTTGAATATCATTTGCATCTTTGCGTTCAGTTTCGAATGCTTTATAGCCCACACCGAATTCTGTTGCCTTATATTTTTGGGCAACAAGTTTGAATCGCGTAACTTACGCAGAAAAGCTCTTAAGGGCTCCCCTGGATACACAAGATCATCAATCATCACTCCGGCACGTTCCAACTCATGGTTGGCCTC
The DNA here is from genome assembly GCF_013166575.1 of Xylanibacter rodentium. GTDB lineage: Bacteria > Bacteroidota > Bacteroidia > Bacteroidales > Bacteroidaceae > Prevotella > Prevotella rodentium. Next base: position 36,571 of record NZ_JABKKE010000014.1, read on the forward strand.
AATGTCGCTGATTTCAATTTTGCCCACACGCATCATGTAAGCGTCGAGGCAACTCTGGATTTGTTGTACATTAGGACTGTTGAACATAAGTATTTCTTTTAGGGTTAAACATAAGTAAGCTACCGCAAATATAGTGTTTTTTTCGTATCGTTGTTATTCCGACAACGTTTTTTGGGACAAAATTAACAATAAAGAAGAATTTTAGAACAAAATGCTAACACAAATCACCATAAAAGTTATAAAAAGAAAGAATAACAATTAATTATATTACAAATTAACACAAATAAAGATTGTCTAAAGAGTGTTATGGAATGTTTTAAGATCATCGTGCTTTCCAACATGAAAAATCGGCCATTGCTTAACAACTAATTTTACCAATCGTTTCGTCATTCTCCACAGAAACGTTATAAATCACAACAAAAAATTTGGCTATTCACAAAAATCTCCGTATCTTTGCACCCGTTATGCGCTTGTGGCGAAATTGGTAGACGCGCCAGACTTAGGATCTGGTGATTTCGGTCGTGTAGGTTCGAGTCCTATCAGGCGCACAACGAATAAGGAAAAGGCTTCGCAGTAAGAAATCACAGTCATGAACACCTTTTCCTTTAAGAAGCAACCGTGATTTATCATTTTTACCATCACCCCTTTCCTCCCACAATCTTCTTGATATCATTCAGTTTATTGAGAGCCTCAACCGGTGTAAGGTTGTTGATGTCAAGCCCGAGAATCTCATCGCGAATCTGGCACAATACAGGATCATCGAGCTGAAAGAACGACAGTTGCATGCCATCGTGTGCATCACCGATGGTTGCGGCAGGCTTGCCTGATGCCCCAACCGACGCATTGTCGGCCTCAAGCTGATGAAGTATAACATTGGCACGTTTCACTATACTCTTTGGCATGCCGGCTATATCGGCCACATGTATACCAAACGAGTGTTCCGAACCGCCACGCGTAAGCTTACGCACAAAGATAACCTTGTCACCGGCCTCCTTCACACTAACATTATAGTTCTTTATACGCTTGAAGTTTTTCTCCATCTCGTTCAGTTCATGATAGTGTGTGGCGAACAGCGTGCGGGCACGGGCCCTTCGATTCTCATGCAGATACTCCACGATGGCCCATGCTATGCTGATGCCATCGTAGGTAGACGTGCCACGGCCAAGTTCGTCGAAAAGCACAAGCGAGCGCGGCGATACATTGTTGAGAATGTTCGATGCCTCAGTCATCTCAACCATAAAGGTTGACTCGCCCAATGAGATATTGTCACTTGCCCCCACACGTGTGAACACCTTGTCCACCAAACCAATCCGCGCACTTTCGGCCGGCACGAAACAGCCCACCTGAGCCATCAGTACTATCAAGGCCGTCTGACGCAGCAGGGCCGACTTACCGGCCATGTTCGGACCGGTGATTATCATTATCTGCTGTTTCTCACTGTCCAGGTATATGTCGTTGGGCACAAACTGCTCACCGGGCGGCAACTGTGTCTCTATGACCGGATGGCGGCCCTGACGTATGTCTATAATGTCTGTCGAGTCTATCCCGGGACGTATATATCCATGTTCCTCGGCCGACTTGGCAAACGACAGCAGACAGTCGAGACGTGCTATAATGTTGGCATTGATCTGAATCTGCGGTATAAACTCCTGCATGGACATTATCAGCTCATTGAAAAGCCGAGCCTCAAGCGACAGAATCTTGTCTTCGGCACCAAGTATCTTCTCCTCATATTCCTTCAGTTCCTGAGTGATATAACGCTCGGCATTGGCCAAAGTCTGCTTTCGCACCCAATCCTTCGGCACACGGTCCTTGTAGGTATTGCGCACTTCGAGATAATAGCCGAACACGTTGTTGTAGCCTATCTTCAGACTGGCAATGCCCGTCTGCTCCGTCTCACGTTCCTGTATACGCATAAGATAATCCTTGCCGCTGTATGCAATATTGCGTAGCTCGTCGAGTTCGGCACTCACGCCGCTGCATATCACTCCGCCACGGTTCACCATCTGCGGCGCATCTGGCTCCACCTCGCGCTCTATACGGTCGCGCAACGACTCACACAGGTTGAGTTGCTCGCCCACCCGCTTGAGAACGTCGTTGCCGGCATACAGACAGGCTGTCTTTATAGGCATCACGGCCTGCAGAGCCGTTTTCAACTGAACCACCTCACGCGGCGAAACACGTCCCGTAGCCACTTTCGAAATGATGCGTTCAAGGTCACCCATACGATGCAACTGCTCGTCTATACACTGTCGGAAATCAGGCTCACGAAAGAAGTAATCCACAATATCGAGACGGTCTGTTATAGGACGCTCGTCCTTCAGGGGAAACACCAGCCACCGGCGCAACAACCGGCCCCCCATTGGCGACACCGTACGATCCATCACATCAAGCAACGATGCCCCGTCATCCTGCATCGCACTGAGCAGTTCCAGGCTGCGTATGGTGAATTTATCGAGTCGCACGTAGCGCTCTTCCTCTATACGGGTTATGGCCGTGATATGGCCTATCTGTGTGTGTTGCGTGAGTTCGAGATACTGCAATATTGCCCCTGCGGCAATGATTCCGTTCTGCAGATGGTCCACTCCGAATCCTTTCAGGTTTTTCACACCGAAATGGCGCAGCAGCTTCTGCCGTGCGCTTTGATCTGTAAAGACCCAGTCATCAAGTTCGAACGTAAAGAAACGGTTGCCGAAACAGCGTTCGAAATCTTGCTTGCGCGCACGGTCGTAAAGCACCTCCTTGGGCGAGAAGTTACCGAGCAGCTTGTCCACATAGTCCTGTGTGCCCTCACCGGTAAGGAACTCGCCGGTGGATATGTCTAAAAAGGCCACGCCGCAGGCCGACTTACCAAAATGCACAGCGGCAAGAAAGTTGTTTTCCTTATAATTCAGCACATTGTCGCTCATGGCCACACCCGGCGTCACAAGTTCGGTGATGCCGCGTTTGACGAGTTTTTTGGTCAGTTTCGGGTCTTCCAACTGGTCGCAAATGGCTACGCGTTTGCCCGCACGTACAAGTTTTGGCAAATATGTATCAAGCGCATGATGTGGAAATCCGGCCATCTCCGTACCTCCGTTGCTACGTCGTGTCAGCGTGATGCCGAGTATGCGTGATGCAGTGGTGGCATCTTCACAATATGTCTCGTAAAAGTCTCCACAACGAAACAGCAGCACAGCATCGGGATGCTTTGCTTTCAGGTCGAAAAACTGTTTCATCATCGGGGTCAGTTCCTTGTCTTTCGTCGCCATATACAGTGTTTTTAGAGTATGCAAAGTTACTCCAAATGATGCGAAAAACAAAATTAAATGGATGGTTTTATGAAAACGAAGAATGCAATCCGATGTTTTCGTTAAGCGAAATGAGCAAGGCGAAACTTCTTTCTGCTCTGCCATGGCGATAAAACATACATGAAACGAAAGGAATAATGTTATTCAGAAGTTCTGCAACACCAACTTATTCTCATTGTAAAGACTGTTGTTCTTTAAATAAGCTACAAGAAGTTTGAAATAATATTTCCTTCTCAAAAAACTTGCCTGTTTGCAAAACAATAATTATCTTTGCAGAAGATAGGCTGCATCTCAGCAATTCAAGCGAGCTTGATTGCATTCGGTTTGCACTATCTTTGCAATATATAAACATTCATGCTTATGGGAAACTTCATCAACCCTTTTTCGGATGTAGGCTTCAAACGTATATTCGGACAGGAAATGTCAAAGCCGTTACTTATCGATTTCCTCAACAACCTGCTTGAAGGTGAGCGTTATATCACCAATCTGCAGTTTCTTGACAAGGAACAGATTCCCGTAAGCAATGACGACAGATCGCTGATATACGACATTTATTGCGAGACGGACACAGGCGAAAACATCATAGTCGAGATGCAAAACCGCTCGCAGACTTACTTCAAGCAACGAACAGTCTACTATGCCTCACGTGCCATTGCCGCACAAGGAGAACGAGGATCGGAATGGCGCTATGACGTCAAAGCTGTATATTGCATATCATTTCTTAATTTCTGCCAAAGCGAGATTTCCAATGAATTTCGCACCGATGTTGCTCTGATGGACATGAACAGCCACAAACTGTTTTCGGACAAGATGCGCCTGATATATCTGCAACTTCCTCTGTTCATAAAAGATGTAGACGAGTGTGAGAATGACTTTGAACGATGGATTTATGTACTTAAAAATATGGAAACACTTAACAGACTACCATTTGCGGCCAAAAGTGCCGTATTCAAGCGTCTTGCCGAGATAACAGACCTTGCCTCACTGAGCAAACAGGAACGTATGATGTATGATGACAGTCTGCGACGCTTTCGCGATACTATAGGAGTTATGGAGTATGCCATTGTAAATGGAAGGGAAGAGGGACGTGCTGAAGGACTTAAAGAAGGACATGCTGAAGGTCTTAAAGAAGGACATGCTGAAGGTCTTAAAGAAGGACGTGCTGAAGGTCTTAAAGAAGGACGCGCTGAAGGTGAAATTTCAGGTAAGACTGATGTTGCACGCAAATTGAAATTATATGGCATGGATTCAACCACAATATCCCAGATGACGGGTATTCCGGTTGAAGATATAGACATTCTATAGTTTTGACACACACCCATCTTCACTGGTTCAGAAAGAAGCAGTCCCCCGTTCACGCCACAGCCGCATAGCGGAACAGCCCTATCTGGAAAACAATGTTATTGACATTACTCTGTAAAGTCAATAACTTCAGCAAGTAAAGTCATTAACCTAAATATGTAAAGTCAATGACTTTACTGTCCCAAACGGTCACCGCCACATTATACTACAATGGTTATTGATGAACGAGTAACCTGCAACACATAGTTATATATAGAATTGCTATTGGTAAATGAACGAGAGGGGATTTATAAGAATTTAGAATCGCATAAATGAGGCTGTGCCAAAATATAAATATTGCATAAAGTAGAGACATATTTTCACTGCGTTCAACAACACATCTTGTATTTGTCCGTTTGTAACATATTGATATTCCGTATATTTGGCGAACAAATAGACATGTTGTTGAACGCAGTGAAAAATGATTACAATCAATCTGATTGCCGTCTATCGTATTTTGAATACTGGTTTACAAGGAGTTTATTGTCCGTGATAGGGCAGATATGATTCTTATATTTTTCGTGAGTACCGCATAAGGATTTTTTGGGCATCTGAATCCCAAAAAACTATTGAAACAAATTTTATAGAATTCAATTCCGTAGGTTCTTTCTGTACTCCTACGATGTATGTTTTTACGACAGAACCTTGTTTAATATACATTATTTGTCCATCCCTTGCATATGCATAGTTACTACCCAATGACCATGTAAATGGTTCTGTCTCAATTTCATTTCTATACGTGTACCAGAAAAAGCCGTCTTTACTTGAAGTGAATTCGATACCCTCGCTACGCAACTTTTTCACCATTTCCATGTTCCCTTGTGATTCATATACCAATGAAGTTGTAAATTCGTTTCCGTCTTTTTCTAATGAATCTATATACCAATTATGGAGAAAATCACTAACCTTATATCGTGATGTTTGCGTGTCATCACCTCCAACTTCTTCATCTCCTCCCGTTCCGGCATTCTCGATGTCATCTATGTTATCATCATCGTCATCACTGCTGCAGGCTGTGAATGCCAGCATGCACGTCATGGCTGCGAAAAGCCATAAAAATGTTCTCTTTTTCATTGTTGTATAAATATTTGTTTTTGAATTGTTTTTAATTAATAGACTAGGCATATTACTGTATTTGTCCGCCAAATAAATATTGAGTATCAGCATGTTACTAGCAGACAAATACAAGAATGTGTCCCTACTATAAATATCAGCATTTCGCCACGCCACCGAACCGTGGCGTCCACAGCTATATCAGTCCGTCCCCGCCGCATACGGAGCATTTGCCGGTACCCTTGCAGTCGGGACATTTGCCCGTATTCCTGCAATAGCTGCAAGGATCTTCATCGAGGTTCACCCCGTAGCATATAGGGCATTTTCCGGTGGTGCCGCAGAATATACATCCACCGAACCCGTAGCACGAATAGCAGCTTTCGGAGCCTTCATCCTCGTCTTCCTCGCACGAGGTGAACACGAACTGCATCATGAAGCTTGTCGCTACGCAGAGCAGTATAGTCAATTTGTGTTTCATAATCGCTGTTTCTTTTTGATTGGGTATTTGTATGAATATTACCGATGTGTCAGTAATTGAGTTTACCTGTACCGCTGCACAGGTCGCACCTTACGTGCATGTGCCCCGTACCTTTCTCCGCACAGCAGATGTTGCAGTATTTCCTTTGTCCGGCAGAGTAGTGCTCCTTGATTTTCAGTCCTGTTCCGTTGCAGAGCGTACAAACACGATGCGTAGTCGAACGCGATGACGAAGAGCTTCCCGACGAGTACGAACTTGACACGCCCGGACTGTAGCTGCTGCCGGCGCTTTGGTAATTCGTTGCTGGAACAAACGGATTCGGTATGCCGGCATTGGCACATGCAGCCACCACCTTGTTCTTCGTGTCGTCCGCCCACCCGTACTTATTCCACACGGTTTTCAGAACTTTGTCTCTCGATGCGGATGCTATGTTGTATGCACCGCAATAACTTTCCGCAGCATTGGCATAGTCGCCTTGTGCGGCGTAGACTTCGCCCAGGCGATAGAACTTCAGATAGTTCTGCATATCCGCCGACTGGAGAGACGGGTTGTTGAGCACCTTCTTTATCGTGTTGGCCTCCAGCACCTGTGATGTGCCCTGGGCTACACCGTTCAGTATGCTTTTCCATATATTCTGTGCCTGCAGTTGCAGTGACATGCACAGAATCATAACAAAAGCCGTAATCAACCTTCTTGCTATCATAATAATTTATAAATATGTTTTTTAATCCAAGGCAACGAAACAGGTATCTGTATATACTTGTGCGTTTACAGTGTCCGTGTTCCGTTGCTCTCATTTTGGTCTTTGCCTATTATATGCCTTCAATCTCAGTTACTTCAGAAAGATAGGGTGTCTTGCTACCCATATAATTCATTGCTTCTTGCCTTACTATGCCTATACCAGGAGCCACATATAAAGTTTGTTCCTCGTCAACATTCTGACGTGACACACGCCCTGTTATTCGTCCCGTGATTTTCAAACATTTTATGTCTCCGGCCTTTGTCTGAAGTGTTGTCTCTTCTGTCACTTTGAAATTCTTGAATGTCACTTCATTGTTTATCGTGGAGCCCATGAATTTCATAGACGCCTTCAAGGTTCCACCTTCCAGCTCATCGCCAACTTTCAGTGTTTTCGGCATTTTCAGAAGATATCCCGAACGGTTGTCATTACCCATACTGCCATACATTAGGTCAAGCGTGAGATAGTATGCTCCGTCTTCCACTGTGACCGATGTCTGCATTCCATCCCCGGCTCCCATCAGTGCGGCGCTTTTCGACGGTTTCCCTTTTTTGTTGAGCATTGTGTAGAGATGTGTCACTTTGTGTTTGCCACCATCATCTGAAACATCAGTTACAGTCCTTTCTACATGACCACGCAATTTGTTGGCATATATCACGGCATAACGTACTCGAGAACCTTTTCTTTGCTGTATATACCCCTCCGACCCTTGTGAAAACATTGCGACACAGAATAAGAATAAAGAAAATAATGTACCAAATCTTTTCATATATTTATGAACCTTTGATTAATACTTTAGATTAGCGCCTTAAAAAAGCCCTGTCAGACCAATAGTAAAATAGTCTGCAGTGTATTCTTTAGAAAACTTGAATTTGTTGAAATCCCAACGGTAACCGGCATATATACCCCAATCTGTTCCAGATACCTTGCCTAATTTTACACCTACTCTCGGATACAGGAACAATCCGAAATCACCGTTGCTGTCTTTACGGATTTCCGTTTTGGGCCTGTTGGAGCCAGACAGCTGCTGGGCTAATGGAATGGAATTTCTTGTACCACTTGTGCTTTGGGTTTTGTACTCTGTAGACACATGACAGTATTCAAAACCGGCAGTACCTTCGATAAATACAGCCTTGCCGAGCCAATAACGGTAGTTGTATCCCAAACTTACCCGCCATCCATCGTTTTTCGTCACAGTATCGTTTGTGTCACCCCACAACCATGAAAAGCCGACCATGACATGATTGTAAATCAAGTTAAAGCCCATTCCAAATCCACCGTCTATGCCTTGGTATTCAGCTCCGAAGCCACATTTCAACACATCGTTATCCGATTCACCGCTCTTGCCCGACGTCGTTTTTGTCTGTTCCGTTCCCTCCACATTGTCTTCCATGACCTTCTGTGCATTGACACTGCCGAACGTAAGGCATAATGCACACACTGCTACAATTAGCTTTTTCATAATAATATATTCAGCTTATAGCCACCTCAGATTCAGCTTTGTTTTATTGGTTTGAAATAGAATGAAAAAGACGTGAGTGGCTGTGTTGAACTTATCCCACACACAGGCTCTCGCATTGCCTTACCGGGGGATTAGCAACAGCAGTTCGCCCACGTCATGAGATATATAATACAACGGTACGCCCATGGCAATGAGCATACACACAATGATATACATCCGACATGGACGTTCCCGTCGCGCATCTTCCCCGATTGACAAATTTGCGAGATTTGTGTGTAGAAGATAACGTCCGTAAACGTCCTTTTGTTTTACCCAAATGTCGTGTCGTCCAGCTCTTTCAAGCTGATTTGACAATTACAAAGGTATGGTTTTTATTTGTTGCAGACAAATGTTTTTTCATGTTTTTTAAGTTTGTATATTGTTTTTGTGTCTGTTCGTCCGTCTACGGGGTTCATTCGTAATTCTGCATCCGGCCTGCCGGATTGCGGGCCGCCAGATTTCCGGCCAGTCTGCACAACTCCCATTGCAACCGGAACATCCTTTTCCGCCCGGTTCAGGCAATATACGAAATGCAGATGGGGCAAAAGAAAACACGACAAGCGCTTGGTTTTAGACAAAAATGTAATATATTTGCAGATACAAAAGGATTCACACGACAAAACGATCGATTATGAAGAAAATAGTATTACTGACAGGTGCCGGAATGTCGGCAGAGAGTGGTATAAAAACGTTCAGAGACTCCGACGGATTGTGGGAGAACTATCCCGTCGAACAGGTAGCGTCACATGACGGATGGCTGGCCGACCCCACATTGGTAACGGAATTCTACAACGCGCGACGCAAGGAACTGGCGGCCACAGTCCCCAACGACGGCCACCGGCTCGTGGCACAGCTCGAGGAACAGTATCGCGTGACGGTGGTGACACAGAACGTGGACAACCTGCATGAACAGGCCGGCTCAACAGATGTCATCCATTTGCACGGCGAACTGATGAAAGTATGTTCCTCACGCGACACGGAGGATCAGCGTTACTGGCAAACGCTGACAGCCGACAACTGCCGAGTGGAACCGGGTACACCGGCCGGTGACGGGTCGCTGCTACGCCCATATATCGTGTTCTTCGGTGAGGCGGTGCCCATGATAAGCAAGGCGGCAGACAAGGCTGCAGATGCCGACATCTTCATCATCATCGGCACATCGCTTAATGTATATCCCGCAGCCGGCCTTATACACTATGTCCGTTCCGGAGTGCCGGTATACCTCATCGACCCCAAACCAGTAAAAACTTCCGGGCACCGGCACATACAGCACATCATGAAAGGAGCATCTGAAGGCATGCGTGAGTTGTGCGGACTGCTGATGAAATGACAAATAGTTTTTTTGCTTAAAAGCAATATAATATGACTGGCGTTTAACGCATCTGCTTTAAAAGGCATCACAGCCATCCTATCCGGCCATTAACAAAGACAATATCATAGATATGACGAAAGACAATCTTTCACTTATTCGTTCAGGACAATGGATGAACGGTTTCGCAAAAGAATTTGCCGTAGCATTAGGTATATGCGAGGAACAATGTTTCAAGCTCAATTCTCTTCCACCATCACACAGTGAAGAACGCAATCAGATCATAAGAAACATCATGGGGAATATCGGCGAGCACTTTACAATACACAGCCCTTTTCACTGTGACTTCGGAACAAACATACACATCGGTGAGAACTTCATAAGCAATTTCAATCTTACCATCCTTGACGAAGCCGATGTAACCATCGGCAATAATGTTTTCATAGGTCCGGACTGCCGTCTGTGCACAGTGATACACGCACTCAAGGCCACTCAACGCAATTCAGGAGTAATGAGGGCACGTCCCATCACCATCGGTAACGATGTATGGATAGCGGCAGGCGTAACCGTATTGCCCGGCGTGAATATTGGCGATGGAGCCGTAATAGGTGCAGGAAGTGTTGTAACAAAAGACATCCCTCCACATACACTTGCAGCAGGCAATCCATGCCACATCATTCGCGAGATAACAGATGAAGACAAAGTTGACATAATATCATAATAACTATAGAATCTGTATTTCAACCATTCCGAATAGATACGGTGTAATTTTACACAACCGCACATACACCACATTGTTTATTACGGCTCACACAGATTTTTCCGAAATCCATCGTCTTTGCATCGAAAGTAAGCAGACTGTCGGTAAGCAGATGTCCAATACCTGTCAGAAACTTCAATGCCTCGGCCGCCTGAATGGTGCCCAGTATGCCGGCAATGACCCCAAAAACACCGGTTTCCGCAGCCGGCGGCACGACATCGAGCGGAGGTTCCCCTCCGAAAATACAACGGTAACAGGCCGAGCCTGGCACCCACGTGAACGTATGTCCCTCGAAACGCAATATGCCGCCATGTGAAAACGGCTTCTCCATGGTCACGCATGTATCGTTGATAAGCATCTTTGCCGCAAAATTATCTGTAGCATCGACTATAAAATCGTAATTGCGGATTATGTCAGCAGCATTGGCCTCGTTAAGCAAATCACATATTGGTTCTGCAATGACATGAGGATTGATAGCTTTGATTCGTTCGCAGGCCGATTCGACCTTGGGGCGTCCCACATCGGCCGTGGTATGTATGACCTGACGTTGCAGATTGGACAAGTCGACCACGTCACCGTCTGCAATGCCTATCGTACCCACACCGGCAGCAGCCAGATAAAGAGCTACCGGAGAGCCGAGACCACCGGCTCCGACGATGAGCACACGCCCACGGCGTATCCTGTTCTGTCCCTCAACGCCACACTCCTTCAACAGGAAATGACGACTATAGCGCGAAAGCTCTTCTTTTGTAAAACCAATCATAGACTTTTTTACTCCATAAAGCCAGAACCTACTTATCGGAACTTGTTGAAATCATATAAATCTTGCTATAACACTCAGACACTTCTCCCTGTTTACAGGCTTTGAAAGAAACTCATCGCATCCCACATCCATTGCCTTTCGGCGGTCTGTATCGAAAGCGTTGGCCGTGAGCATCACTATTGGTATGTCCGGCATCATACTCTTTATACGGCATGTTGCCTCCAAACCGTCACACACCGGCATTTTCAAGTCCATCAGAATAAGGTCTACACCGCCTTTCTCTGCCATATCTATTGCTTCCTGCCCGTTACGGGCTCTCACGACACTGTAGTTATGCTTCAATATATATGTCATCAGCATATAGTTACTATCATTGTCTTCTGCTATCATCACTGTCTTCATAACGTATCAGTAGTTTTTTTACGGATGGGTAAAAGATTAATGTCTCACCATTCCGGATTTCCATTATTTATAATATCCACATTTCTCAAAAATGTACCGATATATCAACCATCGATATACACTAATGACACATACATCGGCACATCCCATAAGTAAAACTCAAATCACACGTAGTTACTATTTCTTCCAAAGTTTGCTCATTTCCTCAAGAGTCTTTCCCTTGGTTTCCGGTACAAGTCTCCAAACGAACACGGCAGCCACCACACAGATTAGACCATAAAGACCATAGGTGAACCAGTGACCGAAATCGGGGTCGGAAGCAGTCTTCATATTGAACATCGGCACAAATGTCGAACTTACAATCCAATTGAATATCCACTGGAAAGCCACGGCGATGGCCACTGCGGCGCCGCGGATAGTATTGGGGAATATCTCTGATATGAGCACCCAGCAGATGGGCCCCCACGAGAACATGAACGAGGCACTGTATACCATGATGCTGACCATGGTGACAAAACTGAGATCAGGATTTCCGAATGTGACGGCCACACCGAAAGCTCCTATTGCCATACCGATAGAACCGTAAATGAGCAACGGCTTGCGGCCCCATTTCTCGACCGTAAATATAGCCACGAGAGTGAAGAGAATGTTGACCACACCCATCATCACCGTCTGAACCATAGGCTTGTCCATACCCATGTCTGCAAAGATACGCGGAGCATAGTAAAGCACGGCATTGATGCCCACAGCCTGTTGGAACACGCTGAGCATGATGCCGACGAAAATTACAAGCCATCCGTAAGTGAACAGACGCTCGGTCTTCTCGCTGATGGTATCCTTGATATCGCAGAGGATACGGCTGCCCAAAGCCGCACCGTTTATCCTGCTTAGGATACCAAGCGCACGGTCGTCCTGCCCCACCATCACAAGATAACGCGGAGTCTCCGGAACGAAACATATCAACAAGGCGAAAAGTCCGGCCGGTACAGCCTCGCTGCCGAACATATAGCGCCATCCTGTGGTAATGGTCCACGGGTCGCTGCCGGAAGCGACGGCATTTACGCCCTGACCTATCTGCTCGATAACGGGATTGGTGTGCTCTCCGAGAATCATGAAATTGACGAAGTATACCACGAGCTGGCCGAAGATGATGGCAAACTGGTTCCACGACACAAGGGTGCCGCGAATGTTCGACGGTGCCACCTCTGCTATATACATCGGGCAGATGGCCGAGGCCAATCCTACTCCAACGCCTCCTATAACGCGATAAATATTGAACACCACGAGCAGACTCTTTGTCGGTACACCGTGCTCAAAAAAGAGGAATTCTGGTGACATTGAACCCAATGCCGATACGAAAAACAGCAAACCAGCAAGAAAAAGTGAACGTTTACGACCGAGATTGGAGGCAAGAAAACCCGAAACAGCACTGCCGATAATACACCCTATAAGGGCACTGGCACAAGTGAATCCGTGCCATCCGTCAGTATAGGTAAAATCTGAAGCACCAAGGAAGAAAGCCTGAAGCCCCTTCTCTGCTCCCGATATCACTGCCGTGTCGTAACCGAAGAGCAAGCCGCCCAACACGGCGACCATCACGATTGAAATAAGGTAAGATTTGCTACCTGTCTGATTCTTTTCCATTTATATTCAATTAGATTTGTTTTATACACATCATTGTTATAATTATAATGACATACACATTAAGTATACGTTCAAGACTACGGAATCCCCTGGATTTCATCCCCCGTTTTCTCGCCATGGCAGAGTTTGAGCAAGCTCACTCTGCTCATTTGGCTTGACGAAAACGTTCATTTTATGGTCGTTTTCGATAAATCAGAGCAAATATAACACTTTTCCTCCAAATATAAAGCCATTCCTGAATATTTTTTGTTCAAACCGCAAATATTGTCAATAAAGTCTACGGTGAAAATACCAAAAACGCCACCACTCGTCATCGAGCAGCGGCGTCCAAAGCCTATGTTTGTTAATATGTCATTTCAGTCTGTCATCCGCTGTCGTTTCATTACGGCGTGCAGCCGAGACAATGACTAATACTAACTTTCTGAAAGTTAAGGGAACCTCACGGTTGCCTATGTTATCCACATTTAAACTTTCTTTTTACCAATAACTAAAAACCTAAAACTATAAATATTACTACTAACCTAAAACAATCTATTAACCTTTTGACGTTGCAAAGATACGGCGAATTTACGAACCATACAAGATATTTGGCCTTCTATATCGAGAAAACACATATATTCTTGACGTAAATCAAAACACTGTGTGCGCAAACAACAGATTTTATGATTCAAAAACACTATTTTGCTCGTCAATATGTCACAGATACATACGATGTGATTACCAATTGTCCACCCGTTTATCTTCGTTTTTCCTACCATCCAAAATACAAGCCTGCCAACTCTGTTATTGCCATTTCAATATTTTGTCTTATCATCCTTGTCAATCCATCTGCGGAAAGCCTCTTTGGCCTCCTGCTCCATTATTATTTCAGACGGCTTATGTCGGGCGGCCGGCTTCAGTTCCAGTTCACGATATATAAAGTCGTCGTCAAATCCGGCCCGTGCCGCGTCCTCACGGTTGTTGGCATAATATATCTTATCCAGACGAGCCCAATATATTGCACCGAGGCACATCGGACACGGTTCACAAGATGTATAAATTTCACAACCGCTCAGGTCGAACGTTCCAAGACGTGCTGCCGCCTCACGTATAGCACTGACTTCGGCGTGTGCAGTAGGGTCACAGTGAGTCGTAACACAGTTGGCTGCCTCAGCCAATATATCTCCATCACGGGCAATGACAGCACCGAAAGGGCCACCGCCATGACTGACGCTTTCCTCCGAAAGTCTGATAGCTCTTGCCATAAGTTGTTCCTTGTTCATAATGTCTATGCGTTTTTATTATTTCCTTAATACTGTTCCATGTATCACAGGCAATCCTTTATGATACCGGACATTACAAATATAATCAATTCCTGCCTGCCGCCCAACATCCACTCTTTGTTATTCTTTATTCTTTCAGTTCTTTATGCTTTTTAAACAACGCTTTCGTTAAGCCAGATGAGCAATGCCAAATTTGTTTGGGCATTGCAATGGTGAGAAAACGAAGGATGAAATCCAACGCTTTCGTTAAGCCAAATGAGCAGAGTGAGCTTGCTCAAACTCTGCCATGGCAAGAAAACGAGAGATGATTACCGTCATTCCACTTTCCACACATCAAGCGTGATACCGTTCTTCAGTCCGAACGAGGGAGAACATACGAAGATTGCATTGTTCAACCAGGCATATTCACTGTCGGCCGGAGCTTCAAACCGTGGAGCCGCCTTGAAATAAAAAGAGGAGCCGCCTCCACTCTCATCCTTGCCATCCACCATAATCCCTCTGTTGCGCACATGGATATACACACCGTCGTCTGTTCTGATGGAATAGACAGCTTCCAGTTCAGTCCGCTTGCCATCGGCCGACAACAGTTGATAGTCAGCCCCACCGCTTAACACCGTACCGCGCAGAAACGGTCCGTCGAACGTTCCGCCCGTAATGGGTATAATCTGCCGTCGGCCAAGCGGTGTGTCACCTATACTGTATGCCGGCCCGACGGTGACATTGAGCTGCATGACAAAAGTCATCTTCGGAATCTCGGCCCGCGGTATCACCTTTTGGGCAGAAACAGTATAAGACAATATAGAAACAATAAGGCAAAGGAACAGCTTTTTCATAAAAACAAGACATAAAACAGGAATAAAACAAACAAGACGTCAAGCAAGGGCTATATCAGAAAAACAGCAGCCATCCGACATGGCACTATCTTTTCCGATACAGCCCTTGCTTGTCTCCTGACATCAATACAGATCTACATTAATATCAAAAGGACTGTCGAAATCTTTCAGCACCTCGTGTCTGGTATCCTTCTCCGAAAGAATGGCATGTTCGGTGGGTATCCGCCAGTCAATGCCAAGAGAATCATCTATGATTGATATACCTCCGTCAGTCTCGGGATGATAGAACTCGTCACACTTGTACTGGAACACCGCCGTATCACTCAACACGGCAAAACCATGTGCAAAACCTCTCGGAATGAAGAATTGCCGATGATTGTCTTCCGTCAGTTCCACAGCCACATGCCTACCATACGTGGGCGATCCTTTGCGGATGTCCACCGCAACGTCGAGCACAGCGCCCTTCACACATCTCACCAACTTGCTCTGCGTGAACGGCGGACGCTGGAAATGCAGACCACGCATCACACCATACGAACTCATGCTCTCGTTGTCCTGACAAAACTCTATATGGCGGATTTTCTCATCAAACTCGCGCTGAGAAAAACTTTCAAAGAAATACCCACGGGCATCCTTGAAGATACGTGGCTCAATGATTACCACGCCTTCTATATCTGTCTTTATTACCTCCATTTATCTGTTGTACATATCCTGATAATACTTCTGATAGTCGCCGCTGGTCACGTTGTCCATCCATTCCTGATTGTCCAGATACCAGCGCACAGTCTTCTCGATACCCTCCTCAAACTGCAGACTCGGCTCCCACCCCAGTTCACGCTGTAGCTTGCGAGAGTCAATGGCGTAGCGCATATCGTGCCCCATACGGTCTGTAACATAGGTTATCAGGTCGTCATCGGCACCCTCAGGGCGTCCCAGCAGACGGTCCACCGTCTTGATTACAACGCGGATGATGTCGATGTTCTTCCACTCGTTAAATCCACCTATATTATAGGTATCGGCTATCTTTCCCTTATGGAATATCACATCGATGGCACGGGCATGGTCCTCCACATACAGCCAATCGCGCACGTTGAGCCCCTCACCGTATACCGGCAACGGCTTGCGATGACGGATGTTGTTGATAAACAGCGGAATGAGTTTCTCGGGGAACTGATACGGACCGTAATTGTTAGAGCAGTTGGTCACGATGGTGGGCATACCGTAGGTGTCGTGGAACGCACGTACGAAATGGTCGGAACCGGCTTTCGATGCCGAATATGGCGAATGTGGGGTGTACTTTGTCGTCTCAAGGAAGAAATCTTCACCGTAGGCATGGTGATGCTCCGACGACGAAGCCTTGGTGGTAAACGGCGACTCTATGCCCTCGGGGTTGGTGAGCTGCAGCGCGCCATACACCTCGTCGGTCGAAATGTGATAGAATCGCTTGCCCTCGTATTTCTCGGGCAGGCTCTCCCAATATTCCTTCGCTGCCTGCAACAGCGTGAGCGTGCCCATCACGTTGGTCTGAGCAAAGGTGAATGGGTCCTTTATCGAGCGGTCCACGTGGCTCTCGGCGGCCAGATGGATGATGCCGTCCACACTGTGCTCGCGCATCAGTCTGCGGATAAGCTCGAAGTCGCAGATGTCACCCTTCACGAAAGTATAGTTGGGCTTGTCCTCTATATCCTTCAAATTGGCCAGATTGCCGGCATACGTCAGCTTGTCGAGGTTGATTATATTATACTCGGGATATTTGTTCACGAACAGTCTCACCACATGAGAACCGATGAATCCGGCACCGCCGGTGATAATTATATTCTTCATTTCAATGTTGTTTTTTATCAGATATAGGACAATGTGGGATTACTCGGCCAGCTCTGCGATGCACTTCTTCAGCGAGTCGGTCCAGTAAGGCACCGTCACACCGAACGTGCTCTTCAGTTTGCTCTTGTCAAGCACGGAGAAATGTGGGCGCTCCACCGGACTGGGAAACTCCTCACTGTAGCACGGCTGTATGTCGCACGTGTTGCCGCTAAGCTCGCAGATGGCCTTGGCAAAGTCGAACCATGAGCACACTCCTTCGTTGGAGAAGTGATAAACGCCTGTCTTGTCGAGTTGTCCGCTCCCGATGATATGGCCTATCACGGCCGCCAGATCGCCGGCATAGGTGGGAGTGCCCACCTGGTCGAACACCACCTTCAACGTGTCGCGTGTGGCCGTTAGGTTCTGCATAGTCTTCACGAAGTTCTTGCCCCACTTGGAATACAGCCACGCCGTGCGTATTATGATGTGCTTGCAGCCCGTGGCCTCGATGCTCTTCTCGCCTGCCAGCTTTGTCTTGCCGTACACTCCAAGCGGATTTGTGGGCCACTCCTCGCGACATGGCACGTTACGGTCGCCCTGGAACACGTAGTCGGTCGACACGTGTATCAGCGTTCCATCAACCTCCTTCATGGCCTGCGCCAGATTTCCGGCAGCCTTGTTGTTGAGCATATCGGCCAGTTCGACGTCAGTCTCGGCCTTGTCTACATTGGTATATGCGGCGCAGTTCACTATCACTTCAATCTCCCTTTCGGCCACCATACGGCGTACGGCTTCCACATCAGTGATGTCCAGTCGCTCGTATCCCCCGGCAACATCGGTAAATACAAATTTATCTCCGCTCTTCTCAGCCACCGACTGCATCTCATGTCCGAGCTGTCCGTTGGCTCCTGTCACTAATATATTCATTTGTCTTCGTTTAAATTTTCTTTTAAAGTCCGGCATATAATGCCCAACGCCATATAATCGACATCAAGTATTTATCGTAGTCATTCTCCAGCATAAGCTACGCCACTTCGCGAAGTTTATCCGATGTATTCCCTACCTATATAGATATGCCGTTGCAAATTTAATGTTTTATTTTGACTTTCCTTATCTTTTAATTGGATTTTGTAATCGAAAAAAAATATCCATACATGAAAGCCAATGATTGCAAACTATATTATAAGTTAGTCAACAAAATTAAACTATATCATCCTCCGGACAGAACGTGCCCTGACAGAACGCGCCCCAACGGGGCAACAAGCACATAGCCCGGGGTGCCGCTTCGCTCTACCCCGGGCTATGCGCTTGCTGCCTTTTCAAGGCGCATCCATCATATATCCGGACGATTATGTAGTTTAATTTTGTTGACCAACTTAAGTAGGTATTCAGAATTAATCGTATATAACCGTAATCTCATTTTGGAACAATCTGATGATAATTGATTTTGAATACCTAATCTTACAACCGTAAAGCAGACACAACAGATACCGACATCCTAACCATCGGATATTTAACGGATATCAACAAAACGTAAATAGTGTATCATTATGTTTTTATGTCAGAAAAATCTGTTTTTATGTCAAAAGAATATTGCAATAAAGAAGAAATGTATTACATTTGCTGTGATGTATGATAAAAGAAGAATAAGTTTATGAAGAAAAAGAGAATAATATATTCAGTCTTGGCGGTTGTCATTGTTCTCGTTACCGCCATTACATGGAGCGGACTATACATGCTTTCTTATTCGCTCACACCCGATCCCAACAGGCACGACATGGACAGTGCATACGCCACGCTATACAGCAATTACCCATATATGCAGGAGTGGACGGACAGCATGCGCCGATGCGGAGCATTGCGCGATACATTTGTCACCATGCCTTCCGGCGAACGCCATCATGCCCTATATGCACGCAACGATTCCGCCCACGGCCGCACGGCCGTAGTGGTTCACGGATATAAGGACTGCGCGGTGAAGTTTCTTTTTCTTGGTCATATGTATCATCACTGTCTGGGCTACAACGTACTGATACCCGACCTGCATGCCCACGGGCTGAGCGACGGTAAGGAAATTCAGATGGGATGGAAAGACCGCAAAGACGTTATAAAGTGGACAGAAGTGGCAGAACAGACATTCCGCGACAGCACACGCGAGTCACAGATTGTGGTACACGGTGTGTCGATGGGTGCGGCCACGACGATGTGTGTGTCAGGCGAGGAACTGCCGCGGTATGTAACATGCTTTGTCGAGGATTGCGGATATACGAGCGTATGGGACGAGTTCAGCGTGCAACTAAAGGAACAGTTCGGCTTGCCGTCGTTCCCGCTATTACCTGTAACAAGTATGCTATGTCGTCTGAAATACGGATGGAGTTTCGGACAGGCCTCACCGTTGAAACAGGTGGCCAAATGTCGCCGCCCCATGCTCTTCATACATGGCGAAACCGACACATTCGTGCCGTCATGGATGGTTTTCCCCCTGTACACAGCCAAACATGGATACAAAGAAATGTGGATAACGCGAGGCACCGAACATGCCAGCTCGTTTTACGATTATCCCGACGAATACAGGGACAGGATTATGACATTTCTCAGGTAAGTAGATATTCAAAATCAATTATCATCAGATTAAGGTTATATACGATTAATTTTGAATACCTACTTAAAACCTAATCTCCTTATAAAGTTCCTTAATACAAACCAGCAGTGCATCAGCAGTGTCGGCAAAGCCCCATAATGATATGCCATGACACGATAGCGCTCTTTCAGCGAAGCACGATGATGCAGTGTGGTCTGCCCCTCCTCTGTGTAGCATGCCACGGTAGTACCGGTATTCGTTATCGGCAAGCCTTGTCTCTCTGCTGCTTTCATCACCCGTATGCACCAATCGACATCAGCCGAGTATCTGTAACGCAAGTCATAGTGTATGGCTCGCGCAATGTCGGTGCGTGCATAGAATGCCTGATGGCACACCAGCATGCCGTGCATGAACGAGCGCCATGCAAGACGACGGGGCGGACGCAAGCGTCGCGGATAAAGGTAACGCCCTTCAGAGTCGACAATATCCGTATCTCCATAAACCACTGCAGGCCGATTTCCATGCGACATTTGTTCTCCACACGCTTTTGCCGCCACGACGGTCAGCACTTCTGCATCAGGGAAAAAGTCTCCGGCATTCAGAAAAAGTACATAATCGCCCGTGGCCCTGTCCAATCCCTTGTTCATGGCGTCATACAGTCCGTTGTCGGATTCGGATGTTATGACAACGTCATGGCCGGAATCCGCCTCACGTGAACGGCGTTCATAATCGCGCGCCACATCAAGCGTAGCGTCCGTAGAAGCCCCGTCCACTATTATGTGTTCCACGCAGGGCCATGTCTGTGCAAATACGCTGTCCACCGTGCGCGGCAATGCCTCAGCAGCATTGTATGTGATGGTTATTATGCTGAATTTCATCATATCGTCTGTTATTGAGAGCCTCAGGCCTTCGTTCCGGATATACTGTTGTACAATTGTATGTATTTTCCGGCTACGGTGCTCTCCGAATACCGGCACATGACGTCTTTTCTCAGGTCACGACGCGGCAGACTCGTACGGAGAGCCCAGTCAATACCGGCTGCAAGATCTTCCACGGACATGTGGCGGGCCAGATATCCGTTCTGCTTATGGCGTATGATGTCGGTCTGCCCGCTGTTATCGAACGACACCGGAGTGCATCCGCAGGCCATGGCCTCGATGATGGTCTGTCCGAATGTCTCGTAAAGCGACGACGAAACAAGAACGTCGGATGCCGAATACAGCTGCGAAAGCGTCTCCTCATCAGTCACATGCCCCATATGGGTGTAGGGCACAGGAATGCCGTCCAACGCCTCTGACGAACGTACGCTTCCGAAAAGAATCAGATGCAAATCGTCAGGGCTGTAGCCCATGCGTGTCGTCATATAGGCGAGAGCCGACTTAAGATAGCCGAATCCTTTTATAGGGATATCAATACGTGCCGCACCGAAAATGACTACATGGCGGGCACGTATTGAAAGCATAGAGCGCGAGTCGAGACGGTCGGACATGCGGAAATGCGACAGAGACAGCACATTGGGTATTACCGTGACGTCATGGCCACGCATCAGCGATGCCGAGCGGGCCATATCAGCCAGCCATCTGCTCACGGCAACAAAGTGCACCTTGCCTGCACTCATGACACGTTTTTTGCGGCGATGTGTCACGGCGGCCAAGTCATTCTTTCCGGGAAAGCGCAAAAACGGACAGCAGGAACACTCTCCATGAAACTTCTCACACCCATGCGAATAATGACACACTGATGTTGCGGGCCACATGTCGTGCATGGTCCATACCACAGGTTTGCCTCCGGATATTATCTTGCGTATACCTCCAAGCGAAAGCATGCCCTGATTAATCCAATGCAGATGTATCACGTCGGCTTCACGGTATTCATTGGTTTGCGTGATGTCGACACCGGCACAGGCGGTAGACACGGTGAACAGATTCTTACGGCTCAGTCCGTTGGCTATCCATATCACCACACGCTCCCACAGAAAACCAAGTCTGTAGCGCCAGTGTTGTCCGTATCGCGACACATAAACGGCTCCCGTCTGTTTGTCGGCCACCATCATTCGGGCCTTTACACCGTTGTTTATCAGCGCCTCGGTAAGCCGGCGGGCTGCGACAGAGGCACCGCCCGCACTGTCGCTCGTATTCACTATAAGTACTCTCATCGGCACATTCTGAATTAAATCGACATTAAATCAATGTGAACTTCAGGACAAAGGTAATGCAAAAAATCGGTTTTAAACATATTGCCGGCACTGTTTTTTCAGGATTCCATCTACATGCTCAGCCAACCGGATGGTGCCGGCCGGATGGCAGTGCCCGCACCGAGGAGACAGTACAAGGCCGCGGAACCGGCAGTACGGCAGCCTTGTACTGTCAGTTCAACGGCCTTGTACCGGCAGTTCAAAGGCTCTGTACCGTAATGAAAACTATTCTTGCCGTTTCCGTTGATTATTCCGGTGTTTTTTGGTAACTTTGCCGCCAAAACGAAATATAACATAAAAACATACCCGAAATATGAGTATCGAAGACATAATTTGCTGCACCGTGAAAGATGCCGTGAAGGCTCTCTACGGACAGGATGTACCGGAAAAAATGGTGCAGTTGCAGAAAACCAAGCGCGAGTTTGAGGGCAATATCACACTCGTGGTGTTCCCGTTTCTGAAGATTTCCAAGAAAAAACCGGAGGATACGGCGCAGGAGATAGGCGAATATCTTGTGAAGAGTTGTGAGGCCGTAGCCGCATTCAACGTGGTGAAAGGATTCCTCAATCTGGTAATCTCGGGTGAAGCATGGCTCGCATTGCTGGCCGACATCGACGCTGATGCCCGATTCGGACACAAGGCGGCTACAGACGGAAGCCCGCTCGTGATGATAGAGTATTCGTCGCCCAACACCAACAAACCGCTGCATCTGGGCCACGTGCGCAACAATCTGCTGGGATGGTCGCTGGCGCAGATAATGGAAGCCAACGGCAACCGCGTGGTGAAGACCAACATTGTGAACGACCGAGGCATACACATCTGCAAGTCGATGCTGGCATGGTTGAAATACGGTAACAGCGAGACTCCCGAGACGAGCGGAAAGAAAGGCGACCATCTGATAGGCGACTACTACGTGGCTTTCGACAAACACTATCGCGAGGAGGTGAAAGAACTTACAGCGAAGTTCACGGCCGATGGCATGACCGAAGAGGAAGCCGAGAAGAAAGCCAAGGAGGAGGCACCGCTGATACGCGAAGCACACGACATGCTGGTCAAATGGGAGCAGAACGACCCCGAGGTGCGCGCACTGTGGAAACGGATGAACGACTGGGTATACGCCGGATTCGACGAGACCTACCGTGCCATGGGCGTAGGCTTCGACAAGATATACTACGAGAGCGAGACCTATCTGCGCGGCAAGGCCAAGGTGGAGGAAGGACTTGAGAAAGGCCTCTTCTTCCGCAAGGAGGACAACAGCGTGTGGGCCGACCTTACCGGTGAGGGCCTCGACCAGAAACTGCTGCTGCGCTCCGACGGCACATCAGTATACATGACGCAGGATATCGGCACGGCCGAAATGCGTTTCAAGGATTTCCCCATTGACAAGATGATATACGTGGTAGGCAACGAACAGAACTATCACTTCCAGGTTCTCTCGATACTGCTCGACCGCCTGGGCTTCAAATGGGGCCGCGAGCTGGTGCACTTCTCATACGGTATGGTCGAACTGCCCAACGGCAAAATGAAGAGCCGCGAGGGAACGGTGGTAGACGCCGACGACCTGATGGCACTGATGGTGGCCGACGCACGCAAGACGAGCGAGGAGGCCGGCAAGTTTGACGACATGAGCGAGGAAGAACGCAGCGAGATAGCCCGCATAGTGGGCATGGGAGCACTGAAGTACTTCATCCTCAAGGTTGACGCGCGCAAGAACATGCTGTTCAACCCTGAGGAGTCAATCGACTTCAACGGCAACACAGGCCCGTTCATACAGTATACCCACGCACGCATACGCAGCATACTGCGCAAAGCCGGCACAGAGGCATCGCTGCCCGCCAACCGCACCTCGGGCAACATACTCAACGACAAGGAGATAGCGCTGATACAGAAGATGAACGAATACGGTGCGGCCGTGGCACAGGCAGGCAAGGACTACAGCCCGAGCGGAATTGCCAATTACTGCTACGAGCTGACCAAGGAATTCAACCAGTTCTACCACGACTACAGCATTCTGCGCGAGGAGGACGAAACCAAGAAACAGATGCGCCTTGTGCTGGCACGCAACGTGGCCAAGATAATAAAGAACGGTATGTCATTGTTGGGCATCGAGGTGCCGGAACGTATGTAAACGGACTCGGACATGTACAATCCACCCGACTATCGTCACGACACTGTATTGCCGCTGCATCCGGATGTTAGGGCCGATGCCTGGGCTGTAGATGCTGCATGCTCAGGCAACCCAGGACCTATGGAATACCGTGGCATCGACCTTGCCACCGGGCAGCAGGTGTTCCATTTCGGCCCGGTACACGGCACGAACAACATCGGTGAGTTTCTTGCCATCGTGCATGCTCTGGCACTGATGGACCGGTGCGGCATAAGCAAGACTATCTATTCCGACAGCTACAACGCCATTCTGTGGGTGAACAAGGGCAAGTGCAAGACCAAGCTGGAGCGCACCCCGAAGACGGAAGAGCTGTACAACGTGATAGCACGGGCCGAACGGTGGCTCGCCACGCACAAATACAAGACTCCTATCATCAAGTGGGAAACGCAGAAGTGGGGCGAGGTGCCGGCCGATTTCGGAAGAAAATAAGCTATTTAATTGATTATTGAGAATTGAGAATGGATAATTCTGATTAGCACTGTTGGCCAGCGCGGCAGCAAAACCATTGTATCAAAACCACCACCGGTATCTTTACCCAAAGCTAATCATAATTATCCATTCTCCATTTTCAATTATATGAATACCTGATATTTGTTGCTAAAAACAATAAATAAGGTTGTATACATACAACCTTATTAAAAAGATTTTGTATATTTGCACTGTGTGATAACAAATATGATACCACTATGAAATATCTGAATATACGAAGGCTTTGACCGCATGGCAAGATTTACAGCCATTGTCTGAAAAGGATATGGAAAGGCTTAGTCGTCGCTTCACTGTTGACTTCAACTATAACAGCAATCACATTGAGGGCAGCACACTGACTTATGGTCAGACGGAAATATTGTTGCTCTTCGGCAAAGTTATCGGAGAGGCTGATGTACGTGATGTGCAGGAAATGACTGCAAGCAATGCGGGACTGCGTATGATGAAATATGAGGCGAAAAGAATGAGAATGTATGGTGATATGATGGTGAACGAATAGCATTTCGAACTTCCAATTACACAAGAATACTTAATGCCATGCGGACACAACCTACACTTACGCTTGCAGACATGAAAGAAATAACAGGCATAAGTATCGCTGCCATTCAAAAGCTGCTCGACCAACTTATTCATAGAAAATAAGTGGAGTGAGGCGCAAAGGATGGTAGTTGGCAAGTATTTGTGACCCAGTGACATACCAAGGTCAACCCAAGCCAAATCGTGAAAAGCTGATAAAATAGAGCCTTACTTGCCGGCAGAGAATATCTTTTTGTATATCGTCACCATATTACCATCATATTCTTCGTGTGACGTTACTGTAATGTTGTCGGGCAGTTGAGGTGCACGTGTGCCATGCCCGACGGCAAAGGGGGCAGTCTCCACACGTATCTCATCCCACAGACCTGCGGTTATGAACGAACTGTGAGTCTTTGCGCCACCTTCCACTATGAGCGACTGCACACCCTCACTGTACAGTCTGTCGACGAGTGTCTTTAGGTCTGTGTCGTGTCCGAGGACAATCTTCCTTGGGTCCGTCCCCGCCCAATAGCGCACATTCAACCCGGGATTGTCGCGCTCGGCAGTGACCCGTCCCACGAGTATGGCATCGTTCTCCGCACGCAACTTGTGACTCAGCATCCTCGTAAATCCGTTGGATATCATCACAGGACGGAAGTCATCGTCGATAAATCCGTCAGATGTCTGCGCCCATTTCAATATTATGTACGGCCGATGCAGACTGTGATACGTAAAGAAACGCTTGTTCAGCTCGCGGCATTCCCGCTCGAGCACACCCACCGTCACCTCGATACCGGCATTCCGAATCATCTCTATGCCACGGCCCTGAACACAAGCAAACGGGTCGACACATCCCACAACGACACGGCGCACACCTTTTTTTATTATCAATCCGGCACACGGCGGTGTCTTGCCGTAATGGGCACACGGCTCGAGACTCACATATATCGTAGCCTCGCACAACAACGGTTCGTCAACGGCCTTGACCGATGCAAAGGCATTCACTTCGGCATGTCCCTCACCACAACGCACATGATATCCCTCACCGATGATACGGCCACCATGCACTATCACCGCCCCCACCATAGGATTGGGACGGGCGTTGTCCTTTCCGCAGGCCGCAAGTTGCAGACATCTGCGCATATATTTTTCGTCTTCCGATATTCTGTCCATAGTTCTTCCTCCAAAGAAAACAAAATTCTCTATCCTGCCGACACGGAATATCATAGATTCTCCGTATATTTGCATACACAATGACCTACGAAGATCTCTGGCGGCCACTTGCCGCCATATACGGCAGCGGCGAGGCCAAAGCCATAGTCCGCTACGTGCTTGATGTGCGTTTCGGCATGTCGACCACTGATGTTTACTGCGGCAAAGTTACACAATTATCGGCAGAAGACTGCCACGAACTGCAAAAAATGACCGACAGGCTTATGAAAGCCGAGCCGGTACAATATGTTTTGGGGCAGGCCGACTTTTGCGGACGCACGATGAAGGTCGGGCCGGGAGTGCTGATACCACGACCGGAAACGGAAGAGCTATGTGAATGGATAGTCTCCTCAAATGAAAAATACAGAGCGCCCGATACCTTTTCCGAAAAAGAAACCTGCAACATCCGCCCCGCCATACTTGACATCGGCACAGGCAGCGGCTGCATTGCCATAACGCTGTCGCTCGACATACCGTCAGCAAAGGTGTCTGCATGGGACATATCGGCCGAGGCTCTTTCGTTTGCAAGGCTCAATGCCGCTGCACTCTGTGCGGAAGTCACATTCGAGACACAGGATGCGCTTGTCCCTCCAGATGACACAGCCCGCTGGGACATCATAGTAAGTAACCCGCCATACATCTGCCAACGGGAACGTACGGACATGGAACGCAACGTTGTCGACCACGAGCCGCATCAGGCATTGTTCGTGCCCGATGACGACCCGCTGCTTTTCTACAGCGCCATAGCCCGATATGCGGCACGGTCACTGAAACGAGACGGAAGGCTGTACTTCGAAATCAATCCGCTGTTTGCCGGTGATATTCAGACCATGCTACACGAATACGGCTTCACAATGACCGAGACCCGCAGCGACAGTTTCGGCAAGGAACGCTTCATAAAAGGTGTCATAACCGGCAGAAAACAATAAAAATCGGATTATGACACAATCTGACGAATGTCCTGGAACTCTATTTACACCGTAAACAAAAGACACGCATAATGAAAGAAATGACAGAACAGGAAGCCCGACTGCGGCTTTCAGCCATCTGCTCACAGGCAGAGCACTGCTCGCACGAGATGGTCGAGAAGATGAGACGATGGGGAGTGGCCGAAGAGGCTCAGGCACGCATCATGGAATATCTCACGACCAACAGGTTCGTGGACGACGAGCGGTTCGCACGGGCCTTTGCCATCGACAAAATCAAATACAACAAATGGGGACGGCGCAAGGTGGAACAGGCCATGTGGCAGAAACACATAGACAGTGACATACGGCAACGCGTGCTCGACGATATCAGCGAGGATGAGTATATGGCTGTGCTGCGCCCGCTATTGAAAAGCAAGCGCAAGAGCATACGTGCCGCAAACGAATATGAACTCAACACCAAACTGGCAAGGTTCGGGATAAGCCGCGGGTTCAGCTTTGACCAGATACGCCGCTGTCTCGGCGACGATGTGACCGGCATGACCGGACTGGACATTGAATACACAGACGGAGAATATGAGGATTAGTCTGCTCACCCGCCTGCTCGACCTCATATCACCGCGCACTTGTATCGTATGCGGCGCGCGACTGTCACCGACGGAAGACATCGTGTGCCAGTCATGTCTGTTACACCTGCCGCGCACAGGCTTTGCAAACTCTCCCAAAGACAATCCCATGGCCCGATTGTTCTGGGGACTTATGCCCGTGGAACAAGCAGCAGCCATGATTTACCACCAGCCACGATCGGAGTCAGCACGTATCATATACAACATGAAATATGCCGGCCGCGCCGATGCCGCCATAGCCATGGGACGGATAATGGCGTGTGAGTTTGCCGAAAAGGGATTCTTCGACGGCATCGACGTGATGGTGCCAGTGCCACTTACCGAAAGCCGCAAACGCAAGCGGGGTTACAATCAAAGTGAGCTCATTGCACGCGGCATCAGTGAAGTGACCGGCATTCCGGTAGACACCAAAGCTATGGAACGCACCGCATTTTCCGCAAGCCAGACAAGTCTCACACGGTGGGAACGCCAGGACAATGTAAAAGACTCTTTCAGCCTGAACGGCAGACACATACCGGCGGCAAACAGGCATGTGCTCATTGTTGACGACGTTGTCACATCGGGAGCCACCACGATGGCCTGCGGAAGCTGTCTGACATCCATTGAAGGCATTCGCCTTAGTGTCATCACACTGGCTTTTACGAAGAGTTAAAGACTTTCTAACCATGCCACCATCCTGCGTTTGACAAAGAATCCCTATCTTTCCTCTAAAGAAAAAATCATTTTATTTCTCCTGACGGTATATAATCTCGCGATTTATATGTAAATTTGCAAAGATAATTCCGGACTTCGGATTTTTTCACATTCCTCGTTTTTCCGACCGTGACAAAAGAATGCCGCACCAGACAAATTGAAGGTTATAACATAAAAAAACAATATAAGAAAATGAGCGCTATCAAAAAAACATTCGCATCAAAACTGCTCGAGGTGAAAGCCATAAAACTGCAGCCGGGCAATCCGTTCACATGGGCTTCCGGATGGAAGTCGCCGTTCTATTGCGACAACCGCAAGACACTGTCTTTTCCGCAACTGCGTGATTTCGTGAAGCTCGAGCTTTGCCACGCCATACAGGAAAACTTTCCCGAGGCAGAGGCCGTGGCCGGTGTAGCCACGGGAGCCATAGCCCAAGGTGCACTCGTGGCAGACGAGCTGTCGTTGCCTTTCGCATACGTACGCAGCAAACCTAAAGACCACGGTATGGAGAACCTCATTGAAGGCGAACTGCAACCCGGAGCAAAAGTCGTTGTCGTGGAAGACCTCATATCCACCGGCGGCAGCAGTCTCAAAGCTGTCGAGGCACTGCGCAAGCATGGCTGCGAGGTGGTGGGAATGGTGGCGTCATATACCTACGGTTTCCCCGTTGCCGAGAAGGCTTTTGCCGAAGCCGGAGTGAAACTCATCACCCTCACCGACTACGAGCACGTGGTGGCACAGGCGGCGGAGACAGGCTATATCGCCGCAGGCGACATTACCGTGCTCAACGAATGGCGCCAGAACCCGTCGGAATGGAAACGTGAAGCATAATTGAGAATTGAAAGTTGAGAATTGATAATTATGATATGCACCATTAAAGAGATGTAAGATGTTGCTCTTGAATCATATCATAATTATCAATTCTCAACTTTCAATTCTCAATTCATAAAAAGCCGGAATTGGCAAGCATACAACACGGCTCTTGAAGCCAATCATAATTATCAATTCCCAACTATCAATTCTCAATTAGAAAGAATTATGAGCAAATTTGAAAGTAGCATAAAACAAATACCATATTCCCAAACAGCTGTATACGACAAGATTAGCAACTTGGAGAATCTGGAGAAGATACGCGACCGCGTGCCCGAAGACAAGGTTAAAGACTTCCGCTTCGACCACGACTCGGTGAGCGTGAGCGTGGCGCCCGTGGGCGAGTTGCGGCTGCGCATCATAGACCGCGACGAACCGAAGTGCGTCAAGTTTGAGACAGAACAGTCGCCCATACCGTTCTATCTGTGGATTCAGATAGTGGCCGTAACCGAGACATCGTGCAAGATGAAAGTTACGGTGGAGGCCAGCCTCAACCCTTTCATCAAAGGTATGGTTTCGGGCCCGCTTAAAGAAGGTATAGAGAAAATAGCCGACGCATTGGCTATGATTCCATACGAATAAGAAAAAAGAAACGAAGACAATGGCAAGCAAACTTTGGGAAAAGAACTTTGAGATAAACAAGGAGATAGAACGGTTCACCGTAGGCAGCGACCGCGAGATGGACCTCTATCTGGCCAAGTATGACGTGATGGGGTCCATGGCCCACATCATAATGCTCGAGAGCATCGGACTGCTCGGCCGCGACGAACTGCCACGCCTGTTGACCGAGTTGCGCGACATATACGACACATGCGAACGCGGCGAATTCGTGATAGAAGACGGAGTGGAAGACGTTCACTCGCAGGTAGAGCTGATGCTTACACGCCGCCTGGGCGACATGGGCAAGAAGATACACAGCGGACGGTCGAGAAACGATCAGGTGCTGGTAGACCTGAAGCTTTTCACACGCCACGAGCTGAAAGAGGTGGCACTGGCAGTCGTGAAACTCTTCGATGAACTCATAGCCAAGAGCGACCGCTACAATAACGTGCTCATGCCCGGCTACACCCATCTGCAGGTGGCCATGCCAAGTTCGTTCGGACTGTGGTTCGGAGCACATGCCGAAAGTCTGGCCGACGACATGCTTTTCCTAAGCGCAGCCTACCGCATGACCAACCGCAACCCGCTCGGCTCGGCCGCCGGCTACGGCTCGTCGTTCCCGCTCGACCGCGAAATGACCACACGCCTGCTCGGTTTCGAATCAATGGACTACAACGTGGTTTATGCCCAGATGGGCCGCGGCAAGACCGAACGCAACGTGGCCTTTGCCATGGCCTCGGTTGCCGGCACACTGTCAAAACTGGCTTTCGACGCTTGTCTGTTCAACAGTCAGAACTTCTCGTTCGTGAGTCTGCCCAAGGAATGCACCACAGGGAGCTCGATAATGCCACACAAGAAGAATCCCGACGTGTTCGAACTGATACGTGCCAAAAGCAACAAGCTACAGGCACTGCCGCAGCAGATTCAGCTGATAATGAACAATCTGCCAACAGGATATTTCCGCGACCTTCAAATCATAAAAGAGGTATTCCTGCCGGCTTTCACCGAGTTGAAAGACTGTCTTGCCATGGCTGCATGGATTATCAGCCGCATCGAGGTCAACGAGCACATACTGGACAATCCTATATACGACCCTATGTTCTCCGTGGAGGAGGTGAACCGTCTGGCGGCTTCGGGCATGCCGTTCCGCGATGCCTACAAGACCGTGGGACTGGAGATTGAGGAAGGCCGGTTTGTGCCCGACAAGAACATCTGTCACACACACGCGGGCAGCATAGGCAACCTGTGCAACGACCGCATCACACAAATGATGGGTACAACGATGGACAGTTTCGGATTCGACGCCGTGGAGAAAGCAGAAAAGGAGCTGCTCGACCGCGCACGCCCATGACTGTAACGACCATAACGAAAAAGCTGCTCCGCAGAACACTGTACACTACAGCATCGGCGGCAATGACGGCACTGAGTATCGTCATTGCCGCTTCGTGCGACAAGGCCGAAGAACGTTTCAGCGACCGGCCGTGCTATTTCATGTTCCGGGCCGACTATCACAATACACATATATTGGCAAGGGTGCTGAACAATCCGGGCTTGTTCGTAAACGTAAAGACACAGAACCGCCAGGGCGTTCGGTATCTCATGGTCTCGGCACCGTTCGACATCCCGGCCGAGGACAAGGAAGTGGCACTGACAACAGAAATTGAAAACAGATACAGCTATACTCTTGGAGCCAACAACAGCCTGATAACAGGATGCTCGGTAACCAACGAGTGGCGTGCCTATGACGGTCAGTGTCCCTATTGCCTCGACAATCACAGTACCACGTTCTTCCCGCTCACATGGGCAGAAGGCAGCAACGGACAGGCCGTCCGCTGCAACAACTGCAAGCGTACGTACAATCTCAACTACGGAGCGTCGGCCGACGGTCACCGACTTGTGGAATACCGTGTAAGGTTCGACGGAAGAGTGCTCACGGTGAGCAACTGAAAGGTTTGCCGATTCTTAACAGTCTGCGGCATCACGTCCACAGTTCGGTAATATACATCGGGAATCCATGGTCAGACCTGCTGAATCCGCACGATTCGTAAAACTTTATGCCGTCTTCGTATGCCACGAGAAGTATACGTAGATAGTCCTTATACTTCTCCTTGGTCATTTCAACAAGACGCCGGCCGATGCCATGATGCTGATAATCGGGATCCACAAGCAGATAGTGGACATAGGCCGTCATCACCCCATCGTCCATAGCGCATATCATACCCACCAGACGGTCGCCGTCCCATGCCGAATATACCGTCTCGTAATTCTTCATGGCCTCGACAAGTTTGTCGGGATAGTGACCCGACGACCATTCCACAGACATGAAAAGACGTTCCAGCTCGTCACGTCCGAAAGCATGTATATCTTTATATTCAATATTATCCATTGTTGTCAGAAATCGATTGTATTTCGCAGACACCTAATGTATGTCCCATAGAGATTCTCACTTCCCATACCATGCCGGCTGTGAAAGAAACATTCATATATTCCAATATCACTATTTCCTACAGACATCAGCATGGTGTTTCCCTCCCCTGTCATATCTTACTATAAAAGGTCGGATTCAAATATATTCGGATTCAAAACTAACTAAAAATTTCCATAATTACATCACATTATGTTTTTTTAACCGTATATTTTCATTCTGAAAACAACATTCTCCCCCATATATTGCCTCAACAACATCATATCAGTATAATCCAGGAAAAACACAAAGATTCCCCATCCTCTTAGATCATATGGCACAAAAACAGAATATGATTTTATACCCTACAGGCTTCCCGACGACCTTCCTTTGTTGGAACAATCTTTACTTTAACATATGTTAAGCGACACCTTGACCGCGATTTTCAACCATGAGCCCGAAAACCGCAATTTTCGCTTCAAACGGGAAGCACTGACTGTCAGCACGTTACAACCACGAAGATTTGTCAAGAAAGCAGAGAGGGCCGTTTCACCTTGCAATAAGACCCTTATTGCATTGCGAAACAGGCCTCCCGGCACTGCCAAACGGCCGTTGCGGGAGTGTCGGGAGGCCCTTACGGCGAGTTGGCATGCCCAAAAATGTGTTTAAAGGAAGCATAAAGGCGCTACTGGCCTTTCTATTTTGCAAAAAACGAAATACGTTTTTTTCAGAATAAAACGTACAGATTCTAAGATCCGTATTTTATAGCTTTGCTTCTACAATCAGCTTTTAAATGTATAACCCACACTACAGTGAACAGTGTTTAATAAATGCTAATAAAAATCAAAATGGGGGGGGTAAAAGCTGTGATAACATTTTTTAAACATAAAATGTTACCTTTGCACTGTGAAATGAAACATACGTTTTCATCAAGCCAGATAAGCAGAGTGAGCTTGCCCAAACTCTGGCATGACAATAAAACGCAGGATGAAATCCAACGTTAGGAAAATACCGATAAGTATATCTTGATGTGGAAAGATGAATTATATTAAAAAAGCGAATAAATCATGATTAAAAAGACATTACTAAATTTATCACTAATCATCGGACTGATGAGCAGCGGAACTTGTTGGCTATTGGCCAATCCTGTGAAAATACACCGGAAAAGTCTTGCACTGGAAATAGAAAACAAGAGAAAGAAAGCAGAGGAAAAGAAAAGGCAAGAACAAGCAATAGAATACCGTAAGCTGGAAGATGAAAAAAGAAAAACAAAAAATTACAATCGTCTGTTGGCCTATCAGCAGCAAATAACAAAAATGAAAGATTTATATCTGTATATGTGGGACGACACATGCTATGTAAGCGGCATAAACAAGAACATCAACGAAATGACAGAGGCGGAAATTGACCGTCTTGCCGCCAACAAGGGTTGTGGACATATAGCAAAGGAAATTCGTTACGCAAAAAAAATGCTTAGCGACGGAAATCGAAAACTGCAAACCGGCAACTTGGAGTCAAAAGGCATATACCATGAGCAAAAATGCGACTATGCTCCCATTCCGCCAAAACCAGTCAATGATGTTGTCCAAAATGCCCCATATGGCAAACTTCGCAATGGAGAATCCTGTAATATCATTTATATCATCGACGAAAACGGAGAACTGGCTATGGCTATTGCTGTCAGTGCCGGTTCACCGGTACTTGACCAGTTTTATATATCCAAAATCAGGGCTTTGAAAAAATGGGTTCCGGGTATGAGACAAGGCAAACACGTCAGTGTAATGTACAATGCCACCAGTATGGTCCATAAAACACAATATTACTACCCCACTTATAACTTTAACAGATATCATCCGAGATCGAGATGGTAACGATTTGTCATCAAATTATATCAAGTAACATTCCACAAATAGATTAATGATTATGAAAAATAAGATATTTTCCAAAAATATATTAGCGGCAATCATATTACTCTCCATCACAATAAATGGTGTATTTGCTAATACCGCATCGGACATAAACATGGCACAAACAAATTCCAAAGACAATCGACAGAATGTCAAGAGTAATGTGTTTTCCCAATTAGTGAAACTAAACAAACAAGAGTTCATCCTCAGATGTAAATTTGACATACCAGACAATGAAGTGTTGCAGAAAACATTGGCTGGGAGAATGTTTGGTAACAATACACTATTGCTGAATCCTGCGTTACAGGATTTTCTGGCAAAGGCAGATATGACAAGCGACAAACTTCCCAAAAAACTTTACGGCAACAATTTCATATCAATGGGATGCCAATGCCTGAGTTCATACAACGGTCCCGACTATCAATTTGACACATATCTGTACTATGTGACACTGACGATAAACAATCTTTTGAAAAACGGAGGCGCAGGGCTGCCGAAAGAAACACGCGGACATATAACTTACGACACAAGACTGAGTAAAGTGCTTACCATAGCCGACATACTGACAGAGGAAACAATCAAATCAATGGAACTCGACGCCACGAGCACGAACATGCACATAACACCTATGGGCAAACTGATATGCTACACATCAGCTGATACGGGCAAGGAAATTGATATAAACTCGGAAAACAAGTCGATGTTCAGCGAGTATTTCAAAAAAATAATAAAAGAACCGATGAAAACAGAAGCTGAAGATATGCTGACAGCCAAAGAGATTGTTGCAGAAGAAGGACCCCAATATGAAGAAAAGCCTTTAGACATTGCCGAGGTGATGCCTTCGTTCCCCGGAGGTGACGCAGCAATGATGCAGTGGCTGAGCGTGAACATAACATATCCGCCCATTGCAGAAGAAAACGGAGTGCAGGGACGTGTAATCGTGAGATTCTACGTGGGAAAGGACGGCGCAATCTACAATCCAAAAGTTCTTAGAAGCGTAGACCCTTCACTTGACAAGGAAGCCCTCCGTGTAGTCAAGTCAATGCCAAGGTGGATTCCCGGAAAACAGAAAGGCGAGCCTGTGGCTGTGTATTTCACACTGCCGGTAACATTCCAATTGCAATAGGGAAACAACAGTCCATAAGAACAAACAGAGTGTTAGATGACTCCGTGAAAAGACAATATATAATAAGAACAGAATTAAACTACATTATCGTACATACAGAATGCGCCCCAACGGGGCAACAAGCACACAGCCCGGGGCAGAGCGCAGCGGCACCCCGGGTGTCATGTTCAATTAACCCATTCGCCCTTAAAGGGCAAAAGCATTCATTATCAAATACTTACACTTTTATACCCCATATATTTTTATGCTTTTGCCCTTTTAGGGCGCGAAGATTGGCAATGTTTTAATCCCGGGGTGCCGCTGCGCTCTGCCCCGGGCTGTGTGCTTGTTGCCCCGTTGGGGCGCATCCATCCAATGTACGGACGATATGTAGTTTAATTTTGTTGACTAACTTATTTGATGATTTCAGAAATGAACAACAAGTTTTGGACACCCTACTTGGCCGATTGTTATTATTTGTATCTTCATGTTAACCCAAACTAAAATACAAGAAAAAAAACACACAGACTGCATCCACCGATATAAAAAATGTTATCTTTGCAACGAAATACATAAACAAATATAGGGAAAATACCGATAGGTATATCTTTATGGGAAAAGAAGAATAAACTTTTAGAATTATGACAAACAAAGAATTTATCAAGAAAGGACTGTTGTTGGCAATGATGCTGATAAGTATGACAAGCAACATTGCTTGGGGGCAAAAACCTTTGGACGCTGCAGAGGTGATGCCATCTTTCCCCGGCGGTGAGACCGCGCTCATGCAGTGGCTGAGTCAAAACATAACATATCCGGCGATAGCTGAAAAGAACGGTGTGCAGGGACGCGTAATCGTACGGTTCGCCATAGGCAAGGACGGAGCGGTATGCGACCCGGAAATATTCCGCAGCATAGACCCGGCACTCGACAACGAAGCTCTCCGTGTGATTAAGGCCATGCCAAAATGGAAACCAGGAATGCAGAAAGGAGTTCCGGTGGCTGTGAATTTCACATTGCCAATCACATTCAGATTACCGGAAAAGACCAAGGATGTAAAACCGGAAGAGCGCCACAAAAACAGCGAAATACTGAAAGCCAAAGAGGTTATTTCGGAAGAAAGACCCAAATACGGAGAAAAACCTTTGGACGCTGCAGAGGTAATGCCATCATTCCCCGGCGGAACTGACGCACTCATACAGTGGCTGAGTCAAAACATAACATATCCGACAACAGCTGAAAAGAACGGTGTGCAGGGACGCGTAATCGTACGGTTCGCCATAGGCAAGGACGGAGGGGTATGCGACCCGAAAATAATCCACAGTGTAGACCCTGAACTCGACAAGGAAGCTCTCCGTGTAATCAAGGCCATGCCGAAATGGAAGCCCGGAATGCAGAAAGGGGTTCCGGTGGCTGTGTATTTCTCACTGCCAATCACATTTCAGCTGCCGGAACCGGAAACTGCTGAATAAGGGAAATCGAAAGTCATAAGAATGCGGACAGTTTAATTTGGCGAAGCTCTGATATCATATCATAAAGTAATGGTTATGTGGAATTCAAATCGCCAACCACCATTACATACGCATTCTTTTTGAGGCTTTCTTTTCAAGCCACATCAAAAAACGCACAAAACTTTTGGCCTTTCAAATAAATAATAATATCTTTGCAACCGCAAAAGATGCGGAAATAGCTCAGTTGGTAGAGCACGACCTTGCCAAGGTCGGGGTCGCGGGTTCGAGTCCCGTTTTCCGCTCTACTGTTTTAGATGGTAATGGATGCCGCAATGGTGGAATTGGTAGACACGAGGGACTTAAAATCCCTTGACCCGAAAAGGTCGTGCGGGTTCGAGTCCCGCTCGCGGCACCTCCGCATTATCTACGATGTGCATTTCACAATCATGAATTGTATTTCCCGTCAATCATCAAGATTGTTTCCTGTTGCTTTCAGTCAAGACTATTTCCGCATATACAACCGGTAAATCCGACTGACGATATGCAAGATTGCCGGTTATGAAGAACAAACTGCCGGCAAGACAGACAAACACACTATTTAATGATTAATAAAATATAAATTTCACACTCTTTTGAATGTCATACAACATTTAAATTTTACCTTTGCATATATTTACTAATATAATCAGAATCCGAAAGTGCAAACGCACTCTGCGGTTTCACAAAACCAATACTAAATTATGCAAAAAAACAACTTTTTATTGCTGTCAGCCGCATCTATGCTGCTACTCACATCATGCTCATCAAAACTCGGAGAACTGTCTGCCGACAACTTCAATGTAGTGCCCAATCCACTTGAGGCACAGGCCGGACAGGTGCCAGCCACCATCAACGGAATGTTCCCCGAGAAATACATGAAGAAAAAGGCCGTGGTAACCGTCACACCGGAACTGCGCTATGCCAACGGCAAGATAGCCAAAGGAACAAGCGCAACATTCCAAGGTGAGAAAGTAGAAGGCAATGACCAGACTATCTCTTATCTCGTGGGCGGCAACTATACCATGAAAACCAACTTCAAATACGTGCCGGAGATGCAGAAGAGCGACATGTATCTCACATTCAACGCCAAAGTGGGCAAGAAGAACGTTGAGGTACCGGCAGTGAAAGTGGCCACAGGCGTGATAGCAACATCCGAGCTGTATCGCAACACCATCAACAACGCCCAAGGCTGCATAGCCGAAGACGCATTCCAGCGCGTGACAGAACAGAAACAGGAGGCAAACATCAAATTCCTCATACAACAGGCCAATCTGCGCAAGAGCGAGCTCCAGAACAACTCAGTAACCGAATTTGTAAAACTGCTTCAGAAAATAAACGCCGATCAGGAAGGTCTCAACCTCAGCAATGTTGAAGTGTCGGCATATGCTTCGCCCGACGGTGGCGAGAAGCTGAACGACAAACTTGCAAACCAGCGTAAGCAGAACTCGGAGAAGTATGTGGCAGATCAGCTGAAGAAAGCAAAGATTGAAACTGAAATCGACGCCAAATACACAGCCCAGGACTGGGAGGGATTCCAGGAACTGGTAAAAGCATCGAACATTCAGGACAAGGACGTTATTCTGCGTGTGCTCTCAATGTATAAGGACCCGGAAGAACGTGAAAAACAAATCAAGAACATGAGCGCCGGATTCAAAGAACTGGCCGACGGTATACTGCCAGAATTGCGCCGTGCACGCCTCACTATCAACTACGAAGTGATAGGCCGCGACGACGACCAGATAGAGGACCAGCTGAAGGAAGACGCCACCAAGCTGAGCGTAGAAGAAATGCTCTACTCGGCAACTCTCACAAACAAGGTCAACGAACAGGAAGCAAGATACAAGAAGACCACAGAAGTATATCCCAACGACTGCCGTGCATACAACAACCTTGCAACCATCGAATATGCACGCGGAAACTACGCTGCAGCCAAGAACTATGCCCAAAAAGCACTGTCTGTAAACCCGAAGAGCGCCGAAGCCAATGCCAACCTCGGTCTGATAGCATTACAGGCCGGCGACGCTGCAACAGCCGAGAACTACATAGCCAAGGCTGCTGACGCCAACGGACTGGCCGAAGTACTCGGCAACCTGCACTTGGCACAGGGCAACTATGCACTGGCCGAGCAGGACTTCAACAAGGTGAACTCCAACAGCGCAGCTCTGGCACAAATTCTCAACAAGAACTACAGCGCAGCCGAGAAAACCCTCAACAACGTGAAAAACGCTGACGCCATGACCGACTATCTGAAAGCAGTCCTCAATGCACGTCAGGGCAACAAGGGCGCTGCCAAGAACGCACTTGCCGCCGCATTGGCCAAGGATCCGTCGTTGGCTTCGTATGCAGCCAAGGATCTTGAGCTGGCCGGCATCAGCAAATAATCATCATACATAATTTTTTGTTTTTACTCTCCACCTTCATTTCCACCCCACCGGAGAAAACGACGGGGAGAAACGGAGATGGGGAGTTTTTTATACAACAGCTTTGACGACGACAATGGATGTAACGGAGAATATACACTCACACCGGTACCGGTACAGAGCAAAAGCCGGCCTGCCTTTCACCATCTGCACCGTTCTTGCAATCATGCTTTCGGCATGTGGGGCCAAGAGCGGACATTTCCGTATAGAGGGACGGTTCAAGAATCTGAACCAAGGAGAGTTCTATATATACAATCCTGACGCCGCAACAATAGACCTCGACACCATAAAAGTGGCCGACGGAAGGTTTGTATATGACGTACCGTTGGAAGACAAAACAATATTTGTCATCATCTTCCCAAATTTTTCCGACCAAGTGGTATTCGGCGAGCCGGGAGCCACTGCCAAAATAAAAGGCGATGCATCGCATTTGCGCGAGATGGAAATAAAAGGAACTGACGACAACAAACTGATGACCGACTTCAGGCTCAATGCCAACAAGATGACACCACCAGAAACCATACAATCGGTAGAAGCATTTGTCAACGAGCACCCGAAGTCGCCGGTAAGTCTTTATCTTATAAACAAATATCTCGTCACAGGTCAACATCGCGATTACACCAAGGCATACAAACTAACGAAAATAATATTACAGA
Source organism: Xylanibacter rodentium (assembly GCF_013166575.1). GTDB lineage: Bacteria > Bacteroidota > Bacteroidia > Bacteroidales > Bacteroidaceae > Prevotella > Prevotella rodentium. The sequence continues at coordinate 76,602 of NZ_JABKKE010000014.1, forward strand.
CCAATCCGGACAACGGTGCCGCTATAAGATTGTCCAAACAGCTGGATGCACTCCGACAATGTGCCATAGGGAGCAGACTGCCCGATTTTAAAGTAAAGGACATCGACGGGAACACTGTCAGCCGCACCGAAGTGCTCAACGGCAAAATAAACATTGTCACGACATGGGCCTCATGGAGCTATGAAAGCCACAACATCCTTCGCACACTGAAAAGACTGAAAAAACAATATGGCAAGGATATCGCCATGCTCAACATATGTCTTGACGGCAACAAGAGCGACTATAAGAGAAATACTGAACGTGACTCAATCACATGGCCGACCATATGCGATGGCAAGATGTGGGAAACGCCACTGCTCGGAAAGATGGGCCTGGCCACAGTGCCAGGCAATATCGTGGCCGACAGCAAAGGAACGGTAGTAGCCCGGGATCTCGACGGAAAGCAATTGGAAGAAAGAATAAAATCGATGATGAAATAAGCATTATCTTCCACAACAGCCCTATCCATACAATATTTCCACAACCTGATAACATAAGACACTACTACCTATGCTCGTAAAGACATTCTGCGCAGCCGTAATGGGGCTGGAAGCCACCACGGTAACCGTTGAGGTAAGCATGACACGCGGAGTAATGTTCCATCTGACCGGACTTGCAGACACCGCCGTCCGTGAAAGCCGGGACAGAATCGTGGCCGCTCTGCAAAACACCGGCCACAAATTTCCCGTGGCCGATATCACCGTAAACATGGCTCCCGCCGACATCCGAAAGGAAGGCAGCGGCTATGACCTGCCGTTGGCAATAGCCATACTTGCAGCCAACGGCAAGATAGAAAGTGACAGCCTCGGCGAGTATATGCTGATAGGCGAACTTGGCCTGGACGGCCGGTTACTGCCTGTACGCGGGGCACTGCCTATAGCCATCAAGGCACGTGCAGAGCAGTTCAAAGGGCTCATCGTTCCGCGACAGAACATACGAGAGGCCGCCGTGGTAAACAATATTGACGTATACGGCATGGACAACATAACTGATGTAATCCGTTTCTTCAACGGTGACCGCTCGTTCAAACCTACCGTGACAGACACACGCCGTGAATTTTATGAAAAACAAACTACGTTCGACCTCGATTTCGCCGATGTGCGCGGACAAGAAAGCGTGAAGCGTGCGCTCGAAGTGGCGGCAGCCGGAGGGCATAACCTGATAATGATCGGTCCGCCGGGCAGTGGCAAATCAATGATGGCCAAACGCCTGCCGTCAATATTGCCGCCACTGTCGCTTGCCGAAAGTCTTGAGACTACACAGATACACAGTGTGGCCGGCAAACTTAGCCGCGATACATCGCTCATCACACAACGCCCGTTCCGCTCTCCGCATCACACCATATCGCAGGTAGCCCTTACCGGAGGCGGTCTGAACCCTCAGCCCGGCGAGATATCTCTCGCACACAACGGTGTGCTCTTCTGCGACGAACTTCCGGAATTTACCCGAAGTGCTCTTGAGGTACTGCGACAGCCGCTCGAAGACCGCAAGATTACCATATCGCGGGCCAAATACACCATAGAATATCCATGTTCGTTCATGTTCGTAGCCTCGATGAACCCCTGTCCGTGCGGATACTACGATGACCCTACCCACCACTGCGTGTGTACCCCGGGACAGATACAGCGGTATATGAACAAAATCAGCGGCCCTATGCTTGACCGCATTGACATACAGACCGAGATAACCCCTGTGCCGTTCGCTGAAATTTCCAACGCATCACCTGGCGAGCCGTCTGCCTCGATTCGCCAACGTGTCATTGCCGCACGTAAGATACAGGAGGAACGATATAAAGACTGTAAAGGCATACACTGCAACGCACAGATGACCGAACGGATGATTCACCAATATGCCAGGCCCGACACATCGTCGCTTGAAATGCTCCGCACAGCCATGGAACGCTTGAAACTGTCAGCCCGCGCCTACAACCGCATACTGAAAGTGGCCCGTACCATTGCCGACCTTGACGGTTCAGAAACTATAAAGTCTCTCCATCTGGCCGAAGCCATCGGCTATCGCAATCTCGACCGCGGTGACTGGGCGGAAAGAAGGGGCTGACACTGACACAAAACAGAATTTTGATATAATTAAAATATGCAGCCATAATATGTAAGTTTTCCAAGTTCTCATTTATATGTGACATACCTTAATTAACAAACTTCAAACAGCAATCCGACAATTGAAATGGAAAAGAAACAAGGTGATAAAATAATTGATTATTACAACAATCTCGCACCGACATACGATGAAAATCGTTTCGACAACACATACGGACACTTCATTGACTCCGAAGAACGGCATGTGCTAAACAGGCTGCTGACAGGGAAAGAAAACAAAGTACTCGAAATCGCTTGTGGAACGGGACGACTGCTTGACTATGCCGGCTATGGCATTGATGCGTCAGAGAAAATGCTCACCATAGCCCGTCAGAAATTCCCCAAAAAAGATTTGCAACAATCCCTTGGACAATCCACTCCCTTTAACGACGCTTACTTCGACGCTGTATACTCGTTCCACTTGATGATGCATCTGGAACAGGAAGATATCTACGGCATAATCAAAGAATCACACCGTATACTCAAACCCAAAGGCCGATTGATATTTGACATCCCGTCATTGTCCCGCCGCAAGCTTTTCGGGAGGGAACATGGCAATGGCTGGCATGGCAACACGGCCCTCAATCAAACAGACGTAGCCCGACTCTCCGACGGTTTATTCAAAATAGTGTCGGTTACCGGCATCATGTTTATACCCGTCCATCGCCTGCCCTCTTCTTGGCGCAAAAGAATGCTAAGCCTTGACATATCAATGGCTTCAAGTCCATTGAAGACATTATCATCCTATCTGATTTTTGAACTTGAAAAGATATGAAACTTTCGACCAAAGCATCCCTGAGAATGTCCTTCGTCAAACTGCTTGATTTTATCAAACGCGTCCCTTTCGCCCGACCGACCGACAAATTTCCCGCAATGCCATATTCAATTACCGTCAGCCAACCTTTATTGCCTTCTCCCACACTCGAAAACAAGAAGCACAACCTTTGTGTAGCAGCAGATCGCATAAACAATCTTCTTATCCGACCCGGCGAAGTCTTTTCATTTTGGCATACCGTAGGCAACCCGAATGATCAGACACGCTTTCGCGAGGGTCGCAGCATCCATGCCGGTCGGGTAACATTCGATGTCGGAGGAGGACTATGTCAGGCTTCCGGCATAATACACCATGCCGCACTTTTGGCAGGACTGCATATTCTTGAACGGTACAATCATTCTGTCGACTTATACACCGAAAAATCCCGGTTCGCTCCCATTGGAACCGACGCTACCGTTTTTTATGGATTCAAAGATCTGAGATTCCGTAACAATACCGATGGCAATATCAGACTGCAACTTGAAATAGATACCGACAAAGTAACATTACATATGTCAAGCAACATTCCTATTCACCCCAAAAGTCTTAGCACAGACATAAAGATATCGCCTGATGGCAACAAAATGGTTTCCATCGCCGACACCACCACATTACGTATCGTCTCCACTTCCCTCTACCGACCTCTCCCATAGTTAACGACAACAATCACACTACATATGAGAACTAACGACATATTGGTAATAGCTTTCGACGCCGACGATACCCTATGGGATTGTCAGTCGCACTTCGAGAACGTGGAACGAGACTATTGCCGGTTGCTGGCCGAATATGGTGACAGTGATGACATCTCCAGCAGGCTGTTCAGAACTGAAGCTACCAATATGGAATTACTGGGGTATGGCACCAAGGCCTTCACACTGTCACTCGTAGAGAATGCTGTAAACATAAGTCAAGGCAAAGTGAGCGCCAAGACGATAGGCAAGATAATAGAACTTGGCAAAAGCCTGCTGTACCTGCCAGCCACACCTTTGCCCGGCGTACGAGAAACCCTGCGTGCCATAAGGAGTTTAAACCGCTATCGGCTCGCACTGTTCACCAAAGGCGAATTGCTTGATCAGGAAAACAAGCTGCAACGCTCCGGTCTCGCTCCATTTTTCAGCCATGTGGAAATAGTATGCGACAAGACACCCGCTCACTACCGTGCACTCTGTCATCATCTTAACATTTCACCCGAACGCCTTCTCATGGTCGGCAACTCATTCCGCAGCGACATAGCTCCAGCACTCAACATCGGTGCACACGCCGCATATATTCCATTCCATGTGACGTGGCAACTCGAACTGACTGATGAATTTGACCATCCACACCTCACACGTCTAAAACAATTTGGTGATATAATGTCGATTCTATGACTTGAATCAATCGACAATACATACCGGATTTATCCACATCACTATAGGACAAAAGCAGTGCCGTTTCTTGGTATCTTTCCTCTATAAAAAGACTTTTTATATTCTGTCGGTGTAGATATCTCACGATTTATATGTAAATTTGCAGAAGATAATAATCAAATATAAATTTCCACGATTATGAACAACAACCAATACATCCGTTTCGACTGGGCCGCCAAGCGCATTCTTCGCGACAAGGCCAACTTCGGTGTTCTTGAAGGTCTCGTGACAGTATTGGGTGTTCTTGAAGGTCTCGTGACAGTATTGCTCAACGAGGAGATACGCATCATCGAGATTCTCGAGAGCGAGGGCAACCAGGAGACTGCCGACGACAAGTTCAACCGCGTTGACATCAAGGCCCGCAACAGCAAGGACGAGATAATCATCGTGGAGATACAGCTGACCAGGGAGCTCTACTATCTCGAGCGTATCCTCTACGGTGTCGCCAAGGCCATCACGGAGCACATATCACTCGGAGACAAGTACGACAAGGTCAAGAAGATATACTCGATAAACATCCTGTACTTCGACCTCGGCAAAGGCGCCGACTATCTCTATCACGGTCAGACGGTATTCCGCGGCGTTCACACCAACGACACGCTCGTGATAAACACTAAGGAGAGCGACGTCATAAGGATGAAGGCACCGTCTGAGATATTTCCCGAATATTTCATCATACGCGTGAACGAGTTCAACAAGGTTGCGACAACGCCGCTGGAAGAATGGCTCGACTACCTCAAGAACGGACATATCAAGGACGACACAACGGCTCCGGGGCTCAACGAGGCAAAGCGGAAGTTGCAGTACATGGCCATGACAAGGCAGGAAAAGCTGGCATATGACAGGCACATCGATGCCATCATGATACAGAATGATGTCATTGATACGGCAAAGCTCGAAGGACTCGTCGAAGGAAGAACTTTGGGAAGAGCAGAAGGAAGAGCAGAGGGAAGAGCGGAAGGAAGAGCGGAAGGACTTGCCGAAGGGCGCTCAGAAGGATTGGTTGAAGCAAATATAGCACATGCAAAGAGCCTGAAAGCACATGGCATAAGCAATGATATCATAGCCGATGTCACAGGTCTGTCGGTAGAAGAAATAACCAGACTATGAGTAATCCCGATTTTTAATGGAATTAAGCTCATATCCAGAGTATCTTCAGCAGCCACTTTTCCTTATGGCCATTTTGTCACTATTCCCTGAATGGCTTGTAGTGTGATTCATCGGCTGCGGTGAGCAGTTCCTTGTCGCCTCGGCTGTCACCGAATGCTATAAGCCGATATTTTTCGCGGTGTGGATATAGTGCAAGCAGCCTGTTTACTTTTTCTTTTCCGTAACAGTTGGGAGTTGCAAAGCGTCCGGTGAGCCTGCCTCCTGTTATTTCAGGTTTTGTGCCGAGTATTATGATGGGTGCCTCTGTGTTGTTGTCAGAATCCGTCTGGCCGTTGTTATGTATAGTGGCCCCCATATCGGAAAAGAAAGGTGCTACCCATAGGTCGATACTGGCACTTACTATCACTACGGGGCATTCTTGCCTTATGGCCCGTTTGACCGTTTCTATGCCATGAGGTCGCAAAAGTTGTTGACTGTTGCGCGCAAATTCAGTGCATATGGTCGTAAATTCATCCACAGTCATACCCTTGAAGAAATGGTCGAATATGTGTTGTTTGGCCTTGTCGTTTGGATATATGCGTAACTTCATCATTATGAGCATAGGCAGATGGCGTATTATTCCCATGATGAGAGCGCTGTTACCGCGTGCATACCGGATAAATTCGATGAGTGTGTCGCGGGTGGTCAGTGTTCCGTCGAAGTCAAAGGCATATATGGTTTTCATTTCTTCTCATCTGTTTGTTTTAAAAATATATTATCACAAGGAAAGTAAGTCCCCATGACAATATTGTGAGTTGCGTGAAACGGTCGCGCCATATTATTTTTGTCGGGTCGCCGGAGTCCTGGTCTACCATAGCAATCTGCAGATAGCGCAGCAGTCCTATGAAGACGAATATGCTCGTGAGGTACAGATATTGTGTGTGATGACAATCGATGACATCCGGCGACACTGTGTACATGATGTAGCACACCAGTGTGACTGCAGCTGTTATGGTGATGGCCTGATTGATGAAAGTGAGGTTATATCGTATGGTGTTCTTCCTCGGAGCCTCTCCCGTCTTGTTCATTCGCAACACGTCATCGCGGCGTTTGGCGAGCGACAGGAATAGTGTTAGCAGGAATGTCATCAGCACTATCCATTTGCTCAGTGCAGTGTCGGTTGCAATGCCTCCTGCGAGAATGCGCAGCACGAAACCTATGGCAATGATGCACACGTCGACTATGGCATATTGTTTCAGACGTGCGCAGTACGCAAGGTTCATAATGTAGTAAGCGCCTATGATGGCTCCCACGGGCAGACGGTAACCGGCGGGCAGGGTCAGGGCCGTTATGGCAACGGAGAGCGATATCATGAAAATCATGATAGAATATCCGGTTGTGACAGAGATGGCTCCGGAGGCTATGGGGCGACGGCACTTGACAGGATGGCGGCGGTCGTCGTCTGCGTCAATGATGTCGTTGAAACAATACACCGACGAGGCGGCAAGGCTGAATGCCATGAATACCGGCAACACGGCAAGAAGCGATTCGGCATCAAGCAGACTGCCTCCGAAGAACATAGGGATAAAAACGAAAGTGTTCTTGATCCACTGCTTCGGGCGTATTATTTTCAGGATATGTGTGAAAGATATCATATCGGTAAACATTTATTATAGTTCAATGTCGGGCATCCGTCACCCGTTTTATCATCCACGCCACGGTGAGTGTCGCGATGATGTAAAGCAACAGACCGGTATAGGTGTCGCCGCGGTGGGATATGGGTATTAATATTTTTCGGAAGATAGGGTGGATGACGAATACCACGGCCGACAGTCCACCCGTCCATGTGAGCGGTGTCAGAGCTGCGTCAGGCAATGCCTTGACTGTAGTTGTCGTTAGGGCGATGACAAGTAATGGAGTCCATAGCCATGTGTGAAAATTGAAACAGCATATCGTGAGCACAGCAGCCGTTGCAACAGCCGCCGCAGCCCATTGCCACCGTCTTATGGTGGCAAGGAATAAGGAAGGGCGCAGCCGGGCCGTCATCACTCCCGCGCAGAAAGGCAGCATCCCTCCTATACAGTTGTATCGCAGACGGTTGATGGCATTGCCCTCGGGACTGTCGGCACACATGGCCTGCGGCAGCCAGCATAGCAGCACGAGCATGGCCATGACCCCCCAGTGCCGCCGGCGGTAGATGACAAGACGGTAGACGATGTACAGCTGCATCATAAGTCCGAAAAACCAATATGGGCCGGGCCAGATACTGCGTTCGGGTTCGGGCATGAAGTTGATTACCATGAGCATCTGCGCCACGATGTCTGTGAGCTTATATTTATGTGCTCCAGGTGTGATGGCGTCAACGATGACGAAAGCCGCCAGACCTGTTATCATCATTGTGAACAGTTTGATGTAGTGATGGTGTAGGAACCGTGTGGCTGTCATTCCTTTTTTATCTTGTTCATACTTCATCACGAGGCCGAAACCGCTAAGGAACAGGAACACCGGTACACCGTAGTGTCCGAAATATGATAAAACCTGTATCGGCAGAGTGTCGTCAGGGTGGATGAGCGACTGCAAAAGCAGGGCATTGTTGCCGTCGCTGAACTTATATTCGTTTTCTTTCACGGCCAATGCCAGCCAATGGCAGTAGTTGTGTAACATAATTGCCATTATGGCTATGCCGCGCATGGCGGAACATTCGGCCCGCGAGAGCCATTCGTCATTTTTTCCTGTCATGATGTTCTGTTCTCAGTTTGTCGTAGTCGGTGGTATTCTTTATAACCCTCGGGCGCAGACTGTCATAGTTTTGGCTCAGCGGATTCCGACTGTCACAGTATTCGGGACAGGCAATACCGCCGAGGTATAGCAACAGGTGGGCCACATTGTCGGTCATGAACGGTCTGTTGCAGGCCGCCTTTATTTCAGTGTCGATTTCGGGATGAGCCTCGGCATATTTGTGTGAACGCCATATCCAAAACGGTATCTCAAATTCTTCGTGAGCCAGTCTGTAATCTATCGTGGCAGAGTGCAGACGACCTACGATGTGCATGTCGTCGCCAAAGCATTCCTCGCCGTGGTCTGGCATATATATTACGATGGCCTCGCGGTCTTCAAACCGTCGTAACACCTCGTCGACGATGGAGTCGTTGTAGAGTGTGGCGTTGTCGTAGTCGGCCAGGAATCCGCGTTCCCAGCTCTTCAGTTTACGGTGGCGGTAGTCGCCCGGCTTAAAATGACTCCATCTTTTCGGTGTGCGGTCGTGATAGGCTACATGCTGCCCCATAAGGTGCAGTATGGTCAGGTTGGCTCTCCCCTGTTTGTGGCTGAGGCTGTCATAGTCGGCCAATATCCCGTCGTCAAACCGGTGGAGCGATGTGTTGCGAGCGCTGAACTGTGCTGCGCTCAATTTGGGATCGTTGAGAAAGAAACCGCCACTGAAGTCATATACGGCTTCGCCCGTCTTGGGCAGGAACTGATTGGTGACGAAAGTCACATGATAGCCCGCCTTCTTGAATATCTCTGGAAACAGCGGGCGGTCGCACCACTGTCCGCTGTCGCCAACGGAATGCAGTGAAAACACATATTTGAAGACATAACTCGTCAGGTTCCACGGACTTATCACGTCCTTGAACGCCACCAGTTCGCCCAGCCGTTCGCGTTCCAGCTGTCGCGGTGTGGTGGGAACATCGTAGCCGTACAGTTGTGAGTGATGGCGGTTGTAGCTCTCACCGATGATGAGCACTATGTCCGGACTGCGGAAAGTGCAGCTGTCTATCTTGATATGGTTGGTGGCCTCTACAAGTCTTACCAGTTGCATAGCTGTCAGGTGGTTGGCATATATGCTGAACGCAAGCCGGTGTATCGGCATATACAGTACAGCTCTGTCTGGTTTGGTAAGTTCGTGTTCTACCGAACCGATGTTATTGTACGACATCAGTCTTACGGTAGCCTTTTTGTTGTCGAAGCAATCTGTCAGGCTATATACGAAGACAGCCGTAACTGTTACACCGGACAGAATGGTGAGCAGTCGGTTATGGCGTGTGAAGAATGGTGGACGGAGGGTATTGCCGGTAAGTCTTTCGAGTGTTCTGCTTTTACATATAGCCCAAGTTGTGATGTGTATCGGTATAATGAGCAGTATCGTGCCTACAGGCGAGACAATGGTGTTCCATGTCAGGTAGGTGCTAAGAAACTCCGATGTCTCGTTGCTGTTGGTCTCGCCGATGAGCATGAGCATAGATGGGTTGATGGTTGATCCGAGACGTACGAAACACCATACGTCGGCGATGGCTGCGGCGTAAAGAACGGCACATACTATGCCGCGTATCCAACGGCGTACTCGCTGCGGCATTGCGGCAAGCAGCGCGCACAATATGTATAGCTCGGTGAAAAGTTCGGTAAAAAGATGAGGATAAGGTCCCGTGGTATTGCTGTCGGGAATCTCGAACATGCCGCATGTAATGCCGAGGATAAACATGAAGACAAAAAACGTTGCGTTACGTGTTATCGGGTATAATGCAACACTTGGAATTGCACCGGCCACGCGTAGCACTTTCTTCATTTGATTGTTGGTAGAAGTAAGTTCCATAGGCTCGACTCTACTGCTTCTATGTTTTTGATATACCGTAATGTCTCTTTACGTCCTGTTTTATGACATCTGGCACAAGCCCGTCAATTGATTCGCCGCACGTTACTCGCCGGCGTATCTCTGTGCTGCTGATGTCGAATAGCGGTGTGCTGGCCAAAGTGACGCCCGCCGGCAATTCCACCTGGTCGACGATGCTTCCGTGGCGCGGATATATCACCACGTCATGGTGTCTGAGGATATCCTCGTGGCGATACCAACGGCCGAACATCTTCCAGTTGTCCGCACCGATGATCAGTGTGAAGCGGCGGTCGGGATAGTCGTGCGACAGGTGTTGCAGGGTACTCCATGTATATGATGGTCTTGTAAGATAGAATTCGTAGTCGCATGCCGCCAACTGCGGTTCGCCGGTCAATGCAGTCCGTGCCATTTCAAGGCGCGTTGTGTCGTCCAGCAGTCCGGCCTGTTGTTTGAGCGGATTCTGTGGTGACACCATAAACCATATCTCGTCGAGTCCTGTTACGTTGAGCAAGGTCTTTGCCAGTGCGATATGACCGTTGTGTATGGGATTGAACGACCCTCCGAAAATTCCCGTTCCTTGCATTACATTCTTTCTGCCGTTGTTTATATTACTATGTATGTCGGATTATTTTCCGAGAAACTCGCAGATGATGTCTTTTGTCTGCTGCTTGGCCACATCCAGATTGTCGTTGACCACAGTGCGGTCGAAGTTCTTGGCATAGCCTAGTTCCATCTCGGCGCGTGCCACTCTCATTTCAATCTTGTCTTGTGTTTCCGTACCGCGGTCGGTGAGACGTTGCCGCAGCGTGTCTATCGACGGAGGCTCTATAAATAGGCTCAGGGCGCGGTCGCCGTAATAGTTCTTTATGTAGCATCCTCCCTTTACGTCTACATCAAACACCACGTTGAAGCCGGCGGCGAGTTTGTCTTCCACCTCCTGTTTCAGTGTGCCGTATAGCGTGCCGCCATACACCTCTTCGTATTCCAGAAACTCTCCATCGGAAATACGCTTGCGAAAGTCTTCGTTGCTGATGAAGTGATATGCGACGCCATCAATCTCGCCTTTTCGCGGTGCCCTGCTCGTGCACGATACCGACATTGTGAGCCGTAACTCTTCGTGTTGCATCAGCCAGTTTATTATTGTGCTCTTTCCTGTTCCGCTCGGGGCGGAGATTATTATTATTTTTGCCATAACGTTAAAAATTTAGTTTAGAGTTCAGAGTGATGGGTGCAGAGGTATGATTACCTTTGTTTATTCGATTGCTTATTCCACTTTGAAAGAGTAATCATACCTCTGCACCCATCACTCTGAATTCTAAACTTAAAGTGCATTGAGAACCTGTTCCTTTATCTGCTCCAGTTCGTCTTTCATCTTCACTACGATGTTCTGCATTTCGGCCAAGTTGCTCTTCGAACCAGTGGTGTTTATCTCGCGTCCCATTTCCTGGGCGATGAATCCGAGTTTCTTGCCTTGTCCGTGACCTTCTTCCATTGTCTCTCTGAAATATTTCAGATGGTTGGCCAGTCGTTGTTTCTCTTCGCTGATGTCCAGTTTCTCAATATAGTATATCAGTTCTTGCTCCAGTCTGTTCTTGTCATATTCCACTTCGCGTATTTTGTTCAATCCGTCCACAATGCGGCTGCGGATTTTCTCTACGCGCATTTTCTCGTACGGTTCGATTTCGGAGAGCAAAGCGGCGATATTGTCTATTTTTTCAGTGAACTTGCATTGCAGTGCGGCACCTTCTTGACGGCGGAAATCCTGTAGCTGCTCAATGGCATTTCCTATGGCTCCGCGTGCGGCCATCCATTCCTCGTCGTCAAGCACTTCCTGTTCCGTCTTTGCCATAACGTCGGGCATGCGCAACAACATTCCGAACCACTCCTGCGGCTCTGGTATTCCCGTGCGGGCGGCAATGTCCTTTATCTGGCGGTAGTAGTTTTCCATCAGTGCACCGTTGATGGGTGTGGCGTCAAGCGTGGCATCCTTGTCTATCCATATGCAGAAATCCACCTTGCCGCGTTCCAATGCCGCAGCGAGCATCTGGCGTATTTCCATCTCTTTCTCGCGGTAGAGTGGTGCTATGCGTGTCGACAAATCGAGAGCCTTGCTGTTGAGCGACTTGATCTCGACGTTTATTTTTTTCTCCTTGTAGGCTATTGTCACTTTCCCATAGCCTGTCATCGACTGTATCATACTTTTGATTGATTACGTAATGTCCGGCAAAGTTACGATATTTTTATCATATACTCCGCTTGTGTGCTGCTTAATTTTGTTGACCGACTTACATATTTGTCTCTTCATACATGTTTGTCCCGTCCCATCCACTTTCGTATACGCCGACGCAGGGCCTTTGTTATTACGGTGAAGTTACCGTGACTCAGGTTCAGCATCAGTTCTTCCATAGAATATTGTACCTTGCGCCACGGATTGTTCCATGCGTATGTGAGGTAAAGCCGTTTGTTATATTCCACATTCTCAATCACATAACGCGGATGGCGCAATGGGAAGTCTGTCTCGTGGCGATCCATGGTGAATATGCGGCGATAGCGTCGGGGCATGGTTTCGAACGTGGCTGAATAGTGTGTAGAGTCTGTGGTCAGTCCGATGTTGTTTATCATGTTCTTTGTTGGCATTATTGCAAGTCCTGAGTTGAAAAGCATTGACGCCCAAAATATACTTTCGTAGTATTCGCGGCCGGTCTCGCGATGGTCGCGGCACATCTTGATTATGTCGTTGCGGAATCCGCGTTGCCTTATCAAGGCCTTGAGCTGCCGCATGTTGTACTCGTCGTCAAGGAACGTGTATTTGCCGTCCCACCGGTCGATGACCCTGCGCCACGACGCCCATCCCCATATTGAGAATGCCGAGGTGAAGAAATAGTCGTAGGGAACGTCGGGCGTTATCTCGTCGGTGTTGAATCCTGCTATCATCGTTATGCGCTCATCGTGTTCGTAACGGTCGAGCATTTCCTTGCAGAACGGAAAGAACGACTGTGACGGCACGTCGTCGTCCTCAAGTACAATGCATTTGTCGACAATGGAGAATGCCCATTTTTGCGAAATATATTCCGACGGATCGCAACCGTAATTGCGATCCTGATACATTCTGTGTACTTCGCATTCCCAATCAATGTCGTCGGCAATTTTGCGGCAAGCCTCAATGCCGGGCATGTCTTGCTCGCCGCGCGGCCCGTCCTGATAGAGAAACAGGCGTGAAGGGCGTGCCTTTTTCACTTCGGCAAATACACGTCCGAATGTGTCCGGACGTGTAAAGAACAACAGCAATACTGCGATGTCGGTTTTGGCGGGATGTTTCATATGGAATGTGCGGTTTGATATTCTTTTATCCGCAAAAATACGTAATAAAAACCGAACGCCCGAAAAAATGACGTGCTTTTTTCTGATTTTTACAGATATACATATGGAAAGGACGGGACTGGGAGACATGTTGTTTTTGACATGAAGACAAAAAAGACATATTTAATACGTATAATCTGTTTTTTTTAGTTGGTCAACAGAATTAAGCTACATTGTAGGACATAGGAAGAATGCGCCCCAACGGGGCAACAAGCACACAGCCCGGGGCAGAGCGTAGCGGCACCCCGGGTATCATGTTCAATTATCCTATTCGCCCTGAAAGGGCAAAAGCATTAATTGTCAGATACTTACATTTTTTACATCTCATATATTTTATGCTTTTGCCCTTTCAGGGCGCGGGGATTGTCGATGTTGATTCCCGGGGTGCCGCTACGCTCTGCCCCGGGCTGTGTGCTTGTTGCCCCGTTGGGGCGCATTCTGTTCAAACTGGGCGCATCCTTCCTATGTTCGGACTATAATGTAGTTTGATTTTGTTGTACAACTTACTTTAAATCTTTTGCCGAATTATTTAAATTGATTTTGTTGACTAACTTAAAGAAAAAAAGGTTGAATGTTAATTTGCATTTTTGCCCAAGTTGCAGTAACTTTGCACACATAATTAAATAAAGAAAAAATAGAATATTAATATACAACTAAGGAATCATGGAAGAAAACCATTACAAGCGTACCACCGTGACGGCGGCTCTGCCCTACGCCAACGGCGGTGTGCACATAGGGCATCTGGCCGGAGTGTACGTACCGGCGGACATATATGTGAGATACCTCAGACTGAAAGGGCAGGATGTAATCTTCATCTGTGGCAGCGACGAGCATGGTGTACCCATCACCATCCGTGCCCGCAAGGAGGGCATTACGCCTCAGGATGTTGTCGACCGCTATCACGGTATCATCAAGAAGAGTTTTAAGGATTTCGGAATATCGTTTGACATATACAGCCGTACCACATCGGACACACACCACAAGCTGGCTTCCGATTTCTTCAAGAAACTGTATGACGACGGCAAACTGACCGAGAAAGTGTCGAAACAGTACTACGACGAGGAGGCCGGACAGTTCCTGGCCGACAGATATATCACCGGCGAGTGCCCGCACTGCCACAACCCAAAGGCTTACGGCGACCAGTGTGAGAAATGCGGCAGCGACCTCGACCCCACCGAACTGATCAACCCGCAATCGGCCATAAGCGGTTCCAAACCCGTGTTGAAAGAGACGAAAAACTGGTATCTGCCCCTCAACGAGTATCAGCAGTGGCTGAAAGAATGGATTCTGGACGGCCATAAGGAGTGGCGTCCCAACGTGTACGGACAGTGCAAGAGCTGGCTCGACCTCGACCTTCAGCCGCGTGCCATGACGCGTGACCTCAACTGGGGTATCCCCGTGCCCGTGGAGGGCGGTGATGGAAAGGTGCTCTACGTGTGGTTCGACGCGCCCATCGGCTACATATCGAATACCAAGGAGCTGCTGCCCGACTCATGGGAGAAGTGGTGGAAAGACCCTGACACACGCCTTGTCCACTTTATCGGCAAAGACAATATCGTGTTCCATTGCATCGTGTTCCCCACTATGCTCAAGGCACACGGCGGATATATACTGCCGGAGAACGTTCCTGCCAACGAGTTCCTCAATCTGGAGAACGACAAGATTTCTACATCGCGCAACTGGGCGGTGTGGCTGCACGAGTATCTCGAGGAGATGCCGGGCAAGCAAGACGTGATGCGCTATGTGCTGACGGCCAACGCTCCGGAGACAAAGGACAACAACTTCACATGGAAAGACTTTCAGGACCGCAACAACAACGAGCTGGTGGCCGTTTACGGCAACTTCGTCAACCGTGCGCTGCAACTCACCAAGAAGTACTGGGGCGGAGTGGTGCCCGAGTGCGGCGAACTGACCGAGGCCGACCGTGCCACACTTGACGAGTTCAAGGACGTCAAGAAACGTGTGGAGGACTATCTCGACATATTCAAGTTCCGCGAAGCGCAAAAAGAGGCCATGAACCTGGCACGCATCGGCAACAGATACATCACCGAGTGCGAGCCGTGGAAAGTGTGGAAGACCGATCCCAAGCGCGTGGAGACCATCCTCTACATATCACTACAGCTTGTTGCCAACCTTGCCATTGCTTTCGAACCGTTCCTGCCGTTCAGCAGCGCGCGACTGAGAAAGATGATCGGCGTGGACAAACTGGAGTGGGAGAACCTCGGCCGCACCGACCTGCTGCATGCCGGTCATCAGCTCGCAGAACCCGAACTGCTATTTGAGAAGATTGAGGACGAGACCATCAATTATCAGCTCAACAAGCTGGAGGAGACCAAGAAGGCCAATGAGGCTGCCGCTTACGTGGCCGAGCCGGTAAAGGCCCCCGTGACGTTCGAGGACTTCGAGAAGTTGGACATACGCGTCGGACACATCAAGAACTGCGAGAAGGTGAAGAAAGCCAACAAACTGTTGAAGTTCACCATCGACGACGGTTCGGGTACCGACCGCACCATTGTGAGCGGCATAGCAAAGTTCTATGAGCCTGAGGATTTGATTGGCAAGGATGTGCTCTTCATTGCCAATTTCCCGCCGCGCAAGCTGATGGGAATAGAAAGTCAGGGCATGATTCTGTCGGCCGAAAACTTCGATGGCAGCCTGAGCGTCACTTCAATACTCAGGAATGTAAAGCCGGGAAGTAAGGTGTGCTGAGCGCGATAACGACTATAATGACCATAAGGATTTCGGAGAGGCGGTTGATTTCAACCGCCTTTTTCATGTCCGTAAGGCTGAGCGGACGGTCGTTGCAGCCTATGTATGGCTTGTAGAAAAGTGTTCCGAAATAATGATGCGGTCCGCCGAAGCGGCAGTCCAGTGCTCCGGCGAGGGCTGCTTCCGGCCATCCGCTGTTGGGACTGGCGTGGCACGAACTGTAGCGTAGCACAAAGCGCAGGTTGGAGAGTCTGCATCCCGACACGGCGACCATGAGCATGGCTGTGATGCGTGCCGGCAGCCAGTTGGCCGCGTCGTCGATACGCGCGGCCGCACGGCCGAAGTCACGGTAACGCTCTGTGCGGTAACCTATCATGGAGTCGAGCGTATTGACCATCTTGTAGGCCATCATGCCCGGCCCGCCAAGCAGCATGTACCAGAAAAGCGGTGCCACAACCCCGTCGCTGAGATTCTCGGCAAGCGTTTCGATGGCTGCCGTCCGCACCTCATGGGCGGAGAGCGCCGAGGTGTCGCGTCCTACGATGCGTGCCACCTGCCGGCGGCCCTCGTCGATAGAACGGTCGAGGGCCAGAAACACATCGCGCACTTCGCGCACAAGTGTGGTTCCGGCAAGGCAATAGAAAACGAGCACAGCCTGAACTGCCAAGGCCACCAACGGGTGGACCATGCCGGCAAGAACAATCAGCCCCCATGTCGCGGCAAAGACAACCGACGGAAGCAATACAGCCACTGCCACGCCCGCACGGCGGCTGTAAGCGGCGTTCTCACGGCTGCCGCGGTTGAAGCGATGCTCGCACCATGCCGTCATCCGTCCGAAGAGCACCACGGGATGGGGCAGGCGCGGCGGATCGCCGAGCAGAAGGTCAAGCACCCATCCTATAATAAGCGGCGCGACGGAGTATGCTATATATAATAAGGTGTCATTCATATTCAATGGCACTGCCGTTTGTCTTAATCATCCGAGATATCCATATACATGCGTACAGCCTCGGCAAGCGCCGTGTTGTCTTCCCGCGAACGCGCGGCCACGCGGAAATGGCGCTGTGAAAGTCCGCGTATGTTGGAGCAGTCGCGTATCAACATCCCATGGTGCATGGCCAGATAGTCCTTTAGTCCGGAGGCTGTGCCGCGGGACATCTCGGCCAGCATGAAACCGGTGGACGTGGGCCGCACATTTATGCCGGGGATACAGTCGAGTGCCTGCCGCAGCGCTTCCGCATCAGCGAGATAACCTTTCAAATCGGGTATTGCCGGCTGTCCGGTGCCAAGCAGATAGCGGCCGGCTTCAATGGCAAATGCGTTGACAGACCATGGGCGCATGCAGCCGCGCAGCCGTGAGATTATATCGGGGGCGGCCGTAATGTAGCCAAGCCTCAGTCCGGGAACGGCGTATGTCTTTGTCATGGAGTGGATTAGTATCATACGTGTATTGTCAATGGCCTCGCGGGGAGACAGCAGCGGCATGAGGGTATAGTCTTCGTAAGACTGGTCGACAACGGTGATGGCGGCATGCCGGTTTATATCCATGATATAATCTGTAGGGAGCACCTCGCCGGTCGGGTTGTTGGGGTTGCAGAGCCATATCATGGTGTTCGGACCATCCATGCTTCCGTAAAGTCCGCAGGCCGTGTGCTTCGCGTCAGGAAATGCCGCTTCCACGTATCCGAACATACGGCAGGCATCGTCGTATTCGCTGAATGTGGGGCGGTGTACGGCATAGCATGCACGCTCCCCGTTTCTGCGGAAAGCCTGGGCGATCAGATAGATGGCATCGGTGGCTCCTGACGTGACAAGGACACTGTCGGCAGATATGCCGTGGTGTCGGGCAATCATGTCTCCAAGAGTGTAAGGATAGGGCTCGGGATAGGCTGCCATCACGTCGAGCCGGTCTGCAAGATGGGCTTTGAGCCCGTGGTGCGAGGCTCCGTAATATATGTTTGAACTGAAGTTCGTCCTTATTCTTCCGCCATAGCGGTAGGCGTCGTCACCGTGTCCGTCTATCATTGTTCGCCTTTCATTATTCTGTAAATACGGTCCATGTCGACATTGCGGCGCACATGGTCGGCCAGCTTGTCATATTGTTCGTTCTTGAAAGCAGTGTAATCGAACTGCCGCTTCGGGTCTTCCGTCATTCCGTCAAACGGCGAAAGAAGGAAATCGACAAACTGCCGGTTGTCAAGAATGCCGTGAATATATGTACCCATACAGCGACTGCCGGCCATGCAACCGTCTGCTGTTCCGTCTGACAGTATGCACAGGGGACTTGCAGCGGCGTCTTTCTCCGGCACGGTTGCTCCCATGTGAATCTCATAGCCATGGAGCTGTGGCCCGCAGTCCGAAGGCGTTCCGGGGCAGGAGAGCGGCGTGGCGGCATAGGAAAGTGAGAAACTCACCTGACGTGTCGTCTTCTCCGGTGTCATCGTTGTGGTCACCGGCAGCAGGCCGAGGCCGGGTATACGCTCTATGCTGCTTTCCACATTGCCGGGGTCAAGTATCTCGCGGCCCATCATCTGATATCCGCCGCAGATGCCGAGCACGGTGGCTCCGTCGCGGCATGCCTGCACCACGGCCCGGGCCATGCCGTTGCGGCGCAGTTCGCAGAGGTCGTCCACCGTGCATTTAGAACCGGGCAGGATGATGATGTCAGCCTGTGCCATGTCGGCCGCGGCGGAGGTATAGAACAGGTGTACGCGCGGGTCACGTTCCAATGCGTCAAAATCGGTGAAGTTGCTCAAATGGCGCAGCAGCACGACAGCCACGTTGACCAGCCCGTCGTGTCCGGCGGTGAGGGATTTTCGTCTCAGGTCCATGCTGTCTTCCTCCTCGATGTGTATGTCTTTATAATAAGGTATCACTCCAAGCACCGGCACTCCGCACAGTTGTTCTATAATCTTTATGCCCGGTCTGAAAAGGCTGATATCGCCGCGAAACTTGTTTATAAGTACGCCTTTGACCATCCGTCTGTGTTCGGGAGGCAACAGCGCTATACTGCCGTAGACTGATGCGAACACGCCGCCACGGTCGATGTCGGCCACAAGGATTACGTCGGCGCCGGCATGCGCCGCCATGGGCAGGTTTACGATGTCTACATCGCTCAGGTTGAGCTCGGTCATTGACCCGGCCCCTTCCATGACAATGGGATTGTAGCGCGCGGCAAGACGGTCGAAAGCGGCGCACACTTCACTGCGCAGTGTCTCGCGGCCTTCCTTCCTGAAATATTCCGATGCACTGCGTGTGCCGGCCGGCCGCCCGTTGAGCACCACCTGCGACGTGCAGTCGGTCTGAGGTTTTAGCAGCAGCGGGTTCATGTCCGTATGACAGGCTACGCCTGCTGCCTCGGCCTGTACGGCCTGTGCCCTGCCTATCTCAAGTCCTTCGGGGGTGGCAAACGAATTGAGTGCCATGTTCTGGGCCTTGAACGGTGCAGGAGTGTAGCCGTCCTGACGGAATATGCGGCAGAAGGCGGCGGCCACCACGCTTTTGCCTACGTCGCTGCCTGTTCCGGTGAACATCACCGGATGTAGCGGACCATGTTTCATAGACTGTTTCTTTATGCGTTTTTTCTGTATCCAAGGTTTCTCAGCACTTCGGCCGCTTCGCGTGCGCATATAGTGTCGTTGTAGCGTGTCTCCGCTATCTCGCGTGCCCTGCGGCCCATACGTGCGGCCTCGTCGGGATGTTCCATGATGTAAGCAATGGCTTGTCGCCATCCCTCGACATCGTAGTAGGGCACCGATATGCCGCATCCTTCCTTGTCTACGTCTATGGGAAACTGTGGGTTGCGGCTGCATATTACCGGCAGACCGAGCCCGAGAGCCTCGACAATGGTGGTAAGTCCGACGGTATATTTGGTCTCTTTGCAGCAAATCACAACGCAGGATGCACGGTTGACTTTCTGACTTAGCTCGTACGGTATCATCCCCGAAACGAAGTTTACCTGTATATTGTCTTTCACATCCAGTCTGTCGAACAGACGGCGGTAGCTTATATCGTTGCTTTCGGGCAGATAGATTGCCAGCGGTGCCCCGGTGTCGTTGAAAGCCTTGACCAGTGTCGGCATGTCGCGGCGCTCCTTGCCTGTGGATATGAATCCGTAGTGTCTGCCGGCGGGATGTTCCCGTTGCAAGCGTTTGAAGAAGTCGATATCCGGGCCCCAATGGCCGAGATGCATTCGCTCCGGACGGGCATTGGGACTGGCGAGTGAGTCACCGATGAGTTTTTCCGAGAAGAAGAACATGTGGTCTATGCCGCGGTAGAACAGACGGGAGACCGATCTGCGCAGCCTGTTGGCGGCCGTAACCATGGGCTGATGGTGCCATATAACGATGGGGCGGCGGAAAAGTCCGATAGCCCGCAGGAATATGATAATCTCTATACCACGATAATGGGTGGCGTAAATAGCGTCAAAATGTTCGCGGCATGTCAGAATCTGCCACGTGTTATATAGTATCAGACGCCAGCGCGAAAGCAACAGCGGGCGGTAACGGTGAAAAACGACATCAATGCCGTGGTCGCCCAACTGCGTGGCTCCGTAAAGGTAATGGCCGGGAAAGCGTCCCTCGCCCCACTCGCGCATGATGCGCTGTATGTCCTGAGTGTGATAGAAATAGACCTTCATGAGTGCAAAGATAAATATAAATTCCAAGAATCATACACCGGCAGGATAAAGATTTAAGTTTTTCTTTATAGGAAATTTACATATTTGCAATCTTCTGCAAACTTAGAGTTTGGACAGAACGCGCCCCAACGGGGCAACGAGCACATAGCCCGGGGCAGAGCGTAGCGGCACCCCGGGAATAATACGATTCATACATTCGTCCTGAAAGGGCAAAAGCGTTAATTATCAAATACTTACATTTTTTACATTCCATATATTTTTTATGCTTTTGCCCTTTCAGAGCGCGGGAATTGGCGATGTTTGATTCCCGGGGTGCCGCTACGCTCTGCCCCGGGCTGTGTGCTCGTTGCCCCGTTGGGGCGTATCCATTAATTTCTGTCCAATCATCCCATAAATGCGGTATCATAAGTTGGTCAACAGATTATACGCATTAATTCTGTTGACTTACTTATAAACGGATAACTCATAGTCCGAAGTATTTTACTTTGCGTTTCCATATGAAAAAGCGGATACGCTTCATACAATCGATAAATATTCCCAAAGTCGGTATGATACTGTAAAGTATGGGATACTTGTTTTTTATTCTTCGCATGATTTCCTTAAATCGCTTTAACTCGAAATCCGGGTTGTAGAGATTCGTGTCTTCATGTAAATGGCATTCATTGGGAATACAATGCAGTAGAAGTTGCTCCCATTCTGCTGCTATAGTATCTGGCATAAAGAGCTTCTCAATATCCTTATGCACATTTTCCCCCCCCTATTTTTTCGGCAAGTAACTCACTGATTATACAGCCGGCAAGTTCTCTTGAATTGTCATATAGAATTCCATTATATACTGTGTCAAGATATCCGGCGCAACGTTTTGATACTATTCTTGCACCCATCATTTGCATCTCTACAGCACAGATGCAGAATGTTTCTGTACGTCCTGAGGGATTGGGAACACCGACTTTCATTTCGGCAAGAACATCGTATTTCTCTTTTCCAAGCACTCCTAACAGATGCACTCCCTCGGATAACTTGTTGTCTTCTGTTATATATTTGGAAAACATTTGTTCGTAGTCCTTCTCCGCAAGTCCAAGAGCGCCGAGTCCAGATGTGTCTTTGTTTCTTGAATAGAGATTGCCGTTGCCGATGACAAACAGTTCTGCGTCAGGAACGGCTTTCTTTACTTCCGGCCATGCTTTTGCAAGTAAATGTAAACCTTTTGACGGAATGACAGCTCCCATGTATACAACAGTATGTTTTCTGATTTTTTTCTTTTTAGACAGATAATAATCAGGAATATCCACACAATTATATATATAGTCGGATTTCAGAAAAGCGCGATGGTCTCTATATAAATCCATCTGTTCACGACCTACGGCGATAAGACGCGTGACATTCTGGCAACGGGCATATGCCGTCAGTTCTCTGCTTGTCAGGAAATTATGACACCATACAATCATTTTTGTGGTGTGGGCGCCAAACATCACATCCCTTTTGTCGTGCATCATTGATGAGGAAAATTTTACCACAAGGAAATCCGTCCCATTTTCGTCGCAGCGTTTCCATGCTTCTGTCCAGTCTGCCACCTGCTCGTTGTGTAGCTCGGATGGAAAAATTTCTTTGTGTGTAGTATAGAAGACAACATCAAGCCCATTGTCTCTTATTGACAAAAGCCATGGTATGAAATGGAACATGAATGCAGTACCGCTCAAACCTGAATTCCCATTTTTGATATTGCTGAAATCCAATCCGGAGTGCCTGTTGTTTTCAAAGAAAAAAGCAACCCTTGTCGTTTTAATATTTTTCATATCTGTATCCGTTTATGACAACAAATATAAATATAATTTATCGTATTCAATTTGTTTAAGATATAATATATAAGTTAGTTAACAAAATTAAACAATATCATCCTCCTGACAAAATGCGATTCAACGGGTAAGGCGTCCAAAACTTGTCGTTTATGTTTGAAATCATAGTCAAAAATATATTAAGTCAGTCACAGTATTAAACTAGAACGCGCCCCAACGGGGAACGAGCACATAGCCCGGGGCAGAGCGAAGCGGCACCCCGGGGATAATACGATTCACACATTCGCCCTAAAAGGGCAAAAGCGTTAATTATCAAATACTTACATTTTTTACATTCCATATATTTTTATGCTTTTGCCCTTTCAGGGCGCGGGAATTGGCGATGTTTGATTCCCGGGGTGCCGCTTCGCTCTGCCCCGGGCTATGTGCTCGTTACCCCGTTGGGGCGTATCCATCCAGAGTGCATCCATCATCCAGAGTGCATCCATCCTAATATCCGGACGATAATGTATGGTACAGCAAAGTTACGTATTACAATGTAGTTTAATTTTGTTGATCAACTTGTATTATTTATAATTTTGTCACATCAAGATTTGAACTCTTGACGGAATGAAAAAGCCATAGAGGGCATTTGATATGTAATGCTTAGAATAATTTTTACTTTAACATATGTTAAGCGATATCCGTATCGCGATTTCCGCACTGTGGCCCGAAAATCTCGATTTTTGCTTCAAACGGGAAGCGCTGACTGTCAGCGTGTTACGATAATGTGGCTTTGTCAAGAAAGCAGAGAGACCCTTATTGCCTTGCAACGGGGCCGTTATTGCATTGCGACGGAGGCCTTATTGCGATGCGAAACGGCCGTTACGGGAGTGCCGGGAGGCCCTTACGGCAAGAAAACAGGGTGAAAAACGTGTGTCAAGAAAGCAGAGAGGGCCTTACGGCTTTTCTGGTTTGAGAAAAATAAAATGCGTTTTTTTCAGAATTATCATAACATTAAGTCTCTGGGAAAGGGAATAGAAGGGGCTGTGTCAAAATCCGGTCCATTTTGCTTGTAGGGACTTTACCTTTGCATATGAAATTAAAAATCATAAAAAAGTAGTAAAAAGAAAGGCTCATCCGACATTTCGAGTGATAAAGTCAATAAAAAAAATAAAAGAAAACTGCCGAAGTTTTTGTATATTTGAATAACCACAAACAAATATATAA
>NZ_JABKKE010000015.1 GCF_013166575.1 Xylanibacter rodentium
AAACAGAACAAGCATACACCGGGCTTACAGAATACCAATACACCATACTCATCATGAAAGACATGGGACTTAACAACAAACAGATTGCAGATGCACTCGGTACGAACGACAATGCCATACGCACAATGATATCAAGGATAAAGAAGAGACCGGCAAGTGACAAAAACGCATGAGAATATGAAACAGAGTTTTATACTCTCTATATTTAAAACAACAATCTATCAGCTGTATAATACAATTCAGATGTTAAAACGCCCCCTAAAATTGTAACGTTTATATTTTACTACATTTTTACACATCAAGAAATTTTCATATATTTGCACATCAGAAACAAATGATAATCATTATGAACAGAATACTATTTTTACTCATATCTGTACTCACATTTATCACCTACGGATGTGGCGACAGCGCATGTTACAAGAAACTGATAGAGGTTGATTCACTGACTGAAAATGACATGACCGATTCAGCAAGCAAAGTAATAAAGACTATAGAAAACACATACAACATAAAAGACGGGAAAGAAAGAGCATATTATAGTCTGCTGAAATACCAACTACAATTCAGACAAAACTACATAAATAAAAACATTCATGTTGAGGACAGTCTTATAAATTACAGCATCTTATACTATTCGAATAATGAAGATACACGAAATTTAGCTCTCAGTTATTATCTTAAAGGAAGGACGAGTAAAAATAAAGAAGCCATACGATATCTAAAAAAATCTGAATTTATTGCTAATAAAACAAACAATAATTCTCTAAAGATGAGAATCTGTGGCGCTATATCAACAATAAATGTTGATAATGAAGACTATAAAACAGCTCTTACTTATGGATTGAAATCCATAGAATATGGTAAAAAAGTAAATGATAATGAAACATTAATACAATTTATGCTAAATTTATCGTCTATATATAATAATGTTGGAAAATATGACAGCGCTGTTTTTTTTGCAAACAAATGCATTGATTATTTAGACAAAGTTCCACCTACACAAAAAGCATCCATATATATAAATGTTGCCGCTGCCATAATAAGATCTGATACTATTAAGGCTAAAGAATATGCTCTAAAGTCATTGGAAATAAGAAAATCTAACAACGCCTATCAGATATTGGCAAAATTAGCAAGAGACAGAAAAGACTACGCCCAATCAGAAACATATCTGGAAGAAGCTCTGAAATACAGCCCGAGCGTCGACTGGGAAGCATTCATACTATATGAACTGGCACAGACCAAGGAACACATGGGCAAATACAAGGAAGCAAACATAATATCAAAGAAAGTAATAGAACTCCGAGACAGCGTAGAACATATACATGCCCGAGACAGCATAAAGGAAATACAATTGGCCGCAGAGCTCGACAACAAGAAGCAAAGTGAAATGAAAGCCAAAGACGACTACACAGCTATAATTGTGGTTGTACTGACAACCATCATTGCCATCACTATTGCAGCATACGCCATAAAAAGACGCAAACACAAAAAGTCAATGGACGTCATTGAAAACATGGAAAAGAACATGGAGAACATGGAGAAAGACATCAAGACAATGGAAAAACACGTGGACAATGCAGAAAAGCAGATGGACAAGTACAGGCACAACATAAAGAAACTCGAAGAAAAAAACAAAGAAAAGGAAAAGGAAATAAATGCAGCCGGAAAAGAGACAAGGAAACAACTGGCAAAACTGAAGAAAGAAACGGAAAAGGCAAAACAGAAAGAGACGGAGCTATACCAAAAAGGATTCGACATATATAATAAGGTGAAAAACGGAACAAAAATGCAAGGATGGGACAATGAAAAGATGAAGAGTATTGTCACATTCTACACCACCATCAATACAGACTTCAAGAAACAAACAGAACAAGCATACACCGGGCTTACAGAATACCAATACACCATACTCATCATGAAAGACATGGGACTTAACAACAAACAGATTGCAGATGCGCTCGGTACGAACGACAATGCCATACGCACAATGATATCAAGGATAAAGAAGAGACCAAAAGAACAGTCGCAACAAAATAAAGAATAAACGTCAATCTCTCAAATCATAGTTTTGTCAATATCATATTTTACCTATTCTATTTACACAATCGCATTATATAATTCTTTTATGACCGCAAGAACTAAGTTAGTCAACAAAATTAAACTACATTATCGTCCGGATATAGGATAAACACGCTCTGGATGGATGCGCCCCAACGGGGCAACGAGCACATAGCCCGGGGCAGAGCGTAGCGGCACCCCGGGAACAACACGATTGTACACACTCGCCCTGAAAGGGCAAAAGCATTAATTATCAGGTATTTACAGTTTATATATTGTATGTTTTTATGCTTTTGCCCTTGCAGGGCGCGGGGATTGTCGATGTATGATTCCCGGGGTGCCGCTTCGCTCTGCCCCGGGCTATGTGCTCGCTGCCTTTTCAAGGCGCATCCATCCAAGGCACATCCATCCTATATCCGAGTGATTATGTAGTTTAAAGGCATTGTACCAACAGTACAAGGGCATTGTACCAACAAGTACAAGGGCGCTGTACCAACAGTACAAGGGCGCTGTACCAACAGTACAAGGGCATTGTACCAACAGTACAAGGGCGCTGTACCAACAGTACGAGGGCGCTGTACCAACAGTACGAGGGCGCTGTACCAACAGTACGAGGGCGCTGTACCGGCAGGAGTAACGGCTATTGAAAATGGAAAGCTATATTCACACCAATTCCAAAGCGTAATACTGGTAGTCGTGAAGCAATGTTGTGAGAAACGCCGCATCATCCCGCTCGCGCCGGGTAATGGAAAGATAGCCTTGGATCTTGGCCGACAGGCGGGCCGCCTGATCGGCATTGTATCGCTCTGAGCCGTAGAGCGTCTTGCTGATTACATCGGCCTGACGCAGCGACAGACGGGCCGCCTCAGGATATACCGGCCGATAGTTGCGGCGGGCATAGTCAAACTCGTCGAGCGAGATGTGCAGCCGCTTATAGCCCGAAAGTTTGATGACGAGCGTGCCGGCAGCCATGTCGCCGAGCCGGCGGTTGTTGCGCGTGCAGATGATAAACAGCAGTCCGATGCAGCTGAAGTGCAGGTCGACAAGCAACAGCAGCCACCGCAGCAGATAGTCGCCCACACCAGGCGTGGAGCCGTCGGCCTTGACCACCCGCGTCTTCATGGCCATCTTTCCCAAAGTCTGGCCGTGGTTGAACGTCTCAAGCAGGAAAGAATAGAACACGGCCGGCAAAACCACAATCAACCAGGCTACAACCGTGAACGTGTCTCCGAGGCCGGAAATCCACCTTCCGAAGATGAACGACACCGATACCAGATATACCACAATGACTATCATGTCGATGACACGCTCCGCAATGCGGTCGCCTACACCGGCAGAAGTCTGTGAAATGCGGACGAACTGTCCGGTAATAATGTCGGATACTGCCATAATTTTATTGGTTTATTTTGCAAAAATAAGAAATTTTCCTTATATTTGCCATCGAATATATGAAAGAAATTATCTTTATACGCAATAATATAGATAAGTGGCAGCAGGCCGAACTTATCATGGACGACACCTCGATGCACTCGCCCGACGAGCTGGCCGACACATACATACGGGTAACGGCCGATCTGGCCTTTGCCCGGACGCACTATCCGCAGTCGCGGGTGACGGAATATCTGAACAATCTGGCATCGGCCATCCACAACGAGATATACAGCAACAAGAAAGAGAAGTGGTCGAGACTGATAACATTCTGGACCCGCGAAGTGCCCGTAGTGATGTACAGCGAGCGCCGTCTGCTGGCCGTCTCGCTGCTGATAATGCTCGTCAGCATGGTGATAGGCGCAGTGTCGCAGGCCGCCGACCCGGAGTTTGCCCGTGTAATCCTCGGCGACAGATATGTGGACATGACACTCGACAACATCTCCCGCGGCAAACCGATGGACGTATACTCCGGAGGCAACGAGACAGAAATGTTTCTCGGCATCACCTTCAACAACATCGGAGTAGCCCTGCGCACATATGTCATGGGCATCTTTACCAGTATCGGCACCGGATGGATGCTGCTGTACAACGGCATCATGCTGGGGTGTTTCGAGACGCTCTTCTGGCAGCACGGCCTTCTTGGCGAGTCGGTGCTGTCGGTGTTCCTGCACGGCACACTTGAGATTTCGGCCATCGTCGTGGCCGGTGCCGCCGGTCTGGCCATGGGCAACGGATGGCTCTTTCCCGGCACTTACCCGAGGGGCGTGGCTTTCCGGCGCGGTGCGCGGCGCGGCATGAAGATTGTCGTGGGCACGGTGCCGCTGTTTGTCGTGGCGGGATTCATCGAAGGATTCATCACCCGCCACACAGAACTGCCCGATATGCTGCGGGCGGGAGTGATAGCGCTGTCGGCGGCTTTCGTGATATACTACTTCGTGGTGCTGCCACATAAAACCATTCGCTTCAGAAAGACTAAATACCAACAATATGCAAAGACAAAAGATTGAACTCTACGCAGAACGGACGTTCAGCCGCAAGCTGAGCGACACATTTGATTTCCTGTCGGAGAACGGCAAGGTGCTGTTCAAGTTTCTGGCATACCTGCTTCTGCCGGTCAGCGCCGTACAGGCATTAGGAATGAACTTTTATGCAGGAGACGTAATATCCATAATTGACAATATAAATGCCACAGACCATGCAGACTTCATCATGCATGCCATCATCGGGTATGCCATATTAATGCTGTCTATAATGACGGGAGCGGTTCTCTCTTCATCATTGGTATACGGACTCGTACGCCTCTACGGCAAACGGCAGGAGCGGCTGCAAGGCATCACCATGAGCGAAATGCGCCCAGTTCTGCTGACCAACATATGGCGGACGGTCAAAATGGGTATAGTAATAGCAATAATCATGACTATGGTCATTACGTTGTTAGCGGTTGCTGCTGTCGGCCTTGGTGAAGTAGCCGGTCTTGGCAATGGAGCTGCCGTACTAACGGTATTCATCGGAATAATCGCTGTTTTTGCATGCGGTATACCGCTCGCGCTCACACTTCCTATCTACCTCATAGAAGACGATTCCACCCTTTGGGAATCGCTGACGAAAGCCTTCAGGCTGGGATTCAAGACATGGGGCGGAATATTCGGTGTGCTGTTCGTCATCGGATTTATAGTCCAATTCATCCAGGGCGTGTCGACCATGCCATGGTATATCATGTTAATATTCAAAGGTGTGTTGCTAAGCAGCGACGGGGCTGCGACGATGGTAACTTCGCCGGCATATACATTCGGCATGTATCTGTTCGGTGTGGTACAGGCGTTCGGCATGTATGTGGGATATACCATAATATACGTCGCCACCGCCATACTCTACGGCCATGCGGCAGAGAAGACAGACGGCGTGTCGGTGGAGAGAGACGTGGACAACTTCGAGCAGATGGGTGACGACAATGACGACGACATGGCCCTGTTTGACTCTCCCAAACCTTAAAAACACACTTATCCGAATATGATTGACAACGCTGCCGACACACTGCGCCCCGACACGACACTGCTGAAGACATGGCGTGAGGACGGCGACTACGACTACGCACGCGAGATGATGCAGTCGGACTTCAGCCTGAGCGAGTGGATACTGAGACACATCGACCGGCTGTTGTCAGACATATTCGGCAGCCGGCTATACTACGACAACCGCACGCTGATATGGATATCGATAGGCGTGGTGATACTCGCGGCCATATGCGTGTTCATCTACCGCAAACGGCCCGGGCTGTTCGGAAGCTCCGGGCGGGTTGCTACGGAATATAAGGTGGGCGAAGACACTATATACGGCATAGACTTCGCCGCAGAGACCGAGGAAGCCATGCAACGAAAGGACTATCGCGAGGCTGTAAGGCTGACCTACCTGCACTGTCTGAAGCAACTGACCGACAGGGGGCTTACGGACTGGCAGCCGTGGAAAACCCCGACGGAATATGCCGCAGAAGTGGGGACGCATGATTTCCGGGTGTTCTCCAATCACTTTCTGCGCGTGCGCTACGGCAACTTCGCCGCCACGGAAGCGCTCGCCCTGGAAATGCAGCGCATGAAAGACCGTATCGTAAACGCAAGCCGCAACCATGTGCAAAGCTGTGACAACGGCACGGAGAAAGGAGGAACGCGATGAAAGGCAGCAAAGGCTTCGCAATAGGCTTTACGATATTCATCCTGCTGCTATTTGCCGTGCAGCTGAACATGCCGGGAAGATTCAGCTGGGAACCGACGTTCGCCAACAAGGACAGAAATCCTTTCGGATGTTATGTCTTCGACAGTATCATGGCACAATCGTTGCCACAGGGATACTGTGTGACAAAAAAGACATTGTATCAGATATCCACCGGGCGGGAAAAACGTAACGTGCTCATAGTGACCGACAAATTCCAACCCGACGCAAACGACCTGAAAGCCATAAGGCGCATGGCCGCAAGGGGCGCAAAAGTGATGATCGTGGCCGGAGGCAACAGCACGTATACCGCAGACAGCCTGATGCGTGACAGCATAGGGGCTGTGTTCAAAGGGTTCCCGTACTTCAGCATCAACGGTCTGAAGCAGAAAATAAAAAGCGACATGGAACACGCTCTCGACACCATATACTGGCAGCAGAACGACAGGGTATACGGCAAGGGCGCATACACGACATACTCGATGATGACAGAGAGCCATGTAGGCAATCTCACCGCATTGAGTTTTGACACGCTTGCCACGAGCCGCACACATCTGAATCCGTTGGCCATAAGACGGAGCTTGGGCAAAGGTGAGGTCATACTGGTGGCCACACCGCTGCTCTTCACCAACTACGGCGTGCTTGACGACAACACCACCGGATATGTATTCCGGCTGATGTCGCAGATAGCCGACCGCCGTGTGATACGTACCACGGCATATATGAAAACAGCCGAGGAGCTGGAAGCCGAGCAGTCGCCGCTAAGGGTATTCCTGAAAAAGCCGCCGCTGCGCACGGCCCTGTATCTGGCGCTGGCCGTCATAGCCCTGATGATAATATTCGGTGCACGGCGCAGGCAGCGTATAATACCGGTGGTGGAACCTCCGCAAAACCGCTCACTCGAGTTTGTACAACTCATCGGTACACTATACCACCAGAAAAAAGACCACTCGGACATCGTACGGAAGAAGTTCGGATTCTTCGCCGACGAACTGCGCCGCCTGCTCCTCGTCGACGTTACGGACAAAACAGCCGACAACCATACTTTCGACATCATAGCACAACGTACGGGCATGTCACGCCACGAAGTGGCGGACATCGTCACCGACATACGCCGTGTGGCCGACGGAGAGATGGAAGCCACTGAATATGGCGTGAGACTGTACATCGACAACATGAACATGATAATAGAAAAGATAAGTTAGGGGGATAGAGGAGTTAAAGACATATGCCTTCAGGAATGGAGATGTACGATACATATCAAAAAGACACATTATATAATATGGAACAGAGAACAGACATGACAGTATTCAGCAGCAAAATACAGCAGCTGCGCGACTGCATAGCACGTGTGATTGTGGGACAGGACAAGGCGGTGGAACTCGTGCTGACGTGCATCCTCGCCGACGGGCACGTGCTGATAGAGGGTGTGCCGGGAGTGGCGAAAACGCTCATGGCACGGTTGATGGCACGACTGACAGATGCCCGTTTCTCACGTGTTCAGTTCACACCCGACCTGATGCCGAGCGACGTGCTGGGCACCACCGTACTCAACATGAAGACATCGGAATTTGATTTTCACGAGGGCCCGGTATTTGCCGACATCGTGCTCGTGGACGAGATAAACCGTGCTCCGGCCAAGACGCAAGCCGCGCTGTTCGAGGTGATGGAAGAAAGACAGGTGACGGTGGACGGCACAACCCGACGCATGGGCGATGTATATACCATTCTGGCCACACAGAACCCCGTGGAACAGGAAGGCACTTACAAGCTGCCCGAGGCGCAGCTCGACCGTTTCATGATGAAGGTGACGATGGACTACCCCACAGAAGAGCAGGAAGTGGAAATACTCGAACGCCACAGCAGCAACGCCGCTTTCGTACGACTTGACGACGTCTCGCCCGTAATAACGCTCGGCGAGCTGTTGCAGCTGCGCTCGATGATGGATGCAGTGGTAGTGGACCGCTCGCTGCTGCAATACATAGCGGGTATAGTAAAACAGACACGTACATCGCGCGCCGTATTTCTCGGAGCGTCACCACGCGCCGCTGTGGCCATGTTGCAGGCATCAAAGGCATATGCACTGCTGCAGGGACGTGACTTCGTGACTCCCGACGACATCAAAACCGTGACACCACCAATATTGCAACACCGGCTGATACTCACGGCCGAAGCCGAAATGGAAGGCTACTCAGCACTGAAAGTGGCACAGAAACTGATAGACAAGGTGGAGGTGCCAAAGTAAAAACGGCGGCCGCCGGCAACAAAAAGAAGAATAGGTTATGTTTCTCACGCAAAGATTTTACATAGCTGCCACGGTGGTGACAGTGGTTATCGCTGCCGGCTATCTGGCTATGCCGCTCTACACATTGGGATTGACGATGCTGGCGGCACTGGTCTGCGGTGTCGTCGCAGAAAGCGTGATGCTGTGGAGCCGCAAGGGGATGGACGCACGGAGACGGTGCGCCGAACGGTTTTCGAACGGTGACGACAACGAGGTGATACTGCGCGTGGAAAGCCGATACCCGTTTGGCGTGAGACTGAACGTGACGGACGAAATACCGGTGATATTCCAGCGACGGGACATCGACTTCCGGCTGACATTGCCGCCACGCGGTGAAAAAGCCATAACATACAGTCTGCGACCGACGAAACGTGGCGTATACGGATTCGGAATGATACGTGTGTTTGCCACTACTGCCATAGGACTGGTACAACGACGATTCACATGCGGACATAACGAGGACATCAAGGTATATCCGTCGTATCTCATGCTTCACCGCTACGAAATGCTTGCCATCAGTAACCGTCTGACCGACCTCGGCCTGAAAAAGATAAGACGTGCGGGAAACAACACTGAATTCGAACAGATAAGAGACTACGTAAGGGGCGACGACTCACGCGGCATCAACTGGAAAGCGACGGCACGACGGCATGAACTGATGGTAAACGTTTATCAGGATGAACGTTCGCAACAGGTCTTCTCGGTGATAGACAAGGGCAGGGTGATGCAACAGGCTTTCATGGGCATGACACTGCTCGACTACGCCATCAATGCATCGCTCGTGATGTCGTACGTAGCTACAATCAAGGAGGACAAAGCCGGAATTGTCACTTTCTGCGAACGGTTTGACTCTTACATACCCGCATCACGTCGCACAGGGCAGATGCAACGGCTGCTCGAAAGCCTGTATGCCCAGGAGACATCGTTCGGCGAAAGCGACTTCTCTGCTTTGGTCAGCGGTATCAACACCAATGTGAACAAACGCTCGCTGCTCATTCTATACACCAACTTCAGCGGCATGACATCAATGAAACGCCAACTGCCATATCTCCATCTGCTTAACAACCGTCACCGACTGCTCGTGGTGTTCTTCGAAGACCGCGAACTGAAAGACTATATCTCCAGCCGGCCCGACACAACCGAAGAATATTACCGCCACGTGATAGCGGAGAAATTTGCCAATGAACAGCGTACTATTGTCTCCGCACTGAAACGCAACGGTATAATGAGTGTGCTCACCACTCCGGAAAACCTGTCTGTGGATGTAATAAACAAGTATCTTGAAGTGAAAGCAAGAGGGATTCTTTAGGAGTTTTTATTCAGAAATCAAGAGGTTTCTTTTTTTTTTTGGGGGGGTAAGGGCAACCTGAATAATTCATGGGCATGCATTATTGAATAGAACAACTGAAGTCCGGGCATGAACAACGGGGACGCCATGAATGATAACGGGAACATTTAACGATAACGGGAAACCTTGAATGATAACGGGGAACCTTGAACGATAACGGGGAACCTTGAACGATAACGGGGAACCTTGAACGATAACGGGGAACCTTGAACGATAACAGGGAACCTTGAACGATAACAGGGACGCCCTGAAAGGGCTACAAGCACATAGCCCGGGGCAGAGCGAAGCGGCACCCCGGGATTTATACATTCCATTCCACTGCGCCCTGAAAGGGCAAAAGCATAATATATATACAATACAAAAAAAATGTAAATATCTGATAATTAACGCTTTTGCCCTTTCAGGGCGAATGGATTCAATTGAAATTTCCCGGGGTGCCGCTTCGCTCTGCCCCGGGCTATGTGCTCATTGCCCTTGCAGGGCGCAAACATCCAAAGCACACATATTCATTGTATACAAATTCATGACATAAACATTCATTGCACACAAATTCATGGTATACAAATCCATGACATAAACATTCATTGCACACAAATTCATGGTATACAAATCCATGACATAAACATTCATTGCACACAAATTCATGGTATACAAATCCATGACACACAAATTCAATGTCAATATAAGTGAATCATTTCAAATGTAAAGCTCTTGGCTATTCTATTCAAAATTGTATGCGTATGGATTATCCAAGTTAAAGGATGTTTATATCCTTTGAACTCCATCAAACCTCTTGATTTCCAAGTCTCAGGCTTCTCCTTTATTGCCTACATTGAAAGGAGCTATTGTGCGCGGACCTTGCTGGCCCTGGTTCTGAATCTTTATCTGTCCGAACTCCTTCTCATAACGCACAATGTTCTCCTGAAGCGCCATAAGCAGGCGTTTGGCATGTTCGGGTGCCAGAATGACACGGCTGCGTACCTGTGCCTTTGGCACTCCTGGCAGCACTCGGGCGAAGTCCAGCACGAAGTCGCTGCTTGAATGAGTTATTATCGCGAAGTTTGCATATTCTCCCTGTGCAGTTTCCTGCGGAAGTTCTATCTGGAACTGTCCCTGTTGCTTGTTTTCGTTTTCGTTCATAATTATAATTGTTTTAAATTAGGATTGTCGCTCTCACAAAGGTAATACTTTTATCGTAAACGACAAACTGTAGCTGGAATAAACCTGTCCATTTAACGTATGTTAAACACTGGCAGGGGACGCAGGAATGCCAAGATACTCAAAAAATCTGTCAGGCCAATAGTTCATAATCAACTCATCGGGAAAATCCGTCTCAGCCACAAGAGGCAGCAACCGGTCATAGTCGGCTATCTGAAAAGAGATATGGGCATCGCTACCCATGATGACGGGAACATGATGCTGCTTGCACAGACGCAATATCTTGAGATTATTGTCGCGGGCCATGAGTTTTCCACGCACGGGAGCAAGCGAATGATTGTTGATTTCGAGCAACGTATGTGACTCGGCAGCCGCATGCACAAGCGGTTCGAAATGAAGCGGGGCTGTGCCGTCAGCCGGATGGCTTATAATGTGAATCTTGGGATGACGTATCGCCGCAATCATACCTGCGGTGTTGTCATCGGCTGTTCCTCCACTCCAGCAGTTGCTGTGTATACCGGCTATGCGCAGATCGAGCATGTCAAGATATGAATCGTCGAGGTCGAGCGTACCCCGAGTGTCAAGGATATTAATCTCGCAACCCATCAACAGACGCACTCCATACATGCTGCGCGGCACCACGTGCATGTTGCGAAAGTAAAGCAAGGGGCATGTGCCTGGTATGCTCGGGCCGTGTTCGGTGATTCCCAGTACCTCGATTCCCTTATCGGCCGCGGCACGCGCCATCTCCTGCAGACTGCTATAGGCGTGTCCTGAGACCACCGTATGTGTATGCACGTCGAGCAGTGGTCTTCTGACAGCGACATGATTTGCTGAATGCTCCATATATGTAATGACTGTATATTTCCTGCTGTAAAGATAACAAAAATAATACAAATGTGGAAAAAGGGATACCGCATACAGCATTTTATTAAAGATTATTTTGCAGATAACGGAAAAAATCATATATTTGCAGCGTCTATTCCCGACAAGGGGATGTGGCACACAACATTGAACATAATAACAAATGACAATCAAAGAATCAAAAACCAACAAGTCAACACGCCGCGCGGCTTCCTGACGTAAAGCCTTTACGGATAATTTGACTTGACTGTGATGACGGCGCAAAGGGCATTGGATATATGATGTCTGCGTGTGCCGGCAGTATGGTTTATTGGCTCTTTGACATTTTTTGCATACCGTCTTTGCCAACGACATGGGAAGGCAAAGAACAATCAAACCAAGATTCTTTCCATCAACCGGAAATATCCGTTGACGGAAAAATCCACCAACTCAAGATTTCCGATATCAGGAAATTGAAAACCAAGAACAGGTATTTCCATTTTTCAAACTTTTAAAAATCATTTGTTATTATGAAGAATCCCATTTTGCGCTTCTGGCTCACAGACGAGTGCAACTACACCGTATCCGAATACTCCAACCACGGACTGACAACAGAGATATGCTTCGGCCAAGAAACAAAAGGAATAAAGAGCATAGAGCTGCGTGCCTTCACCGATGATTATCACTACATGGGACGGGTGAAAAAACTGTTCACCCCCGACAAATACATCAGCCGCAGCCGGATGGACCTGGTGTCGGTAGACGAGTGGGACAACGGAGTATACTACATTTTTGTATATATCAACAACGAGCCAAGCATGTTTGCAAAGGCCGAGCTAAAACTGTTCCACTATCTGCCGTACAAGGTTGAACTGGCATCAATCGACAACAGCGAACTGCTCACCGACGATATAAGGCAACACACCATTGACCGCACGGACGACTATGCCATCCCCCACCCCAAAAACACCGGCTACAGAAAAGACTTCAAAACGGAAGACGACGTGACCGACGACACGGAGATCCACGCGAAAGGCGAAGAAGAGAAAGACGCACTTGAAACAGCAATCGAAAACTTTATAGCCAAAGAATTGGACCAGCACGACGAAACCGATAACACCACATCTCCGGAAGTAAAGGAAACTGAAGAAACGAAAGAAACTAAAGATACGAATGAAGCGCTCCAACCGTCGGCCGAGGAGGAACTGGAAAAGATGGTGGGGCTGGGCCGGCTAAAAAATGAGCTGAGGGACGCGCGGCTGATGGCCATGTTCGAAGAACGGCGCAGAGCTCTGCACCTCGACACCACGAAAGAACGACGTCATCACATGCTCTTCCTTGGCAACCCCGGCACAGGAAAGACCACCGTGGCACGTCTCGTTGGCAGGATGTACCACAAGATGGGACTGCTGTCGAAAGGGCACACCGTAGAGACGGAACGGTCGAAACTGTTGGGCGAATATATCGGCCAGACCGAGAAAAACACCGCCAAAGCCATACGTATGGCACGTGGCGGAGTGCTGTTTGTAGACGAAGCATACACTCTGGTGAACAGTGTGTCAAAAGAAAACAACGACTTCGGCAAGGAGGTGCTCAACGCCCTGCTCACAGTACTTACCGAACCCGAACCCGACATGATAATAATCCTGGCTGGATATGAGAAACAGATGCAGACAATGCTGAACTTCAACCCCGGGCTGAAAGAACGCTTCCCGCTGGTGTTCCACTTCGAGGATTACACGGCAGAGGAGCTAAAGACAATAGCCCGCAACCTGTGCAAGGCCGACAACTACACCCTGACGCCCGAGGCCGACAACGAACTGTGCCGGCTAATAGAGAGAGCCGAGGCACAGCGCGACGAATATTTCAGCAACGGACGATGGGTGAACAACCTCATCCGGCACGGAGTGATAAAGAGCATGGCACGGCGGGTGATGTCGGCTCCCCACCGCGATGACGACTGCAATCTGTTTGCCACCATCGAGGCATGCGACGTATCCGAAGCAGCAAGCGCATTCTTGAAACAGCCGGCTCCGGCCCCCATGCGCATAGGATTCACAGCATAGATATGAAAAAGCAGAGGCATGGCCCATTGCACTGCCACACCTCTGCTTTTATATTCTCTACGCACACAATGTCATTGAGTGGTAGTTCGCATTATTTATGTAATATTGTTCAGTCCTTATTCTCTACAACTGCCTCAGCTGCGAAGTCGATAACGTTCTTGCGGTTGGCCTGAATGCGGTCATACTCTTCTTTGGAGCCGACAATAATCTTCTCAAATTCACGCAGACCGGTACCGGCAGGGATAAGGTGACCGCAAATAACGTTCTCTTTCATACCCTCAAGACGGTCTACCTTTCCGCGGATGGCAGCCTCATTGAGCACTTTGGTGGTCTCCTGGAACGATGCTGCCGACATGAAACTCTTGGTCTGTAGAGCAGCACGTGTTATACCCTGCAGAATCTGAGTAGACGTAGCCGGCACAGCATCACGCACCTGAACGATGCGGAGGTCACGGCGCTTGAGCGACGAGTTCTCGTCGCGCAACTTACGGGCGGTGACTATCTGTCCGGGATGCAGATTCTCACTGTCTCCGGCATCGGTCACCACTTTCTTGCCCCAAATGCGGTCGTTCTCGGCAGAGAAGTCGAGCTTATCCACAACTTCCTGCTCGAGGAATGCCGTATCACCCGGATCATTGATCTGAACCTTGCGCATCATCTGACGCACGATAATCTCAAAATGCTTGTCGTTAATCTTCACACCCTGCAAACGATACACATCCTGAACCTCATTCACGATATATTCCTGTACGGCAGTAGGCCCCTTGATGGCCAAAATATCGGCCGGAGTGATTACACCGTCGGAAAGCGGGGTTCCGGCACGCACGGCATCGTGCTCCTGCACCAGAATCTGCTTGGACAACGACACAAGATACTTGCGCTGCTCGCCGGTCTTGGATGTAACGATTATCTCACGGTTACCACGCTTTACCTTACCCATCGTCACCTCACCGTCAATCTCGGAAACGACAGCAGGGTTGGACGGATTGCGAGCCTCGAAGAGTTCGGTAACACGTGGAAGACCTCCGGTGATGTCACCGGCCTTACCCACGGCACGAGGAATCTTGACAAGCGTCTCACCGGTCTTGACAGTCTGACCGTCTTCTACGACAACGTGACCTCCCACAGGGAAGTTGTATGTACCTATCTTCTCACCTGAGGCATCGAATACATCGCATGTAGGCACCTTCGATTTGTCTTTCGACTCGGTGATAATCTTCTCTGTCAGTCCGGTGGTCTCGTCTGTCTCGGCACGGAATGTAACACCTTCTATCACGTCGTTGAACTTCAGACGACCTTCATACTCAGTCACGATAACGGCGTTGAACGGGTCCCACTGGGCAATCTTGTCACCCTTGGCTACAACATCACCTGTCTTATAATAAAGCGAAGAACCGTAAGGAACGTTCATTGTAGAGAGCACGATATTGGTGTTGGGGTCAACGAAACGGACCTCACCCAAACGGCTTACAACCATCTCACACTTGCGGCCGTCCTCGTCGAACGGTACAGTACGCAACTCCTCAAACTCAAGTTTACTGTCATTCTTTGCCACAATCGAGGCATTGGCGGCTGCATTGGCAGCCACACCACCGGCGTGGAACGTACGTAGGGTAAGCTGGGTACCCGGCTCACCGATGGCCTGAGCAGCAATCACACCTACAGCCTCGCCTTTCTGAACCATACGACGTGTTGCAAGGTTACGGCCGTAACACTTCATGCAGACACCATGTTTGCTCTCGCATGTGAGCACCGAACGAATCTCGACACTCTCGATAGGCGAATTTTCTATACGCTGTGCTATAGGTTCCGTGATTTCCTCACCGGCAGGAAGTATTATTTCACCTGTTGTCGGATCTACGATATCGTGTACAGACACACGACCAAGAATGCGCTCGGAAAGAGTCGATATGACCTCGTCGCCATTCTTCAATGCCGTACAAACAAGTCCGCGCAACGTTCCACAATCTTCCTCGTTGATGATGACGTCATGAGAAACGTCGACAAGACGACGTGTAAGATATCCGGCATCGGCCGTCTTCATGGCTGTGTCGGCAAGACCCTTACGGGCACCGTGGGTCGAGATGAAGTATTCGAGTACCGACATACCTTCCTTGAAGTTGGAAAGAATAGGGTTCTCGATAATCTGCGCGCCTTCGGCACCGGCTTTCTGCGGTTTGGCCATCAGTCCGCGCATACCCGAAAGCTGACGAATCTGGTCCTTAGAACCACGGGCACCGGAGTCGAGCATCATGAATACGGCGTTGAATCCCTGATCGGCCTCGGTCATCTCTTTCATCAGCACATTGCCGAGGTCGTTGTTTACGTGGGTCCATGTGTCGATTACCTGATTGTAACGCTCGGTATCGGTGATGAATCCCATATTGTAGTTTTCCGTAATCTGACGGATTTCCTCATTACCCTTTTCAACAAGTGCGGCCTTCTCTTCAGGAATGATAATGTCATCAAGGTTGAACGAAAGTCCGGCCTGGTATGCCATGCGATAACCGAGGTTCTTGATTCCGTCAAGGAATTCGCATGCTTCGGCAAAACCAACCGTCTTGATAACATCGGCAATGATGTCACGCAGACTTTTCTTTGAGATTACCTTGTTTACGAATCCTACTTCCTCAGGAACTATTCCGTTGACAATCACACGACCCACAGACGTCTCAACCATGCGGTCTACAAGATTGCCGTTCTCGTCAAGGTCTTTTACTACAACTTTCACCTGAGCATGAAGGTCACATTTTCCTTCGTTATGGGCAATGATGGCTTCCTCGGGACCATAGAACGTGAGTCCCTCACCCTTTGCTCCCGGACGAATCTTGGTGATATAGTAGAGTCCGAGCACCATATCTTGAGAAGGCACGGTAATAGGAGCGCCATTCGCAGGATTGAGGATGTTATGACTCTGAAGCATCAGAATCTGTGCCTCGAGCACGGCCTCGTTGCCGAGCGGGAGGTGAACGGCCATCTGGTCACCGTCGAAGTCGGCATTGAAAGCCGTACATGCCAACGGATGCAACTGAATGGCCTTGCCTTCGATAAGTTTAGGCTGAAAAGCCTGAATACCAAGACGGTGAAGTGTCGGGGCACGGTTAAGGAGCACGGGGTGACCCTTCATCACGTTCTCAAGAATGTCCCATATTACCGGTTCGCGACGGTCTACAATCTTCTTGGCACTCTTAACCGTCTTCACGATGCCACGTTCGATGAGCTTACGGATGATGAACGGCTTATAAAGCTCGGCTGCCATCAACTTTGGCAGACCACACTCACCCATCTTCAATTCAGGACCTACGACGATAACCGAACGTGCTGAATAGTCCACACGCTTACCGAGAAGGTTCTGACGGAAACGACCCTGCTTTCCCTTCAGTGAGTCGGAAAGTGATTTTAGCGGACGGTTGCTGTCGCTCTTCACTGCACTGCTCTTTCGTGAGTTGTCGAAAAGGCTGTCTACTGCCTCCTGCAACATACGCTTCTCGTTGCGGAGGATAACCTCGGGAGCCTTAATCTCGAGCAGACGCTTCAAACGGTTGTTACGTATGATGACACGACGATAAAGGTCATTGAGGTCAGTTGTGGCGAAACGACCGCCATCCAGCGGAACAAGCGGACGAAGTTCGGGGGGGATAACGGGGATTATCTTCATTATCATCCATTCCGGACGGTTCACATCCTTGCTCGAACGGAACGCCTCCACCACCTGCAAACGCTTTAATGCCTCATTCTTACGCTGCATTGACGAGTCGCTGTTGGCACGGTCACGCAGTTCATAAGACAATGAGTCGAGATCAATACGTGTCAGCAAATCATAGATAGCCTCGGCACCCATTTTGGCAATGAACTTGTTAGGATCACTGTCGTCAAGATAGTCGTTCTCAGGAGAGATATAGTTGTCAAGTATATCGTTGTATTCGTCCTCTGAAAGCAAGTCATACATATTGGAGCCTAAAGCATCGTTGCCTTCAGCGTCCTTACGTCCGGCCATCAGACCAGGCTGTATAACTACGTAACGTTCATAATAAATGATAGAATCGAGTTTCTTAGTAGGCAGACCGAGCAAATAACCAATCTTGTTGGGCAATGAACGGAAATACCATATATGAGCCACAGGAACAACAAGCTCTATATGTCCCGTACGTTCACGGCGCACCTTTTTCTCGGTCACCTCTACACCGCACCGGTCACAGACGATGCCTTTATAGCGAATACGCTTGTATTTGCCGCAGGCACACTCATAGTCCTTTGTCGGACCGAAGATGCGTTCACAGAAAAGGCCGTCACGCTCGGGCTTATAGGTACGGTAGTTGATGGTCTCCGGCTTGATAACCTCACCAAAAGAACTCTCAAGTACCTCTTCAGGGGAAGACAGACCGATGGTGATCTTGGTAAAATTACTCTTTATCTTTGAATCTTTCTTGAAAGCCATATTTACTTTGATTGTATATTGTTATGTAAAGAGTTTACTTTTATTAATCGAGGGTAACACTCAGACCAAGTCCCTTTAGCTCATGGAGCAACACGTTAAGAGACTCCGGTATACCCGGTGTCGGCATGGGTTCGCCCTTGACAATTGCCTCATAAGCCTTGCTTCGGCCCACAACATCGTCAGACTTGACAGTAAGGATTTCCTGAAGTACATGACTGGCACCGAATGCTTCGAGTGCCCAAACCTCCATCTCTCCGAAACGTTGTCCACCGAACTGAGCCTTACCTCCAAGAGGTTGCTGGGTGATGAGCGAGTACGGTCCAATGGAACGGGCATGCATCTTGTCCTCAACCATATGACCGAGTTTGAGGAAGTATGTGATCCCCACAGTCGCCGGCTGATCAAAACGCTCTCCTGTCTCACCGTCATAAAGATGTGTGGAGCAGAGATGCGGCAATCCGGCCTTATCGGTCCAT
Organism: Xylanibacter rodentium; assembly: GCF_013166575.1. Taxonomy (GTDB): domain Bacteria; phylum Bacteroidota; class Bacteroidia; order Bacteroidales; family Bacteroidaceae; genus Prevotella; species Prevotella rodentium. The sequence continues at coordinate 18,815 of NZ_JABKKE010000015.1, forward strand.
TCTGCAAGGTCTTCCAGTTTTGCTCCGTCGAAGATAGGGGTAGCGAACTTCACGCCGAGACGTCTTCCGGCCGCACCGAGAATAGCCTCGAATATCTGACCGAGGTTCATACGCGATGGTACACCCAACGGATTAAGTACCAAGTCTACAGGACGCCCATCCTCAAGGAACGGCATATCCTCCTGGCGTACCACCTTTGACACAATACCTTTGTTGCCGTGACGTCCGGCCAGCTTGTCACCCACACCAATCTTGCGCTTCTTGGCAACATAAACCTTGGCCATCTGAAGGATACCGGAAGGCAATTCGTCACCGATTGTGATGGCAAACTTCTTACGCTTCATCTCGGCATCGAGCAACTTGTACTTCTTCATGAAGTTGATTATCAACTTCGAAATCATGTCATTGGCATGCTCGTCGTTTGTCCAGTTGCTTATCTGTATGTCACCATATTCAAGATTCTTGAGATTGGTCATGGTGAACTTACTGCCCTTTGTGATAATCTCTGCACCGGTATAGTCCTTGACTCCCTGCGACACCTTGCCTTCAGTAAGAGTAAGCAGCTTGTCCACGAGAATATCTTTCAAGTCATCAACCTTTGCCTCATATTCCTCGTCAATCTTCGCCAGAACAATCTTATCCTGCTGTTTTGTCTGACGGGTCTTAATGGCACGGGCAAACAATTTTTTGTCGATTACCACACCCGTAAGTGACGGATTGGCCTTAAGCGAAGAATCCTTCACATCGCCGGCCTTGTCACCGAAAATGGCACGGAGCAACTTCTCTTCCGGTGACGGATCGCTCTCACCCTTAGGAGAAATCTTACCTATAAGAATGTCACCCGGCTCAACACGAGCACCGACACGGATAATACCATTGTCGTCAAGATCTTTGGTTGCCTCTTCACTGACATTAGGAATATCGCTTGTAAATTCTTCCACACCGCGTTTTGTCTCACGCACGTCAAGGGAATACTCATCTACATGTACAGACGTCAATACATCGTCACGAACAATACGCTCATTCAGCACAATGGCATCCTCATAGTTGTAACCCTTCCACGGCATGTAAGCTACAAGCAGATTGCGTCCCAAAGCAAGTTCACCGTTCTCGGTGGCATATCCCTCGGTAAGGATATCGCCGGCCTTCACCCTCTGTCCCTTGCTGCACATCGGACGAAGGTCGATGGTCATATTCTGGTTGGTACGGCGGAATTTGGCTATGCGGTATTCCTTCAACGCCGGCTCGAAGCTGACAAATTCCTCATCCTCCGTACGGTCATAAAGGATACGTATCGTTGTGGCATCGACATATTCAATCACACCGTCACCCTCGGCTGTCACCATCGTACGAGAGTTCTCGCACACCTGCTTCTCAATACCCGTTCCTACAATAGGAGCTTCGTTATGCAGCAACGGCACAGCCTGGCGCATCATGTTCGATCCCATCAGCGCACGGTGAGCATCGTCGTGCTCAAGGAATGGAATGAGCGAAGCGGCAATAGATGCTATCTGCTGCGGCGACACGTCCATAAGGTCAACATTTGAAGGCGGAACCACTGGGAAGTCGGCATCCTGACGGCATTTCACCACATCACGTATAAATGTTCCATCGTCGTTCAGCGGGGCATTTCCCTGTCCGATGATATGATCTTCCTCCTCCTCGGCAGTGAGATATACCACATCTTCATTTTTCAGATTGGCAATACCGTCTTCCACCTTACGGTAAGGAGTCTCGATAAATCCGAGTTCATTAATTTTTGCATAAACACACAGAGACGAAATCAAACCGATGTTCGGACCTTCAGGGCTCTCGATCGGGCAGAGACGTCCATAGTGAGTATAGTGCACGTCACGCACCTCAAATCCGGCACGTTCACGTGACAGACCGCCAGGACCTAAGGCTGACAGACGACGCTTGTGAGTAACCTCGGCAAGCGGATTGGTCTGGTCCATAAACTGTGACAACGGATTGGTACCGAAGAACGAGTTTATAACACTTGATATTGTCTTGGCGTTGATAAGATCCGTCGGTGTGAATACCTCGTTGTCACGCACGTTCATGCGCTCACGGATAGTACGGCTCATACGCGCCAGACCGATAGAGAACTGATTGCTCAACTGCTCGCCAACGGTACGCACACGACGGTTTGAAAGATGGTCGATATCATCCACTGTAGCCTTGGAATTAATCAACTGTATAAGGTACTTGATGATTTCGATTATATCTTCTTTAGTGAGTACACGGACATCCATCTCAGTGTCCAGACCCAACTTCCTGTTTATACGATAACGGCCCACGTCACCCAAGTCGTAACGCTTGTCGGAGAAGAACAGGTTCTGTATAACCTCGCGTGCACTTGCATCATCGGCAGGATCCGCATTACGCAACTGGCGATAGATATAAAGCACGGCTTCCTTCTCTGAGTTACTCGGGTCTTTCTGCAACGTGTTGAAAATGATTGAGAAATCCTGGGCTACTGTCTCGTCCTTGTGGACAAGGATGGTATGCGCTCCACTTTCAAGAATCTCGTTGACATTGTCCTCGGTAATTTCCGTCTCGCGCTCCATTATCACCTCATTGCGCTCGATAGAAACAACCTCACCGGTATCCTCGTCCACGAAATCCTCATTCCAACTCTTCAACACGCGTGCCGCCAGTTTACGTCCCAAGGCCTTTTTCATGTTGGCCTTGTTAACTTTCATCTCCTCTGCCAAATCGAAAATCTGAAGAATATCTTTATCTGTCTCAAAACCGATGGCACGGAGCAATGTAGTAACAGGCAACTTCTTCTTACGGTCTATATAGGCATACATCACATTGTTGATGTCCGTGGCAAACTCTATCCATGAACCCTTAAACGGAATAATACGGGCAGAATACAGCAATGAGCCGTTGGCATGCACACTTTGTCCGAAGAACACACCAGGTGAACGGTGCAACTGCGATACGACAACACGCTCAGCACCGTTAATCACAAATGTTCCGTTGGCCGTCATATAAGGAATCGGGCCAAGGAATACATCCTGAATAACAGTACCGAAATCCTCATGATCCGGATCCGTACAATACAGTTTCAGTTTTGCCTTCAACGGTACACTATATGTCAATCCGCGTTCCAGACACTCATCAATAGAATAGCGCGGAGGATCGATATAGTAATCCAGGAACTCAAGAACAAAATTATTACGTGTATCGGTGATAGGGAAGTTCTCTGCGAACACCTTATACAGACCGTCATTCTTGCGTTCCTCAGGCGGAGTATCCAACTGTAGGAAGTCTTTGAAAGACTTTAATTGCACATCGAGAAAATCCGGAAACGGCATCGGATTCTTGACGCTGCCAAAGTTTACTCTGTTATCTACTAATTTTGAAGCCATAAAATGTTAATCTTGATTGGGCATGCAACGCCCCATTAATCGGAGTCTTGTTAAAGACACAAAAAGGTTAAGAATCTCCTACTTAGAGATTCCTAACCAAGGTTATTCTGTTGTGCACTAATATTATTTGAGCTCAACTACAGCGCCTGCAGCCTCGATAGTCTTCTTCAGATTCTCAGCCTCGTCCTTAGACAGACCTTCCTTCAGTGTAGAAGGTGCACCGTCAACGAGATCCTTAGCCTCTTTCAGACCAAGACCACAAGCCTCCTTAACAGCCTTTACAACCTGCAACTTAGCAGAACCGGCCTCCTTCAGAACTACGTCGAAAGAAGTCTTCTCCTCTGCCTCAGCAGCACCACCTGCAGCAGGACCAGCAGCAACAGCAACAGCTGCAGCGGCGGGCTCAATTCCATACTCGTCCTTCAGGACTGTTGCCAACTCGTTTACTTCCTTAACTGTAAGATTTACTAACTCTTCAGCAATAGCTTTAATATCTGCCATTTTTATTATAATTTTTAATGTTTTTTAATTTGGTTATTTATGACTTGTTGAAACTTTTTCGGCTTAAGCCAAGTTCTTTTATTCAGGACGCTCGCCTAAAGTCTTCAGCACACCATGAATAGTGTTTGCTCCTGACTGCAAAGCTGAAACGACATTCTTTGCAGGAGACTGCAGCAAAGCCACAACGTCTGCGATAAGTTCGTTCTTGCTCTTGAGAGATGCCAATTCCTCAAGTTTATCGGCACCTACGAAGAAGCTCTCCTCTGCATATGCAGCCTTCAAAGCAGGAACGCCATCTTTTTTGTAATCCTTGAGCAATTTGGCAGGAGTGTTGGCAGTCTGCGTGAACATCACGGCAGTGCTGCCTTTCAAGCAACCATAAAGCGGTTCAAAATCAACGTCGGCAGCCATCAGAGCCCTGTGAAGAAGGTTGTTCTTCACAACCAACAGTTTAATTTCACTCTTGAAGCACTTGCGACGGAGTTCACTGGTCTTCTCCGCATTCAATCCGGCAAGGTCTACCAAATAAAAATGAGGATATGCCTTCAGTTTCTCTCCGAGTTCTGCGATGATAGTATCTTTTAATTCCTTTTTCATTTTACGTAACTTTTAACGAGTTATTCAACTGATTTAGGATCTACCTTGATACCCTGACTCATCGTGCTTGAAACAAAGATACTCTTGATATATGTACCTTTGGCAGCAGCCGGCTTCAGCTTGATGATAGTCTGGATGAACTCCTTAGCATTATCGTAAATCTTCTCAGAGTCGAAAGACACCTTACCGATTGATGCATGCACGATACCGGCCTTGTCAACCTTAAAGTCAATCTTACCCTGCTTAACCTCCTTGACAGCCTTGGCTACATCCATCGTCACAGTACCGCTCTTAGGGTTAGGCATAAGTCCACGAGGACCCAACACACGGCCTAAAGGACCTATCTTACCCATGCACGACGGCATTGTTATGATAACATCAATATCTGTCCAACCACCTTTAATCTTCTCGATATATTCGTCGAGACCAACATAGTCGGCTCCAGCTTCCTTGGCTGCAGCTTCAGCATCGGGTGTACAAAGGCAGAGCACGCGTGTCACCTTACCTGTTCCGTGGGGCAGTGAAACCACACCACGCACCATTTGGTTTGCCTTACGCGGGTCAACTCCCAAGCGTACATCAATATCAAGTGAAGCATCAAACTTGGTTGTGGTTATTTCCTTCACCAACTCCGAAGCCTCTTTCAAAGAGTATGCTTTCCCTGCTTCAACCTTATCAGCCACCAACTTTTGATTTTTTGTCAGTTTACTCATTGTCTTAATTGAAGTTATTAATTATTTACCAGGGAACTCCCCTTGTACAGTGATACCCATACTTCTTGCCGTACCGGCAACCAGCTTCATTGCAGCCTCTACCGTAAAGCAATTCAGGTCATTCATCTTGTCTTCTGCGATAGCTCTCACCTGCTCCCAAGTCACCGTAGCGACCTTGTTGCGGTTAGGCTGTGCAGAACCGCTCTTAACCTTTGCCGCCTCTTTCAACTGAACAGCTGCGGGAGGAGTCTTGATTATAAAGCTGAATGACTTGTCTGCATAGTAAGTGATAACAACAGGAAGAATCTTTCCTGCCTTATCCTGGGTTCTGGCGTTGAACTCTTTGCAGAATCCCATGATATTGATACCCTTAGAACCCAACGCAGGTCCTACTGGAGGTGAGGGATTCGCAGCGCCACCTTTAATCTGTAATTTGATTAATCCAGCAACTTCTTTAGCCATTTCTTTTATTAATAATTAATTGATTGTTCAGCCTCACGGACCGTAATCCGATCGACCATTTAAGAAAGAACCGTTCGCACCGTAACAATCACGCCCTATTCTTTCTCCACTTGCATAAAACCTAACTCTAACGGAGTCTTACGTCCGAAGATCTTGACCATCACTTTCAGCTTGCGTTTCTCGACATTCACTTCTTCGATTACTCCACTGAAGCCGCTGAAAGGTCCTTCCGTCACCTTCACCGCCTCGTCAACGCTATACGGAACATTTATTTCAACATTCTCTATAGCAGCCTCCTCAGCAGATCCAATCATTCGGTTGACCTCAGCCTGACGTAGAGGCGTGGGGTTATCCAATCCACCCAAGAAACCAAGAACATTGGGCATGAAACGCAATGTATGCGCGACCTCGCCCTGAAGGTTTGCTTCAATCAGCACATAACCGGGGAGAAAAAGTTTCTCCTTAATTACACGCTTACCGTTACGAAGCACCGCATACTTCTCTGTAGGCAGGAGAACCTGACTTACATTTGAAGACAACACATCATCGTGTTTAATTGCTGCCTCAAGATATTCCTTGACTTTTGCTTCCTTTCCACTAACGGCACGAAGAACATACCATTTCATTCCGGTTTCAGACATCTCAAATAAAAAGATTTAAGTTAGAATGAATAAACAACACTCATGAAATTCTTAAAAATCCAATCCATCAAGAACACCAACAATGCAATGACAAGGGAAGCAGATAAAACAACCACTGCATTGTGTGTGAGTTCCGTCGCGGACGGCCAAGTGGTATTATGAGCAAGCTCGTTGTAACAAGCCTTGCAATAATTTGCTATCTTATTAAACATACGTTTTTTCTTTTTTAGCACGGGATGAGAGGCTCGAACTCCCGACACCTGGTTTTGGAGACCAGTGCTCTACCAACTGAGCTAATCCCGTATAATAGGGCCCTACCACAAAGTAGGAAGCCCTATCTTTTTATATTAGTCCTCGTAGATTTCTGTAATCTGACCTGAACCTACCGTACGACCACCCTCACGGATAGCGAAACGCAGACCAACGTTCAGAGCAACAGCATAGATAAGCTCTACTGTAATCTCTACGTTGTCGCCCGGCATAACCATCTCAACGCCCTCGGGCAGAGAAATTTCACCGGTGCAGTCCATTGTACGGAGATAGAACTGGGGACGATACTTGTTTCCGAACGGAGTGTGGCGTCCACCCTCTTCTTTCTTCAGTACATAGATAGAAGCCTTGAACTTCTTGTAAGGTTTGATCTGACCGGGCTTGCAGAGTACCATACCACGCTTGATTTCCTGCTTGTCGATACCACGGAGAAGCAGACCTACATTATCACCGGCCTGACCCTCGTCAAGGAGTTTGCGGAACATCTCAACGCCTGTAACAACAGACTTCTTGTCCTCACCAAGACCGAGCAGTTCAACCTCATCACCTACATGTATAACACCAGTCTCGATACGTCCGGTAGCAACAGTACCACGACCTGTGATTGAGAACACATCCTCAACAGGCATCAAGAAAGGCTTGTCTGTAGCACGGGGGGGCTCCTGAATCCAAGTATCGCAGGCGTTCATCAGTTCCATAACTTTCTCTTCCCACTTGGCAACACCGTTAAGGGCACCGAGAGCAGAACCGCGAATGATAGGAGTCTCGTCCTCAAACTCATACTGAGAAAGAATCTCAGAAACCTCCATCTCAACCAATTCAAGCATCTCCTCATCCTCAACCATATCACACTTGTTCAGGAAAACCACCAAGCGAGGAACGTTCACCTGACGTGCGAGAAGCACGTGCTCACGTGTCTGAGGCATAGGACCGTCAGTAGCGGCAACTACAAGAATGGCACCATCCATCTGAGCAGCACCAGTAACCATGTTCTTCACATAGTCAGCGTGTCCCGGGCAGTCTACGTGAGCATAGTGACGAGTAGCTGTCTCATACTCTACGTGAGCGGTATTGATAGTGATACCACGCTCCTTCTCCTCGGGTGCGTTGTCAATCTGATCAAAAGACTTAACTTCAGAAAGACCAGCCTTAGCCAAAACTGTGGTGATGGCAGCTGTCAGAGTAGTCTTACCATGGTCAACGTGACCGATAGTTCCAATATTAACGTGCGGTTTGGTGCGCACAAATGTCTCTTTAGCCATAGCTTTTTTATTTATTTATTTTAATGAATAATCTTTGATTTTTGTTTTCGAGCTGTAACTGAGAGTTGAACTCAGGACCTCTTCCTTACCAAGGAAGTGCTCTACCACTGAGCTATTACAGCAAACATAGAGCGGAAAACGGGGCTCAAACCCGCGACCCCCAGCTTGGAAGGCTAGTGCTCTATCAACTGAGCTATTTCCGCATACTCCTTAATTCAATTTTGAGGAGTGGGTGGTGATGGATTCGAACCACCGAAGTCGAAAGACAGCAGATTTACAGTCTGCCCCATTTGGCCACTCTGGTAACCACCCTTATGTTTCATTTCTGTTTTGCCCCTATGTAGATTGACCTCCGTCTATCCTTGAGCTCTTTGAGCCTCTTGTCGGATTCGAACCAACGACCCCGAGATTACAAATCACGTGCTCTGGCCAACTGAGCTAAAGAGGCGTTCCTTTGCAACCGCTACCTTTCGATTTACGGTCTGTTGGAAAACGGTTGCAAAGGTAGGTGTTTTTTTTGAATCACCAAAACTTTTCGGGATTTTTTTTAGTAATTCCTTAATTTTTCTTTGAATTTCTGCAGTTGTACCCTCATTGAGTCTACTCCAAGGTCTAGACTTTCTTCAAAAGTGTCGCTCACCTTTTCAACAAAAAGGGTGCTTCCCGGAACCGTTACCGTAATACTGACCTCCTTGTTTTGAGCCGTTGCGGGTTTCACAACTTTCAATTGCACCTCTACTTTCTTTATATCTTCGTATGATTTCTCCAACTTGGCGATTTTCTTTTCAATAAACGCCTGTAATTTCTCGGTAGCGTCAAAATGAATCGACTGAATCTTAATTTCCATAGTCCCTCCTGTTTTTTAAATTAAAGGTTACGCCCTTGGGTGGGCTTGTTTATAAACTCGCTTAAGCTGCTCGAATGTTGCATGGGTATACACCTCTGTTGTCTTCAGACTCTCATGCCCCAACAGCTTCTTTACGCTTTCGAGCCCGGAACCATTATTAAGCATGGCCGTGGCAAACGTATGCCTTAAAACATGCGGCGTGCGCTTTTTCAGTGTTGAAACCCTTGACAGATTCTTCTTCACCACATTCCGCACCTGTGCCTGAGTCATCCGCGTCCCCTTGTCTGTAACAAAGAGCGCACCGGCACCACCGCCGAAGAGACTGTCGCACATACATATATAATGACGCAACTCCGTCTCCAATTCTTCCCCGAAAGGAATCAAACGTTGCTTATTGCCTTTTCCGCTGACCTTGACTTGCTTGTTGACAAAGTCCACCGAAGCCACATCAAGCCCGGTTAGTTCGGAAAGACGCATCCCCGTAGCATAGAAAGTAACCAATATAGTACGCGCACGAACATCATCAAATATATCGTCACGCCACATCCCGTCACCATCCAACAACTCGTCCATCTCACTTTCTTTAAGAAACTGAGGCAGAGGCTTGCTCTTTTTCGGGCCTTTCACGGCATGGGCAGGATCCCGGCTTACCAATCCCCGGCAAAGTGCAAAACGAAAAAAGGAACGCAAAGCACTCAACCGTCTGTTGATTGAAGTAGCAGTGTTTCCTTTGTCCATCATGCTCTCCATCCAGCCACGGATTATATCGGCATCGACCGAATCCCAAGAGAGATGACTATCCAATCTTTTGTAATACGACTCAAAGAATCTGAGATCCTTCTCGTAGCTCTGCACCGTCTGCTCTGATCTGTTACGCTCGTGGTGCAAGTAGTCCAAAAACTGTCCAATCATCATAAAGCCGTTGCACATTGCTTGTTTTCGGCAACGAATTTACGGAAATTTATTCAAACTACCAAATTTTCCAAGGAATATTTTATTCCTCGGTGTTTCTGAGTTTCTGTACGTAAACGGCGTGTTCCATCTTCAGTCTCTTCAGAACTGACGGCTTGTCAAACTGCTGACGTGCACGAAGTTCTTTCACGACACCTGTCTTCTCAAACTTTCTCTTAAACTTCTTGAGGGCCTTCTCGATGTTTTCGCCTTCTTTTACCGGTACAATAATCATTTGTTTTTTTGTTTTAAATTTTTAAATTAAACTTACAATCCGGGCTTAAAGCCACTTTTTGCGGGTGCAAAATTACAATTTATTTGTCTATCTGCCAAATATTTAGACACATTTCTTTATTTTTTCAATTCCACTACAGCATTTTAGATTTACAAAAGACACGTCCATACAAAAAAACCAAATACATATTGAATGACAGGTGACATACTTTATTTTCAACATAAATAGATTTAGGAGCAAAAGACATTGATTACAGACTTATTTAACGTTAGATATAAGAAATGCGTTACAAAATACTTTTTCTGTACTTTCGTTTAGTTACATCCGTGCCATATTGTTGCAAAACCAAAGAAAAAAATCATACCGGCTTATGTGTAGCGCTGTTTATTTATACGTTCTACCTAAAAAGAACGAAAGTGCTAATTATCAGATATTCATTTTTCTATCCTGCATATGTTTCTATGCTTTTGCCAATGATCTAAGTTTATTCTTTTCTTTCTCTTTATCATCATCCGATAAATACTACTATCAATTTCAGAGTGTACAAAACTGACAATACCAACCATCAATTGCATCATATACAATTTTGCTGCTGATTTCGGATTTATATCCCAATGCATTTATAACACATATGTTTAGCAGAGCCTATATCTTTGGCGATTTAATAGATGCTTTTATTCGCTCTGCCATTAGTTTAGCACCTTTATCTTGTGATTCTGACAAATACCATCGTTTTATAAAGTAATATAAGTTATATTGATAAGTAATATAAGTTATATTGATAAGTAATATAAGTTATGTTGATAAGTAATATAAGTTATATTGATAAGTAATATAAGTTATTTTACTTAAGTTAGTCAACAAAATTAAACTACATAATCGTCCGGATATAGGATGGATGCGCCTTGAAAAGGCAGCAAGCACATAGCCCGGGGCAGAGCGCAGCGACACCCTGGGTATCATGTTCTATTATCCTATTCGCCCTGAAAGGGCAAAAGCATTAATTATCAGATAATTACATTTTTCATATCCCATATATTTTATGCTTTTGCCCTTGCAGGGCGCGGGGATTGTCGATGTCGATTCCCAGGGTGCCGCTGCGCTCTGCCCCGGGCTGTATGCTTGTTGCCCCAGCGGGGCGCGTTCTGTCAGGGAACCTTTTGTCCGGAGGATGATATAGTTTAATTTTGTTTACTAACTTAATTAAACATGTCATTCACAGATAAGACATACTCCGCTTTACATTACCAATACGTCTTTACAACAATTTCTTCTCTTTCATCCGTAAGTATATAAAAAATCTTTGCGCTTATGCACCTTTGAATTTAAATTGAGTATTCGCTTTGGAAATAGCATCTTCCCAGTACATATGAACATTCGAAGACATGAGACAATACGGCAAGAGAATGAGACATCCGGAAACCGTTATCATGTATAGATTCTGTAACTTTGCAGAATAAAGTACACATTACACACACAGAGTATATCCGCAATCAACAAATCCGAAATACGACATGAACAGAAAATCATTATTATTACTGTCAATAGGAATATTCACAGTTCTGACAGCCACATCTGCCGACGTGCGCCAAAGACTGACATTCGATCTCGACTGGAAGTTCAAGCTATGCCGGGACTCATCAGATGTGATACAAACCCTCCGTACACTCGGCATCAGCGACAACCCTTTGTCGGCAACACGACACAACGCCGTCACGACAAAGGTCACCGACGACACCGAACCGGAACAGGCACAGGTAACGGCAAGCGAAATCACAACCTGTACAACCTCCGGACATACCAATCTCAGACAAGGCACATTCCGCAACGTTCAAATCCCCCACGATTGGAGTTCCGAACTGCCATTCGAGCCTGAAATGGGCGGTTCTGCCGGCTATCTTGCCGGCGGACAAGGAATATACGTAAAAGACTTCCGTCTGCCGGCCTCCGCATACAGGCAGAAAAAAGTACGGCTTCATTTCGACGGAGTATACCATCGTGCCACAGTATGGGTCAACGGTCAGCGCGCCGGATATCACGTATACGGTTATACAGGTTTCGGATACGACATAACGCCATTTCTACTTTCCGACGGCCCCAACCGAATCGTAGTCCATGTAAACCGCGAGGAACAGTCGAGATGGTACACCGGCTCGGGCATATACCGCCATGTGTGGCTCGACGTGACCGGACCCACACATATAAAGACCGACGGTGTCTTCGTGACCACAGCCGATGACGGCACTGTAAATATCATGACCGAGATAGACACAGCCGACGCCGACCGTGACAAACGCTTCATCATAACAAACACCATCCTTGACACTGACGGCAGAACAGTGAACAAAGTCAGTGAGAAATGGGACACGGAACGGCCATACCTCTACACCCTCGTCACCAGGCTGAAAAACTCAAAAGGCAAGGTGATAGACGAGGTAAGGACACGCTTCGGCTTCCGCGATATACGGTTTGACGCCGACAAAGGCTTTTTCCTCAACGGAAAGAACATGAAACTCAAGGGGATGTGCCTGCATCAGGACTGCGGAAGCCTCGGCACAGCCGTACCCGAAGAATATTGGGAACGCCGTCTGAAAGCACTGAAAGGCATAGGATGCAATGCCATACGCTGCTCACACAACCCTCCGTCGACGGAGTTTCTCGATATCTGCGACTCGCTCGGGCTGCTCGTCATTGACGAGGCGTTCGACAAATGGAAATCGGGCTACTATGCCCCATTCTTCGACGACTGCGCAGCACGCGACATAGCGGACATGGTCATACGCGACAGGAACCACCCGTCAGTCATCGTATGGAGCATAGGCAACGAAGTGAGCGAAGCATGGAAAAGCGACAATGAAGGCATCGACAAGGCACGCATGCTCAACGACATCGTAAAGAGTCTTGACCCCGGCCGCCCGACTCTCGTGGCATGTCAGCAAGGATTTCAGGACAAGTTCGGCGAAGTGACCGATCTTGTAGGCTACAACTATCTTGAACCCCGAATGATAGCCGACCACCGCCGCCGTCCACACCGTAAAATGATGGTGACAGAAGCATTTGTATACTATTCCGGACTGCGCGAGGACCTTGTGCGCGACTTTGTCGAAGAAAACCCGTGGCACTTTGCCGAAGAGAACGATTTCATTGCCGGTTCGTTCGTATGGGCCGGCGTCGACTACCTCGGAGAATCGTCACCGTGGCCGGCAAAAGGATGGTGTTCCTGTCCGTTTGACATGACGCTGAAAGAGCGTCCGCAGGCTGCGTATTACCATACGGCATGGCAGCCGGACAAGGAGTATCTGAAACTGGTGGTCCGCGACAACTGCTTCGACCAGCCCTCAGGCACCGACCACTGGCAGTATCCGCCAATGGCCGACACATGGGACCTGCCTTATACCGACTCGCGGTGTGTACAGATACGATGCTACACCACATGCGACTCCGTACAGTTCTTCTTCCCGATGTGGAGCAACCCGCAACTGCCTCTCAAACCGCGCATCACAAAGGATTATCCCGACAACTGCATCACCCTGCAACTGCCCGCACGCCGGGGCAAGGTGCTCGCAGTGGGCTACAAGAACGGAGTGGCCGTGATGCGCGACTCACTCGTGAATCACGGTGACGTTGCCGGCGCGAGACTCGATTTCGAGGGTTGTGTCCGCCTGAGTTCCATCCCTGCGGACATGACACCGGCAACATCCGGAAAACACCGTGCCACCGCCACCACCCTGCGACTCACACTCACCGACAGTCTCGGACGCATCCAGCAGATGCAGCCGCGACGTTTCAGCGTAAGAACGGAAGGGCCGCTGCGGCTTCTTGGCGTCGAAACAGGCGACATGCGCCGCACAGACTCATGGCGGACCACTGAGTTGAACACATACTTCGGCGAGGGACTGATACGCCTGCAATCGACCACCCAATCGGGCACAGGCCGCGTAATAGTGGATGTGGAAGGCTTCGACCAACCGTTTGTCAAGGAACTGACAATAGAATAGGCCCACGTTTTTCCCACGATGGCAAAGCCCGTACAGTTTCACCTGTGCACATCCGGCCTGACTAAAACGCCAAGTTTCATCACTACCGGCAGGAATATCACTATCGGAACGATGCTGAGCGACAGGCCACCGATAGTACCTACGGCAAGCGAGAACCAGAACGGCTGTTCGTCGGGGCCGTCAATAAGAAACGGTATCATACCCAACACAGTGGACAAAACAGTCAGCATAATCGGAATTATCTTGTGATTGAAAGCCGTTACGAAGTATTTCGGTCCGTGCTTGCGCTGTATGCCATACTGACATACAATGTATATACCTGCATTCACCGTCAGGCCGGCCAGCAGCACCATAGCCGCGAAACCACCGGTGCCGAACGGCACACCTGTGACATAATATGTAACGAAAAGCCCAATGAACGACACCGGGATAAGCAGAGTGACGGCAAGGGAACGGAGCAGGCTTTCGAAAAGTATTGCAAGAATAAAGAATACTATCACAGCTACAAGTCCTATCAGCCAATATTGCGTTCCGTCATCGTCGTAAGCACCATATGTCTTGTCCAGACAACGGAAACCGACGGGAAACATATTGTTGTACCTCTCCGTTATGTCCTTGATATAACGGCTGGTGTATGTGTACGACCCCAGAACATTGAACGCCACGCGCAACACATATTCCTGGTTGTCTCTCGGAATGATGTTCTTGGCCTTGCGTCTGCTTATATCCATGAATCCCGACGGACGCATCTGACGTTCACCGGTATTTACATACGAGTTTCCCATCTGCCATAGGTCGAACGAATTTACCGATGCGGGATGAACGACCACAGCCATCTGTCTGCCTCCTATGTCTATCTTTTCCGTCTCACGGTCAGCCAGCAGACTCTGAAGTGAAGAATGCACCTCATACGGACTTACACTGTCAGCAGCCATCATGCCATGGTCATACTCCATAAAGAACTCGTCTTCCTGTTCTTCGTGCCCCGGTGTCACTATGGCAAGATCGGCCACCCGCCTGTTATTCTGCATTTCGCGAAGCATATCCTCCGCAAAACGGAAAAGTCGCTCATAGTCGTATCCGGCTATTTCTATGCTGTTTGCCCTGTATTGCAGATTCAGCGAGTTGCTGAATCCCCGATCGCTCACCCCCGATGTGGCCCAGTCGGCTCCGCCTATGGTTATCACCTTTCCTATCACGCGACTTTCCAGAAGATAAGGAAACCCTGTTGCCAGAGCCTCGTCCTTAAACTCGACAACGATTGAGGCACCGCTATGACGAATCGAAGTCTCATAACGCTTTATCTCCTTGAACTTCGACAGTAAAGCCTCGACCTCCCTGACCTTGTCGTTAAGTTCCTGCACGCTTCCACCTATCGGCATCTTTGCACGGATATACAGTTTGATTTCCTTCTCCTTCGGACGGAATGTGTTAGTATCGAGACAGTCCACAAACAGTTTCAGAGAACTGGCAAAAATGGCGGCAAACACCAACAGCACCGTACAACGGACCCACCGTCTCTGCACCATAGCTACATAGCACGAATACCACCGCGAAAACCACACGACAAACCGCGTATGCAGATTTCTCGGTACAAACGTTTTCTTCCTTGTCAATCCAAACTGTGAAACAAGAGCAGGGGTGAAGAACAATGCCACGGATACTGCAACAAGAAGATTTATCATCACGACGACAGAAAAATCCCTCAAGTCATGCCTCAGATAGTCAGGCAGCCAGAATACGACAGTCAGCGCCCCGACAGTGGTAAGCATAGCGGCCAGTATTCCTGTGAAAGCCCTGCGGTCACGGTAATAGGCATAGTGGTCGGCCATGACGATGGCAGAGTCGATTATGATGCCGAGCGAAACGGTTATCCCCGCCATGGAAAACGGATGAAGCCGGATGTCGAACAAACGGTAAAACATGACGGCGATGAGTATGTTGGCAAGCAGAGATACGGTAATTACTGTAAGATACCTCCATTTGAACCCTCCGCACATCCACACAAACATCAACAATATGACCAACGTCAGCGACGAGCGCAGCACAAGTGTGCGGAACTCCTTCATCTGCTCCTCGGCACGGTCGTATGACAGTGAAGCATGAATAGTGAATGCCGAAGACTCCATCACTCTCTTCACCTTGTCCGACACACCGACCACATTGACATCCTTGTCGGCATAGACATTGATATATATGGTATTCATTCCGTTGACACGATAATAGCTGCCCGGCTTCCGCTCACGGATATAGCACGATGCAAGGTTGTTGAGATATACAATCTTGCCGTCTATATTCTTCAGCGGCATCTGTTCAAACCTTCTCCGCTCCTCTTTCGACGACAACAGTAGCGGGACGACCACCTTGCCGTTTTCCGTCAGCACTTCACCCAAAACATCTTCTCTCCCTGAGAAATTGCGTATGGCATCGATGATGTCGGAACTGCCGATGCCGTAAAGCGCCAGCTGCTCCGCGTCATACTCCACTTCCATGTAATGAGAGACGGTGCCCGTTATGTCGACATGATGCACACCCTCGATACGCTCTACGGCATACTTTGCCTCTTTCTCCGCTATCTGCCGCATCTGCTCGCCTGACATATCCGCATTCAGCATATATGTAAGTATCAGCTTCACTTCGTTGTCGTCGCCAAGCGCGGTGCTCACCTCACCGCCTGACACCGTCGGATATGACACGCTTTCGGGCAGTTTGCCCCGAATCTGCCGCAGTATAGAGGCTATCTCGAATTTCGTCGCAGACACATCAGCCTTGGGCTTCAACTCTACCGTGATGCGTCCATTGCCGAATCTGCTCACCGACGATACCTTTTCCACTCCACGCACCGAACTCACCATGGCCTCGATGCGCGATGTGACGTTCTGTTCCACAACCTTGGCCGAGGCATTTTTCCATCTGTAGGATATAGTGAGAGTCTTCCCCTGTTCCGGCCGCGGTTTGTTGCTGATGTCCAACTGCGGAACAAGCGCCGCGCCGATAACCATCAGAACACATGAAACAAGCAATATGGAGAACGAGTGTTTCATCTTTTTCTATAGATAATGTAATACATCAGCGGAACAAAGAACAGACTTACCAGCGTGCCCACTGTCATGCCTGTGATTATTGCGAACGACAGAGGATATTGCAATGCCGACCCCATATCGCCGCGACTCAAAAACGGCACTATGGCAAGCACCGTGGTCAGAGATGTCATGATGATGGGTTTCAGACGGCGGTGTCCCGCCACAACGACAGCCCTGAGCAGCGCAATATTGCCGCTGCAGCGACCCTTGCCATGCCGGCGGTACAGTCTGTTTATGGTGTCGACCTTCAATATCGAATCGTTTATTATTATTCCGCACGCCACAACGATGCCTATCATCGACATTATGTTCAGCGACTCACCGAAAACAAACAGCGCCAGCATCACTATCGCCACATCAATGACAATCTCCGCAAGGATAATCATAGGCTGAACGATACTCTCAAACTGCGCCGCAAGAATGAAATACAGCAACAGCACCGCTACGGCAAGCACCATGAACAGCTCGCCTATCATGGAACGTGACGAGAAATAACCGCCCCGGAATGACGCTTTTACGGGAGAGCCGTCAGTCACCGCCGTGACATATTCCATCATCTCCTCGGATTTCCGGTCTGAAGCATTGTCTATGTTTATCACCGAAAACTCGCCGTCGGCACTTGCAACAAGATGTTTATAGTCTTCACTGCGCGATTCCGTCACGAGATATGCCAAGGGTATGTCCGTTCCGTTGCCATTGGTTATGGTATTGCCCAGCAGCATGCCGCTCTCATTGTCCCCACCGCCTATTACCACCGGCACACTCTCGCCGCCAGTATTTATTTCGTATATATTGCCGGTACCGAGCAGTTCTTTCAGACGTGAATACAGCTGCCTGTATGTCACTCCGTAATATGCCATCTGCTCCGCGTCCGTCCTGTAGCGGATATAGGTTTCTGTCGAAACCGGCGGTACGTCCGTCCGTGGGAACCTCCTTTGCAGCGAGTCCGTCACCATTCGGGTCTGCGCAACTTCGGGTCTGCCACCCTCACGCTTCTGCAGACGAATCTGCAAGTCAGGTTCGCCGGTGGAGAATATCATGTCAAAAATGTTTGCAGCAAGCTCCGACTCCACTTTCGCCTCAGGATAATGCCGGGCAATGTATCGTTTCATCTTTTCCACAGTCACATCACAATCCTCCGCCGATGCGCATTTTATGTAGCACACGGCTTCGCTTCCGGTGATGTTCTTCGTGTGCGACAGCATGAAATCCTGGCCGCCAACCATCGAAGTGCTTGCCTTGACAGATTCTTTCACATGGCCCAACACCTCGTTCACACGTCTGTTGTTTTCTTCCGGAACGATGCCGGCATTCCAGTCTATTGTCACAAGCGCGTCATCGTGCGGTGTCTCCGGCATACGCTCCTTCGGAATGAAAGGCAGCAGAATCACTATCATCACTGCACATCCGGAGAATATGCCCGCCATGGTCTTCGGATGGCGCAACGTGTAGCGCATGCCCTTTTCATAAAAAGACATCAGCCACATATTTACCTTGGAGTCCCTCGGCCGGCATTTCCTGCACAGCAGCAGATGATAGACAGGCACCACGAAGGCCGCCACGGCAAGCGAACAGAACAGGGCAATCGTTATGCCCATGGCCTGGTCGTAAAACAAGGCCCCGGCCGTTCCGCTCAGGAATATCAGCGGGATGAACACCGAACAGGTGGTGAGAACGGACGACAGCATCGGCATTACGACCTCCTTCACAGCCGAATTGACAGTGTGCTCATTGCAAGTTCCCTTCTGCAGAATGTTGTCTATCACGATTATTGCGTTGTCCACTATCATTCCCACACCGAGAATAAGCCCCGACAGCGATATTATGTTCAGCGAGATCCCCATGAGATAAAAGCATAGCAACGTGAGTATCAGTGAAAGCGGTATGGATATTGCGACAAGCATCGGAAGTCTGCGGCCTCCGATGAATACGAACAACACAATACTTGCCATGACTATGCCCAACACGAGATTCCACTCCAGATTGTGCATACTGTATGACAACAGTTGCGTCTGATCGCGTGTTACGGCAAAATGCAGTTCGGGATAGTCGCGTGTGAGTTGCGACATCAGTGTGTCCATGCTCTGCTGCAAGTCGTTCATCTGTGCATCGCTCTGTTTAATCACCGCCATTGTTATGGCGTCGTTACCGTCGGACGATACAATGCCTTTGCGCACGGCAGCCGTCTCCTCCACTTTGCATATATCCTTCAGTTGCAGCAACCGCCCGTTGTGCCGCAGATATATATTCTCTATATCACGGACTGAGAGTATCTGCGAATCGAAGTGGATGCTGTAGCGGTATATGCCGTCCTGCACACTCAATGTCTCCAACACTATGTTGTTGTCGCTGATGGCCTTTTCTATATCGGCATTGGTTATTCCCGACAAACTTTCACGCGCCTCGTCGGGCTGTATCGTTATCCGCGTGCCGGTAAGTCCGCTGTAGTCGACCATGGCAACCTCAGGCAACTGCTCCATACGCTTGCTGATAACATTGCTCACCAGCCGTGACGTCTGCTCGGGCTTGCCTCCGGTCACATCGACATTGAAAGCGGGAATGTCGAGCGCACCTATCTTCATCACTTTCGGGCGTTCCATCTCCTTTGGCATGGAACTCATGGCACGGTCTATCTTCTCGTTCACTTCGATAAACAGCAGACCCATGTCGCTGCCGGGGCTGAACGTCAACGTAATTATGCCGGCATCGGTGCGCGATGTCGATTCCACGTCTTTCAGTCCCGCCACCTGCGACAGCTGACGGCGCATGGGACCGACCATGCTCTGCTCTATCTCGCGGGCGGAGCAACCTTGTGCAGACATCTGTACCACAATGCGCGGCACGTCGATATCGGGCATCAGAGACACCGGTATGCGCCCGAGGGCAAGCACACCGAGAGTGACGATGGCTATCAGCGTCATCGTCACGGCTATGGGGCGGTGGAGGATGGTATGAATCATATTTTTAAAGGAGTTAAAGACATATATAACATAAAGACATATTATTTTATCAGGATCGACAACTCCTTAACTTCCTCTGTCTTCTTTTATCTTCACCTCCGTATCGTCCGCGAGATTGAGATTTCCGGAAGTTATTATTATATCACCCTCGTTCACCGTAGTGTTTTTCCGCTCACATCCCGTTATGGCAAAACTCGTGAGATTGCCGTACATTATGTCGACGTATGTCCATACCGCCCGGTGCGTCTTATTGTCATAGACGAAAACGACATGATATCCGTCACGCTCCACCACCGCTTCCTTGGGCACTACAAACATGTCGGGTACGGAGTTCTCGATGGTCACTTTCACGTTCATGCCGTCCATAAGCCGGTCGGAAGTGTTTTTGATACGCGCCTTGACAGAGACGAGCCCCTTGGCATCGACGGTGGGATTGATTTCCGTCACCGTACCGTCAAGCGACAGTTCGCCATCGACAAACGGCGACACCTTGACCTGCGTACCCGTTCTGACGGAAACGAGCTCGGCCTCCAGCACTTTAAACTCCACATCAAAGAACGAATCGTCTATCAGCGTACAGAACTTGTCGCCGCGCTGATACGGCCGGGCTACAAGGTCGGCAATCCTTCCACCGAACGGAGCTTTAAGACTACAGTCGTGCAGAGCCTGCTCGGCGGTGCGGAGCGCGAACCTTGCCGAGTAGTAGCCCGATGTGACCTCTGCTCTGTGGAGCACTTCAGCCGGCACGTTGTCCGTGATTCCGTCATATCCCAAACCTATCAGCTTGTCCTGCAATTCCACCTTGGCCTTCTCAAGGTCTCTTTGGGATTTTTCGAGTGCCGACCTGCGTTCACGGGTATCCGCCACGGCCAATACCGTACCGGCAGACACCCGCTGTCCGTTCTTTACGTTCACGCTCTGCAATATCTCTCCCGTCTTAGGGCACATAAGCTCGGCACGGCGTATGGCTGCCAGACGCCCGTTGCACAACACCTGTTTTTGGAACGTCTGTCTGCACAACACGGTCGTGTCGACCTCGATTACAGTCTCTTCCCTTACAGCCGTCTGCAAGTCTTCACCCTCGTCAGCCTTTTCGCTGTGGCCAATCACATAAATTCCGTAAGCCATCCCACCGATAGCGGCAACGGCCACTGCAACAGTTCCGATTATCTTTATATATTTCTTCATCATATACATAATTGTCATTTTGTTCTTTTACAGTCTCATCACTTCATCAGCTCATCAAAATCCACCGTAATGTCACGTCCGCTCTGCCAGTCGTGCAGTGTCGATTTCTGCAAGGCATAATAATCGCTCCAAAACGTTTTCAATTGACTGAGATACTGCGCCTTGGCCGATTCCATTTCTTGTTGTGCAGTGTTAAGGTCCGTGACCGATATGGCTCCTGTCTCATATCGCCGGCGTGTAATCTCATACCGCTCTTCGGCTATATCCTGCGCTCGCAGGGCATTGCGGCACTGTTGAGGCTGGGCGTTGAACTGTGTCACTTTCTTCCTCAAATCCTGCATGTAGTCCATGTGTGTCTGTTCCACCTTCGTGCGCACCATATCAAGCCGTGCCTGTGCCATTTTCACCCTGCCACGGCTTACACCCCAATCGAATATCGGCAGCGAGAGCGACAGACCTATGATTTCGTTGTCTCTCAGCCGGCTGTATGCCGCATCCATAGTATGCCCCGTCTGCGTGAATCCCAGTTCGCTGCTCAGCGTCATCTGTATGCCGCGCGACGATTTGGCCTGGGCCAGTTCCTTTTCGGCCTGAAGCATCTGCAACTTCTGTTCGAGCGAGTGCGACGAATTGGTGATGGCCTTTTGCAGCACCTCGTCCACACTCACCGTCATATCAGGCACGGTGTAGGGCGGGATTAGCTCGGCGCGCGAGTAGTCGGTCACGCGCAAGTACGAAAACAGTTCGTACATGGCGTCGTCAAGCGTTATCTTGTTTTTAGTCACAGCCATGCGCGCGTTGAGCAGCGACAGCTCCATCTGCAGCACCTCGCTTTTCGTCGTAGTGGTCAGTGCAAGCCGTTTCTGCGCCACATCATACAGCCGTTCGCGGTCACTCACCGTCTGCATGCTCTGTCTATAGTCCGACTGTGCCGACAGCACGTTGAAGAACAGCTGGGTAACCTTTATCGTTATGTCCTGCAGGGCGGTGATATACGTGCGCTCGGCTATCCGGTATTCCACCGGCGCCGTCTTCTTCTCCCATTTCAGAGTGTTGAACGAGCGCAGCGGCTGTGTATAGCTTATACGCAAAGGCTGCGAATTATACGTTTTCTCGTTATAGGTAAACTGATCCAGACGATACAGATACGACTGCAACGACACCTTACCGCCCGTAGCCGCTATCTGCTGGTCGACGGACAACGTCACGGAATTGGTCATCGTGTTGTTGTTCACAAGGTTCACACGGCCCGTCTTAGGGTCGCGGGCCTCCACCACCGAGTGGTTGAAGCCGCCCAGCTTGCCGCCGATGTTGACCGAGGGCATCAGCTGGGCCTTGAACGAGCGGTACTGCCAGTAGCTACTCATGTACGAGTAACGCGATATCTGTGCGTCGAGGCTGTTCTCGCAGGCTATCGTTATCGCGTCAGACAACGTGAGCTGCTGGGCATATCCTGCCGTACACAGCAAGTACAGCATCACAGTCGACGAAACCTTTATTCGGTATCTTTTTCTTTTCATCTGTGGTTATGTCAATTGATTTTTATTATCACTATTCATACAAATTACATACATCTGCATTCTTCATTTGGAAGTATCCTATAACTTTCTTCACATTATCCAACGAATCAAGAATAAAAACGTAATTCGTACAATATTTCGAAAATCCAGAATTAGAAGATATAAATTTTTTGGAGGTATCTACATATAAATCCTTCGTTGAAATTGTAATTTTTTCAGGGAAAGAGGGTTCTCTTTTACATCTTATCATACATATAAGTGATAAGAGTACAAAAGTAATGGCAAGTAATATATGTGATAATCTTTTCATTTTTTCTTGAATGATAGGATACAAAAATTACTGTTGAAACTGTAATCCTTGGACAATGAATCTTTCAATCGTTCCAATAGTCGGCTCGTTTTTTTCGATTTGTACATTTCCGGATTAAGGAACACATCGGGCGAAATAACCGAATAGAATATACAATCACGGTAATCCATAATATTTGGATTCCAATCAGTGTAACGGCTCACTTTTAATGTGTTTCTCTTTGTATCATACAAAAATATATTGTAAACACCAAAAAAATTACCCCATCCGTATACTGTTCCATTTGCATAATATTCACGTGTAATCTCGTCATAGTCAGTTGCGTTTTTAAAAAACCTCTCGCTAATAACATCCTCATAGGTCGAAATTCTATCGTTATATAATGCAACGGATTTATGCTTTGAGATGTCTGATATTGAGAAAAAATGAAAACAGGTGTTGAAGTTATCGTAATAGCAAACGGTGTCACCGTCTTTTTGCAAGGGGTATCTAACGAATGGCGGTTGGAACATCGGTTTTGGCAGCACACCAAGTTTCCTATCCGTCATGTTGAAATCGTCATCAAAGAAGTATAGCAACGACTCCCTTTCATATTCCTCTCTTCTTAAATGGTTTGTGGAAAATATAAATCCATCCTTTATCTTCAAGATGTTTCTGAAAAACGATTTGTTTGACAACCGTACTGTTTTTATGAAATCCCCATTTGTGCTGTAAACAATCACTGTAGGCAACTCACTCAGTATATATATTCTTTGTTTTTGCTCATCCACCGTAAAATCAACAATGTTCTGGTACTCGCCTCGACCATTTCCACAATCTCCTATCTTCCGGCTGAATTTACCGTCTTTATGAAATGCAAAGAGAGAAGGCATAGCTTTCCGATCAAATATATAGAACATACTGTCCGTACATTGCATTTTCTCGACTTTGCCCAACATGCATTTTTCATTGTTTTCCAATTCTATGACGCTAAAACCGGTGAAGACATCCTGTAGTTCCAAATGCTCTTTGTTGTTAGGAATAGTTACCGTTATATCAGCCTGAATCTGTTGATATTCCTTGCATGAAAAGAATATCAAGGTATACGAAAGGCAATACATAGATGATATGTAATTAAAAATTTTTCTCATCAATTCGTAATCAATTTATTATTTAGTTACCACATATGGGGTTGTTGCAATAGATACTAACCACACAATTCATATAGAGAAATGTCTTTTACGTCTGACCGCGACAGAAACATCAAGGTGTACCGTGATACTGGCATTTCTGTTACGGAATTAATTGCGGTCCAATCGGAGTGCAAGGACAGTGCAGTGTAATTGTAATATCATCGACTTGGTACCATGCCGTGGGGACATACCTGTTCCGATTCTTTTATTATCCACCAGGCATTGCCTTTCATCTCATTTGTCGCCTCCGACGTCACTTTCTCTTTAAAATTGGCTATCATATACGCTGTTATCACGCAGTCATCTTGACGACCCTGCTCCTTGTAGAGCAACATAAGCCGGTACAATGGATAAAGCCTGTTGGGCATGACAGCGAACGCCTTTTTATAAGCTTGTTCAGCCAATTCATACTGCCGCATCTCTTTATAATTGTTGCCGGTCAACACATAGAACATCGGATCGGCACTGCACATTGTTCCGCGACGCAGGACATCGTTACTGTCGTGATAACGCCTCGCTGTGTTCAAGGCCTTGCCGAAGTCGAAAAGAAATTCGGCATTGTCGCTCATCACGGGCAGAAGTTCATAATAGTCCTCGATGAACGCCTCGTTGTGAAATCCGCTGATAATGGCATACTCACTGTCGGCCTCGTAGCTTTCCCTTACCATCCCATATATCTGTTTTCCGGTAAAAGCCAACATACCGGCCATCAACAATGTCTTTATCCTACCGATGGCAAACAGCGCCTTTCCTCCTGACGACTCGCTCCATGCCACCGTCATCACAACTATAATCTTATATGGCAGAAGGTCAAACGGATAGGAAAACATCGAAAATATCAGCAGCGATGCCATGCCATAGAACAGCGGCCGGCAGCTGCGGTACAGCGAAATCATGGCCGACACGCAGAGTGCCACGGCTAATACGGCTCCCGCAACACCTTGCTCAACAAGCGTTTTCAGCAGAATGTTGTAGGCGTTATCTGTCACTCCGGCCGACGACAGGTCGACACCACATTCGTGCATACGCGCCATACCCTCGGCAACGGCATGGCAAAATCCGCCCGTGCCCACACCAAGCCACGGGCTGTCGAGCCATGTGGTAAGAGCTGCCTGCCATATTATCATCCGTCCGTCGGCCGAACCTTGCTTTACGAGATAAAACGCTATGCTCGCCACGGCCAGCACTCCCCACACCGCAAAGCGGTAGCGGCGGTAATGGCGGCGGTATATCCACAGGGCTACCACTGCAAGTCCTACGAAGGCGGCGCGACTCCACGTGGCGGGCAGGACAACAGCCATTATCAGAACTGCAACAGCCAGAACGTGCCTCCACTCTGTATTTTTCAACATCGTTGCAATACGCCCGGGCACAACCGACGGCATCGTTCCGAAAACTTTCCGGTTACCTATCTCCCGCATGGCTGCCAACCCGACGGCCAATCCCATCATCAGATATGCCGAATAGGGACCGGGATTAAGAAAATTGCCCGTAAGCATATATTGCGAATGACGACTCGTGCCGTTAACCATCTGCTCCACGCCCGCCACCGCTTCATAACATCCTCCGGCAATGATACATACAACAAGCATCCACGCCGACATGCCCGCCACGCCGAACAGCAGCCTCAACGAGAAGTAAAGCAAAAACACAACAACCGTATGAAGAAATTCCGTCCTGCATGGATATCCGCCGCCATCCGTCCATATCATGCCGGCATAGAACGCGAACCACACCGTCACCAGCGCATCGGTGACAGTGAACGCCGGCCTCCGACGTGTCATCACACCGAGCACAGCCCCTACGGCAAGCAGCACGACTGTGCCGCCGGCAAGCCAAACCTCGGCTTCGGCCCACCGCCGTTCCACCGGCTGAAAGGTAAGGCAGACAAGCAGCAGGATGATGAGGGCGGCAGTGTATCTACGGACTACAAGTATTGTTTGTGGAATGGTGTTCATTTTGTTATGTTCTTGTTGTATGTTGTTTTTATGATTCTGTAACATTTCATTAATCCTTAGTTGCCTTTATTCTCTTTTTGTGGCAGAACAATTCTTGTCACAATCCCCACAATATACTCCTCGGGCACGAAGCCCCAATAGCGCGAGTCGGACGAGTCGAGCGAATAGTCACCGCAGATGTGATAGTAATTATGATGAAACCGGTGGGTAGTTATACGCCGGCCGTCTGCAAAAACGGCCATGCTGTCCCGATTACAGGTTATCTTTGCACCGGTCTCCCACTCCAGTATACGGCGGTAGAGCACGGCTTCACGCGGGGTGAGAGTTATGATGTCTCCCTTGCGGGGCACATACAGCGGGCCCCAGTCCTTGATGTTCCATGCAAACAGGCTGTCGCGACGAGGTGCCACGTCGTACACCCGATAGTGCTTCAGTTCCTTGACTGTCTTGCCGGCGAGTTGCCGTTGCCGGTCCTCATCGCCCAATTTGCCGCAGTAGTTGTTGTTATGCAAATGGCCGTTTACAGCGCTTAACGTGTCGCCCGGCAGTCCCACCACGCGCTTGCAGTAGACGTGGTTTATCACGAAGGATATGCGCCAGTGGTGTACGGGATAGTTGAACACCACAATGTCGTTGTGGCGTATGCCA
Source organism: Xylanibacter rodentium (assembly GCF_013166575.1). Taxonomy (GTDB): domain Bacteria; phylum Bacteroidota; class Bacteroidia; order Bacteroidales; family Bacteroidaceae; genus Prevotella; species Prevotella rodentium. The sequence continues at coordinate 45,511 of NZ_JABKKE010000015.1, forward strand.
CGCAGCCCGCGCAGCCGTATGGCCCGCAGCTCCTGCCCGTCGCGTGTGAAGTGCAGGTCGGTGTATAGACGCGGGCCAAAGAGCAGCTTGTTCACTATCACCTTGCTGCCGGGCATGATGGCAGGCGACATCGATGACGACGGCACAGTGAAATAGTCGAACACAAACACCCGTCCGAGCAGCCACAGTGCGTAAAGCACAGGCACAGCCGTGATAGCGTAGAGCATGATTCTAAAAACCTTTCCCATTCTCATCGTCTATTTTCCCGTCCGGTCCTTGCCACAATCCGTTCGGTCTTCAGAATAAAATACAGGTTGGCAGCGGCCATCACCGCCAGCACGGCACTCTTCACGAACGACGACACCGGCGTGAAGTGCACCAGCTCGCCAAAACAGCCGCATGTCTCTATGCTTCCCATCATTGTAGGTAAGAAAAGATTGGTGCCTGTGAGATACACAAAGAAAATCAGCATTGCCAAAAAAGCCATTCCCGTCACCAGGGCAAATCGCCGCCACAATGCAGCGACGCCCACAGCAATTTCCACCGCACAGACCGCAATGGCTATCCCGTAAGCATAGTCGTGCACCCATCCGCCCACATATGCGTCACCATACAGCTGCACCTCCTGCTCGAAGGCACGCAGGCCTGCGGCCTTGAGCGAACCGGAAAGGATAAAGCATCCGGCCAGCACATACCTTATTATATTATTGATTGTGTTGATGTTCATTGTTTCACAGGTTCTTTAGTCATTGTTTTGCAATCACCAATATCGGGTTCAATCCCATTCCCATCTGCTCGGCTGCCGCGATGTCAATGCCAAGCCTTTGCAGGTCCTGCTCTCCCATTTCTTCGACATGAAGCAGATCCATACACGTGTTGCCGTCGCTCACCCACGGCCAGAAAGTGGTCTCGGCCATTCCCGGTATGCGTATGTGTCGTTCCGGGCCGTAACTATACACAGAATTGTATACAACGGTATTCGTCTCCCTTGACACTATCACTTCCTGACACGCCCTTTTCTGTATGATGGAAAGGAAGATGTACTTGTCGGTTATCACCATCTTGTCGATATGGTGCTGCGAGTCGCTGTTCATTTCGCGGTATTCCATATCCTCAATGTATCTTCTCGATGGAGTGTTTTTGCCCTGGTCGAGCGTCAGCTCCACCGACAGGCCTTCGGACGACAGGAGAAACAGGCGATTGTCGAAAGGCAGCTTAAAATACGCGCCGCCGATGCCGTTGCGCAACATTCCTGTCTTGTACATCGACACGCCTATCTTCTCTTTATCCGAATATACGGTATACGATTTCAGCTCTTCGCCATCGGCAGATACCGTTTTCAAGTATACTGTCAACCCGTCAGCAGTGTATTTCCGCACCTCGCACACCATGCAGTCCAGGTCGCTGTTCCATCTTGCCGCCTGCAGCATTTCTTTTTTGCTTGTCAGCCGAAACCGGCCCAAATAATTTCCGTTTATGTCATACTTGTAGATAAAACCGTCACGGGTCCCCAACAATACAATCCAGTGCTTCTTATCGTAATTGGCCGAATTGAGGCTTCCGTGTTCGCCATGCCCCTTGCCAAATGTTCCTATGCGGTTACGGAACTTGCCGTCAAGCGCAAAACGGTAAATGTTGTTCCGGTCCCAGATAAACACGTTTTCGTCATCGGCCGCAAAAACATTCGGAGTGCGCAGAAGACAGTCTTCAGTGGTCTCCAGCGGCACAAAGCTTACGGAAGAGAATATGTCTTCAGTGTCAAGCGAGGTGTCGACATCAATGTCGTACAAATCGATTACTTTCTTTTCCGTATCGCACGAAACAAGAAAGAGGCATATTGCCAAAAGATACTTTATTGTTTTCATCACTACTTTTTTGTTTTAGGATATTACATGTTGATGAAATTAAATTGTCGTAATATGTCATATTTAGAGAATTTATATGTTTCCGATATAAATTTGTTAACTTCTCTCTCCCAAAAGGTTCTCCTACAAGAATAATCTCGTTGTTTTTATTCAACAAAAAAGTCTTGTTGCAGGCTAAAATCCCTTTCAATCCGTTTCTTTCTTCAAAAACCTTTGAATCATAATACATGAGTGGGAAATCCAAAGACAGTCTTTTTGTCATTTCAAATATCTTATCGTCATAATCAGAATGTAAGATTATTATATACGCCACATCTTTATTCAATTCCTTTATTTCCTTTTGCCATAATTTAAGCGTCTTGATGCCACATGATGTACAAGATATATTATCCATGTACGTTATTATTTTTATGTCTTGCTTGATTAAATTGCCCAATGATAATTTACTGTTACAAGGAAGTTCCTTGTAGCCATCACAGAATGTAATTTTCCGGTGTGACAACTCTTTTACTTCATTTATTATTCTATCGTTGTTATTACATGAAAACAATAAAACTGTCATTATAGAGATTATGATTTTTCTATAGTTCATATTCATTCTTATTTTAGTGTATATCTATATAATTTGTTTTCACTGCTTACGGCATAGAGACGTTTTTTCTTATCGTAATAAGCTATGTATATTATATTTTGGTCCAACATATAAGCAGCTTGTAATTGCCCGTTCCAGTCATATAAATGGATGAATGAGCATCGGTTTTCATCGTTTTCTCCGATAATATCTTTATAAAGATTTCCGTCTTTCAATATAATGAAGCAGTCATCATTTACGCATGCAGAAGTGTTGAAATACCTCAAATGTTCTTTTATCGTGCTTTCGCTACCCTCTTGCTCAATAAAATCGTATGTGTAGCAATCCGGATTAATAACGCCCAACATTTTTTTTGTTGAAAAGTCGAATATATTTACAATATCTATAAAGTTAGACACACTGATGGCTTTCGATCCATTGGGTTTTATCCAAATATCACTCGAATAAGCTGCATCAACCATGTTTGTCCATTCTGGAGCTATGATATTGGGGTATATATTCCATTCAAACTTTGTCTTACCGTTCATCATATAGTATTGTGGTGCTATATATACAGCATCACGGGCATCCTTATAACTTACTCTTTTATAGACAAACATTGAATTATCACCGATGTGATAGACATTATAAAAATACCTATCTACATTTTCCTTTATTATATTGGTAAGTATACATTCGTTTGCCTCTACGGATTTTTCTATATCAATAGTTTTTGTGCATAGGCCATCAAGCACGTACAGCAGGGGTGAGCCATTTTTATCTCTTCCGCAGTATACGGCTCGGGGAGTTGCAATAAATTCGTTACGTGCATGCCCAACACGTCCAAAACCAGCAACAACAGAATCATTCTTCATATTCAATACTTGAAAAAGAGTGTCTTTGCTTTTTTGAGTTATGATGAGATAATTGTCAATGTTACTTAAATGTCTTATATCTGAGAATATTTCATTTTCTTTGTTGTAATAGATAGTATCGGTAGGCATCTTATATTTAACACTGACAGTAGCATCCGGATTATAAAACTCGGATGCTTGTTTACAACTACCAAATAACGTGATGCCAATAATGATATATAATAGTTTCCTTTTCATATTATTTGCAATATTTTTATCATAGTTTTGCAAGTACAATCTTTCTGTTTGAGAAAGATTGGAACTTGCAAAACTTTGAGTAGTTCGTCTTAGATATTTTTCTTAGAAATAATAGATATGTCTAAATAGAACAAACCATTAATCTCTTATTTTTTTACTTCTATGACACAAAAGCCTGAAGCAGAATAAGGATCTGCTTTATCTAATTCATTGGGACAATCGTATACTTTTGAAGAATTTGTCCCTTTTGGGCAAATGTATTCATTTGATCCTTTATTTTCCTCGGTCATGTAACATTTCTGAGTGCGGAATTCTCTAATATCACTATCATCACTCAATGCCTCAATATTTTCAGTAAGCAAGGCATCCACTTCGTTTCCGTTCATAACATAAGCCTGATAAGACTTCCAACTTCCTGTTCCCACAGCAACCACGCAGACTAATGCGAGTGTTGCTTTTAAAAATTTTGTTTTCATTATATTTACAAAAAATTATTTTGCCTACTCTTTTATAGATTTTCGGCATACTCTACACTATATTTTGTATCGCGATTAAAATAAAGTCATATCTTGTCATTATCTTTAGTCATCGTCCTGCGGAATCCATGCCGCCACGGATAGTTGATAATATGTTTGAAATGCGGGCCGCGGCCGGAGGTGTACAGCAGTGCCATTCCGTCACTGTTGTATGGATTTCGGGTAGCAGTCAGCACAACTTCGTCCTCCTTGACGTGCGGTTTGGCGTTTATCACTTCTTTTGCAAACGCCCTGACATTATGACAACCGAAATTCTCACCTATGAGCAGCACGTTCTTCTCCGCGAGCATGCGGCGCGTAACCCTTGTGTCGGGCACAAGCGGCATCCGGCACGTCACTGTGTCCCTGTCTATGGGAAGTATTGAGTAGAGATAACTCTCATACTCCTTACGCACGTCTGCCACCAGCTGACGGTAGACAGCCGATGTGTCGGCAGCATTATATACATAAATGAAAGGACGCGAATAGAAGTCGGCCACAGTGGTGTCGTTAACGGGAAATCTGTATTTCACGTGTGTGCGGTGTGCCTTTGTCTTGTCTTTGAAAAAGTCACACGCATCCCGTCCCACAATGAGCCTGTGATAACCGTGATAGCCCTGGCCCGAGTTTCTCCGCAAGGTCAACCGGTAGGGAATGTGATATTTATCACAGTCTTCCACAAGGTCGGCATACACGCTGAAAGGGCTGTGCGTGTCGGCCGGATCGCCGTATATAAGCAGCGGTGTGGCGCGCAGATTTCCAAGCATGGTTTCCGGTGCGCATGCCTTATACACATTATCCTCGTCGTTACGCCTATACACCGGAGCATACAATGCGATGGCGGCAAACAGGTCCGGGTTTTGCGTCGCCATGCGCAGCGCCCTGTATCCTCCGCTGCAGTTGGCGTGCAGGTAAATCCTGTCAGGGTCGATATTGTAATGTTCACGGGCATCAGCGATAGCCAGCCGCATTTCGGCCTCGGCAAAAGGCGTCAGGTCTTCATTGAGCATCATTCTTGCTTCGGGCATTATCACGAAACAGTCGTATCTGTCGGCCACGGCCTGCATATCGTTTACCACAAACTGATGGGATATCTGCGGACTGAAAAACAGATGATAGCGTTTCTCGCTGCACGGGCGCATCACTACCACAAGCGGATATTTCCTGCCACGATCCACATTGTTCGGAGTGACAAATATATATCGTTGCGGGCATCCGTCAAGTTCGGAACGGTAGGTCAGATATTTGAAGTTATACTCATTGGCGTCATTTCCATATGTGCCGTCAATATGCGCGAAGACATGTTCAAGCTGATACGCCAGCCAAGGCATTTTGAACGGATACCACCTGTCTTCCCGCATCTTCCCCGTAACCGTACCCAACTTCCATACGCGGTATAGCAACTGATCGATCTCGTCAGCCCGCGGATGCCCCGTGGACAGCGAGTCGCGCATAGCCGTGAATCTGGCCTCCACATCCTCTATGGCGTATGTCATCACGGGCTGACGTACTGTGTCGCCGCCTATCACCATACTGCATATATAGGCCCTGTCAGCCTTCAATCCGGGAACACAGTACTTCACGATGCCTTTCCTGAGCACCGTCTCCGAAGTCTTGTTACCATAAACATCGCTGAAAAACAGCTTTATATCATTGTTTGTAACGGCCTGATGGTCGTCTGTCAGCACAATGCTGTCGTTGCTGATGACAGGATTAACGATGTTTCCCGTATGCTCTTCGGCATACAGCCCGGCCATGCTCGTGCTGTCGTACAGCGTGGCCTCATACCAATATTTCTTTCTTGCGCCCTGTGCCCTTACCAACAAGGTATTGTCGCCGGCCTTAAGATGAACAGGATATATTTTCATCTCCTTTACATTCACAGGCGTCAGCGAATCACCGTTCACATATTCTTTACATCTCATACTGGTATTCACATACAGGAACAGGTCTTTCGCTCTATCCGCCTTTATGGTGCATGAAAGGTAAGTAACCGTTCTTTCGAGTATTCGCGTGGTGTCTGTGACACCTATGCCGAACACCTCTCTCAAGTCCAGCTGGCCGTATCGGGGATGATACGGACCTTTGTGCCACAGCTTTATCGCTGTATCAGGCTTTTCCACCGGCAAAGAAAAACTGTGGCTGGCAGCGAAATCACGCATCACCACAGAATCATTCTGCATCGTGAAGGGCCCTGCTACATTCCAGTCTTCAAGGCATATCTCCGTGATTTCACTGTCGCCTGCGTAATACACCGCCGTAACAGGCGGCTTGTCGCAAGCATGAAACAATAAGAGAAGCATCAGGCCGAATGTAGCACTGATGCACTTATGTTGGTGTTGATTACGCGCTGTCATGATAGATTATTTCTTATTATCGTCAATTGATTTCTAAAAAAGTTTGGTTGTTTCTTCATTTTTGCAAGGTTACCTACTAATAGTAGGTAGAAAAAAGCAACATCAACGGTGTCATCTTTCCACTCTTGAATTATATCGGAAACAGGCTCTGATATATAAAACCCATCGTTCCCACTGCTACAAAATATTCTTTCTGTAAGAATGGTGTTGATATTCAACTGGGACGATGCAAAACTGTTTAAGACATTCCCTTTATTATCAGTATGGACAATCCTTTTCAGTTTGTCAGTTGCCGTGAGATTATAAAACAAGAAGCCATCGTCTACTTTCATGAAGTCAATAGCTGTGAATTTGATTTTTATTCTATCCAAGAAATTCAATTCAGCATCATATTCTAATACACAACGCCCACCGAAATCAAGAATATAAACACATCCTTCAAATTCCGATATTGATTTGGGGTCCAAATATTCCGAACGTCCACGACCAATCTTGTTTATACTATTTTTCAATTCTCCTGTGAGAGAATTGAATACGAACACCGATTTGTCCTTATCTAAAATATAGATACAAGAATCATTCATACAAAAATCCTGTATCTGAGACACATAGCACGTGCTATCCACCGAAAGTAGCAATGTATCAATATCAGATATGAATTGACTGCAATCTATTGTGTTATTCTCATATCCGGCAATATCTATCAAAGGTGCTTCCTCCAATATAGATTCCTTACTTCTGCAATTTGTCAGTAGTAACAAAACCGAACTAATAAGTAGAAAAATATAACCTCGCTTCATTTGCTTTTTAATATGAACTTTAGTTGTCATCTGTATGATCTGATGAACAAGAAGAACAGCTATGTGAATGACATTCTGTATTTGAAGAATTGGGATCCAAATAACAACTTGCACTATACTCACCTGTCGGTTGGGTAACAATCTTTCCTTCGTATTCTATTTTTTCATAACAAGGGGTGTGTATACTTGAATATGTTTGGGGGATTATGACATCACCATCTGCCAATGCCTCGACATTAGCCATAAACAATTCGTCGTCTTCAGCGACAGAATAGGAAGTATATGCGTGATAAACGCTTGCGGCAGCTATCATAATAATAAAACCTCCAATGATAGAAAACTTTCTTTGTCTCATAATTTATTAATGTTTAAAGAGTTAATATTTTACCGAAAAAATTAAACGGCAGGATTCGCCTTATGTTGTATCTTTGATTTTCTTTCTTCCAATATGTTATTGCATTTTTATAAAGCATTTCTTTGCCGATGGCTTCAATTATAATTCATATTACATGTTGATGAAGTTGAATTATCATGATATGCCATATTTTTTAATGTGTATCTACATTGTCCTGCCACGGAATTATCTTACTTCGGACCAACTCCCTTATGCCGTAAATCGTGCTTTGGCGACTATGGGTAATAACCTTGTGATTAACTTCAAAGAACATGCAGCTTTATTTTGTTGACTAACTTAAAATAACTCCTTTGATGGATATTAGTAATCTAATTTATAAGTATATATGACATTCGGCTTATTTGATATTATTGCATATAGAATACCTTCTTCTGAAATACAATAATTATCAATTGGAATATCAAAGGTCAAGCGTTGCTTTAATATCCCATCCCATGTCCAGATTTGCATTTCTCGAGGTCGCTGTTCGTTATCCAACTCATAAAAACCGTCTATACCTATTTCTGAATTATTATACATAACGGCAATATATGAACTATTCCATTTTATTTTATAATAACAGTATTCATGTTCATCTTTAATTCGTTTTTTGTTGGTATTCTTTATTCTTATTTCCTCTAATAATTTCCCTTGAAGGTCATAACAACGTATCAAATCACGACATCTGTGAAAATCCCAAATAACATTCTTTCCCTCTGTCCCTGCCGATATTGAACTATTAAAAAAGAAATTATCGTTGCCCTTCAATGCAGGGGCTGCGTAATCTCCAAAACCGGAATAATGTCCGTCTTTATATAATAAATGTTCATTTCCTTTTCCGTCTGTGAATCCAGACGTAATATAAACATCTCTTCCAACTCTTAGAACATGATTCAACGCGTCCGGAATTTTTATTATATGTTCGTTTACAAATTGGATAGTATCTTTTTTTAATAAAAATTCTTTTATTATATTACGTGAAAGTACAAAAAACGAAGAATCTGTATTAGAAAAATAATCATTACGCAAAGATACCATTTCATATTTCGCATGTCCCTTACTTATACTTGAACAGACGTATTCAAAATTGTCACATGAAAATATAGAGACTAAAGAATCTTTTCGTTGAGGTTCCATTATAATTAACTTATCGTTTAATGTATTTATGCTTTCAGGATATACCAAAATTGAATCTATCAAATGAGATTCCATCCTGCAATTTTTTACTTTGTATTCCGACAGGTCGCAAGTACGTTGTTTGGTTGAGCCACAAGACACAAACAATAACAATGGTATATAATATAAAAAAGATAATTTCATAAAAATACTTTTTAGAATTAACACTGAAATGGAGTTGGTCATATATCACATGGCCAACTCCATTTTTTTATAATACTTTACTTACACTCATCTTTATCTGATGCGGATTTACATTTTACCTCAGATCCACATGGACTACACTTATAAACAGTTAGGTCTCCACCTTCACCAGTCCACGAAGAATAGCATGTAAGCTTTTTACCGGCATCACTTTCACCTGACGCAGATAATGCCTCTACGTTTTCAATAAATAAATTACTTTCAGAGCTACTTGGAATTGTTTTATAACAAACAGCTCCTCCACTGATTACCATCGCACAAACAGCAATAAAATAGAATTTTTTCTCATAATTGATTATTGTTTAAATTAATACTTTATTATGGACATTACTGTCCTTTTATAAATATCTTCAAGGTTTTTACTGTTTAAAGGATTACCAACGAACAAAATACTGTCATGCTTATTCAAAAGAAATTGATGAAACTTACTATTCTTTGGAAATTCTCTGTTGGCCGCTCTAAAATAATATGCGGTATCAATATACACATGACTTTTTAGTCCAGATGACTCAATGGAAAGGTAAATATCCATAAGTGATTCAGCGTTTTTAGGAACTACTATAAAAACGTATCTAAGTTTTCCATCATACAGTTTTGCTTCATCTATAAAATCATTCCACATATACATTCTGTCCAATGCACAAGGAGAACATTCTGAAGAATCGACATATACAACAAATCGCAAATCCGGTTCAACACTATCTACAATAACTGTATCAACAGCCTGTATCCTACATTGCATCTTGTTTAAACAAAGATTTATAGGATGAGACCGCATTTTCTCCAATGTCTCTTTTACAGAATCTTCTCCGCTGTCACATCCCGACAGCATTGCTATGGCATTTATTATAAGACAACTTGCCAAAACAAAAATAATATATTTTTTATACATCGCTTTCTTTTCAACTTTTTATTGTTTATAAAGATTAATTAAAACCGACACTTCTGTTCCGGCGGTCGGTTTCACCATATATCCATTGTATAAATACATGATGCCGAATATTTCGGGAAAAAGATGTGTGCCGGAAAAATAAAAAACTATACGGCACACATCACGATAATCATGGTATCAGTCCTACTACTAAACTATTATTTTACAGAGAAAAACTGCAATACAACTCACTGGCCAAGCCATCGGCTGCAACAACGCTTATAGAATGGTCATGCGGGCTGTTTCATTTGGTTATCTATATTACTATATCCCCATAAAAATAATAACCACCGCGATACAGACGTATCTCGTATTCACCGGCAAAGCCGTTCGGAATCTCCACCGTCTCGGCACTTTCGAGCACCTCGGATGAATATACAGTATAACTGTCTCCGTTTTCGTATTTTGCCACTAATTGAATCTCGTCGAAAGAATATCCGTCCAGATATACCGTATGTCCGTCCATGTATATGGATGGTATCTGCATTGGAGATCTTCCGATGCCTGTGCCCTTTTCTATCGGATTTTCATAAAATACACGCAAATCTATATAGATGCGATTCTGACCTTTATCGACAAGGTCTACATTCACTGCCACATTGTCCTTATTGTCCGCTGTCACATTTCCGGCAAATGCCGACATTATTAAAAGGCATGTAGTTAATAATTGTTTTCTGTTCATGTTTAATGATCGTTTTAAATTTTGTACAAAAGTAACAAAAAAGAATAAATTTCCCAAATAATCTTTATACACATAATACACACCTCCGGAAAACAACTTTTACAACCTGTTTACACTCAATGCGTTACGTACAATAATACACAAAATACACAGCAGCGTTATTTTAGCATTTTAAGTCTCGAATCGAGTTCTTTTGTTCCCGATTTCTTAAAAAGTTTCATGTTTATACAACTTCTTATGTTGGTTATACGCTGCAGCGATATGTTTAAGAGGACGGCTATTTCCGACGGAATGAAATTAAGCCGTATCATCGCACACACTTTGATTTCTCTTTCTTTAAGTTTGTATTTCGGTAAGGTTATAATATTATAAAAATCCGGAAGAATGTTTTTTGTGAGCGCAATGACGGCAGACAGTTCCTGTTCCGTAGCTGCATCTCCCTTTGCTGCAAGTAAATGTAGTTTTACTGCGACCTCGCTGTTTCTTAGCGTCCGCTCGTTTTCTGTAACATCATTATCAATACAACAGTCATGATAGGCGGAGATGGATTTTTTCAATTCCTTTATTTCGTTTTCCTTTACGGCCTTGTATTTTTCGAAATCCGATTCCATCATCTGGAGATCACTTGCAGCCTTGTCGCAATCGGCCCAGATGCCATTGTACTTCCTGTTCATTTCTGTATATGCCATACGCTGTCTTCGCATTCTTGCATTGTACATCCTATACGGTACTACTATAGCAATGACGGCGAAACATATCACACATATAATCAGGAAGCGGTAATTGTCGGCCTCTGCCGCCTTGTCCTTCGCTGTCTGTTGGGCTTTGTTGTAGTTGTACAGTGCCTTTGCCTTGTTGATTGCTTCCGCCGACCTTACTATTGCCGACGAGTCGTTCATCCGGCAGAACAGTCTCGCGTATTTTACTACAGAATCTGCCCGGAGCTGGTTCTCATAGTATGCCATAAGCTCGCGGTATGCCACTTCGGCACACTGTATGTTGTCCTTGAACTTTATCAGTTTTTTCAGATACATGTATGCGGAGTCTGCCTGTCCTACGGCGTTGTAATATCTTGCCTTTGTCCCATAGTACGATTCCTTTCCAGCCTCTATGTTCCCGTCTGTATCAAAAAATCCGGAATAACGCTCATAATAGTCCATGCGCGTCTTAGCCTTGTCATATTTCTTCCGGTGAAGATATACATCTATCACAGCCGGAAGATGGCCTGCCGCAAAATCCTTGCGGCCGAGCCCCTCGTACATCCTTACCACGTTGTCGGTTATGCTGATGACAGAGTCCATTTTGTACATATTGAAATAGGCGTATGCTTTCAGGGCATAAGCGTTAAATGCCATTATCGTATCTTTGGCTTTCATGGCGGTTGCATAAGTGTTCTCCCACTCTTCAAGTTCATATTCCGGAGAGCCCATTTTGTTGAACAGTGTTCCCATCTGTCCGTGTATCCTGCAGAGTGTATGCCAGTCGCAATCACCGGCTGTGGTGTCGGCCAGAGATACTGCCTCGTGGTATTGATCAAGCGCCATGGGCGCGTCATTAAGGTCGCGGTATACACATCCCAACAGATAGTGTGCCGTCATCCGCTGGCTGCGGTTTCCGTGGCGGTCGTACCACTCGGCCACGGCTGCCATTGTGGAATCTGTGGTGAACGGTACGAACATCTTGTTTTGTGCCTTTGCCTTCAGCAGCTCCAAGCGCATGCGCAGTGCCTTGGGCAGGCTGTCGGGCGATGCACATACAGACGACAGCATCGTAAAAGCCGAATCGGGACGGCTTTCCATCAATAGCTCTGCGGCATCAAGCAACTGTTCGGATTTATGCCTGTCAACACATGCAGAAATAACTAAAATTATGAAAACAACAAACGGTAATATATATATTTTTTTCTTCATATCTGTTTTCTGAATCAAAATAAAAAATTTATTTTGCAAAGATAATATAAAAAATAACAAAATACATACACCGGCAGGATATTTCGTGGGAAAAGTGTGAAAAATTAAAAATACAGGCAATTACATCGCTTCTGTATATTACAGTCATTTACATGTCTGCACCACAGGTTTTATATTGGGCATAAACTGTTCAGGCAAGCGGAAACAAATAAGGGAAACCGATTAGACGATTTCCCTTTTGTTGTATGCTGTTTGTTGTTCTCTGAAAGGTCTGAGCTTGCCATATATATTGGGCCTTTTTTTCATTATGTCATGGAACATTTCATATATTCTTTTGTTTTTTAGCGGATTACCTACCAATACCACTCTGTTGCTTTCATCCAAAATGAAAGTTTGACTTTATATAAGTTGGTCAACAAAATTATAATTCTGCTTTTGATATGAAGGCATGAATTTGTTTTTGTATTGATTGTTGTCATTACTGATTATCAATTATTAGGACATATTCATTGTAATTTTAACTTCTCTATAAACTCCAGATATTTGTTCTCCATATCCATATTTTTTGTAGGATTTCCAATAAATACAATCCTATTACCTTTATCAAGAACAAAACAATGGTATCTATTCTTTTTAAGAATAAAAGGATTTACTTTGGAAAATTTATATTCAGTATCTATATATATAGGATATAGCAGCCGACTGTCTAAATAATTAGATTTGAATTTATCTTCGCTTCCTTTAAGTGGAGAGAATATAAAATAATAATCCATATTTATACCAAAAGCCTCTGTTTTGGAAATAATGCTATTCCATATTGTCAGTCTTTTTAACTCACAACTTGAACATTGTAATGAATCATGATATATTATGAATTTATAATTCTCATTTTTATTTTCCGAATAAGTTCGAATATTTCTCTTTGGTTTGAATACAGTCATGTTTTCTATAGGAATACTTACTTTTACAGATTTGAGAAATTCATACTCTTCATCCATTTTTCTTTGTCGGAAGGCATAAACCATGTGTATCAATACAAGCATGATACACATGATAATACAGATAAATGTTATTTTAGAGTGCATTTTACAATTATAGGATTATTGTTTTCTGACAGTAGTTCAAATTTCCGAATGTCCTTGTCATCAATACCTTCGCCTTTGTATTGCCTGTTACTTTCCAGCTGTTTCTTGATATTTTTAAGATTGGCTGTAAAAGTTGCAAACAATGACGGCTCTACCTCAAAATAGCATATTCCATTATCGACAGTCAAAGGCAGAACTGTAGGCATATTCATTATTCCACCGGCTTCGTCTATAACCTTGATTCCACAAAGATCGTTTCTCAAATTATATCCTGCATGTACCTTACCGCCATATTCTTCTTTATCTTTGATGCACAGATAAAGAAAATCCCGACATATCGTAGTGACAAAACATCGTTTGGCCTCAAAAAATCTTGTGCAATAAGTGGTGTTCTTGTTTCTATGCAACATTTTACGAAACTTATCTTCATTATATCCAAACCAATCTTCAGGAATCCCGTTCTTTCCGAACGACAGATGATAGCGCGGAACGAGTGAGTCGTTTCGAAGTTCAAATATGTTTGATGAATATTCCGTGTGACAAAGAAGTTTTCCGTCACATTTTGAAAATATACGATTGGAAGACCTTTGGAATTCTGTAATGGTATTGTATTCATCAAACTCTTTCTTTATCTTTCCATTTCTATCCATTATGAAATATTTGAATGAATACGGACGGTCTTTTATTTCATATGATTTACAAACCGCAATGCTGTTACTGTCAAGAACCTCCAAAGTTCCATGCCATTGTTCCGACTCTTTTTTATTCACCAAATTTCCCTTTATGTCATAATATAGCAGGGCTTTTCTGACATTATCCCAGACTATCACCTGTTTATTATACGGATCATAGGCAATATCTATAGGACGCACATATTCATTCTTTTGATGTCCCCGTTCTCCTATCTTATTCATATAGTGTCCGTCACGGTTATAACGGACAATAATTCCATTTCTCCTGTCGAACACAATCATATCACCATCGGGCGTTACAGCCAGTTTTTCAATCATACCTACAGTTGAGTTAAAAGTATCTTCCAATGGAATATATTCTACCTCAGAGAATATATCGGAGCAGGCGATAACGGAAGAATCTTTTATGTCGGAGATATTTATTACCGTACAGCCTTCTAAAATCTCATCCTCTGAATGATAGAAAGTAACCTGTTTATTGCTACATGAGGCCATGACATAAAACAATAAACAAAACGAAGAAATATATAGAAACTTCATAATTGATTTACTTTATAATGAATTAGTCAGTTTGTTACAAAATGTCAACAATTATTTTCTTTCACAATCAGTAGAATCACAATGTGGTTCTGTTCCATCCTCTTCATCATATGTGCAAGAAATATAATGCCCTGGATACGTGGTTGTTTTTGTTGTACTTCCCGATTGGGCACCAATTGTCACATCTGCGATACCTTTAACACCAATAGTCAATTCTCCACTTACACCACCTGAATTTTCCGTTTCTGTTATTTCGCAGTCTAAATCTTCTTTAATCCATGTGTTTTGGTTATAATACTTTATAGGATTAGTAATGTGTGACAACCAACCGCTAATATCAATGTCACTCAATGCTTCTACATCTCCCAAAAGTAACGATTTGGCATCGTTAATACCGTTGTTGTGTGTGGAGTAGGCTTTCCAACTTACTGCTCCCATTGCAACAACGCAGACTATTGCGAGTGTTGCCTTTATAATTTTTGTCTTCATTTTACATTTGATTTTAAAAATGAATAAATTACCGACAATATCAAGCGGCCGGATTCGCTTTTGTCCTGCTGTATATGACAGCAGGTGATTTCCCTAACGGCTTTCTCGGAATTTTGGCCACAACGCAGTGATAGAGTGCAGCGTGTGCATAGCCAATCCGAGGAGGGTAAAAGGGTGTGCCGGAAAACGCGAAAACTCCGGCACACACCACAAACGTCTCATGGTATTTGGCTTTTGAAAAGCGATTGCTTTTTATTATCGGCAACGATTTCTTGAAAAAGTTTGTTTATTTTTTCATTCTTTACAGGATCTCCAACTAGCAATATTTTCTTATCCCCATTCAATAAGAATGTATGAAATCTCTGGTCGTTTGGTATCTGCGGATTATTATGATGGAAAGAATTTGAAGAATCCAAATAAATGGAAGTTGCAAATTTCAAAGACCTTACTGTAAACATAAAGGTATTCTCATCTTCTTTTTTAGGCGAAAAAATAAAGCAGAAATCGACATTATCAGACATTTTCTTCGATTCATAAATAAATTCATTCCAATAGTGTAATTCACTCAGTTTACAAGAAGAACAAACAAAAGAATCGGCATAGACAACCCAAAGATATTCTTTTGTTTCATCCATATTACTTTGTGTAGTGGAATCTTTAGTATTGCAATATACCAGTTCCATTTTATCTTTTGACAGATTTACCGGCCTGGACGTCATCTTCAAGATTGTCTCTTTATATCTCTCATTATGATTACAGGCACTCATGCCAATGATGAACAGAACAGTGGAAAATACCCATTTAATATGGCGTTTGCCTATATCGTTATATTTCATAATAAACCAAAGTATAAGTAGGTTTAAAAAAACAAAATTTTATTTCTTCATCTGATAAAAAACCAGCACAGTATTACCATCTTGCATATATTCAACCATGTTTTCTGGTATGCCGCCGGTAGTTTTCATGAACTTCAGCATCGTTAGGTTGATATAACCAATGATGTAGATGTCACTTACATGCAAAGGTACCATAATGTCCTGCACATCACGACTGTTCTTTTCGCAGTCGTTTATGCCACCGTCCTTTTTCATCAAGTCATAATATATCACACCTCTCTTCCCTCGGTTGTACACCTGTCCTATCATCTTGTTGTTGACAAACAGCGGACACTCCTCGGTATAGACATACTTGCTTTCGTCACCGCTTTCTGTCAACTTCACATAGCTGTGCTGTCGTTCCCGAGGGATGTTCCTGCCGTCGAAGTCGAGACGGTATGTTCCTGCGTTTTCACCATCAAGGGTAAATTTATAAACAATATCATTCAGTGGACGGTTATAGTATATTGTATCATTGCACTTCTGAAAAAGATTGCCTGTCAGAAGGTCGGCTTTGTTGTCTTTATCATACTTGAGAAGTACATCCTGTATCTTGAATACAGAATCTGTCAGACAAAGCTCTTCGCCGCCATTGTCACGCCCGAGGCTGAAAAGAAACCGGTTGCCTTTCAGCGTCACAAAGCCATCGCCGTTGAAGTCTGTCTTGATTGCCTTCGCAAATTTTCCGTCGTGCCCATAAAGCAACATCTTCTTCTGCATCCTGTCGTACAAGTACACATAGCTGTCGTCTACATCAAAATCAAACAGACGTATATATTCTGATTTGGACTTTCCGCGGCGGCTGTATTTTCTTATGTAATTGCCCTGCATGTCAAATGCAACAACCGTATTCTGGCCGAATTTGTCAAACACGTAGATGGTATCATTGTGTATCAGCAGTTTGCTTATAGCATTGACCGAAACATGGTCAGCCTCGTTGAGTTTTAAAAAATCTGTAAACTCAACAAAATCAGAGCTGACACTGTCATTCCGTTCTATATTGAAATTCAGTGTCTCGGCTTCCTGTTGGATTTTATTGTCTGTGCAGGCAACAAAAGATAAAGATAGTAATATAACAAATATTTTTTTCATATCAGACTGTTTAAATTTTATAAGAGCATTACCACCCGCAACAACAGATTTATCTATATGTCATGATGATGTAATATATCGTGAAAAATATGAAATAATCCTTTACGGGTGATAATACTCCGCATTTTTACTTATTGGCAATCATCAACACGGTGTTTCTGTACATGGATGACTGTTTGTACAAAGGCACCACTTGCCTTGCCCGCCACCATTGCATTTGAAAGGAGTTCCAGGTCCGGTATTAGATGCAGATACATCACCATCAGCCAATGCCTCGACATTAGCCATTAACAGATCGCCGTCTTCAGCGGCGGAATTGTGGAGATATGTGTGGTATGCGCCTGCGGCAGCTACCACAATCATAAAACCTACAACAAATGAAAATGTTTTTCTTTTCATATTTGAAAAATTAAAAAAATGAATAAATTACCGACAATATCAAGCGGCCGGATTCGCTTTTGTCCTATTTGTTTCTGCTGTATATGACTGCAGGTGATTTCCCTAACGGCTTTCTCGGAATTTTGGCCACAACGCAGTGATAGAGTGCAGCGTGTGCATAGCCCCAATCCGAGGAGGGTAAAAGGGTGTGCCGGAAAACGCGAAAACTCTGGCACACACCACAAACGTCTCATGGTATCAGGCTTTTGAAAAGCGATTGTTTTACAGTGGCGATGCCTCGCCTCTGCTCATTCTGCTTGACGAAACCGCATTATAAATACGATGCGTTCTGTTTTTTTATATTGTTATATCTCCATAAAAATAGTACCCGCCACGGCAGAGACGTATCTCGTATTCATCTGTGATGTAATTCGGGATTTCTATTGTCTCAGCATCTTCGGCCACCTCGGATGAATATACGGTATAATAATCTCCGTTTTCGTCTATTGACACTAATTGAATTTCGTCGAAAGAATAGCCGTCCGGATATACTGTATGTCCGTCCATATATATGGATGGTATCTGAACAGGAGATCTGCCGATGCCTTTATCTATATTCGTCGGATTGTAATAACCTACATGCAAATCTATACGTATGCGGTTTTGGCTCACACTGGAAAAGTTTGCATTCATTTCGGCAGCGCTGTTGGCTGTCACATTTCCGGCAAATGCCGACATTATTAAAAGGCATTGTAGTTAATAATTGTTTTTCTATTCATGTTTAAAGATCGTTTTAAATTTTGTACAAAAGTAACAAAAGAGAATAAATTTCCCAAATAATCTTTATACACATAATACACACCTCCGGAAAACAACTTTTACAACCTGTTTACACTCAATACGTTATGTACAATAATACACATAATACACAACAGCGTTATTTTAGCATTGTAAGTCTCGAATCGAATTATTTTGTTCCCGATTTCTTAAAAAGTTTCATGTTTATACAACTTCTTATGCTGGTTATACGCTGTAGCGATATGTTTAAGAGGACGGCTATTTCCGAAGCAATGAAATTAAGCCGTATCATCACACACACTTTGATTTCTCTTTCTGTGAGTCTGTATTTCGGTAAGGTTATAATATTATAAGTTAGTCAACAAATTAAACTACATATCGTACGGACAGAACGCGCCCCGACTGGTAGGGTGTCCAAAACTTGTCGCTCATTTCTGAAATCATAGTCAAATAAATATATTAAGTTAGTCAACAGAATATGACATTGTTGCAATTGAGTAATTTCGTATTTTAACGACTCCGCTCATATAACGTTCATTTTTGAGATAAAATATAAAAAGTCAATTATTTTAATATCATACAGTTATTGCTAAATTTAATGCTATTTTGATACTAAAAATGAACCACAAATTATGGCCACCCTACCCGACGGGGCAACAAACACATTGCCCGAGGCAGAATGAATACGGATGGAAGATAGCCCGCCTTTTATTCCAACAACCACTTCCATGCAGGAATGACTTCGATTTGTTTGCCGTTATCTAACGAGACTGTACCTTCTTCATCATAAGTGACAATTACCATACGACGCAGTGACAGAAAACCATCCAATTGTTTCAACGCCTTGGTTTCACGCTCAAATGTGTCCAGCATTCCATCACCATAAATGGAAAAAGAGGCTTGGACGGCATAGCCTTCGTCGGCAACCAAGAAGTCCACTTCAACATTCTTGTTGTAGAAACACAGGGCGTCACCATACAACTTGCGCAGATGGATGGCGCAGAGATTCTCCAGCAGGGCAGTCTCTCCGCTAAAGAGGAAGATGCTCAGTAGACCATTGTCAACAAAATAATGTTTTTTCACAGTTTCTTTCTCAACGAACTTGGATGCATAGTTTTCCAATGAGAACAGCATACAAGCCTCCTGTGCATAGCGCACATAGTCGCTTACAGACGAAACAGCAATACTGGTGCCAGTGGAGCGGATGAGGTTGGCAATACGATTATATGATATGGGCTGCATGACATTCTCCGCCAACCGTTTCAAGGTCAACCGCAGTGCCAACTCGTTCTTTACCTTATTACGCTGGATGATGTCACCCAAAAGTATCTTTTCATAAAGGCCGTTCAGCCAGTTACGTTTGTTGCGGAACAGCAGCAGTTCCGGGAAGCCTCCCCACTTTATGTAATCCGTAAAGGCCTGTTGGACTTTGGCACGTTGCTTGCCGTACTGCCACTCTTTTTCTAACAGGACACCTTTTGACTCCAAATATTCAGCAAAGGTATAGGGGCATATGAGAGCATCAAGGAATCGACCACCGAGAACAGTCTGTATGTCTCGGCTCAACATCTTAGCGTTGCTGCCCGTGATATAAACATTGTATTTCTTGTTGGCCAGACGGCGGGCAAAATGTTCCCATCCTTCCACGTTCTGTATCTCGTCGAAGAACAGGACAGGAGTACGGCTGTAAACCGACTGATAGGATTGAAGAATAAGGTCGAATTCGTTTGCGGTCATTCCCATCAGACGCTCATCGTCGAAATTGATATACACCATGTCCTCCAACTGCCAGCCAGCAGTTATCATTTGCCTGGCACGCTTGTACAACATATACGACTTACCGGCCTGTCGAACACCAACCAGCACATAGCGGCCGTTCTCCTCAAAGTCGAATGGACGGTCATAGAGTTCCACGTCTCTTATCTCCTCTTGTCCCTCATGAATCAGGATACGGAAAGTCTCTTTCGTTATTGCCATAATAGTACCTTATTTATTGACATCGCAAAATCGTTGGCAAATGTAATATATTTGTTTGATACAAACAAACAAAACTGCATGTTTTTGTTTGACACAGACAAACAAAACTAAAATATTGTAATTTGACCACGAGTGAAAAAGACAAAGTGAAGAAGATAGTAAACATATCGCCATTCTGTCGAATAACAAATCTGATAGGTGTACTTCTCTTTGATTCCTTCTAAGTTAGTCAACAAAATTAAACTACATTATCGTACGGACAGAACGCACTCTGAGTAACGCTTAAAGAATAAGTTGGTACAATTTGTTCGTTTGTTTACGGTCGTCCGCCGCATGTCTTCCGGTCTTAATATATTCTAAAAATATAGAAATCCTATGTCTTCTTTCGATAATTTTTGTTATTTTTGAAAGGAATTATGCATATATCGATAATGAACGAACATATATCTCTTTGGGCTAAGCAAACAGGTGTTTTGCCAGTGAATCTGCTTCACTGTCAGAATGCAGGTGTACTTAAATACGCTATGTTGGATGGTGACATCAACAATTTCTGTCTTGACTATTCCAATAGTCAGGACATGGATGCCGATAGTTACAGGCAACAGGCATGGTCGTCAAATATGCGTAATTACATACGTGTAGCAGGGGATGATGTTATGTTGTATAGTGTGGGAAAAAGCTCTCCTGAACGTATTTCCAAAAGCCTTGTGCTAAATAACATGGAGAAATTCTATCAGTACATTTCTCCGAAGCAGGACGTACCAACTGTTGAAGGCATCGTACCCTTTATCATGAGAGAATTTCGTGGCATCAGGAATTGGTTGCGTGAAGAGAATAGCGCAGAGCACTCTATGACAGCATTGTTGTACCTGTTAGCTTCAATGAGAGTGAAAGGCAACTTGGATACAAATAAACTTGCAATAATGGGATTGCCTGATAATACTTTGGATATTGTCAATGGACTTCCGTCTATGGAAGAACTGCTTCGGAACCTAAAAGAAGGTATGAATGGTTTCTTTCCAGATGTCTCCTTACTTCTACGTCATGCGGCAGGTCAACTTTTTGAAGAAGCAAATTATATTGCAAAATTCAATCCGCAGTTGAACCTGTTTACAAATTATGACATCAAGTATGCCTATGACCCTCAGAAGTTGGGGGCATTCTATACCCCAACTTATTTGGCACGCTCCATAGTTGAGAAAGTTATAAAAGAAAGTCATATTGAAGACAAGGAGGAAATATCCATCTTGGATCCAGCTTGTGGTTCTGGAGAGTTCTTGGTTGAAGCCTTGCGCCAATTGAAGACTCTCGGATTTGCGGGCAAGGTAAAAGTTTACGGATGGGACGTGTCTTCCGTGGCTATCAATATTGCTAATTTTGTACTCCAATTTGAAAAGGAAGAGTGGAATTATTGTTTGGAATTGCATATTGAGGAACATGATTCTGTAGTATGCAATTGGCCTAACGTGGACATCATCCTCATGAACCCTCCATATAGTTCTTGGGAGCAATTGAATGAAGAACAACGTGAGTCTGTCAAGAAATTGATGCCAAAGGGAAAGCCAAATCTGTCAGGTGTGTTCTATTTGAAAGCAGTAAATGCTTTGAAAGAAAATGGTATCATCGGATGCGTTATGCCGACCTCTTTCTTGATAAATGACTCGACTAAAGAACTCAGAAAGATTTCCAAAGAAAAAGCTATGCCGTTCTATATCGGTCGTTTGGGAAGTTTCGTTTTCCAAAGAGCATTTGTTGATGTATCTGTCGTGATGGCAAAGGTTAGAGCTGATATTGATGGAAACATAACCATGTTGTGGACAGACAATAAGGGAAAGCTTGTGCCTGATGCCTTGCGAAAGTTGCGCATGATAGATTACGGTGCAACATTTCCATTGAACATGGAGAATGTAAGCATCTATCAGCAAGAAGCCAAAAATGTATTGAACAAAGAAGTCTGGATGCCTCTGTCTTATAAAGAGATGAAGGTAAAAAACACATTGGACGGGTTGATCGCTTGTGGCGTGATGGAATGTGTCAAGGATGTATTTAGCGTAAAACAGGGCTGTCGCACTGGAAACAACAGTCTGTTCAAGATAAAGAAACAAGAGTTCTTGGCAATGGAAGAGGCAGAAAGGGTTTATTTTAGACCGTCCGTTGACAGTGACAGTTTGCAAAACAACATTCTTCAAGATGAGTCATACGTGTTCTTCCCATATAACGAGAATGGGTTGAATATTCTCAGCGAAGAAGAACTCAAAGATAAAGTTCCTACGTATTATCAGAAAATAATAGGTTCAAAAGAATCCTTGGCCTCTCGTGCTGGTGGTGTTAGACAATGGTGGGCGTTGACACGTCCACGTGATTGGCAATTTACACCGGAGATAAGATTAGTGTCTGCAGAATTTGGTAACTCATCCAATTTCTCGATTGATGAGTCCGGTCGATTCGTTGTAGAAAGAGGTTTGGCATGGGTGCCCAAAGACAAGCAAATGCCAATAGATAATCTCTATGCCTATCTTGCGATATTATCATCAGGGTATTTTAACACTCTGCTTGCAATATATTCCAGACAATTGGCTGGCGGAAATTGGTTTAACTTGGAAAAGAAATTTGTCGATCAGATTCCGTTGCCAAGATTTTCAGACAATGAGGACTTTACGCTACAGCTTCTGGCAGGATATGGCAAGAAGATAGCATCAGGAGTTAGATTCGACTACTACAAATGTGAACACTTAGTAAGGGGGCTCTATGGCTGCTAAACAAAACACACCACCCTTTGTTAGAGGCGTCCTCCAAAAACTAAAGGTGAAAATCGGGCAATATTGCAACTTGAATGCGAAGGAGACATACGGTAATGATTCTGTCTCCTATACATTCATGGACTACAATGCTGCTTCCGCTACATTCCAAATGGTAGGCACTCATGATAAATATGTTCCGATAATAGCCATACGAGAAGGATTTAATTTGTATGCTTCTATTGGATACACTATCAATGGAAAGCAGAAAAAGCCAGTTGTTTCGAGCGTTTCCTTTCAAGTGTTTGATATGGAAAGGCTGTTGTTTAGGGCGGAATGGACAGAAGAGCCTAAAGAAGACATGCCACATCCCCAACCTCATTGGCATTTTCATCCTTACTCACAAAGTGGAGCAAAGGAAGAAAAGCAGTCTAAGAGATTTGAGGATACATTGCAAAGCGGTTTCCTGAATACTTTGGATGAAGAAGAGAAAAAAGAAAGGATTGACATTACCGATATGCATCTGACAATGGACTACAATATAGCTTCTGATTCTTATGAAAAAGTATGGGATGAAACAAGAATACAGGAATGGGCTTATAAAACCATTGATACACTTTTTGAGGAACTTGACTTTGTTATAAGCAAAGGACATAAAGCATAAAAATCCCAATATCTGTAAGTTGATTGGCCTACGGATTGGGATTATAAAAACATCAGCGGCAGGCTTTGTCGGATCCACCGCTAAGATTGATCTGACTGGAAAATTACTTTGAAATTTGAATTAAATCTTCACCAAGAACAACTGATATTTTTGCAAGTGTCCTTAAAGTAAAATTGTGCTGACCAGAGAGCCAGCCCCATTTATCATTTGTTCAATATAAGCCAGAATAACATTTAGGTCTCTTGCTAAATCTGCCTCATTTTTTGAACTTTTCTATAAACTTCTCAAATTCAGAATAGGCCTCATTCTCAAATACAAGAGAAAAGAGGCCATTCTTTTCTGTTTGTTGAACTTTACGAAATTTTGGTGGTACAAAGTTACGTATTACATCTGTTTGCTTTAGAGCAAGGGCAAAAGCATAAAAAACATACAATACACAAACTGTAAATACTTGATAATTAATGCTTTTACCCTTGCAGGGCGAGTGTGTACAATCGTGTTGTTCCCGGGGTGCCGCTTCGCTCTGCCCCGGGCTATGTGCTTGCTGCCTTTTCAAGGCGCATCCGTCCTTATGTCTACACATGACGTACTCATTCTTATGCCACATCAGACGTATTTATTCTTATACCATATTTGACGTATTTATTCTTATACCATATTTGACGTATTCATAATATGCGGGGTCTTCTTTTCTAATTTTGGGACATATTGACATGTATGGGTATTTGCATCCCGATACACATTATATTCTGTATTATTGTCATGTTAATTCTGAAAATTTAACTTTTCTTTTTTCATGAAATAGAAAGGCCGGGAGACCCTTTCTGCTTTCTTTCACACGTTTTTTCATACGCTCAACTCACCGTAAGGGCCTCCCGACACTCCCGTAACGGCCGTTTTGCATTGCAACTACGGCCTCGTTGCAATGCAATAAAGGCCTCGTTGCAAGGTGATAAGGGTCTCTCTGCTTTCTTGACAAAGGCTTATGGCTGTAACGTGTTGACAGTCAGCGCTTCCCATTTGAAGCAAAAATCATGATTTTCGGGAGCTTGGTCAATATTTGCGATTCTGATACTGATTAACACATGTTAAAGTAAAGATTTATACATATTCCTGTATATTTGCACTTTTCAACAAGAATACCACAATAACCGGTCGTTTATATATATGTTTGCTTTTGTCATGACATATTGTTGATTGTCATAATCATATAAATGCCACAACAACGTAAAGGAAGACGGAAGCAACAATATCACCGGTTGATTGTCATAATCATATAAATGCCACAACAACAGTAGGTATGTAGAGTGCTCCAATCAGATTCCGGGAGTAAGATTTGCCATAAACTTCTCCCTGTCCACAATGAAGCGCAGGTGGGTGGCCTCACCGATGATGGTATGCCCCTGCCGTGCCACAATCTTGAAATACAGTTTCTTGCCGTCTTTTCCGCTAAGTTCGGCCGTGGCTTCCACCGCTGTGCCGATGGCTGACGGGCGCAGATGGGACGCCTCGATATGTCCGCCCACGGTGGTGGTGCCTTCCGGCAGATGTGGTGCTACGGCAAGCATGGCGGCATTTTCCATCAGAGCGATCAATGCCGGTGTGGCCAGTACGGGCATGTCGCCCGACCCGAGGGCGATGGCGGTGTTGTCGTCGGTCACGGTAGTGTGGCTTGTATGTATCAATCCTTTTTCAATCATAGTCTTTTGTTATGTTTTAATTACTTTATCCGGTGCACTTCTTGCAGATTTGTTGCGTTGTCGCTGCAAAGTTACGCCTTTTTTGTCGATATGGCTATGTCGTGTCTGATAAAAGTCGTATCATTACTTGTCGATAATACTATTTCTTCATTCTGATGATGGTGTATATCATGATTTTTGTCTAAATTTGCATACAAATAAATGTAAGCATGAAAAGAAAATTCACCGTCGAGGCACCGGACGGTGCCACTCGGGTGTTGCTCCACACGTGTTGCGCTCCTTGTTCGTCGGCCATTATCGAGTGTATGATGCAACACGGCATCACGCCCGTGATATATTATTGCAATCCGAACATATGGCCTGAAGAGGAATATCGCATACGCAAGGACGAATGCACGCGCTATGCCACGGCGTTGGGGCTGGAGATAGTTGACGACGACTACAACCATGATGCATGGCTTGGCTGTGTTGCCGGACTTGAGCACGAGCCGGAGCGTGGCGGCCGTTGCGTGCGCTGTTTCGAGATGCGGCTGGAGCGCACCGCCCGTTATGCCGTGGAACATGGTTTCACTGTCATTACCACAACGCTGATGTCAAGCCGGTGGAAAAGTCTTGACCAGATCAACGAGGCCGGACGTCGTGCCGTCGCACGCCATCCTGGCGTGGCGTGGTGGGAGCAGAACTGGCGCAAGGGCGGGCTGAGCGAGCGGCGGGCGGCTATCATACGCGAATACGGATTTTATAATCAACAGTATTGCGGTTGTGAGTTCAGTGTAAGAATTAAGGATTAAAAAAACAAGAAAAATATGGCTTTGATAAAATCAATAAAAGGTCTCACACCCAAGTGGGGGCGTGAGTGCTATTTCAGCGAGAATGCCACGATTGTTGGCGAAGTGACTATGGGCGACGAATGCTCTGTGTGGTTCAATGCCGTGGTTCGTGGCGACGTGGCACCGATAACGATGGGCAACGCCGTCAATGTGCAGGACGGTGCTTGCATACATGTTACCAACACCACCGGTCCCACCGTCATAGGCAACAACGTTTCGATAGGCCACAATGCCACCGTACATGCCTGCACCATCCGCGACGGTGCTCTTGTTGGCATGGGGGCTACATTGCTCGACCATTGCGAGGTTGGCGAGGGGGCTGTGGTGGCTGCCGGCGCTCTCGTCCTTCAGGGCACGAAGATAGGCGCGCACGAGATATGGGGCGGTGTTCCGGCCAAGTTTATCAAGAAGACATCACCCGGACAGGCCGAGAGCTTCGGTGCCCATTATGTGGAGTATTCGAAGTGGTATCTGGAGGAAGACGGAAACGCGGAAAACGGTAATTCCTGACCGGCTTTTTGTGCGTAACAGTTTGGCGTATTTATTTTAGTGTTATTTATTGACGGGTAAGTATTTTAATTTTGAATAAGTTAGTCAACAGAATAAAATTACATAATCGTCCGAACATTGGATGAACGCGCCTTGGAAGAACTCACTCTGGATGAACGTGCCCAGGAAGAACGCGCCCCGCAGGGGCAACAAGCACATAGCCCGGGGCAGAGCGTAGCGGCACCCCGGGATTTATATCCAATTGCATATATTCGCCCTGAAAGGGCAAAAACATTGGTAATCAGATAATTGCGATTTCTATATCCATATGTTTTTATGCTTTTGCCCTTGCAGGGCGCGGGGATTCCAACACATGGATTCCCGGGGTGCCGCTTCGCTCTGCCCCGGGCTGTGTGCTTGTTGCCCCTGCGGGGCGCATCCATCCTATATCCAGACAATAATGTAGTTTAAATCCGTTGAACAACTTATATTAATTATAATGACTAATCTATATTAACTCTGGTGACTAACCTATATTAATTATGATGACTAACTTATAAAAAAAATCCGGCATACGCACATTGTTCGTATGCCGGACTCATATCATTATACATTCTCCCGTGCATTGCGGGACACCCGCTTAAAGGTTCGGGTTGATCTTGCTCCACTCGGAGATGGCGGGCACGATGTTGAGCGTAACGAGCTCGTCGCGCATCTTGCACAGATGCTCATAGCTTGCATCGAGCTTGGCATTCTCCTCGGCAGTACCCTGAGGCACACGATATGTGCAGCCGTCGGCACCGAGAGTGGTGTCCATAGCCATCATGATATGGTTGTATTTCTCCGTCTGGACATATGTGCCCACAGGGAAACGGAAAGGCTCGCCACCCATTGCCGAACGAATCATCTCGACAGACAGATATGACGGACTCTGGAACGAAGAGCGGCCACGCAACTTGATGATGGCGGCACCACCCTGTGTCACATCCTTCTTCATCTGCTCCCACTCCTCAGCGGTAAACTCATCCGTGCCGAGTATATCTGTGAGTTTGCGGCCGGCCACCTCAACGTGTGAACCGAACACTGCCATCTGCTCGCCGTGACCGCCGTATGTGGCGCAACCGGTGATTTCGCTCTGCATCACACCGAATTTCTTTGCCAATGCGCTCTGAAGACGTGTGGTATCGAGAGCGGCAAGCGTTGTCACCTGACCGGGTTTCAGACCGGAATAAAGCAGAGTAACAAGACCGGTAAGGTCGGCAGGGTTGAATATTATCACCACGTGTTTGACATCGGGGCAATATGACTTGATGTTCTTGCCCAGTTCCTCGGCAATCTTGCAGTTGCCGGCCAGCAGATCCTCACGTGTCATGCCCTCTTTACGTGGTGCACCACCTGAAGATATGATGTACTTGGCGTTTGTAAACGCTTCCTTGACGTCTGTAGTGGCTGTGATCTTCACATTGCCGAAACCGCTCTGACGCATCTCCTCGGCAACACCCTCTGGTGAGAACACGTCGTAAAGACAGATTTCACTTGTCAGACCCATCATCAAAGCCGACTGAACCATGTTTGAACCAATCATTCCGGCAGCGCCGACGATTGTAAGTTTCTCGTTAGTTAAAAATGCCATAATCGATTATTATATTAATTAATTCATTCTAAAATGTCATCCGATAGTCTTAAATACACGGCAAAGTTAGCAAAAAAATGTGTATCGGCAATTGCAGACACACACTAAAAATGTTATTAATTTATAAACAACACTTTTTACACATTGTTTATATTGCCTCGTAGGCTAATTGCAATGTACGGATGGCATAATATCGGCAATTGTTTTGCCGTTATGATTTAAATTAATATATTTGTACCGTCATTTCACAACAAAGGCCGCAATACGGATATATCGCTACATCAAGAATATCACAAAGCCGTATCCGCAAAGCAGACTTATATAAAAAACACAACAAACCTATGAGCGACAACACGAAAGAACAAGTAAGAGAAAGACTTGCCGCACTGCGCGAAGAGATGAAGCGCGAAAGCCTGGGAGCCTTCATATTTCCAAGCACCGACCCTCACAACGGAGAGTATGTGCCTGAGCATTGGAAGGGACGCGAGTGGATAAGCGGATTCGACGGATCGGCAGGAACGGCAGTGGTAACCATGAACGAGGCCGCGCTATGGACCGATTCGCGCTATTTCATCGCTGCCGGAGAACAGCTGGACGGCACTGAGTATGTACTGATGCGCGAACGCATCGATGGTACACCCACGATAGCCGAATGGACAGGACGTAAACTGGCAGCCGCAGGCGGCCCTACAGAAGTAGGAATAGACGGTATGGTGACACCGGCCGACGTTGTGGAAGCACTTAAGGCCGATCTGCGCGCACAAGGCGGACTGACGCTGCGCACCAATTTCGACCCTCTCGGACGAATATGGCACGGCCGGCCGGCCATCCCCACAACCCCAATCGAGCTGCATCCTACGGAATATGCCGGAGAATCGTGCGCCTCGAAGCTCGACCGGGTCAGGACGGCACTGCGCGCCGTCAACGCTGGCGGCATGCTCGTGTCGGCTCTCGACGACATTGCATGGACGCTCAACCTACGTGGTTCCGACGTGCACTGCAATCCGGTTTTCGTCAGCTATCTGCTCATCACACAAAACAGGACAACACTGTTTGCCGACCGGCGCAAGGTGGGGCCCGAGATCGAGCAATATCTGAAAGACAACAATATAATGCTGAGAGAATACGGTGATATCCGTGAGGCTCTGCAACGATATGACGAATACAGCATAATGATGGACGGAAGCGAGACTTCGCATACATTGTACAACAGTGTCAGATGCAAGGAGAAAATCAACCGTCCGTCGCCAATAACATCGATGAAATCGATTAAAAACAGCACTGAAGCCGAAGGTTTCCGTAATGCGATGGTGCGTGACGGGGTTGCGATGGTACGCTTTTTGCGATGGCTCAGCCCGGCTGTGGCAAAAGGCAGCGAGACAGAAATGAGCATCGACCGCAAACTTACGGCATTGAGGGCAGAGCAGGATTTGTTCCGCGGAATATCGTTCGATACCATCGCAGCCTATCAGGAGCACGGAGCAATCGTACACTACGAAGCTACACCGGACAGCAACATGCCTCTGCGCCCCGAAGGCCTGCTCCTGATAGACAGCGGGGCGCAGTATCTCGACGGCACAACGGACATAACACGCACAATTGCCCTCGGGCCGGTGACAGAGGAACAGCGACGCGTGTACACCTTGGTATTGAAAGGACACATACAATTACAGATGCTGAAATTCCCGCGCGGGGCAAGCGGGACACAACTCGATGCCATAGCCCGACGCGATATGTGGGCGGCGGGACTCAACTACATGCACGGCACGGGACACGGCGTAGGCTCATACCTTAACGTGCACGAGGGGCCGCACCAGATACGCATGGAATACCGGCCGGCACCTATACAGCCGGGAATGACCGTCACCTGCGAGCCAGGCATATACCTCGAAGGACGCTTCGGAGTGCGCACGGAGAATACGCTGCTAACCGTGCCATACATGACGACGGAATTCGGTGAATTTCTGCAATTCGAGACTCTGACTCTCTGTCCCATCGACACAACGCCCGTCATGACGGAGATGCTTACCGACGAGGAACGCCGGTGGCTCAACGACTATCACGCCACTGTGCGCGAACGGCTCACTCCGTATCTGGACAGCGATGACGCCGAGTGGCTGCGCAAGGCTACAATCGAAATAGGCTAATCACGGACCGTTCTTATCCATTCCATCACATTGCTTGGTGCCATACCGGCATCAAGCAATGTCTTCATATAGTCCATTGCCGGAGCGACATGGGCAAAATAACGACGGTAACCGGCACAGAGACAGTTAAGTCCGGGATTGCCGTAACGGTCGTGAATGAATCTGTTTTTGGGGCATTCGCCATGACAGGCGAACAGCCACCGGCATTCACGGCACTGTTGCGGTAACATGGAACGTTTGGCATTGCCGAAAGCAGTCTGCCGCTCACTGTACATCATCTCGGTAATCGTGGAAGTGCGTATGTTGCCGAGCCGATATCCCGGAAATACAAAATGATCGCAACTGTACAGGTCACCGTTAAATTCCATAGCGGCAGAATGTCCGCAAACAGGAGCAAGCGAACAGATGCCCGGCGGCACTCCCGCCCAGTTGGCCAAAGTAGCGTCGAAGATCTGCACGAACGTTTCGCCGACATCGTTACGTACCCATTCATCGAAAATTCCGCAAAGGAAAAGCCCCCATTGTTCCGATGAAACGGACGTTTTTGTAAGCCGCCCGCCTTCTGTCATTCCCGGCATAAGACGCAGGGCATAGCTACCGGCATCGGCAATACGCTCCACTACGGGTGTGAACTGGATATACCGACATCCTATATCGCGGAAAAAACGGTAGAACTCTATGGGATAATCGGCATTAATACTGTTGACCACGGCCATTGCGTTCCATTCCACTCCATACCTGTCGAGCAGTTCGATGCCGCGCATCACATCATGAAACGAGCCGCAACGCATAGCATCGTGAAAGCGCTGCGGACCGTCGATGGACACGCCTATAAGAAATCCATTGTCACGGAAAAAACGACACCATTCATCGGTAATCAGGGTGCCGTTGGTCTGAAGACAGTTGTCTATATGCCGGCCCGCGGCATAGCGCTGTTGCAGAGCGAGCGCACGCCGATAGAACGACAACGGACGAAGAAGGGGTTCGCCGCCATGCCAGGTGAACAGCACTTCACCGGCTGTCTGCGCCTCGATATATTGGCGGGTAAACAGTTCAAGAAGTTCGTCTGACATGCAAAAAACGGCGGTTTCATCGTACAACCGCCGCTTTTCAAGATAGTAGCAATAGCGACATGAAAGATTGCAGTCGGAACCGGCAGGCTTCAGCATCACATAAAAAGGACGAGCAAAAGGGCGGCATGTACTCATATTCAATACTATTTGTCATTTACTTTATATTCGGTTTCTTGTTTCCAATTCTCGTCTTTCCTAAAATTCCACATACGGTTCGAGACGGCTTATGGCATCGGGAGTAAAATCACGGTGTAAATGCAAATCCTGTAAACTGTGCAGCGGACCATACAAACGGCGGTAGTCTTCGATGGCCTTGGCCTGATGAAAGGTGATATATGGGTGACGGCACATCTGCAGCACCTTAAGTTTGTTGAGGTTCATACGTCGTGTCTCGGGATTGCTTATTACGAAATATTGCTTTGTCTCTTGTGGAAAATCGTCGATTTCATCGAGCTGTTCCACACTCACATAACCGCCAAGACGCTCACCGTATGCCACTATCATGCTGGCAAAGACAGGCCCGATGCCGGGCACACGGCGGAGCATGGCTGTATCAGCCGTGTTGAGCACTATCCGCTCGTCGGGTGTTATCTTTGCCGGATACCAAATCGTATCGCGCACGGAATGTCCGGCTTCGGGCAAAGATGACGCCGGGAGGAAATCGGGAGATATACGTATGTACGGTTCAAGCCGGCGATACTGACCTACTGTCAGACCGTAGAGACGGGCAAAATCGGCTGGCCGCCTGTAAACGCCTCCACGGGCACGGTACTTGTAGATATTGCGCACCTGCCACGGTTGCAGGCCAAGTCGAAACAACGATGTACTGTCGACTGTATTGGGATCGAACGGAAATAGCTCGGATGCATGTTCCTTTACATGATAATACGGCTGTGTTTTACGATGGAATGTACGTTTTTGGAACATTAAGGTATCTTCCGTATCATTTAATGTGTCTGCAATATCAGTCCGTGAAAGTTCTGTCGAACCGTCTGTTCCCGAATAATATACAACGGAAAGCCCGGCCAAAGCCATAATGAGCAGTGCCATTATGGCCTTACGGTCAGACTTATGGTACAGTGTTTTGCGCATTGGGATTATATCAGTCCGAACTGGTGCAGGAATATGAGCGTGATGAATATCGGACAGACATATTTAACTGCAAAAAGATAGACATGGAAAAGACGGCTGCGGAGTGTGCCACGGTTGGTGAACTCGTCACGCACAACCTTGTGGGGAGCGAACCATCCGACATAGACACATGTAAGGAAAGCACCGACAGGCATCAGCATCTGGGCCGTCAGGGCATCAAAGAAATCCATCAGCGACCGACCGGCAAGGTGAAGAACAGGCATGGCACCCACCGACAATGAGCTGAGCACACATATCAGGCCGGTACAGACCGTGACTATCCATGCGGCATGACGGCGGGGCAAGTGTATCTCCTCATGGAAGAACGCCGTACCTATCTCGTGCATGGAAATGGTTGATGTAAGTGCGGCCAACGAAAGAAGCACGTAAAACAGCACGGAGACGACATATCCCACCACCGGCAATGATGCGAATGCTTCGCGAAACACATTGGGCAACGTGATGAATATGAGCGAGGGGCCGCTGTCGGGACTTATTCCTACGGAAAAGGCAGCAGGAAATATCATCAGACCGGCAAGAACGGCTATCACCGTATCTATCACGGCTATCTGACAGGCCGAACGCATCAGATTGGTCTGGCGGCCGAAATATGATGCGTAAGTGCAGAGACATGCCGTACCGAGACTGAGAGAGAAGAACGCCTGACCGAGAGCTTCGAGAAATACCTGCGAATCTACCTTGCCGAAATCGGGCTTCAACAGAAACTCCACGCCTTTACCGGCACCGGGCAACATGCACGAGGCCGCTACAAGGACTATGAGCAGAATAAAAAGTGTGGGCATAAGCATTTTCGAAGCACGCTCTATGCCACCACGTATTCCGTGCACTATCACCCAATGTGTAACAAGAATGAAAGCCAGACCCCACAAAACGGGTTTAACCGGATCGGAGGAGAAAGTGAAGAAATAGTCCTGCACATATTTCATGTCACCACCGAGGCTGCCCGTCAACGACGCTGTAAGATATTGAAGGCACCAGCCTGCCACAACAGCATAGAAGCCGAGGATGATCATAGATGTTGCAATGCCCATATATCCAATGGCGCTCCATCCTTTTCTGCCAGACAGATTGCCATAGGCACGGGCGGCATTGGAGGCGGAATGACGCCCGACGATAAATTCACTGACCATGCCTGGGATACCAAGCAAAAGGATGCAACCTATATAGATAAGTATAAAGGCTGCGCCACCGTTCTGTCCGGCCATAAACGGAAAACGCCATACATTGCCGAGACCGACGGCCGAACCCGCCGTGGCAAGTATAATACCGAGTCTGCTGCCGAAACTGCCTCTTTCTGATCTTGTCATTTATATCTGTTTATTCGTTTATTGATATTCTACTTACAAATATGTAGTACGGCGGCCTATTCATGTTCCGTATTTACCAAGGTTGTCATATTATGCCAAACTGATGGAGAAATACAAGCACTATACACACCGGACAGACATATTTCACACAGAACAAATAGAAATGGAAAAAACGGCCGTGCAACGTTCCGTTGTTGGTATACTCATCGCGCACCACTCTGTGCGGGATATACCAGCCGACAAACAGACAGGTCAGAAAACCGCCTATAGGCAGAAAGATCTGTCCGGTAACGAAATCGAACACATCGAACAGCGGTTTGCCGAAAAGCTGCAGACCGTCGAAACGACCGAGCGAGAGCGAACACAAAGCGCCTATGACCGAACATGTTGACGTAACGATAACTGCTGAGCTACGGCGAGTGATACGACACTCTTCATGAAGGAACGCCGTACTAACCTCGTGCAGCGATATGAGAGAGGTCAACGCTGCCAACGACAACAATACATAGAACAGTAACGATATGACAAACCCTACAGCCGGCATTCCGGAAAATGCCTGCTGAAAGACATTGGGCAGGGTGATGAAAATAAGCGATGGACCGCTGTCAGGACTGATACCTACGGAAAACGCGGCCGGAAATATCATCAGGCCGGCAAGTATGGCCACAAGACAGTCTATAACGCCTATCTGAACAGCCGAAGCTGCCAGATTGGTATGCCTGCTGAAATAAGAAGCGTATGTGCAGACACAGCCCATACCGATGCTAAGAGAATAGAACGACTGTCCGAGAGCACCGAGAAACATGTCACTGTCGACCTTGCCAAGGTCGGGCCTGAACAGAAAAGAAATGCCCTTGCCGGCTCCCGGCAGCATACACGCAGCCACCACAATGACAAGCAGAAGGATGAACAATGTCGGCATCATCAGCTTCGAGGCCTTTTCGATGCCGCCACGCACACCACGGACAATGACAAGATGGGTTATTATAAGAAACAGCACTGTCCATACAATGGGTTTTACCGGGTTTTGAGAGAACGAAACGAAATACTCCCTGATATATTCCGGATTGCCGTCGAGATGGCCCACAAGGGATGCGTATATATATTGCAGACACCACCCCGACACGACAGCATAATAGCCGGTGATGAGAAATCCCGTGAGCACACCGAGATATCCGACAGCCGTCCACGGCCTGCCACCGCTGAGTTTGCCATAGGCACGGGCGGTATTTGACCGGGCATTGCGACCAATGATAAACTCGCTGACCATGCAGGGGATACCCAACAGGAGCACGCAACCGATATAAATGAATATGAACGCCGCACCGCCATTCTCACCGGTCATGTATGGGAAACGCCATACATTGCCGAGACCGACGGCCGAACCCGCCGTGGCAAGAATAACGCCTATCTTGCTACCGAACTTAGCTCTCTCTAATTGTGCCATTATAAAACTTTTACTGTAATTCTGTTGCAAAAATATAAAATAATTCTTACTTTTGTACCAAAATAGTAACTTAATATGCAATATTCATATCAATTAGTAAGAAAATATCCCGTATCGATAGTGTTATTCCTCGTCATTTGGTATCTCTCGTTCTTTAATCCGCCCAAAACCGAACTTGACGAAGTGGCGTTTATTGACAAATGGGTACATGTGATAATGTACGGCGGAACATGTTCCGTGCTATGGATAGAATATATAATGAAGCACAAAAGACTCAACATACCGAAACTTATGCTGATGGCATGGCTCGCACCAATCATCATGAGCGGTATTATCGAACTCTTGCAGGAATACTGCACTGACGGGCGCCGAAGCGGCGACTGGATGGACCTGGCCGCCAATGCCACCGGTGTGACACTGGCTATGGCTGTCGGAATTATAATATCAAGAATAAAAAATATCGGCAGATGATTATCATTTCCGAGACGTCCCGCTCTTTGGAGAATAATATGTGCCGAGACTTCCACCCCACTCCTTGAACGGCTCAGCCCGTAGACGGGAATTATAGAAGCGACGGTCGCCGGTAACCTCTTTACCGATGAAATCGGGCTTTTCAAACGTTTCATCTTCCGATTTCAGCTCTACCTCAGCCATCACAAGACCGGCATTGTCACCATAGAACTCATCCACTTCAAATGTATGCGGGCCACTACGGACGAGCCATCGCGTCTTGTCAATCACACCCGGCTCACACAGACGGAACAACTGTTCGGCCTCGTCGGGCGTTATCTCTTTTTCAAATTCATACCGGCTCATACCGGCAGCATCGGAAGGCCCCTTGATTGTAAGAAAGCCGCAATGACCACGCAGACGCACTCTTACCGTACGCCCGCTGTCACTGCAAATATATCCTTGCCTGATGCGGCTGCTGTCATAAGCAAGTTGCTTATAGCTGTCGTCAATCACCAGAAACTTCCGTTCTATCTCCAGGCCGTCCATTCCCTGCGTCAAGCCATTATATACATCGAATAAGCCATAAAGCACAATGCAAGAACCACAAGAACGGCAAAAATAATCTTCACTACGTTCTTTCCATGTTCTGCCTGTCGTGCCTCATAAGCGGCACGACGCGGATTTTCCTTTTTGTTATTCTTCTTCATAGGTCGAAATTGTTTATTAAGTTATTCAAGATTTCTTTCAGATTATAATGATGAAATAGCGTATATACCCAAATCCAAGGCTTCAGTCTTCGTCATTCACGGGAAATTCCATCAGATAAGCCTTGATGAAACCGTCAATCTTACCGTCCATCACACCGTCCACATCCGTTGTCTGCCAGTTGGTACGGTGGTCTTTCACACGACGGTCGTCAAAAACGTAGCTGCGTATCTGGCTGCCCCACTCTATCTTCTTCTTGCCGGCTTCTATCTTGGCTTGCGCCTCGAGACGCTTTTTCATGGCACGATCGTAGAGCTGGGATTTCAGAAGACGCATGGCATTATTGCGGTTTTCAAGCTGCTTGCGGCTCTCGGTGTTCTCGATGAGAATTTCTTCCTCCTCGCCGGTATCAGGGTCCACATACTGATAGCGCAGACGTACACCCGTCTCAACCTTGTTGACGTTCTGTCCGCCGGCGCCCCCCGAGCGGAACAAGTCCCAACTTACGCGCGCCGGATCGACATACACCTCAATAGTATCGTCAACAAGCGGCGACACGAACACACTGGCAAAACTCGTCATCCGCTTACCCTGTGCATTGAACGGAGATACGCGCACCAGACGGTGCACGCCGTTCTCACTCTTCAGATAGCCGTAAGCATATTCACCGCCCTCTATCTGCATGGTCACACTCTTGATGCCGGCCTCGTCGCCATCCTGCAGGTTGCTTATGGTCACCTTGTGTCCGTTGGCCTCGGCCCAGCGCTGATACATACGCATGAGCATCTGGGCCCAATCCTGACTTTCGGTCCCCCCGGCGCCACTGTTTATCTTCATCACACAGTCCATCGGATCTTCCTTCTGACGCAGCATGTTCTTCAGTTCAAGACTTTCGATGGCCTCGAGGGCACGGCGATAGTCGGTGTCGACCTCTTCTTCCGTCACCATCTCGTCCTTATAGAAGTCGAAAGCAAGTTGCAGCTCGTCGGCCGCAAGACGCACTTCGTTGTAGCCGTCGATCCATCGCTTTATACCCTTTACCTTCTTCATCTGCTCCTCGGCCCGCTTGGGGTCCTCCCAAAAGTCGGGCGCCTGAGTACGAAGGTCTTCTTCTTCAAACTCTATTTTCTTTCTGTCAATGTCAAGATAGCGGCGCAGTGCCTCGGCGCGCTCCATGACGTCTTTAAGTTGGTCTGCTGTTATCATAAATTATCCCTCATACATCCTGTCAATCTCCGCCTTATAGTTCTCGTTGAGCACCCGCCTCTTAATCTTAAGTGTGTTGGTAAGCTCGCCACGCTCCATGCTGAAATGATGCGGCAGCAGTGTGAAGCGCTTTATCTGCTCATAATGGGCCAGTTGCTGCTGCAACGTGTCTATGCGGTCCATCATCATTCGGTATATCTCGTCGTTGGCACACAGGTCCTCGCGTCCTTCAAAGGCTATACCGTGCTCGCGGGCATACTCCTCAAGCAGACGATACTCCGGTATGATCAGCGCCGACACAAAGTTACGCTGGTCGGCTATTATGGCAATCTGATCTATAAACCTGTCCACAAGCAGCTTCGACTCTATCATCTGCGGAGCTATGTATTTGCCGTTCGAAGTCTTGAAAAGGTCCTTGATGCGCTCGGTGAGAAACAGCTCGCCGTTCTTCATATATCCCGCGTCGCCTGTACGGAAATATCCGTCGTCGGTGAAAGCCGCCTTGGTCTGCTCCTCACGGTTGTAGTAGCCTCGCGTGATAGTCGGACCTTTGAGCAACACCTCACCATCGTCGCTTATCTTCACACTGATGCTGTCTATCGGATATCCTACCGAACCGAGAGTATACGGTTTGCCCAAATGATTGCAGCTGACTGTGGCCAGGCTCTCCGTCAGTCCGTATCCTGCCAGCATATTGAGCCCTATGCTGTGGACGAACTCCTCTACATGTGCCGATATCGCAGCTCCGGCAGTAGGGAATATGTTGGGATTGGTCAGTCCCAGTTCCTTCCGCACCAGACTGAACAGCGTATTGTTTATCATCTCGTATTCAAGATGCAACGCCATCGGCGGACGTTTGCCACGGCTCAGATATTCGATATTGTGCTTGCGGCCCACGGCCAGCGCATTCTTGAACACCTTGCGCTTCACAGCATTCGCCGACTCGATCTTCTCCATCACACCGGCATACACCTTCTCCCAAAAACGCGGCACGGCGCACATGCTCGTGGGATGGGTCTCGCGCATCGACTTCTGCACCTCCTGCGGATATGTATTTACAATAAGCGTAGCACCCTCAGACAAGCTCAGCAACGTCCACCCTTTTTCGAAAATATGGGCGTATGGCAGGAAATTGAGCACACGGTCGCGATCTGTCAGCGGCACGCAATGGTCATTGGCCTCCAAAGCGGCATTATACTGGCCGTGG
Source organism: Xylanibacter rodentium (assembly GCF_013166575.1). Taxonomy (GTDB): domain Bacteria; phylum Bacteroidota; class Bacteroidia; order Bacteroidales; family Bacteroidaceae; genus Prevotella; species Prevotella rodentium. The sequence continues at coordinate 84,705 of NZ_JABKKE010000015.1, forward strand.
CTCAGCATCACTCCCTTGCTGTCGCCCGTGGTGCCGCTCGTATAGAGAATATTGGCAAGGTCGTCGCCGTTGGCCTCCTTGTACAGATTCTCCACCTCCGGCTGCCGTGGCAGGCCTTCGCCGAATTTGAGAAAATCATCGAAATAAATGGCGTGGGGGTCGTGATTGCTTATACGGACCGCGCGGTCGAAAATCACGATACGTTCCAATGTATGGCACAATGTACACACACGGTGTGCCTTGTCGTACTGTTCCTGTTCGCCGACAAATAGTATACGTACTTGCGCATCGTTGATCATAAATTGTATCTGCTGTTCGCTGCTCGTCGCGTAAAATGGTATGGTGACAGCCCTGACTCCCCATGCACCGAAGTCAGTAAACAGATACTGTACGCAATTCTGCGAAAAGACGCCTATTTTCTCCTGCGTACGCACTCCGAGATTGAGCAACGCATTCGACACTGTCTTCACAGTATGCGAGAACTCATTCCATGAATACGATTTCCATTCCGAGCCTCCAAAGTCCTTATAGACCATGACTTCACGGTCGCCATACTTTTTTGCCTGCTCATGTATCATTACCGACAGGTGGCTGTTTGTCTGCATAATAAATATATTTTGTTTTATGCAAAGGTATGGGAAATATGGGAAAACACAAAATTATTACGATGATATTTTTATCAGTTCAGAGTGATGAGTTTAGAGTAAAGAGGTATGATCACACTATGTATCATACAGCTATGAGATTATACGATGCAGAGGCTAATCATACCTCTTTACTCTAAACTCATCACTCTGAACTGAATATCATTTGCTCTCCTTGGGATAACTCACCCTCGTATGGTATATCATTTTCAATTTGTCTATCATTACCGTCTTGGCATATGCGATGTCGCGGAACGTGATGGGACATTCGCGGAAATGGCCGTCGGCCAACTGCCCGTCGACAAGACGGTTGACAAGGTCGCGTATCGACTTCTCCGTATAGTCGGGCAGCGAACGCGATGCCGCCTCTACGGTGTCGGCCATCATCAATATGGCTTGCTCCCGGGTGAACGGATTAGGCCCCGGATAGGTGAACAACAGGTCGTCAACGGGAGTGTCGGGGTTTTCGTTCTTGTATTTCACGTAGAAATATTTCGTCTTACCCAAACCGTGGTGAGTGCTGATGAAATCCTTTATCACCGTCGGCAGATTGTTCTTTTCCGCCATTTTCAGACCTTCGGTCACATGACTTATTATCACCTGTGCGCTGTCTATATACGACAGGGCGGCATGAGGATTCACACCCGACTGATTTTCAGTAAAGTATATCGGTGAAACCATCTTTCCGATGTCATGATACAACGCGCCTGTACGCACCAGCTGGCTGCTCGCCCCTATCTTGTTGGCGATGGCCGCAGCCAGATTGCCCACCTGTATGGAATGTTGGAACGTACCTGGCGCCTCCTCGCTCATACGCCTCAGCAGTGTGTTATTGGTGTTGGACAGCTCGATAAGCGTGATGTCCGATATGAATCCGAATGTCTTCTCCGCCACATAAAGCAGCGGATAGGCAAAGAGCAGAAGCATACCGTTGATTATCATATAATTATATGTACTCATATCAAACTCGGCAAGCGTCGATATATGTATCAGGTCAAAAGCGGCGTTCATGGCCATGCTCACCAACGTCACCACCACAGCCGTCTTGAAAAGTTGCGAGCGATATTGCAGTTCGCGCAGCGAGTATATGGCGGTGAGGCCGGCCACCGACTGCACCACGATAAACTCAAAAGGACTCTGCAACATGCAGGCACAGATGAGAATCATCGTGAAATGGGTGATGAAGGCCGTCCGCGAATCCATGAACACGCGCGTGATGATGGCGACGATGGCATACGGAAGGATATACACATGACCTATGGTGTTACGTATCAGCAATGACGTGAGCAGAGCGAAGATGATGATGAGCGAATAGAGCATGGCTATACTGCGCGGTTTCTCGAAATAGTCGCGGCGGAACAGGCTCAGATAGATGGTGAAACAGATGATGAACAGCGCCACGTATATCGTCTCGCCAATCAGCGTCAGCCCTATCTGCGTGGTGCTGTGGCTGCGGCGCTCCGTCTCGGCGCGGAACGACTCGAGCACCCGCGCCGCGTTTTCGTCCACGATGTCTCCCCGTCCTATTATCTTCTGCCCGCGCTGCACCACTCCGCTGGCCAGCGGTATGCTGTTCACGATGTCGTTCAGACTGGCGTCGCTACGCTCCTTGTCGTAAACAAGGTTGGGGATGATATAGTCGTTCAGGTTGCACTTCTGAAGCACCTGCCGGTGCTGCTCAAGCAGTTCGTCCACAAAAAGCTGCTCGTATGCCTCCTTGGCCGAGCACAGTTCGGTCACCTTCACGCTCACGGCATTCTTGCCGTTGACCACCCTCACCATCTGCGACGTGTCGGCTTTCAGCCGGTCATAGTCGTCCGAGTTCATTATGCCTCTTCTGTAAGCACGCCTCAGCCGGTTGGCGATAATGCTGATATAATCGTCGGAAAGCCCGGGTATTCCATCAGAAAAGTCGGACACGAACCGACGCACCTGCCGTCCCTCCTCCTCGGTGTTGTAGCTATAATAAGGCTCGTACTGCCTCATCAGGCTGTCGCGCTCTTTCTTTATCGTCTTGTCCGACTTGTATATCGGAAAGTCGAACGGAGCCGTCAGATCGCTATAACGCCACGGCTTGCCCTCGTCTATGCGCAGATAGCTGCGACGCTCGCTCGGTATGGCCCATATTATCACTGCCACCGTACCGATGATGATGGCGGCCCTCGTGAACAGATTACTCCACGTTATGTCTCCCTTCAAACTAAAAAATCCCATGTCTGTCGAATTGATATACAAGTTTGTGCGGGCGAAATTAAACAAAAAAAACGAGAAAACGGCTCTTCACGGCAGTTATTATGTTGGTCAACAGAATTAAACTACATTATCGTTCGGATATAAGATGAACGTGCTTTGGATAGATGCGCCCCAACGGGGCAACAAGCACATAGCCCGGGGCAGAGCGTAGCGGCACCCCGGGAATCGACATCGACAATCCCGCGCCCTGGATGGATGCGCCCCGCCGGGGCAACGAGCACACAGCCCGGGGCAGAGCGTAGCGGCACCCCGGGACTCAAACATCGACACACCCCGCGCCCTGCAAGGGCAAAAGCATAAAAATATATGGGATGTAAAAAAATGTAATTATCTGATAATTAATGCTTTTGCCCTTTTAGGACGAATAGGACAATTGAACATGACACCCGGGGTGCCGCTACGCTCTGCCCCGGGCTGTGTGCTCGTTGCCCCGGCGGGGCGCATCCATCCAGAGCGCGTTCATCCTATATCCGGGCGATAATGTAGTTTAATTTTGTTGACTGACTTAATATATTTATTTGACTATGATTTCAGACTACTTCACCACGACCTTCCTTCCACCAACCACATATACACCGGCCGGCAGATTGTCGATGTCGTCCGAAACGCGCCGGCCGTCAACCGAATATACCGGACCGGCAGCGGCGCCAGCACCGTTGTCCGTGTCATATATACCCGTCGGCGTGGTTCCGGCAATGCGTATGCGGCTCTTGGCACCGGCTGTCTGGGCCGATACTGGCAGTTCAAGATAACAACGGAAAGGAAGCAACTTGCAGTTGTTGCCTATCTTGACAAACTCTCCTGTCGCGGCATCATAGCCATAGCGCCATACTCGTCCGGTAGAACTGATAGTGGTATTGTCATAGTTGCCGTGCATGGCAATGTCGCCCGCACGTACAATGTTAAGAGTATCAGTAGGATTAAGCCGAACGTTTTCAAAATTCTCAAAAACAATTTTCTCATCAGAATAGGAATGACGAATCAAGTAAGGGGTATTGGCCTCAAACTTTGTCACCTCGGCATACGTTATGGTTCCATTTGCTGCATCATAGTTGTCGAGACGTGCCACTTCAACACCCGATGCCCTAATTTCGGCAAACTGCTCGTCAGACAACGCCACAGGCAGTATCACCGTACTCCACTGACCGGCCGGAAAATAACGATGGAAAAGGAACTCACTGACATCGGCACGACAGCCTCCCATTGCATAAGCATCGTAGGGAAAACCGAACGATGACACACCGTAAATCCAATCTTCGCTACAGAGTACCATAAAATCGCATTTCCAAAAAAGTCCGCCGGTCCCGTCGCTTTCAAGATAGAGCTTGTTTTCATAATTTTTCGAGAAGTCATCCCGAGACACCGTATATATCAGCGCATTGGGATTCTTGGGCTCAAGCATGAAATCCCCGACCGAATACCCGCCGATATTAAGCATGTTGACGGAAACGACGCTGTCGTTGGTCTTCAAGTCATTGTTTATAAACCCGAGGTCGGTATATATGCCGTCAGAAGTGTCGTAGCCGCCGAGAGCGAACAGTGCCACATTGCTGCCCATGGAGTCATAGCAGGTAAGCAGAGGGTCGTTGACAATGCCGTCGGGATATACCGATTTCACCTTGTCGTCCTCTATATAAGCAAGCACCTGATTGGTAAGGTTGACCATGGCGGGGCTTTCACCGTCCACGGTACCGCCAAGTCTGTTCATGGCAAGGAACAACACGGCACCGCTATCACCGCTGAACACGGTGTTGTCAGACGAATATACCACCACGCGCAGCGTGCCGTTGGGACGCATGGCCATCGTTATGCTATGCGTCGGGAGAGTCCCGCCGCCAAGTCCGCCGGGCTTCAGCGCCCTGCCGGTGAAATCATACAGGAAACCGTTGGTCTGATCGTTGACAAACTCAAATGTCCCGGGCTTGGCCACGTCACACTGGAAAGCGTTGACCGGCACACCGTCGTTCTCTATACCTATGTCGATACCCCAATATCCGTATGTCTCGTTGTAATATATCTCAGATACCGTCATTGTCGCTCCGGCCGTGGCACGGCATACGCCCAGCACGGCAAGCAGACAGAATATGAATATCTTCTTTTTCATAATCGTAATCTTTTAGTTCGGGTTTCTTTATTGGTTTGCTATGCGCCTCGCCAGTTCAACGATGTCGGCAACGGTAATACGGCCGTCGCCGGTAAGGTCGGCTTTGCTTATCTGGATATGTGTACTGTCTCCGTCGGATATATACTTGGACAGTGCCACAATGTCGGTAATGTTCAGACGACCGTCTTCATTTACATCTCCAAGAATATGTCTGTCGACAAACTGTATCCACGATGCGCTTGCACCGGCATTTCCCGCAAATCCGTCGGTGGCTGTAATGCCGGCGGTCTGCACCGTCAGTACATAATATCCGTCGTCCGATGTCACCTTGTCGAGCCCGAGAACAAACTCGGTGTCATTCACCTTGGTTATCACCATCCGGGATATGTCGACAGTCTCGCCCTGGCACCTCAGTTCCACATCGTCAACCGTGAATGTAGTCTCATCGACTGCCTTGCTGAATTTCACGCCTACCGACTTCAACTGCGAAGTAAGAACCTTACCGTCATCGGGGACACCGTCAAACGCTTCCACTACGAGTTCTGTCTCCGGCTTTGGCTCAAACGTAAGGATATAAGTCTCACGGCCTGCCAGCTCTGCAACAGCATGCAGACGACACTCGCTGACGGGGTCCTTGCCGTCACGCAATATATAATCTGTAAGCCAGAAATTATCAACAGGCATTTCAATGCCGTCACTCTGGCGGACAACCGACACCAGCTTTTGTTTGCCGGCTGTCAGATCCGTTGACGAGCCATAGTTCCATCCGTCAGCTGACGGTATTACCGTAACGGCATACTCCGTTTCGCTCCGTCGCGTCATCTCTACACAAGAAGCGGTAACGACATTTTCCTCCTTGCGCCCGTCGGTGAAATATACCATATCGGGCATATCCTCCGAATCGACAATATCGTTGACAAGGAATCCGCGGATTGCAGGCGAGGTCGTGCCGTTTGCAGTAAAGCCATGTACCAGCTCATGGACAGACACATTGTCAAGCAACGACAGGTCTTCATTGCCATAGCTTGTCACATGCGTAGCCTTCACATCATAGTCTGTGAAGTGGCCGAGCAGCGAACTCTGAAGCCACCACTGGGCATAAACGGTAGAATGGGCTGCGATTGTTCCGAAATCGGTAGTCACACTTTCCCCTAAGGCAAGTGTCTTGTCGTCTCCGTTAAGTTGTGAACTCAGCAACTTGAAATCAATCAGCAGTCCTTTTTCGTTGTCCACAATCTTGGGTTGTTCCGTCATCATACGCACGTTGGTGGCGTCACCATTGCCCTTGTTGCTTATGAGCAACGCAAATTCCGCCGGCCGGCACGGTTCCACTACATCAAGGGTCAGCGGGTTGTCACCGTAAACATCACGCTGCATGAAGTATGTAAGGTCAAGATTGGGTGACGGCTTTACGGTCAGTGTCACGGGGTAAAGGTCGCGGGTGACCTCCAGACCGGTGAACGGGTCAATGTATACGAGCGAACCTCCAAACGAATAATCCCTGTCCGTCTCAAGGGCGGCATACTTGGTGGGTATGAACACTATCGTTGCCGTACCCGTTTCGTTGGCAGCGAGCGACCATCCGCCCGTCAGGTCCAAATCGCCGCTGAAACCTTTCAGGCTCTCCATGTTTATCTGGAACTCATGGGATGTGGCCAACGTACCCTCATCGTCACGGACTTCAATATTCAGACGGACTTTCTCCATGGCCTTTTCCTCGTTACCGTTGAACACGGTGAGCGTACCGCGGAATGCCTGGCGTGTCATGGTCATCGTCTGGGAAAGCTGGAGGGATATGCTGGCGCAGACAGATTTCTGCCCTCCTTCCAATACCTCCTTCATCCCCTCGACGTGCTCTTCCGTATAATCGGACGGCATGGAATATCCCATATCACTGAAATGGCTGCGTGTATCTTTCATTATCCGAATATCATTTGCCAATCTGGACGCGATATCGTCAGGAAGTCCGTCGGTCAAATACCGTTTGCGGCGTTCAAAGAATTGCCTGTACAGTTCCATTGACAAAGCCTCGGGCTTATACTTGACCACATCATCGAACTCCGCGGACTTGTAATCTACGGAATCTATGAGCACACGCATTTCATAGAAAGATACGTCATCCCATTCCTTCTCGCTTCCCCATATCACACCATTGATATTGGCAAATGCCTCAAGCCGGGTGTGAACTACGCCCAGTTCCTTCATCACAGATTTCAGATAGTCCTTACTACCGGACTGTCCGCTGCGTCTTGGCATGAATTCAATCTCCGAGCCGTTCGTGAGATGGTCACAGGCGTGGGCGAAATCGTTCGCACATGAAGAAATATTATTTGCCAGACCTATCAATTTCAACGAGCCCTTAGCGCTTTTCATAGCTTTGGTATATTCCGAATCGGTAAGCTGATTACCATTACCGGCCGATTGAGCAATAGCAATGTCAAGAACCTCCTCAACGGCATTGGTTGCCGATACGTAGGACTCATATACATCTCCAAAAGTCCTTTTAGAATCACAACTTTCGTCAAATCCGGATGCTTGTATCTCTACAAGATCATGGAAACTGTTAATATTAGCCTGTGCACCGGAGACATTTTTTGCAGCCTTTTTAGTGGGATCATAAGGTGCCTGTATCTTATCTAACGGAAGACCGAAGAAATAGCCGAAACATTTCAATCCGGCAATGGCCAGTCCCTGTTGGCACGGTTCACAGCCTGTGTTTACACGCTCTATAAAATTGTCATCATCGTCTCCATGATAATATTCCGGACCATCCTTTTCATCTTTATCATTGGGATCTTTCTTCGGGCGTGATTTTGGGGGAACCGGATCTCTCTCATCAAGGCTTCCAGGTGGATTTGCAGGTCCTGGGCCACCATGATCATAAACATCACCTATGCAAGTCCTCAATTTAACCGGCCGGCCATAACAATGCCATTTCCTGTCAAATCCGCAGTCCCAAAAATACTTTACATCCATCGTGAAATAACAACGGGAGCCTTTCTTCTCTCCTGCTTTTCTCATGGCTTTTTCCACCGAGCCGGTATTCTTCGTCACCTTGACAGGAATCAATACACTCTGTTGCGGTGCGAGTTCAAACAGTTCGTCATTATAATCCAAAGCCTCGAAAGTCAGTGTCTCGACACCTTCCGGCAATATCAGTTCCACGTCCTGTGCCGTTATCAGCCCCTTGTTTGTCAAGACGGCATTGAACATCAACGACTCACCCGGCTGCAATTCATCGGCCTCAATTCTGTCGGGAACGGACAGTTGCACTACAGGTACAGGCACATTCGTCTCATATTCCACCTCTGTCACGATGTCGTACTCATCCTCAACATCAGTCTCTTCGACCTTCCAGTCCACCGTTATGGCTCTGAAGCTGAGGTTTACCACCTCCTTGGTTACAGTCCCCGGATCGACAAGGATATTGTTACGATACGAATCATGCTTGTCTGCCGTGACGCTTACGCTATAGTATCCTTCCGGCAGTTCAACAGAATAAAGTCCGTTGCCGTCGGTAAGTCCCTGCGCTATTACAGCACCGGTCGTGGGATGCTTGACAATGACCTGCGCCCCCGATACATGAGGAGCCTGAGGTGTATAATATGTGTATTCGTCACATACATCGACAACCAGCGTTCCTGTCGACTCGGACACAGGCTCTATGCTGTAGTCCAAAGCCAGTCCTTTGCCGTTTTCACAGTTTATTCCGATTATTCCCGTTACAGGTACATTAAGCTGCATCTCGTCTGTCGGAGTAAATCTCAATACAGCGGTGACCGACTCCCCGTAAGCCAACGAGGCCATCTCCGAAGGTGTCGCCGTGGTCATCCAACCGGGAAGCGCCAGAGTTATCTTGCCGGTTTCTCCCTTGCCGATATTCGTAATGGTGACAGGATAATCTCTCGAAGTGCCTTTGACCATCGTAGTACTGATGCGCGATACGTCAGCCTGCAACTGGCCTTTGGCATTTCTGCAATAATAGAACAGCGTTGTCTCTACAGACGGGCCTTCCGCCGTTTCCACCACAATCTTTATCTCTTCCCAATCATCGCCGGGAGAGGGCGTTTCCGACAATATCGAACATTGCACGTCAATACCTTTTCCGCCGTCTATCCTGTCCGGGCAAACCACATCGACGGTGCAATGTTCCGGTTTTGACAGTACGGTCGCCCTTACCCCCGTAAGCGGCAACGTTCCGGAATTGACAAACGGGACGTTTCTTTCATAACGCTCGCCTGCAACAGCCTCACAGGTGATGACCGAACTTGAAGAACGCCTGAAACCGTAGATATAGGCAGCGGCCATCTCGCTTTTCAGATTCTCACCGGGATAACAGGCTCCTATGGAGAAATGTCCCGTCTGAGACCGATAAGGCTTATATACCGCGGTAAAGTTCCCTTCGGCATCCGTTGTCGCCGTAAGGGTCTGCCGCAGACCTCCGTTGACGATGTATACCTCAACTGCCGACTCTGCCGTCACGTCACCGGCAATACGGCCTGTTATCCGCATTTCCTCGCCCGGTTGGTAAACGGACTTGTCCGTAGATACCGTCGCGCTGAAAGGTGCCACCGTCTTTACCCTTATCCGCTCCGACGTATTGTTGGCATACAGCAGCTCCTTTACCGACTTGTCTTCATTGACAACGGCATAGACTTCGTAAAGCCCTATTGCCGCAGGCATGGATATCGTTTTGGTCAGTTCCGTACGGGCACCGGCAGGAAGCGGTTGTTGAAGATACGACACCGCCACCGGATCCGGGCTGTTGCCGACATACAGTTTCACTTTAACCGCATCCGGCAGTTCCGCCGCACCGACATTTTCCAAAGTCAGGGTTACATCCACGTCTTCTCCCACCCGGATTTCCGGATTTGACACACTTATACCCGTTATCCTGGCATCGGGCAATGTCCGGTCGGTCAGCATCACCCAACAGGTGCCTTTCGAATAGCCGTTGCTCTCTATGGTGAACACGACAGTCTTGCTGTCACCGGAAAGAGCGTTAGGCAACGCCCTCACCACTATATCCGCGGATTTCGCTCCTGCCGGAATGGTGACATTGCGGTCGTACGACAATCCTTCGTCGTTATCGGCGCTCACCGTAACCTCCAATGCCGTGTCCGTACCGGTATTGCGCGTAACCGTAAGAACCACCTCACCACCTTCAAGCAAGGTTGACCTTGACGACATGACGCCCAGGGACGGACCGTCGTCGTCTATTATCTCTATCGCCTTGGTAACAACCCCTACGCTGCTTCCCTGTGCCGAGCAGCTGCACGAAGAGACATAGACCGCTGCCGTAATGTTCACAGCCCTGTCACCGTCAACATTTGCATTGTCGACAACGCCCAAGGTGAACTGCACTTCATCCACACCTTTGTCAAAGACAATGCTCTTACGTGAATAATAAATATCGCCGGCAGAATCGTCACTGAGCAGTACGGTCACTTTCTTGTCCTTGTTAGTAAGGCGTCGCAATGTTGCCAGAACGGCAGCAGGACCGGCCGACTCGCTTACTGTAGCCGGAGACAATTCAAGATCGATTGCAGGCAGGTCGTTATCATCCAAAAGCACGATACACTCTCCGCCGACATATTTGTCGGCAGAGACTTTGAAAGCCACGCTTTCCTGCAACTCCACATTGTCATTGTCAACAGCCTTTACTTCGACCGTCGCCGTTGTTTCTCCCGCCGGTATCGTCAGCGACGACGGGAAACTGAAACGCTTTGGAAAGTCCGTACTTACCGTAACGTCCGTCGGAGACACGGAAACACGCTGCAAACTTATAGTCAGACTGAACGTCTCGCCCTCTGTAATATCCGCTTTTGAGGGAGTCACCGTCAGTTGCGGATACTCATCGTCCTCCACTTCCATCACTCCCGAGACCGCATCATAGCCATCGCCGGAAGCCTGTATACAGAACGTTCCGGCATCGTCCAGCACGTCATTGTCAGCTACACTGACATAGAAATACGCACCAGACTGACCAGTCGGTACCGTTACCGTCGCAGGAATCACAAGACGCTCGTCCCCACCCGTCTTTTCAAGAACGAAAGTCTGGCTCTCCGCCCAGTTGCCGCTTCTTGACAACCGGCAGCGCACCGCAGTGGCATTGTCTTCCTCCAAAGCTCCATCCGGCAATGTCAGATACAGTTTCTTACCCACGCCAAGGGTATATCCGGACGTCTCCGATGTATTGTTATTTTGAAACTCCGGTGCTTCTCCCGAATCGGAATACGGAACGACAGTGACGCTTATCTTCGCATTGCCGTCTATTCCAAGCAATGAAGACAAGGCTATATCGGCTTCACGCGATACGCTGCCGCCTACGGCAAGTCCGTCCGTTTCGTGATAGAATGTCCCGAGCGATACCGTCTTTCCCGTTTCAGACACCAGCGACACTCTCTCGCTCCATCCCCCGGTAGCGGCCATGTTTCCTTTGTTGCTTATCCTCCATGCCACCTGCAGCGTGTCTCCCGGCATCACGTCTTTTGCCGCCGGGCGAATATCGGTCACTATGAAATCGGGACTGCGCGATACTTTCACCGAAAGGGACCCTGCCACCGGCTCCGCCATCGGAATGACGGTGACGGCATCGGCCGCAAACCGCGTATCGCCACCGGCCGTGACCGGATAAGTGCCGGCAGGACAATCGTCCGCCACCGTGAGCGATACGCTGCACAGTTCGCCCGACGTACCTTTGATCGGTGCCGGAGGAGAGGCATAGAACAGTATCGTAAGGGTGCCATCGGCCTTATGCCTGTACTGCAACGTATGGCCGGCAGAGCGGGATTCGCCCATCGTTACGCCGCCGACAGACACACCCTCCGGCAACCGAAGTTCTATCTGGCCGCCGGCAACCGCCGACTCATTGTCCAGAAAAACCGGCAGAGAGACTGTTCCTCCCTGCATGGCTTCCACTTTACCCACCGTCAGACGGTTGGTCTGTGCTCCGAGCCGCTGCGGCATAAGACAGCACATCAGGCTGAAAAGCAGCAGCGGCCGGCACAACATATTATATATCAGTTTCATACTCATCATCATTTCCGGATAAATTTAGTGCGGACAGTCCTGCCGTCCTTGTTTATCTCTGCTACATACGTGCCCTGTACAAGCACCGGTATGGATACAAGCTCATTGTCACCGCCTATGGTGGATGCGGCTACAAAGCGGCCACCGGCATCGTAGACCGACAGCGAGCCGCCGCCGGCGTTCAGCACACGCAGGCCGTCACTCTCGACGACAATTGCCGGACGGCCGTCGGCAAGGCCGCGGACGGCGGTGGGCGATCCTACCGTGAGGCGGCCCGGAGCTATGCTATGGTCTATGGCACGCATGTCGCCGGCCACCATAACCACGTTCTCGGGAACCACAGGATAACTGCCCTCATCCATATTGACGGGCAGCACGGCCCTCACACTGAGCTGACCGCCGACGGGCCGCAAGTCGGAAGAGTATGCCAGCAGAGTATAGGTATTGGCGGCGGTTCCGGCTTTGCGGCCCACAACGAGCCCTTCGGTGGCTGTCTCCAGCTCCACACCCTCGGGCATGGTGACGTCAAACTGCACTCCACACGGACGGCCCGCACCGCGCAATGCGAAATTGAGATACACCTCCGTAGCATTTCCCGCGTCGGCATCCATGGCCGTCAGAGTGACGTCATCGGCAGCGCCTGCGGCCGCCTGTCTGGCTGCACGCCCTGTGGCATCGTCGCCAAGGATGATGCCGGCTATGCCTATAATGTCGGTCACGTCGATACGACCGTCGGAATCGATGTCGGCTGTCAGCCTGTTCCACGTCGGGAAGACGCGCCCGAAGATATGGTCAACCGTACACAGGATGTCCATTATGTCCACACGCTCGTCCTTGTTGACGTCGCCAAGCAACAGCGAGCCCGCACCAGGCTCGCGCAGAGCGAACGTCTGCACGGCCTCGCTCACACAGCCATGCGCGTTGGCATAGCGATAGCTCATTGTATAACTTCCGGAAGCGTTCTCTTTGGGAGCAAACACCGAAGCCTCACTGCCATTGATATAATATATGCCTCCCTCGGGCATACCGCCGGAAAGTATGAAGTTGTCCTCAGTGGTGTACACGGGGAACAGCGGTGCCAGCGAAACCTCCGGAGAGGGGTTCACCGTGACGGTTATGGCCGGTGACGTGACCGTATTCACCGGACTGCACGGGTTGGACGACAGCACCGTCACCTGCACCCGGTCACGGTCGGAAAGCGTGCCGGTCAGCAGCGTGTCGCCGGTGGCGCCACGCACCACCTCGCCGTTCACCGTCCACTCATACTCCGGATAGCCACCGGCATTGAAGGTCTTGGCCGTGAACATAACGGTATCGCCCGAACAGCTTGCGGACACCGAGGCATTGAGCCTCACCGACGGATCAGCGGTATCGAGCACCACCACCGGTTTGGTACACGTGGTCTCGCAGTCGCCCACGGTCTTCACCGACAGCGACACCATATACTCACCGGCCTTGGCATACGTGTATACGAAATCGTCGGCACCGGTGGCATCGGCCTTGCCGTCGCCGTCCATATCCCACGAGTATACGGTTTCTTCCGTGGCGCCACGGGTCGTGTTGGTCACGGTGAATTTCTCACCGCGGCACACCGTGTCGGCGGGCAGGCTGAAATCGGGTTCGGCATTGATACAGAACGTACGTATGAGCGGACTGCCCCACACTCCGCCGGACCGCGCACGTACCACGAGCGTATGGCTGCCATACCCGGCGTACGATTCGATATCGGTGTCTACTACGGCCACGTCGGTACCGGTGAAAGGCAGCGGTGTGGCAAGGCCGAAGCCGGGATCTTCGTCCCAAAAATACTCCACGCGGTCGATTACACCATCTGAGGGAGAAACAGCAACCATATAGCG
>NZ_JABKKE010000016.1 GCF_013166575.1 Xylanibacter rodentium
GTTAAGCCCGCCTGCGCCGATGGTACTGCAATGCAATGCGGGAGAGTAGGAGGCCGCCTTCTTTTCTTTATGTCTCCCCTGTCCGGTGAAACGGGCGGGGGAGATTTTTTTGTGTGTTTGTGTGGGATGTGATTGATGAAATTCCAATTCGTTGTATGGGGATACAATAAGAAAGCCGTATCTGCGTTTTATAGCTATGCAGAGTTTAAGAAGTTTTTTTGTTTGGTTGATGCGTATACATTGTTGTCGGGGATTCGGAATACAGTCACCGTCAGATTATGCTTTTGTCCGTTATGTGGTCAACGAGCATTATCCATACTATTCTTATTCTGATTTGAAAGCTCTCATGCCGCATGTAGATTGGAAGACACGTAAGTTGTGTTGTCTTTATTTCAGAATTGCGAATTTTCTACAACCTGATGTCATATTCGGTTCCTTTTGTGCACAGGCTTATTATGGCTATCTCCATGCCGGATGCAACAAGGCTTTGATAATAGGAAGGATGGAGATGCAAACAATGTCGGTTGACCATATCGTGAAAGGATTGTTTGTCATATCTGTGTCGGATGCGGACTTCACTTCACTTTTAGCCAAGGTCATAGGTGTTGCCGGAGAAAGTTCCATAATGGTCGTTGAGGATATATACGCCGATAAGGAGGCAAAGGCCCGCTGGCGGGAAATAAAGGCTGACGAGAGAGTTGGGGTTACGTTCGATTTGTATTATGCAGGCATAGTATTTTTTGATTTGAAGCGTTATAAGCAGAGTTATAAGATTAATTTTTAGTTTGTCGGTGTAATATCGATATATGACAATTAAAACGATATATGATGAAGATAACCAAGGTATATACAAAAAGCGGTGACAAGGGGACTACAAGCCTTGTAGGTGGAATCCGTATCAATAAGGCAGACATTCGTCTGGAGGCTTACGGAACGGTTGACGAACTCAATTCGCAGATGGGTCTGCTTGCGGCATATATGGCTGACGGACCGGACAAGGATATGGTGGAACGCATACAGAGCAATCTGTTTGTGGTGGGTACGCATCTGGCAACAGACCAAAGTTGTACTCCTCTTTATGATTCGGCGAAACTGAACGAGGGTGAGACGGAACTTTTGGAGAAAGAGATAGACAGGATAATGGATTTTCTGCCGGAGGCACAAGGATTTGTACTGCCGGGGGGCTGTCCGGCTGCCGCTATCGGGCATGTGTGCCGTACGGTTTGCCGCAGGGCCGAACGGTGTGTGGTGGCATTGTCAGAGAATGCCATCGTATCTCCTGAAATACAGAGGTATCTCAACAGATTGTCAGACTATCTGTTCGTTTTAGCTAAAAAAAATAATATTATGGCCGGTATTAGTGAAAAAGTGTGGACTAATCATTGTAAATAAGAAGAAAATTATTACTTTTGCGCAATATTCAGAAATTGATAAACTTTAAAGACTATGTATTGGACACTGGAATTGGCTTCAAAGCTTGAAGATGCGCCGTGGCCTGCAACAAAGGACGAGCTCATTGACTATGCGATTCGTTCGGGCGCTCCACTCGAAGTATTGGAAAACTTGCAGGAAATAGAAGATGAAGGCGATGTATACGAAAGCATCGAGGATATATGGCCCGATTATCCTACCAAGGAGGACTTTCTGTTCAACGAAGATGAGTATTGAAGCACGCCATATTGGTTTGGTGTGAATCTTCGGACAAGAAAAGAAAGTGTATCAAAATACAAAAAATGTCCATATTTGTTTGGATGAGTCGTATTTTGATACACTTTCTGTTATAAAGGCATTTGATTGAAATGTTGTGAGACATAAGGAAAAGATAGTTACTTTGATATTGATATGGAAGATAAAATTATTATTCAGTCGAGACATAAGTGGTTGGTATATCCTTCCATCCTTGCTGCTGCATTGTTGCTATTTGCTATGTGCACTAAACTGTTTTGGGAACTAATAGGCTTGTTTCTCATCGATAGTGGTGGGGCTAGATTAGGTATAATGCTTGTAGGAACAAGCATAACTATTCTTACATTTGGATTCTGTGCTATTTGGTTCATGCGTAGTGTAAAAGTCTATAGCGACAGAATTGAGGTCAAGTATCTTTTACACCCGAAGTGGAATTATCAGATAATGCTGAAGGACGTGGACTGCTTCTGTGTAGAAACAAAGCAGGTGGAAACTGAGAAAAGTTATTATCAATACAGTCGTATCTATTTGCTTACGGGTAGAAAACTTTGGCTGTATATCTCAGGAGGCGAAGGTTCTAATTCCGATGAAATGTTCTCTGTCCTGACAGACCATTTCGGTATACCGCAGCGTAAGGGGACTATAAAATTGTCGTGGAAAGAAGAGGAAGTTGTAAAACATGGAGGCTATATTTCGTTGGACGATATCAGTGACGAAGAATTGGAAGCTATGGCTGCGCAGCGGAAACAACGCCCACAACCACGTTCTGATTTTGAGATGCCCCGTTCCACAAGGTGGAAATACTTTTTTATAGAGTATGGAGTGATATTGTTCATTGCTGTATTTGTGGCAATATTTTACTTTGGCTGGGTGGTCTCGCGGGCTGTCAAAGAGAATAATACAGAGACTTTATCCTATATAGATGCAAAGACGGATCTCTCGTCTAAACTATATTATATTGTAGATTCTATAGATGTGGACAGTACCGGTATACTTTGCTTGACTCTTCAAATATCTTACAGCCGTAATAATCTGAAATATTGGGCTTTTCCTATAAAAGGACGCGATAATGTATGGATAGCCGTCACTGTTAATGATTGCCAAGATGTAAAGTCTTTGGAAGATTACGAATCAACCTACTGTTTAAAGGCACTTCGTAAGATCCATAGTTATAAGGTGGTCACTTACGAGGAAGAATATCGGAAAATTATAGAAGAGATAGCTAAGTCATCAGGTGTGAAAATTGATGAAAACTTCATTCTCTTATGTCCAGACAGGATGTTAAGGACAGGGCGTGTCAGTTATTTTGCGGCCTTAGACACGAGGAAGAGAAGCAAGCATGCTGAAGAAGAAGTATTCCGCCTGATGAAAGATGCAGCCGAAGAAGTTCCCGCAGCGCAGTATCAATTGGGCTGGATGTATGAGAGCGGCTTAGGTGTTGTTGCTGATACGGCAGAGGCAATCTGCATGTATACAAAGGCGGCGGTTCAGAATCAGGATGCCAAAGCAAAGATTGATGCTATGAATCAAATGAGCTACCTCTATGCCCGCAGACGTCAATACGAAAAGGCCCTTGCAGTCATTGACAGCGCCATAGCAGTAAGTCCGTATGAAGCAAACCTTTATGACAGCAAGGGCGAGCACCTATATAGGTCGGGAGACAAGGAGGGAGCCGAAGTGATGTGGAAACGTGTTATGGAGCTTGACCCGCAATTCACGGAAAAGCATGACAGTGAGCTCTATCGTCTGCTACATGGGAAATAAGTGTTTCTTGTTGTCGTGCCCAAAGGCAGGATAGGACAAATAGTGTGGCAATTCCGGAAAGGTCTATTTCCCGGAATTGCCACATAGCTGCATATATGGACAGATGCGGCAGATATCATCATCGGATGTCGGGACGAAAGGAATTGCCGGATTGAAAATGTCGTTTACCTTTTCGTGCAATAGCGTCTCAAATTCCTGATGGCAATCGTTGATGTCTCTGACCGGATTTTTGCCGAAGCAGAGTGTCGGGTCGTAGTCGCTTCCTGTGGCATGCTGAATGAAGAGCAAGGCGGGGCTGACGGGTAGGTTTCGCGGATTGGTCAGGACGGATTTGCTTACGATGCTGCTGTAGAGGAATGTCTGCAAGTAGTAGTCGCTGTGCTTGCTTATGTTTGCAGAATCGAATATGGCGGCTATGTCTGGCATGTACTCCAACCGGCGGCTTCCGGTCTTATAGTCTATCACGCGGATGCGCTCTCCTGTGCCGTCGTTCACGCAGTCAAGACGGTCAATGCGTCCGCCTACTGTGGTGCGGAACCGGACACTGCCGCCTCCGCATACTTCCATATCCTCTATCACGTCTGTTTCCAGTCCGACGATGTCGAAAGGTGCCAGTTGCATGTCCATGCGGAGCAATTTGCGCAGATAGGTGATGATGACTTCGCGGTTGATAAGTTGCAGACCATTGTATTCGGGACGTGTGCCTGCCCCTTTGGGCAGTTTGAACAGTTCCTCCATGAATGTTTCGTCGACAATGCGTTCTATTTCTGCTCCGTGGCTGAGCATCCATTTTATATTGTCGGCTGTGATGTGTGTGCCGCCTGCGGTTATCCGTTCGTATATTTTCTGTGATGCTTCGTGGAATATATTTCCGAAGATTCGGTTGTCAATCTCGTCGCTATCGTCGGTCTCGGGTTCGCGTAAACCGCACACATAATTATAGTAGAACTGTTTGGGGCATCGCATGTATCTGTTGATGGCTGTCGGTGTGAGCAGCGGTGTGCCTTCCTTGTGTCCGTTTCGGTTCTTGTCGAAGCGCAGGAGCAGCCGGTTCATTATGTCGTCGGTCTTGCAGACTTCAACGGGGGCGAATTTGATGGAGCTCTGTCCCGACTGGAGCGACCGGCGTCCGACATTGTGATTGCTTTCCACGAGAATCTGGAGCATGAAGCGGCTCATCTCACCTGTGGTGCCGTTGTCAGTTGAGTTGTTGTATAATATGGTGACGTCGTTTGCCCGCTGGATGAGACGGTAAAAGTAGTAGGCGTAGATGGCCACCTTGTTGTCTACCGTGGTCAGTTCGTGGGCCTTGCGTATGCCGTATGGAATGAATGACGTGTCGTTGACACCTTTGGGCATATTTCCTTCGTTGGCTGAAAGTATGAGCACATGGTCGAAGTCGATGTTTCGTGTTTCGAGCACTCCCATGATTTGCACTCCTACTACCGGTTCGCCGTGGAAAGGTATCGAGGTGGACTTCAGCAGTTGGCCTATCAGCCGTTGCAGTGTAATCACGTCGATGACAAGATCGTCAGAGAGTATCAGTCCGGCGAGGCGGTTCATCAGTGTGTATGTGCGGAACAGGGCTTCCTTGAACATCTGGTCCGCGCTGTCGTCAGCGTTTGAGGCTATGAGTTTCAGTATGTCGATAATCCATTCGGCGATGCGTCCTGACAATTCTGCGCTGCTGTATCCGTCGATGCTGCCGAAAAGCAGTGATGTGCCTTCGTCGGTACAGAGCCGTTCGCGGGTGGGGTAGTATACTTTTGCATCAATATTGAGTGCGCGGTAAAGCTCGGTGTGTTTTTCGGATATAAATTTCATGTAGGGATGCTTCAGGACGGTGTTTACAGCCTGAAGCCGGTATTTTTCAGACGTGGCCATGTATCCGCCGGTTTGCAGCGCTATGAGTTGTGATATCAACGAGGCAACCGGCGATTGTGCCAGCGGGTATCCGGTAGTGATGTTCACCTTGTCAGCCTCATCAGGCAGACAGTGTATTACCGTTTGCAGCAGCCCTTCGTTGCACAGGACTATGGCTGTGCGCCGTCCGGCTTCGATGCGTCCGTTTTCTTTCAGCCATCGGCTGATATAGCGTGCCTGGACATTCTCGGTAGGCGCGGAAACGAAAGTAATGTCTTTACGACGTGAAAAATTATTGTATATATTTCCGTCGGTATTGTCGAGTTCGTTGGGGAACAGCTGAAGATATTGCGATATGTAATGCCCGGCTTCATGGCGAAGGTCGTGTCCGTGCGGCATATAATAATGGTCGAAGTCCCAGTAGAAGTGGGCACGTCCTTGTTTTTGCAGTCGTTCGAAAAGACGTCTTTCCACTTTTTGCAGTACGTTGAAGCCAACGAACAGATATGTGTCGTACATGAATTCTATGTTCACGTTCTCAGCCACTTCGCGGTAAAGGGCTCCTTCGTATGCCAGTCCTTCGTATGTAAGACGTTCGTTGAATGTGTTGTAGATGTCATAGATATGACTCCACAGACTTAGAAAACGACGTTTCAATTCTGAATTGTGCTCTTCACTGAAGTTGCTGAAAAATCTCCTGATGATGTCTATTTGCTCTTTGCTCAGATATGAAACGTCGTCCAGTTCGTGTATGTCACGAAGATTGGCGAAAACCTTGTCCGCCTCGGCCATGTTCTTGTCAAGATCGTCAAAGTCGGCCAACAGCAATTGTCCCCATCCGTAGAAGTGGTCGAGAGTCTCATCGATGCCGGTGCATTCTGTGAAACACTTATGCAGGTCGCAAATCAGTTTGATCTGGTCGCCTGTCCTGCGTGACGAGTGACGACGGAATAAATCGCTGATGGTGATATATGCGGGGCTCCATATAGGGCGTCCGGCTATGCGCACGAGATATTCGTTCATGAACAGTGCTGCGCGCTTGTTTGGAAAAACCACAGCCACGCGCGACAGATCGTATCCGTATTTGTTTATTATGTCATGGGCGACATGCTCCAGGAATGTCTTCATATGCTTTTCTTTTTGTTTAGGAGTCCACTCTCTCGATTTTATTACCGTACACGAACCATAGATAGCCTTCCACGTTTTCGTGCCCCATGGTTTCGAGCAAGTGCATGTATTCACGTACTTGTTTACGGTAGTTTTCTTTTGGTGTGCCGAATTTGAAGTCAACCACTATCATTTTGTTTCCGTCGGTCATCACGCGGTCGGGGCGACGCTCTATAATTTCTCCCGACTCTGCGGTTGAGAGGATGGAGCACTCGTTGAACAACTTCCATCTGCCGTCGAACCAGTCGGCTACTTGTGGAGATGACAGCCGCTTGCGCATCATTGCCGTGAGTTTCTCTGCCGATGTCTTGTCGAGCATGCCCTCGTTTTCAAGATGTTGCATGGCACCGTCGATGTCGTCTGTCGTGCGTATCTCGGAAAGCACTTTATGTAATACGTTTCCAGCCTTGATATATTCCTTCCGGTCGTTCTCTTCTCCATTGTCTCCGGAAATGAAATCCCGGCTCTGGTTGCTCTGCACGAACTCGGTTTTGTTGGCAAATGTCGCGATATTGATGTGTATGGGTGTTATTGATTGCGTGAAGACATTGTCCGATATGTAGTCATGGCACCCGCTATTGTCTTTTACAGTAAGTGATCCGTATTCAAATGTTATGGGGTGTTCGTTGTCACCGTCATCCATGCCGGTAATGGTGGCATGAAGTTCTGTGGCAATATCGGTCAGACAGGCCTGTATGAGCTGTGAGCGCGAATTTTTGGTGTCGCGCCGCCCTATGACGAACAGATTGCGCCCTGCACGTGTGAATGCTACGTAGAGCAGATTGAGATTGTCCACACAGTTTTGCAGATACTCGTCCATGTAGTCTTTTTCGTATATTGTACCCGTCATACCTTTGCGACTATAGTCTACGGGGATTATCGGCATCTCATCGAATGGGGCTTCCGTGGGTTTGCACCACAGAATGTTGCCGCTGGTCTTTTCCAACTGCCAGTCGCAGAAAGGGATTATTACGTTGTCAAATTCCAGTCCTTTGCTCTTGTGTATGGATATGATACGTATGCCGTCCGGTTCGTCGCTTTGTATTGTCTTGTTGTGTATGGTGCGTTCCCATTCGGCCACAAAGGAATCGATGTCGGCAATATGGTCTTGGGTAAATGTGCTCAACTGGTCGTAGAATGCGCATATGTATGCACTTTGTCCGCTGAGACGCTCAAGTTGGAAAATGGCATATAGCCGTTCGGTAAGGTCGTAGAGTGGCATGGCTGACAGTTCGTCCATACAGTCAGTATAGGCTTCGGGCAGCAACGTCTGGGAATGGTCGGCAATATCTTGTTCGCTGATGCCTTGGCCTTTTATGTTCAGCATGTAGGTTTTGATAAGGTTTGCCCGTGTTAGGACATCATCGCGGTGGGTAAGAAGATGCAGAGCCTGTATGAGTGTGCATACGGCGAGTGACGCATCGAGACGGAAAGCCTCGTCGGATACGATTCTCACATCTGGTATGTGCTCGGTAATGTGTTTGGCTATAAGGGGGATATGCTTGTTGGTGCGTACCAGGATGGCAATGCTGCCGGCATCAATGCCGTTGTTGCAGAGCTGTTTTACGGTGTCTGTCAGTTCGTCGAGCGTTGACTGTTCATATTCATCGCCCGGTAAAAGTTTGACGCTGACGTATCCGTTCCCGATGCTTCTTTCCGGCATTTGTTGGGATACGTCCGCGTAGGCACTGCGTAGTTGTGCGGCATGAAGTGCGTCTTTGTCATCGCCGATGGTTTCGCATTCTGCTTCTACTGCACGTTTGAAAAATGTATTGTTGAAATGTATCACGTTGCCGGCCGAACGATAGTTCATCGTGAGCGACTTTACGTTGAGCATTCTTTCACTGTCGGAAAACTGGTTGTCTATGTTGTTGAGCAGGCGCCAGTCGCCCGAACGCCATCGGTAAATGCTTTGCTTTACATCACCCACAATAAGGTTTGACGCGTTCTCGTGGCTCATGCACTCCATGAGCAGCACTTTGAAGTTGCGCCACTGTACCGAACTTGTGTCCTGAAACTCGTCTATCATAACATGTTCCAGCTGTGTACCGATTTTCTCAAATATGAACGGCGAGTCGCTCCCGCTTATCAGCGAGTGCAGCAGTTGCTGGGTGTCGCTCAGCAGAAAACGGTTGGCCTCTTCATTAAGTTCTCTTACTTTGTTCTCGATGCTGCCCAACAGGCGCAGCTGATACAGATGACGCAGGGTAAGCTCGGCCGACTTGTAACGCCGCCATTGTCGCGGACGCTCTTCAATAGCCATGTGCAGCAGATCGGTAAGCGGACCGAGTGCAAGGGCATGGATTGTGTCGCGCTTCGGACTTTTGGCAGAATACCATTTGCCGATGTCTGTCAGGCAATCGGTGGCACGTTTTCCGACGATGCTTTCGTCGAATGTTCCATTCTTCATCTTGATGAACAGGCCGGCAACCCCCGAATTTTTGTATGAGAGGTCGTCGACGCTGAGTCCCTCGGATGCCAACACCTCGAAAAACTCGTCGGCGATGGATTCCATCCGTCTACGCGAATCGTCCATCTCGCGGCGCATCTTTTCGGCATACTGTTTCATGAATGTCCGTTCGCCGGCCTTTTCGGCCATAGTCCGACTCTCTTCCTTGTAGAAGTCGCGGAAGATGGTTTTGCCGAATGTCTTTATATGTCCTATCACGTTCCAGCTCTTGTCGTCGGCAATATTGTCGTTTATATATTCGATGATGAGCCGCAGGATTTCGTTATTTGTGTCAAGTTCCTCTATAAGTTTGTCTACAGCGTGTTCTTCTACCTGAGTATCGTTCAGTTCTATGCGCAAGTTGGCCGTGAGGTCAAGTTCGCGGGCTAGGTTGCGCAGTACGGTCTGGAAGAAAGAGTCGATGGTCTCTATCCGGAAGTATCCGTAGTTGTGTATAAGCAGACGGAGTGCTATACCTGCCCGTTGGCTTACGGCTTCGGGTTTCATGTCGAGATCGTCGCATATTCTGTCTGTGTATGTACGTGAGTCGGGCAAATGCTTCCATATACCGTATAGCTGGCTCAATATACGCATTTTCATTTCTTCGGTGGCCTTGTTGGTGAAAGTTACGGCCAGTATGTTGCGATAGCTCTGCGGGTTCAGTACGAGTAACTTGATATATTCCACAGCCAGTGTGAATGTCTTTCCGCTTCCTGCACTGGCTTTGTATACTGTGAGTGGCTTGTTCATGACAAGATGTGTTGTGGGGTGCTGTTTGTTGCTTGTTTTATACAAAGTTACATCAAAAATGTGAGATGAAGAAATCGGCAGAATAAAAAATCTTTTTTTATCCAAAAAGATTAGGTGGATTTTATCCCCCCCCCCAATCCAATGACTGGTTAGGGCTTGAGTTGGTGTGCCATTTGTTTTGTGCAGATTGCAGTACCGGCGTGGGAATATTGCACTGGCTATGTCGGGTTGTCTGATGGATTATTACACTTGCATAACCACAGTCCGGGGCTATGTTTCACCACCGGTGTAGGCATGTATGGTTCGGTGGTGAAACATGGTCTGTCTTATATGTCGAATTTGTATCCTACGGTAAATTGGAATACGCTGTTCTTCGATTTCTGTTCGTCCACGAAATCAGTCACCCCGAAATTGTATCTGCCGTCTATTACAAAATTCCGGAATTCGTAAGACAGTCCTATAGGAATGGACAAATCTATAGATCTTGTCCCGGGCACGTTCGCCTCGGCGCTTATTCCGTAGGCTTCAGCCTTTATTTTGTGGGTGACGTTGAAAGCCGGTTGCAATCCTGCTTTTACAGCCAGATTCTTTGTCACGTACACATTGACAAGTACGGGTATGTTTATGTAGTCGAGCTTCAGGGTGGCGTCGGCTTTGGAAAAGTCTTCAGTATAGACACCGGCTTTGGCGCCTTGCATTGAATATATGGCTCCGGCGGAGATACTTACGATGTCTGTCATCTGATATTCAATCTCGGCTCCAAATGCAAGGCCGATTCTGGATGTAGCGTCGTCATCGTTCGTTATGTTTGCCACATTCATTCCTGCTTTAGGCTGTATTGTGATCGAACCTATTTCGTGTTGGGCGCGGATTCCTGTTACGGTCAGGAGAAGTGTTGCTGATAGCAATAATCTGTTGATAGTCATGTGTAATGGAGTTTATTGTATTTGATTCTACAAAGATAATGATTTTTCTCAATATAGAAAATTTGCGATTTATAAAAATACATAAATGTCGGTATTGATGATATGAGTAAAGCCTTGTTCCTGCTGCCAATTGTGGATAGTTATAGTGTGTTCACGGACTACAGGAAGTAACGATTGTATTTCTGCCAAAAAGGTATTAGGGTTTGTCTTTTCTGTATCAGAAGCGTTATCCATATGTTTTTGTTTTTCTATCTTGCGAAAAGTTTTACGGATATTTTGTGCAGCGGTAAAATCTTGCTATCTTTGCCGTTGAAACTCTTTTATTAATAAAAAAACGATGGCTGGCTTATGAGCAACTACATCCGATTTGACTGGGCTATGAAGCGCCTTCTCAGAAACAAGGCCAATTTCGGAGTTCTTGAGGGGTTTGTTACTACCCTGCTCGGAGAGAACATCCGCATCCGAAGCCTTCTTGAGAGCGAAAGCAATCAGGAGAGCGAGTACGACAAGTATAATCGTGTGGATATTCTTGCAGAGAACGACCGTGGACATCTTTTCATCATAGAAGTCCAGAACAACAGCGAGTACGCGTATTTCCAGCGTATGCTTTTCGGCACGTCCAAACTTGTCACCGAATATATAGAACTCGGCCAAACGTACAAGGATGTTAAGAAGATATACAGTATAAACATTGTATACTTTTCTCTTGGAACCGGCACCGATACCGTGTATCACGGAAAGACAGAGTTTCGCGGCATACATAACGGTGATGTGCTTGACCTGTCACCGTTTCAGAAGCAGAGATTCAATGCCTCGACCGTGAGCGACCTATATCCCGAGTACTATATTCTGAAAGTGAACGATTTCAACAAAGTCGCCACCACTCCTCTTGAGGAATGGATATACTATCTCAATACGGGCGAGGTGCCAGACGAGACCACAGCTCCAGGACTTGACCTTGTGCGTGAGCGCTTGAAACTGGAACGCATGAACAAGGATGAGTTGAAAGCCTATCACCGTCATCTTGACAATATTGTCATACTTAAAGACAATATATATACAGAGAGGGAAGAAGGCCGTGAGGAAGGCAGGGCAGAGGGTCGTGAGGAAGGTCGTGCAGAGGGTCGTGAGGAGGGTCGTGCAGAGGGTCGTGCAGAGGGTCGTGCAGAAGGTCGTGCAGAAGGAGTGCTTGCAACAGCACGAAACCTCAAGATGCTTGGTGTACCTATGGAAACGATAATTAAGGCTACGGGCCTGACGGCAAAGGAGATAGAAACGATATAATCTGAGATACAATAAAAAACTTAGATGCCCGTTATATAATCGTGCACAAGCATTGTTTTGCTATATTGATATTTGTGCTTTTAGCTTCGTTGTCGGTAAGAGCACAGTATGATGCCTCCTTTTCCCACTATTGGGCAATGGAGCCGTCGTTTAATCCTGCATCTGTAGGTAAAGAGGCTAAAATAAATGCGGTGGGAGCCTATGCCATGACATTGACGGGATTTGAGAATAATCCGCGTACGATGTATGCTGCCGGTGATGTCCCTTTTTATTTCCTGAAATCTTATCACGGTGTGGGAGCACGTTTTATGAACGACGAGATCGGTCTGTTTTCACACAAAACTTTTGCGTTGCAGTATGCTTACCGTAACAAACTGTTTGGGGGTGTGATTGCGGTTGGAGTCAATCTTGGACTGCTAAGCGAGTCTTTCGACGGCTCCAAGGTGGATACCGATGTGCCCAATGACCCGGCATTCCCATCATCGGAAGTGAGCGGAACAGGATTTGATCTTGGTGCGGGATTGTATTATACACACCGTGATTGGTATGCGGGCCTGTCCGTTCTGCATGCTACGGCACCGACGGTGAGATTGGGCGATTCACAGGAAT
Organism: Xylanibacter rodentium; assembly: GCF_013166575.1. Classification (GTDB taxonomy): domain Bacteria; phylum Bacteroidota; class Bacteroidia; order Bacteroidales; family Bacteroidaceae; genus Prevotella; species Prevotella rodentium. The sequence continues at coordinate 12,499 of NZ_JABKKE010000016.1, forward strand.
TTAAGATAGATAGAACGTATTATTTGACAGGAGGATACAATATAAAGTTGAGAAATCCGTTGTTATCTATACATCCTTCCGTATTGGCTCGTACCGACGGAACTGCCTATAGAGTAGATGTGACTGGTAGGGTGAAATATACGCACGACAAGAAAGTGATGTATGGAGGAGTGTCATACAGTCCCACCAACTCGGTGACGGTACTTATAGGTGGCAATTTTCACGGAGTAATGCTTGGATACAGCTATGAGATATATACATCGGCCGTCAGCATCGGCAATGGAAGTCATGAAATATTCATAGGTTACCAGACAGATATAAACTTGCAGAAAAAAGGAAAGAACAAACATAAAAGCGTGAGGTTATTGTAGCCTACAATATAATAAAAGAATGAGTATGAAGAAATGTATAATCTCTCTTTGTTTCATAGGACTGCTTGTGCTGACCGGTTGCTTTGGCGGAGCCACGTCTACGGCAACAGGTGGTGAGGTGACAGGAGCCGGTGGACGTCCGTTCACTGAGCCTACACCATACGGTATGACCTTGATAAAGCGTGGGCATTTGAAGATGGGAATAGAGAAGGAGGATAGTCTTTGGGGTAAGCAAACTCCAGTGAAAGATATTTCGGTAGAAGGATTTTGGATGGATGAAACTGAAATCACAAACTCGCAGTATCGTCAGTTTGTGAATTATGTACGCGATTCTATCATACGAGAGCGTCTTGCCGATCCTGCTTATGGCGGTGACGAGACATATAAGATAGAGGAGGACAAGAATGGCGACCCTGTGAAACCGCATTTGAATTGGAAGAAAGCATTGCCGCGAAAACCCAATGAGGACGAATTGAGAGCCATTGAGAGCGTATATACAACCAATCCTGTTACGGGTGAGAAGATGCTCGATGCCGCACAGATGAACTATCGTTACGAAGTTTATGACTATACGACTGCTGCGTTGCGCAAATATCGTATGAACCCGCAGGACCGCAGTTTGAATACCGATGTAACGGTAAATCCCGAGCAAGAAGTGTGGATATCCAAGGATACGGCGTATATAGATGATGAGGGTCGTATCGTGAGTCAGACCATAGAGCGACAGCTTAGCGGGCCTTGGGATTTCCTGAACACTTATATAGTGAATATCTATCCTGACACGACATGTTGGGTCAACGACTTTCCAAATGCCGATAACGAGACATACATGCGTTTGTATTTCTGTAATCCTGCATACAACGATTATCCCGTTGTGGGCGTTACGTGGGAACAGGCCAATGCCTTTTGCGCGTGGCGTACTGAATATCTTCTCAAAGGACTTGGTGCTGCTGCACGCTATGTACAGCGATATCGTCTGCCTACCGAGGCCGAATGGGAGTATGCTGCACGTGGAAAAGATCAGAACGAATTCCCATGGGAACAGACCGATGTGGCAAGTGAGGACGGGTGCTTCTTTGCCAATTTCAAGCCCGACCGCGGCAATTACACCAAGGACGGCAATCTTATAACGAGCAAGACCGGAATCTATTCTGCCAACAGCAACGGCCTGTACGACATGGCCGGAAACGTAGCCGAATGGACAAGTACAGTATATACCGAGGCTGGTGTTGAGGCTATGAACGATATAAATCCGCAGTTGCGTTACAATGCCGCCAAGGAAGATCCATACCGGTTGAAGCGGAAAAGCGTGCGAGGCGGTTCCTGGAAAGATCCCGAGTCGTATATACGTTCGGCATGGCGTTCGTCGGAATATCAGAATCAGCCGCGCTCGTACATAGGATTCCGTTGTGTGCGCAGCCTCGCAAATACTACAAGTGATAAGTCTAAGAAAATAAAAAAGAAGAAGAGATGACAGTATATAGCAAATACAATATCGTATATAAGTTACAGAGATGGCTTGACAGTGTGCCGGGCCAGACGTTTCTGAACTATGCCTACAGTTGGGGTGCGTCCATCGTTATTCTTGGAACGCTTTTCAAGTTGACACATTTGCCCGGAGCCAATGTCATGCTCTATCTTGGAATGGGCACTGAGGTTATAGTGTTCTTTATCTCGGCTTTCGACCGGCCTTTCGACAAGACTGCGATAGACAAGGATTTACCTACGCATGTCGGTGACGAAGATACGGAAACAGAATCCTCTGATGTCAGTGGCACGGAATCAGTATCCGGAGTTGTTGTAGCCGGTGGAGTGTCAGGAGGGACTATTGTTATCGGTGGTGGCGGGTCGGTAGGCGGTGATATGCAGACAGTGGCGGCCTCTGAAGAAGGCTTCGTCGGGGTAGGTAATGGTGTTGGTTCACAAGGTGGTACTGTTGCTGTCGGTGACATTCCTTCGTGGATAAATAGCCAGCGGCCGGTATCTCCAGAAATGGAAGAGGCTACGAGCAACTATGTTGACGAACTCAATAAGCTTACGGAAATGCTTGCCCGTGTGTCGGAGCAGAGCCAACGTCTTACGCGTGATTCAGAGGAGATGGAGAACCTCAACCGCACGCTCACCGGTATATGTAAGGTTTATGAGATGCAGTTGAAGGGAGCCAGTGCACAAATTGGTACCATTGACCAGATTAACGAGCAGTCACGCCATATGGCCGAGCAGATAGCAGAGCTTAACAAGATTTATGCCCGTATGATAGAGGCTATGACAGTGAATATGAATGCGAACCGGGGGTAGTTCGGTTGGCGGGGCCACTGATGCATAATCCCTATTCCATAATTGAAAGAAATATGGCAATAAAGAAAAAACCGGTATCTCCACGCCAGAAGATGATAAACCTGATGTATGTCGTCCTCATGGCAATGCTTGCGTTGAATGTTTCGACGGAGGTGCTCAACGGCTTTTCCATTGTTGAGGAAAGCCTTAATCGCACTACGGTCAATTCAGCAAAGGAGAATCAGGTTATATACGATGACTTTGAAGCCCAGATGAAGTCCAATCCTGCCAAAGTCAAGGCATGGTTCGACAAGGCACAGGAAGTGAGGCATATGAGCGACTCTCTCTACAACTTTGCCGAAGAATTGAAACTGGCAATAGTGCGTGAGGCTGACGGGAAGAACGGTGACGTGAAGAATATTAAGGGCAAGGAGGATCTTGAGGCTGCCACGCAGGTGATGCTTGCTCCTGGTACAGGCAAGGGAACCGAACTTTATAAATCGATAAATTCTTTCCGTGAACGTATCCTGGCAATGGTGAGCGACTCGGTACAGCGTTCTGTCATAGAAAGCAATCTTGCCACGCAGATACCGGCCAATGCTATGTCGATGGGAAAGAACTGGCAGGAATATATGTTTGAAGGCATGCCGGTGGCAGCAGCAGTCACGCTGTTGTCGAAGCTGCAGAGCGACATACGTTATGCCGAGGGAGAAGTGTTGCACACTTTGGTGGCCAATATCGATGTCAAGGACATACGTGTAAACTCTCTCAATGCTTTCGTTATACCTAATTCCCAAACCATTGTGCGTGGTGATAAGTTTTCTGCGCATATCGTTATGGCTGCTGTGGATACGACCCAGGTGCCGGAAATATATATAGGTGAGCGCCGTACCAACTTGACGGGCGGTCTCTACGAGACGATATGCAACGCAACGGGAGACTTTACCCTGGCCGGTCATATCGAGATGGTGAACGGCAGCGGCGAACGCATCCGGCGTGACTTCAGTCAGAAATACACCGTGGTAGACCCGAGCGCCACCGTCTCCGCCGACCTTATGAACGTGCTTTATGCCGGATACAGCAATCCGCTTAGTATCAGTGTACCCGGAGTGCCGCTTACCAAGATACAGGCCACGATGACAGGCGGAGTGCTTCAACCTGTTGGTCCGGGTAAATACATCGCTCGTCCGTCGGCAGTGGGAAAGGATGTTACCATTACTGTCACCTCCACCAATACAGGACGTGCTCAGCAGATGGGTCAGTTCACTTTCCGTGTGCGCAAGCTGCCCGATCCTACGCCATACATAGCCATGACCGATGAACACGGCAATCCCACACGCTATAAAGGCGGCGGACTGAGCAAGGGCAACCTGTTGTCTGCCGACGGCATCGGTGCCGCCATTGACGACGGAATACTCGACATCGGCTTTAAGGTGCAAGGTTTTGAGACCGTGTTCTTCGACAACATGGGCAATGCCGTGCCGATGGTGAGCGACGGCACCCGTTTCTCGGCGCGCCAGAAAGAGACCTTCCGCAAACTGTCACGCAACCGCCGGTTCTATATATCAAGAATCACGGCTGTAGGTCCCGACGGCATACAGCGCAGCCTCACTACATCAATGGAGGTGATAGTGAAGTAGCCGTGCGGCCATCTGCCGACAGCCCATACAAAACCTGCAAACCACTACAAGAAAATATATGAGAAGATATTTGTTTATACTGATTATAGCTTTAGCGGCCGGCCAGGCAATGGCACAGCCCAAGGCCCGGCGTAACGCCGCCGACCGGAACAAGGCCCAGACACAGGCATCGCAGGCCACACGCCGCGCCCAGCTGATGTTCCCCACAGCCATCGAAATGCCGGAGGACGTGGTGTGGCGGCGTGACATCTACCGCGAGGTGAACCTCACCGAAGATGCCAATGCCGGTCTGTATTATCCGGTGGAACCCGTAGGCAGACAGCTCAACCTGTTCACCTACATCTTCAAACTGGCATTGGGCGGATACATCCCCATATACGAATATCGTCTCGACGGCAACGAACTGTTCACCGACTCCGCCCGCGTGCAGATGAAGACCCTGCTCGAAAACTACCATATCTTTTACGAAGAGCGTGGCGGCCGTTTGCGGGTGGATAATAGCGATATACCTTCGGCTGAGGTGCAGATGTTCTACCTGAAGGAGAGCGCCTACTACGACCAGGCCAATTCCTCGTTCCGCCGCAAGGTGCTCTCGCTCTGCCCGGTGATGATGCGTGAGGACGATTTCGGAGGCGAATCTGCCAAATATCCGCTTTTTTGGGTTAAGTACAGCGATCTGGAGCCGTTTCTGACCCGTCAGACGGTGATGACGAGCAATCTCAACAACGCCGCAACCATGACCATGGACGACTTCTTCACGCTCACCCGCTATAAGGGCAAGATATACAAGACCACCAATATGCTTGGCCGCACGCTGTCGCAGTATTGCACCACCGACTCTGCCATGACTAAGGAACAGAATCGCATAGAGCAGGAGCTGCAAGTATTCGAAAAAGGCCTTTTCGGTGCGACTGAAGAGAAGAAAGACACGCTCGACAGCATTGCCGCCCTCGATCCCAAGGCAGCCAGGAAAGCGGCCAAGGTTGCCCGTCAGCGCACACGCCGAGGCTCGTCGTCAAAGGTAGCCAAGGCGCCCAAGTCTCGTATATCGTCCGGTGGTTCGTCGGCTCCACGTGTGTCCGTGCGTCGTGAGCGTCATTAGAAGTCGTGTATGTTGTTATGGAAAAACAGTTTAATGGGATAGTTTTAATTATTAATCAATAAAAAAGAATGCTTATGAAAAGAGTATTTACATCTTTAATGTTTGCCGTGGTATTGATTGCGGCTGTTCCTTCACAGGCTCAGATAAAGTTCGGTCTCAAAGGAGGTCTTAATGTTACGAACATGAGTCTGAATATGGATGTCATTGACAAATCAAATCAGACCGGTTTTTTTGTCGGTCCTACAGTCAAGGTGACATTGCCTATTGTAGGTCTTGGGGTTGATGCCTCTGCACTCTATGACCAGCGCGATGCCAAATTGGAAGACGAGAAAGTTTCTCTGCGTAGCATCAACGTACCCATCAATGTCCGTTATGGCATCGGTCTCGGCAGCATGGCAAGCATTTATCTGGCAGCAGGTCCGCAGTTCGGTTATAATATCGGTGATAAAAACGTATTCAGTTATGCAGAAGAGGAGGGCTCTGCAGGTTTCTCATTGAAGAAGTCCAACTTCAGTGTCAACCTTGGTTTTGGTGTTTCGTTGATGAGCAAGTTCGAAATAGGAGCCACATACAATATAGCATGTGGAAAGACTGGTGAGTTTAATGTTTTTGACGAAGCCAAAAAGCAGGTATTCTCTAAGGGTAGTCGAATGAACTCATGGCAAGTGTCTGCCGCTTATTATTTCTAAGTAAGAGAATTTTTATTATACGCCAAAAGACATGAGGATTTGTCGAAAATCCGATTTTCAGGCCTGTAGGTACATAATCTTGTTTTTATCGGCTGAATAAATATTGAATATCAATATGTTACAAGCGGACAAAAACAAGATTATGTTCTTATTCCATGCAATGTTTGCATTGTGATATATCCGTTTTTTATCTTTTAAACGTATATATTAATTGATAAATTCTCTATTCTCAATTGAAAAGAAAACGTTCTTTTTATTCTGTTCTTATCTCAGTTTTCCGTATCTTTCCTCTAAAGAAAAATCATTTTCTTTATCCTGCCGGTGTATAATCTCACTATTTTATTGTACATTTGCAAATCCAATTAAGAAATATAAAAACGATATATATTATGTCATACCTTTTTTCATCAGAATCAGTATCTGAGGGCCATCCCGACAAGGTTGCCGACCAGATAAGCGATGCCATACTTGATCAGTTTCTTGCATATGATGACCGTGCGCGTGTGGCTTGTGAAACATTCGTAACCACCGGACAGGTAGTGATAATGGGCGAAGTGCGCAGCGATGTGTATATCGACCTGCAGACCATAGCCCGCAACACCATAAAGCGGATTGGATATACCAAGGCCGAATACCAGTTTGACGGTAATTCGTGCGGAATACTGAGTGCCATACACGAGCAGAGCGACGACATCAACCGCGGTGTGGACAACGGAAATGACGATGAGCAGGGTGCCGGCGACCAGGGCATGATGTTCGGTTATGCCACCAACGAGACGGAGAACTATATGCCCGTATCGCTCGATATAGCTCATCTCATAATGAGTACACTCGCCGACATACGCAAGGAAGGCAAGTTTATGACATATCTGCGCCCCGACTCTAAGAGTCAGGTCACGGTGCAGTACAGCGACGCCGGCATTCCCGAACGCATCGATACTATAGTTGTGTCCACCCAGCACGACGACTTTGCCGACGACGACACTATGCTCGCACAGATAAAGGACGACGTTCTCAACATACTCATGCCCCGTGTCAAGTCACAGATCCACTCAGAGAAGGTACTCGCACTGTTCGGCGGCGACATCAAGTACTATGTCAACCCTACTGGCAAGTTCGTCATTGGCGGTCCCCATGGTGACACCGGTCTCACCGGCCGCAAGATTATCGTCGATACCTATGGCGGCAAGGGGGCACACGGAGGTGGGGCTTTCAGTGGCAAGGATTCGAGCAAAGTAGACCGTTCAGCAGCCTATGCTGCTCGTCACATTGCCAAGAACATGGTAGCCGCTGGCGTGGCCGACGAGATGCTTGTCCAGGTGAGCTACGCCATTGGTGTGGCCCGTCCGATGAATATTTATGTCAACACATACGGTCGCAGTCGTGTGGCCATGACAGACGGTGAGATAGCCGCACGCATAGAGCGGTTGTTCGACCTGCGCCCCAAGGCCATCGAGCGTTCGCTCAAGCTGCGTCAGCCCATGTACAGCGAGACGGCAGCCTACGGACACATGGGCCGCCGCCCAGAGGTGGTGAGCAAGACATTCACAAGTCATTATCACGAGAAGAAGACGATGGAAATAGAATTGTTCACATGGGAGAAACTCGACCGTGTGGATGATATAAAGCGTGAGTTCGGCTTGTAACGCGATGTCTCGGCAGGATTCCATCGTACACGAATCAGTGGCGACCGTGGGGCATGATATCGTGCCATACGGTCGTCCGCTTACACCTGCGCATGTGTTGCGACGTCTGCCGCCCGATGCCACTCCTTCTCAGCAGGATTCGGCCATACAAGCGGTTTTCACTCCCGGTGAGGTACATTACAGCAACAGGCCCGACACACTCCATCTGCCATGTCATGATGCAGGCAGGAGCATTTTCGATGTCTCTCTTCCTGTATATTATGAAGAGAACTATTTCTCCGGCGACAGCCTCTTGCATCCTGAGATAAAGGGTGGGCGTCATGGAGTTTCGGGCGACCCCGTTCCTTATACCATGCGCGATGATGACATTATCACAGGGTTGCTTTTGTTGTGTTTCATTCTTGTGGTTGTGGCATTGTCCAATTCGCGCCGCTTCATTGTGCGCCAACTCAAGGATTTTCTATATGTGCCACATTCCGGGATATCTGCCATCACCGAGACTACTTCAGAGGTGCGTTTCCAGTTTTTTCTTGTATTACAGACGTGCCTTCAGTTCTCGATTTTCCAGTATTTTTATACCCGACACTATATCGGAAGCACGTTTATACTCGATTCCCAATACCATCTCATCGCTATTTATTTTGCCATGTTCGCGGGCTATTTTCTTTTCAAAGGCCTGTTGTATATGTTTGTCAATCCGGTACTTCTTGATTACAAAAAGAATTTACAATGGATGAAGTCTGCGCTCTTCATAACATCTACCGAGGGGGTGCTTTTGCTGCCGGTTGTCTTGCTTCAGGTTTATTTTGATTTGGAGATACAAAGTGTTGTTATTTACTTCATTGTTGTCTTGATTTTAGTTAAAATCCTGACATTTTATAAGTGCTACTTTATCTTTTTCAGAAAGGCAGGTGTCATTCTGCAAATAATTTTGTACTTTTGTGCCCTCGAAATAGTACCCATCGCAGCTTTATGGGGTGCGCTGGTGATAACAGGTAACCATTTGAAAATAAATATTTAGGACACCGATGATTAAGAAGATTTTGGTTTCGCAGCCTAAACCGATGAGCGAGAAATCCCCCTACTTTGACATAGCAGAGAGATTTGGAGTGGACTTAGTGTTCCGTCCTTTTATTAAGGTAGAGGGTTTGACTCCGAAAGAGTTTCGTCAGCAGAAAATAAGTATTTTGGACTATACGGCGATTGTTTTCACGTCACGTCATGCCATAGACAATTTCTTCACTTTGGCAAAGGACATGAGGGTGGTCATTCCTGAGGATATGAAATACTTCTGTATCACCGAGACCATTGCACTCTATATCCAGAAGTATGTTCAGTATCGCAAGCGCAAGGTGTTCTTCGGTTCGACAGGCAAGATAGACGACCTGATACCGACGATGGTCAAACACAAGACCGAGAAGTTTCTCGTGCCTATGAGCGACGTTCACAATGACAATGTCACAAGATTGCTTGATGCCAAGAAACTCAACCATACGGAATGTGTCATGTACCGTACGGTGAGCAATGATTTCACTCCCGAAGAAATCGAGGCATTCGACTACGACATGCTGGTATTTTTCAGTCCGGCCGGAATAGAGTCTCTTATAAAGAATTTCCCCGACTTCAATCAGAACAATATATCAATAGCCACTTTCGGCCCTGCTACGGCAAAAGCCGTGAAAGATGCCGGTTTGCGGCTTGACCTTGAGGCACCTTCCGAGAAATATCCTTCGATGACAAGTGCACTTTTGCATTATCTCAACGAGCATCAGGGGTAAGAATTCCATTACGACATATCATGAATATTCCGGCAGAGTCAACTGCAAAATTCAGTAAAGGAGAGCGTATTGTCAGTCGTCGGCAGATAGAGAAGCTCTTTGGCGGAGGTAACCGTTCTATGGCAGCCTATCCTGTGCGGATGGTTTATATGTCCATGTCGCGCGCTTCGCACGATGAGGCAGTGCAGGTACTCGTGACTGTGTCGAAGCGTCATTTCAAGCATGCCGTCAGACGCAATCGTGTCAAGCGCCAGTTGCGTGAGGCATATAGGGCAAACAAGCATTTGCTTTATGATGTCTTGCAACACATGCCTGACCGTTCGTTGGCTCTGGCATTCATTTGGCAGTCCGATCGCCTTTATGACAGTACGGAGGTTGCTTTTGCCATGGAGTCGTTGCTCAGGCGCTTGTCCGAACGGCTTATTCGTCAGTTGCATGTACAAGTTGTTGATGAAGTCCGGTTGGCTGAGGAGGATGGATTATGACGTTCCGGTCGTCGTCTTTACTGATACGTCTGCGTAGTGTGGTTGTATGGCTTTTATGTCTGCCGATACGTTTTTATCAGAGATGTATCTCACCGCTCACCCCGCCAGCTTGCCGTTTCACTCCTACGTGCTCCGAATATACCCGTCAGGCTATTGTGAAATATGGTCCGCTGAAAGGTGTTTGGCTTGGATTGAAACGTATTTTACGTTGTCATCCGTGGGGCGGTCGCGGTTATGATCCTGTGCCGTGAAATGCCAGTTTGTTTGGACTTTCTCAATATCCGATAAAATAGCATAACAAAAAAATCGATAAATACAATGACAAAAAACTTTGTTGAAGAATTGAAATGGCGTGGTATGCTCGCGCAGATAATGCCCGGTACGGAAGAGCTTTTGCAACGGGAGATGGTTACGGCATACCTCGGTACTGACCCCACGGCCGATTCTCTCCACATCGGTCACCTCTGTGGTATCATGATGCTGCGCCATCTGCAGCGTTGCGGTCATAAGCCAATCATCCTCGTCGGAGGGGCCACCGGCATGATTGGCGACCCTTCGGGCAAGAGCCAGGAACGCAATCTGCTTGATGACAAGACGCTCTATCATAATCAGGAATGCATCAAGCGGCAGGTGGCCAAGTTCCTTGACTTTGACAGCAACGAGGCCAATGCAGCCGAAATGGTCAACAACTACGACTGGATGAAAGATTTCACTTTTCTTGATTTTGCCCGCGTTGTCGGCAAGCACATCACTGTCAACTACATGATGGCCAAGGATAGTGTCCAGCAACGTCTTAACGGTACCGCCCGCGATGGTCTGTCGTTCACCGAGTTCACATACCAGCTTCTTCAGGGTTACGATTTCCTTTATCTATACGAACATAAGGGCTGCAAGCTCCAGCTTGGCGGTAACGACCAGTGGGGAAACATGACAACCGGCACCGAACTCATCCGTCGTACTCTCGGTAGCGAGGTTGAGACTTACGCATTGACCTGTCCGCTTATCACCAAGGCTGACGGCAAGAAATTCGGAAAGACCGAGAGCGGAAACATCTGGCTTGATCCCAACCGCACAACACCTTACAAGTTCTATCAGTTCTGGCTCAATGTCAGCGACGATGATGCAGAACGTTATATCAAGATATTCACCAGTCTTGACAAGGATACCATTGATGTTCTTGTCGAAGAACATCGGCAAGACCCCGGTCGCCGCATGCTTCAGAAGCGTCTGGCAGAGGAAGTCACCGTGATGGTCCATTCCCGCGAGGCCCTTGACATGGCCATCGAGGCAAGCAACATACTTTTCGGCAAGTCAACCAAAGATAGTCTCCAGCGACTTGACGAGCATACACTGCTCGACATTTTCGAGGGTGTGCCGAGTTTTGAGATATCCGCCGACAGAATAGGTCAGCCCGCAGTTGAACTGTTCACTCAGGATGCTGCTGTGTTTGCCAGTAAAGGCGAGATGCGCAAACTTGTACAAGGTGGTGGCGTGTCGCTTAACAAAGAAAAACTTTCTGTATTCGATCGTCCTGTAACAGTCGACGATCTTATCGATGGAAAATACTTGCTTGTTCAGCGGGGGAAGAAGAATTACTATCTGATAACGGTGAAATAATGCCGTTTTCAGGCATTCCGTATAATCGGTATGCTAAAAAACAGTGCATAAAATTTGGTGGTGGAGCGAAAAAACACTACCTTTGCACTCGCAATTGGTGGTATTGGACCATGGTGTAATGGTAACACTACAGGTTTTGGTTCTGTCATTATGGGTTCGAGTCCCGTTGGTCCAACACTGTAAGAAAGCGGATGATGCGTAAGCATTATCCGCTTTCTTGCATTAAATAGCATTAGTATGATATTAAAAAATGTGAAAGGCTTGCCTCTTTTTGTTACCTATCCTCACTTTTTTAAAGATTAATTGTAAATTTGCCCACAATTATTTTTTTCTATATCCTAAAACTAACTAATGATTATACAATGAAACGACTTGTTGTAAAATGGACCGTTGCTGTATTGGCTCTGTTTGTTCCGTCTATATCAGTACTGGCGGCTCAGACCAAGCAGACGGTGAGCCAGGTGACCTCCGAAGTCACGCTTACCGGTGGGGTAGATTATATTGTCACCTCGTCCACACCATTCGGAACGTCGGGATTGGTAAACATTGCCGACACGGAGCATTCCGTACTCATTTTCACCAATGTGGTGCCTTCGCGGGCCGCCTCCATGCTGTCGCGCGTTCGCATTGACGGCCGTGCCGCAGTAAACAATGTCAACTGTATGGTGCGCATGTATGCCGGTGGTTCCATCATCCTGCCTTACAGCAGTGATATCAAGCCCCTCACCGTCTACACCGGTAAGGGGTGTACCGGCGAGACAGCCCGATATGCCGTTGGTGGCCGCGTGTCGCTGCGTGGTGATGCCATGAACAACAGCATCCGCAGCTTCACTCTCAAACGTGGCTATATGGTGTGTTTTATGACCCGTAGCGATGGTACCGGCTATAGCCGTGTATTCATTGCCGACTCAGAGGACAGGACCGTCGACCTGCCTGCCATCCTCAGCGGCACAGTGTCTGCCCTTCGTGTGCAGCAGTGGAACGACTCCGGTAAAAAAGGATATGCCGGCAATGCCGTCGATGCCAATACTGCCCTGAACACAACATGGTGTTACAACTGGGATGCAGGTGTCAACGTATGGGCCGACCGTGAATATGTCACCCAACACCACCATGAAGGATGGCCCGGTATCAGCGACGTGGGCAATAACGGTACGTCAGCCTGCATCCTCGGCAACAATGAACCCGACAATGTCAATGACGACCGCGAGCAGGTCAACACTGTCGAGGAAGTGCTTGCCACATGGCCTCAGATGATGGCCACAGGTCGTCGGCTCGGTTCGCCGGCCATGTCGAGTGATCTCAACTGGCTCTATCGTTTCATCGATTCTATCGACGCCCGCGGATGGCGTTGTGATTTTGTAGTGATGCACTGCTACTGGTACAGCGACTGGAGCAGCTGGTTCAACACTCTGCGTACGGTCCATAACCGCACCAAACGTCCCATATGGATAACTGAGATGAACTACGGTGCCAACTGGACCGGCTGGCCAGGTAGCGACCGTACCGGTTCCGATGCCAATTTTGCCATTGAGAAACAGCATTTCGCGCCTGTTGTCGACGGACTTGAAGCCACAGACTGGCTCGAGCGCTATGCTGTCTACAACTGGGTGGAGGACTGTCGCTCGGTGTACCTCAACGGCAAACTTACTCCCATGGGCGAGTACTATGCTGCCAAGGAGACCGGTATAGCCTATAATCCGACATATGAAGTCGTGCCCACCATGCCGAAATGTTACGATCCGGACAATCTCGTGGCTGTATATAACAAGACCGACGCTACCACTACGCTCACTTGGCACGACTATAACGGCGAGTACAACCGCAGCATGCTTGTCGAGCGCCGTGTGTCATCGAGCCAGTGGGAGACCGTTGCCGAGATAACGCCCAAGGAAGAAGGTGCCGACTATGAGTACACCGACACTACATCACCCTATGGGACAGTCTTTCGTATACACATAGTCGATGCGTCGGGTCGTGGCCGCTATACCGGTGAGGCAGCCTCGGCCATTACAGATGTCGAACCGGGTGATGCCCTCACTGCCGATGGCCGGACATTCTATGTCGGAGGCAACATCTTTGTCAACGGCGACTTCAACCTCGGACTGTCCCATTGGACCGATGCCGCCGGCAACGCCCTTGCCGCACCGTGGTTTGAGGCTGTGCCCCGTGGTGGCATCGATGGCGGCAGCTATCTCCAGGCATGGGGCAACGGTGACAACACTGCTCCGCAGTCGTTGCGAAGCGTTGTCGATGTAAAGCCCGACACTTATTACTATTGCTCTGTGGCCGGTCGTGGCGTGAGCGGCACCGTACGCCTCTCTCTGTCTTCCAACGGCACCCGCGAGACCGAGCGGCTTGTATCCTTGTCCAATACGTCCGACTGGGCAGTGCAGTCGTCCATAACCAACAGCATGATATACAAATACTGTATAGTCAACATGCGCGACCTTGCCGCCACCGCCCAGATAGACCGTATGATGCTTTGCGAACTGTTCACCACCCGCGAGGCCGCTTTGGCCGATGCCTTGGAGAAAGCCCGCGTGCATGCTGAGGCATTCAAGGCTTTCAATACCCGTCACGCTGCCATGAACGCATGGCTCGACGCCCGAATGGCCGGACCGGAGTGTACCGCGGCCGACATTGCCGATGCCATTGCCACCGTGCAGACGGCCATAGTCGCCGTAGACTCGTTGCGGCTTCTATATGCACATTCGTCGCCCCTCTTCTCCGAGGGACTGATGACAGACGACGCCGGGGGCGGACTCACATGGGCCGAGCGCATCGATGCCCTCGACAGCGAGCCGGATTTGGCCGTTTCCACTCTTGCTCTTTTCCGCACTATGCGCGACGAGGCTTGTCCGGTCACAATCCTTGACGATGCAGTGAAGGCACCGGCATTTTCGGGCAGCACCGCCGGATGGAACCTTGCAGCCGGCACATACCGCGGAGGCCGTCAGCAGGCGGCCACTGTAGCTGGACGCACCTGTTGGAGCGCCCTGTGGACGAATGTCACGGCCGAGGAAGGTGCCGGCACTACGCTTGCCGTCAACCAGACCCTGAAAGGCTTGTCCCACGGATACTATCAGTTGGAGTGCAAGGCGTCCACGCAACACTACTGCATTACAGACCAGCATGCATTCCTCACAGCCGATAACGTCACAGCCGTTTCGCCGTCAATGACTATTGCCTTGCAGGACATTCCCTCCGTAGCCGATGTCGACAAGTGGGAGACGCTCGTCACTTCACCCGTGTATATTGCCGACGGTGCCGGAGTTACCATCGGTTTCGAGAGTTCGAAAGCCGGTGCCACCGATGGTCAGTGGATGGCCTATGCCAATACCACCAATACCGGTGACAACCGCGAAGGCTGGTGGTGTGCCACCGATTTCTGTCTGCGTTTCATTCCTTTCTACAAGCGTACACTTGTCGAGGGTGAGCAGTGGGGCACCATATGTCTGCCGTATGCCTTCACCACCGACAGCGAGACCACGCTCTACCAGATAGCCGGAGTCACTGCCGATCTCAAGTCTGTGTGTCTTGCTCCCGTCGACGAGACAATAGCCGGTATGCCCTATGTATTCCGGACCACATTGTCCGAGATGCGCTTTCGCGAGACGGGTAAGGCCGTGGCAACAGCCGTCACTACCGACCAGAATTTCCGTGGCAACTTTGTTGCCGTATCCAAGGCACCGGTCAACAGTTATGTCCTGTATGGCAATGAGTGGCACCGCATCAATACTACTGACGACCGCGTACCTCTGACCGATTTTGGCGGCATGTTGCGCAATGCTTCCAAGCTCACTGTCATAGATGATTGGCAGGGTGACACCATGCCTATTAACGATCTCGAACGTGACATCACGGCCATCGATGCCGTAAATGCCGATGCAGCCACAGGCACGTCGCGTCTTTACGATGTTTCGGGCCGTCGCGCTTTTGACGGCCATACCCCAGGCGTCACTATCCGTGTGGCCGGTGATAAGGTGACAAAGGTGATTGGGGGAAAATTAAAGAAATGATTTTACTTTAACGAGTGTTAACGCGTAGGAAACCGCCGTTTTCGGGCAACAACCCGAAAACGACGGTTTTTTGTGTCGAAAGGGGAACGCTGATAATCAGATACTTATGAAAATATAGATTTGTCAATAAAGCAGAGAGGGCCTCGTTGTCTTGCCGTAAGGCCCTTACGGCATCGCAACGAGGCCGTCGTTGCAATGCGAAACGGCCTTTGTGGGAGTGTCGGGAGGGTCTTACGGCAAGATAGGCCTCCCAAAAACAAGTGTCAAGAAAGCAGAGAGACCCTCTTGGCTTTTCTATTTTAAGAAAAAAGAAATGCGTTTTTTTCAGAATAATCATGACATGGAGATATGGATTTGCTTTTTGGCTGAAAATATGAATTTGTTTTTTCCTGAAGATATGGATTTGCTTTTTTCCTGAAGGCATGAATTTGTTTTGGGTAAGTAGTCAATAAAACTACATTATCGTACGGACGTAGGATGAACGAACTTTGGATGGGTGCGCCCCAACGGGGCAGCGAGCACATAGCCCGGGGCAGAGCGAAGCGGTACCCCGGGAATAACACGATTGTACACACTCGCCCTGCAAGGGCAAAAGCATTAATTATCAGGTATTTACAGTTTATGTATTGTGTGTTTTTTTTGCTTTTGCCCTTTCAGGGCGCGGGGATTTACGATGTATGATTCCCGGGGTGCCGCTTCGCTCTGCCCCGGGCTATGTGCTTGTTGCCCCGTTGGGGCGCGTTCTAATTTAATACTGTTGACTAACTTATTATATTAATTTTGACTATGATTTCATACATGAACGACAAGTTTTGGATACCCTACCTTCAGGGCGCATCTATTTCGATATTCATATTCCATCCAATGTTCATATTTCATCCAATGTTCATATTTCATCCAATGTTCATATTTCATCCAATGTTCATATTTCATCCAATGTTCATATTTCATCCAATGTTCATATTCCACTCGGTATTCATATTCCACCCGATGTTCAAATAGGTCCAACAATGGTAAACAAGTATCCGGTGAGCTTCATGCGTATTTAATGATGTGGCGTGTCCGAAAAGACTCTGGCGTCTGAATCGGATTTCATGCCATCGTGTGAGACGGTGAAACTGGCTTTTGTCGCTTTGCGACTCAGGCTTTTTGTATAACTTATAATTTTAATGTTACTTAAATGTTTCTTTTGAAAAATGATTCTTTTTTAGTGCATTTTGTCAGTGTGACCTCTAAAAGTGTTAAAGTTTGTTGTATTTTGTACACTTTTTGAAATTTTCTGGGGGGGGTAAAAATTTATATTTATATTTGCGCCATAAAAATACTTCGGCAATATAAAACCAAAGAAAAGACTAAAAAACCGTTGGATAGAGAATGGCAGATAACTGACTATTGAGACAATATTTTTTATAAAATATACTATTAACTAACAATTAAAAACTTAGGATTATGAAAGTTTCAAAACTACTCGCTATGAGTGCGCTGTTGCTTACGGGCAGCAGTGTTGCGGAAGCTGCTCTGGTCGATGGCGTAAGGCAGAAGCCTGAGCCAAAGACAACTGCTTTCGAGTGGAACACCACGTTGTATATGTACAACACCGGTGTCAAGAAGTATTTCCTTGGAGCCAATAGTTGGGACACGCGTGCCAGCGTAAGCGACAAGGGATACAAGGTGAAGTTCACCAAACATATTGAAGATGGATTGGAGTGGGATGGCTCTGCCGCCATTCTCAACGACTCTGTCGAGACCAAGAAAGCATGGTTCAAAACATTTATCGGTGATGCAGACGGTGTTTGCTGGGTTGACTGCAACAACAACGCCGATACCATCTGGGCCATCAAGAGCGTCAACGACGGATGGCGTATCAGTGCATCTGAGTACAACCCAGCTTTCAATTCCAGCACTTATCCCGATACTTTCTTTGGAGTAAAGGCTGGAGACGAGAATGCCACTCCCGAATTGTTCGCATTCCTTACTGAGGAAGACAATGTGGACTGGAAGTTTGTTTCTCAGGAAGACTATGCTCTCCACCAGGAGGCAATTGCCGTTTACAAGAAAGCCGAAGAGCTGCGTGCTCTCATGACCGAGGCACAGACATTGGGCGTTGACTATTCTGCAGCCAAGGCAGTATACGAGAACGAGGCCAGCACAATGGAGGAGATCGAGGCCGCCATAGCCGCCCTTGATAAAGCCATTGTAGAGGCTAAGGAGAATATTGCCACGGTTGACAATCCTTCAGACTTGACGTCGAAGATTGTAAACCCCGGATATGAAAATGCCAATACCGGATGGAGCGGTACAGCTCCGGCGTTCGGCTTCGGAGCTGCCGAGTTCTACAACAAGGCATACAACGGCTACCAGCAACTGACCGGTCTGCCCAATGGCGTATATGCCGTAAGCCTGTCGGCATTCTACCGTGCAGGAAATTCGGAACCTGCATATCAAAACTGGAAGAAGAACAATGCCGAGGCCGGTTACGCCAAACTCTATGCCGCTGCCGGTGAAGATTCAGTCCGCACATCCATCATGTCCCCGTTTGTGGGCGTTACAGCCAACAACTCTCTCGGAGGTAACGAGAGTAGCGTTATAGATGGTGAATATACATACTATATTCCCAATAACATGGAGACGGCTGCCAATTACTTCAATGCCGGATACTATGCTGGCAACACGGTGCTTGTTGCCACAACGGACGGTACTCTGACTATCGGTCTGGAGAAGAAGACCACAATAGGCGGTGACTGGACACTCTTCGACAACTGGAAGCTGACATACTACGGAAACAAGCCCGAGGCATACGCTCTGTGGATGAGCAGTGTGTTGAAAGACTTCGAGGGCGATGCCGAACCGGGTGAGGACGTAGTATATACATACAGTGCACTCGATGACTACAAGGCTGTGCTCGACGAGGTGAAAGGCGCTTCCGACAAGGATGCAATCTTTGCGGCCATCAAGCAGCTTGAGGCTGCCAAGGCCGATCTGCAGGCCAATATCGCAGCATGGACCGATCTGCTGGCCGCAGTGGAGAAAGCCCGCGAGGTGGCCTCTCGGCCTAATTCCGAACTTGCCGGTGAGGACAAGGATAAGTTGGCCGATTATGTAGATTTTGATTTTGAGGATATTCTTGCTGAACGTACATTGACCACTGAGGAGGTTATTGCCGAGACGGAGAAGGTGAAGAAGATGACACAGGATGCCATACAAAACGGTCTCGTTGTCGGACAGAAATTCGAGATTCCCAATCCCGGTTTCGAGGATGGTGCGACCGGATGGCAGGGCAATCCTACCATCGGTGGTTCAACCAATAAATGTGCCGAGGCTTATCAGAAGAAATTCGATGTATATCAGATTGTGAAGGGCGCTCCACAGGGAGTCTACAGCATCAATGTACAGGCATTCTTCCGCGACGGCTTAAATGACGCTGCATGGGCAAAATACCTTGAGGCTGAGGGTAATGTTACATCCCCCATTACGGTATACCTCAATGGCAGCACCACACCTATAAAGAACCTTTATGATGAGAAGGTGACCGATGCAGATTACTTCGACGCGACAGCTGATCCCGCTCCCTATCAGGCAGAGGACAACGACGGAAATATGTACTGGTTTGCCAATGACATGAAGAACGCTTCCGTTATGTTTGCCGATGGCAAATATAAGAGCCAGGCTTTCGGTCTTGTGGCAAAGAAGGGCGATGATATGCGCATAGGTATAAAGGGTGATGCTTCGGCAAGCGGCAACTGGGCTATATGGGACAACTTCGAGTTGATTTACGAGGGATTCAAGGCTGAAATTATCCAGCCCGTACTCGAGACAGCCGCCGATGCGCTTAACTCTTCTGTCGACAAGACTATGGGTACCGAGGTGTGCGACAAGATTAACGGTGTTGTTGAAAATGCCGCTGACGCTCTTGAACAGACTGATGGCGAGGTGATGTTCAATGCTCTCGTAGAGGTTATGGCTCTGAGCGATTCTATCGCCAAGTCTGAGGCTGTGTTCACCGAACTCAACAATATGATAGATCCGTTGGGCGAGGCCATCTTCCAGTCTGCAAACAAGGCAGTTAAGGCCGAGGCAGAAGCTCTTATCGAGAAGATGCAGGAGGCCGTTGGTAATGGCGGTACGGTGACAACAGCCGAGGCTGCCGCTCTGATAGCAAGCTGCAAGGATGTTACTATACGTCTTGCCCTGCCCGAGGGTACGGCAAGCGCATCCAACCCGCTCGACTACACCGCTCTGATTCAGAATCCTAATTTCGAGAAAGACGGTGTCAACTCTATCGAGAGTTGGAACGGAACATCCGGTTACAACTTCGGTAACGACGATACTCAGAAGTCGACCCTGATGGTTGAGTTCTACAACAAGACATTCGACATGTATCAGGATATCGCCCTTTCCGAGGTTCCCAACGGTTACTACAAACTCACATTGTCTGCTTTCAACCGTCATGGCGGCATTGCAGAAGACTATGAGGCATGGTCGGCAGATCCCGACAACAGTGAGGCCAAACTGTATGCCGTTTCGGGCGGTAAGACAGTAGAGACTCCTATTGCTCTGTTGTCTTCCGGTGCAGGCGAGGAGAAGCTCGGTATCGGTGATGAGGTGGCTACCGGTGACGGTAACATCTATGTGCCCAACGACATGGTATCTGCAAACGCTTACTTCACTCTTGACAATCCGCGCTATGTGAACGAACTCGTGATCAAGGTTACCGACGGCAAACTCCGCGTGGGTATCAAGAAGGAGACCAATGTGGACACAGGTTGGGTAATCATGGACACATGGAGACTCACATACACCGGCAACGATATGCCTACGGATGGTATAGAGAACGTTAACGGAACAGTAGGAACACCTGTCAAGGTTGAATACTTCAGCATCGACGGTATGAAGTTGAGCAAGCCCTCCAAGGGTGTTGTCATCATGCGTGCTACTGATGCAGCCGGCAACGTGACTGTGAAGACAGTAGTTGTTAAATAAGCTCCACCGGAGCAAATAACGGGAATCGGGGCAGGGGAGGCCCTGCCGCCGGTTCCTTTCCTTTTTTGAACATACATAATACTTACATACTAACAATTTTTAATCAGGTTTCATTACCGAAGAATAACAGACTCTTGCTCATGAAAAATAAAAAACTCTTTCTGTCTGCCGCTGTGATAGCTGCTGCCATTCAGACAAGCGCGCAAATAACGATGACTGTCGATGCCACTAAGCGCGGCCCGTTGGTCAGTCCCTATCAGTACGGACTGTTCTTTGAGGAGATAAATCATGCCGGTGACGGCGGACTTTATGCCGAACTTGTGAAGAACCGTTCGTTCGAGGAGGGGCTCGACGGATGGACCTCTGTAGGCGGATCCGAGATGTCGCTCGTCACCTCATCGCTGATGAACGACGCCCAGGGCCATGCACTGTCGGTCACTGTGTCTTCAGCATCGGATGCCGACAAGAAAGGTATAGCCAACAGCGGATTCTGGGGCATGAGTGTACAGAAAGATTCCATATACACCCTGTCGCTTTGGGTGAAGGGGCAAAAAAGTTTTACGGGCCGGCTCACGGCGCAGTTGCGCGCCGCCGACGGCAATACCGTGATAGGACAGAGCGAGATAGGGGGCGACGTGTCCTCTACGAAATGGAGCAGGCTGACAGCCACTATCAAGGCTACGGACACGGACAACGCCGGACAGCTGGTGTTGCTCACGGGCAACAACGGCCGTCTGAACATTGATATGGTGTCACTGTTTCCGGGCACATGGCGCGGCCGTGCCAACGGTCTGCGTCCCGACCTTGCCCAACTGCTTGCCGATACCCGTCCCACGTTTCTCCGTTTCCCCGGAGGATGCTATGTGGAGGGTGAAGGCTCTTACGACAATGCTTTCCAATGGAAAAAGACAATAGGCCCCATCGAGGAGCGACCGGGCCACATGAACCAGAACTGGCGCTACCGCTCGAGCGACGGTCTTGGCTATGACGAATATCTGCAACTGGCCGAGGACCTTGGAGCCGCCCCGATGTTTGTGGTCAACATAGGTCTGGGCCACGGTTTCACGCTGTCGCTCGAAGAGACCAAGACACTCGTGCAGGATTGTCTCGACGCCATCGAGTATGCCAACGGTGATGCTTCGACCGAATGGGGTGCGCGCCGCATTGCCAACGGTCATGCCGAACCTTACAATCTGAAATTCATTGAAGTGGGCAACGAGAACTATCAGGCAGGCGACATAGGATATGTGGAGCGCTACTACATGTTCTACAAGGCCATCAGGGAGAAGTATCCCGAGATTGTGATTATCGGCAACGTCGAGGCCTGGGGTACGGACAATCCGTCGTGGCGCAACAAATATCCTGTCGATCTGGTCGACGAACATTACTATCGTTCGTATTCGTGGATGATAGACAATTACAACAAATATGACAATACTCCGCGCTCGATAGGCATCTACAACGGTGAATATGCCGCCAATGCCGGCGGTACTTACGGTACCTACGGCAATATGAACAGTGCCTTGGGCGAGGCTGTATATATGCTCGGTATGGAGCGCAACAGCGACGTGTGCCGCATGGCATCGTTCGCACCGATATTCACACACGAGAAGGACCCGCGATGGGCTTACGACATGATACATTTCAAACAGGGAGCCAATTTCGTGACACCGTCGTATCATGTGCAGAAGATATTGGGCAACAGCCTCGGTCATCAGAATATGCTGTGGACGGAGACGGGCAACAGTCTCAATGTCCGTACAGGCGGCAATGTCGGTGTGGGCTCGTGGAGCACGCAGGTGGTCTATGACGATGTCACCGTCATTCTGTCCGACGGAACGGTGGTGGCTCAGGACAACTTCGACACCAACTCCGGCAAGTGGACGTTCAACACCGGCACGTGGAGTGTGGCCGATGGCGCGCTCAGCCAGACCATGATGTCCGACAACTGTACGGCAGTGCTCGACATCCCCGTAACAGGCGACAGTTATACATATAAACTGCGTGCAAGGAAGACAAGCGGAAACGAGGGCTTCCTTATCATCTTCGACCGTCAGGACGCCAACAACTATATATGGTGGAATCTCGGCGGATGGAACAACTCGCAGCATGGTGTGGAGACATGCGTGAACGGTGCGAAGAGTACTGTGGCTTCCGCTGCTGGAAGTATAGAGACCGGACGGTGGTATGACATTGAGATACGTAAGGAGGGCAACAACGTGACATGTCTGCTCGACGGACGTGAGATACATAATTTCACATTGTCTGCCCCGAAGGCTTTGTATCAGAGCCTGCAGATGACGGAGGACGGCAGTGCCATGCTTCTGAAGGTGGTGAATCCTCATGCCAAAGGACAGCAGCTGACGATAGACGCGCACAACATGACATTGCTGGGCGCACGCACGGAATACAGCCTGAAAGCTGAGAGCGGACTGGCAGAGAACACGATGGACAACCCGCATAACGTGGCACCCGACGTTACGCCCGACGCCCCGTCGGCAGAGACGGCCGCCAAGGATGGAAAGATCGTGCTCGACGTGCCGGCATATTCGCTTACTGTCTATCGCATAGCCATTGCCGATGCGGCTCCCGAGGCTGTAGAGGACAATGCCTATACACGCGAGGACGCAGGAATGTACGGATATCTTTACGCACACATGCACACTACACGGGAGATTACATGTTATGCATTGAGCAGCAACGGCACCTACTGGCGTGACCTGTTTGACAGCAAAGAGGTGTTTCCTGCAAGCAAATATACTGAGACCGGCGGCATGCGCGATGCTTACATCTGCCGTACGCAGACGGGCAACTTCCTGCTTGCCGGCACAGACATGACGTCCGCGCTCGGATGGACAAGCAACCACCGCATGACATTCATGCACTCTAACGACCTTGTGCACTGGGACAAACATATAAGCATAGACCTTGAAAGCGAGGAAAACATGAAGGCTCTCGGACTTACCGACGTTAAGGACATGACGGCGGCATGGGCCCCTCAGATAATATTTGATCCGGTTACCGGAAAATATATGGCATATTACAGTGTGGGATTCCCCGACAGGCACCGCATATACTATTCGTTGATGAACGAGGACCTTACAGAGGTAAGCAAGCCGATGGTGCTGTTCGACCCCGGATATGATGTCATTGACGCCGATATAGTGTGGAATGAGGCCGAAGGACAGTATGTTATGGTGTTCAAGCGTGAGGGCGACCGTGCGCTGAGCCGTGCCACAGCTCCTTATCTCGTACCTGCGGGCGATAAGACCACGGGTGCGTGTCAGTGGGTGAGAGATCCTGATTTCGGTATTGATGAGAGCGGACAGAGCATTGAGGCTCCTTCACAGTTCCGATATATAGGCAGCAAGCGCTGGCAGTTGGGATATCAGAAATATTCAAACGGCTATAATTATCGTATAATGGACCTTGACGAGCATGGGGCCAATCCTGCCAACCGTCGTGACATTTCCGGAGATCTGGCTCCGCAGCACGGCTCTTTCGTGAAGCTGACAGAGGCCGAATACCGCTATCTGGAGACATGGGAGCAGGTGGTGACGCTGCTTGACAAGGTCAAGCCTATCCACGAAGTGCTGCCTACTGACGAGTCGCGTACGGCGATAGAGAAAGCCGGGCACGCCTTGGCTGACGACCTCGGCTCGTTCGCGGCAAACGCGGCTGCCATGCAGGAGGCGCTCGCGGCTTTGGAGAAGGCTCTTGAGAAGACACCGAATATCAACGAATATCTGTTGGAGCAGGCCCGTCAGGGCAGACCTACCGACCTCACTCCAATAATAGCGAACGGTGATTTCTCGGCAGGCGGCACAGGATGGACGACCTCGCCCGCCTTTACCGCTGCCAACGGATATGTGGCGGAATACTATAATACCAACTTCGACTTCAGCCAGACACTGACGGGACTGCCCGACGGTGACTATGAGGTGACGGTGCAGGGATTCTACCGTATGGGCGGAATCAATGAGGCTACGGCCGCGCACAATGGCGGCACGGAGGAACTCAACGCCATATTTTATGCCAACTCTGTTGAAACCCCGATGCTGAGCCTGTACGACGGTTCGGCATCGGGTGATTATACGATGTCGCCGTACAACTATCCCGACAATGTGGGTGGTGCTGACGAGGCGTTCAACAGAAAGCATCTGTATGTCAACACCATCAGACTGAGTGTGAGCGGCGGAACATTGAAGATAGGCATACGCAAGGATAAGCATGTGGGAGCGGACTGGTGCTGCTTTGACAATTTCACACTGCGTTATTTAGGACGTACCGACGCCGTGACAGCGATTAGGATCGATGGTGTGAAGGGTACGGAACGGTGCAGCAGCCTGAAGGGAATGTACATTTCGGAAATTGACAATTATCATGGTGTGTATATTCAAAACGGACAAAAGAAAATCAAGAAATTGAACTGAAAAGAAATAAACTATTAACTAACTTGAATATGAGATTTAAACTTATGCGAAAAAGGAACGTGCCGGACTTGAAGCCACGGCCTGCACGCCATGTGACGGCTCTTACGGCCATGGCAATGCTCGCCGGGACGTTCGGCATTCAGTCGTGTGACGACGAGGTCCTTACCGGACAGCCGTCGTGGCTGGGCAACTCTATCTATGAGCGTCTGGCGGAAGACGGCAATTACACTACGACATTGCGTCTGATTGACGACCTCGGGCAGACGACCGTGCTCAGCGGAACCGGCTCAAAGACGCTTTTTGTGGCTGACGACGCTGCGTACAAGCGGTGGTTCGAGAACAACTCGTGGGGAGTGAAGAACTACGAACAGTTGTCGGTGGCCCAGAAGAAGTTGCTGTTGAACAACTCGATGGTGAACAACGCCTATCTGATAGAGTTGCTGGGCAATACGTTTGACTCGGAGATACAGCCCGGAACGTGTATGCGCCGTGCCACGGCCACTTCCATCTATGACTCTGTGCCGCGTATGTATCCTGAACAGATGCCGGCCACGGTGGCATGGGACAAGCATCGTGACAAGAAAGACGGTATACTGATTTTCATGGACGGTACTTCGGCACCGATGATTCACTTCCTGCCGGCGTATATGACGCATAACAAGATAACCGACAAGGATCTTACCATACTCACCAATGGCGAGGCTACAAGTATTGCCGAGGCGTGGGTGGACGGAAAGAAAGTGGTGGAACGAGACATCATATGTAAGAACGGATATGTACAGAAAGTGGAGGAAGTGATAGAGTCGGCTCCAAATATGGCCCAGATATTGCGACAGCACCCGAACATGTCGATGTGGTCGAAGTTTGTCGACCGTTTCTCGGCTCCTTACTATCATGCCGAGGGTACGCGCAACTATAACCGTCTGAACAACACCAACGATTCGGTGTTCACATTGCGCTATTATAGTGAGGTGTCGCTCGGAGGCGAGAAAAACCAATACACGCCTGATGGAAAGAAGGTTGGCGAACTGCTTGCTTTCGACCCGGGATGGAACCACTATATGTACAACAACACTATGGGACGCGACATGCACAACGACGCCGGAGCGATGTTCGTACCCACTGACAAGGCCTTGAACGAATGGTGGGAAGTAGGCGGCAAGCCTCTTAAAGACGAGTATGGCTCATGGGACAATGTGCCTCAGAAAGTGCTCTCGAAGCTGATTAATGTGAACATGCTCAGTTCGTTTTCCGATTATGTCCCCTCGAAATTCAAGGCCGTGGTAAATGATGCCAAGGTGGAGATGGGTATAACGCCGGAAGATGTGGACAGTTGCTTTATAGGATGCAACGGTGTAATATATATGGTGAATAAGGTATTTGCGCCAAGTGAATATTCGTCGGTGGTATTCCCTGCCCTTATCCATGAGAACACGATGAAGGTGATTTACCAGGCCATTGAAGATTACGACTTCCTGCCGTTCCTCAACTCCATGGATGCACGGTTCAGCATGATTCTGCCTACCAACAATGCGTTGCTGAATTATATAGACCCCGCTACATACGGTGAGCCTGTACAGTCGTTGCTGAGATTCTATTATGACACCGAGGAAAAGACAACCAAGGCCGACCGTTACAATTGTACGGTGGGCAGCGACGGTACGGTGATAGTGGGGCAGATGCAGGAAGAGAATGTGAATTCCACTATTGTGGAGAACCGTCTCAAGGATCTGATAAATTCTATGATTATTGTGGGCGACGTGGAAGACGGACATGAATATTATCTGACAAGAGGCGGTAGTGCTGTTCGAGTGAAGAATGCGGGACAGGCCAATTCCATGACTTTTGAGGGAGGATGGCAGGTTGAGCACAATGTTGCCGTGGCTGTGTCCAATATAGACGACAAGGTTAAGGAAGGTGGTAACGGTAAATCGTATACTGTGGATAACGGATACCCGATGGGCGCCGAAAAATCGGTGTACAAGACTCTGCTGGGAAAACCGGAATATGGGGAGTTCCTGAAACTTCTCAACGGTGGAGACAAGGATTCTACGGCTTACAATCTTTTGATAGCAGAAATGGGTTCGGGTTCGACGAAATATCAGTGCTCGGACAACAACAATAACTTTAACATGCGTCTGTTCGACAACTTCAACTATACCGTATATGTGCCTACAAGTGATGTTATAAAGGACATGCAGGCCAAGGGCTATCTGCCTTCGTGGAGTGATTTTGAGGAAGTGGATGACGGTGAGAAGTACAAAGACTTCAACTCGGAACAGAAAAAGTTTATAAAATATATCATTAAGAGTCGCATAAATAACTTCCTGCGTTATCACATACAGGATAACTCTCTGTATGTGGGCGGTACGGCTGTCCAGGGTGAGAGTGTAAGGTATGAGACCTCGAAGATAAATCCTGCGAACGGACGCTTCTTCTCGCTCGGTGTGACAGCTGTAGGCGACAATCTGGAGATAACCGACCAGCGTGGCAACAAGTGTCATGTGGTGAAGAAGACAGGACTGTACAACAATATCTGCCGCGAATATTGGTTCCAGAATCACGGAACGACCAGAAACCAGTGGAAGACGATTTATTCCACTTCCGATGCTGTGGTACACCTTATTGACGGGGCGTTGCTGTATAGCGACAATCAGCTTACACGATGGGAGGACGAGATTGAAAAACTAAAAAAACAATAGCAAACAAGTATGGCTAATTATATAATATCGAAAGCCGTGAACGTATCCGGCAACATCGGCAGACGGCTGTTGCTGTGTTGTGTGTTGGTGTGCTGTACGTTGGGAATGAGTGCGCAGGACATAACGTCGGTGCATGGTACGGTGAAAGACGATTTCGGCGAACTTATGGGCGCCACAGTCTGTGAGATTGACCGTAACGGGCGTATCATCGAATCGGCTATAACGGATCTCAACGGTAACTTTACCATGAGAATACGTAACCCGAAAGACAAGATTCGTTTCAGCTATGTGGGCTGCAAGACAATGGTGTTGCCCATCAACAAGACCAACTATGTGGTGACGATGAAGTCGGCTACGGAAATCAAGGAAGTGGTGGTAAAGTCGAAAGGACGTGCCACCGGAGGCAACAATCTTGCTGTGCCCGAACGTGAGATTTCATATGCCAAGCAGACCATCAACATGGATAAGTTTGAGGGTCTCGGATTCACAACTGTAGACGAGGCTTTGCAGGGACAGGTGGCCGGTCTTGACATCATTGCCACTTCGGGTAACCTCGGTTCCGGCTCGACGATGCGTCTGCGCGGTGCAAGTTCGCTGTCGTCGCTGACCAACGAGAACCCGCTTATCGTTGTTGACGGAAACACATGGAATGTGGATATGAGTAACTTCGACCTGGCGTCGGCCAACGACGAGAAGTTTGCCGAGCTGCTCAATATCAACCCTGAAGACATCGCATCGATAACGGTGCTGAAAGACGCCGCCGCAACAGCCATCTACGGTTCGCAGGGCGGTAACGGTGTTATCGAGCTTACCACCAAGCGTGGTGCGCGCGGTAAACCGCGTATCTCGTATTCGCTCAAGCTCACGGGTACGTATCAGCCCAAAGGTTACGATCTGCTTTCGGGTGACGACTACACCATGTTGCTGAAAGAGGCTTATTTCAACCCGCAGCAGAACGACGCGGCAAGTAACATTCCTGAACTGAACTACGACCCGACTTATTCGGAGTATGAGCAGTACAACAACAATACCGATTGGGTGGACGCCGTTACACAGTGGGGTCTGCGACAGAATCACTATGTCACCATCTCGGGTGGTGGAGAGAAGGCCAACTTCCGTATTTCCGGCGGTTACGACCATGAGACGGGTTCGGTGATAGAGCAGGTTATGGACCGTTTCTCCACGCGTGTGAACCTCGACTACAACGTGAGTGAGCGTATCAAAGTGTCTACAAACTTCTCGATGACTTATACCAAGAATCAGCGCAACTCCGACAACCTGCTGGCCATAGCAATGAAGAAGATGCCTAACATGGGTATCTACGAGCAGGATGCCGTGACAGGTGCCAATCTGGGCTCATACTATACTATGCTTCAGGAGCCTTACAGCTCGAATCAGTTCAAGGATGACCAGCGTACTTATGTGAATCCGGTAGCTTCGGCAAAACTCGCCAAGAACGAAAGCCGTTCTTACAACCTTGCTCCCGAGCTGGTCATCAACTACCGTCTGCTCGGTCTTGACGATGAGCACTGGCAGTTGAATTGGCGCGGTTCGGTATATATGAACATATTCAACGAATATGCCGACCGTTTCTATCCACAGGAGCTTACCACCGTGTCGTGGGACAAGGGTGTGAACACCAGTTACTCGGGCTCCTCGAAGAGCGTCTCGTTCAACACCAAGCAGACCCTTACGTTGATTCCGCATTTCAACAACACAGACCACTCGCTTATGGCAATGGCCCGTATGGAACTCAACAGCGGCTCGTCGAGCGGCCAGTCGACAGACGGAAAGGGTCTGGCTTCGGGCGGAGTGACCAGTCCGAACGCCGGTGGTCTGATTGACAAGATGAACTCGAGCTACGCCCAGTGGCGCTCGCTGTTCTACACGTTCTCCGTACACTATGCCTACAAGGGCCGTTACATGGCCGACTTCTCCATACGTGCCGACGGTACAACAAAGTTCGGACCGGACAACAGATGGGGTTACTTCCCTGCAGTGTCACTGCGCTGGAACATCAGCGACGAGCCGTGGATGAAGGCTACGAAGACATGGCTGTCGATGCTTTCGCTGCGTCCCAGCTGGGGTAAAGTGGGACATCAGCCCAATAGGGACTATCTGTATACGTTGAAGTATGGTACTACAGACCGTTATCTTGACATGTCGGCAATGCGTCCGTTGAACATACGCCTTACAGACTTGAAGTGGCAGACGGTGTCAAGCTACAACCTAGGTATGGATATCGGTCTCCTTGATTATAAAATCAACATTACGCTTGAGGGTTATCGCTCCACTACCGAAGACATGCTTATGGCTAATTACCGGATTCCGTCCAATGCCGGTTACTACACCTTGCCTTACCGCAACACGGGTAAGATGCGTAACATAGGATGGGAATTCCATATCAATACCAACAAGCTGATAAAGGCCGGTAAGTTTACGATGGATATGAACGTCAATTTCGGTAACAACCGCAACGAGATTCTCGAGATGGACGAGTCGGTGCTCAGAAGCATGAACTCTACGTTCAACCATGAAAACCGTCAGGTGCTCACACGCGTACAGTTGCACAACCCGTTCGGAGCCATCTACGGATTCCGCTTCAAGGGCGTTTACCAGTATAGGTACGACACGTTTGCCGCCATGAGCCATGAAGACCAGCAACGTTTTATCGACGCCGGAAACACTGCCCCTGTGGCTCTCGACGCCAATGGAAAGGTGATTTACAACACCAAGGACGAGCCCGTGCGCATGATGTTCAACTACACCAACGACGGTACCGGCCGCAACTATAAATTTGAAGGCGGTGATGCCATATACGAGGATATGAACAACGACGGTAATATAGATGCTCTTGACATTGTTTACCTCGGTTCTTCTCTGCCTAAGCTCACCGGAGGTTTCGGATTCACGTTCAATTACGGTGCATGGAGACTTAACACGTCGTTCGTTTACCGTGTGGGCAACAAGATTCTCAATATGGCCCGTCTCGATGCCGAGGCTATGATCTCTAACAACAACCAGAGTCAGGCTGTTAACTACCGCTGGCGTAAGGAGGGTGACATAACGCCTATTCCGCGCGCCATGTATGGAAAGGACAGCCAGTACAACACGCTTGTCAGCGACCGGTTCGTAGAGGACGGAACATATCTGCGTATGAGCTATGCACAATTGTCGTACTCCATTAACAAGAAGAACCTGAAGTGGATCGGTCTCAACAAACTGAGTTTCTATCTGAGTGCCAACAACCTCTTCGTTCTCACCAAATACACGGGTGTGGATCCGGACGTGAGCTACAGCGGATATGGAGCAGCCACCGACTGGGGGCAGACTCCGCGTGCGCGTTCGTATACATTGGGTATCACTGTTGACTTCTGATGAAAATAAACAATGCTAAAAAATATAAAGATATGGACATCAAACATAATAATGACAATAGACAGACAAGATGGGCAAGGAAAACGCTTCCGCTGGCTCTGCTTGCTCTTTCTTCCTTTATGATATCCTGTGCTGACTTTCTGGAACTTGACCCTAAGAACGAGATTATCCAGGAGCAGTTCTGGAACGAGAAGTCGGACGTAGAGAATGTCGTGGCCGGTTGTTATTCCCAATTGCAGGATTATGCTGTGATTTCGCGAATGATGATATGGGGTGAGTTCCGTTCGGAGAATGTCATAGCAGGCACGGACACAGAGAAAAGGGATGTCAGCCTGATGCGTGTGCTGAAAGAGAACATAGATGCGAGCAACGCCTATACTTCTTACGGTGACTTCTATTCCATTATCAACAACTGTAATATTGTGATACGCTATGCTCCGCAGGTGGCGGCCACCGACCCCGGATATGCCGAGAGTGAGCTTAAGGCCACCATTGCAGAGGTCAGCGCCTTGAGAGACTTGTGCTATTTCTATCTGATAAGGGCTTTCCGTGCCGTTCCTTACAGCACGGAGGCGTTTATTGATGACAATCAGACCATGAACCTGCCGGCAACACCGTTCAGCACAGTGCTCGACTCTCTCATTACCGACCTTGAAAATGTGCGCGGTGACGCCGTGTGGCGCTATCCTTCCACCACCACTATCAACTCCAAGTATCAGACAGGCCGCGTGACGCGCGACTTCATTGATGCCATGCTTTGCGAGATGTATTTGTGGAAGAAAGATTATGCCAACTGTGTGAAGTATGCCGACGAGGTGATAGCATCGAAGAAAAGGCTTGCGGAAATGAAAGCCAGAGAGAACGGCACCGGTCTCAGTGAGTCGACCCGTTTCGGCGACTATCCGCTGGTGGAAGATTGCAATAACATGGGCAATCAATTCGGTTATGCCTTCGAAGAAATCTTCTGCAACGGCAATTCAGATGAAAGCATATTCGAGTTGTCTTTCCTTAAGGGCGAGGTCAACATGAAGAGTAACGGTCCCGTGGGCTTCTTCTATGGTGATGCACATGCTTTACCCGGCTATGTGGCCCCGTCGGATTATGTGGCTTTTGACATCAAGAACGGAGAGAACAAGGTCTACACTACAAGATACGACATGAGGGCTCATGAGAATTTCTTAAGCCAAGGCTCGATGGCGGCCATCTACAAGTATGTGTGTCCAAGCTTGTTTAATTGGCTTGGCGATCCGGCAAGCAACAATTTTCAGGGACATATGGGGATATCTGTGTACAGCGGCAAGGGTAATAATGACAATTGGACTACGTATTGCAAGGCCAACTGGATTATATACCGTCTGAGCGACATTATGCTGATGAAGGCCGAAGCACTTGTACAGATGATGAGCGACAATGCCGATACCGGTGAAGGTGAGACTGGCGGAACTCTCAGTGAGGCTGATGCCGATCTGGCAGCGCGTGCCTTCGAACTGATATCGGCTGTCAACAACCGCTCGCTGTACAATTATCCGAACAATGCCCTGAATGCGGAACAATACACCACCAAAGCTCTGCTCAACAATCTTGTTTATGAAGAGCGTGAGCGCGAACTGATGTTCGAGGGCAAGCGCTGGTTTGACCTTGTAAGACGTTCCGAGCGTGAGGGCAACACCAGCTATCTGCGTCAACAGGTGTCTGCGAAAGGTTCGCAGAATGCGTCTGTCGTGCAGAGCTTCTTGGCACAGATGGATGCCATTTATTGGCCGTACCACATAGACGAGATGAAGGCAAACACTAATCTTGTACAGAATCCGGCTTTCGGCAGTGGTGAAAACGGCAGTTATGAAACGGCCAAATAATAATGGTGAAACCGTCGGATAATCAGAAACAAACAATAAAAGTACGATTATGAATATACTCAAGAAAATATATAGAAAATTCGGAATGGCGATTGTCTGCATGGCCGTGCTTAGTCCGTTGACATTCGTTTCCTGTTCCGATGAGCCGGATAGTGAGAATTACTACACTTTCACCGGTGAGATGATGAGTGACTATCTCAAGAACCGCAGTCAGTACAGCATGTTTGCAGAGATTGTGGAAAGGGCCGGACTGATGAATACTCTTTCCTCTTATGGAGCATACACTTGCTTTGTGCCAGACAACAACGCCGTGGATATATACCTTAAAGGCCGCGGCATGTCGGGGGTGGGCGACTTGTCTCAGGCCGACTGCGACACCATTGCACGTACTCACATCGTGGGCAATATGTACACTACGTTTGATATGGAAAACGGTGTGCTGGCATCGGCCAACATGAACCGCCGTTACATAGAGGTGCAACAACTGAGGGTAGAACGCGAACCTGGAGATACAGTAACTGTAGTTTTAGTGAACAGACAGGCTCAGATTTATCGCGAGTTGCAGAACGACTCTGTGGAGAACGGTGTGGTGCAGCCGATAGACCGTGTGCTGGAAAGTTCCAACAGCATGCTTCCCGACATTATCGGTCAGAATGAGCGTGTGAGCGTATACAATGCCGCTCTCATGGCTACTGGTCTGCGCGACTCCATGTTCCGTTATAAGGACGAAGATTACGATGCGTCCATTTACGAAGTTTACCGTTACATCTCTGACGTCAACAAGGAGGCTGCCACTGCTCCCGACGAACATCTTTATGGCTATACTGCATTCCTTGTGCCTGATGATGTACTGAAAGAAAAATACAATATTCCGGTAGAAAACAAGAGCGAGGCATTAAAGGCTCTCTATAATCTCGCATGCACTATTTATGACAAGGTGTATCCTGACGATGTCAATGCCGACTATCATGACTTCGACCATCTCACCGACCGCCGTAACCCGCTCAACCGCTTTATGGCCTACCATATTCTTGACCGTAATGCCAAAGGTGTCAACTTCCTTACACCCAAGTATGATGTAGGTATTGTAGTGGGCGAGATGAACCCCGAAGACTGGTATACCACCATGTTGCCTCACTCGATGATGAAGTTCGAGAAAGTAATGGTGCGCAAGTGGTTGGGTGATGCCACCCGCGAGGAGCGTTACATCAACCGTCGTTACGATGATATATATAAGGTAGATGGCACACACATACAGCCTACCGTAGAGGAGGGTGTGGTGAACGATGCCATCAACGGCTGCTACTTCTACATTGATGACTATGTGGCTCTTGACATGACCATGCGTGACATCGTGTGGAACTGCCGTGTCCGTATGGACTTTTCCACCATCTTCCCAGAGCTTATGACCAACGACATACGTCTCAACGGAACACAGAGCGACATGAAGAAGCAGGACCCCGACTACGACGAGACCCATAAGTATGGCCGCAACTACTATTTCCCCAACGGTTATCTCTCGGGAGTGAGTCTTCCCACCGGAGTCTTCGTTTATCGTCGTCCGCATGACTATTATTGGAGTTACGAGGGAGACGAGATGAATCTGCGCGGCAACTATGACTTCACGTTCCGCATTCCTCCCGTACCTGTGGAGGGTGACTACCAGATACGTCTCGGCTATGCAGCTACCGCCACCCGTGGTATCGCACAGGTGTATTTCGGTACTGAAGATAAGATGACACCTCAAGGTATTCCACTTGATATGACAAAAAACCTTAAGGACCCCTCTATTCTCGGTACAGACTTCGACAAGAAGAAATACACCGCAATGACCGATGAGGAGAAACAGGAAGACCGCAAGACACTGAAAAACCTCGGATTCTACCGCGGCGCACGTGGCGGTTTCCACTACAACGGTGCCGGTGCCACGACCACCACACGTTTCTGCGACAACAAGGAGACTTTCCGTATCGTGCTGTGTACTGT
The DNA here is from genome assembly GCF_013166575.1 of Xylanibacter rodentium. Lineage (GTDB taxonomy): Bacteria > Bacteroidota > Bacteroidia > Bacteroidales > Bacteroidaceae > Prevotella > Prevotella rodentium. The sequence goes on from NZ_JABKKE010000016.1 coordinate 47,461, forward strand.
GCACATCAATCCCAATGAAGACTACTACCTCCGCATACGTTGCGTGTCGTCGAAGATGGGTAATGACAACGAATTCATGGTCGACTATCTGGAGCTTGTGCCTAAGAATGTTTACGGTGTGACCGACGAAGGAGCACAGGAAGACGACTTGTAAGCAGCAGATTAAAAAAACGCAGTGTTTCCGCCTGTCGTGGGTCTGTGAGGAGCAGGCTCCATTGCAGCCCCGGCACGGGAACGGCGGATTGAATCGACATTAAATAGAAACAACAAGTAAATAAGGACAATTATTATGAATATCAATAATAGCAGAAAAAAGGTCGTGGCGATGACAAAAGGACTGTTGTCTTTTTGCATGCTCGGTGCCTTGCCTTTCGTTACAGGCTGTTCTGATACATGGGACGACCACTATGACTCCCAGACCAACGTAGGCAGTGGGGCAACGATATGGGAGACGATATCCGGCGACGAGCAGCTCAGCAACTTTACCCGCGTCGTGAAGGCCTGTGGCTACGATGTACCGCTGAATTCGAGCCAGGTGTTTACCGTGTTCGCCCCTGTCAATGGTGATTTCACGTCGGAGCAGGCCGATGCGCTGATAGAGCAGTATAACATAGAGAAGAGTAAAGGCACGAAGGATAAAGACAATCCTACCGTCAAGGAGTTCCTGCGAAATCATATATCGCTCTTCAATTACTCCGTCTCGTCGTCAACAAACGACTCCATCTCTATGATGAACGGCAAACTCATACCACTTACCTCGAGTTCGTTCGGAGGACGGGATTTCGTCTCTACCAATACTCTTCTCGGCAACGGCATGCTGTTCACTTTGAAGAACAAGGTGGATTACACTCCCAATGTGTTTGAATATCTGCGCGGTGACAACGAACTTGACTCGGTGGCTGCCTTCCTCTATAAGTACAACCGCTACGAGTTTGACGCAAGCCAAAGCGTGCCGGGAGAGATAAAGGATGGACAGACCATCTACCTCGATTCTGTTGAGGTGCTTTCTAATGTCATTTTGGGGAATATCGGTTTCATCAACGACGAAGACTCCACTTACTGGATGGTGGTGCCTACAAACAGCGAATGGAAGAGGCTTGTGCCGGAATACAGAGAGTATTTCAACTACTGTAATCTCGTGACCGACCGCGACTCTCTGCAAGAGATGCGGTCAAAGCTGTTCGTTCTGGCAGGAACGGTGTTCAGCCAAACCGACAACCCCAGAATCGCCGATGCCACCGTCGATTCTGTAATGTCGACCAATGCGGTGCCTTACAGTATACGTAAGAGATATTATGGCAACAGTGACCTGAAGTACTATCAGTACGACAGTCCATACGCTCCGGGCGGAGTGTTTGACGGTACCATAGCCATGGACTGTAGCAACGGTAAGATACTGAAAGCGGCCGACTGGCATGTCGACAAGTACCAGACGTTCTTTCAGCAGATATATGTAGAGACTGAGGCTACCAGCAGCAAAAAGAGTTTGGGGTCGGGTACGCGTGAACTCAGTATCGTCCCCGTTCCTATGGCTGTCGATTCCATCGACAGCGAGGGAAACATCTTGAGCGTTCCCAACAAGTTCTACAACAAGGTATCCAACAACTCGTATGTGGAGATTGCCCCGACAGGAGGCAGCAACCCTTCGGCATCGTTCTATCTTCCTTACCTGCTGTCGAACGTGGGTTATGACATTTATGTCGTTATGGCTCCTGCACTGGCGGGCAACGGTATGGCACGCGAATCGGAGCGGCTTCCCAACAAGTTCCGTTGCCAGTTGAGGTGGCAGGAGCAGGGTGCCGATTCTACCGTTGTCTATATCGACGGAACGGAGAATGCGGGAAAATCAAGTCACGTGTTCGACACCAAGAAGGACGGCAGCAGTACAGTAGACGTGATGGATACTATCCTTGTGGCCAAAAACTGGAAGTTCCCCACCTGTACTTATGGTGCTAACGATCCGCGTATACAGGCTGCTCTCACCATAGAGTCGCGTGTGGGTAGTGCCGACTTCAACAATGGTAGATACCAGCGCATCATGCGTCTGGACTGCATCATCCTGAAACCGCACAAGGAGTCGGCCAAAGAACCTGACGAGAATTGATTGATACAAAGTTTAAACAACAGAAATACATATATATGAAACCAAATATATTATTCGCAATAGCTATGTTGGCGGTCGCCCCCTACAGCCTTTACGCACAGGATGCTGCCGGTGACGACAGTCAGGCGGAGCAGCGTAAGCCGGCATCGGCCCGAAAGGTTTACGAGACGCGCGTTGTCAGTGGCGTTGTCGTGGATGCTGCCACCAACCGGCCTCTTGCCGGTGCACTTGTCAGTGCTACGGGAATCGACGGATACAGTGTGCTGACCGGCGACGATGGCAGCTACGAGCTGAAGGTGCCCGTATTCACGACATCCGTATTTGTGAGCACGCCCGACTACAACGGCGTGGAGATAGGTTTGGGCCGCGACAAGGAACAGCGCACCGCCGCCCTTTATTCCGTGGCGTTTGCCCCCGATTACACCCGCACCGCCAATGTGCGTAGCGACCGTTCGGCCTCCGACTTCCAGTATACCGGAGCCGTCAACATCAAGGAAGAGGTGCAGAACCAACTTGGTTCCGTGGGCTATTCCACCAGCCGTAACGGCACACCGGGAGTGGGAACCACCATGTTTGTACAGGGTCTCAACTCTATCAATGTCAATGCCCAGCCGCTTGTCGTGGTAGACGGTGTCATTCTCGAGCAGCAATATTCTCGTTCGCTCATACATAGCGGGTTCTATAATGATATTCTCACCAATATCAATCCTGCCGACATAGAGAAAGTGACTGTCGTACGCAACGGTACGGCTCTCTACGGTGCAAAGGGTGCCAATGGTGTGATAATCATCGAGACCCGCCGCTGCAAGTCGATGGCCACCCGAATCACGGCCAACGTATCGGCCGGCGTTACCTTCCTGCCAAAGTACATCGATATGATGGATGCCTCACAGTATCGCGGTTATGCCTCGGAGATGCTCAAGAGTACCAACACGAAGCTGACGGAATTCAAATTCCTCAACGACAACCCTGACTATTACTACTATCCCCAGTATCACAACAACACCGACTGGAAAGACATGCTTTACCATGAGGCTTTCACACAGAACTACGGCATCAACGTAGAGGGTGGTGATACCGAGGCACAGTACAATCTTTCGGTGGGATACACGGCAGCGGACAGTCCGTTGGAGTACAACAACATGCATCGTCTCAACATACGCTTCAACACTGATATCAACCTGAGTTCAAAACTCGGTGTGCGTTTCGATATGTCCTACAGCAACATCACGCGCAATATCCGTGACGACGGTGCTCCCTCAGGCTATGATGAAGGTACGCCTACGTCTCCGTCGTTCCTCGGTTATGTGAAAGCTCCGTTCCTGTCACCATATGCCTACGGACGCGGACTTCTGTCTGACACCCATCTTGATATTGACGACGAGACATATCTTGACGAGGCTCTTTCGGCATACACCAACTATAACTACAAATTGGCAAACCCTGTAGCCGTCAACGAGTATGCCGACTCGGAGAACAAGAACCGCTTTGAGAACTCGCTGCTCAACATAGCCGTGAAGCCCACCTACAAGTTCAATTCCCACTTGTCGCTGAGTGAGCATTTCAGCTACAGTCTGGTGAATACCAACGAGATGTACTATATCCCGCTGAACGGTGTACCCGATTATTACGTGTCGGCCGTGAGCGGATTCCGTAACAACGAGGTGCGCTCGCTCTTCTCAAAGCAGAACTCGGTGCAGAGCGACACGCGCGTGGACTGGCAGAACCGCTACGGAGCCCATTCGATACATCTGTTCGGAGGCGCCCGCATCAATTGGGAGAACTATACACTCAACACCCAGCTCGGATACAACACCGGTTCGGACAAGACTCCATATCTGAGCAGTTCGTTGGCCAATGCCCAGACCGCCGGCGTAGACGAGTCGTGGAACTCGCTCGCATGGTATGCCCAGGCCGAGTACAACTACAAGAACCGCTATTTCCTTCAGGCCAACCTTACGGCCGAAGGCTCCTCGCGCTTCGGCAAGGATGCAGGCTCGGTTCACGCTTTCGATGCGGCATGGGCCATATTCCCGTCCGTACAGGCGGCATGGGTTATCAGCAACGAGAGCTGGATGCAGTCGGTCAAGGGTATCGACTATCTGCGCCTCACAGCCGGATATGACATCAGCGGCAACGACGACATCGACTTCTATGCCTCTCGTTCCTATTTCCGCGTAAAACAGTATCTTGCTGCCATCGCCGGCCTTTCGTTCGACGGCATCGGCAACACCAAGATACAGTGGGAGACCACGCGCCGATTCAACGTAGGTCTGGAGAGCAACCTGTTCGACAACCGTCTGTCGGTAGCGTTCAACTACTTCCGCAGCACCACCGACAATCTGCTCACACGCCAGTCGCTCAGCTTCCTCTCCGGACTTGAAGAGAACTGGAGCAACGGTGGCGAGTTGCAGAATGAGGGCTTTGACGTGTCTTTCAATGCCAAGGTGCTTGCCCGCAAGGACTGGCAGTGGCAGGTGGGTGCATCGGTGGGTCACTATAAGAATAAGGTGACAGAACTGCCTGATGGCAAAACGTATATTGACAACAGCGTATACGACGCGACAGTGCGTACGCAGGTGGGACAGCCTGTAAACCTGTTCTACGGATACAAGACACTGGGAGTATATGCCACCACAGAGGAAGCCCGGACCGACGGCAAGTATATCATGGCCGAAAACGGAGTGGACAAGATGTATTTTGGGGCCGGCGACATGCGTTTCCACGATGTCAACGGTGACGGTAAGATATGCGATGACGACGACCGTGTAGTGATAGGCGATCCCAATCCCGATATCTACGGAAACATATTCACATCCGTGCAGTGGAAGCGGCTGCGTCTCGATGTGCGCTTCAACTATTCTTTGGGCAACGATGTGTACAACTATATGCGCTCGCAGCTTGAAGGCGGAAGCCGCTTCATGAACCAGACTACGGCCATGATGCGCCGCTGGCAGGTGGAGGGACAGCAGACGGACATGCCGCGCATCACTTTCCAAGACCCGATGGGCAACTCCCGTTTCAGCGACCGATGGATAGAAGACGGCAGCTATCTGCGTCTCAAGACCGTCACTCTGAGCTACGACATGCCTATGAACAGCCAGTTCCTTCAGGGACTCCAGTTCTGGGTTCAGGCCAACAACCTGTTCACCTTGAGTAAGTATCTCGGCAGTGATCCAGAATTCGCTTCGTCGGCCAATGTCATAGGTATGGGTATAGATACCGGATGTCTGCCGCAGTGTCTCAATGTGATGGCCGGCATCAAGATCAACCTATAAATTGTGTGTGTATCAAAGGCTAAAGTAAAAATGTAAAAAAGACCAAAGATATGAAAACTAAAAATAAAATCAGCAAAGCCAAGGCTTGGACAAGAGGGGTGCTCCCCCTCTGTCTGACGGCCTGTCTGACCCTGTTCACGTCGTGCGCAGATTTCTTCGAGCAGGATTCGAACATGGTGGTGTTTGCGGACAAGGACCATCTCAACGATGCCACCGACTCCATTTACTCCGTCATCGGCATACTCAACAAGTTGCAGGCTGTGGCCGACCGCACCGTTCTGCTCGGCGAGGCTCGTGCCGACCTTGTCGATGTGACCGCAGCCGCCAATGCCGACCTGCGCGATGTGGCTATGTCAAACATCGGCGATGACAACAAGTACAATCGTCCGCGCGACTATTATGCCGTCATCAACAATTGCAACTATTTCATCAAGAACGTAGAGGACTCGTTGAAGAACAACCGCAACGAATATATATTCCTGCGCGAGGTGGCGGCCGTTAAGGCCGTGCGCGCATGGACCTATCTGCAGCTGGCCCTGAACTATGGCAGCGTGCCGTTCTACACCGAACCACTGCTTACCAAGGAGGAGAGCGAGCGCGAATATCCCCGTGTCGACCTGAAATACATTTGCGACTACTTCATCAAGGATCTGTTGCCCTATACAGAGCAGCCGTTGCCCGGATACGGCACCATCAAGAGTCTTGACTCGCGTTTCTTCTTCTTCCCGATCAATGTATTGCTGGGCGAGCTTTATCTGTGGAGAGGCAATGACCGTAATGACTATAAGAATGCGGCTATATGTTATTACAATTACATTGTCAACCGCAACGGAACCAATTCCACTTACCCCACGGGTACCAGGTTCATACAGTGGAATACGGCCTATTCCAACTGGCGGAATATATTCGTTGATTTGCAGTATGAATGGATTAGCAATTCCGAGTCGTGGAGTTCCGGAGAGCTGATAACGATGATTCCCGGTGACTCTATCAAGAGTGAGGGAAATTACAGTGAGCTTCGTGGAATTTTCAATACAACTGTTGACAATGACTACAAGGCTTCTCTTACTCCGTCGAAGTCAATGACAGACTTGTCGGCAGCACAGACATATTGCCATCTGTATGCCAATGGCTCGAATGTCGATACTCTCTATGCTCCGTCAACGCTTACAGACTATCAGGCCGGTGACCTCCGTTTGTGGGGCATGTGGCGTATGAATGACAATAGTGTGAATAGTACTACCGGCGATCGTTATACGTCGCAGACAGTCTTCAAGTACAGCACGCGCAACGTCCATCTGTATCGCCGCACGATGCTGTGGCTGCACATGGCCGAGGCCATGAATGCCGCAGGCTATCCGCGCTTTGCATATGCCATACTGTCGAAGGGCCTCAACAACCGTGTGATCGAGGAGGATATCATTCCTTACTACCGTGCCGACTCCACTTTCCTGCGTCAGTTCGATTTCCCTGCTTCACGATATGTGCTTTACAACACACCGTCGGTGCTATCCACGGCCAATACACAGGGTATACACAGTCGTGGCAGCGGCTTCAGCCAGTATAACAAGGATTATCGTCTGCCCGACGATGCTGCTATCGAGGATTCGCTTGCACGGATAGCTTATCAGCAGAAGGGTGTCGAGAAGATGATAATAGACGAGGGTGCCTTGGAATTTGTGTTCGAGGGCCTGCGCTGGTACGAACTGATGCGTTTCGCCCTGCGCAACAACGACCCGGCTATTCTTGCCGACCGTGTGTATGCCCGCCGCGGTGCAGAAAATTCCGGTGCCATGAGGGGCGAGATTGCTGTAGACCTTACCAACCCCGCCAACTGGTATATGTCCTGGAAAGGAAAGATAGGTATGAAGTAAAGTCCCATGTGGCAAACCACAAAAAAAGCAAACACCGCAAGAGCAGATTATACACTCTTGCGGTGTTTGCTTTTTTTGTGGTTTGCCACACGGCCTTACTTTTATATTAACGTGAGTCCGATATAAGGCAGGGAAACGTTGCATGACTTCGGAAACCTGTCTTATACCGGACTCACGTCTGTATCTTATTCCGGTTCCTTTATGTCATAGGTCTTTTTCACGAGCATAATCTCGCTGTAGGTTATGTCTGCGGGCACGGCTTCCTTTATCTCATGTGTGGTGACACCCTGTGGATGTGTACGGGCGAAGTTGCGTATGGCGTCGATGTGGTCCTGTGATATCAGCTGGTCTATTGGCAGACTGCCGTTTTCCACGTATAGGGCCAGATGACCGAAGACTGTGCCGGGAGCAAGGCGGCGTTCGGTGGCTATGCGTTCAATGCTCATTCCGGATGTGAACATGTCGTGGCTGATTTTGTGTGACGGTATTTTCTGTTCTTTCGGCGGCTTGGACGTTTTGGTCGTTTTGCGCCGGCGTGTGTCGCGTGGTTGTTCCTGGGTCTCCTCGCCGAGCACAATCATGGCTTTGCGGCGCAGATAGTCACCGGTGGAGAACCGGGTGTCAGGACGGCTTTCATATTCGAACAGCTTTGTTTTAAGCGTCAGTTCGTCACCCAACAGGGCATGACGTTCGTCAAACTGTGCGCGTACCATCTTGTTGCCTGTCTCCACACGTGTCTTGGCATATAGCTTTTTCAGTGCGTCCAGCTGTGTGGCAAAATATCCGGCGGCCTTGTGGATGCGCTCTTGCAGCAGACTGTCCGATGTAGTATTGTCGGTTGAGATGATGCTGCGGTATTGTGCTCCGAACTTTTCCGCCACTTCTTTCATCGCTGTCACGGCGCGTTGGGCATTGGTATAGTCGGTGAGCAGAGTGTGATACTTGTTGTAGAAGTGCTCCGTCAGCGTACGTATCATCATTTCCATGGCTTGGCCGAGCATGTCGAGACCGAACAGTTCGTCGAGTATCTGAACTATGTATGCCCGTTCGAGAGCGGTGATTGTCTCTGCCGACGGGCGGTTGGCTCCGGCCTGCCGTGTGAACTCTTCTACTGTGGTATCGTTTATTACGGCACTGCGGTTGAGCGGAGCCCCGAGCACCATGCCTTCAAGCGACTTACAACGGCTTAGGGCCACATATGTCTGTCCGTGGGCAAATGAGTGTGAGGCGTCGATGATGGCATGTTCGAAAGTGAGTCCCTGGCTCTTGTGTATGGTGATGGCCCATGCCAGTCGTAGCGGATACTGCCGGAAAACGCCTTCCACGGTCTCCTCAATCTCTTTTGTCTTGCTGTTGAGCGTGTATTTGGCGTTGGCCCATTCGGCCGGTTCAAGTTCTATTGTCTCACCGGTATCTTTGGATTTCACTTTTATGCTGTCTCGTCCGGTATATGCCACTTCGCCAATCATACCGTTGTAATATCGTTTGTCGGTATCGTTCTTGATGAACATCACCTGTGCACCTTCCTTGAGTGTCAGTGCCTCGTCGGCCGGATATGAGCTCTCGGGGAATGTGCCTTCCACTTCGGCGCGGTAGCTGAATGCTTTTCCCGGCAGTAGCTCCAGTTCGCGGTCATTGATGCGCTGTGCCTGGTAGTTGTGGGTGGTAAGCCGTATGTAGTCGCTTCCGCGTGGCGGTGTGAATCCGGCTATGAAACGACGGTTGAGGGCTTCAAGGGTGACGTCGTCGGCCCGGTTTTCGCGTATCTTGTTGAGCAGTTCCAGAAAGGTGCTGTCCTGCTGACGGTATACATGTTTGAGCTCTATCGACTGATATTGTGCCGACATGAGCGCGCGGCTGGAGAAGAAGTATGGAGTGTCGTAGTATTGTTTCATCATCTCCCATTCGTCGTCTTTTACTACGGGGGCCAACTGGTGCAGGTCGCCGATGAGCAGCAGCTGCACACCGCCGAAGGGCTGGTGATGGACTCGGTAGCGGCGCATCACCGCATCTACGGCATCGAGCAGATCGGCCCGCACCATGCTTATCTCGTCGATGACAAGCAGGTCGAGGGTTTTTATTATGTTGCGCTTTACTTTGCCAAACTGGTAGCGCTTCTGTTCACGTCCGCTGAACGTGGCTCCGGGGATGTATGGTGACAGTGGCAGTTGGAAGAACGAGTGTATCGTTACTCCACCGGCGTTGATGGCGGCTATGCCAGTAGGTGCAAGCACTATCATGCGTTTGGCGGACCGCTCTCTCAACTCTCTGAGAAAGGTGGTTTTTCCTGTCCCTGCCTTTCCCGTGAGGAATACGTTGCATCCGGTCTTTTCTACCAGTTGGCGTGCTATTTCCAGTTCCGTATTGTTTTCCATGACGGTATGTTAGTTTTAAGTGCAAAAGTACGAATATAATTCCGGTTAATGGACATAAAGACAAGATTTGTTTTAAATACAGAGTCTTTTTGTGGATATAAGTTAATATGTGCTTGCTGCCTTTTCAAGGCGCCCTCATTAATATATTCCTATACATGGCACATACATTTTATGCCTGAACATCGCCCCCGTTCTTATGCCCCTCAATATACAGCACCCATAAATATGGTATTATATTTTTCAATTTTGAACATTCTACTTTCAAGGACGTATTCATAACATGCTGTTTCTTCTTTTCTGATTTTGAACATTAAAAAATATATGGGTATTTGCATTCCTATATACGTCATATTCTGTATTATTGTCATGTTAATTCCGAAATTTTAACTTTTCTTTTTTCTCGAAATAGAAAAGCTGTAAGGCCTTCTCTGCTTTCTTGACACACCATTTTTGCATGTTCAACATGCCGTAAGGGCCTCCCGGCACTCCCGCGAGGGCCGTTTCGCATTGCAACAAGGCCGTAGTTGCAATGCAATAAGGGCGTTATTGCAAGGTGATAAGGGCCTCTCTGCTTTATTGACAAATCGTCTCTGTTGTAACATGCTGAATATCAGGGCTTCCCTTTTGAGCAGAAAATCGTGGTTTTCGGAGCCTTGTCTAGAAATGACACTTTTGTTGTCGCTTAACATATGTTAAAGTAAAGAAAAGTCATAAGCGTAAAAGCAATAATCAAGGTTCATGTTTTTTTATAACTGAAGGTCGGTTTGAGACTGAATCTGTCTTTGGCTAAAAACAATATATGTTTGTCTTTTTGTCGAAGAAACTGTTTCCTGGTTATTATGTCATTTATGTCAGATATGTGAATGGAGCCTGAAAATTTGGTGTTTCATTCTTTTTGGTTTATCTTTGCAATCTTGTTTCAAGTAAATGGAGGATAATGGAATACGTTTGGGATTTGTTCGGAATCGGTGAGTTGCCTGTGATTACGGCATTCCTTTTGGGAGTGCTGGTGGCATTGCATCCGTGTTCCATGGCGGCCAATATGGCAGCAATGGGATATGTTGCGCGTGATGTTGCCAGTCACAGGCGTGTGTTTCGCAATGGGTTGCTTTATGTTGCCGGCCGAATATTGTCCTATACCGTGCTCGGTGCAGTGCTGATAGCTGTTGTACGCAGTGGCAGCGATATAATGCATGTAAGTGAAGGGTTTGACGAGTGGGGCGAGCGTGTGCTTGTGGTCATACTCATTGGTGTCGGACTATGGATGCTGCTCAACCCTATATTTCACCGTCACGAACATGTTCCGGAGATGTCGGCCGTGGCCGGCCGTCTTAGAGGTGCTTTTGGCTATTTTCTGCTTGGTATGCTGCTTGCTCTTGCTTTTTGTCCGGAGAGTGCCATTGTATATTTTGGCATTCTGATACCAATGTCGGCAGGGTCATCTGTCGGCTATCTGTTGCCGGCTGTGTTTGCCATGGGCACATCGCTTCCAGTTGTAATCATTGCTTGGGCTTTTGCATATGGCATTACCGGAATACCGGTCCTTCATGCCCGTCTTGACATATTGCAGAGATGGATGAATGCCATTGTGGGCATTGTTTTCGTTGCTGCCGGCGTGTTCTGTATGTTGTTCTGACAAAGAGAATATAAGTTTCCGACCCTTGATAAACTGTTATATACTTTTAAAAAAAGGAATCGTTAACGGTCGTTATTCGATAAAAAACATTATCTTTGCAAAAGACTACATAACAAATTAAATATTAAAGATTATGAAGACAAATTATGAAATCCGTTACGCCTCCCATCCGGAGGATGCAAAGAGTTATGATACGGCCCGTATCCGGCGCGATTTTCTCATCGAAAAGGTTTTCGTATCTGACGAGGTGAACATGGTGTATTCGATGTACGACCGCATGGTGGTGGGTGGTGCAATGCCTGTGGCAGAGACGTTGAAACTCGAGGCCATCGACCCGCTGAAAGCCGAGCACTTCACCACACGTCGCGAGATAGGTATCTTCAATGTCGGTGGCGAGGGTACAGTGAAGGTTGGCGATGAGGTGTTCGAACTCGGATTCAAGGAGGCCCTCTATATCGGCCGTGGTGACCGTGATGTTTATTTCTCGTCAAAGGACGGACAGAAGCCTGCCAAATTCTATTTCAACAGTGTGACGGCCCATACGGCATATTCATGCAAGAAGGTGACCAAGGCTGATGCCGTGGTGGCTCACATGGGTGCGCTGGAGACAAGCAACGAGCGCAACATCAACAAGATGCTCGTGAGCCAGGTGCTGCCCACATGCCAGTTGCAGATGGGTATGACGGAGCTGGCCCCGGGAAGCGTGTGGAACACGATGCCCGCTCATGTGCACAGTCGCCGTATGGAGGCTTATTTCTATTTTGAGGTGCCCGAGGATCAGGCTGTCTGCCATTTTATGGGCGAGATCGATGAGACGCGCCACCTGTGGATGAAGGGTGACCAGGCCGTTCTTTCACCCGAGTGGAGCATTCACTCTGCCGCAGCCACACACAACTATACTTTCATATGGGGTATGGGCGGTGAGAATCTGGACTACGGTGATCAGGATTTCTCCAAGATTACAGACTTGAAATAATCTGAAGTCTTTAAATCTTGGATTTCATCCCGCGTTTTCTCGCCATGGCAATGCCCAAACAAGTTTGGCATTGCTCACATGGCTTAACGAAAACGTTCGAAAGAGTTATAAATCCACGTGTGGGTTTAGGTAATGATTCATGCGGGGACGAATTTATAATAGAGCGAATTGAAAACAGATTCAGTTTTTTTATTAATCAATAATTTTAAAGTCAAATGACAAATCCTTTTTCATTAGAGGGAAAGAACGCCTGGATAACAGGCGCTTCCTATGGTATCGGATTCAACATCGCCAAGGCTTTTGTTGCCGCCGGCATCAAGAACATCATCTTCAACGATATCAACGAGGCTGCCCTTGAGCGTGGTCTGGCCAATTACAAGGAGGCCGGAATCGAGAATGTACACGGATATGTGTGCGATGTGACCAAGGAGGACGACGTGAAGGCTCTCGTGGAGAAAATCCACGCTGAGGTAGGACAGATAGACATCCTTGTGAACAATGCCGGCATCATCAAGCGCATACCAATGCACGAGATGAAGCGTTCGGAGTTCCAGCAGGTTATCGACGTGGATCTTGTGGCTCCGTTCATCGTCGCATCGGCCGTGCTGCCCGAAATGATGGAGCGCCGCGAGGGCAAGATTATCAACATCTGCTCGATGATGAGCGAGCTGGGCCGCGAGACGGTGTCGGCATATGCTGCTGCCAAGGGCGGTCTGAAGATGCTCACACGCAACATATGCTCCGAGTATGGAGAGTACAACATACAGTGCAACGGCATCGGCCCGGGCTACATCGCCACTCCGCAGACGGCTCCGCTCCGCGAGAAGCAGCCCGACGGCAGCCGCCACCCGTTCGACTCGTTCATCTGTGCCAAGACTCCGGCCGGCCGTTGGCTCGACCCTGAGGAGCTGGGCGGACCGGCTGTGTTCCTCGCGTCGAAAGCTTCGGATGCCGTGAACGGTCATGTGCTTTATGTGGACGGCGGTATTCTGGCATACATCGGCAAGCAGCCTTGATTAGGGTATTGCATTTCATAGTTTAGTTTGTAATAACGGCTCATGATGTGGCGGGGATGCCTTTGCTTCATGAGCCGTTTTTTTGATATGCACTGTTAGCCGTGTTCGGATGTGCAGATGGATTTATCAAGTGATCTAATTTTCTACTGAGCCATAAAGCAAGGAATAAACCGATAAAAAATATTGGAGAATCCGACAGTACGGATTCTCCAATATTTTTCTATTTTTCACTTTATCAGTTGAGTGCGTCGGCCAACTCGGCACCGGCCTTGAACTTGGCTACCTTCTTGGCTGCAATCTGTATCTTCTCCTTTGTTGCAGGATTGATACCCTCACGGGCGGGACGCTCGTTGACGCTGAATGTTCCGAAGCCAACCAAAGCAATCTTGTCTCCGGCGATGAGAGTCTCTTTGATAGCCTCTACAGTTGCATCGAGTGCCTTCTTCGCGTCAGTTTTAGTCAGACCTGAGCCAGCTGCAATCTTTTCGATTAATTCTGTCTTGTTCATAATTTCTTAAATTTAAATATTAATGTTTTGAGATAATAATCTTTGGACTTTCCTGTATGGGGATTGTGCCCATGAAATGTTGTTGATTAGTGATGTGGCCGTGATTATGTGGCATTTAATGCGCAAATATAGGGCAAACAATTCAGAAAACAAACAAAAACCCGAAAAAAATGATATTTTTTTTGAATTTTTTTCCGTAAGGGTGTTGTTCTCTGTTATTTGACGGATATTTTTAGTAATTTTGCCCGCTAAAGAGAGTAAAAGACAGAAGTTAATTTTGATTTATAATAATATAGACAGAAATGCGTAATTTGACGATAGTGACCAAGAATCTGTTGATCATCAACGTCTTGGCTTTTATAGCTACATGGGTGGTGAAGGGTGTTGGCATTGACTTGCAGTCGATGTGTGGTTTGCACTTTTTCCTGGCAAACGATTTCCATGTTTATCAACTCGTGACGTATATGTTCCTGCATGCGAATTTTGCGCATATATTATTTAATATGTTCGCATTGTGGATGTTCGGATGCGTGATAGAGAGCGTTTGGGGACCGAAGAAGTTCTTGTTCTATTATATTTCGTGCGGTATAGGAGCGGGACTTATGCAAGAGTTGGCACAGTTCGTTTCGTTCTATGTTACTATCAGCGGTCAGGATCCGTCTGTCGGATTGTCCGATGTGTTTCAGGTGGGGCAGGCATTGTCAATGCAGCTCAACAGCTGGACCACGATAGGTGCGTCGGGTGCGGTGTATGCCATTCTGCTTGCTTTCGGAATGATATTCCCCAATGAGCGTATCTTTATATTCCCGTTGCCCATTCCTATCAAGGCCAAGTGGTTTGTTACATTTTATGTCTGCATAGAGCTGTTCTCGGCATTGGGCTCACCGGGTGATGGGGTGGCTCATATGGCCCATCTCGGCGGAATGCTTTTCGGATTCTTCATGATACGTTATTGGAACCTCCATCCCACGTCCGGCTATGGTCGTAGCAGCGGACTTGACTTTTTTGAGAACTTGAAGCGAAATCTCGACAAACGCAACAGACCACGTGGAAGTTCGGGCCGGGACATGCACGTGGAGCGTGGCGGAGCGAAGGAGTCGGATTGGGAATATAATGCCCGGAAAAAAGCCAATCAGGATGAAGTGGACCGTATTCTCGATAAGATACGCAAGAGCGGATACGACAGCCTGACAAAAGAGGAAAAACAGAAACTTTTCGACAGCAGCAATAATGATTAAACAGCTCAAGACGTTGACTGTCAGTATGGTGGGTGGAGCCAATGTGGCTACGGTCGTTGTGATGCTGATGGTTGGTTTTGCTGACCGTTTGAATCCGGCGGACTATCCCACGTTGTCGTGTCTCGGGCTGGCGTTCCCCGTATTCCTTGTCATCAACTTGCTTTTTATTTTCTTCTGGCTGTTTTTCAAACGCAGGATGATTGTCATTTCCGTGGCGGGATATGTGCTTGCATATTCACCCATAAGCGTCTACATGCCTGTAAACCTGCCGGAAGATATGCCTGACGATGTTATAAAGGTATTGTCTTATAACGTGCAGAACTATAGTGGCAGACCCCGTTACGACGGTTCGTCGGACATGATTATAGACTATATAAGGGAGTGTGACGCCGACATTGTATGCCTGCAGGAGGACATGGTTCCATGGAAAGGGGTAAGGATGCGGCTGGACAGTCTCTATACCTATACCGACACAACGCGCGTTGGGCGGAAAAGCATCAATGCCGTTGGCATTTATACCCGTTTCCCCATATTACATAAGGAGCGTGTGGAGTTTGATTCTGACGGTAACGGAAGTGTGGCTTACTATCTTGATATTTGTGGTGACACGGTTATTGTGATAAACAATCATCTTGAGACGACACATCTTTCACTCGATGACAGACAAAAGTATAAAGACATGCTTAAAGGGGAAATGGGAAAGGAAGTTGCCCGTAACGAGTCGAAGAAACTGGTGCATACGCTTGGCGTTTCGGGCGCATTAAGGGCTCCTCAGGCTGATGCCGTGCACAAGTATGTGGTGGAACATAGTGGTTATCCAATTATATTGTGCGGTGATTTCAATGATAATCCCATCTCGTATGCGCGCCGTGTGATTGCGCAAGGACTGACAGACTGTTATGTGGCGACAGGAAGAGGAATCGGATTGTCGTATAATCAGAAAGGATTTTTTGTAAGAATAGACAATATGATGTGCTCCGGTGATTTCAGACCGTATAACTGTAAGGTAGACAACAAAATAGATGCCTCCGACCATTATCCCATCTTCTGTTGGTTTAAAATGCAGGATAAACCTTAAAAAATGAATGAAAAATGGCAATAAATTTTCCATAATGTGAAAAAATAGCTATATTTGCAAGCTAAATTGTGTATTGTAGGAAATAATAATTAAAATAACATAATAAACAAGATGCAAAACAAAGGAATTGTAAAGTTTATCGCATGCGCGCTGATGCTCGTATGCATATTCTACCTTTCGTTCTCTTTTGTGACCCGTCACCATGAAGACAAGGCGGCCGCAATGGGAGAAGAAGCCGGCCAGGAATACCTTGACTCTATTATGAACGAGAAAGTGTATTGCGGCCTTTATTCTTTCAAGCAGTGTCGCGAGATGCAAATCGGTCTCGGACTTGACTTGAAAGGCGGTATGAACGTAATCCTCGAAGTGTCGGTGCCCGACGTAGTGGCAGTTTTGGCCGATCACAAGACGGATCCGGCGTTTGTAAAGTCAATGCAGGAGGCAAAGAAAGAAGAGGAGAAGAGTCAGGCAGACTTCATCACTCTCTTCGTCAAGCACTACAAGCAGAATGCTCCCGGTCATCGTCTGGCAGAGATATTCGCCACCCAGCAGATGAAAGGAAAGGTGAGCACACAGAGCAGTGACGGGGATGTGGAGCGCGCACTGCGTGCCGAAGTACAGTCTGCTGTAGATAATTCATTCAATGTTGTACGTAACCGTATAGACAAGTTCGGTGTGGTTCAGCCCAATATTCAGAAACTGGAAGGTTCGGAAGGCCGTATAATGGTCGAGATGCCCGGTATACGCGAGCCGGAACGTGTTCGCAAGTTGTTGCAGGGTAGCGCAAATCTTGAGTTTTGGGAAACATACAACAGTCAAGAGATTGTCCCCATATTGGCACAGCTCAATCAGAAATATGCCGCTATGGGTGATATAGCTGCTGATACCGTTGCCGTTGCAGATACAGTAAAGTCTGACACCACAGTAGCCGACACCGCTGCTGTCAAGAGTGGTCTTGCAGCCGTGCTTGGTGCAAAGAAGGATACTAAGGGTGCGGTTTCGAAACAGGGACAGGATGAATTGATAAAGAAGCAGAATCCGCTGTTCTCAGTGTTCCAGCCCGTTCAGGGACAGGGCCTCAGTGTGGTGGGTTACGCTGTGGCACGCGATACCGCTGCCGTCAATAAGATAATCTATTCGGACGTTGCTGCTCAGTTGCTGCCTTCTGACCTGAAACTTATCTGGGGAGCCAAACCGGCTGAGTTTGATACCAAGGCCACAATATATGAACTATACGCCATTAAGGTAACAGAGCCTTCGGGACGCGCTCCATTGGAGGGTGACGTTATCGTGTCGGCAAGCGACGGATTCGATCAGATGGGCCACCCCTGTGTGTCTATGAAGATGAATTCGGACGGTGCCCGCCGTTGGGCCCAGCTCACCAAGATGAACATAGGGCGTGCTATCGCCATTGTTCTTGACAATACCGTGTACAGCGCTCCGCGCGTAAACGGTGAGATTTCCGGTGGTGACTCTCAGATTACAGGTAATTTCTCAATAGAGGACACCAAGGACCTTGCCAACACTCTTAATTCCGGTAAGATGCCGGCTCCTACACGTATAGTTCAAGAGGAGGTTGTTGGCCCGTCGCTCGGTGCACAGTCAATCCAACAGGGAATCATGTCGTTCATCGTTGCCTTTGTGGTGCTGATGCTGTATATGTTCCTTCTTTACGGTTGGTGGCCCGGTCTGTTGGCCAACGTGGCTCTGCTGTTCAACCTGTTCTTTACTCTGGGTATACTCACATCGTTCCAGGCCGCGCTTACCATGCCGGGTATTGCCGGTATTGTGCTTGCCCTCGGTATGGCTGTTGATGCTAACGTGCTTATATATGAGCGTACAAAGGAGGAGTTGCGTGCCGGATTCAATGCTAAGGAGGCCATGAAGAAGGGTTATGCCAATGCTTTCTCGGCCATCTTCGACTCCAACCTTACATCGATAATTACAGGTATTATCCTTTATGTGTTCGGTACAGGTCCTATCCGTGGTTTTGCTACCACACTTATCATCGGTATCTGCTGCTCGTTCTTCACTGCTGTTTATATGACACGTCTTGTGTTCGATCGTCAGATGAGCCGTGACAAATGGCTTGACCTCAAATTCTCTACAGGATTGTCTGACAAGATATTCAAGAAGACAAGCATCAATTTCATGGGCATGTCGAAGCGGGCGTTTGTCATTTGGGGTGCTGCTGCCGTGCTGTTTGTGGCATGTTTCATGCTTCGTGGACTCAGCAAGAGCATTGACTTTACCGGTGGCCGCAATTATGTTGTGATGCTTGAAAAGAATGTAGAGCCCGAGCAGATACGTCCTGTGCTGCAAGGTGCTTTCGGTGAAAGCAATGTCAGTGTAATTGCTCTTGGAACCGAAGGGAAGACCATCCGCATTTCAACCAACTATAAGATAGAATCCAATGACCCGTCGGTTGATGATGAGGCAGAGGATATACTTTTCAGCTCGTTGTCACAGGCAGGGTTCGTTACCCAAAGCAGTGTCGAGGCATTCAAAAATCCTGATGTGCGTGCTGGTGGTTCAATCATCAGCAGTACCAAGGTGGGGCCGTCAGTGGCTAAGGATATTACATACGGTGCCATTGTAAGCGTAATTTTCGCTTTGATAGCCATATTCATTTACATCCTTATCCGTTTCCACAATGTGGCTTATTCGGTAGGATCGACTGTTGCATTGGCCCTCGATACCCTTATCGTAATCGGATTCTATTCGCTTTTGTGGGGGATTGTTCCGATGTCTCTCGAAATTGACCAGACTTTTATCGGAGCCATACTGACCGTTATCGGTTACTCCATCAATGACAAGGTGGTGGTGTTCGACCGTGTCCGTGAGAACTTCCAGCTTTTCGGTAAGCGCGATCGTCGCAGTCTGTTCAATGATTCGCTCAATCAGACGTTGGCCCGTACCATCAACACTTCGTTCTCTACATTGCTTGTGCTGCTTTGCATCTTCATCCTTGGCGGTGACAGCATACGCAGTTTCTCTTTCGCAATGATTCTTGGTGTGTTCTTCGGTACATTGTCGTCAATCTTCATTGCCGCACCTATCGCTTATCTCATTATGGGTAAGCGTGCAGCCAAGGTTTCCGAAGTGGATAAGTAAGAGATATTCCCGATAAATAAAAAAACGGCCGTGCAGAGACAATCCCTGCACGGCCGTTTTTTTTATTTATTCGGCGTGTTGTCAAGAAGACGGGAAAATAACCACTGTTTTGTTTCTTTTACTCAATTTTTTGATGTAACTTTGCAAACCGGAAACGTTGTTGCCCTGATAGTTCAATGGATAGAACAACTCTCTCCTAAAGAGTAGATTCGAGTTCGATTCTCGATCGGGGTACATTTTATGAGGATGTGTCGGAATTCGAAGAATCGAATTTTGGCGCATCCGTATTTTTTATCTATACCACCGCCATGCGCTGACATCATAATAGAATAACGTGAGTTCGACCCGAGAAAAGCGTTACCAAGATACATTTATTCGTTTTGTGAATATCCTTTTAAAATTGGAAAAGACCTTTGAA
The DNA here is from genome assembly GCF_013166575.1 of Xylanibacter rodentium. Lineage (GTDB taxonomy): Bacteria > Bacteroidota > Bacteroidia > Bacteroidales > Bacteroidaceae > Prevotella > Prevotella rodentium. The sequence goes on from NZ_JABKKE010000016.1 coordinate 67,076, forward strand.
AAGTGCTATACGCTTTTGATATGAACGATTTTTATTGTATTTTTGTTTTGAAACTAATTATGGAGTCATCGAAACTAATTTTATATATACAAATCATGAATAAGAAAATGTTTAAGATATTGCTCATTGTCATTTTGTTGCCGATGGTGCAATCGGCAGGGCAGGTGGCAGTTGGTGACGGATTCAAACCGATACACAATGATACGTTTTGGAATACTTCCGACGGACGGCCGCTCTACAGTCAAGGCGGAGGCATATTTCGTTTTGCCGACCCGCAGACAGGACGTGAGCGTTACTATTGGTATGGTATGCGATATAAAGGCGCCGAAGAGTATCGCAACGACCCTACGGTGACTGTAGAACATGCTGTGTTCAGCGCCGTGACGTGCTACAGTTCCGACAATCTTACCGATTGGCATTACGAGGGTGACGTGCTCACACGTGACGAGGTGGAAAAGCATGGAAGCGGCGGTTGGATGGGGCGTCTTGGTGTGGTATATATCAAGGAGAAACGCCAGTATGCTCTCTTTGTACAACATAGCAATAGTGACGGTGCGGGGGTGCTCATAGCCACTTCTGACAATCCCACCGGTCAGTTCCGTTGGGCATGGCGCAAGGACATGACCAAGATGATAGGTACTCCGAATACCGGTGATCAGACAGTGTTCACCGACGATGATACAGGTCGCTCATACCTTGTCTATTCATATGGTCGGGGCCGTAACAAGATTTACGTATCGGAAATAGGTATTGTCAACGACAGTATCGACCTGATTGACTGTACTCAAATATTCCGTGGCGCGAGCCGTGAAGGCAACTGTATGTTCAAGTATAAGGGCAAGTATTACATGTGTGCCTCCAACATTTACGGTTGGGATGGTTCATATGCATACTATCTCATGGCCGACGACATCCGTGGGCCATATCTGCCGACCAATGATATGCAGGTGATGAAAGGTTGTGAGTCCGATTACGCCCATGTGTCTCAGACAGGTTTCTTCTATACTCTGCGTGGCACAAAGCAAGAGACTGTGATATATTGCGGAGACCGTTGGGCCGATTTTGCCGGCAACGGACTCGGCTATAACCAATGGGTGCCACTGTCGTTCGACGGTGATGAACCCCGTTTCAATTCGCTTTCGTCGTGGAGTCTTAATGCCGTGACGGGCGAATGGCGTGTGGGCAGTGACAACAACTATGTTCTCAATGGCAGCTTTGAGGCCGACCGCCGGAGTATCCCCAATCCTGTCAAGCCACGTCAGGATTTCCTGCTTGGCTGGCATACAACCGTAATCAAGGGTTGCCGCGTAGCTGTGGATGACAGTCTTTCACCGCGTCTCAACCATATGAACACCCGCGAAGATCGTCGTCATGTTATCGGCGAGAAGAGTCTCTGTATCAGCGATAGTCTTATGCCGTTCGTTCGCCGTGTATCACAGACCGTGGCTTCCACGCCTACAATACCGTTGCCCGACGGTGTCTATACCATGCGTGCCCGTGTGCGCCGCAAGGGACGTTTCTCGCGTCTTGAAATGTATGCAGTGAGTGCGGGGCGTCGTCAGTCTTACAAGATAAAGCCTTCGATGACATCCTGGACGACGATATCCATTGACCGTGTGCACGTTAGCGGTGGCAGCGTGGAGATTGGCTTTTGGGCCGATGGTGTTGCCGGTGCGGAATGTCTTGTGGACGATGTCGAGTTGGTGCAGTATGATGCCTCTGCCGGTTTGTCGGAATGATGGACAAACGGTATAAGTAAGGATAGAAATAATTTTATAGTCGCAGAAAATGTCTTGTAATAAAGACTTTCTGCGACTTTTTCTTTTTTTACTTTTATTCTTACCAAAATTTTGAGTATCTTTGTGACACTTTATCACAACTTAATGACATAACGATTATGAGAAAACCATTTGTTGCAATTGTAATGATGATTGCCGTGGCACTTGGAGTGCAGGCTGCCGACCTTACAGTAAAGTCGCCTGACGGGCGCATTGAGGTGGAAATATCGGCGGTTGCCGGCCGGCCTACTTATGCCGTGACGTGCGACGGCCTGCAGATGCTGGAGCCTTCGGCATTGGGACTGACGGCAGATATCGGTGACTTCAGCACCGGCATGACAATAACAGGTCATAGTGTAAACACTGTCGACATGTCGTATAAGATGAGCGGCACCAAAACATCTTCCGTGCACTACCGTGCCAACGAACTCAGTGTCGAGATGCAGAATGCCAGACGCCATAAGATAACGGTGACATTCCGTGTGTCCGACCGCGATGTGGCTTTCCGCTATTCGTTTCCCCAATACGGCGAGACGGCATCGATGGTGATACGCAGCGAGGCCACGGCTTTCCGTCTGCCTGCCAAGACCACCACTTTCATCTGTGCCCAGTCGGACCCGATGGTAGGATGGCAACGTACCAAACCCAGCTATGAAGAATCGTATAAGCCTGATGCGCCCATGACCGAACGTTCGCAATATGGCCGCGGATACACGTTCCCATGTCTTTTCCATGTGGGCGAAGACGGTTGGGTGCTTGTCAGCGAGACCGGTACCGACGGCAAATATGCCGGATGTCATCTTTCCGACTACGATCCCGCCTCGGGATATACCGTAGCTCTTCCCATGGACGGCGAGAACAACGGAAACGGCACAGCCACGGTTGGCATGGCGCTGCCCGGACACACTCCGTGGCGCACCATTACCGTGGGCACCACTTTGGCGCCTATAGCAGAGACCACCGTGGCTTACGATCTGGTGGAACAGCGCTACGAACCGTCGGAACAGTACCGTCCCGGACGCTACACCTGGAGCTGGCTGGTGTGGCAGGACAATTCCATCAACTATGACGACCAGGTCAAGTTCATAGACCTTGCGTCGGCTATGGGCTACGAATACTGTCTTGTAGACAACTGGTGGGACAGGAATATCGGTCGCGACCGCATGGCCGAACTGAGCCGTTATGCCCGGTCGAAGGGTGTCAGCCTGATGCTTTGGTACAACTCCAACGGCTATTGGAACAATGCACCGCAGACTCCCAAGCAGTGTATGAACACCACGCTGGCCCGCCGCCGCGAGATGGCGTGGATGAAGAGCATCGGTGTGAAGGGAATAAAGGTTGACTTCTTCGGCGGCGACAAGCAGCAGACCATGCAGCTCTACGAGGATATTCTGGCCGACGCCAACGACTTCGGCCTTCAGGTGGTATTCCACGGATGTACGCTGCCCCGCGGATGGGAGCGTATGTATCCCAACTTTGTGGCCAGTGAGGCCGTGCTCGCTTCGGAGAATGTCTACTTCGACGACGGAGCGGCACGCCGCGAGGCTTTCGACCTGACCCTCCATCCCTTCTGCCGCAATGCCGTGGCGTCGATGGACTGGGGCGGCACGATAATGAACCGCCGCATGTCTCGCGACAACAAGAGCCGCCATGCGCGCTATACCACCGATGTCTTCGAGATGGCCGCCTCGGTGGTCATACAGACACGGGTGCAGTGCATAGCCATGCAGCCCAACAATCTTACGGAATTGTCGCCCGAGATACTCGGTTTTCTGCGCTCGGTGCCCACGGAGTGGGACGAAACACGCCTCATCGACGGTTATCCCGGCCGTTATGTAGTGATGGCCCGTCGCTGCGGCAATCGTTGGATAGTGGCCGGACTCAATGCCACCGACCGGCCGCTCACGCTGACACTTCCGCTTGACATGTTTGCCGGACAGACCGTCGACTGCTATACCGACACCCCAGCGCCAAAGGGTGCGATGATGGGCGAGGCACGGCTGAAGCAAGTGAAGGTGGGCAAGAACGGCACTGTCAAGGTGACTTTGCAGCCCAACGGCGGGCTGATAGTAGACAGGATTTAGTCCGATACCGTTTTTGTCTTTAATATAACATAACGTCAAACATATACAACAACCATACAAATGATACGCAGATTCTTAATACTGCCATTGGTGTGCATGGCTGCAACATTCACCCCGGTCCTTGGTGCCGTGCCGGAATGTGACGCATATTTGTTTGCCTATTTTGAAGGCCGTGGCGACGGTTCATTGCAAGAGCACCTGCGCTTTGCCGTGAGCGACGACGGAATAACATGGAAAGCCCTCAATCGCAATTCTCCGGTAATCTCATCCGACACCATATCGCTGACGGGCGGCATCCGTGACCCGCACATACTGCGCGGCGAGGACGGCAGCTTCTACATGGTGGCTACCGACATGAACACCGTGCGCGACGGCTGGGGCTCAAATCCGGGCATCGTTCTGCTGAAGTCGCACAACCTTACCGAATGGACCCACTCGACGATAAACCTTTCCAAAGACTATCCGAAACATTTTTCCGATGCTTATTGGGTGTGGGCGCCGCAGACCATCTACGACCCTGATACCCGGAAGTATATGATATATTTCACTCTTCGCCGCAGCGATGCCGGCAAAGGGCTGGTGACATATTATGCCTATGCCAACAGAGACTTCACCGGATTCGAGAGCGAGCCCAAGGTGTTGTTCCGTGCCAAGGACGGCTGCATAGACAACGACATAGTGAAAGGTCCTGACGGCAAGTGGCACATGTTTTTCAAGGGAAACACCAAGGACAAGAACGGCAAGGAGATAAAGAACGGCATAAAGAAAGCCACGGCACGGCGTCTTCGCGGGCCATGGAAAGAGTCGTTTGACTATATCGACGCCTATGCCGGCAAGACAGCGGTGGAAGGTTCGGGAATCTTCAAGCTCAACCATTCCGACGAATACATACTGATGTACGACCTGTACAGTTCCGGCAGATACGAATATCAGACTACCAAAGACCTTGTCAACTTCACACCGGAACCGCAATCTTTCACCAAAGATTTCTTTCCGCGTCACGGGACTGTGATGCCAATCACGGCAGAGGAGAAAGCCGTATTGACAGCCAAGTGGGGAGACAACGCGCCCTACAGTTTTGTGAATACCGGAAATCCTCTCATACGCCACAAGCACACGGCCGACCCGGCGACGATGGTGGTCGGTGATACCCTTTGGCTGTACACCGGCACCGACGAACCCGGCAACAAGCCCGGCTACCATATGCCCAACTGGTGCGTATTCTCCACCACCGACATGCAGCATTGGACTGAGCATCCCATGCCGCTGGCCGTCAGAGACTTTGCGTGGGACCGCTCCAAGGCTGCCTACGCCGCCCAGTGTATCGAACGCAACGGCAAGTACTACTATTACATCAGCACCAACGGCTCGGGCATAGGCATTGCCGTGAGCGACAGCCCGAAAGGCCCGTTCAAGGACGCGCTCGGGAAGCCGCTCATCACCAAGGACGACTGCAAGGGGGCGCGCCACAGCTGGGTGAGCATAGACCCCACAGTGTTCATCGACGACGATGGCCGGGCATATCTGTTTTGGGGCAACCAACTGTGTTATTATGCAAGGCTTAAGGACAACATGCTCGAACTTGACGGAGAGATAAAGCGTGTGCATCTGCCCGATTTCACAGAGGCCCCATGGGTGCATAAGCGCGGCGGGAAATACTACCTGACATATGCGGCCCAGTGGCCCGAGAAGATAGCATACGCCATGAGCGACAACATAGACGGCCCATGGGAATATAAGGGCATAATCTCCGAAGTGGCCGGCAACAGTAATACCACCCATCCGGCCATAGTCGAGTTCAAGGGCAAGAACTACTTCTTCTCGCACATTGGAGGTCTCGGTGGCGGCAGCGGCAGCCGCTCGGTGATAGTCGAACCGCTCTGCTACAACGAAGACGGGACAATACGTAAAGTGAACCCCTCTACATCGGGAACCAGCACTCTGCATTCGGCTCTTGACAATAAGCACAACCCGATACTTCCGGGTTTTCATGCCGATCCTGAGATTCTTTACTCCAACAAGACCGGCAGGTATTATATCTATTCCACCACTGACGGCACACCCGGATGGGGCGGGCACTATTTCAGAGTCTATTCGTCGTCCAACCTGTCCGACTGGACCGATGAAGGCATAATGCTCGACCTTAAAGGACCGCAGGTGCCGTGGGCTACAGGCAACGCGTGGGCTCCGGCCATCATTGAGCGCAAGGAGGGCGACAGCTACAAGTATTATTTCTATTTCAGCGGTCACAACCCTGCCTCCAACCGCAAAGCCATCGGCGTGGCCGTGGCCGACGACCCGGCCGGACCGTTCTATGCCGCTGACAGGCCCATCGTCGACAAGTCGCCCGTGGGACACGGACAGCAAATCGACGTTGACGTGTTTCAAGACCCTGCCACAGGCAAGTGCTATCTATATTGGGGCAACGGATATATGGCCGGAGCTGAACTTGGCGACGACATGACCTCTATAAAGGAAGAGACAGTGACGGTGATGACGCCTGAGGGCGGCTCGCTTTCCACTCATGCTTTCCGCGAGGCACCCTACGTGTTCTTCCGCAACGGCATATATTACTTCATGTGGTCGGTGGACGATACCGGTTCGCCCAACTACCATGTGGCATATGGCACATCCGGCTCACCGCTCGGAAAGATTGAGGTGGCCGAGCCGTGCAACATCCTTGTACAGCGCCCCGGCGAGCGGATTTACGGCACTGCCCACAATTCGGTAATCAACATTCCCGGCACTGACGAGTGGCGCATAGTGTACCACAGAATCAATCCTGACTATATAGACAAGTCCAGACAGCCCGGCATCCACCGCGAGGTGTGCATCGACAAGATGGAATTTGCCAAGGACGGGTCCATAAAGCCTGTAAAGCCTACAAAGTGACAGACTGATTGACGGTAAGTAAAGGCGGAATGCTGCATGTGCGGTATTCCGCTTTTGTGATGTTAATAAGATTACTCGGTAAAGCTATTAACTTTAAGGTGTGATGTTATTGACTTCACTGAGTAATCTTATTAACATTAAATTTACTTTTCATTTACATCATTTTCTCATAGTGCCGCCGTAACAAGCGGGATGAGGCGTAATGGCAAGACGAGTTACTGATTCCTGAAATAATATTAAAGAATGTTATTTCGGGGGGGGGTAAAAACGTAAATTGAATAAAAACATTATCTTTGTAATCGACAAAAGACATACCAGACAATCTTCCTTAACGGTTAGGCGTAGTTATGGGGCGTCAAGTTGCTGTAAAACAGTTGTCACGTTTACTTATTTATAAATTCTTTTTATTATGCATATAGGAAATAGGATAAAGGAAATTCTTGGCGAAAAAGGCCGTACTGCCATTTGGTTGGCATCTCAAATACCATGTGAACGTTCAAACGTGTATCATATATTCAGGCGCGAGGACATCAATGTCAAATTGCTTTGCCGCATATCGGCAATATTGGGGTATAATTTTCTCGTGGAACTTTCAGAAGAGATGCAGAACGAACTTGACGGCAAGGAATGACAGAAAGGATGGTTGAGAAAACAATCCATGTCCTTTTTTATGCTTTTTATGTCATTACAGATTAAACCATAAGCATTGTGATGCGTCAAATATGTGTTATGAATCGATTTATAATGACATGTTTAGCCCTGGCCTATGTGGTTGTGTCCTTGGCTCAGGGGACGGTAAAGGGTAGAGTATTGGATAAGCAGACAAACGAGGTACTGCAGTTTGTAAACATCCGCGTGACGCAGTCTGCCACGGGAAAGATGGTGAAAGGCGCGATAACCGATGCCAAAGGTACGTTTAATGTCACCGGACTGGCCGACGGGAAATATGTGCTTACGGTGTCGTTCATGGGCTATAAGGATGTTGTACGCAATTTTGAAGTTACTAAAGACCGCCGTGCCGTGTCGTACAATGCCCTATATCTGGCCGGAGACCAAAAGATGCTAAAGGAGGTACAGGTGACCGGTCAGCGCTCGCAGATGAAACTTGAGGTGGACCGCAAGTCGTTCTCCGTAGATCAGGTTCTTGCTGCGGCGGGCGGCTCGGCAAGCGATTTGCTTGAGAATATCCCTTCGGTAGAGGTTACCACCGACGGTGAGATATCGTTGCGCGGCAATTCAAGTGTCGAGGTGTGGATAAATGGAAAAGCCAGCGGCCTTACCAGTGACAACCGTGCCGAGATATTGCAGCAGATACCGGCCGAGAGCATAGAGAAGATAGAGGTGATAGACAATCCGAGCGCAAAGTTCAGTCCCGAAGGCTCGGCGGGAATAATCAACATTATACTCAAACGTGACCGCCGTGCCGGATACTATGGCTCGGTGCGTGCCGGTGCGGCTACGAGCGGAGGATGGAACACAGGCGGAAGCATCAACTATTCGAGCGGAAAGCTCGATGCCTTTGCCAATGTGGGTTACCGACGTCGCAAGAACAATGGCGGCTCGCTCAGCGAGCAGACCTATAAGGGCAGCAATACATATCAGAACTATGAGGCTGAAAACAATCGCGGGGGCGGAAATCTATTTGCCCGTGCCGGCCTGACATGGCACTTTACCGACAAGGACGACCTGTCGTTCTCGGGAATGACCATGCAGGGCAAGCGTGACAACGAGAGCATCATCCCGTATCATTACGGTACGGTGGGCGCTCCGACAGACTCGCGACTGATGTTCCGCCGCAACACGTCTGACGGAGATATGCGTATGTATCATGCCGAGATGGGATATACCCACACTTTCAGTGAGGCTCACAAGCTCGACTTCAACCTGTCGTTTGGCAAGTGGAAGAGCGACGACAACAGCTATTATCAGGACAGCACGACATATATCGACCCTGCCGGCCCTACGGAGTATATGTACCAATATCGCCCGATGTTCATCAACAACCGTTCGTGGGAGGCCAAGCTGGACTATGAGAACCAGATAATGGAGAACCTTAAGCTGGAAGCGGGATACAACGGACGCTTCTCGCACGAGAACACACCGCAGGAATCGTGGATGGACGGCAGTTCGTGGGCCGGACATAATATAACGGAAGACAAGGAATATTTCAACCGGTTCATCTATGATATGGATGTGCATGCGCTCTATGCCACACTTACCACCAAGGTGGGCAGGCTCGGTGTGATGGCCGGTCTGCGCGGCGAATACTGGAGGGTGAACACAGAGAGTTACACGTACGACCAGGAGCATGACCCCTCATTGCGCGACGCACCGTTCAAGAAAGATTATTTCCAGCTGTTCCCGAGCCTGTTCCTCAATTACCCGCTCACCGAGACATCGCAGCTCCAGCTCAACTATACTCGTCGTCTGCGCCGTCCGTGGGGCGGACAGCTCAACAGTTTCAAGAACACGAGCGATGCGTCGATGGTGTCGTTCGGTAATCCCGAGCTTACGCCGGAGTACACCAACTCGTTTTCGCTCAACTATCTGAAGACCTGGCAGAACCATACCCTCTCCGTAGGAACGTACTACCGGCCGACGACAGATGTGATACAGACGGTGAAATACAATGTAGACGATGTGATATATTCTACCAGTGAGAACGTAGCCAAGAGCCAAAGTGCCGGTGTGGAACTGATTTTGAAAGACAAACTCTTCCGCATCCTCGACCTTACCACCACAGTGAATGCTTATTACTACAAGCTCGACGGTTTCAGATATGTCATCAACGATCAGACAGTGACGGGACGGTCGGACGAGAATTTCTCATGGGATGCCCGGATGCTGGCAAGTTTCATCCTGCCTTACGATATATCGTTGCAGGCAACGGGCAACTACCGGTCGCGTACGGTTATCACACAGGGTTATAGAAAGCCGAGTGCCAGCCTTGATCTCGGACTGCGCAAGTCGTTCCTCAACAAGCAGTTTGCGCTGTCGGTCAATTGGCGCGACGTGTTCAACAGCCGCCGTTGGAAGACTTATACAAACACGGACAGCTTCGAACGTTATCAGGAGAACTGGCGCGACCCGCGTGCCAACATCACACTGACATGGAACTTCGGTAACATGAGTTCGAAGAAAAAGCCGCGTGAGGAAATGAACAGTGGCATGGACGACGAAAACCAGAGTTTCGGAGGATATGGTGAATAAGGGGGGGGAGATGGCTTCTTGACTCCTTTAAAAACAAAAGACTGTTGAATAAGAACGGGAAGGCACTTCACAGTGCTCTCCCGTTGCAAACTTCAAACAACCAAAAAAGAAATAGATTGTCTGTGAAGAGTCCCGCCGGTATATCAGGGCGGGACTTCTTTTTTACCTTATAAACAATAGCTCACGGTATTTTGGAAGTGTCCACAGCCGGTCTTCCACTATCAGCTCAAGTTTGTCTATCTGGTAGCGTATCAGTTCCATCTTGGGTGCCACGGTGTCGTGGTAAGCAATGGCTTTCAGATGTTCGTTCTCAATCTTGTTTGCCACCTTGCGTGCGGCTACGAGTTCTTCCACGCCTTTCTCGATGACGGCCGTGCGGTCGGCTATCTCCTCTATCAGCTTTATGTTGCGTGCTGACAGTTTGTCGGCCTTTTCGGGTGGGAATATGCCGCGCATGTTTTCGACGTTCTTCAGCAGTTTGCTTTGGTAGTGGGTGGCCACGGGTATGATGTGGTTCATCGACAGGTCGCCTATCACGCGGGCTTCTATCTGTATCTTCTTCGTATACGTCTCCCATTTCACCTCATTGCGTGCTTCAAGTTCTTTCCTCGACATCACTCCGAGACTCTCGAACATATCAATGCTCTCTGCGTCGAGATAGCGCTCGAATATCACGGGGCAGCTCGTCTCGCAGTCCAGACCGCGGCGGCGGGCTTCTTCCACCCACTCGTCGCTGTATCCGTTTCCGTCGAAGCGTATGGGTTTGCAGGTCTTTATGTCTTCGCGTAGGATGTCGATGATGGCGCGTGTCTTGTTTTCGCCTTTGTCGATGATGGCGTCGACACGTTTTTTGAAGTCGGCCAATGCCTCAGCCACGGCCGAGTTGAGGGCAATCATTGCCGAGGCACAGTTGGCTTCGCTGCCCACGGCACGGAACTCGAAGCGGTTGCCGGTGAAGGCGAAGGGGCTGGTGCGGTTGCGATCGGTGTTGTCGATGAGCAGTTCCGGTATCTCCGGTATTTCGAGTTTCATACTCTGCTTGCCCACGATGTTGAACAGTTCGTCCTTGTCCGATTTCTCTATATGGTCGAGCAATTCGCTCAGTTGCTTGCCGAGGAATGACGATATGATGGCGGGCGGCGCCTCGTTGGCTCCGAGCCGGTGGGCGTTGGTGGCGCTCATTATGCTTGCCTTTAGAAGTCCGTTGTGGCGGTATACGCCCATCAGTGTCTCAACGATGAATGTGACGAAGCGCAGATTGTCCATCGGGGTCTTTCCCGGGCCGTGCAGCAGTATGCCGGTATCGGTGCTGAGGCTCCAGTTGTTGTGCTTGCCGGAGCCGTTGATGCCTGCAAAAGGCTTCTCGTGCAGCAGTACGCGGAATCCGTGCTTTCGCGCCACACGCTTCATCAGCGACATCAGGAGCATGTTGTGGTCTACGGCCAGGTTGCATTCCTCGTATATAGGGGCCAGTTCAAACTGGTTGGGCGCTACCTCGTTGTGACGTGTCTTGCACGGTATGGCCAGCTCGAGAGCTCTTATTTCGAGATCTTTCATGAAAGCCTGCACACGGTCGGGGATGGTTCCGAAGTAATGGTCGTCCATCTGCTGGTTCTTGGCCGAGTCATGTCCCATCAGTGTGCGGCCGGTGAGCAGCAGGTCGGGGCGGGCCGAATAGAGTCCCTCGTCTACGAGAAAATACTCCTGTTCCCATCCCAGATTGCTCTGTACTTTCTTTACGTCGGGGTAGAAGTACCGGCAGACGTCGGTGGCGGCCACGTTCACAGCGTGCAGCGTGCGCAGCAGCGGTGCCTTGTAGTCGAGTGCCTCGCCCGTATATGATATGAATATTGTGGGTATACAAAGAGTGTCGTCGATGATGAAGACAGGTGATGTAGGGTCCCATGCCGAATATCCGCGTGCCTCGAAGGTGTTGCGTATGCCGCCGTTGGGAAACGATGAGGCATCGGGTTCCTGCTGTACGAGCAGCTTGCCGCTGAATTCCTCTACCATGCCACCCTTGTGGTCGTGCTCTATGAATGAGTCGTGCTTTTCGGCGGTGCCTTCCGTCAGCGGCTGGAACCAGTGCGTGTAGTGTGTCACCCCGTTTTCTACGGCCCACTGTTTTATTCCCGCAGCCACGGCGTCGGCTATCGAGCGGTCGAGTCGTGTGCCGTTGTCGATCACGTCCACAAGCTTTTCATAGACGTCTTTCGGCAGATATTTGTACATTTTCTCACGTGTGAACACGTTTTTGCCGAAAAATTCGCATGGGCGCTCTGCCGGAGTTTTCACCTCAAGAGGCTTTTTCTTGAATGCCTCTGCAACAACCTGAAATCTTAAATTTGCCATTGTCTGTTTGTATTTTGTTGATTGTTTGTGAATGTTAAAAACATTTGGAAGTTAAATACATATCCTGCATAAAGTGTCTTGCTGCGATGGTCTGGAAGTATTTGTCTTTAACCCCAATCGACCATAGGGAGCGGTAACTCCCGATAACTTCTTTAACTCCATGGACGGACATCTGTCAGATCCATTTCCCCAGCCGTTCCATGGCTTTCTCGCAGTCTTCGCGTAGGCCGAAAGCTGTCAGCCGTACATATCCCTCGCCGCTCGGGCCGAAGCCTACTCCTGGTGTGCATACGACATGGGCCTCGTAGAGCATCCGCTCGAAGAAGCGCCAGCTGCTTTCACCCTGCGGTGTCTTTACCCACAGGTAGGGCGCGTTTTCACCGCCGAAGACCTGCAGTCCGTATCGGGTGAGTGTCTCGTGCATGATGCGGGCGTTGGTCATGTAGTATTGTATGGTCTTTTTCACCTGTTCCTTTCCTTCCGGAGTGTATGTGGCCTCGGCAGCCCTTTGGCTCACGTAGCTTGTGCCGTTGAACTTGGTACACTGACGGCGATACCATAGCTGATGCAGCGATATGCGTTCACGGCCGTCGATGGTGCCGGCCGTTATGTCTTTAGGCACTACGGTATATCCGCAGCGCAGGCCGGTAAATCCTGCCGTCTTGGAATAGCTGTGGAACTCTATCGCCACCTTGCGTGCGCCCTTTATCTCGTATATGGAGTGGGGGATGTCGGGGTCCTGTATGTATGCTTCGTAGGCTGCGTCGTAGAATATCAGCGTGTCGTTCTTGAGGGCGTAGTTCACCCATTTGCGCAGTTCTTCCTTGGATATCACCGTGCCGGTGGGGTTGTTGGGATAGCACAGGTATATTATGTCGACGCGGCGGTCTGGTATCTGCGGAACAAAGTTGTTTTCGGCCGTGCACGGCATGTATATCACGTTGCTCCACTTGCCGTCGTTCACTGTTCCCGCGCGGCCTATCATCACATTCGAGTCGATGTATACGGGATAGATGGGGTCGGTCACACCGATGCTGTTGTCCCAGCGTACGAGTTCCTGGATGTTGCCGGTGTCGCTTTTTGCTCCGTCGTTGATGAAAATCTCGTTGGGATCAAGATGTATGCCCCGGGGCAGGAAGTCGTTCTTCACGATGGCTTCGCGCAGAAACGGGTAGCCCTGTTCGGGACCGTAGCCGCGGAAAGTGTCCCTGTCTGCCATCTCGTCCACAGCCTTGTGCATGGCCTCGGTCACAGCCGGACAGAGCGGTTGCGTGACGTCGCCTATACCAAGGCTTATCAAGTCGGCATTGGAATGGGATACTTTGAAAGCATTCACTTTCTTGGCGATGTCGGCGAACAGATAGTTGTTCGGCAGTTTCAGGAAGTGTTCGTTTACTAATGCCATGATGTTGTTCTCTTTCTTTATGTTGTTTGAAGTTATTTCATCCCCGTTTTCTCGCCATGGCAGGGTTTTGTCAGGCTCACTCTGCTCATTTGGATTGGCGAAAACGTTCATATTCATGCGCGTTTTCTCGCCATGGCAGAACTGAAACAAGTTTCACTCTGCTCATCTGGCTTAACGAAAACGTTTGTATTCATGTGTATTCCGTCTCTCCGTCGAAAACGAATTCTGCAGGTCCGGTCTTGTATACATGTCCGTCGGTCTCGTCCCAGCGGATGTCAAGTTCACCGCCGTCCATCACGATGGTGCAGTGGCGCGGGGAGCGTCCTGTCAGTGCGGCTGCTACGGCGGTGGCACAAGCACCGGTGCCGCAGGCCATGGTGATGCCGCTGCCGCGTTCCCACACTCGTGTGCGGATGTTGCCGTTGTCCTCAACTTCGGCAAACTCGATATTGCAGCGTTCGGGGAATAGCGGATGATGTTCCAGTATGGCCCCATAGCGTGCAATATCGATGTCGTCGATGTTATCCGTGAATATTACAAAATGAGGGTTGCCCATAGATACGAATGTGCCTCGGAATGTACGGTCGCCGGCTTCCACTTCGCCGTCAGTCATTGTTCCGTCGGTGGTGGCCAATTGGCTGCGGCATGTCAAGGTGGGAGCGAGCATGTCCACCGTCACGCTTTCTGTCGTGCCGTCAACTCTCAAATGCAGACTCAACGTCTTTATGCCAGAGAGTGTCAGCAGACGTATCTCCGTAAGGTCTGTCAGTCCCTTGTCGTGCAGATATTTGCCGATGCATCGCGATGCATTGCCGCACATCATGGCTTCCGAACCGTCGGCATTGAAGATTCTCATGGAGAAGTCGGCTTCGGGTATTGGCGATTTGTCTATAAGCACCAGTCCGTCACTGCCGATGCCTTTATGGCGGTCGCTCCATTTTACGGCAGCCGCCTCAGGATTGTCTATACCGTACAGCGAGGTGTCTACGTATATATAGTCGTTGCCGGCTCCGTGCATCTTGGTGAACTTGATGGTTTTGCTCATTTTGGCAGTCTTTATACCTTAATACATTATATTTTAATTTCTTGTGTTGCAAAGGTACAATGATTTGAAAGAAAAGTCTGCGGACAAGTTACCGTTTTTATATACTTTTATGTCTGTTGTTGCAATTTGTAACAGGAATCCTTTATATCGGTTACAGTTTAAAGCCAAATTGTGCTTAAAATTGTCTATGTGTAAACAATGGCCATTTGATGATGATATTATGACTGTGTACGGTTGGTTTTGCTGTCATAATGGTATTTTCCTGCTTTTATAATGGTGTATTTCATGGTCGGCAATGGAATGGCATAATGTACAAAAGGTTATGGCGCTTCGGGACAATTGTTCCGAAGCGCCATAATCAGATAAACCAAAACACCTCCTTTAATCTTTTTTGAACAATGATGCAATTGATAAAATGACTACCGCACCTACTACGGCCGTACACAACTGACCGAGGATACCTCCCCACGACAG
Organism: Xylanibacter rodentium; assembly: GCF_013166575.1. GTDB lineage: Bacteria > Bacteroidota > Bacteroidia > Bacteroidales > Bacteroidaceae > Prevotella > Prevotella rodentium. The sequence goes on from NZ_JABKKE010000016.1 coordinate 82,316, forward strand.
ACCTATGAAGCTGAACAGCCAGCCGCCTAAGGCACCGCCGACAACACCCAGTATGAGGTTGATGAGACAGCCGTAACCGCCGCCGCGCATAATCTTACCGGCCAAGAATCCGGCCAGAATACCAATGATGATAGAACCTATTAATCCCATAACTACTAACTTTTAAAACGTTAAACAATTTTTTTACAATTCTCTCTCTTTATTTGTTCTGACATATTTCTTTTGTGTCTCAATGATGTTGCAAAAGTAATAAAGGAAAGCGTTATTGCAAAAAATAAACAGATAAGGATAATCAAAAAAGGTTTATCTTTGATTATACAAACATAAATTAACTTGGAGCACAATATAAGATGAAAGACGTTGTATGATTTCAGGATTATATAAATACCGGATTATGTGTGCGCCTTGAAAAGGCAGCAAGCACATAGCCCGGGGCAGAGCGTAGCGGCACCCCGGGAGTCAAACATCGCCAATCCCCGCGCCCTGCAAGGGCAAAAGCATAAATACACAAGCAAAATATGAATCGTAAGTGTTTGATGGCTAATGCTTTTGCCCTTTCAGGGCGCGGTTGGGAATACGCTATCCCCGGGGTGCCGCTACGCTCTGCCCCGGGCTATGTGCTTGCTGCCTTTTCAAGGCGTACACATTCTTATTTCCAAAAATGGTTTTCATCCAAGGCGCACCTACTACGATTTCCAAACATGGCATATAGAGGTGGTACGGGCCGTATGGAAACGGGGTCTGATCCCATTATATATTATTATGTCAATTCCGGCTGATTAGCCGTTGTTTTTTTGTTCGTATTACTTGTTGGTGGCGTTCAGGTAATTGTCAATGTCTGCGGCTGCCTTGCGCCCTCCGGCCATGGCACGTACTACGAGCGAGGCCCCCGTGGCGGCATCTCCGGCGGTGAATACATTGTCGGCGAACTGCGGCATTTCGGGTTTGACGAATCCCATAGCCAGCAGTGCAAGTTCGCATTTTATCACCTCAGGTTTGCCGGCAGGCTCCATGATAGGGCGACCGCCGTCGGGATTGGGCTTCCATTTTATTTCCTGCACTTTCACACCTGTCAGGCGCCCGTCCTTACCGATGAATTCCAATGTGTTGACGTTCCATCGTCGGGTGCAGCCTTCTTCATGGCTCGATGTGGTCTTGAACGTACGGGGATAGTTGGGCCACGGGTTGTGAGGGTCGTCGGGACCGACGGGCGGTTTGGGCATGATCTCTATCTGTGTCACGCTGCGGCAGCCTTGACGGTGGGCCGTGCCGATGCAGTCGCTGCCCGTGTCGCCGCCACCGATGACGAGCACGTCCTTGTCTCGGGCATTGACGAGTTCGTCTTTCTTGAAGTCGGTGCCGGCCAGTATACGGTTCTGCTGTGACAGCATGTCCAGTGCGAAGTGTACACCGCGCAACTCGCGTCCGGGAACGGGAAGATCGCGTGCCGTTGGGGTGCCGGTGGATACGACGTAGGCGTCGTAACCCTCGGGCAGTGACGTGAGATCTATGTCCTCGCCGTAGCGGAAGTCAATGCCCTCTTCGTAGAGCAGGTGCAGGCGGCGGTCGATGATGGCTTTGTTGAGTTTGAAATTGGGTATTCCGTAGCGCAGAAGTCCGCCTGCGTTCTCGCAACGTTCAAACACTGTTACGGCGTAGCCCATACGGTTGAGGCGGTTGGCAGCCACCAGTCCGGCCGGGCCGGCTCCTATCACGGCTACTCTTCGGCCGTTGCGCACGGGCTGTACCACGTGCACCAGATTCTCCTGAAAAGCCATTTCGGTGATGGCAGCCTCATTTTCGCGGTTTGTTGTAGGCTCGTGTGACATGAGATTCAGTACGCATGCCTTCTCGCATAATGCCGGGCAGATGCGTCCGGTGAACTCGGGGAAGTCGTTGGTGTCGTTGAGCAGGCGGTATGCTGTCTCATAGTCGCCTTTGCTCAGGGCATCGTTCCATTCCGGCGGCTTGTTGCCCAATGGACATGCCCAGTGGCAGAACGGCACGCCGCAATCCATGCAGCGTGATGCCTGCGTGCGGCGGTCCTTGCTGTTGAGCGTTTGTTCCACTTCACCGAAATCGTGTATACGGTCGTGTATAGGTCTGTATCCCGCTTCCTGGCGGTGTATTGTAAGGAATTTATTGTTCATGTTGAAAAATTACTCTATTTTTTATTCCACTCTTGTCATTATCGAAACAAGTTTCACTCTGCTTATCCGGTTTGATGAAAATGTTGGATTTCATTCTTCGTTTTCTCGCCATGGCAGAGTTTGAGCAAGCTCACTCTGCCCATATGGCTAACGAAAACGTTCTAATAATCCCTCTGCATGTCCGCTATCTTCTGTTGCAGTTTTTTCATCTGCTCTTCCTGTAACACGCGCTTGTATTCTATCGGAACCACTTGGATGAAGTCTTCGACATATCGGTTCCAGTCGTCGAGCATTGTGCGGGCCAGTTTCGAGCCGGTATACAGATAGTGCTGACGGATAAGTTCGTGCAGCTCTTTTCTGTATTGGCTGTCTTCCACGAGGTTTATCTCCACCATGTCCATGTTGCAGAAGTAGTCGAAATTGTGGTTCTTGTCCCATACGTATGCCACACCGCCGCTCATTCCTGCGGCAAAGTTGCGGCCCGTTTCGCCGAGCACCACTACTCGCCCGCCCGTCATGTACTCGCAACAGTGGTCGCCTGCGCCCTCGATGACGGCTGTAGCGCCTGAGTTTCTCACGCCGAAGCGCTCGCCCACTTTGCCGTTGACGTACAGTTCGCCGCTTGTGGCTCCATACAGACCGGTGTTGCCGGCAATGATGTTGTCCTCGGCAGGGAAGTTGCTTCGTACCGGCGGCAGTATCGCAATGCGTCCGCCGCTGAGACCTTTGCCGAAGTAGTCGTTGGTCTCGCCTTCAAGTTTGAAACTCACTCCGTTTACGAGGAATGCTCCGAAACTCTGTCCGGCTGAGCCTTTGAATTTCACGTTGACAGTGTTCTCCGGCAGTCCGGCCGAACCGTATTTGCGGGCGATGAGTCCGCTGAGCATCACTCCCGTCGCTCGGTCGGTGTTCTTGATGGTATAGTCGAGGTCAATTTCTTCACGTGTATCTATCGCGTGTTGTGCAGAGTGGATTATCCTTTGGTCGAGCACATCCTTGAGGTCGGCAGGAATGTCGGCCGTGTGATGCAGTACGTTGCCGTTGTCTGCACGATGGAGCAGACGGCTGAAGTCCAATCCCCTCTCCGTGTCACCCAATGGGAGATTTTGAGAACTGTCCGCAGGCTTTTCTCCCTTTGGGGGAATTAAGGGGGCTATCAGTTCTGTTCGTCCCACGATGTCTTCAAGCCTCGTATATCCCATCTCTGCCAGATATTCGCGCACTTCCTGTGCAAGGAATGTGAAATAGTTGACGAGATATTCATATCGTCCTCTGAAATACTTGCGCAGTTCCGGGTTTTGTGTGGCCACACCCATCGGGCATGTGTTCAGGTTGCATTTACGCATCATCACGCAGCCCAGGACGATGAGTGCCAGCGTGCCGAAACTGAATTCCTCGGCCCCGAGCAACGCCATCAGTATAACGTCGCGGCCCGTCTTCAGCTGTCCGTCCACTTGCAGGCGCACTTGTCCGCGCAGACCGTTCAGCACGAGCGTCTGTTGTGTCTCGCTCAATCCTATCTCCGGCGATATTCCGGCAAATCGCATGCTCGACGCCGGGCTGGCTCCCGTGCCGCCCTCGGCTCCCGATATTACAATCAGGTCGGCCTTTGCCTTTGCCACACCTGCGGCAATGGTTCCCACTCCACTCTCGGCTACGAGCTTTACGCTGATGAATGCCGTGGGGTTCACGTTTTTCAGATCGAAGATGAGTTGTGCCAGATCTTCTATTGAGTATATGTCGTGATGTGGCGGAGGAGAGATGAGCGATATGCCCGGTATCGAATGGCGTGTGCGGGCTATCACCTCGTTAACCTTGAATCCCGGCAGCTGTCCGCCTTCGCCGGGTTTGGCTCCCTGTGCCACCTTTATCTGTATCTCTTCGGCGTTGACCAGATATTCCGTTGTCACGCCGAAACGTCCCGACGCCACCTGCTTTGTCTTCGACGACAGCGGTATACCGTCGCGGGTGGCTGTGAAACGCTCGCTGTCCTCACCGCCCTCGCCGGTGTTCGAGCGTCCGCCTATCTTGTTCATAGCCATGGCTATCGCCTCGTGTGCCTCTTTGCTCAATGCTCCGAAACTCATGGCACCTACCACGAAGTGTTTCATGATAGCCTCCACCGGCTCCACTTTGTCGATGTCTATGGGATTGCGGCGTAGTCCGAAGAAATCGCGGATGAATATGGGTTTGTCCTTTTCGTCCACAAGGCGTGCAAACTCCTTGTATTTGGCGTAGCTGCCTGTGCGTGTGGCGAGTTGCAATGCGGATATTGTCTCGGGATTCCATGCGTGGCGTATGCCGTCCTTGCGCCAGTGAAACTGACCTTGGTTGGTCAGGGCTTCCGGATGATGGAACGGAGTTGTTGCAGAAGCCCCCGCAGGCACCTCCCCTTTGGGGATATTTAGAGGGGCTCCTGTTACCCTCACTATCGCGTCTTTTGCAATTTTCTCCAGTCCTATTCCGCCTATTGTCGACATTTCCGTGCCGAAATATGTCTTCAGCAGGCTTTCCGACAGGCCGATACTCTCGAATATCTTTGCTCCCCGATAGCTTCGTATGGTAGATATGCCCATCTTTGCCATAATCTTCAGCAGTGCTTTCTTTACGGCTTTTATGTAGTTGGCCTCGGCTGTCTCGTAGTTTTCCTGTATCTTGCCACGTTTTACGAGGTCGTCGAGTATGGCGAACGTCATGTATGGGCATAATGCCGATGCTCCGTAACCTAACAGCAGTGCTGCGTGCATCGTCTCGCGTATCTCGCCGCTCTCCACGATCAGGGCCGTCTGTACGCGTTTGCCCACCGATATCAGATGATGGTGTACGGCGCTCACAGCCAGCAGACTCGGTATTGCAGCATGCTCGCGGTCAATGTCGCGGTCGGTCAGAATTATGTAGTTGTAACCCTCGTCCACACTGTGTTCCGCCTCCTTGCACAGGTTGTCTATAGCCTCGCGCAGTCCGTCCTCGGCCTTGGCACATTCGAAAAGTATCGGCAGTTTGATGGTGTTGAACCCCTTGTAGCGTATGTTGCACAGTATGTCGAGTTGGGTGTTGTTAAGGATAGGGTGGGGCAGACGCACCATCTTGCAGTTCGACTCGTCGGGATTGAGTATTCCCGACCCCACGCGGCCTATATATTCGGTGAGTGACATCACCAGATTCTCACGTATGGAGTCTATGGCAGGGTTGGTCACCTGGGCAAACTGCTGGCGGAAATAGTTGAACAGCAGTTGCGGACGGTCGGACAATACGGCCAGCGGAGTGTCATTGCCCATGGCTGCCGTGGGTTCCTGTCCGTTGACGCACATCGGGATGATGGTACTGTCGATATCCTCGGCACTGTATCCGAACATCAGTTCGTGTTCCGTCAGGTTGGCTATGTCGTTTTGCACCTTGCGGCCGCTCTTTAGTTTCTCCAGTTGTATGCGGTTGGTCGACAGCCAGTGTCGGTACGGATGCTCGGCGGCCAGTCTTTCCTTTATCTCGCCGTCGTAGTATATGCGGCCCTCCTGAGTGTCGATGAGCAGTATCTTTCCGGGTTGCAGGCGCCCTTTCTCGGCAATTTCGTCCGGGTCGAAGTCCATCACGCCTACTTCCGATGCCACTACCATCATGTCTTTTTTCGTAATGGTGTATCGGGCCGGGCGCAGACCGTTGCGGTCGAGCATTCCGCCGGCATAGCGGCCGTCGCTGAATAGCAGTGCCGCCGGACCGTCCCACGGTTCCATCAGTATCGAGTGGTATTCGAAGAAGGCTTTCAGGTCTTCCGATATCGGGTTTTTGTCGTTGAAGCTTTCCGGCACCATTACGCTCATGGCGTGTGGCAGCGACAGACCGCTCATTACGAAAAACTCGAAAACGTTGTCCAGACTGGCCGAGTCGCTCATGCTGGGCTGGACGATAGGCGACAGCTGTCTGATGTCGCCCAAGGTCCCGGAGTTAAGCACACTTTCGCGGGCCTGCATCCATCCGCGGTTGCCGCGGATGGTGTTTATCTCACCGTTGTGTGCCAGCAGACGGAATGGCTGTGCAAGGCTCCATGTCGGAAATGTGTTGGTTGAGAAGCGGGAGTGTACCAGAGCGAGGCCACTCGTGAAGTAATTGTTGGTCAAGTCCGGAAAATACTGCCTCACCTGCATGCTCGACAGCATACCTTTGTATACAATGTTTTTGTTTGACAGGGAGCATATGTAGAAGTCTTTGTGCCGTATGCGTCGTTCGATGCGCTTGCGTATCATGTACAGTGTGCGTTCGAACACGCTCACCTTGTCGTCTGTCACCCCGGTGACGAATATCTGTCTGATGGCCGGCTCACTGTCAAGTGCGGCCTTGCCCAGACAGGCGGGATTGGTGGGAACGTTGCGCAGATGCATCAGTGAGAGTCCCTCGCGTTCAATCTCTTCTATCATCACCGACAGTATCTTCTGTTGGTCGCACTCATCTTTGGGCAGGAATACAAGACCTGTGCCGTACTTGCCTTTCTCCGGTACGGGGATTCCTTGAAGAAGAATAAACTCGTGGGGTATTTGGAGCATGATGCCAGCTCCGTCGCCGGTCTTGTTGTCGGCGCCTTCGGCACCGCGGTGTCTCATGTTTTCGAGAACTTTCAGGGCATTGTCCACCAACTCGTGGCTTTTGTTGCCGTGAATGTTGACCACCATGCCCACACCGCACGCATCGTGCTCGTATGCAGCATTGTATAATCCATTTGTCATATTTAGTTGCATTAAGTTTGCTTACTTCTCGAGAAAAGTTACATATTGCGTGCAAAATTACTTAAAATGGTAGCAATATGATAGCTTGCAGGCTTGATTAAAGCAACTTTTTGAACCGAAATGACAGATTGAAAGCAGATTGTCCGACTTAGCTTACAGTTGCATGCGATATAGCTTCAATATTCATGCAACTGTAAGCTACCGGTGAAATGTATCTTTTTTGTTGGCCTGGTTTTTGGTTACATCAGATGCAACCAGCGGAGGATGTCATTCAGATTGGCCATGACCATAAGCAGAATCAGTATGCCGAAACCTAAATATTCGGCCTTGATCATGAAGTTCTCGCTTGGTTTGCGGCGCGTGATCATTTCGTAGAGCAGGAAGAGCACATGACCGCCGTCGAGTGCCGGGATGGGCAGTATGTTCATGAATGCGAGGATGATGCTCAAGAAAGCCGTCATCTCCCAGAACGCATACCAGTTCCATGTTGCGGGGAACAGGTTGGCTATTGTTCCGAAGCCGCCTACCGATTTGGCGCCTTCGGCAGAGAACACATACTTCATGTCGTCGACATAGCCTTTCAGTATGCCGCAACCGTATTTCACTCCGGCAGGGAAACTCTCGAAGAATCCGTACTTTTTGGTTACAGGCTTGTAGAGTTCGGCCCAATGTTTTATAGTGAATCCCAACTTCAGGTCGGCCGAGAGGACCACGTCGGCCGTGTCGAGCCTTCCGGCGCGCTCGGTTACTATCGTAGCACGGCGCACTTTCATGCTGTCTGCCGGAGTCTTTGCCGTAACCATCACATCCATGAGGCGGCCGATCCGGTCGGTGAACTCGTTGTATGAGTCGATGGGCTTGCCGTTGAAAGCAACAATCCTGTCACCCTTTCTCATTCCGGCCTTCGCCGCGGCACTGCCCGGTATCACACTGTCTGTCACTGCCGGTGTTAGCGGAGCCATGAACTTTGGTTCGGTCTTGAGCATGCCGAGCAGGTTTATCTCGCCGGGCAGACTGATACTCATCGCCTTTCCGTTACGGATAATGTCGGCGCGGGTAGCTTCGGACAGGTCGCGGAACATGTCCATGCCATACTCCTTGAACTCTCCGTTTTCAGTTCCCACTACGATGTCGCCGTCGCGGAATCCGAGCTCTTTGGCTTCGCTGTTGAACTTCATTCCGTGGGTCATATCCTTTGTAGGGATATAAGTGTCTCCCCATGTGAAGAGCAGCATTGAGTAGATGAACAGAGCCAGCAGGAAGTTGACAAGTACACCGCCTACCATCACCAACAGGCGCTGCCATGCGGGTTTGGCGCGAAACTCCCACGGTTGCATCGGCTGTTTCATCTGGTCAGTGTCGAACGACTCGTCGATCATGCCTGCTATCTTGCAGTAGCCGCCCAATGGCAGCCATCCCATGCCGTATGTGGTTTCGCTGTTCTTAGGTTTGAACTCGAACAGGTGGAACCACGGGTCGAAAAACAGATAGAACTTCTCAACCCGTATGCCGAAAAGCCGTGCGAAAAAGAAGTGGCCGCCTTCGTGCAGCAGAACCAAGATTGATATGGCAAGCATAAACTGCAATGCCTTGATAAGTATTATTTCCATTTCTTTTGTTTTGATGTTCCTGTCACTTTTTTGAGATAGGATTTTTGTTCTTATTGGTTTACAATGATAATTTAAGTTTCTGTTGCTGAAATTAGTTGGAACTCATCTTCCGTTTTCTCGCCGCGGCAGATTCTGAGCAGGCTCACTCTGCCCATATGGCTTGACGAAAACGTTCGTCCGGAATAGTTATAGTTAAACATTTATACTGTAGAATCCTTTGCGCCCTGACATGTATCGGTTAAACGTTCATACTGTAGAACCTTTTTCTGACATGTATCAGTTAAACGTTCATACTGTAGAACCTTTTGTTTTCTGACATGTATCGGTTAAATATTCAAAACTGTTGAAACCTTTGCGCCCTGAAAGGGCAACAAGCACATAGCCCAGGGCAGAGCGTAGCGACACCCTGGGGATCGTGTATTGACAATTCCGCGCCCTGAAAGGGCAAAAGCTTTAATCGCTAAACACATATTTCTCGTCATATTCAATATCATATAATTTTAAGAACTCAATGTATTCGTCTTCAAATGTGAGCTTTTGGTGATGTTCACGTTGCCTTTCGATATATTTTAATGTCTTGTCTACCATTGATTGGCTTACTGAGAAGACGCCATAACCGCCCTGCCATGCAAACATCCCGTAATGAGGATCAATGGATTTTATCCATCTGCTGCTATTGCGCTTTGTCTCCTCTACCACATTTGATATGCACCCGTTTCTTGATAATAGAAACAGTATGTGGACATGGTCGCATGTACCTCCTACCCTTATCACCCTGCTTCCGGTTGTATTGACAAGCTGGCCTATATATGAATGTACACGTTCCAATTCTTCATCCCGTATCATGGGACTCGTTGTTCTGATATGGAAAATCAGATGGATGTATACTTTGCTTAATGATTGTGCCATTGTTTCATTATGCTTTTGCCCTTTCAGGGCGTTGATGATTGTTTTGTGATTTGATTCCCCAGGGTGTCGCTACGCTCTGCCCTGGGCTATGTGCTTGTTGCCCTTTCAGGGCGCATATATATATATCAGCAGTTCAGACCTTTCAATCATGCTTTCTTTGCATATCCGTTTCATCGTCATTTCGTTTGCTCATACAGGGCAGGGCGCATAT